>JAEKKN010000038.1 GCA_019510305.1 Microbacterium sp.
TGGTGTGCTTCATGTAGTTCTCGTCGTCGCGCTTCGGGAAGTCGTCGCGCATGTGCCCGCCGCGGCTCTCCTGTCGGTTCTGCGCCGCGTAGACGACGACCTCGGCGATGTCGAGGAGGAAGCCCAGTTCGACGGCTTCGAGCAGATCTGTGTTGAACCGGTGGCCCTTGTCGTCGACGTGCACGTTGTTGTAGCGGTCGCGCAGATCCTTGATGACGCCGAGCACGTGCTCGAGCGACTCGTGAGTGCGGAACACCTGTGCGCCCTTGTCCATCTCGTCCTGCAGCGTCTTGCGCAGCACGGCGATGCGCTCGGTGCCCTGGTTGTTGCGCAGGCCCTCGAGCATCCCCTTCACGAATCCGGCCGGGTCCTCGGGGAGCGGCACGAATTCGGCGGTCTTGACGTACTCGACGGCCTGGCGGCCTGCACGCTTGCCGAACACGTTGATGTCGAGGAGTGAGTTCGTGCCGAGACGGTTGGCTCCGTGCACCGAGACGCACGCGCACTCGCCGGCCGCATACAGCCCGGGCACGACGGTGGTGTTGTCGGCGAGGACCTCGGCGTTGTTGTTGGTCGGAATGCCGCCCATCGCGTAGTGCGCCGTCGGCATCACCGGGACGGGCTCCACCACGGGGTCGACGCCCAGGTAGGTGCGCGCGAACTCGGTGATGTCCGGGAGCTTGGTCTCGAGGACCTCGGCCCCCAGGTGGGTGCAGTCCAGCAGCACGTAGTCCTTGTGCGGGCCCGCGCCTCGGCCCTCTGCCACCTCCTGCACCATGCAGCGGGCGACAATGTCGCGCGGCGCCAGGTCCTTGATGGTGGGGGCGTAGCGCTCCATGAATCGCTCGCCCGAGGCGTTGCGCAGGATCGCTCCCTCGCCGCGGGCTCCCTCGGTGAGGAGGATGCCGAGGCCGGCGAGGCCGGTCGGGTGGAACTGGAAGAACTCGAGGTCTTCCAGAGGGAGTCCCTTGCGCCACACGATGCCGACGCCGTCGCCGGTCAGGGTGTGCGCGTTCGAGGTGGTCTTGAAGATCTTGCCGAAGCCGCCGGTCGCGAAGATCACGGCCTTGGACTGGAAGACGTGCAGTTCTCCGGTCGAGAGGTCGTAGGCGACGACGCCCGAGACCTGCGTCTTGCCGTCCGCATCCTTCACGGTCATCAGGTCGAGAACGTAGAACTCGTTGAAGAAGTTGATGCCCAGCTTGACGCAGTTCTGGAACAGCGTCTGCAGGATCATGTGGCCTGTGCGGTCGGCCGCGTAGCAGGCGCGTCGCACCGGCGTCTTGCCGTGCTCGGCGGTGTGACCGCCGAAGCGGCGCTGGTCGATCTTTCCCTCAGGCGTGCGGTTGAAGGGGAGGCCCATGTTCTCGAGGTCGATGACCGCGTCGATGGCCTCCTTCGCGAGGATCTCCGCAGCATCCTGGTCGACGAGGTAGTCGCCTCCCTTGACGGTGTCGAAGGTGTGCCACTCCCAGCTGTCCTCCTCGACGTTGGCGAGCGCCGCCGCCATGCCTCCCTGTGCGGCGCCCGTGTGGGACCGCGTCGGGTAGAGCTTCGAGATGACGGCGGTTCGAGCGCCGGGACCGGCCTCGATGGCCGCGCGCATGCCGGCGCCTCCGGCGCCCACGATCACGATGTCGAACTGGTGGTAGTGCACGCCGTCGCGGACGACGGACTCCTGCGCCTCAGTAGTCACTTTTCGTATGCCTTCTTCTATCAGTTAGCCACGGCCTGGCAGGTGTCCCACAGCGTGCTCGACTCGGTCACTCCGAGGCACGGGTCGAACGTGAAGACCACCAGGGTGCCGAGGAGGATGAGGAGTCCGGCCGCGAGGCCCAGAGCCCAGATGAGCACCTTGCGTGCGGTGCCGTTCGTGACGTAGTCGTTCACGATGGTGCGCATGCCGTTGGCGCCGTGGATCAGGGCGAGCCACAGCATGATGACGTCCCACCACTGCCAGAACGGCGTGGCGAACTTGCCGGCGATGAACGCGAAGTCCAGCGCGTGGATGCCTTCGCCGACCATCAGGTTGATGAACAGGTGGCCGAAGATGAGGATCACCAGGATGAGGCCGGACAGGCGCATGAAGGCCCAGCCCCACATCTCCAGGTTGAAGCGGCGCTGTCGGCGGACGGGCGCGGCGACGGTCTGCGCGGTCATCAGTGACCCCCTCCGAATCCGGCGAACGCGAGCATCAGATGACGCGGCACGAAGCCGGCCATGATGATGCCCCAGACGAGGAGCACGCCCCAGAACAGCTGACGCTGATACTTGGCGCCCTTAGACCAGAAGTCGACCGCGATGATGCGCAGACCGTTCATCGCGTGGAACACGATGCCCGCGACGAGAACGACTTCGCCCAGCGCCATGATCGGGTTCTTATAGGTGCCGATCACGGCGTTGTACGCCTCCGGCGACACCCTGATCAGTGCCGTGTCGAGCACGTGCACCAATAGGAAGAAGAAGATGGCGACTCCGGTGATGCGGTGAAGCACCCACGACCACATGCCTTCGCGACCCCGGTAGAGGGTGCCGCGTGGAGACTTGGACGTGGTTTCCGAAATCGACGGTGTCAAGCGAGCGCTTGTGGACACGGTCGTCCTCCCTGGATCGAAGTGACTCGGTCGCGTGCACTGCGTGGTCCAAGTGTGAGCCTGAGAAGACAACAGGCACGGCCGATCGGTGTCCATCCTATTCCTGCCAGATCGCTGTGAGCGACGAAGGACACCCTAACTGTCTCGATGTCGAGAGGTTTTCTGCATGGTGTCGAGAGCCTGTCGACATGGTGGCGCCGAGTACTCTGGCCAGGTGACTCAACCGATCAAGGACTTCTACGCAGTGATCCCCGCCGGAGGCATCGGCAGCAGGCTCTGGCCGCTGTCGCGCGCCGATGCTCCGAAGTTCCTGCATGATCTCACCGGCTCCGGTCACTCGCTGCTGCGTGATACGTGGGATCGGCTCGAGCCGCTCGCGGGGCACGATCGGATCGCAGTCGTCACGGGCCGGGCGCATCGCGCCGCCGTCGAGGAGCAGCTTCCCGGCATCCCCGACCTCAATGTCTTCCTCGAATCCGAGCCGCGCGAGTCGGCGGCCGCGATCGGACTCGCCGCCGCGATCCTGCATCGCCGCGACCCGGACGTCATCATCGGATCGTTCAGCGCGGACCATGTGATCCGCGGAACCCGGGTGTTCGAGTTCGCCGTGCGGGACGCCGTCGAGGTCGCGCGTCAGGGCTACATCTGCACGATCGGCATCATGCCGACCGAGCCCGCCGTCGGATTCGGCTATATCAAGCAGGGGGAGGAGCTCGTCGTCGACGGCGCCAGGGAGGCGTCGCTGGTCGAGAGCTTCGTGGAGAAGCCCGATCTCGAGACCGCCAAGGCATACGTGGCGGATCGCAGCTATCTCTGGAACGCGGGCATGTTCATCGCCAAGGCGAGCGTGCTTCTCGAAGAACTGGCCGAGAACGAGCCCGAGCTGTACGCCGGGCTCGTGGAACTCGCCGAGGCGTGGGACGACCGCGAGCAGCGCGGGCCCGCCGTGGACCGGATCTGGCCCCGCCTGAAGAAGATCGCCATCGATTACGCGGTCGCGGAGCCGGCGGCGAAGCGCGGACGCCTCGCCGTCGTCCCCGGCCACTTCGACTGGGACGACGTGGGGGACTTCGCCTCCCTCACCAAGCTCATCAACAACGGCCGGAAGAACGACCTCGCCGTGCTCGGCCCGAAGGCGAGGGTGCTGTCCGACGCCGCGAGCGGCATCCTGGTGAGCCAGACGAGCCGCGTGATCAGCCTGATCGGAGTGCAGGACATCGTGGTGGTCGACACCCCGGACGCCCTGCTGGTGACCACTGTCGAACACGCACAGCGGGTCAAGGGCGTGGTCGAGTCGCTCAAACTCACCGGACGCGGCGACGTGCTCTGATGAGCACGCTTGCATGCTCATCTGTTGGATTGATCTCGGCTTTGTAACCATTCGTCTGCGCGCGCGAACTGGGTGTGCCCAAACGTCGAAACACTGGGTAACTTTGAGCGATCCGCGAGGGCCGCGGGATCGTTGAGGGAGGCATCAGTTGACCATCTCCACCACCAAGAAGCTTCTCGGCGCGGCAGTCGCTGCCAGCGTCGTCTTCGCACTCGCCGGCTGCGGCCAGGCACCCACCGACAAGCCGGGCGGTTCGGGCGATCCCGCCGCCTCCGACTTCACCCCCTGCATCGTCTCCGACGCGGGCGGCTTCGATGACAAGTCGTTCAACCAGCTCTCCTACGAAGGTGCGCAGAAGGCCGCGGACGAGCTCGGCGCCACGCTGAAGAAGGCCGAGTCGAACGCCGAGACCGAGTATGGTCCCAACATCGACAACATGGTGTCCGAGGGCTGCAACGCCATCGTGTCCGTCGGCTTCGCGCTGTCGCAGGCGACGGTCGACGCCGCGACGGCGAACCCCGACACCGACTTCATCCTTGTCGACGACGCGGGCGGCGACAGCAAGCCCGACAACGTCAAGCCGCTGCTCTACGACACGGCGCAGGCCGCGTTCCTCGCGGGCTACCTGTCGGCCGGCTACACCAAGACCGCGAAGGTCGGCACGTACGGCGGCATGGAGTTCCCGACCGTCACGATCTTCATGGACGGCTTCAAGCAGGGCGTCGACTACTACAACACCGAGAACGGCACCGCCGTCGAGGTCGTCGGCTGGGACGGCACGACCGGTTCCTTCACCGGTGGCTTCGAGGCCAACCAGGACGCCAAGACCACGGCGCAGAACATCATCGACCAGGGTGTCGACGTGCTCTTCCCGGTCGGCGGCCCGATCTACCAGTCCGGCCTGCAGGCCATCAAGGACTCCGGCAAGGACATCGCCCTGATCGGCGCCGACGCCGACCTGTTCAACACCGACCCGACCACGGCCGACTTCGTGCTCACCTCGGTGCTGAAGGCCATGGACCTGTCGACCTACGAGGCCGTCATGGCCAGCGCCGACGACAGCTTCAGCGGTGACGCCTACATCGGCACGCTCGACAACGAGGGCGTGGGCATCGCTCCGCTGCACAACTTCGAGAGCAAGGTCGACGCGGAACTGGTCAAGAAGGTCGACGCGATCAAGCAGGAGATCATCGACGGCAAGATCACCGTCACGTCTTACCTGAGCGAGTAACAGCAAGCAACAACGGGGAGGCCGGCCCAGTCGGCCTCCCCGCTGTCGTCTGCGCGGGCGATCTCCGCGCAGACGACGACGGCATGAATAGGATCGGACACATGAAGCTCGAGCTGCGCGGAATAACGAAGAGGTTTGGCGCGCTGACGGCCAACGACCACATCGATCTGGTCGTCCAACCCGGAGAGATCCATTGCCTTCTCGGTGAGAACGGCGCCGGGAAGTCGACCCTGATGAACGTGCTCTACGGGCTGTATCAGGCCGATGAGGGACAGATACTCATCGACGACGTCGTCCAGCACTTCGCGGGTCCCGGCGACGCGATGAAGGCCGGCATCGGCATGGTGCATCAGCACTTCATGCTCGTGCCGGTGTTCACCGTCGCCGAGAACGTAATGCTGGGCCACGAGAAGACGACAGCCGGAGGCCGCCTCGACCTCGCCGCCGCGCGCCGTCAGGTGAAGGAGATCTCCGACCGCTTCGGCTTCGACGTCGATCCGGATGCCGTCGTCGAGAATCTCCCCGTCGGCGTCCAGCAGCGCGTCGAGATCATCAAGGCGCTGGCGCGGGACGCCAGCATCCTCGTCTTCGACGAGCCCACCGCCGTGCTCACCCCGCAGGAGACCGACGAGCTCATGGCGACGATGCGCCAGCTGCGCGAACGCGGCACGGCGATCGTGTTCATCACGCACAAGCTCCGCGAGGTCCGCGAGGTCGCAGACCGCATCACGGTGATCCGTCTCGGCAAGGTCGTCGGCGAGGCGTCTCCGACCGCGTCGAACACGGAGCTCGCCTCGCTCATGGTCGGTCGGGCGGTCGAGCTCACCGTGCACAAAGATGCGCCGAAGCTGCGCAGCAACTCTCTCGTGGTCGAGAACCTGACGGTGACCGACGCCGCCGGCGCCGTGCTCGTCGACGAGGCGTCGTTCGAGGTTCGCGGCGGTGAGGTGCTCGCGATCGCCGGCGTTCAGGGAAACGGCCAGACCGAACTCACCGAAGCTCTGATGGGTCTTCAGGACAGGGTTCGAGGCAGCATCCGCCTGAACGGCGAAGAGCTCGTCGGGCGCAACGTGCGACAGATCCTCGACGCCGGTGTCGGATTCGTCCCGGAAGATCGCGGTGTCGACGGACTCGTCAAGGAGTTCTCGATCGCCGAGAACCTCATGCTGGATCGCTCGAACGGCGCGCCGTTCGTCAAGAACGGCGCATTGCAGCTGAAGGCCCGTGACGAGTTCGCGAAGGCGAAGATCGCGGAGTTCGACATCCGCACGCAGGGACCGACTCAAGCGGCTGGCCGCCTCTCCGGAGGCAACCAGCAGAAGATCGTGCTGGCACGCGAGCTGAGCCGCGATCTCTCGCTGTTCGTCGCCGCCCAGCCCACTCGAGGCGTAGACGTCGGATCGATCGAGTTCATCCACAAGCGCGTGATCGAGACGCGCGATGCCGGCGTTCCCGTGATCGTGGTCTCCACAGAGCTCGACGAGGTGTCCGCCCTCGCCGATCGCATCCTGGTCATGTATCGCGGCCGGATCGTGGGCATCGTCCCCGGTGACACACCGCGCGACACCCTCGGCCTGATGATGGCGGGCGCCGCCGTGAACGAAGGAGCACAGGCATGACCGCCGCTCAGACCCAGCCGGCGCCGCAGATCGCGCCGCAGGCGCCGGCGCCCTCGAAGTGGCGCAAGACCCTCACCGAGATCGTCAACGGAAACGCGCTCGTGTCGGTGCTCGCCGTGCTCGTCGCCGTCATCGTCGGGTCCCTGATGATCGCTCTGACCGACCCCGCCGTCCAGGCTGCGGCGGGCTACTTCTTCGCCGCACCCATGGACACCTTCAGTGCGATCGGCAGCGCCGTCGGAGGAGCGTACTCGGCCCTGTTCCGCGGGTCGATCTACAACTTCAACGCAGACTCGTTCGCGATCGGCATCCGTCCGCTGACCGAGACGCTCAAGTTCGCCACGCCGCTGATCGCGGCCGGACTGGGCGTGGGGCTGGCCTTCCGCGCCGGCCTGTTCAACATCGGCGGCCAGGGGCAGATGCTGATGGCCGCTGCTGCCGCCGGTTACGTCGCGACCGCCTGGGACCTGCCCTTCCCCCTGCACCTGATCGCCGCACTCGTGGCGGGCGTGGTCGCGGGCGCGATCTGGGCGGGCATCGCAGGGTTGCTCAAGGCGCGCACCGGTGCGCACGAGGTGATCGTCACGATCATGCTCAACCACATCGCGTTCTACCTCCTGGCCTGGATGCTGGCGACCCAGGGGCTGCTGCAGGCGCCGGGCTCGAACAACCCGAAGACCGCGCCGATGGCGGAGTCCGCCGTGCTGCCTCTGATCCTCGGCCCCACGTACAAGCTGCACCTCGGCTTCCTGCTGGCGTTGATCGCGGTCGCGATCACCTGGTGGCTGCTCGAGCGCTCGAGCCTGGGCTTCCGATTCCGCGCGGTGGGCGAGAACCCTGCCGCCGCTCGCACGGCAGGCATCTCGGTCGGTCGCATGTACTTCACCGTGATGCTCATCGCCGGTGCGCTGGTGGGCCTCGCGGGCGTCAGCCAGGTGCTCGGCACGGAGCCGAAGGGCTTCAGCGGCGGCATCGACGCCGGTATCGGCTTCGACGCCATCACCGTCGCCCTGCTGGGTCGTTCGCGGCCGCTCGGCATCCTGTGGGCGGGCCTGCTCTTCGGCGCTTTCAAGACCGGAGGTTTCACGATGCAGGCGTCCCAGGGCGTTCCGATCGAGATCGTCCTCGTCGTGCAGTCGCTGATCGTGCTGTTCATCGCCGCTCCGCCGCTCGTGCGGGCGATGTTCGGACTGCCGCAGCCCGGTCGGACGACCCGCCGACAGCGCCGCGCCGCGAAGAAGGAGGTGGCCGCATGACCGCTGTGACTCTCGATGCAGAGCCCCGTACCGTCGCCGTCGTCTCCTGGAAGACGCCGGTCATCTTCACGGTCATCACCGTGCTGTTCGCCCTTCTGCCGCTCTTCATCCCGCGTGCGGGGGACTCGACGTTCCGTCTGACTGCTGGTGGCGAGCTTCTCGCACTGCCGAACGTCGTGGTGCCGGGCACCGCGACGGCGTGGGTCGCCGTGCTCGTCGCCGCGGTCGTCGCGGGAGCGGCCTGGGCGCTGGCGGCGAACCGCCGCGCCGTGCCGCTGTGGCTCACCGCGGTCTTCGCGGTCGCGCTGATCGTCGGGTTCCTCGCCTGGGCGGCCGCCGGAAGCAAGGGCACGCTCCCGATGATCGGACTCCTCAGCGGTGCGCTCGCGCTCGCGACCCCGCTGATCTTCGGCGCCCTGGGCGGTGTGATCGGCGAGCGAGCCGGCGTCGTCAACATCGCGATCGAGGCCCAGCTGCTCGCGGGGGCGTTCACCGCCGCGATCGTCGGCTCCGCGACGGGCACACCGTGGGCTGGGCTCATCGCCGCGATGGTCGCCGGCGTCCTGGTCGCGCTGATCCTCGGCGTCTTCGCGATCACCTATCACGTGGATCAGGTCATCGTCGGCGTCGTGCTCAACGTGCTCGTGATCGGCGTGACGACCTTCCTGTTCCGTCAGGTCCTCGCGCCCAACCAGGCGACGCTGAACACGGTGACGCCGTTCCCGGTCCTGCCGATCCCGCTGCTCAGCGAGATCCCGATCCTCGGTCCGATCCTGTTCAAGCAGACCATCGTCGTGTATCTGATGTACGCCGTCGTGTTCGTGGTCTGGTACGGCATGTACCGCACTCGCTGGGGCCTGAGGATGCGGGCCGTGGGTGAGCACCCGCAGGCCGCTGACACGGTGGGCATCAACGTGGCGCGCACCCGCTACATGAACGTTCTGATGGCGGGTGCGATCGCGGGCATGGGCGGCGCGTTCTACACGCTGGTCTCCGTGCCCCGGTTCAACCCGGAGATGACGGCGGGCGCCGGCTTCATCGCGCTCGCCGCCGTGATCTTCGGCAAGTGGGACCCGATCAAGGCGACATTGGCGGCTCTCCTGTTCGGCTTCGCGACCAACCTGCAGGGCGTGCTCAGCGTGATCGGCTCTCCGGTGCCGAGCCAGTTCATGCTGATGCTTCCGTACGTCGTGACGATCTTCGCTGTCGCCGGTCTCGTCGGGCGTTCGCGCCCGCCGGCCGCCGACGGCGAGCCGTACATCAAGTCCTAGGAGAGACATGACCGACATCGATTGGGATGAGCTGCGTCAGGTGGCGACCGACGCGATGACCAAGGCCTACGCGCCCTATTCGCGCTATCGCGTCGGCGCCGCCGCGCTGGTCGGCGACGGACGCATCGTCGCCGGATGCAACGTCGAGAACGCCTCATACGGGGTGACTCTGTGCGCCGAGTGCGCGCTGGTCGGCGACCTGCACATGTCTGGCGGCGGCAAGCTCGTCGCGTTCGTGTGCGTCAACAACGACGGAGAGACGATCATGCCGTGCGGTCGTTGCCGCCAGCTGCTCTTCGAGCACGCCATGCCCGGGATGCTGCTGGAGACCGTCTCCGGCATCCGCACCATCGACGAAGTACTGCCGGACGCGTTCGGCCCCCGAGACCTGGAGGACGCCCGATGAGCGTTGAACCCTTCGACGCCGTAGACGTCATCCGTGCCAAGCGCGACGGGGGCGTCGTCACCGAGCCCGCGCTGCGGTGGATGGTCGATGCCTACACGCGCGGCTACGTGTCGGACGCCCAGATGGCCTCGTTCGCGATGGCCGTGTTCCAGCGCGGCATGGAGCGCGACGAGATCCGAGTGCTCACCGACGCGATGATCGCGTCGGGGGAGCGGATGAGCTTCGCGAGTCTCGGCAAGAAGACGGTCGACAAGCACTCCACGGGCGGAGTGGGCGACAAGATCACTCTCCCGCTCGCCCCGCTGGTCGCCGTCTTCGGTGTCGCGGTGCCGCAGCTGTCGGGCCGAGGTCTCGGGCACACCGGGGGCACGCTCGACAAGCTCGAGTCCATCCCCGGCTGGCGTGCAGCGCTCAGCAACGACGAGATGTTCGCCCAGATGCAGAGCGACGTCGGCGCGGTGATCTGCGCCGCGGGCTCCGGCCTCGCCCCCGCCGACAAGAAGCTCTATGCGCTGCGCGACGTCACCGGCACGGTCGAGGCGATCCCGCTGATCGCTTCGAGCATCATGTCGAAGAAGATCGCCGAGGGGACCGACGCTCTCGTGCTCGACGTGAAGTTCGGCTCGGGCGCCTTCATGCAGGACATCGACCGCGCCCGGGAGCTCGCCCGCACGATGGTGGCGCTCGGCACCGACTCTGGCGTCGCGACGACCGCGCTGCTCACAGACATGAACGTGCCGCTCGGCCTCGCGATCGGCAACGCCAACGAGGTCCGTGAATCGGTGGAGATCCTGGCCGGTGGTGGCCCCGGCGATGTGCGGGAGCTCACGATCGCGCTCGCCCGCGAGATGCTGGCGCTCGCCGGCCAGCCCGATGCCGATGTCGAGAAGGCGCTCGACGACGGCCGTGCGATGGACAGCTGGAAGGCCATGATCCGCGCCCAGGACGGAGATCCGGATGCCGCGCTGCCCACGGCGCGCGAGACGCACGTCGTGACGGCCGCGGCTGACGGCGTCGTGTCGCGCATGGACGCTCTGCCGTTCGGCATCGCCGCCTGGCGCCTCGGCGCCGGACGCGCTCGCGCCGAGGACCCGGTGATCTTCGAAGCCGGCATCGACCTGCACGCCAAGCCGGGCGACCGCGTGGTCGCTGGCCAGCCGCTGTTCACGCTGTCGGCGGCCGACGAGGCGCGTTTCCCGCGCGCGCTCGACGCGCTCGATGGCGCGTGGGAAGTCGGAGACGCCGCTCCGGCGGCGGGGCCGATCGTGCGTGAGCGCATCACGGCGTGACCCGCTGACCGCTAGCCTGAACTGAGCGAATCCGCGACCGAGAGGAATTCCATGTCGATCGACGCGAACGGCGACGTCACCATTCAGGGCGCGTCCCTGCGCAGCCTCCCGAAGGTGTCTCTGCACGACCACCTCGATGGCGCCCTCCGCCCGTCCACGATCATCGAACTGGCAGATGCCATCGGCCTCGAGGTACCGGAGACCGACCCGGCCGCGCTCGGCAAGTGGTTCGCGTCGCAGAGCGATTCGGGCTCACTCGTGGAGTACCTGAAGACCTTCGACCTCACGACGGCCGTCATGCAGACGCAGGAGGGGCTCACGCGGGTCGCTCGCGAGTTCGTCGAGGACCTCGCTGCCGACGGCGTCATCTACGGCGAGGTGCGGTGGGCGCCCGAACAGCACCTGAGCCGTGGTCTGACATTGGAGCAGACGGTCGAGGCCGTGCAGCAGGGTATCGAAGAGGGCGAGGACGCCGCGGATCGCGCCGGCAGCAGCATCCGCGTGGGGCAGCTCATCACGGCGATGCGCCATGCCGACCGGTCGCGCGAGATCGCCGAACTCGCCGTCTCGTTCCGCGGCCGCGGCGCCGTCGGCTTCGACATCGCCGGTGCCGAAGACGGATTCCCCGCCTCCAACCATCGCGCGGCCTTCGACTACCTCGCCGAGAACTTCTTCCCGGTGACCGTGCATGCAGGCGAAGCCGCCGGCCTCGCCTCGATCCGCTCCGCGCTGCTCGACGGCCGTGCGCTGCGGCTCGGACACGGCGTTCGCATCGCCGAGGACCTCGAGGTGATCACCGAAGAGGGCGACGAGGTGCAGGTGCAGTTCGGCGACCTCGCCCGCTGGGTGCGCGATCGCGAGATCCCGCTCGAGCTCTCGCCGTCGTCGAATCTTCAGACCGGAGCGATCGAGAAGTGGGGCAGGACGCTCGCGGATCACCCCTTCGACCTGCTGTACCAGCTGGGCTTCGCCGTCACCGTGAACGTCGACAACCGCACCATGAGCGCGACCTCGCTCACGCGCGAGCTCGCTCTTCTCGTCGAGGCGTTCGAGTACGACCTCGACGACCTCGAGACCTTCCAGTTCAATGCGGCCGCGGCCGCATTCCTGCCGGTCGAGGAACGCGAAGAGCTGGTCGAGATGATCGCAGAAGGCTTCGACGTCTAGATCGTGGCCACCGGGGGGAGGCGACGGCTCAAGGTCGTCGCGATCATCGTCAGTGCCGTCGTGGTCTTGGGAGGAGGAGCGGCCGCAGCGTTCGCGTGGACGGCGGCGCGCGAGCCTGTCGTGCCGCGTTCGGAGGCCGGTGCGATCGAGCACCCACCACTGAGTCCCGTGGAGCAGCTGCTGTACGACGCGGATGACCCGCTCGCGTGCGCACTGACCTTCGCGGGAGAAGGCGCGCCGTCGGATCCCGTGCTGCAGCGGCAGAACGCTCTGTACCAGGGGCTGCCGATTCCCGCTCGCGACGGGTTCGTCTTCGGCGGCTGGTACCCGACCGAGGCTGCCGCGACCGTCTTCGACCAGGCTGCGCGCGTCAACGGCGCCGACGCGGTGGTGTGCGTCGATCAGCAGGTGCAGCTGTTCGCAGGCTGGATGACGCCCGAGCAGAACGTCGCCGAGAACGCGCAGATCCCGATCCTGATGTACCACCAGTTCACGGCGAAGGCCGAGGGCGAATCGGGCTGGTTGCGGGGCAACTACGCGTACATCGGCGACTTCGAGGCGCAGATGAGCCACATCGCCTCGAGCGGCTTCTACATGCCCACGTGGGACGAGCTGAGCGCGTTCATCGACGGTCGGCTGTTCCTGCCCGCCCACTCGGTGATCATCACCGACGACGATGCCGATCAGAGCTGGTTCGACCTCGCCGTCCCGGTGATCGACAAGTACAAGCTGCTGTCCACCTCGTTCATGATCACCGCCTACCGGCAGGACCCGGCTCCCTCGATCTACGTGCAGCGTCGTTCGCACACCAACGACATGCATCAGGCGGGCGACAACGGCAAGGGGCGGATGGTCAATTGGACCGCCGACCAGATCGCCGCCGACCTGAACGCCTCCGGTGACATCCTCGGCGTCCGTGAGGTGATGGCGTATCCCTTCGGGCACTACAACGACACCGCCAAGCAGGGCGTCGCGCAAGCCGGGTACGAGATGGCCCGCACGATCGAACCGGGGCTGGTGACGATCGGCACCGACAAGCTCGCTCTGCCCGTCGTGCGCATCGACTACGGAATGACCGTCGACGCGCTGATCAAGCGAATCGGCTGACCCTTCGACACGCGCAGGGACCCAGCTCGAGCTGTCAGGATGGGGGCATGTCTGCCGTCTCCGTGTTCATCGCCGGCCCCGCATCGTGGAACTCGATCGTCGTGCTCGACCGGCTGCCCGAGCCCGTGCCGCACATGCAGTTCGCGGAGGAGACCTGGGACACGGTGGGCGGCACCAGCGCCGGCAAGGCGCTGAGTCTGACTTCTCTGGGACGCTCGGTGCTCCTGTACGCGCTCGCCGGCTCGGACGAGCACGGCGGCCGGGTTCGGGCTGCGCTGGCGGATGCCGGTGTGCCGACCCGCTGGGGAGGTGCGGAGGTGACCGAGCGGCATCTGAACCTGATGACGCGTCAGGGCGGGCGCGTGTCGCTGTATCTGGCGTCTCCTTCGACGACGGATGGCGCTGATGACGACGAGCTCCGATCGGCGATGGCGGCAGCTGATGCGATCGTCCTCGACCTCGCCGCGGAGCCGCTGCGACTGCTGCCGACGGCACTCGAGACCGGGCGGCCGATCTGGGTCGACGTGCACGACTACGACGGCGAGGCGGAGTTCCACCGTCCTTTCCTCGAGGCAGCCGATGCGGTGTTCTGCAACGCAGACAGGCTCGACGACCCGGTGGCGTTCCTGCGTTCGTGCATCACGGCGGGGGCGACCCTCGCGGTGTGCACCCTGGGGGCCGACGGCGCTGTCGCGGTGGATGCCGACGGCGTCGAGCATCGCGTCGGAGCGGTGCCCGTCGAGGTCGTCGACACGAACGGCGCGGGGGACGCGTTCCTCGCCGGTGTGCTCGACGCGAGCCTGTCCGGGGCATCGGTCTCCGACGCCTTGGCTGCCGGCGCCCGCTCGGCATCCAGCGTGCTCGGCACCCGGCACCTGAATCCGCTGCTCGACAGCGTCCTCGGCTGAGGCGCGACCTCAGCAGGTCACGTCACGAGCGCCGCCTTCTCGCGTCTGACGGCCGCGCGATAGGCGTCCTTGTTCACGTAGTAGGCCATCCGGTCGAGGCCGAGGTAGTGATAGCCGCCGGTGACGTCAGGCCAGGGTTCACCGGTGACGCGATCACGGAAGGCGGCGGCGTTCTCGGGAGCCGCGTCGAGATATGCCGCCAGCAGTTCGGCCTGCTCGTAGCGTCCCTGCCAGCCGATGCCAGAGGCCTCGATCATGCCCATCACGAACAGGCCGTTGAACGACACCGGGAACATGTTCAGGAACAGCCGGGGGGATGCGCCCTGCCAGTGCAGATGGGCGCGGTCGACGAAGGGGTAGTCGAGCGTGTACCCCGTGGCCAGGAGCACGAGGTCGTACTCGCCGGAGGTGCCGTCGCGGAAGCGCACGGCGGTGCCGTCGAACCGCTCCACGTCGGGGCGGACCCGCAGGTCTCCCTGACCCAGGTGGTGCAGGATGAGCGTGTTCACGATCGGATGCGACTCGTAGATGCGGTAGTCGGGCTTCGGGAATCCGAAGCGCACGGGGTCGCCGGTGAACGCCTTCAGCACCCGGCTGTCGACCGCCTGTTTGATGCGCGGCGGCAGCGGCCGTCTCTGGTTGAGGGTGTCGCTGGGCCGGCCGAAGAGGTACCGCGGCACGAAGTAGTAGCCGCGCCGCACACTCATGTCGACGGAGGCGGCCCGGTGCACGGCATCCACCGCGATATCGCAACCGGAGTTGCCCGCGCCGATCAGCAGCACCCTCTTGCCGGCCAACTGTCCGGCGCTCTTGTAGTCGGAGGTGTGCAGGATCTCGCCCGAGAACTCTCCGGCGAAAGTCGGGAGGTTCGGGTGCGCGAGAGTGCCGTTGGCCAGCACCACGCCGTCGTATCGGCGGGTGCGCTGGCCGTCTGGGCCCGTGCTCGTGAGATCCCAGCCGCCGTCGCGAGGCTCGAGCCGGGTGACCGTGGTGCCGAAGCGGAACAGAGATGTCAGGCCGAAGTGCTCGGCGTAGTCGCGGAAGTACTCGAGCAGCACACGATGACCGGGATAGTCGACGGTCGTGCGCATGGGGAACTCGGCGAACTCGGTGGTCGTGCGAGACGAGATCAGATGAGCGGACTCGTACACGGTGCTCCGCGGATTCGTGATGTCCCAGAGTCCGCCGACCCCGTGCGAGGCCTCGTAACCCTCGACGCGGATGCCTCGTCGGCTCAGTGCACGCGCAGAGGCGAGCCCCGAAGGACCCGCCCCGACGATCGCGTAGGTGCTCATCACACCATGATGGCCTCCTGGCGGGCGATCACGGCATCGCGGATCGCCGCGAACAGCGGATGCTCGGGGTCGAGGCCCGTAGCGGATGCCGTGAACGTCACGGCATCCTCGATGCGCAGCCGCTCCTGGAGCTCGACCGACTGCTCGTCGGCCGGATCGTCGAACTCGAGGGCGGCGGCGACCGCCGCCGTGAGCGCTGCCGACGACAGCCCGCGTTCGGCCGCCATCGCGCCGGGGCCGATGAACCGCTCGTGCCGCGAGATCTTGCGCAGCGGCTGACGGCCGACGCGCTGCACAGTGTCGACGAGTTCGGGGTTGCGGAAGCGGTCGAGGATCTTCGCCCGGTACTCGGCGAGTTCAGCCGGGTCCAGGCCGTGCTCGGCCACCAGCACGGCGGAGGTCTCCTCCAGGCAAGCGGAGACCTGCGCGGCGATCCGCGGATCGGCGAGCGCGTCCGAGATGCGCTCGAGGCCGGCTCGCGCCCCGAAGTACGCCGTGGCCGCGTGCCCGGTGTTCACCGTGAAGAGCTTGCGCTCGATGTAGGGAGCGAGGTCGTCGACGAAGTGCGCACCGGGGATCGACGGCAGATCTCCCTCGAAGGGGCCTGACTCGATCGCCCACTCGAAGTAGGGCTCGACCGTCACATCGACACCGGCTCCAGCGGGCTGTGCGGGAACGATGCGATCGACCGCGGTGTTGGCGAAGACCGCGCGCGCGACGAGTGCAGCGGCATCCGCTCCTGCTGCCCCCACGACCTCGTCGCGCAGCTGATCGGTCGCGCCGATCGCGTTCTCGCAGGCCATCACCTGGAGGGGCGCGGCATCCGCGCTCCGCCGGCGAAGCCCCTCGACGATCGCCGGAGCGACGAAGCGCAGCACGGTGGGGCCGACCGCGGTCGTGACCACGTCCGCGGAGGCGATCTCGTCGGCGAGGCCGTCGGGGTCCAGGCGGCTGTTGACCGCCCGGAACCCGGTGACGACCCGGTTCACGCCGCCGGGGCCCGCCTCGCGAACCGTGTACTGCGAAGCACCATTGATGGCGTCGACGAGCGCGTCCGCGACGTCTGAGAAGACGACCTCGTAGCCGCCCTCGTGCAGGAGCAGCCCGACGAACCCGCGGCCGATGTTCCCTGCGCCGAAGTGGACGGCCTTCATCCCTCGTTCACCGCCGACAGCAGCGCGTACAGCTCGTCGGGAGTGGCGGCGGCGTTGAGCTTCGCGACATCGTCATCGTCGGAGAACAGGATCGCGATCTGCGACAGGATCTCGAGGTGCTCGTCTCCGCGTCCGGCGATGCCGATCACGAAGTTCGCCTGCTCGCCGGCCCAGTCCACGCCGCCGTCGTAGCGGACGACGGAGAGAGCAGAGGCGAGGATCGTGTCCTTCATCTCGTTCGTGCCGTGCGGGATCGCGAGGCCGTTGCCCATGTAGGTCGACACGGTCACCTCGCGCTGACGCATGGCGTCGATGTAGGCGGGGGTCACCGCGCCGGCCGTCACGAGGATGTCGGTCGCCTCCTGCAGGGCCGCGTCCTGCGAGACGGAGCCCGGGTGGATGCGGATCTGGCCGAGGGTGAGAACACTCATCATGCTTCCTTTCGCTGGTCCTGGACCATCTGGACGACTTCCTCGTACTTCGGGGAGTTCATGAAGTTGTCGACCGAGATGTGGAGCGAGTTCGGCGACTGGGCCTTCGCGCGGTCGGTCAGCTGCTGCTGGGTGATCACCACGTCGGCCGTGCCGTCGAGGTTCGCGATGGCCTGGTTGACGATCTTCAGATCCTCGATGCCGGCCTTCTTGAACTTGTTGCGCAGCACGCTCGCCCCCATCGCGGAGGAGCCCATGCCGGCATCGCACGCGAACACGATGCTCGTGATCGGCGCGGTGGCGACGGCCGTGGTGGTCGTCTCGGTCGTCTTGGCGACGAGACCGCTCAGCGCATCGGACGACTTGCCCTTGTTGGCCTCGGTCTGCGCGACGGCCGCAGCGAACGCGTCCTCCTTCTCGAGATCCTTCTTGCGGCTGGCGCGCAGGATCAACGTGGCGATGATGAAGGTCACGGCGGCGGACAGGATCACCGAGAGGATCACGCCGATGTAGTCGGTCCGGTACGTCTGAGTCCGGTGCCGAACAGCATGTTCGTCGTCACGCCCGTCATGCCGCCAGCGATCAGGGCGACGATCAGGACGGGCTTCATCAGCGCGTAGGGGAAGTAGACCTCGTGGATGCCGCCGAAGAACTGGATCACGGCGGCGCCCGGGGCAGAAGCGCGAGCGGCGCCGATGCCGAACAGCGTGAACGCCAGGAGCAGCCCGACACCGGGACCGGGGTTGGCCTCGAGCAGGAACAGGATCGACTTTCCGCTCTCCGTCGCCTGCTGGGTGCCGAGCGGCGTGAGCACGCCGTGGTTGATGGCGTTGTTGAGGAAGAAGACCTTCGCCGGCTCGATGATGATGCTCGTGAGCGGGAGCAGGTTGGTGTCGACCAGCCAGTTCACGACGGTGGACAGCACGTTCATGATGCCGTTGACGAGCCAGGCGACCGGGTAGAACCCGACGATGACCATCACGAAGCCCCAGATGCCCGCCGAGAACATGTTCACGAGCATCTCGAAGCCCGGCTTGATCTTCCCCTCCCACAAGGAGTCCAGCCACTTCATCGTGTAGGCCGCGAGCGGAGCCATGATCATCGCGCCGATGAACATGTGGATCTCGCCGAGGGTCTTCGCATCAGGGTCCGCTGCGAGGAGTTCTGCGTTGTACTGGGCGATCAGGAAGTCGGAGCCGGCGATGACGCCCATCACGGCAATCGCCGCCACGACGCCGCCGCGGGTCTTGTACACGATCGTGCCGCCCGTGTAGGCGATGATGATCGGCAGCAGGTAGTGGATCATCGGTCCGACGATGGTGGCGAGCTGCGCGTTCGGCGTCCAGCCGACGTCGATGAACAACGCGGTGATGATGCCCCACGCGATCAGCGCGGGAATGTTCGGCATGATCATGCCCGAGAGGAACGTGCCGAAACGCTGCACGCCCACGCGGAGGCCGCCGGGCTTGGCGGCTGATGACGTCGTCGTCATGATGTCGTCTCTTTTCTGGTGAGGGGATTCAGTGCTGAGGAAGGGACGCCGTGAGCTGTGCCACGGCGCGTCGAGCGGATGCTGCGTCGTCTGCGTCGAGTGCGGCGTCGGCGAGCTGCCTGGCCTCGTCGAGAGTGCGGCCGAGAAGCATCTGGCGCACGTCGGCGAGGGCCGCGGGCGCCATCGAGAGGCTGGTCGCGCCGAGGCCGACCAGCACCACGGCCAGCAGCGGGTCGGCCGCAGCCTCTCCGCAGATGCCGACGGGCTTGCCGAGCCGGGCGCCTGCGGCGCCCACCTCTCGCACCAGGCGCAGCACCGCGGGGTGCCACGGATCCTGGAAGTCGGCGACAGAGCCGAGCATGCGGTCCGCCGCCATCGTGTACTGCGTGAGGTCGTTCGTGCCGATCGAGGCGAAGTCCGCGTGCGCGAGCACGCGGTCGGCCAGGAGCGCCGCGGCGGGGACCTCGACCATGACGCCGGGGGTCTTCAGGCCGTACTCACGGGCGAGGGACGTGAAGTACTTCGTCTCCTCGACCGTGGCCACCATCGGCGCCATGACCCACAGATGGGCTTCGGTCGCGGCATCCGCTTCGGCGAGAGCCGTGAGCTGCTCGCGCAGGATGTCCTCGCTGGCGCGGAGCGCGCGGAGTCCGCGAAGGCCGAGCGCGGGGTTCTCCTCGTGCGCGTCGTTGAGGAAGGCCAGAGGCTTGTCTGCGCCGGCGTCGAGCATGCGCACGACCACCTTCTTGCCGGGGAAGGCTGCGAGCAGTTCGCGGTACGACTCGCGCTGCTGCTCGACCGTCGGCGCCTGCGCGGATGACAGGAAGAGGAACTCGGTGCGGAACAGACCGACGCCCTCCGCGCCTCGGGCGACGGCATCCGTCGCGTCGGCCGGCTTGCCCAGGTTGGCCAGAAGCGGCACAGCGGTGCCGTCGGCCAGAGCTCCGGGGGTGAGCGGAGCCGCCACGGCGGAGAGCCGGTCTGCGGCGCGCTGCGCCGCACGCTCGAGCTCCTCGGCTGACGGATCGGTGACCACCACGCCGCTGGACGCGTCGACGATGACCGTCTCGCCGTCGCGGAGGCCCGCCGCGTCTGCGGCGCCGACGATCGCGACGATGCCCTTCTCACGCGCGAGGATCGCGGTGTGCGAGGTCGGACCGCCATCGGTGGTCACGAGCGCGAGCACCTGATCGAGCTTCAGCAGAGCGGTGTCGGCGGGGGCGAGATCCCGGGCGACCAGCACGAAAGGATGGCCGGGGTCGGGGACGCCGGGCGCCGCCACGCCGCGCAGGTGCGCGAGCACGCGCTGAGCGATGTCGTCGAGGTCGGCCGCGCGCTCGCCGAGGTATCCGCCGACAGCCTCGAGCGTGGCGCGGAAACCGGCGAACGCATCGTGCACGGCCCACTCAGCGGTGC
Organism: Microbacterium sp.; assembly: GCA_019510305.1. Lineage (GTDB taxonomy): Bacteria > Actinomycetota > Actinomycetes > Actinomycetales > Microbacteriaceae > Microbacterium > Microbacterium natoriense_A. The sequence continues at coordinate 19,967 of JAEKKN010000038.1, forward strand.
TTCCGGCGTCGATGCGGCTGTCGACCTCGTCCTGCAGAGTCGGGTCCTCGGCGATCATCGCCTGGGCCTCGAGCACCTCCTGGGCGGCTCCGCCTGCGAGCTCGCCGCGGGCGGTCAGTTCAGCGGCGACGGCGGCGATCGATGCGCGCGCACGCGCGCGCTCGGCATCCGCCCCGATCGTGCTCGACGTCTGCTCGGGCGCGGCCAGCGCCTCCGTCATCCGGATCACCGGGCCCTGGGCGATGCCGAGGCCGATTCCCACTCCGCGCAACTCGCTCATCAGGCGCTCTCCGCATCGTGGTCGGTGGTGAGCAACTCGGTGAGGGTGTCGAGCACCGCGTCTGCGCCCTCGCCGTCGGCCGTGATCGTCACGTAGTCGCCGAACTCGATCGCGAGGCCGATGACGCCGAGGATGCTCGCCGCGTTGACGGGCGAACCCGCATCCTTCGCGATGGTCACGGGAATGCCGGAGTCCTTCGCGGCCTGGGCGAACAGCTTCGCAGGGCGGGCGTGGAGCCCGTGCGACGAACCGATACGGACGGTGCGTGTGACGGTCATGATCTTCCTTCCGATGTGGTGCGGGGGTCGGCGAGGACGGCACGGGAGAGCGCGAGCGTGCGCCGTCCGTCGCGGTCGTCGAAGATGTCGTCGGGGAGCACGACGATCGGCATGGGAAGGACCTCGCGCAGATCCACGGCGCGCTCCTTCAGATGGGGGCCGACGAGGATGAGGTCGGCGCTGGATTCGGTGACCGATTGGAGGGTGCCGGCGGCCGTGTCCCAGTCGAGTCCTGCGGCCTCAGCCGCACGGCGCAGCCGCTGGGCGACGAACGTGCTCGACGCGCCCGCGCCGCAGATAACCAGGATCTTCATCGATTCCGCCTTCCTGAGAACAGTCTGGGAGCCAGGGAGCCGGATCGCCAACAGGAACATTTCCGCCCCTGCGGAATCTCGCCTTCCGCCCCCGCCGCCGCGGATCCTGACATCATGGAGACGCGGGACACAGGCGTCGCCCGCGCGGAGAGCGGGAGGCACATGTCGCGTCAGCGCCAGGATCAGCTCCTCGCCGCTCTGCTGCGTGAGGATGCGTGGGTGACGGCGTCGAGCCTGGCCGATCTGCTCGGGGTGACGCCGCGCAGCATCCGATCGTACGTGGTGTCGCTGAACGCCCGCGTTCCCGCAGGCGACGCAGTGGAGTCCGGTCCGGCCGGCTATCGGACGGGCCCGTCGGCCCGCGATGCGCTGCGGACGCGATCGGGCGAGAGCACGCCGCGCCACCGCCTGCACGCTGTCGTGCGGATGCTGCTCGACGACGCCGAGGGCATCAACGTGTACGACGCCGCCGCGCGCCTGCACGTGAGCGAGGCCACGCTGGAGGCCGATCTCACGCGCGTTCGCGCCGTGCTCGAGGGCACCGGTCTCGTACTGGGGCGGGATCGCGAGCAGGTGCGCCTGAGCGGCTCGGAGGAAGCCCGCCGCCGTCTGATCAGCCGCCTGGCGCACGACGAGTCGGTGACGGCGTCGTTCCATCCTGAGACGTTCCGCACCGCGTTGGTCGGCGACGCGGTGGACACCACGGCGGTGGCGCCGTTCAAGAAGGCGCTCGTGGAGGAGCTGAGCGGACTCGGCTACTACGTCAACGAGCTGGCGATCTCCGACGTCCTGCTGCACATCGCGATCGCGGCCGATCGGGTCGCCGCGGGGCACGCGCTGTCGGAGGCTGACGCTCCCGCTCGGGAGGAGATCCCGCAGGTGGGCGCCGTGATCTCCCGTCTCGCCGGCGATCATTTCGGCGTGCGGCTGGGCGACGGGGACGTCGCCCACCTCGCCTCGCTGGTGCTCACCCGCGTGGTCGCCCCGGGCGACTCCACCACGAGAGACGCGGCACGCAGCGGGGTGGAGCCGCGCGTGGAAGCGGCGGTGCGGGCCGAACTCGAACGGGCGGCCGCGGAGTACCGGCTCGATCTGGTCGACGACTCCTTCGTGCTGCGGTTGTCGCTGCACATCCAGAACCTGCTGCGCCGTGCCGAGAGCCGGGCATTGTCGCGGAACCCGCTGACGCGGTCGCTCAAGTCGACCTACCCGATGATCTTCGAGGTCGCGGTGTCGATCGCCAGCGGACTGCACGACAGGCTCGGCTCGCCGATCCACGATGACGAGATCGCCTACATCGCGATGCACGTGGGCGGCCGTATCGAGCGCAGCCGCGCTGCCGCGTCGATCCTCACCGCGACGATCGTCTGCCCGGGGTACTACGAGCTGCACGAGCTGCTTCGTTCGAGCGTCGACCGTTCACTCGGATCGGCCATCGAGGTCACGAGCGTCGTGACGAGCGTCGACCCCGACTGGTCATCTTTCGACACCGATCTCGTGCTCTCCACGATCGAGCCTGCGGATGACTCCGACCGCGTCGTGCGGATCCATCCGTTCTTCTCCGAGACCGACGCGGAGCGGGTGCAGCAGGCGGCCGCGCGACTGCGCAGGGCCCGCCGCCTGAATCGCCTCCGCGCCGAGCTGTCGCGGTATTTCGACGCCGAGGCCTTCCTGCATCCGCTGCCTGACGAGGGCGAAGAGAGCATCATCCGCCGTCTCGGCGACCTGCTCGTGCGGCGCGGGCTGATCGGCGAGGACTACGTCGAGAACACGACCGTGCGCGAGCGGATGTCGTCCACCGCCTTCACCGACGCCCTCGCCGTGCCGCACGCCCTCCAGATGACCGCCACTCGCACCGCGATCGCGATCGGCGTGGCCGAGGGATCGGTCGGGTGGGGCGATGGACGCGTGCAGGTGGTCGCTCTCGCCGCGTTCAGCGAGAGCGACCGGGCCGCGTTCCAGACGGTGTTCGAGCAGCTCGTCGAGGTGTTCAGCGAGCGCGACAGCGTGCAGCGCATCGTGCGCCGTGGAACGACCTTCGAGGCGTTCCTCGACGAACTCGTCGCCGTGATCGACGGCTGATCAGCCCTTCGGGTCGAGCACGGCCGCGAGCTCATCGAGCAGTGAGGCGGATGCCGGCGCATCCGCCGTCTCCAGCGTCACCACGTCACCCTCGGCGAGGTCGAGCATCATCACGGCGAGCACACTGCGGAGATCAGCCTCCGCACCCGTCTCCTTGCGTACGACGACCGGCCCGTCGTGGGCCATGGCGAGGCGGACGAGCTCCGCGACGGGTCGCGCGTGACCTCCGTTGAGAGCGGTGATCCGGACCCGCCGCGTCGCCATGTCCGCCTCGCTCAGGAGCGCTCCTCGAGCAGCGTGCGCACGCCTGCTTCGAGGTCGGCGACGGTCTGCGTCGCGCCTTGGGCGGAGTCGGCCTTCGCGTCGATGTAGACCTTCAGCTTGGGTTCGGTGCCGCTCGGCCGCACGATCACCCGGGATCCGTCCGCCAAGCGGTAGCGCAGCACGTCACCGGACGGCACGCCCGCGGGGGCGTGGAGGAGGTCTTCCGCCGAGACGACCGCGTGCGTGCCGATGTGCGCGGGGGGCAGCGTGCGCAACGACAGCATGACCCGGCCGATGATCGACAGATCATCGACGCGGATCGAGACCTGACCGCTCGCGAAATGGCCGTAGACCTCGCCGAGTTCGGCGAGCAGGTCGGTGAGTCCGACACCCCGCTCGCGGGCCTCGGCAGCAAGGCCGAGGATCGCGACGGCGGCGGAGATGCCGTCCTTGTCTCGTACGGTGCCGGGGTTCACGAGGTACCCGAGAGCCTCTTCGAAGCCGAACACCATGCCCGGTGCGCGGGAGATCCATTTGAAGCCGGTCAGGGTCTCGTGGAAGTCGAGACCGTGGTGTGCGGCGATCGCGCCGAGGCCGGGGGAGGACACGAGCGAGCATGCCAGGGACGCGCCGGGTGTTCCCTCTGCAGCGCGTGCGGCTCGCGCGCCCAGCAGCAGGCCCACCTCGTTGCCGGTCAGTCGTCGCCAGCCGCCCTCGACGCTCTTGTCGGGGACGGCGACGGCGAGCCGATCGGCGTCGGGGTCGTTGGCGAGGATGAAATCGGCCTGCACTCGGCGGGCTCTCGCGAACGCGAGGTCCATGGCGCCGGGTTCTTCAGGGTTCGGGAACGACACGGTGCGGAACGTCGCGTCGGGGTTGAGCTGTTCGTCCACCACGAGAGGCTGGGGATAGCCCGCGGCGCTCACGATCCGAGAGAACGTCTCCCATCCGACCCCGTGCATCGCGGTGTAGACCCAGCGGAGTCCGCCCGCAGCCTCCGGGGCAGGAGCGACGGCTGCTGTGGCCGAGACATAGGCCTCGACGACATCGTCACCCGCCGTCTCGTACGCCGTCGAACGCGGCAGAACCGTGATGTCGCCGGCATCTGCCACCCGCTGGATGTGCGCGGCGATCTCGGCATCCGCCGGAGCGACGATCTGCGAACCGTCGTCGGCGCCGCCCAGATAGACCTTGTAGCCGTTGTCGTTCGGCGGGTTGTGGCTGGCCGTGACCATGACTCCGGCGTCGGCGCCCAGATGGCGCACCGCGAAGGCGAGCACCGGCGTCGGCAGCAGACGGGGGAGGAGGATGGCCCGCAGGCCCGCACCCGCGAACAGCTCAGCGGAGTCGATCGCGAACACGCGGGAGTTGCGTCGGCCGTCGTAGCCGATGACGACGGTGGGGGTGCGGCCGTCGGCCTTCTCACGCAGGTAGGCGGCGAAGCCGGCAGCGGCCTGCGACACCAGCACCCGGTTCATCCGGTTGCTCCCCGCTCCGAGTTCTCCGCGCAGGCCCGCTGTGCCGAAGGCGAGACGCGCGCCGAAACGGTCGGAGAGGTCGGCCGTCGCCGCGTCGTCGCCCGCGGCGACCCTCGTGATGAGTCCGGCCAGCTCGTCGCGGGTCTGGTGATCGGGATCCTGCCGCAGCCAGGCGCGGGCGGTGGCGAGAAGCGCGTCGCTCACAGCGCCTCGATGACGCGGGCGAGCAGCTTCGTGATCACCGGTTCGGCGAGCTGTCCGGCTTCGATGACCTCGGCGTGGCTGAGCGGGGTCTGCTGGATGCCGGCCGCGAGGTTGGTGATGAGAGAGAAGCCGAGGATCTCCATACCGGCCTCTCGTGCCGCGATCGCTTCCAGCGCGGTCGACATGCCGACGATGTGGCCGCCGATGGCCTTCGCCATCTGCACTTCTGCGGGTGTCTCGTAGTGCGGACCGCGGAACTGCGTGTAGACGCCTTCGTCGAGCGTGGGATCGATCGTGCGCGCGACGTCGCGCAGGCGCTTCGAGTACAGATCCGTCAGGTCGATGAACGTCGCGCCCTCGAGCGGAGAGTCGGCGGTGAGGTTGATGTGGTCGCTGATCAGCACCGGCTGGCCGGGCTTCCAGGTCTCGCGGATGCCGCCGGCCCCGTTCGTGAGGACCATGATCGAGGCGCCGGTGGCGGCCGCGGTGCGGACCGAGTGCACGACGCGGCGGACGCCGTGATCTTCGTAGTAGTGGGTGCGGGCGCCGATCACGAGCACGTGCTTGCCGTCAGGGGTGCGGATGCTGCGGAGCGTGCCGACGTGTCCTTCGAGGGCCGGTTTGGAGAAACCGGTGACGTCGGTGGCCGGGATGGTCGCGACGGTCTCGCCGATGATGTCTGCCGCCTTGCCCCAGCCGCTGCCGAGGGTGAGGGCGATGTCGTGCTTCTCGACGCCGGAGAGCCGTGCGATATCGGCCGCGGCGGCGGCGGCGACCTCGAACGGGTTCGCGGACGGGTCATCGAGAGGGTTGCTGTGCGTTTCGGGCATGGGTCCACTCTATGAACGTGACGGCTCACCCGCCAGGATTGCGGAAGAATGGAAGGCATGTCTTTCACCCCTTTTGAGCGCACACAGCGCGTCGCCGTCCTCGGCGGCGGTCCCGGCGGTTACGAAGCGGCCCTCGCGGCCGCGCAGCTCGGGGCAGAGGTGACGCTGGTCGAGCGCGTCGGCATCGGCGGTTCTGCGGTTCTCACCGATGTGGTGCCGTCGAAGAGCCTGATCGCCACGGCCGACGCGGCTGTCGCGATCGCCGAGGCCAGCGACCTGGGAGTGCAGTTCTATGCCAAGGGGGAGAACGGCAAGCCGCTCAAGCCCGAGATCGCGATCAACCTCGCAGCGGTGAACAAGCGGCTGATCGCTCTGGCCGGTCAGCAGTCCGAAGACATGCGCGCCGCCCTGCTCGAAGCCGGAGTGCGAGTTCTGCCCGGACACGGGCGCCTCGAGGGGACCAACGCGATCGTCGTGTCGACCGGCGTCGACGGCACCGACTTCGACCGCATCGAGGCCGACACCATCGTCGTCGCCGTCGGAGCGTCGCCGCGCGAACTCGATTCTGCCAAGCCCGACGGCAAGCGCATCCTGACCTGGACCCAGCTGTACGACATGAAGGCGCTGCCCGAGCACCTGATCGTCGTCGGCTCCGGCGTCACCGGCGCCGAGTTCGCCTCCGCCTACATGAACCTCGGCGCCAAGGTCACGCTGATCTCCAGCCGCGAGCAGGTGCTGCCGGGCTCCGACCAGGATGCTGCCCGGGTGCTGGAGAAGGTGTTCAAGCGCGGCGGCATGCAGGTGCTCTCGAAGTCGCGCGCCGACAAGGTCGAGGTCACGAAGGACGGCGTCACCGCGACCCTGTCCGACGGCACGACCGTCGACGGCTCGCACTGTCTGATGGCAGTCGGATCGATCCCGAACACGGCGGACATCGGTCTTCAGGATGCAGGCGTCGAACTCACCGAGTCGGGGCACATCCGCGTCAACAAGGTCGCCAGGACCTCGGTGCCGAACATCTATGCGGTCGGCGACTGCACGAACTTCTTCCCGCTGGCGTCCGTCGCGTCCATGCAGGGGCGCACGGCCGTCTTCCACGCGCTGGGCGACATCGTGATCCCGCTCGAGCTGCGCAAGATCACCTCGAACATCTTCACGGCTCCCGAGATCGCGACGGTCGGCTTCAGCGAGCAGGACGTGGAAGACGGCATCGCCGACGGTCTCGTCTACAAGCTCCCGCTGGCGGCGAACCCCCGCGCGAAGATGATGGGCATCAAGGACGGGTTCGTGAAGCTGATCGCCCGCAAGGGCTCCGGCACGGTGATCGGCGGCGTGATCGTGGCGCCGAAGGCTTCCGAGCTGATCTACCCGATCGCGGTCGCCGTCGAGCGTCGGCTGACCGTCGATCAGGTGTCTCGTGTGTTCGCCGCATACCCGTCGCTGTCGTCGAGCATCACCGACGCCTCCCGAGCGATGCACAAGGTGAACATCGTCAGCTGAGATGAGGCCGTATCTTCCCGCGCTGCCGGTTCTCGCGCCCCTCGCCGTCATCGCGATCGTCGTGCTGCTCGTGCGACTGCATCGCCGGACCGAGCTGACGCTGCCGCGCGCCATCGTGGTGATCGTCGGGTGCGTGTACACGGCAGGCCTTGTCGGATACACCCTGTTCCCCATCCCGCTGGCGCCCGAGAGCGACCCGCCCGAGTGGTCGGTCTGGATCAACCTCGTGCCGTTCGCCGATCTCCTCGACGACCCCTCGGGCCTACTCCTCAACGCGCTGCTCTTCGCTCCGCTCGGGTTTCTGATGCCGCTGGTGCGGAGGATCACCTCGGTCTGGCAGGTGCTGCTGCATGGACTGCTCGCGAGCCTCGCCATCGAGATCGCGCAGTTCGTCGCCGATCTCGCCGTCGGGCTTCGACGCGTGGCCGACATCGACGATCTGATCGCGAACACCGTGGGCGCACTGATCGGATACGGGCTGTTCCTGCTGCTCACCTGCCACCGGGGTCTGCGCCGTATCGCCGAGCGCAGTTCCCTGCATCCGGCATCCTGACAGACGACGAGGGCCCCACCGCGCGGTGGGGCCCTCGTCGTAACTCGCTGAGATCAGCTGATGGTGAGCAGCTGATGTCCCGCTGACACGGTGGTTCCCGCATCCGCGCTGATGTTGCCGACGACGCCGTCCTTGTGCGCCTGCAGCGGCTGCTCCATCTTCATGGCCTCGAGCACGACGACGAGATCTCCCTTGACGACCTGCTGGCCGTCTTCGACCGCGATCTTCACGACGGTGGCCTGCATGGGCGACTTCACCGCATCGCCGGACGCGCCGGCGCCCACTGTGGTGGCGTGGCTGCGGCGCGACGGCGGCACGGCGGCCGGGCGGCCCGCGGCGCTGACCGATGCGGCCACGCGGTCGGGCAGGCTGACCTCGAGCCGCTTGCCGCCGACCTCGACGACCACCGTGTGGCGCCCCGCGGCCTCAGCAGGTGATTCCAGCTCGCCGTCCCACGCGGGGATGTCGTTCACGAACTCGGTCTCGATCCAGCGCGTGAAGATGCCGAACTCGCCGTTCTCTGCCGTGAATGCCGGGTCTCGCACGACCTTGCGGTGGAACGGCAGCACGGTCGGCATGCCCGACACCTCGAACTCGTCGAGCGCCCGGCGGGAGCGCTCCAGCGCCTCGGCACGGTCCTTGCCGGTCACGATGATCTTCGCGAGCAACGAGTCGAACGCGCCCGAGACCGAGTCGCCGGCCGTGACGCCGGAGTCGAGACGGATGCCGGGGCCCCCGAAGGTCTTGAAGACGTGGATAGGACCCGGCTGGGGGAGGAAGCCGCGACCCGGGTCTTCGCCGTTGATGCGGAACTCGATCGAGTGCCCCTGGGGCTCCGGGTCGGCGTAGTCGATGACTCCGCCGGCGGCGATGCGGAACTGCTCGCGCACGAGGTCGATGCCGGTGACCTCTTCCGACACCGGATGCTCGACCTGCAGACGGGTGTTCACCTCGAGGAACGACACGGTGCCATCCGCGCCGATGAGGAACTCGCACGTGCCGGCGCCGACGTAGCCGACCTCTTTCAGGATGGCCTTCGACGCCTCGTACAGCTGGCGGTTCTGCTCCTCGGTGAGGAAGGGCGCAGGGGCCTCCTCGACGAGCTTCTGGTGGCGCCGCTGCAGGGAGCAGTCGCGCGTGGAGATGACGACGACGTTGCCCTCGGCGTCGGCGAGGCACTGGGTCTCGACGTGGCGCGGCTTGTCGAGGTACTTCTCCACGAAGCATTCGCCGCGCCCGAAGGCGGTCACCGCTTCGCGCGTCGCCGATTCGAAGAGCTCGGCGACCTCGTCGAGCTCGCGGGCGACCTTGAGGCCGCGTCCGCCGCCGCCGTATGCCGCCTTGATCGCGATGGGCAGACCATGCTCCTTCGCGAAGGCGATGACCTCGTCCGCCCCGTTCACGGGCCCGGGCGTGCCGGGGGCGAGAGGAGCCCCCACCTTCTCGGCGACGTGACGCGCGGTCACCTTGTCGCCCAGCGCCTCGATGGCCTCGGGCGATGGGCCGATCCACGTCATGCCGGCGCCGATCACGGCGCGGGCGAATTCGGCGTTCTCCGCGAGGAAGCCGTAACCGGGGTGCACGGCATCCGCCCCGGCGCGACGTGCCACCGACAGGATCTTCTCGATCTGCAGGTAGGTCTCGGCGCTGGTCGTACCGCCCAGGGCGTAGGCCTCGTCGGCGAGGCGGGCGTGCATCGCATCCCTGTCCTGGTCGGCGTAGACGGCGACCGAGGCGATGCCCGAATCACGGGCGGCGCGGATGATGCGGACGGCGATCTCGCCCCGGTTGGCGATAAGAACCTTCTCGATGGGCATGAGTGTCAGCCTATCGAGAACGCTCCCGATCTATTTGACGACTCTCCACAAGAAACATCGGGAAACGTGTCGGGAGCCTACGACCACAGGTCGGTCCAGGTCACGTCCAGCTCGGCGGCGAGTCGGCGGACGGTCGACAACGACATGCCGACGACGGTGGAGGGGTCGCCGTCGACACGGGTGATGAAGGCACCGCCCAGGCTGTCTACCGTGAAGGCGCCGGCGACGTGCAGCGGTTCACCGGATGCGACGTACGCCGAGATCTCGGCGTCGGTGATGTCGTCGGCGAAGGTGACGGATGCCGCAGCCACGGCTGTCCGCTCGATGGGCGCTTCACCCGGCGAGACCCGGTGGACGGAATGACCGGAGTGCAGGATGCCGGTGGCTCCGCGCATCTCCCGCCAGCGCCGGGTCGCCTCTTCCGCCGTGTAGGGCTTGCCGTAGACGCGCCCGCCGATCTCGAACATCGAGTCGCCGCCGATCACGATGCCGTTGAAGTCGCCCGACGCCGCAAGGCGCTCGGCGACGTCTCGCGCCTTCGAGCGGGCGAGCAGCAGGACGAGTTCGTCCGGAGCCAGCTCCGCCCCTCGCTGCGCCGCCGCAGCGGCGGCAACCGCGTCCTCATCGACCTCGGGCGAGAGCGTCAGCGGTTCTATTCCGGCTTGACGCAGCAGCATCAGACGAGCGGGGGAGGTGGAGGCGAGGCACACGCGCATGCTCACCACCGTAGCGGCCCGCCGTATCCTGGAGGGATGACCTCCTCCTCATCCCGGACGCTCGATCTGGACATCACCGGCATCGCGCACGGCGGCACCTTCATCGCCCGCCACGAGGGACGAGTGGTGTTCGTCTCCGATGCGATCCCCGGAGAGCGCGTTCGTGCTCGTCTGGATGCGTCCTCGACCGACGATTCGAAGAGCTTCTGGCGCGCGGAGACCGTCGAGGTGCTGGAAGCGTCCGAGCACCGCCGGCCTCACGTCTGGGCGGAGGCCGATATCTCGCGCGCGCCCGCCGATCGTCCTGGTGGCGCCGACCTCGGCCACATCGACCTCGCCCACCAGCGCATTCTCAAGCGACAGGTGCTCTCGGAAGCGCTCGACCGGTTCGCCGGCGAAGGGGTGGAGGCTCCGGAGATCGAGCCGGTGGACTCGACGGATGGCACGGGCTGGCGCACCCGGGTCACGCTGCACGTCGACGACGAGGGGCGAGTGGGCCCGTTCGCCGCCCGCAGCCATCGGGTGATCGAGGTCGGCGCGCACCCTCTGGCTCGCCCTGCGATCGCCGAAGCCGCCGCCGGATTGACCGGCGGCAAGCCGGGGCGCATCGAACTCGTCGAGCCGGCCGATGGCCGCGTACGCGTCATCCGCCGGGAAGATGCCGTCCGTCGGAAGGACGTCGAACGCCGTCACGGGCGCGGGCACCCGCCGCGCCGCGCGCACGAGACGGTTCACGAGCAGGTCGGGGACCGGCGGTTCCAGGTCGACGCCGACGGCTTCTGGCAGGTGCATCCGCGCGCGGCATCCGTCCTCGACGCCGCCGTGTACGGGCTGCTCGAAGATCACGTCGATGAGTCGGCGACCCACTACGACCTGTATGGCGGCGTGGGACTGTTCGCTGCGACTCTCGCCGACCTCGGCGCCAAGGACATCGTGACCGTCGAGTCGAGCGCGAGGGCGACCGAGCACGCGAGGGCGAACCTCGCGCCGCTCGCGGTGAATGCGGCGACAGCCCGTGTGGACAGGTTCCTCGCGGGCGCGCCGCGCACCGGCGCCGGCGCCATCGTGCTCGACCCGCCGCGTTCGGGTGCGGGGCGAGCGGTCGTCGAGGCACTGCACGCGATGTCGCCCGAGGCCATCGCGTACGTGGCCTGCGATCCCGTGGCGCTGGCGCGGGACCTCGGAACCTTCCGCGCGCTCGGCTGGCAGGTGCCGCGCATGCGCGCTTTCGACCTCTTCCCGCACTCGCACCACTTCGAGGTCGTCGCGCTGCTGACGCGATGACCGAAGATCAAGCATCTGGACGAACTCACTAGGCTGTGGGGATGAGCAGGGTCGCCCTCATCGATGATCACGAGTCCGTCCGCCTCGGGCTTGAGGCCGCGTGCGCGCGCGACGGCGAGCAGACGGTGGTGTTCTCCGGCAGCACCGTCGCGTCGTATCTCCTCTGGCGCAAGGCGTCCGGTCAGGCGCCTGCCGACGTCGTCGTGCTCGATCTCACACTCTGAGACGGCACCACGGTCACCGAGAACGTCGCGTCGATCGTCGCCGACCGCCCCGCAGCCGTCCGCGAGGCCCTGGTCGCGGGAGCCGCCGGGGTCGTCAGCAAGTCCTCGGCCCTCGACGATGTGCTCGATGCGATCCGCACCGTCGCCCAGGGGGAGGCGCTCAACAACGTCGAATGGGCCAGCGCTGTTGACGGTGATCGGGACTTCGCCGACGCCCAGCTCTCCACCCGCGAAAGGGAGGTGCTGCGCCTGTACGCCACCGGTCTTCCGCTCAAGGCCGTCGCGGAACGACTCGGCGTCGCCTACTCCACAGCCAAGGAGAACATCTCCCGCATCCGGGTGAAGTACGTCGGCGTCGGCCGGCCGGCGTCGACCAAGGTCGATCTGATGCGCCGGGCCATGGAAGACGGTATCTACGCGCCCGACGGAGCCTAGCGTGACCGCCGAGCCGGTCAGCATCCGTGACGCGTGGAGCAAGATCCCGTCGCCCGGGAGCGTCGAGACCGGTTTCGAGCGGTTCACCGGCAAGCGCATGGAGCGGATCCTCGCGACCGTCGTCGCGATCGGCTCAGCGGTGCTGGGCGCGCAAGCGCTGATCTCGGCGCTCACGACGTTGTCGCGGGCCGACTCGGTACACATCGGCATGCTGCTCGTCGTCTTCGTCCCGCTGGTGTCGATGCTGCTCGCGTGCGTGATCGGGCGGGGCGTCCGCGTGACGGCCGGCCTCTTCGCGATCGCCTACGCCGTCGCGCTCGCTGCATGGCCGAGCGTCGTGGATCCGCTGCACAACGACGCGACGCAGCAGCCGTGGATCTTCTTCCTCGTCAACGTCGGAGTCGTCGCGGCGATGCTCGCCTTCCCGCTCTGGCTGCAGTTCGTCTGGGCCGCCGGGATGCCCTTCGTCTACGGTTACGTGCGTCTGGTGCAGGGCGAATTCTCGAGCGCATTCTGGGTCACGACGGCGTTCGACGTCTCGTTCACGCTGATCCTCGGCCTCGTGATCATCTCGCTGGGATGGATGTTCCGGTCGGTGGCTGCCGGCGTCGACGACGTGCGCGGGCGCGCCGTCTCGTCGTATGCCGCGGCCGCCGCGGCGGCAGCGGCGGAGGAGGAGCGCATCACCATGTCGGCCCTGATGCACGACAGCGTGCTGGCCGCCCTCATCGCGGGCGAACGCGCCGAGAGCGAGCGTGCTCGTGATCTCGCGGTGGCGATGGCGCGCGAGGCTCTCACGCGCCTCGCCAACACCGAGGCCGCCGTGGCGGAGGAGGGCAGCGACGAGCCGGTTGCGGCCGTGCAGATCGTCGTGGAGCTGAGACGGGCGCTGTCGGAGCTCGGCGCCGACGCCATCGTCGAAGAACGAGGCGTCATGGGAATGATGCCGGGCCGAGTCGCCCGCGCCCTCGTGCTCGCGGCGAGGCAGGGGCTGGGGAACTCGGTCGCCCACGCCGGCGGCCGCGGCCTGCACATCGTCGTCGACGGACACGGCGACGACGGCATCTCCGTCGTGATCAGTGACCGCGGTCCCGGGTTCGTCCTCGAGGAGATCGGCGCGGATCGCCTCGGCATCCGCGCATCGATCTTCGCTCGCATGGCAGGCGTCGCCGGCACCGCGCGGATCGACTCGGACGAGTCGGGAACCGTCGTGACCCTCGGCTGGGAGCTCTCGTGAACCGCACGGTGCGCAGCGTCGCGACCCTGCTCAGCATCGGATTCGCGATGTACTTCGCGGCCCGCGGAGTGTGGTGGATCGAGCAGCCCGACGCGCCGCTGCTGATGCTGCTCGCAGTGGTGCTCTATCTGGTGACGGTGAACATGGCGATCCTGTGGGATTCCGCCGTGTCCGTTCGGATGCCTTTGTGGGTCGCGATCCTCGCAGGAGTCTCCAGCGTCGTCATCCCGAGCCTCGCGACGCACTCTCTCGCGGTCGCGCATCGCACGGCGCCGTTCGCGACCTGGTACATCGGCGCGATCGGGCTGCTGGGCGTGGTCCTCGTCGTGCGTCGGCGCCTTCTGATCGCGACGTTGAGCCTGACCGCTCTGATCGCCACATGCTGGATCCATCTCGGGATCCTCAGCGCGCTGTCGCTGGGTCTCGTCGGCTCGATCATGTGGGTGGCGGTCGCATGGCTTCTCGTGATGTTCTGGGATCGGGCCATCCGTGACACCGAGCGGCTCGCCGACATCCAGCAGGCAGTGTCCGCCTGGCATGCGACCCAACAGGTGCGACAGCGTGAGCGTCGCCTCCGGACGCAGTTCGCGCTGGCCGTCGCTGGCCCCGTGCTCAGCCGCGTCGTCGCCTCGCACGGAGCCCTCGACGAGGATGAGCGGCTCGAGGCGCGCCTGGCGGAAGGACGGCTGCGAGATGAGCTGCGGGGGGCGAGTCTTCTGAACGACGCCGTGCGCGATGCGATCGCCGATGCGCGCCGACGCGGCGTCGCCGTCACGGTGTTCGACGAGGGCGGCCTCGACGAGATCGAGGAGGGCCGGCGAGCCGAGATCCGCGATGAACTCGCCGGTGTCCTGGCGGACGCTCACGCTGACCGCGTCATCATCCGTGCCGCGCGAGACGACCGCGTCGCGGTGACAGTGGTGGGTCGCGCGAGCGCCGGATCATCGAGCGACGACGATGCGGTGGATCTCTGGCACGAGATTCAGAGGGACGCGAACTCCTGATCCCTCGCCCGCCTCGGTTCTGATCGGGGGAGGAAGTCAGAACCGAGGTCAGTAGGAGTGGGCGAGGGGCGGCGAAGCCGCCCGCCCCTCGCCGTTGCGGCCCAGTTACCCGAAAACTGTCCGCTGGTGGCCGATCACCGTCTGTCTACCCTGGGACAGAGAGACCAGCCGAACGCGAAGCGTCTTACTAAGTCTCACTCTTCTGACAAGGCTTGTCTGTAGGTATTTTGGGGGACAAATTCTGGCCAATAGTCTGAGGGGGAATGGGGGAGGATAGGACGATGGGCATGCGTCGCGGCACCAATCTTCCCCGCATGGGCGACTTCAACCAGGCGGTGATCCTCGAGGCGATCCGCAGATCGGCCGAGGGCGTGAGCCGGATCGAGTTGGCGGCGGCCACCGGGCTCTCCGCCCAGACCGTCACGAACATCACGCGGCGCCTCCTGGACGACGGACTGATCGCCGAGGCGGGCAGGGCCATCAACGGCCCCGGCAAACCGCGTGTGATTCTTCGACTGGTGGCGGACAGCCGGTTCTCGATCGGTGTTCACCTCGATCCGGCGGTGATCACGCTCGTCCTGCTCGACCTTTCGGGTGCCGTAGTCCGGCGCCGCGTCGTGCGCACGCCGGCGAAGGACCCCCGCCGCATCGTCGACGTCATGGCGCAGGCGATCGAGGCGATGATCGCTGACGCAGGCATCGATCGAGAGGCGGTCGCGGGCGTCGGCGTCGCCGCACCCGGCCCGCTCGATGCCGCGCGAGGCACCGTGATCGACCCGCCCAAGCTGCACGGATGGCATCGCGTCCCGCTCCGCGCCGTCCTCGCCGAGGCGACCGGGTTCGCCGTCGCACTGGAGAAGGACACGACCGCCGCGGCCGTCGGCGAGTTGTGGACCGGCAACGGTCCTGCCGACGATTCCTTCCTCTTCGTCTACCTGGGAACCGGCATCGGGGCCTCCTTGGTGCGCGGTGGTGAGGCCGAGCGGGGCAGCTCCCGGAACTTCGGGGAGATCGGGCACATCGTCGTCGATCCGGACGGGCCGATGTGCGCGTGCGGGCTGCGCGGGTGTGTCGACGTGGTGTGCACTCCCCAAGCGATCGTCGAGCAGGCGGAGAGCGCAGGCGTCTTCCCCGACGACCGCGAAGGCAACGATGTCGAGGCGGTGGAGGTGCGGTTCACGCAGTTGTGCGCCCGAGCGTCTGCCGGAGATCTGCATGCTCTCCAGGTGCTGCGCCGGGCGGCGGCGCACCTGTCTGTGCTCATCTCGGTGCTCACGAACGCGTTCGACGTCGACCGCGTCGTGCTCGGAGGGCCGTTCTGGTCTCGTCTGGCATCCGTCTACCTCGAAGAGATCCCGCCCGCTCTCGACCGCCGCAGCGCGACTCGTGCAGTACGACAGCTGCCGGTAGAGGGAACCGTGGTCGGCGACGATGTCGGCGCAGTCGGCGCGGCGTGCGTGGTGCTCGACGCTGTGCTGACCCCTCGGGCGTCCGACCTGTATCTCGAGGACTGAGCCCGGCGAAGAGAGCGACGAGAGCGCGCTTGAAACAATATCTCTAATCGATGTAGTATTGGTCGTACGCCGATCTGGGGCGATGCGCGGCATCTGAATCCCGCATCGGATTTCGGCACAGTCCGTCTGCGTGATCCGTGAGCTGGGGGGCTCACGGATCCGCAGGCTCTCGTGATCGGCAGACTCTCGTCTCGGGTCAGCCCGCGAAACGGCCCCATGGGATGTCACGGCGGAGGGGCCTGCGCAGAGGCCGCTGCGTGCGCTGCCAGGCAGAGGTCTGCCGCTCGACGGCGACGGCGCCCGCTTCCTCCTGCGCATAAGCGTTGCTGACCACGGCGATGAGGGCCGCCAGCTCTTCTTCTGTGGCCGTGCCGCGCAGGATCTCGATCGTCGGCGGCTGGTGTTCCGGACGCTCGGTGATCACAGCGGAATGTTCCCGTGCTTCTTGGGGGGCAGCTCCGCCCGCTTTCCGCGCAATGCCCGCAGAGCCTTCGCGATCGAGACCCGCGTGTTAGCAGGCTCGATGATGCCGTCGATCTCGCCGCGTTCAGCCGCGAGGAACGGGCTAGTGACGCTGTAGGTGTACTCGTTGGCAAGTCGCGTGCGCACCGCGGCGACGTCTTCGCCCGCCTCTTCGGCCTTCTTGATCTCACCGCGGTACAGGATGTTCACGGCGCCCTGGCCGCCCATGACAGCGATCTCGGCCGTCGGCCACGCGAGGTTCACATCAGCACCGAGCTGCTTCGAGCCCATAACGATGTAGGCGCCGCCGTAAGCCTTCCGGAGGATCACGGTGACCAGCGGCACGGTGGCCTCGGCGTACGCGTAGATGAGCTTGGCGCCGCGGCGGATCACGCCGGTCCACTCCTGATCGGTGCCAGGAAGGTATCCCGGCACGTCGACCAGGGTCACGATCGGGACGGAGAACGCATCGCAGAACCGCACGAAACGGCTCGCCTTCTCGCCGGCTTCGATGTTCAGCGTGCCCGCCATCTGCGACGGCTGGTTGGCGATGATTCCCACAGAGCGGCCCTCGACACGACCGAAGCCGATCACGATGTTCGGCGCGAACAGCGGCTGCACCTCGATGAAATCACCGGCGTCGACGACGTGCTCGATGACGGTGTGGATGTCGTAGGGCTGGTTGGCGGAATCGGGGATGATCGTGTTCAGAGTGCGATCGGCATCCGTCGTCTCCCACTCGAAGCCGCTCTCGTAGCTCGGGATCTCGGCCATGTTGTTGTCGGGCAGGAAGCTGAGCAGCGTGCGCGCGTAGTCGATCGCGTCGTCCTCGTCTTCGGCGAGGTAGTGCGCGACACCGGAGCGGGTGTTGTGCGTGAGCGCACCGCCCAGCTCCTCCATGCCCACGTCCTCGCCTGTGACGGTCTTGATCACGTCCGGGCCGGTCACGAACATCTGGCTGGTCTTGTCGACCATGATCACGAAGTCGGTCAGGGCGGGTCCGTAGACCGCACCGCCGGCTGCAGGGCCCATGATGATGGAGATCTGCGGGATGACGCCCGAGGAGCGGGTGTTGAGGCGGAAGATCTCGCCGTATTTGCTGAGCGCGAGGACGCCCTCCTGGATCCGGGCGCCGCCCGAGTCGAGGATGCCGATGATCGGCACGCCGCTGGTGAGCGCGAACTCCATGATCTTGATGATCTTGTCGCCGGAGACCTCGCCGAGCGAGCCGCCGAAGGTGGTGAAGTCCTGAGAGTAGACGGCGACGGTGCGGCCGTGGATCGTGCCGATGCCCGTGACCACCGAGTCGCCGTAAGGACGGTTGCGGTCCATTCCGAACGCGGTCGTGCGGTGACGAACGTACTCGTCGAACTCGACGAAGCTCCCGGGGTCGACGAGGAGCTCGATGCGCTCTCGGGCAGTCATCTTGCCCTTCGCGTGCTGCTTCTCCTTCGCGATCTTCTCTGCGTCGACGACGGCTTCGTCGTAGCGGGCACGAAGATCTGCGATGCGGCCGGCGGTGGTCAAGAGTTCGGGCTGTTCCGTCACGGATTCCACCCTAGCGCGGGGGTCGCGCGGACCGTTGGATGCTCGCCACAACGCGACCCGTGATCCTTTGGCGCTCGGCCACGCATCGTCTGTCGTGCGTCAAGAGAAGCCTGTCGGCTCACACGACGAATCGCCACACGTACTCCAGCCCGTCGCTCTGCCGGAACCAGGCGAGGGTCACGACCACCTCGTCGAGGTCGGCGGAGCACAGGCAGAGTTCCATGCGCTCCGCAGGCAGCACCTGGCCCCATAGCTGGGTCGTCTCGTTCCTGCCGCGATCGCCGCGGAAGACGCGCACGAAGTCCGCGGCCTCGGAGCTCTGGTTGATCACGACCGGATGCGCGGAGTCTTCGCGCGACACGTGCCAGGGCACCCGGTAGGCGACGGGCGGTGGGACGTCTGAGGGATCGACTGGTCTCAACATGGGCGCCACGTTAAGAGCGGCATCCGACGGGAGAAGGCGGGAGCGAGTGCCCGTCACGCCTTCTGTGGGGAACTCGCTATTCCTGCGGGGAGGTGGAGGACGAGTCCACGTTCGTGCGACGTCCCACGGACAGAGCCTTCCGCCCGGCCCAGGTCACCCCGCGCGCCGCCGTGCCCGCGGCCCCTGCGACCGCGTTCCCGACGTACTGGGCGCCGTGCAGCATCCGGAGCTCGAGCTTCTCGGCGCCGTCGACGGGCTCGAGCTCTGCAGGCAGGGTCGTTGGAGGGGTTCCGAATGCACGGTGGGAGGTCGTGAGCACCCGTCGCCCGAGGATGTGATTGCCGGTTCCGCCGATCACGGCTCCGACCCCGAAAGGCATGGCCTTGCCGAGGAATGACGCTCCGCCCCTGGTGGCGAACTGCTTCAGGAACATGCTCTTGAGCCGATCGACCATCGGTCCGACAGCGGCGCGGGGGAGCGACTTCGTCACCAGTTCGCCCCAGTACGACGAGCGCGTTCCACCGCGACCGGTCGCCTGACCTGCCAGCTGGCCCACGAGCGCCACACCCTCCTTGCCGAGCATGAGCGTCATCACCAGGGCCCTCGCGCGATCCGGGTTGGCGACGGCGATGCCGTGCACCTCCGCGATGGACTGCGCGAACAGCGCGGTCGATTCGACGAAGCCGACGGTCTCGACACCCGACAGCGCCAGCGTCACGCCCGTGCCGATTCCGGGGATCACGGCGGTGGCGCCGACGGCGGCGCCGCCCGTGGTCACGGCCGTGAGGTATCGCTTCTCGAGGATGCGGATGATCTCCTCGGGTGTGGCCCGTGGATGCCGAAGGCGGATGCTGCGGATGTGCGCGAGCACGATCGGACGCTGGATCGACAGCACGCGGTCGAGTCCGCGGACCATGAGCGGATGCTCGGTCGATCCCACGGGCGGCACTCCCTTGTCCCACGGCGATCCGTCGGGCAGGGAGTGGATCTTGTGCACCTTGTTCCCCATGCGTTCGATCCTAGAGACGCACGCCGCGAAAACGCCGAATGCCCGACCCCCTTGCGGAGACCGGGCATTCTTCGACAGACTCAGGGGCCCGTCGTGAGAAGTCAGACGAAGAGGTTCGCCCGCTCGAGGTCCTCGGCGAAGTCGACCTCGACGGCGTACAGGTCGGACACGTCCATCGGCTCGAGCAGGATGCCGTCCTCGGCGATCGCGAGCTCGAGGCCTCGCTCGAAGTAGTCCTGGTCCTCGACGCGCTGCAGCTGGCGCATGAAGGCCTTCTTGTGCGCCGACGAGATGTAGTTGATGCCCACGGCCTCGCCGAGGCCGCCCTTGACGGTCTTGGACAGCTCGTTGATGAAGCCCTCGGCGGTGACCGTGTACTTCACCTCTTCGTCGCTGACCTTCGAGGTGTTGACGGTGACGAACGACTGGTCGCGCTCGATGTAGGCGGCCGCGCGGCCGAGGATCATCGGGTCGAAGACCACGTCGCCGTTCATCCACAGCACGCCGGACTTGCCGGTCGCGCCGAGGGCGCGCAGCAGGCTCTTCGAGGTGTTGGTCTCGTCGTAGCGCTCGTTGTGCACGTAGTTGACGTGAGGGAAGGCGTCGATGATGGTCTCCGCGCGGTAGCCCACGACCGTGGTGATGCGCGCATCGGTGCCGAATGCGGCGCGGATGTTGTCGTGCTGCTGGCGCATGATCGTGCGTCCGTCGCTGAGCTCGGTGAGCGGCTTCGGCAGTGCACGGCCCAGGCGCGAGCCCATTCCGGCTGCGAGGATGACGGTCTGAAGAGTCACGAGAGCTCCTAAAGGAAGAGTGTGTTCACGGTCGGTTCACCGACCAGACACTTCGTCGTGCCGATTTCATGGTAGCCATCGACCCTGGGAACCCCAGGGGCTGGAAGGCCCTGTTGCCATTTCGTGACCGAGTACACACGGAACACTCAGATTCGGAGCGTGCCCGCCGATCCTCAGGTTACACGCGGACATCAGCAGGGGAAAAGCTGAGTCGAGCCGAGCATCGTCGGGCGCGGTTGATACCCTCGGACGGTGACTGCTTCCCCCGACGACCGCACCCCCGAGGTGGCTGACGCCGCGAGCACGCCTGCGAAGAAGACGCCGGCCAGGAAGACGCCGGCCCGCAAACCGCCGGCGAAGCGCGCGCCGGCTCGAACGGCTGCGCAGAACGCGACGGCGTCCCTCGAAGAGGTGTCGGAGCGGGCGGCGAAGGCTGATGCCGGCGCGAACGACGGCACCCGGAAGAACGGCGCCGAGAAGAAGCCGACCGCGGCCGCTGCTCGTGCGGCCGCGGCGAAGAACTCCACCGGGCGGACCTCCGCGAAGCCGGCGCGCACGAGCGCAGGCACGGCGGCGGCGAAGGCGGGTTCAGAGCCCACGAAGTCCGCTGCGAGGCGTCCCGCGACCTCCGCCGCGACGAAGACCGCTGCGGCCAAGACCGCAGCCGAGCGCGCGGCCGCCGCGAAGTCCACGGCGCGCACCGCCGCTGCGAAGCGCAACACGGCGAAGACGGCGGCTGCGGTCACGGCGGCCAAGACCGCGGCGGCGAAGAAGGCCGCGGCCGCGAAGGCGGCGGAAGAAGCCGCGGTCGTGAATGACGCGGAGGCGGTCGAGCTCTCGGCCGAGGCGAAGCCGTCCGACGCAGGGGAGATCTCTCAAGCCGCGGATGTTCCGCACCGCGACCACCCCGTGGAAGAATCCGTCGAGGAGGGGTCCCAAGCGGAGGAGGCCGTCGTGGAAGAGCCTGTCGTCGAGGAGACCGCCGTCGAAGAAACAGGTCTCGTCGAGCACGCGCCCGCCGAAGAAGCGCTCGTCGAGGCGCCGGGGCCGGCGCCCGAGGCTCCCGTCGAGGAAGCGCCTCTCGAAGAGCCCGGCATCGACCGGGCCTCTGCTGAGGCGTCCGTCCCGTCGGCGCCCGAAGCTCCCGTCGAGGCGCCTGAGGCGTCTGACGCAGACCTGTCCGCGGCATCCGAATCGGAGACGGCCAGCGCCGCAGGCGTGATCGAGGATTCCGCGGAGCCGTTCGTCGACGCATCCGCTCCTTCGGTTCCTCCGGCGGATGCGGGGTCGGAGGCCATCCGGATCCGCCGCCTGGTCAAGACCTTCGGCGACCACGTCGCCGTCAACGGCATCGACCTCACGGTCCCCGCCGGCTCGTTCTACGGGATCGTGGGGCCGAACGGTGCGGGCAAGACGACGACGCTGTCGATCGTCGCCGGGCTGCTGCGCGCGGAATCCGGCGAGATCGTGATCTGCGGCATCGATCAGTCGACGCAGCCCCTCGCCGCCAAACGCGTGATGGGCGTGCTGCCCGACCGGCTGCGCACCTTCGACCGCCTCACCGGGCGCCAGCTCCTCTACTACTACGGTCTGCTGCGCGGACTGGCCGCGAACGTGATCGAGAAGCGCGTCGCCGACCTGGCGCGCGCCTTCGACCTCGGCGACGCGCTCAGCCGCGTCGTGTCCGACTACTCGGCGGGCATGACGAAGAAGATCATGCTCGCCGGAGCGATGATCCACTCGCCGAGGGTGCTCGTGCTCGATGAGCCGTTCGAAGCCGTCGACCCGGTGTCGTCCGCCGTGATCCTGGACATCCTGCGGGCGTACGTCGCTCATGGCGGAACCGTGATCCTCTCGAGCCACGGCATGGACCTGGTCGAAAGGGTGTGCTCTCGCGTCGCGATCATCGTCGGAGGCGATGTTCTCGCCGAAGGCACGATCGATGAGGTCAGAGCCGGACAGACTCTCGAATCGCGGTTCGTGGAGCTCGCAGGATCCAGCGGTGAGGTGGAGGGGCTCGAGTGGCTGCACACGTTCTCCGACTGAGAGCGGCGCTGCTGATCGGCGCTCTGCGCGGCGAACGCCGCCTTCGCACGATCGGCGCGCTCGCGATCGTCGTGATCCTGACAGTCGTCGTCTGCGCCGCCGTGCTCAGCCTCGACCAGGCTCCTGTGGCCGTGGCACGCACGGTGGTCGTGCTCGGGGGAGCGGCGATCCTGCTCGGCTTCCTCATCGGACCGATCCTCGTCGGGGCGGCCGATCAGCTCGACCCGCGCAGATTCGCCGTATTCGGCGTCGATGAGCGACGCATGCCGTGGATTCTGGCTCTGGCCGCCTTCGTCAGCGTGCCGAGTCTCGCCGTCGTCGCAGTGAACGTGTGCGTGTGCGTGGTGGCCATCCGGCTCGGCACTCCATGGTTCGCGGCGGTGCCGATGACGTTCATCGGGGTCGTGACCACGCTGCTCGCAGCGAGGATCGGCATGGCGATCAACGCCCTGCTGCTGCCGGAGCGCCGATCGCGCGAACTCACCTCGCTCTTCGCCCTCGCCGTCATCGTGATCGCCTTCCCCGTGGCCGTCTTCTTCGCCTCGCTGCGGTGGGACGGCCACGTCCCTGCGACGGTGGCGTCCGTGACCGGCACGGTCGGGCTCACACCCTTCGCCGCGCCGTCCGGCTTCCTGTTCGCGGTTGCCCTCGATGACACGGCAGGCGCCTGGGCGAGCGGAATCATCGCGGTGGCGACCGCAGTCTTCTGCTGGGGCGCCTGGACGTGGCTCGTGCGCCGCCTGCTCACGACGACCGCGCGACCCTTCGCGTCACGTGAACGCACGGGACTCGGCTGGTTCGGCCTTCTTCCCTCCAACGCCTTCGGCGCGATCGCCGCGCGCAGCCTCGTGTACTGGTTCCGCGACCGCCGCTACATCGTGAACGTCGTCGTGGTTCCTGTGGCCGGTGTCCTCAGCGTGTTCCCGCTCCTCGTCGCAGGGGTTCCCCTCGAGATCGCCGCGCTGGTGCCCGTTCCCGTGATGGCGCTGTTCTTCGGCTGGCTCCCGCACAACGACGTCGCCTACGACTCGACCGCACTGTGGACGCACATCGCCAGCGGCGTGCGCGGCATCCCCGACCGCTTGGGACGGCTGGTGCCTGTGATGCTGGTCGCGATCCCGGTGCTCGCGATCGCCGTGCCCCTGACGTTGCTGTGGATCGCCGACTGGCGACTGCTCTTCCCACTGACCGGACTGGCGGCGAGTCTGCTGCTTTCCGCTCTCGGCATCTCCAGCGTCGTCTCGGTGATGGCCCCTTATGCGGTCTCGCGTCCGGGGGACAGCCCGTTCCAGCAGCCGCAGCGGCCGACGTCCCGTGGTGCGTTCGGCCCGGCATCCGCCTTCCTCGGCGCGATCGTGTTGAGCATCCCGACCATCTGGCTCTTCGTGCTCACGATCGTCGAGGGCTCGCAGTACGCACCCGCGACGCTGTGGGCGGGGGTCGGCACGGGCATCGGCGCGCTTCTCATCGGGACGGCTCTGGGTGGAAAGGTGTTCGAGCGCGACGGAGAGCGGCTGATGGAGTTCGTCGAGACGGCCTGAGACGCCGCCCGCGCACGCGCTGACGCGACTAGACTCGCGGGATGAGTACTCCGTTGGACAGCCCCGATCAGGGCGGCGTGACAACGCTTGATCGCGAACTGGAAGAGCTTCTCCGTGAAGAGAATCTCGAGCCGGGCGACCACGAGCGTTTCTCGCATTACGTGAAGAAGGACAAGATCCTCGAGTCCGCGATCACCGGCAAGCCGGTGCGCGCGCTGTGCGGCAAGAAGTGGACCCCGGGTCGCGACCCGGAGAAGTTCCCGATCTGCCCCACGTGCAAGGAGATCTACGAGTCGATGGTCGGCTGACCTTCGACTCGCTGGGGACCCGAGGGGGTCTACTGCGCGTCGACGCTCTTCGACTCGTCGCTGCGCTCCTCGCTCAGCGACCAGTCGGCCTCAGATGTTGTCGATGAAGACCGTCGGGATCGCGGGATCGGACTTGCTGAGCGCGAGGGCGCGCACCGGCAGTTCTTCGCGCACCTTGAGGTGGTGCGTCCGAGCGGATGCGGTCCCCTCGACGCCTTCGTAGGACTGGTCGATCTCACCGGACTCGACGAAGCTCACCTGCAGGGCCCGGCCCTCAGGATGCTCGGCCGCCGAGTCGAGTTCCTCGAAGCCGTCCGAGACGACCACTGTCTCTGCGACCGCGACGCCGTCGGCGAGGGTGCGGAAGGCGGCCTTGCGACCGCCGTGCGAGGCCTTGTCGGCGGATGCCTTCGCCACGCCGATCCATGCGCCTCCGGCATCCTGCCGGGCGACGAGCTTGTAGACCATGCTCGCGGTCGGATAGCCCGAGCCGGTGACGACCGAGGTTCCGACGCCGTACGCGTCCACAGGCGACGCCGCGAGGGCCGCGATCGCGTACTCGTCGAGGTCGCTCGTCACCGTGATCCTGGTGCCGGTCGCACCGAGCTCGTCGAGCTGGGTGCGGACCTCGGCCGCGACGATCGGCAGGTCGCCGGAGTCGATGCGCACGCCGCCGAGCGAGGTGCCGGCGACGTGGATCGCAGTCTCCACGCCGGTGCGGATGTCGTAGGTGTCGACGAGCAGCGTCGTGTCGGTGCCGAGGCTGTCGATCTGCGCGCGGAAGGCGTCTTCTTCGGTGTCGTGCAGGAGCGTCCACGAGTGCGCCGCCGTCCCCATCGTGGGTATGCCCCAGCGGCGCCCTGCTTCGAGGTTGCTCGTCGCGCTGAAACCTGCGATGTACGCCGCTCGTGCCGCGGCGACCGCGGAGTATTCAGCTGCTCGGCGCGAGCCCATCTCGGCCAGGGGTCGCTCGCCGGCCGCGATGCTCATCCGAGCTGCAGCCGTGGCGACGGCGGAGTCGTGATTCAGGATGCTCAGCGCGAGCGTCTCGAGTACGACGGCGTCGGCGAACGTGCCTTCGACGGTGAGGATGGGGGAGCCGGGGAAGTAGAGCTCACCTTCCCGATAGCCGCGGATCGAACCGGTGAAGCGATAGCTCTCGAGGTAGGCGAGGGAATCCGCATCCACCATGTTCTCGTCGCGCAGATATCGCAACTCGTCCTCGCCGAAGTGGAAGTCGCGCAGCAGCGAAAGCAGACGACCGGTACCCGCGACGACGCCGAAACGTCGACCACCGGAGAGCCGGCGGGAGAACAGCTCGAACACGCTGGGCCGCGATGCGGTGCCGTCGCGGAGAGCCGCGGCCAGCATGGTGAGTTCGTAGCGGTCGGTGAGAAGCGCCGTCGACGTCGTCATGAGCACAGCCTACTGAGTCGGCCCGCTCGCCTTGCTGAGCCGGCCGACGGGCCGTCGCGGGTAGGGTGGGTAGTCATGAACGACGCCCCGATCGGAATCTTCGACTCCGGTGTCGGCGGGCTGACGGTGGCGAGGGCCATCCGCGCCCAGCTGCCCCGTGAGTCGTTCGTCTACATCGGCGACACGGCGCATTCGCCTTATGGCCCGAAGCCGATCGCCGACGTCCGTAGGTACTCGCTCGAGGTTCTCGACACGCTCGTCGATCAGGGTGTGAAGATGCTCGTGATCGCGTGCAACACTGCATCCGCCGCGATGCTCCGCGACGCGCGCGAGCGCTACGACGTGCCCGTCGTCGAGGTGATCGGCCCCGCGGTGCGCCGGGCCGTGTCGACCACGCGAAACGGACGCGTCGGCGTGATCGGCACGGTCGGCACGATCGGCTCCCGCGCCTATCAGGACATGCTCGAGGTGAACGAGCGGCTCGAAGTCTTCACGGCCGCATGCCCGCGCTTCGTCGAGTTCGTCGAGGCGGGGATCACGGGCACGCCGGAGGTCCTCGCAGTGGCCGAGGAGTATCTGTCGCCACTGAGGGACGCGGGCGTCGACACGCTCGTGCTCGGATGCACGCACTACCCGTTCCTGCGCGGTGCCATCAGCTACGTGATGGGAGAGGGCGTGACCCTCGTCTCCAGCGACGACGAGACGGCGGGTGACGTGTACCGCCAGCTCGTCCGCGCCGACCAGCTCGCCTCTCCCGACGCGACAGCGTCATACGTGTACGAGGCGACGGGTGATTCGACGATCGAGTTCACCGCCCTCGCCAATCGCCTGATGGGGCACGAGGTGCGCGATGTGCAACTCGTGCAGACCGGGGTCATCGACCTGCCGGCATCCGTCATCGACTCGCTCTGATCCACCCAACAGAAGGAAATCCATGTCTTCCATCGTCCGCGCCGACGGCCGCGCCACCGACCAGCTCCGCGAGATCACGATCGAGCGCGGCTGGAGCGCGCAGGCCGAAGGCTCCGCCCTGATCAGCTTCGGCGGCACGAAGGTGCTGTGCACGGCATCGTTCACCAACGGCGTGCCTCGGTGGCTGACCGGCAAGGGCAAGGGCTGGGTCACGGCCGAGTACGCGATGCTGCCCCGTGCCACGAACAGCCGCAACGACCGCGAGAGCGTGAAGGGGCGCATCGGCGGTCGCACGCACGAGATCTCCCGTCTGATCGGCCGCGCACTGCGCGCCGTCGTCGACACCAAGGCCCTCGGCGAGAACACGATCGTCATCGACTGCGACGTGCTGCAGGCCGATGGCGGAACCCGCACTGCAGCGATCACCGGCGCCTACGTCGCCCTGGCCGACGCGATCGAGTGGGGGCGCACGAAGAAGTTCATCGGCAAGAACTCCACGCCGCTGCTCGACTCGGTCGCCGCGGTGTCGGTCGGCATCATCGACGGCGAGCCGATGCTCGATCTGGCATACGTCGAGGATGTGCGCGCAGAGACCGACATGAACATCGTCGTCACGGGACGCGGGCTGTTCGTCGAGGTGCAGGGCACCGCCGAGGGTGCACCTTTCGACAAGCGAGAGCTGGATGCGCTTCTCGACCTGGGTGTGGCCGGCTGCGCCGACCTGAAGGACCTGCAGCTGAACGCTCTCGCCCCTTCGACAGGCTCAGGGACCCAGGCGTGAAGGTCGTCCTCGCCACGCACAATCCGCACAAGGTCGCGGAGTTCCAGCAGATCGTCGCGAAGACCCGTCCCGACCTCGAGGTCGTCGGCTACGACGGTCCCGAGCCCGTCGAGAACGGCGTGACCTTCGCCGAGAACGCGCTCATCAAGGCGCGTGCGGCGGCGGCGCACACGGGGCTCGCGGCGCTGGCCGACGACTCCGGCATCTGCGTCGACGTGCTCGGCGGATCGCCCGGCGTGTTCTCGGCGTACTGGGCGGGGCAGAAAAAGGATGCGGCGGCGAACCTCGAGCTGCTGCTCGACCAGCTGCGCGACATCGCCGACCCGCACCGCACGGCGCACTTCAACTCGACGATCGCGCTGGTGACCCCCGACGGCGACGAGCACGTCGTCGTCGGGAACTGGCCCGGCCGTCTCGCGCACGCGGCATCGGGCGGCGGCGGATTCGGCTACGACCCCGTCTTCATCCCCGACGGACAGCCCGCGGGCGAGGAGCGCACGGTGGGCGACTTCACGGCGGAGGAGAAGCAGGCGCAGTCGCACCGTGCACGCGCGTTCGCCGAGCTCGTTCCGCTGCTGACGAGGCTCTAGCGGTAGTGAGAATCGTTACCCTTCCCGACTAGGGGAAACGGCGCTCGCCCGGCCTCATCCCGGGTTAGCGTGGGGGTATGCACGATCACGCACCCGCAGCAGGCGGCATCCGCTCGGCTGGCCATCGACGCCTGCTGACGATCTCCCTGTGCCTCACGGCGACCATCATGGTCGTGCAGGTGGTGGGTGCCGTCCTCACCGGGTCGCTGGCGCTGCTGGCCGACGCCGCGCACATGTTCACCGACGCCTCCGCTCTCGTGATCGCCCTGATCGCGGCAGCCGTGGCGGCACGTCCTGCCGACGATCGGCGCA
The DNA here is from genome assembly GCA_019510305.1 of Microbacterium sp. GTDB lineage: Bacteria > Actinomycetota > Actinomycetes > Actinomycetales > Microbacteriaceae > Microbacterium > Microbacterium natoriense_A. The sequence goes on from JAEKKN010000038.1 coordinate 48,124, forward strand.
CCTTCGGCTACCAGCGTGCCGAGGTGTTCGGAGCGCTCATCAACGCCGTCATCCTCATCGCCCTCGCCGGCTGGGTCGGCGTCGAGGCGGTGCTGCGACTCATCAACCCGGGCGAGACCGAGGTCGCGGGCGGGCTCATGCTCGTCGTCGCGGTGGTCGGGCTCGTCGCCAACGGCATCTCGATGTGGCTGCTCAGCCGCGCGCAGCGCACGAGCATCAACGTGCGAGGCGCGTACCTCGAGGTGATGGGCGACCTGATCGGCTCCGCGACGGTGATCATCGCGGCGATCGTGATCGTGACGACCGGATGGATGCCGGCGGACGCCATCGCCTCGATGCTCATCGCCGTGATGATCATCCCGCGGGCGATCTCACTGCTGCGCGAGGTGTTCTCGGTGCTCGCCGAGTCCGCCCCCAAAGGCACGGCCGTGAGCGAGATCCGCCAGCATCTGCTCGGATACGACGGCGTGGTCGGCGTGCACGATGTGCACGTATGGCAACTCACCCGGGGAGCACCGGTGTTCACGGCGCACGTCCGCGTCGCTCCGGAGCTGTTCGAGGGCGGGCGCTCCGCGAAACTGCTGAGCGACATGCAGTCGTGCCTCGCCGAGCATTTCGACGTCGAGCATTCGACGTTCCAGATCGAGCCTGCCGAGCAGTCCGACTGCGAGCCGCACCACGCCTAGGAGTCGATCGCGACGTCTTCCGGCGTCTTGTCGGGCCGCAGCCCCCGCCAGCGGGAGTGCCGAAGGATGCCGTCGGGGGTCCAGTTCGCGAACTCGACCTCACCGACCAGTTCGGGTCGCACCCACAGTGCGTCCGAGGCGTCGAGCGCCGGCACACCCTGCAGCGGCGGCTCGCCCACTCGCAGCGGCGAGAGCTGTGCGAGCAGATCGCGCAGCATCCGATCGGTGAAACCCGTGCCCACTCTGCCGACGTAGCGCAGGCCGTCAGGGGAGGGGACGGCGAGGAGCAGCGAGCCGATCGTGCCCTCCCGATCGCCCTTCCCCGGTCGGATGCCGACGATCACCGCCTCCTGCATGCGGGTGTGCTTGAGCTTGAGCCACGCGGGCGAGCGCTGCCCGGGCCGATAACGGGAGGAGCGGTCTTTCACGACGACGCCTTCGAGGCCGAACTGCCCGCTGGCCGCGAGGGCCGCATCGACGTCGTCGAACACCGGCGGGGCCTGGATTGGGGCGTCGAGGTCGGCCGTCAGCTCGTCGAGGAGCGAGCGGCGCTGCTCGAGGGGCAGATCGGTGAGGTCGTGCCCGTTCAGCCGGAGCAGGTCGAACACGACGTACGCGATGGGCGTGCGCACGACCTCCCGCTCGATCTCGCGGGGCCGCGTCAGGTGCATGCGGTTCTGCAGACGCGAGAAGCTGGGCCGCCCGCTGTCGTCGAAGGCGACGATCTCGCCGTCGATGACCGCGTCGGACGCCGGCAGATGCGGTGCGCCGTCGGCCGTGAGCTCCGGATAACGTGCGGTGATATCGGTGCCGCTGCGCGCGTGCAGAAGCATCCGTCCGTCGGTCCAGGTGCCGATCGCGCGGATGCCGTCCCATTTCACCTCGACCCAGGGATCCGGGTTGAGGGACTTCGCGAGGGCGGCCGTGCCGTTCTCGGCGAGCATGGGGCGCAACGTCGGCTCGGTCGCGGGCGAAGCCGGTGCGGAGGCCCGTGCGTGCGGCCGGCCGTGCGGACGAGAATCGCTCTGCTTCATGCGATGAAGCAGCCACGACGACTTCTCGCCGGCGCCTTCGGTGCGGATCAGGGCGAGGCGGACACTGCCGAGGGGGCCGCCCTCGTTTCCCGTGAACGTGCCGATCACCTCGTCGTCGCGCCATTTCTCCAACTCGACGGTGCCGGTGTCCCACACGGTCATCACGCCGGCGCCGTACTCGCCCGCGGGGATCGTGCCCGCGAAGGTCAGGTACTCCATCGGGTGCGGTTCGGTCATCACGGCGAGATGATTGCGTCCGCTGGTCTCGGGCACGCCCTTGGGAACCGCCCAGCTCACGAGGACGCCGCGGTCCTCGATGCGCAGGTCGTAGTGCAGGCGACGGGCGTGATGCTCCTGGATGACGAAGCGCCGGGTCTCGCCGCCGGCTGCCGGGGCGGCTCGCGCAGGCATCGGCTCGGGCGTGCGGTCGGCGTCTCTCTTGCTGCGATAGGAGTCCAGCAGCTCGTCGTCGCGAGGATGCAGGGCGGAGATCGGATCGATGCCGGCTGCCATCCGCTCGAGCACCTCGTCCATCGAGAGTTGACGGAGCTCCGGATCGTCGAGCTCGTCCCAGGTGCGGGGGGCCGCGACCCAGGGATGTGCGCGGCCCCGTAGCGAGTACGGGGAGATCGTCGTCTTCTTCCCGTTGTTCTGGCTCCAGTCGAGGAACACCTTGCCGCCGCGCTGCACCTTCGCCATGACGCTGGTGGCGAGATCGGGATGGTCGGATTCGATCATCCGGGCGAGCTCTTTCACGACGGAGGAGATCTGTTCGCTCGTCTGCGCGCCAGGAAGAGCCGCGTACAGGTGAATGCCCTTGCTGCCGCTCGTCACCGGAACCGGATCGAGCCCCATGCCGGTCAGGATGCCGCGGGCGATCCTCGCGACCTCGGCGCACTGCACGAGACCCACGCCGGGACCGGGGTCGAGGTCGAGCACGAGCCGGTCGGGATTTCCCGGCAGGCCGTCAGGGCCGAAGCGCCACTGCGGGACGTGCAGTTCGATCGCGGCGATCTGGGCGAGCCACACGAGCGTGGGCACGTCGTCGACGAGCGGGTACTCCTTGGGGCCGTCGGAGTGCATGATCTGCTGACGAGGCACCCAGGTCGGCGCACCCCGTTCTAGCTGTTTGGTGAAGAACGCCTCGGCCGGTGCATCCGCTGTTCCCACGCCGTCGACCCAGCGCTTGCGCGTCACCGGCCGCCCGGCGAGCAGAGGGAGCAGAAGCGGTGCGATCTGCGAGTAGTACCCGATGATCTCGCCCTTTGTGGTGCCCGTCTCGGGGTAGACGACCTTCTCGAGATTGGTCACGCGCAGGCGTCGTCCTGCCACCTGCACCACCTGACCGTCTGCGACCATGACCACAGCGTAGTCAAGGGGCTGGTCGTGACGGGTGTGACTGGTGTCTACTGGTGTGATGAGAACGATCTGGAAGGGTGCGCTGACCTTCGGTCTCGTGAACGTGCCGGTGAAGGTGTACTCCGCCACCGAGGATCACGACGTGCCGCTGCATCAGGTGCACGAGAAGGACGGCGGACGCATCCGCTATCAGCGCACCTGCGAAGTGTGCGGCGAGACGGTGGCCTACGCCGACATCGACCGCGCCTACGTCGACGAGGAGCAGACCGTCGTCCTCACGAAAGACGACCTCGCCTCGCTCCCGGCCGAGAAGAGCCGTGAGATCGACGTCGTCGAGTTCGTCCCCAGCGACCAGGTCGACCTGCTGACCCTCGACAAGCCGTACTACCTCGAGCCTGATTCGAAGTCGCCCAAGGCGTACGTGCTGCTGCGCAAGACGCTCGAGCAGACCGACCGCACCGCGATCGTGCGGTTCACCCTGCGGCAGAAGACCCGGTTGGCGGCGCTCCGCGTTCGCGGCAAGGTGCTCGTGCTGCAGACCCTGCTGTGGGCTGACGAGGTGCGCGAGGCCGAGTTCCCCGTGCTCGACGAAGACGTCAAGATCTCGAAGAAGGAGCTCGAGCTGTCGTCGTCTCTCGTCGACAGCTATTCGAGCGACTTCGACCCGGAGGAGTTCGTCGACGAGTATCAGAAAGAACTGCGCACCCTCATCGACGCCAAGATCGAGGCGGGCGACACCTTCGACGCGTCCGAGACGTTCGCCGAGGCGGACGCCGGTGCCGAGGGCGGAGAGGTCATCGACCTCATGGAGGCCCTGCGTGCCAGCGTCGCGCGTTCGAAGGAAGCGCGTTCGGCCGGCGGAGCATCGGACGAGGAGCCCAAGAAGCGCGCGGGCAAGAAGAAGGCGGGCTGATCGGCGGTTTGAGGTGCCGATCAGACGTCAGCGGGTGACGTCAGTTCTTGTCGTCGCCGTCGAGGTCGAGAGCGAGAGCCTCGGCTTCAGCGGCGTCGGTGACGACGTCTTCGCCGGCGGCCAGCGCCTTCTTCGCCTTGTAGCGCTCGGAGAGGTAGTGCCAGAGGGTGACCAGAGCCGTGCCGCCGACGGCGGCGAGCAGGATCAGGTCGATGTACTCCTTGACGAACCACGCGACCGGCGGGATGAAGCCGATGACGTAGCCGAACATGGTCAGCCCGAAGCCCCAGAGGATGGCGCCGATCAGGTTGTACAGCGTGTACTTGCGCCAGGGCATGTGGCCCACGCCTGCGGCGACCGGGGCGAAGGTGCGCACGATCGGCACGAAGCGCGCGAGGATCACGGTGATGCCGCCGAAGCGCTCGAAGAACGCGTTCGTGCGTTCGACGTTCTTCCTGCTGAACAGCCCTGATTCCTTGCGCTCGAACACGGCGGGGCCGCCCTTGTGGCCGATCAGGTAGCCGACCTCTCCGCCGACGAAGGCCGAGAGTCCGATCAGCAGCGCCACGAGCCAGACGTTGATGCCGAAGACGCCGTGCTCCGAGTTTCCGATCGGATGCGAGAGCAGGCCCGAGATCACGAGCAGCGTGTCACCGGGGAGCAGGAAGCCGATGAGCAGACCGGTCTCGGCGAAGACGATGAAGCACACGACCAGAAGAGCCCACGGGCCGGCCCCCGCGATGATCGTCTCCGGGTCGAGCCAGGGGATGAGGGCGGTCGGTGCGTGCAACATGGATTCGAGCACTGGAGGATTCCCGTCGGTCGTACGTGGTCGGCGGTATGCGAGAGGGATGCAGACGCATCGCTCGTGCGGAAGGTGGGACTTGAACCCACACGCCCTAGGGCACAGGAACCTAAATCCTGCGTGTCTGCCAATTTCACCACTCCCGCGCGGTGGATTCAGTCTACTGATCGGCGGATCGCGGATTCCTGGGGATCAGCCTGCAGTCGGCATCATGAGTTCGATGATCTCCGTGATCGAGCGGCCGACGGCGATGCGGAAGCAGTCGAGACCGTCGTCACCGGTCACCTGCGCGGTGAGGGGACCGGTGACCGCCCAGCGCACGGGGCCCGTCCGAGAGCCGGACATGGCATGGAGTTCGGGAGCCCGGTGGGCCTCGAACTCGGGGAAGCGGGGGAGGCCGAGGGATGCTCGGACTTCGGCGGCGAGGGCCGCGATGATCCAGCACTCGCCCAACGCCGTCGGGCGCAGCGAGGCGACGGGGGCTCCGCCGCCCCGGAACACCAGAGTCATGGTGTCGGAACGCTGCACTGACCAGAGCTCGTCACGGAACTCGAAGCGGCACACGGTGTCGGCGTGCAGATCGATGACCGCGCCGAGACCGGTCGCGGCCCGCACGAACTCGGGAGACAGGTACCGGTCGTCGCTCTCGCGTTCCCGCCGCCGCAGCTCCCGCTCGCGCCGCTCTCGGGCGAGGGGCGCGTACTCGCGTTCGAGGTCGTATCTGTGCGGCGGAGCGCCGGCCCGCAGTCGTGCGTACAGCCACTCCGGGTCGATCTGCACGAAATAGCGGAAGAACACGTCGATCTCGGTGGTCACAGGGATGTCGTCGACGAGCATGCGCACTCCGTGGTCGACCGACCACACCGCGGCGGTCCGGTCGCCGACGACGGCCACCCACGACCATCCGGATGCGCGGATCTCGGGGGCGGCCCGATCCAGCACGGCGCTCAGCGGGGTTCCTTCGACGACGAAGATCTCGTGGACGTGCGACTGCACGTCGTCGCCCATCGCGACGCTGTCTCGGTCGACGTGGATGCGGATCGGGCTGGTCATCGCCTCGATGGTATCCGGGCTGTGGATAACTTCTGAGGCCGATTCGCGATTCTTGCGAAGATGCTCGGGTGAGTCATCCGTCTATCGTGGTCGCCGAGCGCGTGCGGCTGCGGTTGCGTGCCGAAGGCACCGATCCCTCCGTGGATGCCGACGCAGCACGGCACGTCGCGCTCGCCGAGGTGCGCCGATTCAACGACGCTGCGCTCTCACGGGGCGAGGCGACGATCGACGACGAGATCGGCTGCGTGCGGGATGTGCTCGCCGCGGTGAGCGGCTTCGGGGTGCTGCAGCCGCTGCTCGATGACCCGACCATCGAAGAGGTGTGGCTGAACGGTCCCGATCGCATCCATATCGCCCGCGGCGGTGTGGCCCAGCGCATCGATCTGCGGATGACGGACGCGATGCTGCGCGACCTCGTCGAGCGCATGCTGCAGACGACCGGCCGGCGGGTCGACATCAGCCAGCCGTTCGTCGACGCCTCGCTGCCCGACGGATCGCGACTGCACGTCGCGATCGCCGACGTAGTGCGGGGTTCGTGGGCCGTGAACATCCGCAAGTTCCTGCCGATGTACCGCACGCTCGATGCACTGACGGCGCAAGGGGCGATGCCCGAGGCGCTGGCCACCACGCTTCGGAGGGCGATGCGCGAGGGGCGCAGCGTGATCGTCTCAGGAGCAACGCACGCCGGAAAGACGACCGTGCTGGGAGCGCTGCTGCACGCCTGCGCCGATCAGCAGCGCATCATCACTGTGGAGGAGACGTTCGAGCTGGCCGTCGACGGCCCCGACCTCGTCGCGCTGCAGGGGCGTCAGGCCAGCCTCGAGGGGACCGGCGAGATCACTCTGCGGCGATTGGTGAAAGAAGCGCTGCGTATGCGGCCCGACCGTCTGGTCGTCGGGGAGGTGCGCGATGCCGAGGCGCTCGACCTCGTGCTCGCGTTGAACACCGGCGTGCCCGGTGCCGCGACCGTGCACGCGAACACGGCCTCTGAAGCGCTCGACAAGCTCGCGCTCCTACCGCTCCTCGCCGGACGGAACATCGATCGCGCCTTCATCGCTCCGGCGCTCGCCGCATCGGTCGATCTCGTCGTCCACTGCGGCCGGGATTCCGACGGCACTCGACGCGTGTACGAAGTGATCGCGCCCACCGGCGAGGTCGTGGACGGCCGGATCATCACGCGGCCCGTCTATCTGTACGACGACGCGCTCACCCGGGGCGACCTCCGGCGCCTGGAGGTGGGGTGATGACCGCTCTCCTCGGCGCGATGCTCGCGGCCGGCATCCTCCTGTGCCTGTCGCCGTGGCTCTGGCCCTATCGCGAGCGCGCTGCCGCGGCGGCGCCTCGCGGACACCTGGTCAGACTCATCGAGGAGGCGGGTCTCCCGTCCGTCGCTCCTCGCGGGGTCGTGGTCGTGATCGTCGCGGTGGCGCTCGCCGCCGCATCCGTCGTGTGGCTGCTGACAGGACTCCCGACGCTCGCCATCCTCGCCGGTCTCGCAGGTGCGTGGACGCCCGTGCTGTACCTGCGTTCGAGGCGGCTGCGGCTGCGCAAGGCGCGGAGGCAGCTGTGGCCCGATGTATGCGACCTGCTGATCGCATCGATCCGCGTCGGGCTGTCGCTGCCCGACGCCGTCGCCGGCCTGGCGGAATCCGCGCCGTCGACGCTGCGGCCCGCCTTCGTGGTCTTCGCGCGTGATCTGCACTCGACGGGGCGTTTCGACACCAGCCTCGACCGCCTCAAGACCACCCTCGCCGACCCGATCGCCGACCGCATCATCGAGACGCTGCGGATGGCACGACAGGTCGGCGGAACCGAGCTGACCAGCGTGCTGCGCGCGCTTTCCTCCTCGGTGCGAGCCGATGCAGCGCTACGCGGCGAGGTCGAGGCGCGACAGTCGTGGATACGTGGCGCCGCGGTGCTCGGAGCCGTCGCGCCCTGGGTGATCCTGGGGCTGCTGGTGATGAGGCCCGAGGGCGCGGACGCCTACGGCACGCCCGAGGGCGTGCTGGTCATCTGCATCGGAGCGGCGGTCTCGGTGATCGCGTACCGGGTGATGATCCGGATCGGGCGGCTGGCAGAACCCGGGCGGTGGTTCGGATGACAGGGATCACCGATCTCGCCCTCGCACTGCTGGTCGGAGGCGCCTTCGCCGGGGGAGTGCTGAGCATTCTCGCGGCTCTTCCGCGATGGCGCGCTGTCTCGCTGCCGACGCGCATCGCTCCCTATGTGCGCGACGTGGTCGATGACGCGCACCTCCCGGCATCCGCTCTTCCCCGCGTCGGCGCGCTTCCGATCACGGGACGGACGCTGTGGCAGCGGTCGAAGGACGCGTTCGAACGGATGCTGGGCGGTGGGGACGCGCTGAGGCATCGGCTGTCGCAGGCCGGGGCGACCATGGATGCCGCCGGGTTCCGCGGCAGGCAGCTCGGCTGGGCGCTCGCCGGGATCGGGGCGGGAGCCGTGCTTCTCGTCGTCCTCGTGCTCGCGGGGCGGATGTCGGCCCCGGCGGCGCTGCTTCCGCTCCTGTCCGGCGCGGCGGTCGCAGTCGGCTACGACATGCAGCTCACGGCGAGAGCGAAGGCGCGGCGTATGCGCCTGACCGACGAGTTGCCCACCACACTCGAGTTCCTCGCCCTGTGCCTCTCGGCGGGTGAGGGCTTCCTCGACGCCCTGCGACGGGTCTCGGCCATCGGGTCAGGCGAACTGACTGCGGAGCTGCGTCAGGTGGTGCTCGCGGTAGGGACCGGCTCCGGCCTTGCCGATGCGCTGTCGGAGATGGCGTCGCGCCTGCAGCTGCCCGGCCTGTCGCGCGCGGTCGACCAGGTCATCGCGGCGCTCGAGCACGGAGCGCCGCTGGCAGGAGTGCTGCACGCCCAGGCGGGAGATGCGCGAGAGGACGCCAAGCGCACGCTGATCGAGCAGGCCGGACGCAAGGAGATCCTCATGCTCCTTCCTCTCGTGTTCCTCATCCTGCCGCTCTCGGTCCTGTTCGCGATCTGGCCAGGGCTCTTCATCCTGCGACTCGGCATCGGCTGAGCGCACCACGAAAGGACGACCATGACGACACTCGGACGCTGGTGGAACCGCACCGCCGATTGGATGGGGGACCTCGCCGAGGACGACACGGGCGACGTGCCGGGCTGGGTTCTCGTGACGTTGATGACGGCCGGGTTGGTGGTGGTGATCTGGGCCGTCGCCGGGCCGGCGCTCAGCGCTCTGTTCCAGCAGGCCATCGAACGGGTCTCCGGGCTCTGAGGCTCATGAGCCTGCGTCGAGAACTCGCGGACGAGCGGGGCTCCAGTCCGGTGGAGTTCGTGCTCGTCGGTACGCTGCTCACTCTGTTGACGCTCGCGGTGCTGCAACTCGCTCTGGCCACCTACGTGCGCAACGTGGTTCACGACGCCGCGGTCGAGGGAGCCTATTACGCAGCTCTCGCAGACACGACTCCCGAAGAGGGGGCGGAGCGGACGCGGCTGGCCATCACCAGGGCGGTGGGCGCGTCGTATGCGGAGGACGTCGCGGTGAGCACGGCGGATGCGGGCGGCCAGCAGGTCATCGAGATGCGCGTGCGGACCACCCTCCCGATCATCGGGCTCGTCGGACTTCCTTACGCGTTGGAGGTGGAAGCGCATGCGCCGATGGAATCGCTGGGTGACGGATGATGAGGGATCGGCCGCGCTCGAGTTCATCACCGTCGGGCTGATCCTGCTCGTCCCTCTGGTGTACCTGATCGCGGCTCTCGGGGTCATCCAGGAGCAGACCCTCGGCGTCGAAGCGGCGGCACGGCACACCGTGCGCGTGATCTCCTTGGCGCCCGACGCGGATGCCGCCGTCGCGCGCAGCGAACAGGTGCTCGCGGGCATCGTCGAGGAGTACGGTCTCGACGCGGATGCCGTCGACGTCAGTCTGTCGTGCGTCCCCGCGGCGTCGGAGTGTCCGACGGCGGGAGCCACGGTCACCGTCACGGTGCTGACCTGCGTGTCGCTTCCCCTTATGCCCTCGCTCTTCGGACTCGATCGCTCGACCGCGATCCCCGTCGAGGCATCTGCCGTGCAGAAGATCTCGCGCCTGTGGGGAGGAGGGTGACGATGCGGAGGATGACGTCGAGACGCGATGCGGATGACGAGGGCAGCGTGCTGCTGCTCGCGCTCGGCTACGCGCTTCTCGCGATCGCCGTGATCTTCGTGTGCGTGTGCGCGACCGACCTGTACATCACGCAGAAGCGGCTCGACTCCCTCGCAGACTCGGCAGCGCTCGCAGGGGCCGACGGCTTCACGTTCTCGATCGACGCTGCCGGACCCCATGCAGAACTCACCGATGACGGCGTGCTCGAGCAGGCGGAGGCGCTGCTCGCCGCCACTCCCACCGACGCCGTCCTCGTCAGCGCGGGGACACCCGACGGAGTCTCGGCTCGGGTGACGGTGGCGGGCGTGTGGCATCCACCGCTGCTGAGTCCGTTCGTACCCGAGGGGGTCCCTCTGGAGTCGACCGGGACCAGCCGCACCGCGCTCCAGTGAGTCAGCCCGTCTCGCGGGCCCGAAGCACGTCGAGCAGCGAGCGCACCCGCCGCTCGAACCCCTCGGGCACATCAGCCGGCAGGCCGTCGATCGGCCACCACCGCACGTCCTCCGACTCCTCGCTCACCGTCAGCGCGGCGGCGGTCGGCACGATGACCGCCACGCCGATGTCGAGGTGAGAGGCGCACCGGCCGAAGGCCGACGACAGGGCATGGTGGTCGAGGTCGTAGAGGAACGGGTTCGAGACGGATGCCGTGACGCCCGTCTCCTCACGGAGCTCACGCAGCGCGGCATCCGCTATCGAGGCGTCATCGTCCTCGAGATGACCGCCGGGCTGCACCCAGAACCGGCCCTTGCGGTGGAAGACGAGCAATGTGCGGGCGAGCGTCGGATCGAAGACGAACGCCGACGCGGTCGCGTGGCTCGGGCCGTCATCGCGCCGCACCGGGCCGAAGTCGTCGGGAAAATGCGTGGCGAAGTCTGCTCGCGCAGCGTCGTCGCGAGGGGAGCGCGGAGCGAACGCGCTGACGAGCTGCCGGACGTCAGCCGCCAGCGTCATGTTTCGGTGCCCTTGTTCCGCGGCACGAACATCGGGATCCAGCGCAGGAACCCGGCTGCTCCTGCCACACCGAGCACGCCCATGGTTGCTGCGGCCACCGGCAGCGAGGCGACGGCGACGATGGCCGAGATCAGCAGAGGCGCGATCGCGCCACCGGCATCCGTCAGCGTCCGCCACGACCCGAGGAAGGCCGCCGGCTCGCTCTTGGGAGCCACGTCGGCGCCGAGCGTGAGCAGGATGCCGCTGGACAGGCCGTTGCCCACGCCGAGGACCGCCGCGAACATCCCGAACCACAACACCGAGTCGTCAAGGTCGTGCGTGAACGACAGCGAGAGGAACCCCGCGCCCATCAGCACCATGGCGGGCATGGCTGCCCAGAGCCGTCCGAAGCGGTCCATCACCTGGCCGCTCGCATAGAACAAGGCGAAGTCGATCGCGCCGGAGATGCCGACCACGAGCGCGATCGTCGAGGCATCCAGACCGAGAGAGATTCCCCACAGCGGAAGCAGCACCTGACGAGCGCTGCGCACCGCCGACAGCGACGCGGCGGCGAGACCGAGTCGGCCCAGAACCGAGCGCTGCAGCCACATGGTCCGCAGGACGCCGGCGCGCTCGATCGTCGGAATCGATCCGCTGACCGCCTCGCCCGAGTCCTCGGCCTGCAGCGCGGGCGCTGCGACCGGGATCGTCTTCTCCGGATCCGGCCCGAACAGCACCAACGCCACCATCACGACCAGGCAGCCGAGGAAGAACCAGAACGCCGCCGCCTCCGAGCCGAACAGGTGCAGCAGCCCCGCCGCGATGAACGGGCCGACGAAGACGCCGAGGCGGAAGCTCCCGCCGAGCAGCGACAGCGCTCTGGCGCGGAAATCGAGGGGCACACGGGTCGTCATGAAAGCGTGCCGGGCGAGGCCGAAGGCCGCGGCGCAGAATCCCAGGAGGAAGACGGATGCCGCGAGCACTCCCGGCGACGCGGCGAACACCATGGCGACTCCCGCGACGATCGCCACCACGCCGGCGATCACCATCGTGAAGCGCTCCCCGAGCCGCGAGACGGCCCAGCCCGCAGGCAGGTTGCCGCACAGCTGACCGACCACGAGAGCTGCGGAGATGAGGGCCGCGAGAGCGATGTCGGCGCCCATGCGCGAAGCCACGACGGGGATCAGGGGGATGACCGCACCCTCGCCGAGCGAGAACAGGATGGTCGGCAGGTACACCATGGGCCCGAACTTCTTCAGGACCACCGATGCACTGCTCATCACTGCGACTCTACTCGGCAGAGTAGGCTAAGGAAGCCATGCTCGAACTCGATCTCTCCGCCGACATCCAGGCCCTGCGACTCACCTACGGTGACATCCGCGAGGTCATCGATGTCGAGACGCTCCGTTCCGATATCGCCCGACTGAGTGAAGAGGCCGGTGCCCCAGATCTCTGGGATGACACCGAGCGGGCGCAGAAGGTGACCAGCGCGCTGAGCCACCGGCAGTCGGCACTCGCGCGGGTCACGGCCATCGGAAGCCGTCTCGACGACCTCGAGGTCCTCGTCGAACTCGCCAACGAGATGGGCGACGAGGAGTCGGCGACCGAAGCACGTGCCGAGCTCGCCGCTCTCACCGACATCATCAGCCAGCTCGAGGTGCAGACGCTGCTCGACGGCGAATACGACGAGCGCAGCGCGATCATCACGATCCGTTCGGGCGCCGGAGGCGACGACGCCACCGACTTCGCCGAGATGCTCATGCGCATGTACCTGCGCTGGGCTGAGCGCCACAAGTACCCGGTGAAGGTCATGGACACGTCCTACGCCGAAGGAGCCGGCATCAAGTCGGCCACGTTCGAGATCGACGCCCCTTATGCGTTCGGGACCATCTCGGTCGAGGCGGGCACGCACCGCCTCGCGCGCATCAGCCCCTTCGGCTCAGCCGACAAGCGTCAGACCTCGTTCGCCGCGGTCGAGGTCATCCCGCTCATGGAGGAAGCGACCGAGGTCGACATCCCCGAGAGCGACATCCGCGTCGACGTGTTCCGCTCCTCTGGCCCTGGCGGCCAGTCGGTCAACACGACCGACTCTGCCGTGCGCCTCACGCACCTTCCGACCGGCATCGTCGTGTCGATGCAGAACGAGAAGTCGCAGATCCAGAACCGTGCGGCGGCCATGCGCGTGCTGCAGACCCGCCTTCTGCTGCTGCAGAAGGAACAGGAAGCCGCGAAGAAGAAGGAGCTCGCCGGCAACATCACGGCGAGCTGGGGCGACCAGATGCGCTCGTACTTCCTCTACGGCCAGCAGCTCGTCAAAGACCTGCGCACCGGGCACGAGTCCGGCAACCCGATGGCCGTCTTCGACGGCGACCTCGACGGCTTCATCTCGGCCGGCATCCGCTGGCGCAAGCGCAAAGAAGAGGACTGATCGGCTCCTCAGCGGGCCGTGCCGGCCAGCGTGCCGGTGACGTCGTCGATGCTGTAGAGGATGCATTGGACAGTTCGATCGTCCCAGCGACTCCACGAAGATCTCGTCGGCTGATAGGTGTAGAAGTCGAGTTCGGAATCGTCGTAACCAAGCCCGACATAGCGCTCGAACTCGGCCAGGCAGCCTGACCACGCCGTCGCCTCCAGCGACTCGTCGCCGGGGAATTCGCCGTCCTCGACGTCGAAGATGAAGAAGACCTCGTCGGTGTGCGGAGTGTCGCAGGGCACGACGGGCAGCTCGTAGATCATGTCGTCGCCGTAATCGATGAGCGGGATGCAATCGCCCACCTCGAGATCGGCGAACGCGGTCATCTCGGCCCCTTCGATCTCGCCGGGGTCCGTCGGCACGGTCTCCGTCGAGTCGTCGTCGAGTGTCGAGCCGCCCTCTGCGCTGGAACCGCCGGCGTCGGGAGACACCGACGTGACCGGAGCGGTGAAGGAGATCAGCGCGACGGCGGTCGCGAGCACGGCTCCGAGGCCTGTGGCGCCGAGGCCGACGACACCCGGCCATTTGGCGCTGCGCAGGAACAGCGAGGCGATCGACAACACGAAGCCTGCACCGAGTGCGACCCAGCCGGCGGCGGCGATCGGCGGGATGCAGGAGAGCACGATGCCGAGCCCGACGATGCACAGTCCGATGACGCCGAGTACAGGGAACCTCGGCGTCGGTCGCACAGAGGGAGAGAAGGGCTGAGCGTACCCCGGATGCGCCGGTACGGCTGCGGCGACGTCTGCGCCCGGAGTCGTCGCACCGATCGCCATCACGTAAGGCGGCGCGAACGGGGCGGCATCGGCGGCGGGAGCGACCGGTGCGGCCGCTCCCGCCGGAGCGATGTCTGCCGGCTGAGCGGATGCCGCGGCCTCCGCCTGCGCGTAGAAGTGCTCGGTCCACTGCGAACCGTCCCACCAGCGCTGACGGCCGGAGCCGTCGTCGTACCACCCAGCCGGCGCGTTCATCTCTGCGTCACTGTGCGAGCATGCAGGTCGAGATGTTGTCGGCGAACACCTCGGCGAAGGCGGACGCCGCGTTCACATCGTCGAAGACGCCGGTTCCCTCGGCGATCTTGCGAAGCGTCGCATCGTCGACGTCCGAGTCCACGAAGGCCTGCGCGAAGCAGGTGACCTGCGCGTCGGTGTACGAGTCGCTGCTGCCGGTGGATTCTTCGATCACTGCACGCAGACCGACCTTGAGTTCATCGACGGTCGGGCGGCCCAGTGCCGCGTCAGGGTCTTCGGCGGAGTCGGTCGGCTCGTCGCTCGGAGTGTCCTCGGCGCTGCTCGACGGCGGCGATGACGGCAGGTCGTCGATCGCGCTGTTGATGGCCATGGCGGCGAAGAAGACGATCGCGACGATGAATGCGATGACGATGCCGATCACACCCACGATGAGTCCGGTGATTCCCGGCCACTTGCGGCCCTTCAGGAACAGCGAGACCACGGAGATCACGAGCCCCGCGAGCAGCACGACCCAGCCGATCACCATCACGGGCGTGACGGGTATGCAGGAGAGGATGACGCCGAGGACGGCCAGACCGAGGCCGACCAGACCCAGGATCGAGATCGACGCCGGCGCGCTGGGGGCCGTGCCATAAGGAGCGGCGCCCGCCGCAGCATAGCCGGGCGCTCCGCTCTGCGAACCGGGGGCTGCAGCAGGATACGCGGGTGCCTGGGGCACGCCGGCGTACGTCGGAGCGGCCTCGGGGTAGCCCGCCGAGGGCGCGTAGCCCGGTGCCGGTGCGGCATACGGGGGAAGCCCGCCGGTCACCGGCGGAGTCTGTTCACCGGCGCCCGGTGCTTCGAACTGCTGAGTGGGCTGCTCGGCGGGGGCGTCGAACGGGATCGTCGGCTGCTCCTGAGCGGGCGCCCACGCGTCGGTAGCCGGCTGCTCACCGTACGACAGGTTCTCGGGCACCGGAGGGACTTCGGGGACCTCGGAGGCTGCAACCGGGGCGGCGTCTTCGGAAGGCACGGAGGGGGCGGCCTCGATGACCCGCTCTTCGGCGGGCGCGAACGGGTTCGACTCGGCGGTCTCGACGGAAGGCGTCTCGGCGGCAGGGGCCTCGGGCTCGGCGACCGGTGCGAAATGCTCCGTCCACTGGGTGCCGTCCCACCAGCGCTGTCGGCCGGACCCGTCGTCGTACCAGCCAGCAGGTGTCGTCATGATGTGCATCCCCCTCGGAATCGGTCCCCGCGCGATCGCGCGGATCAGCAGTTCATGTATAGCAGTGACCGTCGACGCAAGGCAGGTGTGCGGGGTGTCGCTCGCGGGCAGGGGAGAGGTGGAGCTTAGGCTCGTACCGCCATGATTCGGTTCGAGAACGTCACGAAACGCTATCGCGGGACCACCAGGCCCGCTCTGTCCGGCGTCGACTTCGAAGTCCAGCGGGGAGAGTTCGTCTTCCTCGTCGGTGCATCGGGGTCGGGCAAGTCGACCTGTCTGCGACTGATCCTCCGCGAGGAGGTGCCGACGTCCGGACGCGTCGCCGTGCTCGGTCGAGATCTGCGTTCCCTCGCCAATCGCAAGGTGCCCTATTTCCGGCGCCACATCGGCTCGGTCTTCCAGGACTTCCGCCTGCTGCCGTCGAAGACGGTGTTCCAGAACGTGGCCTTCACACTGCAGGTCACTGGCTCGTCGCGCGGATTCATCCAGCAGGCGGTGCCCGAGGCTCTCGCTCTCGTCGGTCTCGACGGAAAGCAGAAGCGGATGCCGCATGAGCTCTCCGGCGGTGAGCAGCAGCGCGTGGCGATCGCCCGCGCGCTGGTCAATCGCCCGCAGGTGCTGCTCGCCGACGAGCCCACCGGCAACCTCGACCCCGGAACCTCGGTCGACATCATGCAGCTGCTCGCCCGTATCAACGCCGGAGGAACGACCGTGCTGATGGCTACGCACGAGGCGGCGTTCGTCGACGCGATGCAGCGCCGCGTCATCGAACTGCGCGACGGGGAGATGGTGCGCGACGAAGTGCACGGCGGATACGGCGACACCTCGAACATCCCGCGGTTGGTGCCGGAAGAGGTGCGAGGAGCCGCGGCCGCGGCAGCCCTCACCGCCGTCCAGGAGGTTCAGCGCCAGACCGCCGACCTCTCTGTCGTGCGGGCATCACTCGCCGAGGAGCTCAGCGCGCAGCGCAAGGCCACGGCTGCCACCTCCGACGCGGTGCCGACGGCATCCGAGACTCCCGAAGCGCAGGCGGCTCCGGCCGAGCCGCAACCGGCTGCTGAGGTCGAGCAGCCTGCAGCTGTGGGTCCGCGCACGCACCCGATCGTGCTTCCGCAGGTCGATGTCGCCGAGCTCGGCGTCGCCGACCGACTGGGCCTCTCCGACGACAGCGACGAAGTGGGGCCGACCTCATGAGAATCGGTCTGATCCTCGCGGAGGCCCTCGGCGGCCTTCGACGCAACATCTCGATGGTGATCTCGGTCGTGCTGGTCACCTTCGTGTCGCTGACGTTCGTGGGCGCGGCCATCCTGATGCAGGCGCAGATCGGCACGATGCGGGCCTACTGGTCCGAGCGCGCTCAGGTCGTCGTCTCGATGTGCTCCACTCTGTCGGAGTCGACCGAGTGCGTCGACGGCGCGGCCTCGGAGGAGCAGACGGCGGCGGTCAAGGCTCAGCTCGAGGACGACGCGCTCTCCCGGCTGATCTCCGACGTGCGCTTCGAGACCAAGGACGAGGCCTACGCCAACATCGTCGAGCAGCTCGGAGAAGACAAGGCGAGCCTGTTCAGCGCAGAGCAGATGTCGGAGAGCTTCTACGTGACGCTCAAGGACCCGGCGCAGTCGCAGGTGCTGGTCGAGGCGTTCAACGGGAAGACCGGCGTCGAGCAGGTGACCGATCAGCTGCAATACCTCGAACCTCTGTTCTCAGCGCTCACGGTTGCGACCTACATCGCGGTCGGCATAGCCGTGCTGATGCTGATCGCAGCGATCCTGCTGATCGGCACGACCATCAGACTGTCGGCGTATGCGAGACGCAAGGAGATCGGCATCATGCGGCTGGTCGGCGCCTCCAACCGCTTCATCCAGACGCCGTTCGTCCTCGAAGGAGTGTTCGCGGCCTTCCTCGGCTCGGTGCTCGCGAGCGCCGCGGTGCTCGCCGGGGTGCATTTCGGGGTCGACGGCTACCTCCGCGGCCGCGTCGCGTTCATCACGACATGGGTGGGGATGAAGGACGCGGCGATCGTCGTGCCGGTGCTGATCGGCATCGGGATCGTGCTCGCCGCGCTCTCGGCCGGCTTCGCGATCCGCCGATGGCTGCGCACCTGAGGTAGGCTGGTCGGCTGGCCGCCGACGATCATGGCCGGCCACCGACACGGAGAGCAGGAGCATCATGCCCAGGGAACGCGGGGAGAAGGTCGTCGCGACCAATCGTCGCGCACGTCACGACTACAACATCGAGAAGTCGTACGAGGCGGGGATGGTGCTCACCGGCACCGAGGTCAAGTCGCTGCGCCAAGGGCGCGCCAATCTGAGCGACGGATACGCCTTCATCAAGGGCAACGAGGTGTTCCTCGACTCCGTGCACATTCCGGAGTACTCGCAGGGCCACTGGACCAATCACTCCGCCAAGCGCATCCGCAAGCTGCTGCTGCATCGCGAGGAGATCGCGAAGCTGCAGCATGCCGTCTCTGCCGGGGGCTACACGCTCGTCCCGCTCAAGCTGTACTTCTCCGACGGCCGGGCCAAGGTCGAGATCGCCCTCGCGAAGGGCAAGCGCGAGTTCGACAAGCGTCAGACGCTCCGCGAGCGCCAGGACACTCGTGAGGCCGAGCGCGCCATGCGGATGCGCAACCGCACCGGGGAGTAGCCCCAGACAGACTCAGGGACCCGGATTCAGGGCGCTCTGAAGGAACGCGATCTCGCGGTCCAACGCATCGACGATGGTCTCGGCGCGGCGGAACCCGTGTCCCTCCGCCGGGTATTCGACGTACTCGTGGGCGACGCCGTGCGCGGCGAGCGCATCGCGGATCGCCTCGGACTGCGAGGGAGGAACCACGCGGTCGTCGGCGCCCTGCAGAAGCAGCACCGGCACGTCGATGCGATCGGCGTTCGTGAGGGGCGAGCGGTCGATGTAGAGCGATTCGGATGCCGGCAGCGGGCCCACCAGTCCCTCGATGTAGTGCGCTTCGAAGTCGTGCGAGTGCTCGACGAGGCCGCGCAGATCGCTCACGCCGTACCTGCTGATCCCCGCGGCGAACGTGCCTCCCCGCACCAGGGCCGACAGAACCGTCCAGCCGCCGGCCGAACTGCCGCGGATGGCGATGCGCGCGGGGTCGGCGTGCCCGGCGTCCGCAAGGCCTCGTGCGGCGGCGATCACGTCGTCGACGTCGACGACGCCCCACTCGCCGAGCAGCCGCTCGCGATAGGCGCGGCCGTAGCCGGTGGAGCCGCCGTAGTTCACGTCGAGCACCCCGATTCCGCGGCTGGTGTAGAAGGCGATGGCGGTGGACGCCGCGCCTGTGACGTGCGCGGTGGGCCCGCCGTGCACGAAGACGACGTACGGCGGGAGCTCGTCGGACGGCGGCTCGACGTGGGGATTCGCGGGGGGATAGGCGAAGGCGTGCACGGGACCATGCTCGCCGTCGACGACGATCCCGCGCGCGAGTGGCATCCAGGCCGCGTCGACCGGCGTCCCGCCGGCGATCGTGGTCACGACACCGGTGTCCGCGTCTGCGCACCACACGCCTGGTGAGACGGTCGAACCGTTGCCGCTGAGCAGCACGCGCGATCCCTCAGCTGCGTCGACGCTCACGTGGCCGTCGCAGGGCGCGTCCAGAGTGCGCGGCGCACCCTCGGGTGAGATCACGACGACCTCGTCGCGCCCGTTCGTGCGCACCGCGACGATCCGTCCGTCGGACAGCGGCTGGTACCAGCGGTTGCCCAGCACCCACAGTCCGTAACCGGTGTCGGCATCCGTCGTGGTGACGGGCACGGCCTCGCTCACCGGGGCCGACCGTTCCAGCCGCAGGCGGTGCAGTTGCCACCGGCCGTCCGGATCGTCTGCGAAGAGCAGCTCGTCGTCGCCGATCCACTCCGGCTGCAGCGCCGCTCTGGTGCGTATCGGAGCGAGACTCTGGTCGTCGAGATCGACGGTCACCAGCTGCGCCTCCTGCCACGGCATCCGGCTGCCGCTCCACTCGACCCAGGCCATGCGGCTGCCGTCGGGGGAGAGGGCGGGATGCGCGAAGAAGGCTGTGCCTTCCACGATCACCCGGATGGCCGAGGGATCATCGGCCGCGGAGCCGTCGGTCGGGATCTCGACGATCGCGCGCAGGTGGGGATCGACGGAGAGATCCTCGCGCACGGCGAACAGACGCCCGCGCTGCAGGCGGAGGCCTCCGTGCGCGGGACCCGCGGGCGTGAGGGGCGCCGGCTCGACGCCGGGCTCGAGGCGGTGCACCCGCTGATCGCGGGCGTCGACGAAGAACAGCGTGCCGTCGGCGTCGGCCGCCCAGGATCCGCCGCCGTACTCGTGCACGCGGGAACGGGCGCTCCAGGGAGCGGGCAGCACTTCTCGTCCCGAGGTGCTCCGCACGGTCATCCGCCCGCCCTCGGCAGGCACGGACTCGCCCCACCAGATCTCCTCGCCGACGAAGGCCGATCCGTCGATGCGAGGGGCGGATGCCGCGACCGACGCGGCGGTGAAGGGCGAGGGCCAGAACCCGAACGGCGTCGACATGACCTCGAGCCTATTGCGACGATGACACACGACGTCACAGTTGATGCGGAGCGCGGAGGATTGCCATAGGTTTCTGGAAACGCCCGGTTCACCCTGAGCGTGGAGCGACAGCCGAGCCCGGCACCCGCCCGCGAAAGAGACGCAGAAGCGCGTCGTTCGCGGCCCTGTGCCCGCCCTGTCCCCTGGAGTAGAAGATGTCTTCCGAGACGACGAAGCCCTCTGCAGATCAGACCAGCAGAGTGCCGTTCTCGTTCGAGCTGTACCCGCCGCGCTCCGAGTCGAGCCAGACGGCGCTGCACGAGACGGTGCGACGGCTCGCCGCCGCAGGGCCGGACTTCATCTCGGTGACCTACGGCGCCGGCGGCTCGACCGGCGGGCGCTCGCTCGAAGTTCTGCGATTCATCCGCGAGCACACCGACGTCGAGCCGCTCGCGCACATCACCTGCGTCGGCAACACCTATGCGGGAGCGGCGGGCCTCATCAGGGAGTTCCTGGATGCCGGAATCCTCAGCTTCCTCGCGCTGCGCGGCGACCCGCCTGTCGGCCACGACGAACCGTTCCTCGGCGACCTCGAGAGCGCGGCGCAGCTCGTGCAGCTGATCGATCGCGTGCAGGCGGAACGGTCGCCCTACGAGGAGTCGCCCGTCCCGGGGTTCCCGGGAGCAGCGACGGTGGGTGCCCGGCGGAAGGCGTCCGTCGCCGTGGCGGCCTTCCCGAACGGGCATCCGCGGTCGACCCATCGCTGGCAGGACATCGACGCCCTGCTCGCGAAGCAGGCGGCGGGTGCGACGTCGGCGATCACACAGCTGTTCTTCCACTCCGACGACTACCTGAGCTTCGTCGAGAAGGCGCGCGCCGAGGGGGTCACCATCCCGATCCTCCCCGGCATCATGCCGATCGTGTCGCCCGTGCGCCTCACCCGCGTGCTGGAGCTGACGGGCGAGACCCTGCCGAGCGAACTCGCCATCGCGCTCGATGTCGAGCCGACGCCGGAGGGGCGCCATGAGATCGGCGTCGAGTGGGCGGCCCGTCTCGCCCGCGAGGTGATCGCGGGCGGTGCCCCCGGCATCCACCTGTATGCGTTCAACCAGCACGACACCGTGCTCACCGTTCTCGAAGAGGCCGGCGTCCTGCCGGTCGCTCGCATCCGCTGACCCCGCTGAACCCCCATCGAAAGGCTCCACCGAGCTCAAGAAGGCCGTCGAGGCGTTCTGGGCCGGTCGCTCCGACCTCGCCCAGCTCGAGGCGACCGCCGCGGAACTCCGAGCCGCGACCCGCGAACGGCTCGCCTCGCTCGGTCTCGGCCGCGCCGACTCCGCCATCCCCGAGTCGTTCTCTTTCTACGACCAGGTGCTCGACGCCGCAGTCGCCGTCGGTGCGATCCCCGCACGCTTCGAAGACCTCCGCGCGGCGGACGGCA
Organism: Microbacterium sp.; assembly: GCA_019510305.1. GTDB lineage: Bacteria > Actinomycetota > Actinomycetes > Actinomycetales > Microbacteriaceae > Microbacterium > Microbacterium natoriense_A. The sequence goes on from JAEKKN010000038.1 coordinate 69,615, forward strand.
CGATCGGGCTTCCCGCCTACTTCACGATCGCGCGCGGTGAGGGCGATCGCGCTCCGCTCGAGATGACGAAGTGGTTCGACTCGAACTATCACTACCTGGTGCCCGAGATCGGGCCGGACACGAGCTTCTCGTTCTCCGACGACCGTCTCGTGCGCGACGTCGCCGAGGGCGTCGCCGCCGGCTTCGTGACGCGTCCTGTGATCGTCGGACCCGTCACGCTCCTCGCGCTGGCGAAGGCGGCGGACGGCGCGCCCGACGACTTCGACCCGCTTTCCCGCCTCGACGACCTTCTGCCCGTCTACGTCGAACTCCTCGCGGCCCTGAAGGATGCGGGAGCGGAGTGGGTGCAACTCGACGAACCGGCGCTCGTGAGCGAGTCGCTGCCCGCGTCCGTCGCCCAGCTGGCGGATGCTGCGGCCCGCGCTCTGGCTGTGCTCGGTGGCTCGTCCGACCGTCCCTCGATCCTGGTCGCAGCTCCCTACGCCGACCTCGGCGAGGTGTTCCCGGTGCTCGCCGCCGCCCCGATCGAGGCGATCGCGGTGGACCTCGTCCGCGGTGGAGTGCCCGCGCAGGTCCCGGGCCTCGAAGGCAAGGCCCTCGTCGGGGGAGTGATCGACGGGCACAACATCTGGCGCGGCGATCTCGCTGCGGCGGCCGACAAGCTCGAGGCGCTGGGCGGACTCGGTGCGGCATCCGTCTCGGCATCCACCTCCACCTCGCTGCTGCACGTGCCGCATGACGTCGACGACGAGACGAAGCTCGACGCGCGCCTGGTCTCATGGCTCGCGTTCGCCGACCAGAAGGTCGCGCAGGTCGTGACCCTCGCTCGCGGCCTCGCCGAAGGACGCAGCGCGATCGCGGCCGAGCTCGACGCGGCATCCGCCGCCCTGGCCGACCGGCTGTCGGCCCCGGGCGTGCGCGACGGCGCCGTGCGCGATCGCGCCCTCACCGACGCCGACTTCTCGCGTGCGTCCTACGAGGAGCGCGAAGCGGCCCAGGAGGCGCTCGGCCTGCCCGCCCTGCCGCTCACCACGATCGGATCGTTCCCGCAGACCGGTGACATCCGCCAGGCACGCGCCCGCTTCACGAAGGGCGAGATCCCCGTGGAGGACTACGAGGAGTTCCTGCGCCGTGAAGTCGCCAGCGTCGTCTCGCTGCAGGAGGATCTCGGTCTCGACGTCCTCGTGCACGGCGAGCCGGAGCGCAACGACATGGTGCAGTACTTCGCCGAGAACCTCGATGGCTTCGACGTCACCGAGAACGGCTGGGTGCAGTCCTACGGTTCCCGCGCGACGCGTCCGTCCATCCTCTGGGGCGACGTCTCGCGTCCGGCGCCCATCACGGTGGGCTGGTCCACGTACGCGCAGTCCCTGACCACCGCGCACATGAAGGGCATGCTCACGGGCCCCGTGACGATCCTCGCGTGGTCGTTCGTCCGCGACGACCAGCCGCTCGCCGTGACGGCCAACCAGGTCGCGCTCGCGCTGCGCGATGAGATCGCCGATCTCGAGGCCGCGGGCATCGCGATCATCCAGGTCGACGAGCCCGCGCTGCGCGAGCTGCTCCCGCTCAAGAAGGCGGACCAGCCCGAGTACCTGCAGTGGTCGGTGGACTCGTTCCGTCTCGCCACGGGTGGAGCCGCCTCGGGCACGCAGGTGCACACGCACCTCTGCTACTCGGAGTTCGGGGTCGTGATCGACGCGATCCGGGCGCTCGACGCCGACGTCACCTCGATCGAGGCGGCACGCAGCCGTATGGAGGTCGTCGCGGACGTCGCCGAGTCGGGCTTCGACCACGGCATCGGGCCCGGCGTGTACGACATCCACTCGCCGCGCGTGCCGAGCGTCGAGGAGGTCGAGGCTCTCCTGCGCCGGGCCGTCGACGAGATCCCGCTGCGTCAGCTCTGGGTGAACCCGGATTGCGGTCTGAAGACCCGCGGATACGACGAGACGGTCGCGTCGCTGCGCAACATCGTCGAGGCGACCCGTCGCGTCCGGGAGGACGTCTCGGTCGCCGTCTGATCGAGGATCGTCGGGACGCAGCAGCGCCGGGAGCCCGTCGAGGACGGATGCCGGCGCTGCCGCGAACAGCAGAAGCCCCCTTCACCTGTGAAGGGGGCTTCTGCGCGTCGGAGACCGTTCAGACGGCGCGGAGCACCGCCACGACCTTGCCGAGGATCGTCGATTCGTCGCCGAGGATCGGTTCGAAGGCGGAGTTCCGGGGGAGCAGCCAGGTGTGACCGTCTCGACGGCGGAGGACCTTGACCGTGGCCTCGCCGTCGAGCATGGCGGCGACGATCTCGCCGTTCTCGGCCGTGTGCTGGGTGCGGACGACGACCCAGTCGCCGTCGCAGATCGCCGCGTCGATCATGGACTCGCCTGACACCTTGAGCATGAACAGGTCGCCCTTGCCCACCAGCTGGCGAGGAAGCGGGAAGATCTCCTCCACCTGCTGATCGGCCGTGATCGGGACTCCGGCTGCGATGCGTCCGACGAGCGGCACCAGGGCGGCATCGCCCACCGGGGTCGCGACGTCGGCGGGGTTCTCGCCGCTCGTGCCTGGCAGATCGATCAGCACCTCCATGGCACGGGTCTTGCCAGGGTCGCGGCGCAGGTAGCCGCTGAGCTCGAGCTGGCCGAGCTGATGGGTGACGCTCGACAGCGACTTGAGGCCGACGGCGTCGCCGATCTCGCGCATGCTCGGCGGATAGCCGTGCCGGCTGATCGAGTTCTGGATCACCTCGAGGATCGCCATCTGCTTGGGGCTCAGGCTCTTGCGGCGACGGGTGCGCGGCGCCTCGGGCTCAGGTGCGGAGTTGTCGCTCATCGTGCTCCTTAGATGCGTGATTCCGGGGCCGCAGTTCGAATGTCGGTGGTCCGTGATGTGGTGTCCGTATCGAAACCGTATCCGAGAAACGGGCCGATCTGGAAGATCTGTTCGAGCGTGTCGGCAGATTCTCGAACCAGGTTTCGAAGAACGCTTGACAGATGTTCGAATTCGAATATAGATTCGGAACGTAGCTTCGCATCCACGGCTCCCGGCCGAGTCCTGAATGCGAACGCTACGCCAACTTCCCCCTCAGGGGGCTTCCCGCAGGGAAGCGACGAGAAGGAGCACGACATGAGCACCATCGCCTTCGGCACCGCGGCAGTTCTTCCGGCACGTCCGGCGACGCGCCTGCGAGTGACGGCGCGTGGTCGCCGTGTGCTCCTGGCCCTCGCGTCGATCCCTCTCGCCGCTGGTATCGCATTCGGCGTCCTCAGCGGCGGCAGCGCTCTGGCCTCGAACGACGCGGTCTCCACGGCGACGTTCGAGACCGTCACGGTCGTGCCCGGTGACTCGCTCTGGTCGATCGCCTCGAAGGTCGCTCCGAATGAGGACCCGCGCGGCGTCATGGACGAGATCAGCGACCTCAACATGCTCGAGGGTTCGACCCTGCAGGTCGGTGACGAGCTCGCGATCCCTGCTCGGTACACGAACTGACCATCGATGTACACGAACTGACCATCGTTCGGTTCTGGGAGCGTCCTTCGGCAGGCTCAGGAACCCAAGGGGCGAAGTGTGTCACCTGGCTCGGTTGCATAGCCGGTGCGTTCTAGCATGGGAAGGGTGACCGCTTCTCTTGACGACCTGCCGCTTCGCGACGACCTCCGGGGGCTGACGCCTTACGGTGCACCTCAGGCTCCCCTCCCGATCGCGCTCAACGTCAACGAGAACACCCATCCGGTGCCGGATGCTGTCGCCAGCGACATCCTCGACGACATCGCGGTCGCGATCCGCGACGTGAACCGCTACCCCGACCGGGAGTTCACGACGCTGCGTGAGGCGTTCGCGTCGTACCTCGGGCACGGTCTGACCTCCGAGCAGATCTGGGCGGGCAACGGATCGAATGAGGTGCTGCAGCACATCCTGCAGGCCTTCGGCGGCCCCGGGCGCACCGCGTTCAGTTTCGCGCCCACCTATTCGATGTATCCGCTGATCGCTCAGGGGACAGGTGCCCGCTGGGTGGCCGGCACCCGCGAGCCGGACTACACCATCACCCCGGAGGACGCCGCGGCGCAGGTGCGCGACGCGGATCCCGACGTGATCCTGTTGTGCTCGCCGAACAATCCGACCGGCACGCCGCTCGGGCTCGACGTGGTCGAGGCCGTGTACCACGCGGCTCGTGGCATCGTGATCGTGGACGAGGCCTATCAGGAGTTCGCGCCGCGGGATGCGGCATCCGCTCTCAGCCTGCTCGAGGGGCGTCCGCGCCTCGCCGTCTCGCGGACCATGAGCAAGGCCTTCGCCTTCGCGGGCGCCCGAGTCGGCTATCTCGCCGCCGACCCCGCGTTCATCGACGCACTGAGGCTGGTGCGTCTGCCGTACCACCTGAGTGCGCTCACGCAGGCCGCTGCCGTCGCCGCTCTGCGCAACGCCGACGTGATGCTGGGGATGGTCGACGAGATCGTCGAGCAGCGCGACCGCATCTCGGCCACGCTCGAGGCGCTCGGCTACACCCCCCACGAGTCCTGGTCGAACTTCGTCCTGTTCGGTGGCGTGTCCGATCCGAAGGCGACCTGGCAGGGGCTGTACGACCAGGGCGTGCTGATCCGCGACGGCGGGATCCCCGGGCACCTCCGCGTCACCGCGGGAACCGAGGCGGAGACCACGGCGTTCCTGGACGCTCTCGCCTCGATAGGATCGGCTTCATGAGCACCCCCGCGCCTCGCACCTCTCGTCGTGTCCGCAGCACGTCCGAGTCGACCGTCGAACTCGAGTTGAACCTCGACGGGACGGGCGTCAGTCACATCGACACCTCCGTGCCGTTCTTCGATCACATGCTCACGGCGTTCGCGAAGCACTCGCTCACCGACCTCACCGTGCGCGCATCCGGCGACACCGACATCGACGCGCACCACACGGTCGAGGACGTCTCGATCGTGCTCGGCCAGGCGATCCGCGAGGCACTCGGCGACAAGTCGGGCATCTCGCGGTACGGCGACGCTCTCGTGCCTCTCGACGAGGCTCTCGCTCAGGCTGTCGTCGACATCTCGGGGCGTCCGTACCTCGTGCACGAAGGCGAGCCGACGGGCTTCGAGTTCCACCTCATCGGCGGCCACTTCACCGGCGCGCTCGTGCGTCACTCTTTCGAAGCCATCACCTTCAACGCCGGTCTCACTGTGCACGTGCGCGTTCTCGGCGGCCGTGACCCGCACCACATCGCGGAAGCGGAGTACAAGGCGTTCGCACGTGCGTTCCGCCAGGCGAAGGCACTCGATCCACTGGTCGACGGCATCCCGTCGACCAAGGGCGCACTGTGAGCACTGCACCGAGAGTCGCCGTCTTCGACTACGAATCCGGCAACGTGCACTCCGCGGTCAAAGCTCTCGTCGCCGCCGGTGCGGATGCCGTGCTCACGCGAGACAAGAAGCTCGCGCTCGAGGCCGATGGTCTCGTCGTGCCCGGCGTCGGCGCCTTCCAGGCCGTCCGCGACGCCCTGTACGCGCACGGCGGTGACGAGATCATCGACCGTCGACTCGCGGGCGGGCGACCGGTGCTCGGCATCTGCGTGGGCATGCAGGTGCTCTTCGCCCACGGGGTCGAGCGGGGTCGTGACACGGAGGGTCTCGGCGAGTGGCCGGGTGCGGTCACCGAACTCAACGCCCCCGTCCTCCCGCACATGGGCTGGAACACAGTCGAGCCCGGCGATGACAGCGTGCTGTTCCGGGGCATCGAAGACGAGCGCTTCTACTTCGTGCACTCCTACGCCGCGCAGTCGTGGGAGCTCGACGTGATCCCGCCGTTCCCGCAGCCCGTGCTCACATGGACGACGTATGGCGACCCCTTCCTCGCGGCGGTCGAGAACGGACCGCTGTCGGCCACGCAGTTCCACCCGGAGAAGTCGGGGGACGCCGGCATCCAGCTGCTGCGCAACTGGGTCGGAAGCCTCTGATCCCGGTGTTCGACGTCACGCATTTGGGTGAGCGTCGATCGCAGGGGTACCCTCGTTTCTCGTGCCCGCCATGGGCGCCTTCCCACCACTCAAGGACGTCATGAACGACTTCGCACAGTCCCCTTCGCTCACTCTGCTCCCCGCGGTCGACGTCGCCGGCGGCAAGGCCGTCCGTCTCACGCAGGGCGAGGCCGGAAGCGAGACCAGCTATGGCGACCCGCTGGACGCCGCAGGGGAGTGGGTCGCGCAGGGTGCGCAGTGGATCCACCTCGTCGACCTCGACGCGGCCTTCGGACGCGGCAGCAACGCGCCGATCCTGCGCAAGGTCATCAAGCAGTTCAAGAACGTGAACGTCGAACTCTCCGGCGGCATCCGTGACGACGCCACCCTCGAGGCGGCGCTCGAGAGCGGGGCGACCCGCATCAACCTCGGCACGGCCGCGTTGGAGAACCCGGAGTGGGCAGCCGACGTGATCGGCCGCTACGGCGAGGCGATCGCGGTCGGCCTCGACGTGCGCGGCACGACGCTCGCCGCTCGGGGCTGGACCAAGGACGGCGGCGACCTCTGGGAGGTCCTGGCCAGGCTCGAGGATGCCGGCTGCAGCCGCTACGTCGTCACCGACGTCACGAAGGACGGAACGCTGCGCGGCCCGAACCTCGAGCTTCTGCGCGAGATGACGTCGCGCACTCCGAAGCCCGTCGTGGCTTCCGGCGGCATCGCCAACCTCGATGACATCGTCGCTCTTCGCGAGCTCGTGCCGCTCGGCGTCGAAGGCGCGATCGTCGGCAAGGCTCTCTACGCCGGCGCGTTCACGCTGGCCGAGGCGCTGGATGTCGCAGGAGACTGACCCCCACTCCTGCGGACCAGAGTCGCACGGCCACGGCATCCCGGTCGGTCAGGGCGGAGCCGGCGATTCGGCACCTCCAGGCGGAGCCGGCGATTCGGCAGGCGTCCCGTGGGAGGGGCGCAGCTTCGAGTCGAACCCGCATGCCGGGGATGACGGATCGGCTGATCCCGTTCTGCTCGACGCCCTGCTGAGGTTCCGGTCGGGCGAGGGTTCGCAGGCCGAGGTCGTCGACGCCTTCCGCTCGGCGCGCGTCCTCATCCCTCTCGTCGCCGAGAAGGGCGACGAAGGCGTCGGGCCCACCGGGCTTGTCGTCGACAAGACCCAGGAATTGTCGATCGTGACCGTCGCCGCTCCTGACGGGCGTCGCGTTCAGCCTGTCTTCTCCTCTGTGCAGGCGATGCAGAGGTGGGATGCGACCGCGCGGCCGATTCCGGTAGAAGCGGTGCGTGCGGCTCTCGCGGCCTCGGCGGAGGACACCGACCTGATCGTTCTGGATCCGACCTCTGAGACGGAGTTCGTGCTCCGCCGTCCTGCCGTCTGGGCGGTCGCCCAGGGGCAGACGTGGGAGCCGAGCTTCCTGTCGCCCGAGGTGTTCCAGGCTCTCCAGGCCAGTGTGGCGCACGAGCTGGCTGTGATCGACGTGGCGGTCGACGCGGGAGACCCCGATGCGCGTCTGCGCGGCCCCGAGCTCGTGGTGATCCTCGAGCTCGTCGACGGCCTAGAAAAAGATGTGCTGGATGCGGTCCTGCAGCGCCTCGCGCAACGCTGGGCGGCAGACGACCGCATCGCCGTGCTCGCCGACTCCCTGACCGTGAAGTTGCGCCGCTCGGCCTGAACGATGCGGTGCCGACGCGGAGCATGAGTCGTGCGCGCCTCATCGCGTTTCGTCTCGCTCGCTGCGCTCTCTCGCTCAACGACCGGCAGTGTGCGAACAGCGAGACAACGGCTTGATGAGCCCCGCTACTGGTCGCCCAGGACTAGTCGGTTCGCACCCGTCCCCTTCAGCCGAAGTCAACGGTGACGCGAGGGCGCAGGGTCGGAAGGCGCAGGGATTCGCTCCTCAGGCAAATCGGGAGGGGCCCGCGAAGCGGGAGGGTCCCCGCTCTTTGCCTGAGGAGCGAATCCCGGAGCCTGGAGGACCGGAGCCCGAAGGCGGTCAGCTCAGTTGACCGGCCCGGTCCACTTCTCGCCCGGCCCCTTGCCGATCGGGTCGGGGATGCTCGACGCCTCGCGGAACGCGAGCTGCAGCGACCGGAGCCCGTCGCGCAGAGACCTCGCGTGCATGTCGCTGATCTCCGGCGCGCCGGCGGTGATGAGGCCGGCCAGAGCGTTGATGAGCTTGCGAGCCTCGTCGAGGTCGAGCTGCGCTGCGGCATCCGGGTCGTCCGCGAGCCCGAGCTTGACCGCGGCTGCGCTCATGAGATGCACGGCGGCGGTGGTGATGACCTCCACAGCGGGCACGTCCGCGATGTCCCGCGTGGCGGAGGAAGCCGCCTCCTCCTGCCGCGCCCAGCGCTCTTCGCGCTCGCGTGCAGCCTCGTCCGATGCCTGGTTCGTCACTTCGCCTTGCCTTCTGTTAGACTGTGTCGGGCTCCGGAGCGTCATGCTCCGGTACGAAAGAGGATTCACTTCCCACCCGCGCTTGCCGTTCAAGGCTACCGGGTCTAGCACTCCACCGGATCGCATCGAGAGATGCCCCGGTTGTCTGGGTGCAGAGCCGGCGTCTGAATGCCGGTGGGTGGGGGGCGACTCCGATTTCGCCCGGGATGCCGACAGCATCCTGGTGGCCGAAACCATCGTCTAAGGAGTCACGCATCAGCGATCCCCGCACCAATGAGCGCATCCGCGTCCCCGAGGTCCGCCTCGTCGGCCCCGCGGGTGAGCAGATCGGCGTCGTCCGCATCGAGGCGGCGCTGCGCCTTGCGCAGGAAGCCGACCTCGACCTCGTCGAGGTCGCACCCAACTCGAAGCCGCCCGTGGTCAAGATCATGGACTACGGCAAGTTCAAGTACGAAGCCGCCCAGAAGGAGAAGGAAGCTCGCCGCAACCAGGCGAACACCATCCTCAAGGAGGTCCGCTTCCGCCTGAAGATCGAGGCGCACGACTACACGACGAAGCTCAAGCGTGCCGAGGGCTTCCTCAAGGCCGGCGACAAGGTGAAGGCGATGATCCTGTTCCGCGGACGCGAGCAGTCGCGCCCCGAGCAGGGTGTCCGCCTTCTCCGCAAGTTCGCAGAGGACGTCGCCGAGCTCGGAACGGTCGAGTCGAACCCGACCATCGACGGTCGCAACATGGTGATGATCGTGGCTCCGCTGAAGAGCAAGTCCGAGGCCAAGCAGGAGCAGAACGCCGTTCGCGATGCGCAGCGCGCCGCGAACAAGCAGGCTGCTCGCGAAGCCAAGAGCGACACCGACGAGCCGGCCGCGGCCGCAGCGGAGTAACTCCCGCCCCCAGACTCCCGCACCGCGGGTTGACACCGTCGCCTGAAAAGGCGCCATACGAAGGAAGAGAAGATGCCGAAGCAGAAGACCCACTCGGGTGCTAAGAAGCGCTTCAAGATCACCGGCAGCGGCAAGCTGAAGAAGCAGCAGGCCGGAATGCGCCACAACCTCGAGCACAAGTCGAGCCGTCGTACCCGTCGCCTCAACCAGGACCAGGTGCTGTCGAAGGCTGACACCAAGGTCGCCAAGAAGCTTCTCGGTCGCTGAGCGCCCGAACGCACGAATAGGAACACAGGAAAATGGCAAGAGTCAAGCGGGCGGTAAACGCTCACAAGAAGCGTCGGGTCATCCTCGAGCGCGCCTCCGGCTATCGCGGTCAGCGTTCGCGCCTCTACCGCAAGGCCAAAGAGCAGGTCATCCACTCCCTGGTCTACTCGTACCGGGACCGTCGCAAGCGCAAGGGCGACTTCCGCCGTCTCTGGATCCAGCGCATCAACGCCGCTGCCCGCCAGAACGGCATGACCTACAACCGCTTCATCCAGGGCCTGGGCCTCGCGGGTGTCACGGTCGACCGTCGTATGCTCGCTGACCTCGCGGTCAACGACGCCGCCACCTTCACCACGCTGGTGGAGACGGCGAAGAAGGCTCTGCCTTCCGACGTCAACGCGCCGAAGTCGGCTGCGTAAGCACCTCTTCACACAGGGCGCTCTCCTTCGGGAGGGCGCCCTGTCGCATGTCCGACGGGCGTCGAGCGGGACGTCTTGGCGAGCAGCGCGTCGGCGGCGGCCGCGACGATGACGGCCAGCGCGTAGACGACGAGGTCGCGCGGGTCGAAACCGGATCCGAGCACCAGGGCGGAGGGCGGGAAAGCCGCGGCCCAGACCTGCGGAAGGCCGGTCAACTGGAGAAGCTCTACTCCTGTGCAGAACACAAGGGCGATCAGTGCCGGCCTCATCCCGGGGGAGCGCGGCAGCGCGAACGCCGCGAGCAGATAGATCAGCACCGCATACAAGGCGTCGCCCGCGATGTCGCCGAGCAGTCCGCCGACGAACCGATGCACGAGCAGACCGGTGGCGACGACGAGGACGGCGAGACCCGCGAGCACTGTCCGGCGACGGGTCGCCACCGCTGGGGGAGAGGTCATTGAGGCACCCTACTCTGCAGGCGAGGACGAGGCTGGCAGGGAAAGCTCCTCGCTGTCCCTAGACTGAGACCGTGCTGGAGAACCCCCGGTCCCCCCGAGTCCGTGCCGTCGCCAAACTGACCAAGCGCAGTGCGCGCGCCGAGACCGGGCTGTACCTTCTCGAGGGCCCGCAGGCCGTCCGCGAGGCGCTGACGTACCGGGCGGATGCGATCGTCGAGCTGTTCGCGACGACGAATGGCTGGGAGAAGCACCCCGACATCCGGGCGAAGGCGGCGGATGCCGGCGTCGACGCCGTGCACGTGACCGACTACGTGCTGGGAGCGATGGCCGACACCGTCACGCCCCAGGGGCTCGTCGCAGTGGTCCGGCAGACCCCGACCGCGGTCCGCGAGGTGTTCGCCTCCGCCCCGCGTCTCGTGGCGATCTGCGAGGAGATCCGCGACCCCGGCAACCTCGGCACCATCATCCGCGCGGCCGATGCGGCGGGCGCCGATGCCGTCGTGCTCACGGGGCGCACGGTCGACCCCTACAACCCCAAGGTGGTGCGCGCCACGACGGGGTCGCTGTTCCACCTTCCCGTCTCTGTCGCGGCCGACCTCGGCGAGGTCATCGCGCACGCGCACGCTGCGGGACTGAACGTGCTCGCCGCCGATGTGAAGGGCGACGATCTGCTCGCGGCGCGCGCGGAAGGGGTCCTCGCGCAGCCGACCGCCTGGCTGTTCGGCAACGAGGCGCGGGGCCTGGAAGACGATGCGCTCGCGCTCGCAGACCATGTGCTGAAACTGCCGATCTTCGGACGGGCCGAGTCGCTGAACCTCGCGACGGCGGCGAGCGTGTGCCTGTATGAGAGCGCCTTCGCACAGCGTGCCGCGTCCGGGTCGTGATGGACCGGTCATGAGCGCCCTCGCCCGGCTGGTACGGTAGATCCCCGGTAGCGCGCGGTGATGTCCGCCGCGCGAGGGGGCGCCGGCTGAAAAGGGGCAGGATCGATGCGGATTCTGATAATCGAAGACGACGAGCGCGTCGCAGCGGCGCTCGACGCGTTCCTCGCGAGGTCGGGTTACGCGACCGAACGCGCGTCGGACGGAGCATCCGCCCTGCAGCTCCTCGACGCGCACACCGAGGTCGTCCTGCTGGATCTGGGTCTGCCTGATGTCGACGGCATCGACCTGTGCCGGCGCATCCGCGCGCGCTCCGACGTTCCGATCGTCGTCGTCACGGCGCGCAGTCAGGTCACTGAGCGGATCAAAGGGCTTCGCGCCGGTGCGGACGATTTCGTGGTCAAGCCCTACGACGTTCATGAACTCCTCGCACGGATCGAGGCCGTCACTCGGCGCTCGCGCCCCGTCCACACCGAAGCCGAGCGCGTCGTCGTGGTGTCCGGCGACGACGTGCGGATCGATCTCGTGGCGCGACGGCTGCTGGTCGGCGACGCGCCCGTCGACCTCACGCCGAAGGAGTTCGACATCGTTGCGGTGCTGGCACGGCATCCGGGAGTCGCGGTGCCGAAGGACCGTCTGATCCGCGAAGTGTGGAACACCGACTGGCGGGGTTTCACGCACTCCCTCGAGGTGCACGTCGGCGCGACTCGTCGTCGTCTTCCTGGTTCCGCTGATCGCCGTGCTGCTGGCCCTCGGCGGCGCGGCGGGCTGGAGCGCCGCGCGCAGCATCCAGCAGACCTTCTACACGCAGCAGCTCGGCGACCTCGGCTACTTCGTGACGACCGCACGACAGTCTCTTCTCGCGGGCAGCACTGCCGTGTTCGACGCCGAGGCCGCCCGCTTCCAGGAGGTGTACGGCACGCAGGTCGCGGTCTTCGATCTCTCGGGAGGAGTGTGGGCGGCGAGCGACATCGCGTCGTCCCGTCCGCTGTCCGAGACACAGGGCGAGCAGGTCGTTCAGGCTCTCTCCGGACGCCGTGCGGAGGTCCCCACGCCGGCGCAGCCTTGGGTCGTCGCGGACCTGTCGCTCGTCGAGCCCGTGTTCGATGACGGCGATGTGATCGGCGCGGTGATGATCTCGGCGACCGGCGAAGCGGCTCGCGTCGCCATCGCCAGGCAGGTTACGATCTTCGCCGTGATCGCCGTCGTGTCGATCGCTCTGGGAATAGGGCTGGTGTTCCAGCTCGCCCGATGGGTGCTGTCGCCCGTGCGCCGACTCGATGAAGCGATGGTCGCGATCGAGCACGGCGCGATGGACGCTCGCGTCGACGTCGACACGGGACCGCCGGAACTGCGCCGGGCGACGCAGGTGTTCAACGGCATGGCCGACGAGATCGAACGCGTGGTCGCGCGGCAGCAGGAATTCGCGGCCAACGCCTCGCACGAACTGCGAAATCCGCTCAACGCCCTTCTGCTGCGCGTCGAGTACCTCGCGACCGGCCTGGGTCCCGAGTGGGATGGGGACGTCGAGGAGACTCGGCAGGAGGGGCGGCGGATGACGGAGATACTGGAGACGCTTCTCGCCCTCACGCGAAGCGGGCGCGGCGATTCGACCTTCTCCGCCGTCGACCTCACGGCTCTCGCCGCGCGGCGCGCGGGTGCCTGGCGTGAGGTCGCGGCGCAGCGCGGAATCACGCTGAACGCCTACGGCGGCGACGCCGTGCTGAGCGTCACCGACCGCATGATCGTGGAGAGCGCTCTCGACGCCCTCATCGACAATGCGGTGAAGTTCTCACCCGACGGCGGCGTCGTCGATCTCCGCGCAGCACGCGACGGCGTCGAGTGCAGCATCACCGTGAGAGACCACGGACCCGGCCTCACTCCGGATCAGGCCGTCCAGGCCGCCGATCGGTTCTGGCGGGGTGCGGACGGCGACGACGTGCCGGGCAGCGGTCTCGGACTCGCGATCGCGACGGACCTCATGCGCTCGATCGGGGGAGACCTGCTGGTGTCTCCGGCGGACGGCGGAGGTCTGCAGGTGGCGCTGCGCCTGCGGGACGGACGCGCGGAATGAGGGCGACAGGGCGGAGGGTCGCGGCAGGGGCGCTGACGGTGATCGCGATGCTGGCCATGAGCGCCTGCGCGTCTCGCGCCGGCGAGTGGACGGATCAGACCTACACGATCGCCGGAGGCAGCCCGACGGGCGTCTACTACGACTACGGCGGGCGGATCGCCGACACCATGTCGGAAGCGCTGGGCATCACGATGAAGGTGGAGCAGACCGCCGGGTCGCTCGACAATCTCCGCCGCGTCGGCACGGGGGAGGCGCTTCTCGGATTCGCGCAGGCAGATGCTGCGGCCGACGCCGAGATGGGGACCGGAGCGTTCGACGAACCGCTTCCGATCGTCGCGATCGCGCGACTGTACGACGAGTACCTGCACGTGGTCGTGCGGGGAGACTCCGACATCGACTCGATCACCGACCTCGCCGGAGCGACCGTGTCACTGGGCGCGCGCGATTCCGGCGTGAATGTGATCGCGACGCGGGTTCTCGACGCCGCGGGGGTCGACATCGCGACGGTCGACGATCCGCAGCTCGGTCTGAGCGATTCGATCGGCGCGATGCGTTCGGGGAGCATCGACGGCTTCTTCTGGGTGGGCGGACTGCCGACGCCGGGCATCGAGGAGCTCGCAGCGACCCAGCCCGTGCGGCTGCTGCCGATAGAGCGGACTTGGGTCACGGCGGTCAACGAACGGTACGCGAACGCCTATCGCACCGCGGACCTCCCCGTCGGCACGTACGGACTGACCGAGAGCGCCCCGACCATGGCGGTCCCCAACTACCTCATCACCGCGTCATCCACACCCGATGCGGTCGTACGAGACGTCCTCTCCACCCTCTTCGACGCGCGTCAGCGGATCGCGACCCAGGTGCCGGCCGCTGCTCTGCTCGACCGACGACAGGCGATCTTCACGAGCCCTGTCGATCTGCATCCCGGGGCGGTCGGGTTCTATCGCGGGATGCGCGAGTGAGTGCCGGCGGTGAGTCTCAAGAAATCCTCAAGAAAGCCTCAGTCGTGTGCGCTGCTCTGCCAATCTGGGGTCGATCGCATCAGTGATCACACCGATCGGGTGCCAGCCTGACTGCGTCGTCCGGGGGCTGAGGACAGCAGTCAAGGCGACCCCACGGCCTGCTAGGGGCAGGACGTGGGGTGACCCGGTGGGATGTCAGCGTAGACGGATCGCCCTGTTACGAACGGGTAAATGTCGCAGGCGCGGCCTAGAAGCCCGCGAGCGACGTGGCTAGCTTGGAGAGATGATGACCTCAGGTTCGGCCCTCGTGGTGGTCGAGAACGTCCAGAAGCACTACGGAGAATTCCAGGCGCTCACCGACATCGACCTCACCGTGAACGAAGGAGAGGTCGTCGTCGTGATCGGCCCCTCGGGCTCTGGCAAGTCGACGCTGTGCCGCACGATCAACCGGCTCGAGACGATCACCAGCGGCAGCATCCGCATCGACGGAGATGAGCTCCCCGCCGAGGGCAAGGGGCTCGCGCACCTGCGGGCCGACGTCGGCATGGTGTTCCAGTCGTTCAACCTGTTCGCGCACCTGACGATCCTCGAGAACGTCACCCTGGGGCCGATCAAGGTCCGCGGCGTCAAGAAGGCGGATGCCGAGAAAGAGGCCATGGCGCTCCTGGAACGCGTCGGCGTCGCAAAGCAGGCGTCGAAGCTCCCGGCTCAACTCTCCGGCGGCCAGCAGCAGCGCGTGGCCATCGCCCGCGCCCTCGCCATGCACCCCAAGGTGATGCTGTTCGACGAACCCACCAGCGCTCTCGACCCCGAGATGATCAACGAGGTCCTCGATGTGATGGTCGAGCTCGCGCACGAGGGGATGACCATGATCGTGGTCACGCACGAGATGGGATTCGCTCGCAAGGCTGCCGACAGGGTCGTCTTCATGGCCGACGGCCGCATCGTGGAAGAGGCCACGCCCGAAGAGTTCTTCACGCACCCGAAGAGCGATCGCGCCAAGGACTTCCTCTCGAAGCTGCTCACCCACTGAACTTTTCTGCCCTGCACACACAGCACACGAAGGAGACGCACATGCGACGCACACGGACACTGGCAGGAATCGGGATCGCGGCAGCAGCGCTGCTCGCGCTGACCGCCTGCAACAGCGGCACGCCGACCAGCACCGGCACCGGCGGCGGCACGGAGGAGGAGCCTTCGTCGAACAGCACGCCGTGGACGGTGCAGAAGGACGTCAAGATCGACGGGAGCCCCACGTTCGACCGGATCTCGTCGAGCGGCACCATCAAGGTGGGCGTCAAGGAAGACCAGCCCGGTCTCGGCTACCTCGACCCGGTGACGAACGAGCGCACCGGCTTCGACGTCGACATCGCCCGGTGGATGGCCGCATCACTCGGCGTCGACCCCGAGAAGATCGAGTTCCAGGCGATCGCCTCGGCGAACCGCGAACAGGCGATCGTGAACGGCGACATCGACTACTACGTCGGCACCTACTCGATCAACGACAAGCGCAAGGAGCAGATCTCCTTCGCGGGTCCCTACTTCATCACCGGTCAGGGCCTTCTCGTCGCATCCGACAGCAAGATCAAGAGCGTCGACGACCTCGACTCCTCGACCACTGTCTGCTCGGCGACGGGATCGACGCCGATCCAGAACATCAAGACGAACTACCCCGAGGTGCCGACCAAGGAGTACGACACGTACTCCAAGTGCGTCGAGGATCTGAAGAACGGACAGGTGGATGCCGTCACCACCGATGAGGCGATCCTCATCGGCTACGCGGCACAGGCCCCCGACCAGATCAAGGTCGTCGGCGAGCCGTTCAGCGAAGAGCGCTACGGCATCGGCATCGCGAAGGGCGACACTGCACTGGTGGAGTACTTCAACACGCAGCTGACCGACGGTGGCGACATCTGGCAGCAGATCTTCGACAACAACCTGGGCGCCTCCGGCGTCAAGGCGACCCAGCCGAAGGTCGACCCGGTCGGTTGACCCTGAGCGGGCGGCCGGAGATCCGGCCGCCCGCTGTCCGGCCTGCATCAGCATTCGAAATCGACAGGAGCAGCAGTGGGAGTCATCACCGACAACCTCGACCTCTGGGGCGAAGCACTCTGGGGAACCCTCGTGCTCTTCTTCGGCGGCGGTCTCATCGCCATCGTGCTCGGGCTGATCGTCGGCGCCGCGCGCGTGTCGCCGGTGCCGATCGCGCGGATCGTCGGCGGCGTGTACGTCAACTGGATCCGCAACACCCCCCTCACGCTGGTGATGTTCTTCTTCGCGTTCTGCCTGCCGATCCTGGTGGGGGAGCGGATGAACTACACGCTGCTCGCGGTCGTGGCGCTCGGCATCTACACGGCCACCTACGTGGCGGAGGCGCTGCGCGCAGGAATCAACACCGTTCCGATCGGCCAGGCTGAGGCGGCGAGGGCGATCGGGCTGAACTTCGGACAGGTGATGCGCTTCGTCGTGCTGCCTCAGGCGACGCGATCCGTGGTGCCCCCCATGATGAGTGTGCTGATCGCCCTGATGAAGAACACGACCGTCGCGGCCGGCTTCTCGGTCGTCAATCTCGGCACGATCCGTGCATCCCTCAGCGAAGTCGGTGAGAACGCACTCGTGGTGCTGCTCTGGGTCATGGTCGTCTTCGTGGCGCTCGTGCTGCTGCTCGGCTGGCTGCAGCGCTATCTCGAGAACAAGTGGAGGATCGCACGATGAGCTCCGTACTCTTCGACGTCCCGGGCCCTAAGGCGATCGTCCGGAACCGGCTCATCGGCGTCCTCACCGTCGTCGTCGTGCTCGCAGTGCTCGCCTGGGTGGTGTGGCGCCTGTACGCGACCGGCCAGTTCACCGCCGCGAAATGGAACATCTTCACGTTCTCGACGGTCTGGGTCCGCTTCGGACAGGGACTGCTGAGCACACTAGGAGCTTTCGCTCTCGCCGGCGTCGGATCGATCGTCCTCGGCTTCCTGCTCGGCATCGGACGGCTGTCAGATCACGCCTGGGTGCGCGAGCCGGTCAGATGGATCATCGAGGTGCTGCGCGCGGTTCCCGTGCTCGTGCTGATGATGCTGCTGTACTACGGCCTGCCGGTCATCGGGGTGAAGGTGCCGCCCTACTTCGCCGTCGTGATCGCGCTGATCGTGTACAACGGCTCGGTGCTGGCCGAGGTGCTGCGCGCCGGTGTCGAGTCGCTGCCTCGCGGGCAGAAGGAAGCCGGTTACGCGATCGGCCTGCGCAAGAGCGGAGTGATGCGGCTGATCCTGTTGCCGCAGGCGGTCCGTGCCATGATGCCGGTGATCATCGCGCAGCTCGTCGTGGCGCTCAAGGACACCGCGCTCGGCTTCATCATCACTTATCAGGAGCTGCTGTTCGTCATCAACCAGATCGGCAACCAGGCGCCGTACGGGTCGCCGCTGATCCAGTCGGCCATGGTGGGCGGCACGATGTACGTGGCGGTCTGCCTCGTGCTCTCCTACATCGCGTACCGGATGCAGCGTCGGGTGAAGCGCTCGCCGAAGACGCAGGCGCCGGTGGCGAACGTCGCGGCCGACGACGAAGCGACGCTCACCGAGGCGATCATCATGCAGAAGGGCAGTGGGCGCAGTCCCCGGTAGACTCGACTCTCGTGTCTGAGTCACCAGAGATCACCCCAGAAGCGGTCGAAGCCGCCGTCGCCGCAGCCCTCGAGGCCATCGGTGCGGCAGCCGACACGACCGAGCTCAAGGCGGCTCGCGCCGCCCACGTCGCAGAGGGATCGCCGCTCGCGATCCTGAACGCCTCGATGCGACAGGTCGCGCCCGAGAACAAGGCCGCGTTCGGCAAGCTCGTCGGCCAGGGCCGGGGGCAGGTCACGCAGGCGCTCGCCGCGAAGGAAGCGGAGCTCGCCGCCGCCGAGGTCGCCGCACGCCTTGAGGCCGAGCGCGTCGACATCACCGCGGTCCCGTCCCGCACGCGTGTGGGGGCTCGGCATCCGCTCACCCTGCTCAGCGAGCAGATCTCCGACATCTTCGTCGGCATGGGGTGGGAGATCGCCGAAGGCCCCGAGCTCGAGCATGAGTGGTTCAACTTCGACGCTCTGAACTTCGATGTCGACCACCCCGCCCGCCAGGAGCAGGACACCTTCTACGTTGACCCGACCTCACGTCACCTGGTGATGCGGACCCACACCAGCCCGGTGCAGGTGCGCTCGATGCTCGAGCGCGACCTGCCGATCTACGTGCTGTGCCCTGGTCGCGTGTACCGCACCGACGAGTTCGACGCCACGCACCTGCCGGTGTTCACCCAGTTCGAGGGCCTGGTGATCGACAAGGGCATCTCGATGGCGCACCTCAAGGGAACGCTCGACCATGTGGCCCGCCAGCTCTTCGGCCCCGAGGCGAAGACGCGGTTCCGCACGAACTTCTTCCCCTTCACCGAGCCGTCAGCCGAGCTCGACCTGTGGCACCCGACCTTCAAGGGCGGCGCGCGCTGGATCGAGTGGGGCGGCTGCGGCATGGTCAACCCCAACGTGCTGCGTGCCGCGGGCATCGATCCCGACGTGTACAGCGGCTTCGCGTTCGGCATGGGCGTCGAGCGCGGACTCATGTTCCGCAGCGACGTGCAGGACATGCGCGACATGGCCGAGGGCGATATCCGATTCAGCGAGCAGTTCGGGATGGTGGTGTGATGCGCGTCCCGCTTTCGTGGTTGCGTGAGTACGTCGATCTGGCAGCGGATGCCACGCCCGAGGACGTCCTCGCGGCGATGGTGTCGGTCGGATTCGAAGAGGAGGACGTCCACCGCTTCGAGATCTCGGGCCCGGTCGTCGTCGGTCAGGTCGTCTCGCTCGAGGCTGAAGCCCAGTCGAACGGCAAGACGATCAACTGGTGCCAGGTCGACGTCGGCGAAGCACACGGCGGCGTCCGGGGGATCGTCTGCGGCGCGCACAACTTCGTCGCCGGAGACAAGGTCGTCGTGACCCTGCCCGGCGCCGTGCTGCCCGGCCCGTTCCCGATCGCCGCGCGCAAGACCTACGGCCACGTCTCCGACGGCATGATCGCCTCGGCTCGAGAGCTGGGGCTCGGCGACGAGCACAACGGCATCCTCGTCCTCTCCGATCTCGGCATCGACGCGCCCGTCGGCACCGATGCGATCGCCCTGCTGGGTCTCGACGACGTCGCGGTGGAGATCAATGTGACCCCCGACCGCGGATACGCGTTCTCCCTGCGCGGAGTCGCGCGCGAGTACTCGCACGCCACCGGCGCTTCCTTCCGTGACCCGGCCGACCGCGACTTCGCGGAACTGCAGCCAGGCACCGGCCACACCGCGATCATCGACGACCGGGCTCCGGTGCGCGGTCGACCGGGCGCCACCGAGTTCGTCACGCGCGTCGTTCGCGATGTCGACCCCTCGCGTCCGACTCCGCCGTGGATGATCGCCCGGCTGTCGCTGGCCGGCATGCGATCGCTCGGCATCCTGATCGACATCACGAACTACGTGATGCTCGAGCTCGGACAGCCACTGCACGGCTACGACCTCGACACGCTGAGCGGGGGCATCACCGTCCGCCGCGCGACCTCCGGCGAGAAGATCACGACTCTCGACGGTCAGGACCGCGCGCTGCACGTCGAGGATCTGCTGATCACCGACGAGTCCGGTCCGATCGGCATCGCGGGCGTCATGGGCGGCGGCACCACCGAGATGAACGATGCGACCCGCAACGTGCTGATCGAGGCGGCGACCTTCGACCCGATCACGATCGCGCGGTCGGCTCGTCGCCACAAGCTACCCAGCGAGGCGTCCAAGCGCTTCGAACGCGGCGTCGACCCGCTGATCCCGTTCGTCGCGGCCCGCCGTGCCGCCGATCTGATGGTCGAGCTCGCGGGCGGCACGCTCACCGACGAGGGCGGCGCGCTGTTCTCCGAGGTCTTCGTCGGCGAGATCGAGCTGCCGGCCGGGTTCGTGCAAAGGCTCATCGGCGTGGACTACACGGATGCCGAGATCACGGGTGCACTGGAGACGATCGGTGCCGAGGTCACGACGGGGGAGGACCACTGGGTCGTCATCCCCCCGACCTGGCGTCCCGACCTCACCGACAAATGGACGCTCGCAGAAGAGGTCGCCCGCATCCACGGGCTCGATCGCATCCCCTCGGTCCTGCCCACCCCGCCGTCGGGTCGCGGCCTCACCGCGCACCAGCAGGGCCGTCGTCGCGTCTCGAACGCCCTCGCCGCGGCGGGCTTCCTCGAGACCTCTTCCTTCCCGTTCACGAGCGATGTCCAGAACGACCTGCACGGATCCGCCTCCGGCGAGAAGCTGCCCAGCATCCGTCTCGCCAACGCGCTCGACGGTCAGGCGCCGTTCCTGCGTCGTTCGCTGATCCCCGGCCTTCTGCAGATCGCGCACCGCAACATCTCGCGCGGCTTCACGGATCTGGCGATCTTCGAGACCGGCGTCGTGTTCCTGCCCGAGCCCGGGGTGGTCTACGGCACCGACGATGTGCCGCCGCTCGGAGCGCGGCCGAGTGACCACAAGCTCGCCGAACTCAACGCGTCGATCCCGCCGCAGCACCGCCACATCGCCGCTCTTCTGACCGGCAACGTGTCCGCGCGCCAGCCGGGACGCCCGGCCGAGCCGGCCGGCCTGGCCGAAGCGCTCGACGCCATCGGCGTGATCGCCGCTGCCGCAGGCGTAGAGATCGACGTCGAACAGAGCGAACGCGCGGCTCTCCACCCGGGACGCACGGGTGTGCTGCGGGTCGGTGAGACCACGGTCGGCTACGTGGGAGAACTGCACCCCGACGTGGCCGCCGACGCGGATCTGCCGGGACGCGCAACCGTCCTCGAGCTCGACCTCGACGGCGTTCTGTCGCTCGCGGGCGAGTCGGTCGTCGCGGCCTCCCTGTCGGGCTTCCCGGCCGCGACGCAGGACGTGTCGCTCACCGTAGCGGCCGACCTGCCCGCAGCCGAGCTGCGTGCGGCGCTCGTCGAGGGTGCGGGTCCGCTTCTGGAATCGCTGCGTCTGGTCGACGACTATCGCGGCGAGGGTGTGCCGGCGGGTTCGAAGAGCCTCACCTTCGCATTGCGCTTCCGCGCCGACGACCGCACGCTGACCGCAGCCGAGGCGACCGAGGCGAAGCTCGCCGGTGTGGCCGTGGCCGCAGAGCGTTTCGGCGCCGCGCTGCGCGACTGACCAGGATTCGGGTACGGCGCCGGGGTAGCGTGGCGGGATGAGCATCCTCCCGCACAGCACCCCGGCGGCCGTCCCGGAGGGCGCCCGTCCGCTGGGCGAAGGTCCGTTCCTCGTGCCTGGTGATCAGATCGACTGGCACTACCGCGCGCCGGGCTGGCAGCCCGGCGACCCGTCGACGATCTCACCCATGCGTGTGGTTCGTGATGACGAACGCGGTCTCGTCGCCTGGCTCGCCCCTGGGACGCTGCAGGAGGCGCAGGGCTCTGCGACCGGCGACCGGGTCCGCTCGATTCCGCTCGAACGGCGGTGGCTGGATCGTCGTACGAGGATCGTCGAGGAGTGGTGGGGCGGAGGCAGTCTGCGCATCGCTCCGGTCGGTGCCGCCTGGTCCGTGTGCCTGTTCTGGAAGCCTGCAGACGACGGCGACTGGCGTTTCGACGGGTGGTACGTGAACCTCGAGAACGCGCACCTGCGTACCGACCGTGACACGTACTCCTCGGATCACATCCTCGACGTCTGGATCGCGGCGGACCGCACAGTCCATCTCAAGGATGAGGACGAGGTCGTCGCCGCGATCAGCCAGGGGAGGCTGACCCGCGAGCAAGCGGCGCAGATCGAACGTCACGCCGGAGCGGCGATCGAGTCGTTCCGCTCGGGCGAATGGCCGTTCGATGCGGAGTGGATCGATTGGCGGCCCGATCCGTCGTGGACGATTCCCGCTCTGCGTGGTCTGGACGAACTGCGCGGCGCCTGATCCTCGAACTCTGCTCTCGGCGGATCACCTTCCCTCGGGCGGCGGATGCTGGTGACATGGACGGATGACGAACGCTCTGATCCTCGGCGGAACCGGCTGGCTTTCCGGCCGCATCTCACAACGCCTGCAGGACGATGGCGTCGACGTCACCTGCCTTGCACGGGGCGGCCGGGCGGCGCCTGGCAGCGCCGAACTCGTGCGCGGAGATCGCGACGACCCTCGCGTGTACGAGGCGCTGGCTGCACGGGAGTGGGACCACGTGATCGACATCTCCTCGCGGGCCGATCACGTCATCGCCGCCGTGGTCGCGCTCGGCGATCGTGCTGCACGCTGGACGTACGTGTCGTCGGTGTCGGCATACGCCGATGACGTCACGGTGGGCGCCGACGAATCCGCACGTCTGCACGTTGCGGCGAAGCCGGGAGACGAGTACGAATACGGCCCGCAGAAGGTCGCTGCCGAAGACGCGGTGCGCACCCTCGGCGGTCGTGCACTGATCGTCCGGCCTGGGCTCATCGTCGGATCGGGCGACCCCAGCGATCGTTTCGGCTATTGGGCTGCGGCCGTGCTGAGAGCGGGATCGGCGGACGTGCTGCTGCCGCCGACGGAGGGGCGCACGGCGCAGGTGATCGACGTCGACGACGTCGCGGCGTTCATCGCGACGGCCACCGCCACCGGTGCGATCAACGCGGTCGGTGCGCAGCATCCGCTCGGCGACGTGCTCGCGCTGTTCCGCACAGCGACCGGACACACCGGCGGCACAGTGTCGGCCGAGGAGGAGTGGCTCGTCGGGCACGGCGTCGAGTATTGGGCGGGCGAGCGTTCGCTGCCGCTGTGGCTGCCCGCCGAGATGACGGGATTCATGGCGCGGTCGAACGCCGCCTACCTGGCGAACGGCGGTCTCCTGCGCCGGCTGGAGGACACGGTGGCAGAGGTCGTTCAGGACGAGCGCGTGCGCGGCGTGGAGCGCGAGCGGCGTGCCGGGCTCACAGGATCCGAGGAGCGGGAGCTCCTCGCCGAACTGCGCCGACTGCCGCTTCGCTAGACTGCCAGCAGTGACACGGGGTGCCGCATCCGCGGCTGAGAACAGACCCGTCGAACCTGATCTAGTTAGCACTAGCGAAGGGAATGTCGCATGAGCGATCTTCTGCGTCCTGCATCCGCCGCCGACCTCGTCACAGAGGCCGCCTCCCTTCTGGAGGTGCTGCGTGCCGACCCGCCGCTGACGCACTGCATCACGAACTCGGTCGTCACGGGCTTCACGGCGAACGTGCTGCTCGCGATCGGGGCGGCGCCCGCCATGGTGGACATCGTCGGCGAGTCCGGCCTGTTCGCGGGCATCGCCTCGGGACTTCTCGTGAACCTCGGCACGCCGACCCCCGAGCAGCGGGAGGCGAGCTTCGAAGCGGTCGAGGGAGCCACGGCATCCGGAACTCCCTGGGTCCTCGATCCGGTCGCGATCGGTGCGCTGCCGGTGCGCACCGCGCTCGCGCACCGTCTCGCCGAGCAACGCCCGACCGCGATCCGTGGCAATGCCTCGGAGATCCTCGCACTCGCCGGACTCAGCGCAGGAGGGCGCGGTGTCGATGCGACGGACAGCGCAGACGCCGCGATCGATGCGGCCCGCGCGCTCGCCTCGAGATTCGGCAGCGTCGTGGCGGTCTCCGGACCGGTCGATCTCATCACGGACGGCGAGCGCGTGCTCCGGCTCGCCAACGGGCACGAACTGCTCACCAGGGTGACCGGCGGCGGATGCGCCCTCGGCGCAGTGATGGCTGCCTTCCTCGGAGCCGCACGCGCCAGAGCCACCCCGCCGCTGCTCGCCGTGGCCTCGGCGAGCCTCGTCTACACGGTCGCTGCTGAACGCGCTGCCAGCGCGTCCACGGGGCCCGGCAGCTTCGCCGTCGCGCTTCTCGATGCGCTCGCCGCCGTGCAACCCGTCGACATCGAGTCCGCGGCTCGCGTCGAGACGGCTGCGCTGTGATCGCCGACCTGTCGCTGTACCTCGTCACCGATCCGGCGTTGTGCGGAGAGCGCGGCGTCGTCGACACGGTCCGTCACGCGGTCGACGGGGGAGTGCGCGTCGTCCAGCTGCGCGACAAGCAAGCGACGGATGCCGAGATCACGGCGCAGCTGATCGAACTGTCGCGGGTGATCGACGGGCGATCGCTGCTGCTCGTCAACGACCGACTCGACGCGGCGATCGCCGCCCGGGAAGCAGGCGCCAGGGTCGACGGCGTCCACCTCGGGCAGGGCGACGCGTCGGTGCTCCGTGCCCGATCGGAACTCGGCCCCGATGCGCTGATCGGTCTCACCGCGAACAGCCGGGCTCATCTCGACGCCGCACTCGCCCTCCCCGCCGGAACCGTGGACTACCTGGGGGTGGGAGTCATCCGCCCGACGAAGACCAAGCCCGATCATCCTCCGGCTCTCGGCGTCGACGGGTTCCGTGCGTTCGCCGCCGCGAGTCCGCTGCCCTGCGTCGCGATCGGAGGTGTCGGCATCGACGACACCGAGGCGTTGCGGGATGCCGGTGCGGCGGGCCTCGCCGTCGTGTCCGCACTGTGTGCCGTAGAAGACCCCGCCGAGACGGCAGCAGCGTTCGTGCAGCGGTGGCGGGCGGCCGGAGTCCCTCGCGTGCTGAGCATCGCCGGCAGCGACCCGTCAGGCGGCGCCGGCGTGCAGGCCGATCTCAAGTCGATCGCGGCCTCCGGGGGATACGGCATGGCTGTGATCACGGCCCTCACCGCGCAGAACACACGGGGTGTCCGCGCCGTCCACGTCCCGCCGACAGAGTTCCTCCGCGAGCAGCTCGACGCGATCTCTGACGACATCGCGGTCGACGCGGTGAAGATCGGAATGCTCGCGAATGCGGAGGTCATCCGCACCGTCGTCGACTGGATCGACACGGCGCGTCCGTCCATCGTGGTGGTGGATCCCGTCATGGTCGCGACCAGCGGCGACCGGCTGCTGGATGCCGAGGCCGAGCACGCCCTCGGAGCCCTGCTCGCGCGGGCAGACGTGATCACTCCGAACCTCGGCGAACTCGGGGTGCTCGTGGGTCGCGACATCGACGGCTGGGATGATGCGCTCGCCGCGGCGTCGGTGCTGTCGGCGACGGTCGGCGCGCAGGTGCTGGTGAAGGGCGGGCATCTCGACGGCGCGGAGGCGCCCGACGCCCTCGTCGGAGCCGGCGCGATCGTCGAGTTCCCCGGTGCGCGCATCCAGACCCGCAACACCCACGGAACCGGCTGCTCGCTGTCGTCGGCGCTCGCGACCCGCCTCGCGAGAGGAGAGACTCCCGCCGATGCCGTCGCCTCAGCCCGGGCGTGGCTGCGTGAGTCCCTGCGGGGGAGTGAGGCGCTCGTGGTCGGGCGCGGGCACGGGCCGATCAGTCACTTCGCCGGGCTGTGGGAGCGCGGCGGTCTCGAGACGCGCCCGCGTGCAGAGTCCGTCGCGGCCGACTGGTGGCAGCGGATCTCCGGCATCCGCTCGGACATCGATGAGCTGCCGTTCATCCGGGCCCTCGCAGACGGCACTCTCGGGCGGGACGCCTTCCTGTTCTACCTCGCGCAGGACGCGCTCTACCTGCGCGAGTACGCCAGGGTTCTGGCGGAAGCGTCGCGCCTCGCGCCTACCTCGGCCGAGCAGGCGTTCTGGGCGCACTCCGCCCACGGCTCGATCGTCGGCGAACTCGAGCTGCACGCGTCTTGGCTCACCCCCGAGGCGGGCGTCGGCGCCGAGACCTTCGCGGCCGAGCGCGCACCGGCGACCGCGGCGTACCTCGACCATCTGCGGGCGACCGCGTTCACCGGCGACTACGCCGAGCTGATCGCCGCGATCCTGCCGTGCTTCTGGCTGTACGACGATCTGGGCCGCCGCCTGCACGAGGGGGAGTTCGGCGAGTATGCCTGCGATCCGCAGCATCCGTACGCCTCGTGGCTCGCAACCTACGCCGACCCGGCATTCGAGCAGGCTACGGTCCAGGCGATCGCCTACGTCGCGGAGGCAGCGGTCTCGGCCTCGCCCGCGCAGCGGAGTCGCATGTACCGCGCCTTCGAGATCGCCGCCGCGCACGAGCTCGCGTTCTTCGCCGCACCGCTCTGAACGGCCGAACCGCTCACTCTGCCGCGAGACGCAGGGCGAGTGGTTCCCGCATGCGGGCCATGGCCGGAACGAGCGTCGCTGAGACCGTCAGAACGAGACCGAGCGCCACCAGCTGTGCGGCCGCTCCGATATCGATGACGGGGACCGCGGGGACGAAGCGGCCGAGCGCGGCCGCACTGATGAGAGCGGTGCCGAACACCACGATCGACGCGAGCAGCGTCGCCGTGATCACATGAATCGCTGCCTGGCAGACAGCGGCGCCGAGCACGACGCCGTGGCTGGCCCCGCTCGCTCGAAGCAGCGCCTGTTCTGACGCCTGCGTGCGGTTGCTCATGAACAGCACGACTGCAGCCCCCGTCGCACCGAGCAGCACGGGCCCGCCCACGAGGAGCATCACCTGCATGATGCCCAGATCGAAGTTCCCCGGCAAGCCGGCCGACGTCATCGCCGTGCTGGTGGTAGCCGACATCGTCATCAAGCCGCCCAGCAGCGCGGTGCCGACGAACAGGGGAGTGACGGATGCCGTGCTCCTCCCGAGGTGGTAACGCGCCTGGTGCCGGGCGAGGTGCCAGGTCGCGGATGCCCGTGCAGGGATCAGCGCTGTCCACGCTCTGAGGACGAGCGGGGACAGCACAGGGGCGGCGGTCGCGACGATCGCCGTCAGATACGCGGGGAGCAGCGGGAACTGCGAGATCGCGGTGCTGCGCTCTTCGGCACGGAACGGTGCGAGGGCACCGCCGAACCCTGCTGCGAGCAGTACGGCGACCAGCAGCATCCAGCGCCACCATCGCATGCGCTTCGCCTCCGCCTCCGGTTCGCGCAACGCACTGAGAGCCGGCGTACGGCCCGCCGATCTCGCGCCACGGAACCCGCCCAGCAGCACCACCAGCGTCGTGAGCGGCACCACGATGACACCGGTGAGGGTCCCCGGCCGAATCGACGACTCGGCCCACCAGGACGAGTCGTCGACGAAGACGGCGTGGAGGAACGGCGGGACGATGAGCACAGCAGCACCGAAGCCGACGAAGCCTGCGAGCAGGCCGACGCCCGTGAGCTGCGAGATGACGACTGCGGAAGTCTGTGCGGGGCTGACTCCCGCGAGCTGCCATCGTGCGTACACCGCACGGTGAAGGTCGACAGCGAGGCGCGACACGGCGGCGATCACGATCGCCCCGGCGGGGACGTTCAGGATCAGCAGGATCGAAAGGAAGCTGACAGACGCGTCCAGGATCTCCCCACCCTCCGCGAGGCCGGCCTCGAGCATCGCGATCGCGGCCGAGAACGAGACTGCGGCAACCGCGCCGACCGCGGCCAGGCCGCTCCAGGTGGCCCAGCCGTGCCGCAGCTCAGCACGGAGCAGCGGGATCACGCGGCCGCTCCTGTGCGAACGGGCGACTGCAGCGCGCCGAGGATGTCCGCGGCGGAAGGACGCAGAAGCTCCGTCACCACGGCGCCGTCTCTGAGGACCACGGTACGGTCGGCCCGAGCAGCCGCCTCCAGGTCGTGGGTGACGAGTATCACGCCGTTCCGTCCGGAAGCGTGTGCGCGCAGAAGATCCAGCACCTGCGCCCCCGTGGCCGTGTCGAGCGCCCCTGTGGGCTCGTCTGCGAAGACGATCTCCGGCTGCGCGGCGAGTACTCGTGCGATCGCGACGCGCTGCTGTTGCCCGCCCGAAAGCTGGCCGGGGCGCTTGCTCCCGTGTCCTGACAGCCCGACAGCGGTCAGCGCTGCCGCGGTGTCGGGCGATCGGCGACGTGCCAGACGCGCCGGCAGCGCGACGTTCTCCGCAGCGGACAGCGACGGGATCAGGTTGTAGCTCTGGAACACGAATCCGATCCGATCGCGCCGGAGTTTGGCGAGTCGTCGCTGAGGCATCCGTTCGATGCGTGTGCTGTCCAACTCGATCTCGCCGGCATCCGCTCGTTCGAGTCCCGCCAGGCAGTACATCAACGTCGATTTGCCCGATCCGCTCGGCCCGACGATGCTCACCATCTCGCCTCGCGCGACGTGGACATCGACGTCACGCAGCACGTTCGCCGCCGGACCACGTCCGACGGCGTAGGCCTTCGATATCCCCTTCGCTCTGAGCAGGGGAACCGCAGTCGCAGGTGTGGGAGTAGTCATTGCTCCAGTAGACGGCGAACGACGACGACGCGCATCGGAGCGCGAGAGGCATCCCTGGTAGACCTGGCGCTACCTTCGGGCTCTCGACCACTGGCGGACGAGCTCCTGTGCATAGGCTGATCCCGTGCGCACCGAGACGATCTGGCAGGGGCTGATGCTGCCGCCCGGCCGTTTCCTGATCTCCCGATGGCCGTGGGCCGGACTGCTGGGCGTCGTCATCACCGCCGTGCTCGGCGTGGTGCTGGTGCTCCCTGTCGTCGCGACGATCGTGATCCTTCCGCTCTGGGGGATCCTCTTCGCGATGATCGAACGAAAGAGGCTGCGCCTGATCGGTCATCCGGCGCGCGCCAGCGGTCATGTCCGCGTGCCCAGGGAGGAGAAGCACAACTGGCTCTGGATCCGGCTCACCGAGCCCACGACCTGGCGCGAGGTCGTCGCGCTCTCGATAGGCATCATCATGGGGCTCCTGGCCTTCGCCCTCCTCCTCGCGCAGGTCATCGCAGTGGGGCTCCCCTTCGCATTGGCGGTCACAGGCCTCACACGCCCGGGCGCAGAAGTGAATCTGTTCTCCGACGTGACGTTCGCGGTCGGCGTGGACAATTGGTGGCATCCGCTGCTCTGCGTACCGCTCATCCTCGTCGTCACGGCGTACGTCAACGCGTCGTTCACGGCTCTGCACGGCGGTGTGATCAGCCGGCTCATCGCCCCGCGCGTCGCCGAGATCGATCGCCGTGTCGCGCAGCTCACCCGCTCGCGTGCCGCGATCGTCTCCGCCCACGAGGATGAGCGTCGGCGTATCGAGAGAGACCTGCACGACGGGGTCCAGCAAGAACTGGTCGGCATCGCCGCGCGCCTCGCGATGCTCGAGCTGGAACTCCGATCGGGAGACGCCGATGCGTCCCGGGCCGCGCTCATCGCGGCGCAGGACCAGACCGAGCGCGCACTCGTCTCGCTCCGATCCACGGTCAGAGGGATCCACCCGACCGTGCTCGCCGACCACGGGCTCACAGAAGCGCTCCGCGAGCTCGCGGGGCGCAGCACCCTCGTGCTGCGGATTCGCGACGACGGCTTTCCTCGAATGCGGCCCGACGCAGAGGCCGCCGGCTACTTTCTCGTCGCCGAAGCACTCACGAACGCGACGAAGCACTCGGCAGCTTCGAGGTTGACCGTCGAGCTCGGCTCCCAGAACGATCGGGCGTACATCCGGGCCACGGACGACGGGCACGGCGGCGCCGATCCCGAGCAGGGCACCGGACTGCGCGGGCTCGCAGGTCGCGCGGAGGCGCTGGGCGGTGCGCTCACCGTGTCCAGTCCCCTCGGAGGACCGACAGTCGTCCTGATGGAACTGCCGCTGATCGGGTCAGGAGAGATCACGTACGGCGGCAAGAGAGGAGGCGCCGATGAGGATTCTCCTCGCGGATGACGCGACTCTGCTGCGCGAAGCACTGTCCGCGCTCCTGGAGAGACTCGGGCACGTGATCGTCGCCACGGCGTCCGACGCTCCGGAGCTGGAGCGCAGCTACTTCGCACTCGCCGAGCGGCCGGATCTCGTCATCACCGATGTGCGGATGCCGCCGGGAGGCGCCGACGACGGTCTTGCAGCGGCGCTGCGGATCCGTGAGCACGCGCCGACTCAGCCGGTGCTCGTCTTGTCGCAGTATGTCGCCGAGCGCTATGCGCGCGAACTGCTCCTCCTGCCGGAGGCGGCCGTCGGATATCTGCTGAAGGAGAGAGTCAACCGGATCAGCGACTTCGATCGGGCGCTCGCCGTGGTGCGCGACGGCGGAACGGTCATCGACCCGGAGGTGACCAGGCAGCTGTTGAGGGCAGAGGTCGCCGGCCCACTGGACGCGCTCACCGCGCGCGAACGGGAGGTCCTCGCGCTGATGGCCGACGGCGCTTCGAACGGCGACATCGCCTCCACGCTCTTCCTCAGCGACGCCGCCGTGCGCAAGCACGTGGGCAACATCTTCAGCGGGCTCGGACTCAGCCCCGCAGCTGAGAACCGCAGGGTGCGCGCGATCCTCGTGTTCCTGGAGGCTCGCCGGGTGGGTTGACGTACGTTACGCGTCTGATTTGCGGATGCCGCGCCGCCCGCGCTATGGTCGCGACATGCCTTCGGCCGCCCACGCTTCTTCGACGCTCGCTCCGAGCGTCGTCGTCGTGCGCCGACGCCGCGGCGGCCGCCGACTCTAGGCGACCCCGCGCTCCTGCCTGCGTACGCACGGCGGTCGAGTGCCGGTGTCGCCGCTCCGGCCCCAGACCCTCCCAGCGTTAAGGTAGAAGCATGACGTACACGGTCGCCGTTTCCGGCGCATCCGGCTATGCGGGTGGCGAGATCCTCCGTCTCCTGGCCGCACATCCCGACATCGAGATCCGCACCGTCACGGCGCACTCGAACGCCGGCCAGCCGCTGATCCAGCACCAGCCGCACCTGCGCTCTCTCGCGCACCTCACCCTGCAGGACACGACGCCAGAGGTCCTCGCCGGGCATGACATCGTGTTCCTCGCGCTGCCGCACGGGCAATCCGGCCAGTACACCGATGCCCTCGGCGCGGTCCCGCTGGTGATCGACGCGGGCGCCGACCACCGGCTCACCTCGAAGGACTCCTGGGACTCCTTCTACGGCGGGGAATTCCACGAGCCGTGGGCGTACGGAGTTCCGGAACTTCCCGTGAACGGGACGAAGCAGCGCGAGAACCTCGTGGGAGCGACGCGCATCGCGGCTCCCGGGTGCAACGCCTCGACGGTGAGCCTCAGTCTCGCCCCCGGCGTCGCCTCCGGCGTGATCGATCCTGGTGACATCGTCTCGGTTCTCGCGGTGGGGCCCTCCGGCGCGGGCAAGAGCCTGAAGACGAACCTCCTCGGCAGTGAGATCCTCGGCACGGCGAATCCGTACGCGGTGGGCGGCACGCACCGCCACATCCCCGAGATCCGGCAGGCGCTCGCCGCGGCGTCAGGCCCTTCGACAGGCTCAGGGACCCGGATCGAGCGGAGCATCCGCATCTCCTTCACCCCGGTACTCGTGCCGATGTCGCGGGGCATCCTCGCCACCTCGACGGCGCCGATCGTCGAGGGCGTCACCGATGCGCAGATCCGCGAGGCGTGGGAGAGCGCGTACGCCGGAGAGACCTTCGTGCAGTTGCTCCCCGAGGGCCAGTTCCCGCGCACCGCCGACGTACTCGGCGCGAACACGGCGCTCATCGGTCTTGCGATCGACCGTGCCGCGAACCGTGTCACGGTCGTCACCGCGGTCGACAACCTCGTCAAGGGCACCGCCGGTGCCGCCATCCAATCCATGAACATCGCGCTCGGCCTACCCGAAGACCGCGCGCTCTCCGTGAACGGAGTCGCACCGTGAGTGTCACCGCCCCTGCAGGATTCGAGGCGGCCGGTGTCGCCGCCGGTCTCAAAACCACAGGCAAACCCGATGTCGCGGTCGTGGTGAACCGGGGCCCGCGCAAGGTCGGTGCCGCCGTCTTCACGAGCAACCGTGCCAAGGCCAACCCGATCATCTGGTCGCAGCAGGCCGTCGCCGACCGTGTGGTCGAGGCCGTCGTGCTGAACTCCGGGGGAGCGAACTGCTTCACCGGCGCCTTCGGGTTCCAGACCACGCACCAGACCGCCGAAAAGGCCGCTGAACTGCTCGGCATCAGCGCCGGCGACGTGCTCGTCTGCTCGACGGGGCTCATCGGCGTCGGCGATGAGATCTTCCGCGCCAAGGTC
The DNA here is from genome assembly GCA_019510305.1 of Microbacterium sp. Lineage (GTDB taxonomy): Bacteria > Actinomycetota > Actinomycetes > Actinomycetales > Microbacteriaceae > Microbacterium > Microbacterium natoriense_A. The sequence continues at coordinate 101,777 of JAEKKN010000038.1, forward strand.
CTCACCGGCACGGAGCAGGCGATCGCCGAGCTCTCGTCCGACGGAGGCGAGAGCGCAGCACAGGCGATCATGACCACCGACACCGTCGCGAAGACCGCGGTGGTCAGCCGCGACGGCTGGACGATCGGCGGCATGGCGAAGGGAGCAGGCATGCTCGCCCCCGGGCTCGCGACCATGCTCGTCGTCATCACGACGGATGCCGTGCTCGAGCCGCTCGAGGCCGACTCCGCCCTCCGCACGGCCACTGGGCAGACATTCGACCGCCTCGACTCGGACGGCTGCATGTCGACGAACGATCAGGTCACCCTGCTCGCCAACGGGGCGTCCGGGGTCGTTCCCGACCTCGACGACTTCGCCGCCGCGCTCTCTCAGCTGTGTCAGGAGCTCGCCGTCAAACTGCAGGGCGACGCCGAAGGGGCGAGCCACGACATCACGATCGAGGTGCAGCACGCCGCCTCCGAGCAGGAGGCCGTCGAGGTCGGCCGCTCGGTCGCCCGCAACAACCTCTTCAAAGCAGCGATCTTCGGCAACGACCCGAACTGGGGTCGTGTCCTCGCGGCGATCGGCACGACCGCCGCGCAGTTCGATCCCTACGACGTGGACGTGTGGATGAACGGCGTCCGCGTCTGCAGCGAAGGCGGCCCCGACCGTCCGCGCGAAGAGGTCGATCTGACGCCGCGGGCGACTCACCTGGTCATCGATCTCAAGGTCGGCGAGGCCACGGCATCCATCCTCACCAACGACCTCACCCACGACTACGTGCACGAGAACAGCGCGTACGCATCATGACCGACATCCAGGACACACCGGCCGAGATCGCCGCAGTCAAGGCCGAGACGCTCATCGAGTCGCTGCCGTGGCTCAAGAAGTTCCGTGATCAGATCGTCGTCGTCAAGTACGGCGGCAACGCGATGGTCTCGGACGAGCTGCAGGAGGCGTTCGCCCAGGACATCGCCTACCTGCGGTACGTGGGAGTGCAGCCCGTCGTCGTGCACGGCGGAGGCCCGCAGATCTCCGACATGCTGGGACGCCTCGACATCCCCAGCGAGTTCAAGGGCGGCTACCGCGTCACCACGACCGAGGCGATCAGCGTCGTCCGCATGGTGCTCACGGGGCAGGTCAATCCGCAGCTCGTGTCGAAGATCAACTCGCACGGCCCGATCGCGACCGGTCTGAGCGGAGAGGACGCCGGTCTGTTCGGTGGCCGCCGTCGTGGCGTCGTCATCGAAGGGGAAGAGGTCGATCTCGGGCGCGTCGGCGATGTGGTCGAGGTCGACCCCACCGCCGTGTTCGATCATCTGGCCGCAGGGAGGGTTCCGGTGATCTCCTCGATCGCGCCGGATCTCGACCACCCCGGCCAGTCGCTCAACGTGAACGCGGATGCCGCGGCTGCGGCCCTCGCGGTGGCACTCGGCGCCCGCAAGCTGGTCATCCTGACGGACGTACCCGGGCTCTACGCGGACTGGCCGAATCGCGACTCGCTCGTCTCGCACCTCACGGCGGAGGCCCTCATCGAGATGCTCCCGAGCCTGGAGTCCGGCATGATCCCGAAGATGCGAGCCTGCCTCGACGCTGTCGAGGGCGGCGTCGACGCCGCGGCGATCATCGACGGACGCGTGCCGCACTCGGTGCTCGTCGAGCTCTTCACCAGCAAGGGAATCGGAACAGAAGTGGTCTTGGAAAGCGCAGGGACGAAAGCATGAGCAATTGGCAGGATGACGCAGCGAGCCATCTGGTCCTCAACGCAGGGCCCCGCCTGGCGATGCTCACACGAGGCGAGGGTTCGTACGTGTGGGATGCAGACGGCAACCGCCTTCTCGACTTCCTCGCCGGCATCGCCGTGACCTCGCTCGGCCACGCGCACCCGGTGTTCGTCGAGGCCGTCTCGCGGCAGGCCGCGACGCTCGCGCACGTGTCGAACTACTTCGCCACGCCGCCGCAGCTCGCGCTCGCCGCTCGTCTCAAGCGTCTCGCCGGCGCCGGCATCGACGGGCGGGTGTTCTTCTCGAACTCGGGCGCTGAGGCCAACGAGGCCGCGTTCAAGCTCGCCCGTCTGCACGGCGGCGCCGAGAAGCCGCGCATCATCGCACTCGAGAACGGCTTCCACGGCCGCACCATGGGCTCCCTCGCCATGACCGCGAAGGCGTCGATGCGAGCGCCGTTCGAGCCGATGCCCGGAGGAGTCGAGCACATCCCGGCGACCATCGAGGCGCTCGAGGCCGCGATCGACGATCGCGTCGCCGCCGTCATCGTCGAGCCGATCCAGGGCGAAGCCGGAGTGGTCGAGCTTCCAGAGGGCTACCTCGCCGCGGCGCGGTCGCTCACCCTGAAGCACGGCGCGCTCCTCATCGTCGACGAGATCCAGACGGGCGCCGGTCGCACCGGGGCGTGGTTCGGCTTCTCCCACGAGGGCATCACACCCGACGCGATCACCCTCGCCAAGGGCATCGGCGGAGGCTTCCCGATCGGCGCCCTCGTCACCTACGGCGCGGCGAGCGACCTGTTCACACCGGGCTCGCACGGCTCGACGTTCGGCGGCAACCCGCTGGCGACGGCCGTGGCGGACGCCGTGCTCGCCGAGATCGAGAACGCAGGACTCGTCGAGAACGCCGCGCGCCGCGGCGAAGAACTGCGCGGGATCATCGAAGGCATCGACTCGCCGCTGATCGACGGCGTCCGAGGCCGCGGACTTCTCATCGGCGTCGGTCTCGCAGCTCCGGTCGCGGGGGCTGTCGTGGCCGCCGCCCAGGAGCGGGGTCTCATCGTCAACGCCGCCAACCCCGAGACCGTGCGCATCGCGCCGGCCCTCACGATCGGCGACGCCGAGCTCGCCGAGTTCCGCGAGCTGTTCGCCGCCGCGCTCGCCGACGTGTCGGCATCTCTCACCACTTCCGGAAAGGCCCCCGCATGACCCGCCACCTGCTGCGTGACGACGACCTGACCCCCTCCGAGCAGGCGGAGATCCTCGACCTCGCGCTGGAGCTGAAGAAGGACCGCTGGGCCAACAAGGCCCTCGCGGGTCCTCAGACCGTCGCGGTGATCTTCGACAAATCCTCGACCCGCACCCGCGTCTCTTTCGCCGTGGGCATCGCCGATCTCGGAGGCTCGCCGCTCATCATCTCGACCGCCAGCAGCCAGCTGGGCGGCAAGGAGACCCCGTCCGACACCGCGCGCGTGCTCGAGCGCCAGGTCGCCGCGATCGTGTGGCGCACCTACGCGCAGGCGGGTCTCGAGGAGATGGCCGCCGGCACGAGGGTGCCGGTGATCAATGCGCTCTCCGACGACTTCCACCCCTGCCAGCTGCTCGCCGACCTGCTCACGATCCGCGAGCACAAGGGCGATCTGCAGGGTCTCACACTCACGTTCTTCGGCGACGGCGAGAGCAACATGGCGCATTCCTATGCACTCGCCGGTGTCACCGCGGGCATGCACGTGCGGATCGTGTCTCCCGTCGACTACGCGCCTCGTGCCGACGTCGTCGAGGCGGCCGATCGGCGGGCGGCGGAGACAGGCGGTTCGATCACCCTCTACACCGACCCGGTCGAAGCCGCGGCCGGCGCCGACGTGATCGTGACCGACACCTGGGTCTCGATGGGCAAAGAGGAGGAGAAGCTCGCGCGCATCCGCGATCTGGGCGCCTACAAGGTGACGCCCGAGACGATGCAGCTGGCAGACTCCGAGGCCATCTTCATCCACTGCCTTCCGGCCGACCGCGGCTACGAGGTCGACTCCGAGGTCATCGACGGACCGCAGAGCGTCGTCTGGGACGAGGCCGAGAACCGGCTGCACGCCCAGAAGGCCCTCCTGGTGTGGCTGCTCGAGAAGAACGGGACGGCCGCCTGATGAGTGCAGAGAAGAACGAGGGCACGAACGAGGGCGCCCTGTGGGGAGCCCGGTTCGCGAGCGGGCCCTCGCCCGAGCTCGTCGAGCTCAGCCGGTCGACGCATTTCGACTGGATCCTCGCGCCGTACGACATCGCGGGTTCCCACGCGCATGCGACCGCACTCGAAGCCGCCGGCTACCTCGAGACCGACGAAGCTGTGCGGATGCACGAGGGGCTGGATGCCGTGGCGCGCAAGGTCGCCGACGGCACTCTGCTGCCCCAGCCGTCCGATGAGGACGTGCACGGCGCTCTCGAACAGGCGCTGATCGCCGAACTCGGCCCCGAGCTCGGCGGGCGCCTGCGTGCCGGCCGCAGCCGCAACGACCAGATCGCCACGCTCGTGCGCATGTATCTCATCGACCATGCTCGTGTGATCGCCCGCGACATCCTGCGCGTGATCGACGCGCTCGTGGCGCAGGCCGAGGCGCACCCCGGAGCGATCCTGCCTGGACGCACGCATCTGCAGCACGCGCAGCCCGTGCTGCTCGCGCACCATCTGCTGGCACACGGCTGGCCGCTCGTGCGCGAGCTCGAGCGCCTCGTCGACTGGCGTCGCCGGGCGGGCGTCTCGCCTTACGGCGGGGGAGCACTGGCCGGTTCGACGCTGGGTCTCGACCCCGCACTCGTGGCGACCGAACTCGGGTTGGATCGTCCTGCCGAGAATTCGCTCGACGGCACGTCCGCGCGCGACGTCGTCGCCGAGTTCGCCTTCATCACCGCGATGACCGGCGTCGACCTGTCGCGCCTGGCGGAGGAGATCATCCTCTGGAACACGCGTGAGTTCGGCTTCGTCACGCTGCACGACAGCTACTCGACCGGGTCGAGCATCATGCCCCAGAAGAAGAACCCCGACATCGCCGAGCTCGCTCGGGGGAAGTCGGGTCGTCTGATCGGCAATCTGTCGGGGCTCATGGCGACGCTCAAGGGCCTCCCGCTCGCGTACAACCGCGATCTGCAGGAGGACAAGGAGCCGGTCTTCGATTCTGTGCAGACCCTCGAGGTCGTGCTGCCCGCATTCGCCGGCATGATCGCGACGCTGCAGTTCGACACGCAGCGCATGGCGGCTCTCGCTCCGCAGGGGTTCTCGCTCGCGACCGACGTGGCCGAGTGGCTGGTCAAGCGCCGGGTGCCGTTCCGTGACGCGCACGAGATCTCGGGTGCGCTCGTGCGCGCGTGCGAGGAGCACGGCATCGGTCTTGAGGACGCCACCGACGAGCTGCTGCTCTCGGTGTCTGCTCACCTCGTGCCCGAGGTGAAGGAGGTCCTCACGATCGAAGGATCCGTCGCCTCGCGCACGGGGGCCGGAGGCACCGCGCCCGAGCGAGTCGCCGAGCAGCGCGCAGAGCTCATCGCCCGGGCTCAGGCTGCGGTGCATGCGCTCGGGCTGTAACAGCCGCTGACGATTCACGGAGGTCGTGACGATTCACGGAGGGTTCGACGGAATCCCTCCGTGAATCGTCATCTCATCCGTCATCCGTCATCCGATCCTGCGCATCCGGCGGCGCGCCCCGAGGATCGCGGCCTGCACGACGGGCCAGTCGTGGACGATCTGGGCGTAGTCGAATCGGAGGGTCTCGTAACCGAGGGCGGATGCCTGGGCATCCCGCTTTCGGTCTCGATGCCGATGCTCGGGCGAATCGTGGTTCTCGGTCCCGTCGGCTTCGACGATCAGGCGCGCGGCGATGACGAAGTCGACTCTGCCGACCCCGTCGATCGTGACCTGCCGCTCGAGGGTCAGCCCGAGAAGATGCAATCGGAGCCGGAGCAGCGACTCCAATCCGCTGTCGGCATCCGCCCGAGCGAGGTCGACCAGCCATCGCGCGCTGGCCGGGAGCGCTGCTCGGATGCGTGACCGTGCCTCACGTGAGAGTTTTCGCAGCCGCCAGGCGGATTCGAATGCCGCGAAGAACGCTTCTTCGCCAGCGCAGCGACGCAAGTGGAGCAGGGCGGTCTCGACGTCGGTCGCGACGAGCGGCGGATGTCCGCTGTAGTGATGCGCGACGCAGACGCAGTGCGGATGCTGGAGGGGATGCTGTTTCGCGCCAAGCCACACGTGCGGTCAGTCGGCGACGGGGAGCACCCAGATGCCCGTATCCGCATCGAGAGGCGCGGTGGCGAAGACGCCGTGCCGCACGCGTTCGATTTCTCCTCGCCGCACGTGAGCGGCGAGGGACTGCCGGGTGAATCCGAGTTTCTGCAACGTGCGCCCGCGGGCTATTCCGCCGAGCCGGGTGATGGTGTCCTTCGCTGAGAGCATGGCTCGACGATGCCGTGGACGGGCTCCGCATGGACGGGGAGAAGACGGATTGTGGACAGATCGGCGTCTTGCGCGAGTCGTGCAGTGAGAGTGATGAGGTGACGATTCACGGAGCGGATGACGATTCACGGAGGACTCGCCAGGATTCATCCGTGAACCGTCACCTCATCCGCGAACCGTCGGTTCGGGACGGCAGCCGGAATCAGTGCAGTGCGGAGTCTGCGCTCGAGCGTTCCCAGCGGGTGAACTGCACGGTGAGGCCGGAGCGGGTCGGAGCAGCGAGGAAGGGGCCCGCGGATGCCGTGGCCTCTCCATCGAACGGGGCGACGCGCACCAGGCGCCACTCTCCGTGATCGGCACGGGCGCGAACGATCACGGCATCCGGCCATCGGCTCACCCGCACAGTGATCTCGCCGCCGTGCCAGTCGTCGACGTGGCCGACCGACCAGTCCGATCGGATGTCCGTGACGACGGCGCCGAGGCCGAGGTGTCCGTCGGCGTACTCGAGCCCCGCTTTGATCCAGTGCTCGTCATCGATCCGCACGAAGACGCCGGCCTGGTCGAACTGGCCGTCCCAGGGCGCCCTGAACGAGACCTCCATGGCCTCTCCCACGGCGAGGGGAGCGAGCAGTGCGTGCTCGGTGTCGTGTACGAACCCGTACGCCGTGCGCCGCCAGGCATCGCTGCCCTCGACGGCGACGACTTCGAGGTGCGAGTCGATCGTGCGGGAGGACTGGGGCTCGTTGGTCCAGGACGCGTCGTCCCAGGGAATGATGTGTGTTTCAGGCATGATCCCAGAGTATAGCCAAAACAGGCATAAATCTAGGATTATTCGTGATATGGTTATCACATGGTCATCGCTGTTCTCGCCGACATCGTCGGGTCGCGCAAACTTCGCGACCGGGAGTCCGCGCAGCGGGTCCTGGACGAGACGATCGTGCAGGTCGAGCGGGATCTTCCGCTCGCGGCGCAGCCGCTCACGCCAACCGTAGGAGACGAGCAGCAGGGCGTCTACCGCGAACTCGAAGATGCGCTGGTCTCGCTCCTGATGATCCAGCTGCGACTGCCCGAGGGCATCGCGTTCCGCTTCGGCATCGGCATCGGAGAAGTGCGACCGGTCGAGTCCGTGCACCGCGAGCTCGCCGACGGACCCGGCTGGTACGCGGCCCGCGAGGCGATCGACATCGTGCACGCGCGCGAGAGCCGCGCCGTGCCGCGCACGCGCACCTGGATTGTCGGAGCCCCGGGGCAGGATGAGGTCATGCAGAGCACGATCACGGCATCCAACGCCTACCTTCTCGTCAGAGACGAGCTGGTCGGGGCCATGAGCGAGCGCGAGCGTCGACTGGCCTACGGTCGCCTCGTCGGGCACTCTCAGCAGGAGCTTGCGACCCAAGAGGGAATCTCACAGCCGAGCGTCTCGAAGGCCCTGCGCAATGCCGGCGCTGCGGCTCTGCTCGAAGGAGTGGCAGCGCTCAGAGGAGGCGGGGAATGATTGTCGCGGGGCTCGCGCTCCTGGCCGTCGGCGCCGCCGACCTGGTGCGCCAGTTCGCACCGAGACGCTGGATCGGCTATCTCACGGTCGCCGTGATCCTGCTGCTTCTCGGCAGCGTCAGCGATGCCCTCATCCCCATGATCGCCGCGCTGATCGTGGGTGCGCTCTGGGTGTGGTGCATGCCGTCCGATCGTCCGGCGCCCCTCGGGTTCTGGCCGGCCGTGCTGCTCGGTGCTCTGAGCATCGGCGCGGTCGTCTGGGCGGGCGCCCGGACGGATGCCGGCCTGATCGGCGAGATCTGGACGCTCCGCTCACCGTTCGGCGACGTTCCGTTCGACCTGGCAGTTCTCGCGCTGGGCGCCGGCGCGTTCCTTCTGGAGTCGGCGAACCTCGTCGTGCGAGCGGCCCTCGACGGCGAGCACACCTGGCGACCGGCCGATCCGGCGCCCGAGGTGGTGGCGCCCGTCGCCGCAACGGGCGAGGAGGGCGAGATCGCCGACGGCGCGGAGGAGGATGCCACGCCGATCCGCGATCCGCGCAGCGGCTTCAAGGGAGGCCGCCTCATCGGCCCGCTCGAGCGCGTGCTCGTCATGATCCTCACTCTCGCCGCCGCCTACCCGATCCTCGCCGCGATGCTGGCGGCCAAGGGAATCGTGCGATTCCCCGAGATCTCGCGCGACGGCGAGACCGGGGCACGGGCCGAGTACTTCCTCGTCGGGAGTCTCGTCAGCTGGGTGATCGGGCTGGGGGCCGCATTCCTGGTCTGGTGGGCCGCGCACAGCTGACCGGTCTCACATGAGCGACCGGTACCAGGCCAACTTCTCCGTTAGCCGCCGCTGTTGCGCGAGCACCTCGAGAAGTTGCTGCTCCACAGTCTCAGCATGCTCTTCGAGCAGAGCGATCCGCTCGGGCACGGTGTCCTCACGCTGGCAGAGCTGTCCATAGCGACGAAGCAGTTCCACCGGCATGCCGGTCTCGCGAAGGCACTTGAGGAATTCGAGCAGTCCGAGCTCGGCATCCGAGTACGCACGATGACCGCCTGCCGTGCGCGGGACAGGGGGAAGGATGCCCTCTCGCTCGTAGTAGCGGAGGGTATCGATGCTGAATCCGGAGCGGGCCGCGGTCTCCGCCGGAGTGTAGGTCGTCATGGGGTCGAGCATAGGTCTTGACCTGGAGCGCGCTCCAGGTTGCAGGCTGAAGGCATGACAGATCTGAAGAGCCCCGCATCGCCCATCGTGCTCGGCGCCATGTCCTTCGGAACCTTGGTCGACCCCGACACCTCGTTCGCACTGCTCGACCGCTTCGTCGAACGAGGGGGCACTTGGATCGACACTGCCGACTGTTACAGCTTCTGGGCCGACCCGACCGGTCACGGAGGCGCCTCCGAAACCGTGATCGGCCGTTGGCTCGCCTCGCGTCCGGATGCACGCGAGCGGGTTCGCATTTCGACGAAGATCGGAGCCGAACCGCTGTGGCCCGGTTCCTGGCCGGAGCATCGCACGGGGCTCTCTTCCCGGGCGATCCGCGAGGCATTCGATGGAAGTCGTCGCCGACTCGGTGTCGACGTGATCGACCTCCTCTGGTTGCATCAGGAGGATCGGGCCACACCGCTCGAAGAGACCGTCGAGGGGTTGGCCGCGTTGACCGCCGAGGGGATCGTGCGCCGCGTCGGTGCGTCGAACCACCCTGCATGGCGGGTAGAGCGCGCTCGCGCCCACGCGAAGGCGATCGGCAGCACGGCGATCGACGCCTTCCAGCTCAACAGCACGTACCTGCAGGTGAGGCCGGGCACGAGACCGCCGGGAGTGGTGCATCCCTTCGGCGTGCTGAGTGACGAGCAGTGGGACTTCGCCGCAGCAAACGGCATCGAGATCTGGGCGTACACGCCGCTGCTGTCCGGGGCGTACGACAACCCGGACAAGTCGATTCCGCAGGTCTACGAGCACCCGGGTTCATCGGCGCGGCTCGCAGCGCTGGCGGAGGCCGCCGCCGAACGGGGCGTCGGCAAGGGGCAGATCGTGCTGGCATGGCAGCTCGCCCACGGTATCCGTCCCATTCTCGGCGGCAGCAAGCTCGACCAGTTGGACGCGGCGATGGATGCCGCAGCGATCGCGCTCACCGAAGAGGAGCTCGTGAAGCTCGACGGCCCGCGCTGACGCGCTTCGCAGACGACGCAGGAGGGTGATGCAGGAGGGCGGTGCACACCTCCGCCCGCCGGCCGTGGAGCATCCAGCGTCCCGGCGAGCGGAGCATCCGCCCGCTGATAGCCTTGAACGCGTGTCAACTCCCGATCTGACGACCGCGGCACCAGCGATCGACCACACGTTCGAGAACGTGTGGGACGAACTCGTCTGGCGCGGCCTCGTCCACGTGTCCACCGACCAGGAGGCGCTGCGCGCCCTGCTCGCGGGAGACCCCATCACGTATTACTGCGGTTTCGACCCGACCGCCCCGAGCCTGCACCTGGGAAACCTGGTGCAGCTGCTGACGCTGCGCCGTATCCAGCTCGCCGGCCACAAGCCGCTCGGTCTCGTCGGCGGATCGACCGGTCTGGTCGGCGACCCCCGCCCCACGGCGGAGCGCACGCTCAACACGCGAGAGACCGTGGCCGAATGGGTCGGGCGCCTGCGCGCGCAGGTCGAGCGCTACCTCAGCTTCGAGGGCGACAACGCGGCCCGCATCGTGAACAACCTCGACTGGACGGCGCCTCTGTCGGCGATCGACTTCCTGCGCGAGATCGGCAAGCACTACCGCGTCGGCACGATGCTGAAGAAGGATGCGGTCGCTGCCCGTCTCAACTCCGACGAGGGCATCAGCTACACCGAGTTCAGCTACCAGATCCTGCAGGGTCTCGACTACCTCGAGCTGTACCGGCAGTACGACTGCGTGCTGCAGACCGGCGGCAGCGACCAGTGGGGGAACCTCACGAGCGGCACCGATCTCATCCGCCGTGCGGAGGGCGTCTCTGTGCACGCGATCGGCACCCCGCTGATCACGAACAGCGACGGCACCAAGTTCGGCAAGAGCGAGGGCAACGCCATCTGGCTGGATGCCGAGATGTGCAGCCCGTACCGCATGTACCAGTTCTGGCTGAGCACGACGGATGCCGACGTGATCGACCGGCTCAAGGTCTTCACGTTCTTGACCCGTGCCGAGATCGAGGAATACGAGCGCCTCGTCGAGTCCGAGCCGTTCCGTCGTGCGGCGCAGAAGCGCCTGGCTCTCGAAGTCGTCGCCACCGTGCACGGTCTCGAGCCCGCCGCGGCGGTGATCGCAGCATCCGAAGCGCTGTTCGGCCAGGGCGATCTGACCGCGCTCGACCCGTCGACGCTGCGCACCGCGCTCGAGGAACTGCCGAATGCGACCGTAGCGGGCGGGAGTCCCGTCGTGGAGGCGCTCGTGGCCACGGGACTCGTGTCTAGCCTCAGCGAGGCTCGTCGTGCGATCGCCCAGGGCGGCGTTTCACTCGACGGAGTCCGAGTCGACGACGACGCCGCAGCCGTGCAGGGGTCTCTTCCCGGGGGAGTCTCCGTGCTCCGCCGAGGGAAGAAGACCCTCGCCGGCGTCTTCATCGACTGAGTCGCCAGAGCGGATGCCGTTCACTCCGAGCCATGCGCTGGTCGCGCTGCCGTTCGTGCGCACGCCTCTGGTTCCTGCGGCGATCGCGATCGGTGCGATGGCTCCTGACCTGCCGCTGTTCGTCAGAGGTGCGGGGATCAACTACGGGTTCACGCACACGTACGGGAATCTGGTCTGGACGGGGCTGCTCGCGTTCGGACTGTTCTTGATCTGGCGAGTCGTGCTGCGACCGGCCGTGCCGGAACTGGCGCCCGCCTGGTTGGCCCGTCGCCTGCCCGAAGACTGGTCGGACACGGCCCGCACCTCACTCCTCAGGGCCGTGGGCATCGGGCAGTCCCGCTGGTATCCGGTGCTTCTGGCGGTGTCTCTCATCCTCGGAGCGGCGTCGCACATCCTGTGGGACTCCTTCACACACGAAGGGCGGTGGGGCGTCGCGGTCATTCCGATCCTCGACGAACCGTGGGGTCCGATCACCGGGTTCAAGTGGCTGCAGTACGGCTCCGCGATCGCCGCGCTGATCATCATCGCCGTGTGGGCGGGGATGCGATTGCGCGGCGCCTCACCGCGCGAAGATTCTCCGCGAGCGCTGCCTCTCGCGGTCAGGCTCTCGTGGTGGATCTCGTTGCCGGTCATCCTGCTGACTTCGTGGATCATGGGTCTCGTCGCCTATGGTCCGCTGACGGCCGAGTTCACGGTGCCGCATCTCGCCTACATCGTGCTGCCTCCGGCGTGCGCGATCTGGGGCGCGCTCACCCTCATCCTCTGCCTGCTGCTCCCGGTTTTCCGCGCGCGTCACCAGCGCGGCTGATCCGCCCCCCACGGTCGCGGCGCCCGGAACTCCCGCTCCGGGATCACGGGGCGCGCGGTTGTGAGCATCCGTCCACCGACTTCGAAGACCGCCGTGTGCTCGGCCGGATCGATGTGCTGTTCGGGTTCCGGAGTCAGGCGACGCGGCATTCCGAGCAGTTCGGCCGCGATGCGTCGTAGCGAGGTCCGAGTGATCCAACTGCCGCCCTCGGCCCTACGTCTTTCGAGGAGGGAGACGACCGATGCCGCGAGCAGGTACCCCGCGCTGTGATCGAGAGCCTGAGCAGGAAGGGCGCCCGGCCGATCACCGTCGGGCGACTCGATCATCGCGATGCCCGACTCCGCCTGCACGAGGCTGTCGAATCCCGCACGCTCAGGGGCATCGATGCCCCACGCGCTGAGCTGCGCGACCACGAGACCCGGATGGCGCTCGACGAGTTGCTCGGGAGAGAGCCCCATCCGGGCGAGAGCGGCTGGTCGATAGCCCAGCACGACTGCGTCCGCACGATCCAGCAGGTCGTGCAGACGAGGCGAGCGCGCATCGAGCAGCGCCGAGCGCTTGCCGTGGCCCGTGTCGAAGTGCTGCCATTCGGGTTCGGGCAGATCAGGTGGATCGATGCGGAGCACGTCCGCACCGAGCAGCGCGAGGCTGCGTGTGCAGACCGGGCCCGCGATCACACGCGTGAGATCGAGGATGCGGGCGCCTTCCAGTCCGTTCTGAGTGCGCGGGCTCCGGTCGTCGGGGGAGGGGTGATGAGCGACATCGACGAGGGGAGTGGACCGGAGGAGCGCGTCTCGCGCAGGATCCTCGCCAAGGACCTCGACGGCGAGTCCACCCCGCCCGGTGATACGGGCCACGGCCTCGGTGGAGGTGAGCTCCGCGAACGCCTGCTCAAGATGGGCGGCGTCCGCAAGGCCGAGACCGTCGAGAAGCCGCTGCGCGTGATGCGGATAGTTGCCGTGCGTGCGGACCCAGCCGTCGCGGCTGCGCCAGAAGCCGGAGAGGGGCGACCACACGTCTGGAGCGGCACCGTCGATCGTGAGCAGCTGATCGCTTCGATAGGCGAGGGCGATCCGGGCAGGATCGGGCGTCGAGCGGATGCCCGCTGCCTGTATGAACGCGGAGACGCTCGCCCAGGCGAGGGCGCCGGTGGAGAGCCGTGAAGGCAGAGGAACCTGCATGGTGTGAGCGTAGTCGAGCATGCTCCCCGGGCGTTTCGGGGGCTGGACTGGGGGAATGTTGCGCAGGCGTCCAGACGACACGCCCGGGGTGAGAGTGCTGATTTGCCAGAACCTCGAGATCCACGTAACTTATTACTTGTTCGCCCCACAGGGAAGGCGGAGAGGCCGAGAGCCTCGCCCCCCTCAAGCGGAGAACCACCTCCCACGTCCACTCACTTGTGAGACAGATGCTCTGCGTCTAGGATGGGAGATCCACCCTCTGCGGCTGTCAAAAGCTGGGTTGCGGATCGAAAGATCTGCGCCGCGAGTTGATTTGACAAGCGGAACGGGATGGATAAGCTAGTGAAGTTGCTCCGGCGCGGTAAGCGCCGAGCGGCAGATCTGGAACTCAGCCTCACGGTATGTCGATTTGACAGGCCTGAGGAGCTGGGTAAGATTGAGAAGTTGCCCTTCGGGCCTGACTGTGATGGTTGGGTCGGGGAGCGTCCGATCCTTGAGAACTCAACAGCGTGCACTTGTCAAATGCCAAATAACCTCGACTCCACTTCGGTGGGGTGAGATTCCTTTGGATCAAAGACCAGCCTCCTTTGTGGGGTTGGCAATGGATAAAGTCAGCAATGATTTGTCTCTTTGGTCAGTTTCAAACTCGCTGCGTCACCGTTTTCCCGGTGGGGTATGCATTTCTTTTTTACGGAGAGTTTGATCCTGGCTCAGGATGAACGCTGGCGGCGTGCTTAACACATGCAAGTCGAACGGTGA
>JAEKKN010000017.1 GCA_019510305.1 Microbacterium sp.
CTCAGTGACGACCTGCGAACCACGGCAGGGGAGCCGATGCTCCTGTTCACCGCCTCACAGGCGCCCTGGACCCGACCATTCCGCAATGAAGAAACGGGCTACAACGACCTCGCGTTCATCACGGACGGTCCCTTCGTGATTCAGGATGATGCGGGGCTTGCGCTCCTCTGGTCGAGCGGTGGCGAAGGCGGCTACTCTGTCGGCGTGGCCCGCAGCTCCACAGGTCTTATCACCGGCCCGTGGATGCACCACCCGCAACCTCTGGTGGCGGCTGATGGTGGACACGCGATGCTGCTCGCAACGCGTGGCGATCGCTTTCTGATCTTCCACCAACCGAATGGCCTTCCTTTCGAGAGGATGACAATCGAACGCGTGGCTGAAGTCAACGGTACCTACCGGGTCTGCGCTGCAGGCCCCAGAGTCTCTTCGTGATCGATCAGGAGATGATCTTGTGAATCAGAAAACTCCGGTTGGCTTCATCGGGCCGCGTAATGCGGAACTGCTCGAGGGCCCTGCGCTGACCAGGGCACGGCTGAATCGCGACTATCTGATGAGTCTCACTGCCGAGAACTTGCTTCGCCCGTATCTGATGGAGGCGGGTTTGTGGGGGTACTCCGGTTCTGTGGGGACGACGGTCGGTGAGGCCGCGATCGATGGCCCCGAGACGTGGCACTGGGGGTGGGAATCGCCCACGAGTGAGTTGCGCGGGCACATCCTCGGCCACTGGCTGTCGGCCGCCTCTTGCCTGGCGACTAGCGATGAGGAAGTGCGCGCGCGGGCGAACCACATCGTTGAAGAGCTGGTCAGATGTCAGGACGCGAATGGCGGCCAGTGGGTGGCTGGAATCCCCCGGGAGCACATGAGTCGAATCGTGCAGGGCAAGGACGTGTGGGCGCCCCAATACACGGTGCACAAGATCCTCGAGGGGCTCTGGGACATGTACGCGGTTGCAGGCAGTGCCGCAGCGCTGGATCTGCTCGTCGGCTTTGCCGATTGGTTCGTTCAATGGACTGATCCCATGAGTCGTGCGCAGCTCGACGACGTGCTGGATGTGGAGACGGGAGGGATGCTGGAGGTCTGGGCGAACCTCTACGGCGAAACGGGCGAGAGTAAGTATGCAGCGCTGATGAGTCGATACGACCGGCCGCGGTTCTTCGATCGCCTGCTCGCAGGTGAGGACGTGTTGACCAACAGGCACGCCAATACGCAGATCCCCGAGGTGCTGGGCGCTGCTCGAGCGTGGGAGGTCACGGGGGAGCGCCGCTGGCGCGACATCGTGGAAGCGTTCTGGGTCCAGGCCGTCGGTCTGCGCGGCACTTACTGCACGGGCGGGTCGACGTCAGGAGAGGTCTGGCAACCGGTGCAGGTCACCCAGTCCCGTCTGCACCGCGTGCAGGAACACTGCACCGTCTACAACATGATGCGCCTCGCCCAGATCCTGTACAGCTGGACGGGCGAGAAGACGTATGCGGACTATTGGGAACGCAACCTGGTCAACGGGATCTTCGGGCAGCAGAATTCGAAGACGGGCATGGTGACGTACTTCCTCCCTCTCGCGCCGGGCAGCGAGAAGCAATGGGGTTCGCGCACAAACGACTTCTGGTGCTGCCACGGCACGCTGCTGCAAGCGCACTCTCACCACGCGACTGCTGCCGTCCAGCGAGACGAGAACGGTCTGCGGATCAGCCAGTTCATCCCCTCGGTCACGCGTTGGGACGATGTCGCCGGCGCCAGTGTCACCATCCGCATTCAGCAGGATCCTCTCGGCGTCGTGGTGTTAGGGCAATCGGTAACACCACGCGGTCTGAACGCCATCCAACGTCTGGTCCCGGATCTGCCCGTCGAACGCCCGGATCAGATGGTCTTCGATATCGAGGTGAGTCCGGACCGCACCACGCGGTTCGCGGTGCGGCTACGGATACCCGAATGGGTGCAGACCGTGATTCGCGTGTCCTGTGCCGGGGAGGAGCTCGCCTACGTCGACGACGAAGGCTGGGCTGTCGTCGATCGCGTCTGGTCGGCGGGTGACGTGATACGCGTCGAGCTCCCGACCGGAGTCCGCGCCGTCCCCGCCGTTGATGACCCTGGAGCGGTGTCGTTCGAAGACGGCCCGTATGTTCTGGCCGGAATGACGTCACAGCGGGTGACCGTCGAACCCGCAATCGAAGGCGACTTGTCGACCGTGCTCGCCCCTGATGAGACGAGGACCCACAACTGGTGGAACGCCGGCACCTACCGCACCACCCGCACCCCCGACATACGGTTCGTCCCCCTCAGCGACGTCACCGACGGCACCTACACCGTGTACTTTCCTATCGAGAGCACTGCCCCTCTCGTTTAGCTGTTCCGCCAGCGCCGCGTCCAAGACGAGGCGCCCGGCTCGCAGTCCAGCGAGATCCGCGGCACGGCCACGCCATAGGTATGTTGGCGGAGGCGCCGTCCAGGCAGAGGAAGAATGCGACCCACTGTGGTACCGCAGCCGAGCAGAGGCGTCAGCATCAGCCTCCGGGTGATGGAGCGGCCAATCCTGTCCTGTGTGTCGGACCGTGAAGCGGCGGTCGGCGCGGCTAGGTCGTTTCGCCTTTGATGACCCGGAGAGGGAAGTGCAGGTCGGACTCCTTTACGGGCTCTCCTGTGATGGCTGCGAGAAAGCCGGCCACGGTCGCATGTGCCGCGTCGCCGGCAGGGTAGTCGATGGTCGTAAGACGGGGGACGAAGATCTGCGAGAGCGGGGTGTTGTCCATGCCGATGACTGCCAGCTCGTGGGGAACGCGTCGTCCGCGCAGTATCCCCGCTGTTAGGACGGCCGCTGCGATGTCATCGTTGTAGCAAGCGATCGCGACCGGCGTGTCCTCCAGCGAGTCCATGACCGCCAGGGACTCTGCTCGACTCACGCCCAGCTCGAGGATCCTCGGTTCCGGTAATCCGCGATGCTGACACTCGTCGCGGACGCCCGCCTCGCGCTCGTCACCGAAGACGTCCTGTCGTGTGTCGCGAAGGCGGGCGTAGGCCACGCGATGGTGTCCCTGCTCGGCGAGGTGGCACACCTGGAGTCGCCCGATGTCGTAGTTCACGTCGCGGCGATCCCCGGACGGGGGCGAGGAGAAGAACTGCACGCCTCTCGATCGCATGATCTCCTGCTCCCGTTCCAGGAACGGTATGAAAGAGAGGACACCCCGCGGGCTGGCGGTCGAGATGAGTCGGTCGAACATCTGCGCGGACGGCGTGGAGAGGCGCAGCAGCAGCGTGAGGCCGTGCTCTGCCAGTTCCTCGGTCGCCTTCTCGAAGATGACCTGAAGGTTCACGCCGAACGTGGTGTCGGGGATGAGTGCGATCACGAGATCACTGGTGCCCCGCACGAGGCTCCGCGCCGCCGCCGACGGCTGGTACGCGAGCTCTCGGGCCGCTTGCTCTACCTTCTCGCGGGTCGCCGCGGCGAACTTGGCTCCGCGGCCGTTGAGAATCTCGCTGACGGTCGACCTCGACACGCCTGCGTGGAGCGCGACGTCGCGGCTGGTCGTGGCCATTGCGGCTCTCTTCCGTTCTTGAACTGGCTCTCAGGGTACCCACTCCTCCAAAGCGCTATCGGATTGACGCGTGACAATGAGGGCTTCTCCCGCTATTGTTTCGTAACAACGGCACGTCACTGTCGCCCAGCGCCTAAGTGCCGACCGCGGCGTATGCACGACATTTCACGACAACGGGGTTCTGATCAATGACTCGAAAACTCTCTGATGGCATCTCGCCGTCCTCGGGTCTTGACCCTCGGATCATCGACGTGGTCTTCTTCGTCGGTGCCGCCATCGCGATGCTGGGTGCGGTGGCCATCGTCCCCGTCACCGCCAGGCGTCGAGCCGACCTCGCCACCCCAGGCATCAAGGTCATGCGCTGACGCGGAGGTTCGGCCGCCACCGCATCCCATCCGCCGATCAGGCGACGACACCTACCGATCCCGTCCGCCATCTAGAACCGGCACGCATGCCACGCATGAGGACGACACCCGCATGAAGGAGCCCACCATGACGACCACCTCATTCAACGACGGCTGGAGCGTTCGCGACAAGACGAGCATCTTCGAGAGCCTTCAAGGCGCCGTCGAGACGGAGTCGGTCCGGCTCCCGCATGACGCCCTCATCCACCGTGACCGCTCCGGGGCCGCCGGACGGACCTCGCACACGGGGTACTTCCCCAGCGCCACTGTGGAGTACGCGAAGACTCTCCACATCCCGGAGGACTACCGGGACAAGCGCGTCACGCTCGAGCTGCAGGGCGTCCATCGCGATGCGATGGTCTACGTGAACGAGGTGTTCGCCGCGCAGCGGCCGTTCGGATACTCCACCTTCTACGTCGAGCTCGACGCCTTCCTGACGTATGGCGCCGCGAACACGATCCGAATCGAGGCCCGCGCCCACGAGGACTCCCGCTGGTACACCGGCGTCGGAATGCACCGCGACGCATGGCTGCACGTCACCGAGCTTGTGCACGTCACGCGGACCGGCGTGCAGATCACGACTCCCGACATCGACGCCCGTCGTGCCGTCGTCGAGGTCGTGACGACCGTGCAGAACGAAAGCACAGGCACCGCGCAGCGGTCGATCTCCACAGTCCTGCGGGACTCCGAAGGCCGGACCGTCGCCACCGACACCGCCCTCCTCACCCTGCGCGCAGGATCGACCTCCGTCACGCGCCAACGACTTTATGTCACGACCCCGCAGCTATGGGACGT
This sequence comes from Microbacterium sp., assembly GCA_019510305.1. Lineage (GTDB taxonomy): Bacteria > Actinomycetota > Actinomycetes > Actinomycetales > Microbacteriaceae > Microbacterium > Microbacterium natoriense_A. The sequence goes on from JAEKKN010000017.1 coordinate 4,727, forward strand.
GGGCAGCCCCTCCCTCTACACGTCCGTCACCACTCTTCTCGACACGGGGACCGCGGTCGAGGAGCGCGAGACCCGCTTCGGCATCCGCACCCTCCAACTTGACCCGGTCGAGGGTCTGCGGATCAATGGGACAACCGTGAAGCTCCGCGGGGCATGCATCCATCACGACAACGGCATCCTCGGAGCCGCCACGATCGGCCGCGCCGAGGAACGACGCGTGCAGTTGTTGAAGGCGGCGGGCTTCAACGCGATCCGCAGCTCGCACAACCCGCTCAGCCAGGCGATGCTCGACGCCTGCGACCGTCACGGGATGCTCGTCATGGACGAGACCTTCGACATGTGGACGGTCGGCAAGTCCGCCTTCGACTACTCCCTCTCTTTCCCGGAGTGGTGGGAGCGAGACGTGGAAGCCCTCGTCGCGAAGGACTTCAACCACCCCTCGGTGATCTTCTACTCCATCGGCAACGAGATCCCCGAGACAGGGAACCCGCTCGGATCCGACTGGGGACGGAGGATCGCGGAGAAGATCCGCTCACTCGACGAGACCCGTTTCGTCACGAACAGCATCAACGGCTTCGTGTCAGCGCTCACCGAGGTCGCCCGCATCATGGCGGCACAGCGCGAGGGCGATGCCCCCGCCGGAGTGAACGCGGCAGGCGACTTCATGGGAGCGATCAACGCCTCCGGCATGGTGACGGAGAGGACCGCGGAATCCTTCGCCGCCGTCGACGTCGCCGGCATCAACTACGGCGAGACCCGCTATGTCGCCGACAGCGATGAGTTCCCCAACCGCATCATCGTCGGCACTGAGACCTTCCCCCGGAACATCGACGTCAATTGGCGCCTGGTCGAGGAGAACCCGCACGTGATCGGTGACTTCACCTGGACCGGCTGGGACTACCTGGGCGAGGTCGGGATCGGCCGAGTCCAGTACCTCGCTGACGGTGAGGGTCCCTCCTTCGCGGCTCCCTACCCCTGGCTCGCAGCCTGGTGCGGTGACCTCGATATCACGGGATTCCGCCGCCCCATGTCGTACTACCGCGAGACGGTGTTCGGGCTCCGCCACGAGCCCTACGTTGCGGTGCAACCTCCGCAGCACCACGGCGCCGTCCAGTTCCCGAGCCCGTGGGCGTGGTCCGATGCCGTCGCAAGCTGGACCTGGGATGTCCCGGCAGGCTCTCCCGCCACCGTCGAGGTCTACAGCGACGCCGACGAGGTCGAGCTGCTCCTCAACGGTGAGAGCATCGGCCGGGCGGCGGCCGGCCGCGACCACGGCTACCGTGCCGTCTTCGAGGTTCCTTACGCGCCCGGCGAGCTCACCGCCATCGCCCACACCGCCGGATCCGAGGTGAGCCGGGCCAGTCTCCGGACAGCGTCAGAAGACGTGCGGCTGAAGGTGGAGGCCGATCGCGATCGCCTGATCGACAACACCTCCGACCTCGGCTTCATCACCATCGAGCTGCGCGACGCCGAGGGCACCCTCATCACCGGCGCCGACCGCCTCGCCAGAGTCGCGATCAGCGGCGCGGCGATCCTCCAGGGCCTGGGGAGCGCGCGCCCCGACCCTACTGAGAAGTACGACTCGGACGAGCACACCACCTTCCAGGGGCGCCTCCTCGCCGTCGTCCGGCCCACCGGTGTCGGACGCGTCACCGTCATCGTGACCGCCGACGGGCTCGAGCCCGTGACCATCGCACTCGACGTCGCAGCCGCCAGCGCCGAGCGGGGCCGTGAGGCCCTCCTGGGGCACGAGGCGGCCCTACCCGTCCCCCCCATCACTTCGGCCGGTGGCCGGTGAGCACCCAGAAGAAGCGCATGTCTGCCTCGGAGTATCCACGACAACTACGAGTGGGTCCACTGGCGACAAAGCCCACCTCCGCAGCCGACCGGATGGACGTCGTGACCGCAATCGATCCCTCAAGGGCCACTGCCGACCCCGCGATGGACGAACGGCTCCCGAAGCGGGCGAAGCCGATCATCGGGCTGCTCCTGGCCTCGGCGTTCGTCGTGATCCTGAACGAGACGATCATGGGGGTGGCACTGCCGAGCCTCATTCGGGACCTCGGGATCACCGCGGCCACCGCCCAATGGCTGACCACCGCTTACCTCCTGACGATGGCGATCATCATCCCCACAACGGGTCAAGTCCTTCAGCGGTTCGGCACGAGGTCGGTCTTCATCGCGGCGATGACGCTGTTCACCCTCGGCACCCTCCTCGCCGCGGCAGCACCCGGCTTCGAGGTGCTCTTGGCCGGCCGCGTCGTCCAGGCCAGCGGCACGGCGCTCATGATCCCGCTGCTGATGACGACCGTGCTCACCTTCGTCCCGGCATCGCGCCGGGGCCGAATGATGGGCCTGATCTCGATCGTGATCGCCGTCGCGCCGGCGATCGGCCCGACGATCTCGGGGCTCATCCTGAGCTCGCTGTCCTGGCGGTGGCTGTTCATCGTCGTGCTCCCCATCGCGCTCGTCGCGCTGATCCTCGGCTCCGTCCTCATCACGGACATCGCCGAGACCCGTAGAAGCCGGTTCGACGTGCTGTCGATTCTGCTCGCCGCGATCGGCTTCGGTGGGCTGATCTTCGGGCTGAGCAGCCTGGGGGAGGCGGCCGCCGGAGAGGTGCTGCTCCCGCCGGTGGTGCCCGTGGCGGTCGGGGTCCTCGCTCTGGCTGTCTTTGTTCTCCGCTCGCTGTCGCTGCAGGAGCAGGACCGGGCCCTCATGGATCTTCGTCCCTTCCGCTCGCAGGCCTTCGCGATCTCGACGCTCCTGGTGATCGTCAGCATGGCAACGCTGTTCGGGTCGCTCATCCTGCTCCCGATCTACCTGCAAGACGTGCTCGGCCTCGACACGCTCCAGACAGGGCTGACGCTCCTCCCCGGCGGAGTTGCGATGGGGGTCGCCGCCCCCATTGTCGGCCGTCTCTTCGACCGCTTCGGGCCGAAGCCGCTCGTCACCCCGGGTGCCGTGCTCCTCAGTGCCTCACTGTGGGGGCTGACCACCGTGAACGAGGGGACCGGCGTCGTCTTGGTCATCGCGGTCCATGTCGCGCTCAACGTGGGGCTCGGGTTCATGCTCACACCCTTGCTCACCTCGGCGCTGGGGTCGCTGCCGAAGAATCTGTACTCTCACGGATCCGCGATCGTTAACACGCTGCAGCAGGTCGCCGGCGCCGCCGGAACGGCCTTGTTCATCACGCTCATGACCACCGGGACCGTCGCCGCGACGGCCGCAGGCTCTGCTGTCGTCCCCGCCCAGGTCGCCGGCGTGCACACGGCGTTCGTCTGGGGAGCTTTCCTCTCGCTGGTTCCCGTCCTGCTGTCCCTTTTCGTCAAGCGGCCGTCCGACGTCGACCGGAGCACGTTGGTGGCCCACTGATTAGCGCAGCGTGGCAGCGCCCCGGCGGCAACCTGCACGGCGTGTCATCGTGGTCAGACCGTTCCCCCCTCGACGATATACACGTTGAATTGGCTGGGGCTGGTGGGCTGGAGTCTCTTGTCCAGTCGGGCGAGCAGTTGCTCGAGAGCGGGGGCCGTGGCTTCTTCGGCGTGGTAGCCCACAGTGGTGAGGGGTGGGGTGGTGAAGCGGGCGAGCGGAATGTCGTCCATGCCGAGCAGGGCGAGGTCCTCGGGGACGCGCCAACCTCGTTCGTGAGCGGCGAACAGGAGCGCTGCGGCGACCTCGTCGTTGTAGCAGCCTACGGCGAAGCCCGGCTCGCCCAGGCTGTCCAGCGCCGATCGGGCATCGTCGGCGGTGATGCCGAGGTGCAGGATCCTCGGCTTGTCGAGGCCGGCGGCGGCGCACTCCGCAGCGAAGAGAATCTCGCGCGGGCCGCCGAAAGGATCGGTGCGCGTGTCTCGCAGATGGGCGAACGCGAGCCTCCGGTAGCCGCGGTCCATGAGATACCGCGCCTGGAACGCCCCGATCTGGGCGTTGGAGTCGAGGGAGAGCGATTCATCCGGCTCCAGGAGCTCCACGCCCTGCCGCAGGACGACCTCACGCTGCGGGTCGGGCAGTCTCTCCAATGAGATGATCAACCGGGGCGACAGGCTCTTGACCACCCGATCGAGAGATGCGGCGTCATGGCCGGCCAGACGCAGGACGAGCGTCAGCCCGCGCTTCGCCAACTCATCGGTCATGGACGCGTAGATGTCCTGCAGGTTGTGGCCGAACGTCGTGTTCGGGATGAGAGCGATGACGACATCGCTGGACCCGCGCGCGAGGGTCCTCCCAGCGGAGGACGGCTCGTACCCCAGCTCAGCGACAGCGCTGGCCACCTTCGCACGCGTCTCCTCTGCGAAGTACTCAGCCCGACCGTTGAGAATCTGGCTGACAGTGGATCGTGAGACGCCAGCTCGATTCGCCACGTCCTGACTGGTGGGATTCATCGGAGCCCTCCTGACTACGTGCGTCAGCTTACCGAGAATGGCCACATCGATCCGATGTCCGGGCCCGCAGCGAGCATCCTACGCGCGCGACGGTGCGGACGGGCCTCGTCTGGAAGGCGAGGCGCGGTATCGGAGTCCGGGCCAGCGAAACAAACACAGCCCAGCACTTGTGTTTCGGCAGTTGACACGCAACAATCAGTCATTGACGCGCGTCAACGCTGGTTTTCTGACTTGGCACATCCGAGTCGAACCGCCGACTGGCAACGCCGCCTCTCTACCGACAAAGGAGTCCTCTATGAAGAAACCCGCTACCGTCCTGCGGGCGGCGGCCGTCGCCCTCGCTGCGACGCTCGCCCTTTCCGCGTGCACCGGTCAGAGTCCGTCCTCCGACACCAACTCCGACCTGACGCTCTCCCTCTCCGTGCAGGCGCCCACCGCCGACCTCTCGGTCGGCAACTTCACGGGCGGCGACCCGACCGTTGTGTACGCGATCTACGATCGACTGGTCGCCCAGGGCATCGACGGGAAGCTCGTCCCGTCGATCGCCGAGTCATGGGAGGCCACCGAGAACAACACGGTCCTGACCTTCAAGCTCCGCGACGGACAGAAATTCTCCAACGGAGAGACGCTCGACGCCGCCGCGGTCGTGTCCTCGATCGAGGCGTCGAGGGTCGGCCCGGGAAGCTCAGCCCAGTTGACTTCGATCTCGTCGGTCGAGGCGCCGGACGCGTCGACCGTCGTCATTCGCTTGAGCTATCCCGATGCCGGCCTGATCTATCAGCTGGCGGCCAATCCCGGAATGATCGGTGCTCCGAGCCTGCTCGGCTCTGAGGAGTCTAAGCTCTCGCCGATCGGATCGGGCGCGTACGTGCTCGACAAAGAGGGCAGCACGGTCGGCTCGTCCTACCGACTGACCCGCAATCCGGATTACTGGGACGTGGACGAGTACCCGTACGCCACGATCGACATCTCGGTCATCGCCGACCCGACGGCCGTGCAGAACGCGATGAAGACGGGACAGATCGACTGGGCCCTGCTGGGGTCACCCGATCTCGCTTCACAGTTCCAGGGGAGCGAGTTCATCATCGGGGAGAGCCTTCCCTCCGCCATCGGCGTTCTGATGCTGACAGACCGCGCCGGCGCCGTCGTCCCGGCCCTCGGCGATGTTCGCGTTCGACAGGCCATCAACCTCGCCATCGATCGCGATGCGATCGCCGAGAAGCTCACTGCGGGCTCGGGTGAAGCGACGGCACAGATGGTCAGCCCCGCGGGCGACGCCTACGACCCGGCACTGGATGACACCTACCCGTACGACGTCGATAAGGCGAAGTCGCTCATGGCTGAGGCCGGCTACGCGGACGGGTTCAGCGTCACGATGCCCAGCACCGTCCTCTCCACCACCTTCGATGCGACCATCGCACAACAACTCGGCGAGATCGGCATCTCGGTCACCTACGAAACCGTTCCGTTCCAGGACCTCTACTCCAAGCTCTACGCCAACGCGTACGGCATGTTCTGGTTCTACAACGGGTACTCGGGCAGCGATGCCAAGGACATCTCGCAGGTTCTGTCCGGTTCCTTCAACCCCGAGGCGACGACGACTCCGGAGCTCACCGCTCTGCTGGACGCCGCGGGGGCCGCACCTCTCGAGGAGCAGGGCGCCGCATTCCGCGCGGTGAACAAGTACTTCGTCGATGAGGCCTGGTTCGCCCCGGTGAACGCCGCCGCCGGTATCTGGGTCTCGTCGAAGGACGTGACGTACACGCCGCCGGTCTCGATCGGCATCTCCCTGCTCGCCTACCAGCCGGCGAGCTGACCGAACCGACACCGGCGGGGGCGCGGGAACCCGTTCCCGCGCCCTCCGGAGGCTCACATGATCACCTACATTCTGCGCAGACTCGGAGCAGGACTCGTCCTGATCTTCATCGTCACCGCCATCACGTTCTTCCTGGTCCACGCCGCCGGGGTGCCCGTCGCGAACAACCTCGCCGGCCCGCAGGCGACGGCCGAGCAGATCGCCGCCATCAACGCGCAGCTCGGGCTTGATCGACCCGTCCTCGAGCAGTACTTCACCTGGATCAGCGGCTTGTTCACCGGTGATCTCGGACGCTCCTACTTCTCGAGTGAGCCCGTCGTGGACGCCATGTCGAGCCGGCTGCCTGTGACCCTCTCGGTCGTCGTCTTCGCAATGCTCATCACTCTCGTGATCAGCGTCGTCCTCGGTGTTGCCGCAGCTGCCCGTCGCGGCACCCTCGACGTCGTCATCCAAGCGATTGCGACGATCTCCAACGTCTTCCCCGGGATCATCCTCGGCATCGTGCTCGTCTTCATCTTCGCGATCACGCTCCGCCTGGTACCGGCCGTCGGCTACACCCCACCGGACGAATCGGTGCCCCAGTGGCTGGCCTCGATCGTGCTTCCCGCGATCGTGCTGTCCATCGGGGGCATTGCTTCGCTGTCCGCGCAGATCCGCGGATCGATGATCGACGAGCTCAGCAAGGACTACGTCCGGACGCTGCGCAGCCGGGGCGTCTCGGAGCGGTCCATCCTTCTCCGCCACGCCCTGCGCAACGCGTCGGGTCCCGCGTTCACCACGTTCTCGCTCCTGTTCATCAGTCTTTTCGGCGCTGCGCTGTTCGTGGAGAAGATCTTCGCCCTTCCCGGATACGGGACGTTCGGATACACCGCGACGATTCAGGGCGATCTGCCGATCATGCTCGGGCTCACCCTCTTCGCGGTCTGTCTCGTCGTCGTCGTGAACCTGCTTGTCGATCTCGTCAGCGGCTGGCTCAACCCGAAAGCACGTGTCTCATGAGCACCCCCAACGAACTCGACGCTGTCGTCCCCTCTGAGGACCTCGCTTCCCCCAAGCGGGCAGGTGCCTTCCGCCGCCTGTTGCGCAACCCGCTCGGCATCGGCGCGCTGATCACCCTGGCAGCCATCGTCGTGCTGGGGCAGTCGGCACCACTGTTCGGTGTGCACGACCCGGCTTTCAGCTCGCTGGATGCCGTGAATGCGCCTGTCGGCACGCCGGGGTACCTTCTCGGCGGGGACCAGTACGGGCGCGACATCCTTGCGCGACTCCTGTTCTCCATCAACGTCTCGCTGATATCCGGCGCGATCGGTGCCGGGGTGTCGGTCGTGATCGGTACGGTGTTCGGCCTCATTGGCGGCTACATCGGCCGCACCACCGACGCGGTCACCTCGTGGATCTTCAACCTTCTGATGACCTTCCCGGCGCTCGTGCTCGTCCTGGTCCTCTACCCCATCACGGGCGGGTCCTACCAGGTGATGATGGTGATCTTCGGGATCTTCCTCGCACCGGGGACATACTGGCTGGTGCGCAACATGGTCGTCGGCGTGCGCTCCGAGCTCTATGTGGATGCCGCGCGGGTCGCGGGGCTCTCGAACCGACGGATCCTGTCTCGCCACATCCTTTTCATCGTCCGCGGACCGATCATCATCTCGGTGGCGTTCCTCGCCAGCAGCGCGATCGGCATTCAGGCGGGACTGGCCTTCCTGGGCCTGGGATCCACCCTGGTGCCCAGCTTCGGCAGCATGACCGGCGACGCCTTCGCCAACATCTACCTGCACCCTGAGCAGCTCGTCTGGCCTTCTCTTCTCCTCGCGCTCCTGACCGGCTCGATCATCCTGCTGGGGAACGCCTACCGGGACGCACTGGCCGGCCCCCAGATGCCGGTGCGCCGGAAGACGAGCACCCCACCGCTCGCGCGCAAGGCGTCCTCGAGCGTCGAGATCGCGACGGCGTCCTCCGGGCTGCTGTCGGTGCGCAATCTACGGGTCCGCTACCCCCAGGCCGACGGTGGCGAGAAGTACGTGGTCGACGGAGTGTCACTCGACATCGCTCCAGGAGAAGTCGTGGGTCTGGTCGGGGAATCCGGATCGGGCAAGACCCAGACGGCGTTCTCCATCCTCGGCCTGCTCCCTCCCGAAGCCGGAGTCGAGGCGGACGTCCTCAGCCTGGCCGGCGAATCCCTCCTGGGCGTCTCCCCCAAGGAGATGCGGCGGCTGCGCGGAGGCGTCATCGCCTACATCCCGCAAGAACCCATGTCCAACCTGGATCCGTCTTGTACGATCGGCAACCAGCTGATCGAAGGGCTGCTTTCCGCGATGTCGCGGCGGGAGGCGAAGGCGATCATTCTCGAGCTTCTCGAACGCGTCGGGATCCGCGATCCCGCGCGGGTCTACGCATCCTACCCGCATCAGATCTCCGGAGGAATGGCGCAGCGCGTCCTCATCGCCGGGGCCGTTGCCGGCCGCCCGAAGCTCCTGATCGCCGACGAGCCGACCACTGCTCTCGATGTGACCGTGCAGGCTGAGATCCTCGATCTGCTGCGTGGGCTGCAAAGAGAGCTCGGAATGGGCGTCCTCTTGGTGACTCACAACTTCGGGGTCGTTGCAGACCTCTGCGACCGGGTCGTCGTCATGCAGAACGGAAGCGTCGTGGAGACGGGCGCAGTGCGCGACATCTTCCACCGCCCGACTGAGGAGTACACCCGCGAACTCGTCGGCGCCATCCTCGACGAAGAGACCGTCCGCACCGACCCCGTGCCAGTCCCCGACGCGCCGTCCCCCCAGGAGCTCACTCGATGAACACTCTGCTGCAGGTCTCCGATCTGCGACTCCACTACCCGCGCGTGGGCCTTCGGGCCACGCCGCCGGAAGTCCTCCGCGGGATCACCCTGCAGATCGCGGCGGGCGAGACGCTGGGGCTCGTCGGGGAGTCCGGCTCGGGCAAGACAACGCTTGGTCGAGCCGTCCTCGGGCTTGCCGAGCCTTCGGCCGGCGCGATCCGGTTCGCCGGCGCCGACATCACCCATCTGAGTGCGAAGCGCCGACGCCCGCTGGCCAAGGACATTCAGGTGATCTTCCAAGACCCGTACTCGTCGCTGAACCCGGCGATGCAGATTGCGGATATCCTCGCTGAGCCCCTCGTCGCCCAGGGCGCCACGGCCGCCGATGCGCGCGGCTCAGTGCGCTCGCTCCTCGACAAGGTCGGGCTGCCGGCGGACGCCGCACGCCGGTATCCGCGGGAGTTCAGTGGCGGACAACGGCAGCGTGTGGCCATCGCCCGGTCTCTCGCGCTCAGACCCCGACTGATCGTCTGCGACGAGCCCGTTTCTGCTCTCGATCTCACCACCCAGGCCAGAGTGCTCGACCTCCTCATCGACATCCAGCGCGAGACGGGAGTCGCGTACCTCTTCATCACTCATGATCTGCAGGTAGTGCGCCATGTGAGCCATCGCATCGCCGTTATGTATCAGGGCGAACTGGTCGAGACAGGATCCGCGGCCGACGTCACGTCGAACCCACAGAACGAATACACCCGCAATCTGCTCCTGGCCTCCCCGACAGCCGACCCTGATCGCCAACGAGAGCGGCGCGAGTTGCGGAGGACGCTGCGCGTGACCACGACGAACGTCGTGACTCAGTCACGTTGAAAGGTCGATGGCTCACCCACACTCGCCTCGTGCATCCGTGATCCGCTCGCTTCGAGCATCCCGGCGAGTGGCAGTCGTCCTGGTGCTACAACCGTCCGTACTCTCTCCGGTAGCGTCCTGGCGACAATTGATAGCGCCTTTTGAACGCGCGGCTGAACGTCGCTGCGTCGAGGAAGCCGCACTCAGTCGCGACCTCAGCCAGTGTGGACGTGCTTGGGCGCGAAAGGATGGTCGCTGCGCGTGCAAGGCGTTGGTTGCGGAGGTAGTGAGCAGGCGTCGTGTCAGCGTTCGCGAATGCGTCGTATACCGAGCGAATCGACAAGTGGTGGGCTCGTGCGACGGTCGCAACAGACACCTCAGGGTCGGATTGGTTCTGGCGAATATAGCGTGTGAGCTTGTCGTGCATAGGGCCGGTCACTGACCTTTCCGCGCGGCCGTCGGCCCTCAGCAGCTGCGAAGCCATCTTCGTAGCAACTTCTCCCAATTCCGCGCGCATGTCTCCGTCCATCAGTTCGATGTCGTCCCAGAGACTGAGCACGAAGGTCGACAACATCCTCAACCGGGGGTCGTCTCGGCGTATGAGCGTTGCGGCAAGCTCGTCGATCTGAGCCTGGCGCAGACCGAGCAGACCCCTCCCTATCCGGAGTGTTACTTGCTTCTGTCGTCCGAGCCGGTGGTCGAACGCGTAGGGGTTGAGGGGATCGAACACGGACGCGGAGCCGGGCACCATCTCCGCACTCCGACCGTTTTGGTGAAGGAAGCCTGCCGAGTGCGTCTGCACGGCAAGGAAGACATCGTCGGTATCGGCGTGCTTCGCGAGAGCCGATGTGCGCTCGACGAGCGCCGGACCCGTGGCCAGTTTGAAGACCGAAACCTGCGACGCGAGCGCGTGCGATTCGAACCGGGCGGCGAAGGAATCTCCTGTCCGCGAGAGACGCAGGGGAACGATCTGCTCAGAGACGATGTTCTCCCATTCCACCGCATCCGCTGCTCGTAGACGTCCCATGATCTGAGCCTGCACACGCATCGTTGCCGACATGTTGCGGGCGGATAAGGATCTTGTTTCGATCCTCCAAGCCGTACGGCGAGCTGCAGAAATCGCCCGGTTCCTCGCTCGTTTCGTCATAGACCGACGCGGACGTCGACTGAAAGCCTCAACTGGTCGGAACTCGAGAACGACCGGGCTCCCCCGCCTCATGCCGCTGTCGGCAGTCGATTGAAGGAGAACAAATGCACAAGCCTCCCACTGGAGTTTCACGCCGCGGGTTCCTTGCGACTTCGGCTGTGGCCGTGGCCGCCGGCATGGTGGGGTTGGGGAGTACAGATACGGCCGCGGCGTCTTTCCGTGGTGTCGCGTCGAGCGGCCTTCCTCAGTCCAGCGTCAAACCCGATCCATCGAAGTCGACCTTCAAGGTCGCCGCAGTACAGGCTGAGCCGGTCTGGTTCGACATGGACAAGACGGTCGAGAAGACCATTGCCTTGATGGCCACCGCGGCCCAGAACGGCGCCGACATCATCGCGTTCCCTGAAACCTGGCTGCCCGGGTATCCCAGTTTCATGTGGTTCGGCGACAAGGCCTACCGGGCTCCGTTCATCAAGCGATACCTCAACGCCTCTCCGGTCGCGGGCGGTCCGCAACACCGAGAACTTGAGAAAGCGGCCAAGCGATTGAAGATTCATGTCGTGCTCGGCCTGAGCGAGCGCAAGGGCAACAGGATGTACATGGGGATGTGGGTCATCGACGATAAGGGCAAGACGATTCTCAAGCGCCGGAAGGCGAAGCCCTCCGGTCGCGAGTGGGACATCTTCACCTCCGGAGACGGCGACGACTTCACCGTCGTGCCCAGCAAGGTCGGCCGGATCGGCGCGTTGAGCTGCAACGAGAACCGACGCCCGCTCGCTCGTGACGCGATGTATACCCAGAACGAGCAGATCCATGTGGCGGCGTGGCCGCACTTCGGCCTGCTGCCCGACGTGTGGCAGATGAGTGCGATCACCAGCATGGAATCCAGCGCGCAGTACGCGGGGGAGGGCGGGGTCCTCACCCTCGCTCCCTCAACCATCGCCACGGCTCCGTACATCGCGTCGCTGAACCTGTCGGCGGCTGACCGCGCGAGTCTGCTCCCGGGCGGAGGTTCTACGCGGATCTTCCTGCCCAGCGGCGAGCCGGTCTCGGACGGTCCCGATCTGGCGCCGGACGTCGAAGGAATCGTCTACGCCACAGTCGACCGGGCAACCGTCGTACACGAACAGACAGGCTACGACGCCAAGCCGTTCAAGATTCCGGCGAACGGCAAGCGTCCCTAGAACTCGCTCTCGGGGGTTCGTCATGTGGGGCCACCACAGCAGGCCATCAGCTCACTTTGCATTCGAGGGCGCTTCCGGGCGCGAATTGACACGTGACACCTGGCGTGGTCTACTACTCGTTATCACGTGACAATGACGTGGAAGTTCATCCCCTTCCGGCTAGCACCGGACGACAAAGGAGTCACGATGTCCGACAATCCCTTCTCGTCTGCCGTGGCGGGGGCGCCCGCTTCACCGGCCCAGGAGACTCTCGTCGCGGATACTCAGGCCGAGAACACACCGACCGGCACGGTGCGCACGCCGGTTTCGCGCCGCTACGTCACGTTCCTGCTTCTCGGTATGTTCGGCGCCTATGTGGCGCTGGTGGCACCGATCGGCCTCACTCTGTCGCTGCGCGTCCAGGAACTGGCACCGTCGAACGTCGAGGTGCTCGGATACGTGATCGGTATCGGCGCGATCGTGACGACGATCGTCGGCCCCCTCGCTGGCCTCTGGAGCGATAGGACACGTTCGCGCTTCGGCCGCCGACGCCCCTTCGCCTTCGGCACTGCCCTCATCGGCTTCGCCGGTCTGGTCGTGATCGCTCAGGCTCCCAACGTGCCGGTTCTGCTCGTCGGGTGGATCGTCGCCGCGATCGGCTGGAACGGCAGCATGAATACGCTGATCCAGTCGCAGGCGGATCGTCTGCCCGAGTCGCAGTACGGTCGTGTGGCCGGGATGTCCGGATTCATCCAGATGGTCGCGCCGGTCGCGGGTATCGCTCTGGCCAGCTCCTTCATCGGCAACAACGCCCTCGTGTTCCTCGTGCCCGGGGGTGTGGGTCTGCTTGCGATGATGGCCTGGGTCCTGTTCGTCAAAGAGCGTGATTCCAGGGACGCGGTGTTCGAGGACAAGATCAGTGGCGGAAAGCTGCTCAGGAGCTTCGTCTTCAACCCGCGCCAGTACCCGGACTTCGCATGGAACTGGCTAGCCCGATTGCTGTTCATGACCGGCGTCACCTTCGCGTCGACCTTCAGTTCGCTGTTCTTCGCTTCTCGCCTCACCGCGAGCGGCCAGGTCGCTGACATCGGAAGCGTCATCATCGTCTTCTCGACGATCGGCATCGCCGTCACCGGCGCCGGAGCTCTCCTCGGAGGGTTCCTCTCGGACAAGCTCAAGCGCCGCCGTGCTTTTGTCCTCGGATCGGGCATCGTCTATACCGCGGGATCCATCACGCTCGCTTTTGGCGGCACCGACTTCGCCGTTCTCCTCTTCGGCTCATGCCTCACAGGACTCGCATTGGGTGTGTTCTCGTCCGTTGACCAGGCGATCGTGCTCATGGTGCTGCCAGAGAAAGACGACAACGCCGGTCGCTTCCTCGGCATCAACGGATACTCCGGGTCGATCGCACAGGCGGTGGCCCCTCTGCTCGCCGCTCCTCTGATTCTCATCGGCGTCAGTCAAGGCGAAAAGAACTACGGCCTGCTCTTCCTGGTCGCCGCCGGGCTCACCATCGTCGCCGGAATCATCGTGCAGTGGAAGGTGAGGAGCGTGCGCTGAACCGTCGCTGCGCTCTCGCGCGACGACCTTCACTCCCACCGGTGTCGCGCATCGACCGTCGATGAATCGAAACACAACAGGGCGGCGTATGCGCTCACCACGAAGGATCAAGCATGACTAACACCCCATTCTCTGCACCGGCGTCCGCCCTTCCGGAGAGTCGCATGGTCACGCCGCTCTACCGCGACGTCGACGCGCCCGTCTCGCTCCGCGTCGACGATCTCCTTGCGCAGATGACCGTCGAAGAAAAGGCCGGGCAACTCACCCAGTACTTCCATTTCGGAGTTCCGCAGCTCCCCGCGGACTTCGACATCGACGCGCTTCCCCCCGAGCACCGTGCTTTCCTCGACCAGCCCGTAGCGGTCGAAACTGCGCTGGAGCAGGGGAAGGTCGGGTCCGTCCTCTTCGTCACGGATGTGAGCCTGACCACCCGGCTCCAGAAGATCGCCGTCGAGCAGACCCGTCTCGGGATCCCGCTCCTGTTCGGCTTCGATGTCATCCACGGCTTCCGAACCATCCTTCCCGCCCCGATCGCCCTTGCCGCGAGCTGGAACCCGGATCTCATCGAGCAGTCGCAGACGGTCGCAGCCCGCGAAGCGCGGGCCGTCGGCATCCACTGGACGTTCGCGCCCATGATCGACATCGCCCGCGACCCTCGCTGGGGACGAATCGTCGAGGGCGCCGGAGAGGACCCGGTACTCGGTGCCGCCGTCGCAGCGGCCCAGGTCCGCGGCTTTCAGGGAGACCTCGCCGACGACCGTATCCTCGCCGGTCCCAAGCACCTCGCCGGTTACGGTGCCGCCCGTGGCGGGCGCGACTACGACGACGCCGAAGTCTCCGATTCCGAGCTGCGCAATGTCTACCTTCCCCCGTTCCGCGCGGCGATCGAGGCCGGTGCGGCGAATGTGATGGGCGCCTACATGGATCTCAACGGCGTGCCGGCTTCCGCGAACCGGTGGCTGCTCACCGAGATCCTGCGCGACGAGATGGGATTCGATGGCTTCGTCGTCTCCGACGCGAACGCCGTCCGCTCGCTGGAGACGCAGCACTTCGCGAAGGATCTGACGGACGCAGCGGTTCGCGCCCTCGAGGCTGGACTCGACATGGAGATGGCGATTTCGGATGCCGCGTTCTCCCGCCTCCCTGACGCCGTCGCCGAAGGGCTCATCGACGAGAGCGCCCTCGACACCGCTGTTCGTCGGGTGCTCGAGGCGAAGTTCCGCCTGGGCTTGTTCGAGCAGCCCTACGCCGACGCCTCCACCGTCGACGAAGTGCTCGACGCGATCGAACATCGCGAGGTCGCTCAGCTCGCCGCGGAACAGTCCTTCGTGCTCCTCAAGAACGCCGATCGTGCTCTCCCGCTGTCGGCGGAGCGTCTCGGCACGGTCGCGGTCATCGGGCAGCTCGCTGACAGTCAGCGCGACATGCTCGGCCCGTGGGTCTTCGACCACGACACCGCGGAGACCGTCACGATCCTCGACGGTCTGCGCTCCCGGCTCGGAGACGCCGCAGTCGTGCACGCGCCAGGGGCGGGGATCCTCGAGCGGAAGTTCCCTTCCGCTTTCGATCGAGCCGACCCGACCATCACCCCCACTCCAGAGGACTGGGATGACGACGCTGAGATCGAGCGCGCGGTGGCTACCGCTACCGCAGCCGACATCGCCGTGGTGGTCGTGGGTCAACGACAGAACCAGGCCGGTGAGAAGGCCTCCACCTCGACGCTGGACCTGCCCGGCCGCCAGCAGGAGCAGCTGGAGAAGATCGCCGCCACCGGCACACCCGTCATCCTCGTCGTCGTGTCGGGCCGTCCTCTCGACCTTCGTTGGGCGAACGAGCACGTCTCGGCGATCCTGCAGGTCTGGTACCCCGGCACCCGTGGGGGTGACGCTGTCGCCTCGATCCTGCTCGGCGAGACTTCGCCCGCCGGCCGACTGCCGTTCACCTGGCCGCGCCACGTCGGACAGGTGCCGCTCATCTACTCGCACCTGCGGACTTTCGAACCTCAGGAGCAGTCGACCCGGTACTTCGAAGAGGAGAGCACGCCGCTATTCCCCTTCGGGCACGGCCTTTCCTACGCAGAGTTCGAGTACTCCGACCTCCGTGTCGACCGGGCCACGATGGCCGTCGGCGACACCGCGCTGGTCTCCGTCGATATTCGTAACACCTCGGAGCGAACCGCAGATGAAGTGGCCCAGTTGTACATCCACCAGAGGTACGGCGCCTCGTCCCGCCCGATCCGCGAACTCAAGGGGTTCGAGCGCCTGACACTCAGCCCCGGTGAGCAGCGCACGGTCACCTTCCCTGTCGGTCCGGAGCAGCTGCGCTACTGGAGCGCCGCCACGAGAACTGAGACTCAGGACGCCACGACAATCGAACTCGGCATCGGCCCGTCGTCGGCGACCGCGCTCGACGCCACCCTCATCATCACCCCGGCCCATATTCGATGAGAAAGCAGGAGATGCAGATGTCCGACTTCCGAGCGGGGTTCCTGTGGGGCGCCTCCTCTGCACCGCACCAGATCGAGGGCAACAACCTCGCCAGCGACTGGTGGAAGAACGAGGGGATCATCCCCGGTCTCGAGCCCAGCGGCGACGCCGTCGACAGCTACCACCGTTACCGCGAGGACATGCAGCTGCTCGCCGACGCGGGACTCGACACCTACCGTTTCGGTATCGAGTGGGCCCGAATCGAGCCGCGCGCCGGCCACGTCTCGCGCGCCGAACTCGCCCACTACCGACGCATGATCGACACCGCTCTCGAGCTGGGCCTCACCCCCGTGGTCACGCTGAACCACTTCACGATCCCGCTGTGGTTCGCCGACGAAGGAGGCTGGACCGGGGACACGGCGTTCGAAAGGTGGAGCAGCTACATCGACACCGTCATCCCGA
Source organism: Microbacterium sp. (assembly GCA_019510305.1). Taxonomy (GTDB): domain Bacteria; phylum Actinomycetota; class Actinomycetes; order Actinomycetales; family Microbacteriaceae; genus Microbacterium; species Microbacterium natoriense_A. The sequence goes on from JAEKKN010000017.1 coordinate 21,308, forward strand.
TCCTCACGGGCGTCGAATGGATCATCACCTTCAACGAACCCAACATGCTCTCGATGATGCTCAAGGCACAGCAGGTCTTCGAGGCCGGTGACGCCGGAGATTGGGTCAGTCCCACCGTTGAAGACGAGAACAGCGCTGCGCGGGCCGCGAGCCTTCCCGACCCGGACCCGGAGATCGGGCGGCGATTCATCGAATTGCACCGTGCTGTGCGTGACGCGCTCCGCGAAGGCACCGGTGCGAAGGTCGGCTGGAGCGTCGCCTGTCTCGCCCTCACCGCCACGCCAGGCAACGAGGACAAGCTCAACGCAGTGCGCTACGACTGGGAAGACCTCTACCTCGAGGCATCCCGCGAGGATGACTTCCTGGGCGTTCAGGCCTACTCGTCCCAAGCCGTGGACGAGAACGGCCTCGTGCCGCACCCTCCACACCCGGACAACTCGCTCACCGGCGCGGCCTACCGGCCTGACGCCCTCGGCATGGCCGTCCGGCACGCCGCAGAGCTGGCGAACGTGCCCATTCTCGTCACGGAGAACGGAATCGCGACGGCAGACGACACCCGCCGCATCGCCTACACGGACGAGGCCCTCGCCGGACTCGCAGCAGCGGTCGCCGATGGGATCGACGTCCGCGGTTACCTGCACTGGAGCATCCTCGACAACTACGAATGGGGCCACTGGGGACCCACGTTCGGGCTCATCGCCGTCGACCGGACCACCTTCGTGCGCACTCCCAAACCGAGCCTGTCCTGGCTCGGACAGCGCGCCGCCGCCGAAAAGAAGTGACGCACGAGACGGCGCAAGCCTGATCGGCACAATTCCCCACTCTCCAAGCGAAAGAGACCGAACATGACCGACTTTCCCGTTCCCACCACCATCAGTCCCGAGGCGCAAGGCTTGTTGGCGTGGGTGGCACAGATGCCTCAGCAGCCCGATCCCGCACCCGACGATGTCGAAGCGTGGCGCGCTCTCGGAGAGGCAGCCGCCTCCGATGACCCGGCGACGGTCGAAGCCCTGGCCATGGCGACGACCGGAGCCGTCGCGACCGACGTCATCGCGACGGTCGAGCCAGCCGGAGTCGACGGCGCCAAGTTCTTCGTCGCCGAGCCCGAGGGTCTCGGCAGCGATGACGAGCGAGTGCTTCTCTACATCCACGGCGGCGGCTTCACCTACGGCGGCGGGGCGACTGCCCGTCGTTCCACGCAGCTCATCGCCGCGAACATCGGAGTGCGGACCTGGGGGATGGACTACCGGCAGCTTCCCGAGGACCCCTATCCGGCCGGCCTCGACGACTGCATTGCCGTGTATCGCCACCTCCTGCGAACGCACAAACCGGAGAACATCGCGATCGGCGGGCAGTCCGGGGGAGCGAACCTCACGACGGCGCTGCTCCTGCGAGCGCGCGATGAAGGCCTGCCCATGCCTGCCGGCGCGGTCCTCATCTCTCCGTGCGTGGACTTCACCCTGGCCGGTGACACCTGGACCACGAACGCCTTCGCGCTCCCTGGTCGCTTCGAGAACATGCTCGAGCTGTACCGAAACGGGAATGAACTCACCGAGCCGTACATCTCGCCATTGTTCGGGACGTTCACGGAGGACTTCCCCCCGACGATCCTGACTGCCGGAACGAGAGACTTCCTTCTCTCGGACACGGTGCGACTCCACCGCAAGCTTCTCCGTGCCGGCGTCCGCGCGGAGCTCCACGTCTGGGAGGGCGCGCTGCACGGCATGTTCATGGGGCAGGCTCCTGAGGACCGCGAGCAGATCGAACAGGTGCGCCGCTTCTTGGAGGATGTCTGGGCGCGTGCGTAGCCAGTCCGAGAACGCACTATTCGCATCAGTGCTCGGGCGGTGGTCCCGAGCACTGATGGGTGGTGTGAGCGATCGCGTCGGCTTTCTGCTCGGGGCGGGTTGGCTGCAATGATCGCTCGCCCCGGGGTGATCGCGGGGAGGTCGCTTTTGAAGCCTCTCAACGCGGTTGCGGGCGGCGAGACCGGCGCGCTGCCTGCACGCCCACTACGTGCGTGCTGACAGGCGAGAGTTGCTTGGCACCGAGCCCGAGCCGCAGCACGGACAGCTCACGCGTTCTTGGACCCAGGCACTGCGCTGCACTTCTCCGCCGCCACAGGCGGAATGCTAGATTCAGCACTAGCGCGCGCATGCGGGCAGACCGGGAGGCTCGAGCGTGGGGGTACAGCCCAAGCAGCGTAGGACGACAGCAGCGGATGTTGCGAAGTCGGTAGGGCTTTCGCGTGCCACCGTTGGTTTCGTTCTCAATGACACCCCGGGTCAGACGATTCCGGAGGGAACGCGGCAGCGGGTTCTCGCGGAGGCGGCACGGCTGGGTTACCGGCCGCATTCGGCCGCTCGTGCTCTGGCGAGTGGTCGATCGCAACTCGTCATGGTGGTGCTGCCCGACTGGCCGATGGACTTCAGCCTCCGGCGCAATATCGAAGAAGCGTCTCTCGCGCTCGACGAAGCCGGCTATGCCCTGATCACCTACACGCCCCACCCCACGGGAGCGGCACGCCCGTTGTGGGAAGTGCTGCAACCGGATGTGGTGATGTCCCTGCAACCGTTATCTGACGAACAGATCGCCGGCATCCGCGCCGCCGGCATCTCCCGCATCGTCCCTGATCCAGAGGCAGTGGTTGCTGACCAGGGCTGGGTTGAAGAGGGGCCGAGGCTGCAGATCGCGCATCTGGCCGCGCACGGCCACCGGCGCATCCTCTTTGCTGGCGCGCGAGACCCGCGCCTCGCCGATCTGGTGGAGAGCCGCTTCCGCAGAGCCAGTGAGGCCGCGGTCGCTCTGTCACTGGAGCCTCTCACGCGCGCTGACGTCGACCATGCCGACTCGGATGTCACCGATGTCCTGAGTTCGTGGCGAGCAGATGGAGTGACGGCGGTGGCGGCGTACAACGATGACATCGCCGCCACCGTCGTCGGCGCCGCGCTGCGGGCGGGAATGGCGGTTCCCCAGGACCTGGCGGTCATCGGGCACGACGACACCCCGACCGCTTCGATGGTTCACCCGCAGTTGTCCACCATCCGCGTCGATACGGCCGGGCTGGGGCGGCACATGGCGGCCCTCGCTTTGAGCGCGATCAACGAGACTGCGCCTCCTGCGGCGGGACCGGAGTTCACCGCCACCCTCATCGCCCGCGCGTCCACCGGTGGCCAGGGCTGACGCCACGAGACTCTCTCGATTCCGAAGTCGCGCGCCGTGCGCTCCGTCTCAGACGCGGGAGTCGGAGCGGGAGCTACTTGCACGCGCTAGTGATGCATAGTAGCGTTCACTTGTCACTAGCGCGTGCAAGTACGCGTGTAACCCGACGCGGTCAGTGTTGCCGCACAGACAACGGAGTCTTCATGAATCAGCCAGCTGATCACCAATACGCAGAACCCCTCGTTCCTGCCTCCGCCCAGGCGGCACCCGTGCCACCGGCTGCGGACTTGAACACCTTCAACGTCGAGATCCCCTCGGCCGAAGAGCTCGCTCCCGTTGGCGCGAAGTACATCTGGCTCATGGTGCTCGCTCAGTTCGGCGTCTTCGTCGCGTTCATCACCCCGCTGGCGATCTCACTGTCGATTCGAATCGCTGAACTCGCGCCGAACAACCAGGAGTTCCTCGCCTACATCACCGGGGCCGGCGCGTTCGCCGCGATGATCTCCTCGCCGTTCCTCGGCGTGGCGAGTGACCGCACTCGCTCCCGTCTCGGGCGCCGCCGCCCGTACATGATCGGTGGTGCGATCCTCGGAATGGTGTCGCTGCTGGTGATGGCGACCGCCCCCAGTGTCCTGCTCCTGGGTGCTGGATGGGTGCTGGCGCAGATCGGGTGGGGTCAGGTACTCAACAACCTCCTGTTCTCCATGGCGGATCGGCTCCCCGAGCATCAGCGCGGAAAGGTCGCCGGCCTCACCGGATTCGCCACCCAGGTGGCCCCGGTCGTCGGTGTTGTGGTCGCCGGCGGTTTCGCCACCCAGAACATCCTGCTCTTCCTCATCCCTGGCTTCATCGGGATCGTGTTCGTCCTGCTCTTCGTGCTCTTCATCCGCGAGAGCGACAGCCGCACCATGGCGCGCCAGCCGCGCCTGCACATCGGCACCCTGCTGAGCAAGTTCCTCTTCAACCCGCGTCGGCATCAGGACTACGCATGGGCGTGGCTGGGACGGTTCCTGTTCTACTTCGGTCTGACCCTCAACACCACGTTCACGGCGTTCTTCTTCGCACAGCGCCTCGGTGTGGAGGTCGCTGAGGTGGCACCGACACTTGCCGTCCTCTCCCTTCTGGGGATCGGCGCGACCACCATCGGTGCGGTGGGCGGCGGGTTCCTGTCGGACAAGCTGCGTCGTCGTCGCGTCTTCGTCACTGCGGCAGGCATCCTCTTCGGCGCCGGTGCCATCACGATGGCGTTGTCCACGGACATCGTGGGTCTGATGGCCGGGTCGCTGCTGTGCTCGGTGGGTATCGGAGCTTTCGCTGCCGTCGACCAAGCGCTGATCCTCGACGTGCTTCCCGCGCGAGAGACGGACACCGGACGATTCATGAGCATCATCGGTTTCGCAACGTCCCTTCCACAGGCGGTCGCTCCGCTCATCGCTCCCATCTTCCTCGCGATCGGCGTCACCGCAGCCGGCGAGAAGAACTACCTGTTGCTCTACATCGTCGCCGCTGTCTTCACCGCCGCCGGTGGTCTCGTCGTGCTTCGGATCCGCGGCGTGAAGTAGCGCTGACTGCGTTCCGTTCATCTCGACCCAACCCACGCCTCGTCATCCCAGGAGAGTCCCGACCATGACCACAGCTTGGACCGCCGCGTTCATCACACCCACGTCCACGACCGGCGTAACGGATGAGCCCGCGTCCTATCTCCGTCGCGAGTTCCACGTCAGGGAGCAGCCCGTCCGGGCGACTCTGCACGTGACTGCGCTCGGGATCGTGGAGCCGCACCTGAACGGGGCGGTTGTCGGCGATGAGGTTCTCGCGCCGGGCTGGACGTCCTACCGGCACCGTCTGGTGGTCAGCGCTCACACGGTCACCGATCAGATCCGGGTCGGCGCGAACGCTCTCGGCGCCGTCCTGGGAGAGGGGTGGGCGCTGGGCCGTCTGGGGTGGGAGGATCGGCGGAACCACTACGCGGAGCGCCCGGCACTCTGGTTGCAGCTCGAACTCGAGTACCTGGACGGCTCTGCCGATGTCATCCGCACCGACTCCGAGTTCAGCGCCAGCACGGGCGGGGTGCGAGAGAACAGCATCTACGACGGGGAGACCTTCGACGCTCGCCTGGAACCGGTCGGATGGGATCTCCCCGGATTCGACGACAGCGAGTGGGGGACCACGGAAGAGGTCGACTGGCCACTGGAATCGCTTGTCTCGCCCGTCGCGGAACCGATTCGTCGCATCGAGGAGCTCGAGCCGGTCGACATCTTGACGACGCCCACGGGACGCACCGTCGTGGATTTCGGACAGAATATCTCCGGCTGGGTGCGTCTGAGGGTCAAGGGCACGACGGGCACCACCATCACGCTGCGTCACGCGGAGGTCATGGTGGACGGTGAAGCCGACTTCGAGACCTTGCGCACGGCGAAAGCCACCGATTCCTATACGCTCCGCGGGCATGGCGTCGAGCAATGGGAACCCCGGTTCACCTTCCACGGATTCCGCTACCTGCAGCTCGACGGCTGGCCCGGCGAGCTCACGGCCGACAGTGTGCGCGCCGTGGTCGTCCACTCCGATATGACGCGAACGGGCTGGTTGGAGACGTCGAACCCGCTGCTGAATCAACTGCATTCCAACGCTGTGTGGTCGATGTGTGACAACTTCGTCGGAGTGCCCACGGACTGCCCCCAGCGCGACGAACGGCTGGGCTGGACCGGATGTGCTGTCCACGCCGTCATCTCCGACGGCCCTGTGGAGCGACGTCGCGGTGAGCTTGCCCTGGACTCTGTACCGCGAGTACGGAGATGAGAGCATCCTCTCCGACGCCTACGACTCGATGACGACCTTCATCCGCCAGGTCGCCGACCTTCTCGACGACGACGGATTGTGGAGTTCCGGCTTCCAGTACGGGGATTGGCTAGACCCGGATGCTCCCGCCGACAACCCTGCGGGGGGCAAGACGGACCGACACCTCGTTGCGGCCGCGTACCTGTATCGCACGACCCGCGAGATGGCGGACACGGCCCAGGTCCTCGGACGCGCCGATGACCACGCGGAGTTCGCCTCGCTGGCCGCACGCGTCCGGACCGCGTTCCTCGACGAATACGTCACGGCGACGGGTCGTGTGGTCAACGAGAGCGCCACAGCGTACGCCCTCGCCGTCACGTTCGATCTGCTCAGCGCGGACCAGATGGCGCACGCCGGAGACCAGCTCGCGAAGATCGTCGCCCGTGCCGGGTACCGGATCTCCACGGGCTTCGCGGGGACCCCGCTCGTCACCGACGCACTCACCGCCACCGGCCACCTGGACGAGGCGTACCTGCTGCTCCTGGAGACCAGCGCCCCGTCCTTCCTCTATCCGGTGACGATGGGTGCGACCACGATCTGGGAGCGGTGGGATTCGGTGCGCCCCGATGGCAGCATCAACCCCAGCGGCATGACCTCCCTCAATCACTACGCTCTGGGCGCTGTGGTCGACTGGATGCACCGCACCATCGGAGGCCTCACCGCCACCGAACCGGGATACCGCGCCGTGAGGATCGCGCCGCAGCCCGGTGGAGAGCTCACCTCTGCACGGCTGCGTCACACCACTCGATACGGCGACATCTCCGTCGCATGGGCGAAGGACGGCGACCAGGCCACCGTGGACGTGACGATTCCGGAAGGAACGACCGGTGACGTCGTGCTTCCCTGGCATCCGGAGCAGTTGAGCGTGCCCGTCGGTGCCGGACATCACCACTGGGCGTACCAGATTGCTGAGGATGCCGCCGGTGTCCCGCTGTCGTTGGCCTCGACGTTGCGTGAAGTCGCCGATAACGCCAAGGCGTGGCGTGCATTCACCGACGTGTTCGCCCGCCACTACCCGGGCATCCCGCTGGATGCCAAAGCCCCGGAAGCTGCAGCACTGCCCATCAGCACCCTCCTGGACTATGTCCCCGGCGCATCCGCGGAGTTCCGCTCCGAGATCGAAGCGTCACTGATCACCTCCTCGAATGGACTTCCCGCATGACTGTCGACATCAGCACTCTCAGCCTCGAGCAGAAGGCCTCTCTCCTCTCCGGGCAGGACTTCTGGTCCTCGCAGCCCATCCCGGAGGCGGGAATCCCATCCATCGTTCTGACCGATGGGCCGCACGGCATCCGTCGCCAGGACGCCGAATCCGACCACCTCGGAATCAATGACGCCCTGCCCTCCACCTGCTTCCCGCCGGCGGTGGCCGTCGGATCCAGCTGGGATCCCCAGATCGCCGCGCAGGTCGGGGCAGCGGTCGGGCGCGAGGGTCTCGCGTTCGGGATCGGGGTCGTCCTCGGCCCTGGCGTGAACATCAAACGGTCTCCGCTATGCGGGCGCAACTTCGAGTACTACTCGGAGGACCCCCTGCTCTCCGGCGTACTGGCGACAGCTCACGTGAACGCCATGCAGGACGTGGGCCCGGGCGCTTCCGTGAAGCACTTCGCCGCGAACAACCAGGAGCACGAGCGGATGCGGATCAGCGCCGATGTCGACGAGCGCACCCTTCGTGAGATCTACCTTCCCGCGTTCGAGCGGGTCGTCACCGAAGCCGCCCCCGCGACGGTGATGGCCTCGTATAACAAGATCAACGGCGTGTACGCGTCTCAGAACCGGTGGCTGCTCACCGACGTGCTCCGCAACGAGTGGGGATTCCAAGGCGCCGTCGTCTCCGACTGGGGCGCAGTCAGCAACCGTGTCGCGGGCGTCGCCGCGGGTATGGACCTCGAAATGCCCGGCAACGGTGGCGGCACGGACCAGGAGATCGTCGATGCCGTACGCAACGGCACGCTGGATGAGCGGGTGGTCGATGAGTCCGTGCGCCGCGTGCTTGCACTCGCCGCGCGGCCCACACCGTCGAACGGGACGTTGGACGTGGACGCCCACCACACCCTGGCACGGACGCTGGCTGCAGATTCCATCGTGCTTCTGAAAAACGAAGACGACGCGCTGCCTGTTGCCGACGTCTCGCGGATCGCAGTGATCGGCCCCTTCGCCACGGACCCGCGGTTCCAAGGAGGAGGCAGCTCCCACATCAATGCCACGCGCACGGATGCCGCCCTGGACACCATCCGCGACCACGCCCTCTAGCGCGGCATCACCGTTGAGTACGCCACCGGGTTCCTCCTCGCCGACGGCGATGAAGATACGGACGCTCGCCGCGCAGAGGCAGCATCAACCGCTGCACGTGCAGACATCGCGATCGTGTTCGCGGGCCTGAGCGACCGCGAGGAATCTGAAGGCTTCGACCGCGAGACACTGCAGTTGCCTGCCGCTCAGATCGATCTCATCAAAGCGGTCGCAGCGGTCGCTCCCCGCACCGTGGTGGTCCTTTCCAACGGCGGCGTGGTCTCCCTCGAAGGATGGCACGACGACGTCGATGCCATCGTCGAAGGGTGGCTTCTCGGACAGGCCGGCGGATCGGCCATCGCAGACGTGCTGTTCGGAGTCGTGAATCCTTCCGGGCATCTCGCGGAGACGATTCCTCTGCGCCTGGAGGACAACCCCAGCTGGAACAACTTCCCTGGCGAGCAAGGACATGTCCGCTACGGCGAGGGCGTGATGGTCGGGTACCGACACTACGAGACTGCAGGCATTCCGGTGAGGTACCCGTTCGGACACGGACTCTCCTACACGACATTCGCGACAACCGGACTGGAGATCGAACAGGCCGGCTCGGACGCCGTGACCGTCCGCGTGACCGTCACCAACACCGGCACGAGGACCGGCAAGCACGTGGTGCAACTTTACGTTGCCACCGACGCAGGTCCTGTCCGCCGTCCCGCGCGGGAGCTGCGCTCCTTCGCAAAGATCAGCCTCGAACCCGGCCACACGGAGACCGTCGAACTCACGCTCGGTCGGCGGGCATTCGCGTACTGGGACGTCGAGCTGAGTCAGTGGGTGGTGCCGGCGGGGGAATACCGTATCCAGGTCGGCGAGAACGTGTCCACCATCGTTGCGGAACACTCCGTCACGCTGGAGGGAGACGTCGTCGTCCGTGCCCTCACGATGGCATCGGGGCTGACCGAGGAGCAGGCGCAGCAGGCAGAGCAGAATCCTGATGCCCTGAAGATGGTCGAGTCGATGCCGATGCAGCAGTTCCTCACCTTCACCAATGGGGCGTTTCCCCTCGAGATGCTGGAGCAGCTCATGGCCCTCAGTACGGACGAACCCGCGAACGCGTGACCGGCCGGGCAACGGCCATCTTCACCCTCGATTGAACGGAATCATCATGCCCCGCCTCGACACCAAATCCATCATCGTGACCGGTGCTGCCTCCGGAATCGGACGCGGCACGGTGCTGCGTCTTCTCGACGAGGGTGCGCGCGTCGCCGCCCTCGACCTCAGCGACGACACGCTCGCCGCTCTCGCGGACAGCGTGCCAGCAGAGCACCGGGACCGCCTGTTCACCCACCGCGTCGATATCTCTGATGAAGAGTCGGCGAAGACAGCGGTTGCCGCAGTCCTTGCTGAGTTCGGGTCGCTCGACGCGCTGGTGAATGCCGCCGGCATCCTCTTCGGAGACCACACACACGAGGTCACCCTGGAACGGTGGAACAAGATCATCAACGTCAACCTCACGGGGACGTTCCTGGTCACCCGCGAAGCTCTGCCGAGTCTGATCGCGACCCCCGGCGGTGTCATCATCAATTTCGCCTCGACGTCCGCGTTCTTCGCCCACCCCTACATGGCCGCATACTCCGCGTCGAAGGGCGCTATTGCAGCCTTCACCCACTCCATCGCTCTCGAGTACGCCAAGCAGGGGCTGCGAGCAATCAGCGTCGTCCCCGGCGGTATCACGAGCGGAATCACCAGCACCACCGCGCAGAACCTTCCGGCCGACACCGACTGGTCTCTGTTCACCAACCTCCAGGCTCGCCTCGGCGACGGCTCTCAAGGGACGCCGGAGAACGTCGCGGGGATCATCGCAACCCTGATCTCCGACGACGGTGCCTTCATCACGGGAACCGAGATCCGCATCGATGGCGGCGCACACATGTGACGGGGATGTGATCTCAGTTGTCTCCGGAATACCCGGCCTTACAGGTGTCCCGAGTCGCGGGATTGACTCGACACACAGCGGACGCGCGCTTCTCAACGTGCACCAAAGTTGGTCGGCGAGCGGTGGCTGTCGGAGCGGGACCTGCACGGCTACCGCGACGCAGCCTGGGCGCCGAACCGCGCCGGAACCTTGACGCGCCTCCGGGCGCGCCAGCTTCGCGCGCTCGGAAGCCTGAGGAGGGCTGGTGATTCCAACGTAGGATTTCGCCATCTAGCCTGGAACGCAGCCGCCCGGATCGATGCCAACTAGCGCGGAAACCGCCAGATCTTCGCCATCTGGATCCGGAACCTACACTGACCTGCGGATTCCGGCTGAACTCGGCGAACACCTAGGGCGCTGCGGACAGGACTTCGGCCAGCACACGCTGCTGAGATCTGCCGGGATCTGGGCTGGACTGGTCCGACATGGTCACAAGTGCTTTCCAGAGAGCCCATCCTCGCGCGCGTTGCCATGTTGCATCATCGAGACCGACCGACTCGCGAAACGCCGTACGCGCCTCGCCATCGAAGTAGGTCCACGCGATGACGAGATCACACGCAGGGTCGCCGATCCCGCATGTCCCGAAATCGATGACTGCCGAGAGCCTTCCGTCCTCTGCGAGGAGGTTGCCGGTGGCGACGTCTCCGTGAAACCAGACGGGCTCGGATTCCCACGCAGACGTCGTCGCGGCGAGCCAGATCTCTCGGCATCGCTCCGCATCGACATCGTCTCCCAGACGATCGAGGGCGATCTGCACTTGATCGCTGTACACGCTCGGGTGACAGCCGCGGTAGAAGGAATGTCGACCCGCTGAGGCGCCCGCACCTGCCGGGAGGGTTCTCAGCGCGCGCAACACGGATCCCAGATCGTCGGCCAAGGAGACCCGGTCGATCAGCGAACTCTCGTCGATCGGGTCGCCGGGCAACCATCGACGTACGGACCAAGGAAGCGGGTAGTCCTTGTTGGGCGCTCCGACCGCCATGACACCGGGGACAGGAACCGGAAGTTTCCCGTCGAGGAACTCGAGCGCGCGCCTCTCCTTATCGACGGCCGCGGCATATGCCTCGCCACTGGGCAACCGCACGGACAGGTCATCTCCCAGGCGGAACGTCCGGTTGTCCCACCCCTGTCGGGGAACCGGGCGAACGCGCAGCGTGCTCCAGTGCGGAAACTGCTCCGATACGAGGGCGGCGACCAGGGGCTCGTCGATATCGATCATGTTTCCTCCCACCGCTTCACCGTGGCCGAGCGAAGATTCCTCGGAGTCAAGGGCTCGCGACAAAGCGTATCCCGCCGTGCCGTTCGTTGAACCTGTCCTCAATCGGGCACGCGACGTGGGGTCTCTGTCTGGGCGCGTGCGATGGTCGTCGCAGCTCAAGGCGTGAAACGCCAGACGGCGGGGAACGTGCCTTTCGGCACGCGCCCCGCCGCCCATGTGCAGAGGCTGAACAGGATGCTCAGAGGATGAACTGGGCTCCCTGCCACCCCTGGCCGACACGGTTGGCCGGCGTGAACATGTTCCCGGTGAACACGCCGGTGTTGACGAACTCGAGCAGAGAGCCCGCCGAGTCGGTCGTGAGCAGATCGGCCTGCGAGTCGCCGTTGAGATCGGTGACGATCGGCAGTCGCGATGCGCTCCAGTCGGACCCGACCTGTACGCGGGGGGCGAAGGTCGGGATTCCGCCCGTGCATCCCGTGTTCCGATAGGCGAACAGCTTGCCGTCGCCGAGGACGGCCAGCAGATCAGCGCGGCCGTCGCCGTTGAGCTCGACGGCCTCGAGCTTCAGAGTGCCCGTCCAGCCGGTTCCGATGAGCCCCGTCGTGGAGAACATCGAGCCCGAGAACGTCCCGCTGTTGTCGAATGCGCGCAGCGCTCCGGTGCCGTCGATGGTCAGGATGTCGGAATCGCGGTCGCCGCACAGGTCGCCGACGATCGGGAGCTGCGCCGAAGACCATCCCTGTCCGACCTTGACTCCGGGATCGGTGAACGCCGGAACGTTGTTCGTGCACCCGGTGTTGCGGTACGCCATCAGGTCGCCGTTGGCCAGCACACCCAGCAGGTCGGCCCGTCCGTCGGCGTTGAGGTCTGTCGCCTTCAGGCTCAGATTGCCCTGCCAGCCCTGACCGATCTGCACCGGTGACGCGTACAGGTTCGCGAACGACCCGGAATTGGCCCGATACCTCAGCGCGCCGGTCGACTCGACCTGGATGATGTCGAGCTGCCGATCACCGCAGAACTCGCCGACGATGGGCAGTCGCGCAGAAGAGTATCCGGAGCCGACGGTGTACGACACGTCGCCGAAGTACGTCGCGCCGTCCTGGTTGGACTGTCCGCTCGTGGTGGAGACGTTCGGGTACGCCTTGAGGGTCCCGTCTGCCATCACTCCGAGCAGATCCGAGCGCCCAGTGCCGGCGAGGTCGCCGAGTTCTGTTCCTCGCGCCAGTGCGAACGACAGGAACGGGTCGAGCACGCCGACCCCCACACGGGCCTCATTGGCGCTGATCTGCGCGACGAGCGCGACCAGCTGCGTGCGCTTCTGGTTCATCGTCGCGGTGTCGCCCGCGCTCTCAGCGACCAGAGCCGCCACCGCCAGCTCTCCGGCCTGACCGTAGAGGCTCGCCTTGTCGAACCAGCGGCCGCCCTCCGCTTTCAGAAGAGGATTGGCGCCGGCCTCGCGGAGGGTCGTGACACTGTTCTTGAGAGCAGTGAAGGCGGCCGTGAGCTCGACTCCCGCGGCGGGGACGCCGCTGTTCGCGTGCCATGCCGCGCGGAACGCAGCGATCTTCGCGCCGATCCCCGCGGATTCGACGGAGCTCAACGACGATGCGTAGTTGTTCTCCGCGAAAGCGCGCAGTGCCGCGGTTCGAGAGCCGCCCAACGCGGCCACCGAGGCCTCCCAGGAGGACGGTGCGTCGTACGCGGTCGGGTTCCACGCGAAGTCCGCTGCGGTGAACAAGGCGAGCTGCGAGAACTCCGCCTCGTTCATCGCGTTGAAGTAGATGCCCTCGCTGGCTGCAGCGAGAGTCTTGTCTCGACCCTCCAGCGGTCCGAGCAGCAGCCGATCCGCGTCGAACCGGTCGGCGTAGTCGTTCACCGGATAGTTGTCCCAGATCGCGAGCGATCGTCCTCCGAACGCGGTCTCCGCATCCGTGAATTCGCCGAGCGGGATCGTCGGTGAGATGACCTCTCGCCCACTCCAGAACAGCGTCGCCTTGGGGGTCAGCTGCTGGGCGAGGCGCGTGCGGTACTGGCTCACCTGCGTGCCGTGGTACTCGGTGGGGACCACCAGGAGCGGGCGAGCGCCCGTCTTGGTGTCGAGCCACGCCTGGACCTCGTTGACGACCCCGGCCTGCAGTGACGCCAGAGCCTGGTCCGAGGTGCCCAGAGGGCTGGTCCCGCTTCCGTATGCGGCCTTGTCGGCCGCGCAGCCGAAGTCGTCGGCGATGTCGTCCCAGGCGACGGTGAACTGGCGGACTCCCGCCGTCCAGAGCTGCTCGAAACGATCGATGAGCAGATCGGTCTGACCGGGCGTCGAGAAGCACATGCCAAGCGCGGGAGCCATCGGGGCCTGCGGCGAGACGCGATAGATGTACTCGACGTGCCGTGCTGCGCTCAGCGCGACGATCTGCTGGATCTTCGTGAGGTCGGTGGCGGAGTACGGGGTGGACCACAGGTTGCCGGTGTGCAGATCCTGTGCGGGGCCGTAGAAGTAGGTGTCCATCTTGTTCCGGGCGAGGAACTCGATGTGAGACTTCTCCTGGTCGAGCGACCAGTGATCCGGATCGCTGTAGAACGACTGCATCCCCGCGCGGACTTTGAAAGCCGGTGCGTCGCGGACGGTGAGCTTCCAGACCTTGCTCCCGGCCGAGCCTGTCGACAGGACCTGCCGAAGGCTCTGTGCGGCGTAGTAGGTGCCGGTCTTGTCGACGCCAGACAGCACGATGCGCATGCGACCCTGCGCATCGGTCCCGGCCGCGAGGACGTATCCGTCTGCGGCCAGACCGCCTGGGCCGGTGGCGCCGAGGGCTGTCAGTGCGCCGGCGCTCGCAGAATTCTCCGCGGGTCCGCCGACGTACACGGTCGCGCCGGACCCCGGGTCGGTGCTCGCCACCGTCGCCGAGGTGCCCGTGGCGGTGAGGAGCGACTTGGTCAGGGCGACGGCTGCGGGGTCGGCGCCGGTCGGTGCGACGAGGGTGACGCTCGACGGCAGTGTCATCTGCTGTCCGGATGAGGTCAGCTGCAGCGGCCGGGGCCAGATGACGGGCCCGGTCGCGGCGGCAGCGGCGACGGTTGTGGTGGTGGGGGAGACGACGCCGGATGGTGCGGTCTCGAGCGCGGAGGCTGCGACCGGAGTCGCGAGCCCTCCGACGAGCGTTGCGGACGCGATCAGCCCGAGGGCCGTTCTGCGCCGCGCGCGGAGGTGACGGGGAGAGGACTTCATGGGAGAGCGCCCTTCTGGCGGGGCCGCACGGATTGCGGCACTTACGCCAGATACTGGTCTAGAGCAGTTTGGCTGTCAAGGGTGTTCCCGGATCCGGGCTCATCCGTCGGCGGCGCGACCCACGTGCATCTCGATGACGTAGCGGTCTCCCCGATAGAGCGACCGGCCGAACTCGACCGTCTTGCCCATGTTGTCGTGAGCCTTGCGTTCGATGGCGAAGCAGGGCTCGCCGGCGTCCGTCTCCAGGCGCACCGCGTCTTCGGGGGAGAGCCTGTCGATCGCGACCGTCTGCTCGGCGTTCTCCGGACGCACGCCGTAAGCGCGGTCGAGCACCTCGTAGAGGGAATCGGTCTCGGACATCCTGGCGAGCAGATCAGGAAAACGCGAGGCGGGGAGGTTGGTCGTCTCGTAGGCCATCGCCGTGCCGTCGGCAGTCCTGACGCGCTCGATGCGCACGACGAGGTCGCCCTCGGCGAGGTCGAGCGCCGCTGCGACCACTGCGGACGCGGGTTCGAGCCGCGCGACGAAGTCGCGTGCGCCCGGCTCCATTCCGCGGAACCGCATGTCCTCTGTGAAGGAACGGAATATCTCCGAATGGGCCAATCGCGGATGCTGCACGAAGGCGCCGCGGCCAGGCTCTCGGCGGACCAGACCTGCGGATTCCAGGCTGTCGATAGCGCCACGGACCGTCATCCGGGCGACGCCGAACTGCTCGGCGAGCACCCGCTCGGAGGGCAGCAGGGTGTCGGGCCGAGAGGATGCGGCGAAGGCCGCGAGGGCCTTGCGGATCTGCTCGCCCTTGCCCGGTTCGCCGTCGCCGTCTCCGACCTGCGCTGCCAGCAGGCCGATCTCGTCGCCGCCGTCGGAATGCTTGGACCGTGCCACCGTGGAAAGCCCCTTCTCGTGCGCTTGCGCGCGTAGTGAGTCATCTTAGGCCGGTGGGGTGGGAGATTGGTCTATACCGGCACCGTTGACAAACGGTATAGACCAGTATTACTGTGGCCCCACCCCAACAAGCACCGCCTCACCACTGCCGCCGAATTCGATTCGGAGCAGTCCCACCAAGAGGAGCACGATGTCGAAATTCAGAAAGGCCACGCTCGCGGCAGCAGCACTGACCGTCAGCACACTCGTACTCGCCGGATGCGCGCCGAGCGCCGGACCCGCTGGTGCGGACGGCGACGACTCCACGATCACGGTATGGGGATGGAGGCAGGAGGACGCGAAGACGTACGACAAGATCTTCACCGCCTTCGAAGACGCTCACCCCGGCGTGACCGTCGAGTACGTGCCCTATCTCAACACCGAGTACGACACGATCCTGTCGACCGGGCTCAAGGACGCGAGCGGCCCGGATGTCGCCCAGCTGCGCTCGTACGGACTGCTGCAGCCACTGGTGGAGTCGGGAGACCTCGTCGCGCTCGATGACGAGGTCGCCGACCTCGCCGACTTCTCGCCGTCTGTCCTGGATGGTGCCCGCGGCGTCTCCGACGGTGCGGTGTACGGCGTTCCGTTCGCGATCCAGACGCTGCACGTCATCTACAACAAGGCCGTGTTCGACGAGCTCGGGATCGAAGAGCCCACGACCTGGGACGAGATGATCAGCGCGTTCGACGAGATCAAGGCCTCGGGCATCACGCCTCTCGCCAACACCGTGACCGACACGTGGATGCTGCCGATCGAGCAGGAGATCTTCGGCGCCGGCACCTACGGCGCAACCCCGTACCTGGAGAAGATGCTCGACGGCGAAGCTTCATTCACAGATGCGCCGTGGGTGGATTCGGTCGACGCGTGGACGAGTACTCGCGCCTATTGGGGCGATGCCTACCAGGGCACCAGCTACGAAGACGCGCAGGCCCTGTTCACATCCGGGAAGGCAGCGGCGTTCCCCGGTGGTATCTGGGAGCTCGCCAACTTCCGCAAAGCGAACCCCGATCTCGAGCTCGGCATCTTCAACGCGCCGGCTCCCGATGGCTCCGGTGTTCCAGTGCCCGGATACGTCGACGGATCCTTCGGCGTCTCGAACGCCAGCGACAACAAGGACGCGGCGCTCGAGCTCGTGCAGTGGATGGCGACCGCCGACTTCGGCCAGGCCTTCACCGATGAGCTCGCGCAGATCTCGCCCGTCCCCGGCGTGACGCCGTCGGACCCGCTGCTCGCTGAAGCGGTGGATGCGTACGCGGCCGAGCCGAGTCCCTACATCACCTATGCCTACTTCTCCGGGGGCACCCCCGGGGCCTGGGACCTCGCCTCCTCGTCGTTCTCGAGCCTCATCCTCGATGAGATCGATGCGGCTGCTGCGGCGGGCAAGATCCAGCAGGGCATCGATCAGTGGTTCACACCTCGCTCATGATGCGAACACGAGCGCGGGGCCGATACTCGCCCGAGCATGTCTCGTTCGGGTGGATCGCGTTGTTCAGCGGCCCCGCTCTCGTGTTGTACACCGTTCTGGTCATCGTCCCGATCTTCACCGCCTTCGTCTACGGCCTCTTCACCTGGAAGGGGACGACGCCTGATGCGTTCGTCGGTCTCGGCAACTACGTCGAGCTGTTCACGCGCTACCCCGTCAACGAGCAGCTCGGTTCCGCCCTGTGGCACAACGTCCTCTTCTTCGTCGGCACGATGGCGATCCAGAACACCATCGGCCTCGGCCTCGCGGTACTCCTCCACCGGACCAGACGCGGCAAGCGGGTGTTCCAGACGCTGTACTCCACGCCCTACCTGCTCAGCCCGCTGATCGTCGGATACCTGTGGGCGATGCTCCTCAGCCCGACGTTCGGGCCGATCAACGAGGCGCTCCGGGCCGTGGGGCTCGATGCGCTGGCGCTTCCCTGGCTGGGGCAGCCGAGCACCGCACTCCCGGTGCTCATACTGATCAACGCCTGGCAGTGGATCGGCGGTCCGCTGCTGATCTTCGGAGCGGCGCTCGGCGGCATCCCGGCCGAGCTCGAAGAGGCGGGTCAACTGGACGGCGCCTCCAGCTGGCGGCTGTTCTGGGCGGTGAGGTTCCCGATGATCATGCCGGCCGTCGGTGTCATCACGGTGCTCACCTTCATCGGCTGCTTCAACATCTTCGATCTCGTCTACGCGCTCGGCGGCTCCAACGGCGGGCCGTCCGGGTCTATGGATGTGCTCGGACTCCTCTACTACCGGCTCGCCTTCGACGGCGGGACCAACGCCATCGGGGATTCCTCGGCCATGGCCGTGCTCATGTTCATCCTCGTGTTCGGAGTGGCGATCGCTCTCGAACGACTTCTGCGACGCCGGGAGGCGTGATGACTTCCACACTCGTGCGGACGGGTCCCTCACAGGCTTCGCCGCCCACGCCTACTCTCGCTGCGCCGACGCGCACGCGTAGGAGGAGGATGCTCGGCACCCGTCTCGCGGTTCAGGCAGTGCTCTGGATCTACGCGGGCGTGGCGTTCGGGCCGATCCTGCTCGTGCTCCTCGGATCCCTCCGGCCAACGAATGAGATCCTGCAGAATCCGATCGCCCTGCCGACGAGCTTCGATCTGTCCAACTACGTGCGTGCGTGGGAGTCCGCGTCGCTGGGGACGTATTTCGTCAACTCCGTGTTCATCACCATCTGCTCGGTGGCGCTGTGCGTGAGCGTCTCGGTCGCCGCGGCGTACATCATCACCCGAAGAGTGTTCCGTGGACGGGCGTTTCTGGCCGCCTTCTTCATCGCCGGGCTGATGGTCCCCGCGAAGCTGGGGCTCCTGCCGATCTATTACATGTTTCAGGCCGGCGGGCTGGTCGACACCCATCTCGGACTGATCCTGCTCTACGCCGCCAGCGGCATCCCCTTCACGATGTTCGTGCTGATGGGATTCATGCGCGGACTTCCGGTCGAGCTGGAAGAAGCTGCGCGCCTCGATGGCGCCAACGACGGACGCATCTTCTGGTCGGTCATCCTTCCCCTGGTGCGGCCCGCCTTGGCGGTGGTCACGATCTTCCAGTTCGCGCCAACATGGAACGACTTCTTCTATCCGCTCGTCCTCCTGCGAGACACCGACAAGTACACGATCCCCGTCGGCTTGACCCAGTTCTTCGGTGAGTACTCGGCCGACAGGGGCACGTTGTTCGCGGGTCTGATCATCGCGCTGCTTCCGCTTGCCATCGTCTTCGCCTTCGCTTCCAAGCAGATCATGTCGGGCCTGACCGCGGGGATCAGCAAGTGAGCGCGGTCGCCGCCATCGACGGGGGCAAATCGGGCCTGCGCATGCGCATCGTCAGAGACACCGGTGAATCGGAGGGAAGTGGACCGGGGTTCGTGTACTCCGGCGAGGCGGCCGACCACGCCGCCATCCTGTCGTCAGTGCGGACAGCCCGCGAAGACGCGGAGGCCGGAACGGAGCAGGCTCTCGACGCCGTAGTCCTCGGCCTGACGGGAGTTCCCGGTGAGCCGGCAGAGCGCTCGGCATTGGCGTCAGCTCTCGAGCGGGAACTCGACGCGACCGTTCTGCTGCTCGATGACGCGATCCTCGCCCACGCCGGAGCGGTCGCCGGCCCGGGGACGGTCGTGTGCGCCGGGACCGGAAGCATCGTCCTCAGCATCGACGAAGACGGCACGGCGGCATCGGCGGACGGATGGGGGCCGATACTCGGGGATCGGGGCAGCGCCTACGCGATCGGACTCGCGGGCTTGAGAGCGGCCGCAGGCGCGATCGACGGTACCGCCATCGAGACCTCGCTCTCCGCAGAACTCCGACGGCTGCTGGGCGGCGACGTCTCCATCGCCGCCCTCCAGCGGTTCTACCGCGACGGCTCGACGTCGACGCCGTCCGTCGCCGCGTTCGCCCTCGAGGTCGCCAAGGCGGCAGAGACCGGTGATCGCGCCGCGTCGTCGATCCTGCAGGACGCGGCCATCGAGCTCGCCGAGACGATCGTCTCGGCCGCGGCCCACGCTCCAGGACACCCGATCAGCTACTCGGGCAGGATGCTCGCCGTGAACGCGTCGTTCCGCGAGGCGGTCGAGCGTGAACTGGGGTCGCGGGGCCTCTTCCTCGCAGCCCCGAGAGGCGACGCCCTCGCCGGCGGCATCCGCCTCGCACAGCAGCGGGCGCACGGAGGATCTGCAGGCCTCTACGAGAAGGCCATTCGCGCCTGGGAAGGAGAGCGGCTTTGCTGAAGTTCGGCCACGGAAAGGCGACGCTGGGCGTGGTGCTCGGCGAACAGCTCGGCGGATACATCGATCGGACGGAAGGGGTGCTGGGATCGATCGAGCCGCTCGAGGTGCATGCCGTCAGCGTCGACGGGGATTCCTCACGGCTGGTGCTTCTCGTCGTCGACCTCATCTGCGTGAACACCGATCTGGTGGCGCGGATACGCGCAGCGGCCACGGATCTCGGCGTGTCGGACGTGTGGGTGTCTGCCACCCATGCGCACTCCACCCCGGAGGCCGGATGCTACCCGGGCGGGGCGGCGACCCCGAAGGCGCTCGCCGATCGTGTCGTCCGGTCCTCTCTCGCCGCGATGCGCAGAGCGATCGCCGCCGAAGCCCCGGGGCGGGTGCGCGCCGTGCGCAGCGTCGTCTCGGGAGTCGCCGGCCGCCGGAATGTTCCCCCCGGCGAGACCCCCCGAGTGCCCATCGACGTCCTGATCGTGGAGGAGATGGCCCCGAGCGACGAGAGCCCGCGCATCCGGGGCATGCTGGTCATCTCTCCGGTGCACCCCACTGTGCTCCCGCCAGACAACAGACTCGCGAGTGCGGATCTCACCGGCGGGATACGTCGGGCGCTCGCACGCGACGCCGAGTGGGTGGTCGCTGCGACCGGAGCGGCGGGTGACATCAGCACCCGGACGACGCGACAGGCGAGGGACACGGCTGAGGTGAACCGGCTCGCCGCACGGATCGCGGATGCCGTTCGCTCCGCGATCGCCGAGGGCACGGATGAGCGCCATCCGGAGGCCGACGCGACGCTCACGGCACCGCTCGCCACGACGCTCGATCTTCCGGCGCGACCTCGGACTCCCGATGCGACCGCCGATGATCGGCCGGCGCACCGGGATCCGTTCTCGGCGCGCAGACGGATCGTGCTCGAGCAGGGCATCGCGATCGCCGAAGAGAGTCGCGCGCGGCTGTCGACTTCGCAGCACAGCGTCACGATCGAAGTCTGTGCACTCGGAGAGGTGCAGCTCGTCGCGATTCCTGCGGAGCTGTATCTCGGATTGGCCGAGCAGATTCGCGATGGCAATCCCACGCATCCGACGATCGTCCTCGGTTACACCAACGGCTATCTCGGCTATGTCCCCGACCGGGAGGCGCCGCTGAGCTACGAGACCGTGGTCAGCCCGGTGGCTGAAGGAAGCGGCGAAGCGATCGTCGCGACAGCGCTCGGACTGCTGTCGGATGCCGACGCAGCCACCGCCCTCGTGAAATGACCGCTCTCGTGAAGGAGACATGATGACCGAACTCGAGTATCCCGCCACCGCTCTCGACCACATCGATCGGGTGCTCGACACCCAGCGGGCGCCGATCTCGGAGGCGACCGCACTGCTCACCGCGGCGATCCGCCGCGGCGGCATCGTGCAGGCGTTCGGAACGGGCCACTCTCGGGCGGTCACGCTCGAGCTCGCCGGGCGGGCAGGGGGACTCGCCGCTGTAGGCATGATGGCGGTCAAGGACCTGGTGCTGTTCGGCGACGTCGCCGCGGCCGACATCCTCGATCCCAAATACGAACGCACTCCTGGACTGGCGGCGCGGATCTATGAACTCGCAGCGCCGCAGCCCGAAGACGCGTTCGTCATCGTGTCCAACTCGGGCATCAACGCCGCGATCGTCGAGATGGCGGCGATCGCCCGATCCCATGGTCATCCGATCGTCGCGATCACCTCGCTGATCCACAACGCGAGCGTCGCCACGAGGGACGACGCGGGCCGGAACCTCGCAGACCAGGCGGATGTCGTCATCGACAACTGCGCGCCGGCGGGCGATGCGACCATCGATCTCGGCGACGGAGTGCGCATCGGCGCGGTGTCGAACCTCACCGGCATCCTCATCGCACAGATGCTCGCCGAAGGGATCACCCGTGAACTGAAGCGGGTCACCGGCGCCGCTCCGGTGTTCATCTCCGCGAACCTTCCCGAGGGAGACGCGCACAATGCGGCGCTGTACACCGCCTACGGCTCGAGGGTCAGACCGATCGAACCGTGAGGTCGCGGGCGGTTCGTGTCAACACCGTGTCGGAGAGCGTGACCGCGGCCTACGCTCGGCCCATGACCGAACTCACGTATCCGACCGGGCGCGAAGACGCGCTGCGCGCCGTGCCCCGCGAAGACGGCACTGCGCCGCGGGCGCTCGTACTCGGAGCGACCGGCTACATCGGAGGGCGTCTGACTCCGCGGCTGATCGACGCGGGGTACCGGGTTCGTGTGCTGGCGCGGGATCCCGCTCGCGTCGCCTCCTCGCCGTGGGGTGACGACTGCGAGATCCTCGAGGGCGATGCGGGTGACGCAGAGGCCGTGAACCGTGCCGTGCGCGATGTCGACGTGATCTACTACCTCATCCACTCGATGGGAGCGGGCAAGGACTTCGAAGAGACCGATCGGCGGACCGCGGGCGTCGTCGCCCGTGCAGCGAAGACGCACGGAGTGCGGCGGATCGTCTACCTGGGCGGACTGCATCCCGACGAGGTCGAGCTCTCTCCGCATCTGCGATCGCGCGTCGAGGTGGGAGAGACCCTGATGAGGTCCGGCGTTCCGGCACTCGTGCTGCAGGCGGGCGTGGTGATCGGGTCGGGGTCGGCCTCGTTCGAGATGATCAGGCATCTCACCGAGGTCCTGCCCTACATGCCGGCGCCGAAGTGGGTGCGCAATCGCATCCAGCCCATCGCCGTGCGCGACGTGCTGCACTATCTGCTGGGCGCCGCTCGCGTACCGTCCGGCGTCAACCGCACCGTCGACATCGGCGGTCCGGACATCCTCAGGTATGGGCAGATGATGAACGGATACGCCGTCGAGGCGAATCTTCCGCAACGTGCGATCGCCCCTCTGCCGGTGCTCACGCCTCGCCTCGCATCGCTGTGGGTGGGCCTGGTCACACCCGTTCCCCACGCGATCGCCCGGCCTCTCGTGGCTTCCCTGCAGAACGAATGCGTCGTGAAGAGCGATGACATCGACGCCCTCATCCCGCCGCCCGACGAAGGGCTGACGCCCTATCGCCGTGCTGTGCGTCTGGCGCTGGGGCGTCTCGACGCCGACATGGTCGAGACGAGCTGGCAGGACGCCGAGGTGTCGGGTGCGCCCAGCGATCCTCTGCCGAGCGATCCTGACTGGGCGGGGCGTGCGGTCTTCACCGATCGGCGAGAGCTCGAGACATCCGCGTCGGTCGAACGGCTGTGGGCGGTGATACTCGGGATCGGCGGCGCGAACGGCTGGTACTCGTCGCCGCTGCTCTGGGCGACGAGGGGATGGATGGATCGGGTCATGGGAGGCGTGGGGCTCACGCGCGGTCGACGCAACCGCACGAGGGTCCGCGTGGGTGACGCGATCGACTTCTGGCGTGTCGAGGCCGTCGACCTGACGGATGCCGGATCCCTGCTGCGCCTGCGTGCGGAGATGCGAGTGCCGGGGGAGGCGTGGCTCGAGCTGCGTGCCGTTCGTGATGGTGACGCCGCTCGTTACGAGCAGCGGGCGGTGTTCTTCCCGAAGGGGCTGACCGGGCGGTTGTACTGGTTGGCAGTGCTGCCGTTCCACGGGCTCATCTTCGCGGGGATGGCGGCGCGCATCACGGCCGCAGCAGAGGCCGACGGGAAGTGAGCGTCGTCACAGGTGCGCGGCGTCGTCGGGCCCCGTCCACGTCGACGAGTTCACGAGGGCGTCGAAGAATCGGAGCACGGCACGGCGATCGTCCGGTGAGAGGCCGGCGACGGCGTCGAAGCGTCGGGCATGACTGCGGCCGACGGATGCTCTCGCCGACGCCTTCGTCGACTCGGTGACCTCGATCGACGTGCGCCGACGATCACCCGTGTCCGCGATGCGGCGGATGTGACCTCCGGCCTCGAGTCGGTCGACGAGCTTCGTGGCGGCGGCGGGGGAGATGCCCAGGTGCGCCGCGATCGACCCCGGGGTGGCGACGACGCCATGGCGCTGAGCGGCGATGAGGAACCGCAGCGCCCTCATGTCTGTGTCGCCGAGGCGCATGTACCGCCGCGCCTCGTCGCTCATCGCCCTCTCTCGCTCTCGCCAGAGGCTCATCGCCTCCAGCACGGCGACGATGTCGTCGATCTCGCCCGCTGACAGGTGGTCTCTGCTGACCAGTTCGTGATCGGGGTCCATCACCCGGGGGTCGACGAGAGACATGGCCGGAGGGGCCGCGTCCTCGGCGGGCTTGCGCATGACTCGATCCTAATCCGGTTTGAAAGTAAGCCAAGAATACTATTAACTTGGTGAAACACTTTTGAACGAGAGGTGCGGGATGACCAGCCAAGAGCGAGTCGTGCTGTTGAGCGATGACGGCAGCGGCATCGGCGCCGCCCTGAAATCGGAGGTGCACCACTCCGATACCCCGCTCCACCTCGCGTTCTCGTGCCACCTCGTCCACGAAGACGGACGGCGCGTCCTCGTGACCAGGCGCGCTCTGGGCAAGAAGACGTGGCCGGGCACCTGGACCAACGCCTTCTGCGGTCACCCGCAGCCGTTCGAGCCCGTTCCGGATGCGGTGGACCGCCGTGCGGGCGACGAACTGGGCGTCACGCTGCGCGACGTCAGACTCGTGCTGCCCGACTTCCGTTACCGCGCGGTCGACGTCTCGGGAATCGTCGAGAACGAGATCTGCCCGGTGTACGTCGCCACCGCCGTCGGCGACCCGGTCTGCAACCCCGACGAGGCGATGGATGCGCGATGGGTCGAACCCGAAGCCCTGGTCGAGTCGGCGCGGCTCGCGCCGTGGGCGTTCAGCCCGTGGCTCGTGGAACAGCTCGAGCAGATGTCCGGCATCCCCGGCGCCCTTCCCCTGATGGAGCGGCAGAGATGATCACCGACGAACGGCAGGCGCTCGCCGCGGTGGACGCCGCGCTCGACGGGTTCTTGGCAGAGCGCATCTCGCGAGCATCCACCGCCGGTCCCTCCTACCGACGCCTCTGGGAGCGCATCGGCCTGGCGTGCAGCGGGGGAAAGCGGATCCGGCCTCGGCTGCTCCTCCTCGCGCACAACGCCCTCGGGGGCGACGCGCACGACGACGCGGTGGCGGCGTCCCTCGCCTTCGAGCTGCTGCACACCGCATTCCTCCTGCACGACGACGTCCTCGACGGGGACCTCGTGCGGCGAGGACGCCCGAATCTTCAGGGCGCCTTCGTCGGCGATGCGCTCGATCGAGGCCTCGCCTCTGACGCCGCGACGGCCTGGGGCGACGCGTCAGGGGTTCTCGCCGGTGATCTGCTCATCAGCGCCGCGCACTCCGTGATCGCGAGGATCCCGTCGGAGGCCCGGACGGCCCTGCACGAACTCATCGACCAATGCCTGTTCTCGACCGCGGCGGGTGAACTGGCCGATGTCGGCCTCGCCCTCGGTTCAGTGGACGTCACGATCCCAGAGATCACGGGCATGATGCACGACAAGACGGCGGTCTACTCGTTCTCGGCGCCGCTGCGAGCCGGTGCGCTGCTTGCGGGCGCCGGTGCGCAGGCCGAGACCGAGCTCGCCGAGATCGGCACGATGCTCGGCTTCGTCTATCAACTGCGCGATGACCTGCTTGGCGTCTTCGGCTCGGCTGCAGCACTCGGCAAGCCGATCGACGGAGACCTGCGCGAGGGCAAGCAGACCCTTCTGATCGCCTACGCCGAGGGCAGCGAGCCGTGGAAGGACGTGCGTCATCTCTTCGGCCGCCGGTCGCTCGATGCGGATGCCGCCGACCGGCTGCGACGCGCCCTCACCGAGAGCGGCGCGCGAGCGCGCATCGAACTGCACCTGTCGCGACAGTGCGAGAAGACCTGCGAGCGCATCGAGC
Organism: Microbacterium sp.; assembly: GCA_019510305.1. Classification (GTDB taxonomy): domain Bacteria; phylum Actinomycetota; class Actinomycetes; order Actinomycetales; family Microbacteriaceae; genus Microbacterium; species Microbacterium natoriense_A. The sequence continues at coordinate 46,902 of JAEKKN010000017.1, forward strand.
AGTCGGGACTGCCGGAGCAGCTGAAAGCCGAGCTGATCCCGCTCGCACGGCGATGTGCGGAGCGCGAGTCGTGACCGCCAGCGGGCTCGCGCTCTATACGCGGACGGCGAGGACGTCGTCGGCCCGGGTCATCGGCGCCTACTCGACCTCGTTCGGCCTGGCCAGCCGGCTGCTGACCAGGCGGGTGCGCGCGGGCATCGCCGACGTGTACGCGCTCGTGCGCGTGGCCGACGAGATCGTCGACGGGCCGGCGGCAGAGGCGGGGATGGATGCCGGTGAGACGAGGACCGTGCTCGACGCCCTCGAAGCCGAGACCCTCGCCGCCATGCGCCGCGGCTTCAGCGCGAACCTCGTCGTCCACGCCTTCGCCGTCACGGCTCGCGAAGCCGGCATCGCACCCGCGCTGGTGACGGACTTCTTCGACTCGATGCGCACGGATATCGCCCCTCCCGCCGTCTTCGACGATGCGGCGTATCGCCGCTACATCCACGGTTCGGCCGAGGTGGTGGGTTCGATGTGTCTGCGGGTCTTCATGCAGGAGCGCCCCGGCGACGAGATCAGCGACGAGACGGAAGAGGGGGCGCGACGGCTGGGCGCCGCGTTCCAGAAGGTCAACTTCCTGCGGGACCTCGCCGACGATCGGGATCGTCTGGGGCGCAGCTATCTCCCCGGTGTGGGGCCGGAGAGGTTCGGCGAGGAGCAGAAGGATGCGGTGGTGGCGGACATCGCGGCCGATCTCGCAGTCGCGCGGCGTGCCATAAGCGCCTTGCCGCCCCGAGCACGGCGGGCGACCAGCGCTGCCGCCGGACTGTTCGAGAAGCTGAACGCGCGGCTCTCGGCCACGCCTGCCGCGGAGATCAGCCGGCATCGGATCACCGTGCCGGCGTCTGTCAAAGCCTGGGTTCTCCTGTGCGCCCTCGTCGGCCGGAGCGGCCGATGACGGGTGAGACGATCGTGGTCGTCGGCGGCGGGATCTCGGGCCTCGCCACGGCCGCGCTCCTCGCGCAGGACGGTCACGATGTCACGCTTCTCGAGGCGCGCGACGAGCTCGGCGGTCGAGCGGGCACCTGGCGGAAGGACGGCTTCACGTTCGACACAGGTCCGTCGTGGTACCTGATGCCCGAGGTGTTCGATCACTTCTTCCGGATGCTGGGGACGTCGGCGGCCGAGCAGCTCGACCTGGTGCGTCTGGACCCCGGCTACCGCGTGTACTTCGAAGGCGACGCCGAACCCTTCGACCTCCCGGCGCAGAACGCCAGAGAGGCGATCATCGGGCTGGACCCGGCATCCGCTGCTCCGCTGCGGACGTACTTCGACTCCGCCGCCGAGACCTACGACATCGCGACCAGGCGGTTCCTCTACACGAACTTCGAGACCCTCGGCGGTGTCGCCGATCGGGAGACGCTACGACGCCTGCCGACCCTGCTGCGCCTGCTGGGGCAACCGCTCGACCGCTTCATCGCCGCCCACTCCGGTTCGCGCCGCGTGCAACAGGTGCTGGGGTACCTCTCGGTGTTCCTCGGCACCTCACCGGCGGCGGCGCCGAGCATGTATCACCTGATGAGCCACCTCGACGTCGATCAGGGGGTCCTGTACCCGCGAGGCGGCTTCGGAGCGGTGATCGACGCGATCGCCCGGCTCGCCGAGCAGAAGGGCGTGAAGGTCCTCACGGGGCACCGCGTCACCCGCATCATCGTCGAGGGGAGGCGCGTGCGCGGCGTCGACTCCCTGTCGCCGGATGGCACGCGACGTGTCTTCACCGCAGACCGGGTCGTCTCGACGGCCGACCTGCACGTCACCGAGCAGCAGCTGCTCGAGCCGCGGCATCGGCATCACAGCATCCGCTGGTGGAAGCGCCGCGACCCTGGGCCCGGCGCGGTCCTGGCGCTGCTCGGCGTCAGAGGCGAGCTCCCCGAGCTCGCACATCACACGCTGTTCTTCGCCGAGGACTGGGAAGAGGGGTTCGACGCGATCTACGGGGCCGACCCGCGGATCCCCGATCCCGCCTCGCTGTACGTCTGCCGCCCTAGTGCGACAGACGCATCGGTCGCGCCCCAGGGGCACGAGAACCTCTTCGTGCTGATCCCTGTGCCCGCCGACACGACGATCGGCGCCGGCGGAGAAGACGGCGAGGGTGCGGCGGAGGTGGAGCGGATCGCGGACGCCGCGATCGCCCAGATCTCCTCGTGGGCCGGCGTACCCGACCTAACCGAGCGCATCACGGTGCGGCGCACGATCGGCCCTGCCGACTTCGAGCGCGAGTACGGCTCGTGGCGCGGCGGCGCGATCGGCCCGGCGCACACCCTGCGGCAGAGCGCGTTCTTCCGCGGCAGCACCAAGGCTCGCGGGGTCGACGGGCTGCTGCTCGCCGGTGCGACGACGATCCCGGGGGTGGGGCTGCCGATGTGCCTGATCAGCGCGGAGCTCGTGCTCAAGCGCGTGCGGGGCGACCGTTCGTCGGGTCCCCTGGCGGTGCCGTCATGAGCGCGATATACCTGCTCTGCCTCCTCGCCGCATCGGCGTGCGTGGTCGCGGTCGACCTGCGGTTCCGGCTCTTCCTCGGTCGTTCGTGGCGGCAGGCGCTCCTGGTGCTCGCCGCGGGGCTGGCGTTCTTCCTCGTCTGGGATCTCGCCGGCATCGGACTCGGAATCTTCGCGCGCGGAGACGCGCCGTATCTCACCGGCGTCATGATCGCCCCCGAGCTTCCGATCGAAGAGCCCGTCTTCCTGCTGTTCCTGTGCGAGATCACCATGGCGCTGGTGCTCGGCGCGGACCGCCTGCTGCGCCGCGCCGCGTTTCGTCGGCCGGGACCGAGGAGGCGCGGATGACGTATCTTCTGCTCGCGGCCGTGTTCCTGGTGCTCGCGGTGGTCCTCGCCGCGGTGTTCGGCCGCGGCGTCCGTCGCGTGAGCGCCGGCCCCCTGGCGCTCGGCGTTCTCGTCCTGCTGATCCTCACCGCGGTGTTCGACACCGTCATGATCGCCGCCGGGCTCTTCACTTACGCGGACGCCCGGATTCTCGGCCCGACGATCGGACTCGCCCCCATCGAGGACTTCGCCTATCCGCTGGCCGCCGTCATCCTGCTGCCTGCGCTCTGGATGAGACTGCGGAGCCGCGATGATCGCTGAGCTGCTCACCGCCTCCCGACCGCTGAGCTGGATCAACACGGCCTTCCCGTTCGCGGCTGCGTACCTGCTCGTCGCGGGCGAGATCGATGCGGCGCTCGTGATCGGGACGATCTTCTTCCTGATCCCGTACAACTTCGCGATGTACGGCGTGAACGACGTGTTCGACTACGCCTCCGATCTCGCGAACCCCCGCAAGGGCGGCGTCGAGGGCGCACTGCTCGACCCTCGTCGTCATCGCATCGTGCTGATCACGGCCTTCTGCATCTGTCTTCCGTTCGTGATCGCGCTCGTGGTGCTGGGACCCGCGATCTCCTGGCCCGTGCTGGCGGTGAGTCTCTTCGCCGTGGTGGCCTACTCGGCGCCGCCGTTCCGGTTCAAGGAGGTGCCGGTCCTCGACTCGGTGACATCGAGCGTGCACTTCGTCAGCCCCGCTCTGTACGGCATCCTGCTCGCCGGCGGAGTTCCCGACCTTCGATCGGGAACGATCCTGATCGCCTTCTTCCTCTGGGGGATGGCGAGCCACGCTTTCGGCGCCGTGCAGGACGTGATCCCCGATCGCGAAGGAGGAATCGCGTCCATCGCGACCGTACTCGGCGCCGCTCGCACGGTGCGCCTGGCGATGTCGCTGTGGAGCCTCGCCGCACTGCTCATGCTCACCGCCGGTGACCCTGCCGCGTGGGCTGCCGCGCTCGCGATCCCGTATCTGTGCGCGGCTGCACCGTTCGCCCGCGTGAGCGACGCGGAGTCCGGTGCCGCGAACCGCGGCTGGCGGCACTTCCTCTGGATCAACTACCTGTGCGGCTTCCTCGTCACCATGCTGTTCATCTGGTCCGTCATCCGCGCCGACTGAATCCGAAATCTGGAGGTCATCATGACATCTGCATCGTCCGTTCCCCACGCCTCGCCGGCCTGCGCAGCCGGAGAGTCGTTCGCCGTCGCGCCGCAGCGCTACGACGCGATCCTGTTGGCGGGGTTCGGTGGTCCGGAGGGGCAGGATGACGTCATCCCGTTCCTGCGCAACGTGACACGAGGACGCGGCATCCCCGACGAGCGGTTGGAGGAGGTCGCGCACCACTACCGTCACTTCGGCGGCATCAGCCCGATCAACGAGCAGAACCGGCAGCTGAAAGCCGCACTCGAGGCCGAGATCGCCGCACGCGGACTCGACCTGCCCGTCTACTGGGGAAACCGCACGGCTGCACGCGGCTGCTCGCCTTCGCGACGAGCGCCTACAGCTCGTTCTCGAGCTGCAGGCAGTACCGCGAGGACTTCGCGCGGGCGCTCGACGAGACGCAGCTCGGGGGCACGGTCACGATCGACAAGATCCGCCAGTTCTTCGATCACCCCGGCTTCGTGGACTCCTTCGTCGGCAGCATCGCGGCGGCGCTCGGCGGGTTCCTGGAGGAGGGGGCGGATGCCGGCGCGATCCGCGTGCTGTTCACCACCCACTCGATCCCCACCGCAGACGCGCAGCGCTCTGGGCCGCGCGATCGGGACTACGGACCCGGCGGGGCCTACGAGGCGCAGCATCTCGCCGTCGCGGCCGCCGTCATGGAGCGGGTGGTCCGTCGAGATGCGCGGCTCGACGGCATCGGCTGGGAGCTGGTGTACCAGTCGCGCTCGGGCCCGGCGTCACAGCCGTGGCTCGAGCCCGACATCTGCGACCGCATCGGAGAGCTGCCTGCCGAAGGCGTCACGGCCATCGCGATCTCGCCGATCGGGTTCGTGAGCGACCACATGGAAGTGCTGTGGGATCTGGACACCGAGGCGCTCGAGGCGGCTGCGTCCGCAGGCATCCAGGCTGTCCGCGCCGCGACTCCCGGAGCCGACCGCGTGTTCGTGGCCGGCATCGTCGACCTCATCGAAGAGCGCATCGCCGCGGTGGATCCTGCAGAGCGCCCGGCGGTGACGCCGCTCGGACCATGGTTCGACGTGTGCCGACCCGGATGCTGCGAGAACGTCAGGGCCGGGTTCAAGCCCGCGGCTGCAGGGGTCGCGCCATGACGCGGAGCGGTCGTCCATGACCCGGGCGAGTCTGGTGTGGTTCCGCGACGACCTGCGCGTGACCGACAATCCTGCTCTCTCGGCCGCGGCGGCGAGAGGTGGAGCGGTCGTCGCCCTGTACGTCCTCGATGAGGAGTCGGAGGGCATCCGTCCGCTCGGCGGCGCCGCACGATGGTGGCTGCACCACTCGCTCGCATCTCTCGCCGGGGGGCTGCGCGATCTCGGCATCCCGCTGGTGCTGCGTAGAGGGCAAGCGACGCGCATCGTGCCCGAAGTCGCCGCGCAGGCCGAGGCGGACGCGATCTTCTGGAACCGCCGTTACGGCGCGCCGGAACGGCTGGTCGACGCGGAGATCAAGAGACGGCTGCGGTCGGAGGGGAACGAGGTCGCCTCCTTCGCCGCGTCGCTGCTGCATGAGCCCTGGACGGTGACGACCGGAAGCGGAGGGCACTATTCGGTCTTCACCCCGTTCTGGCGCGCGTGCCAGAACCGTCCGGCTCCGCGTGCGCCGCTGCCGGCTCCTCCCTCGGCCGCGGCGGGAAGCGCGCGCGTCCCGTCCGACGACCTCGACGACTGGCAGCTGCGCCCGTACGCGCCCGATTGGGCCGGAGGCCTCGCGGCAGCGTGGGAGCCGGGGGAGCCGGCCGCCCTCCGACAGCTGCGGAGGTTCGTCGGCGAGGGGCTCGCCGACTACGACCGGGCTCGTGACGAACCCGGTCTCGAGGCGACGTCGATGCTGTCGCCGCGGCTGCGCTGGGGAGAGCTCAGCCCGTTCACCGTGTGGCACGAGGCGGTCGCGGCCGAGGGCAGAAGCAGGTTCCTCACGGAGCTCGGCTGGCGGGAGTTCGCCTGGCACACCCTCGACCGCTTCCCCGACCTCGCCACGCGCAACCTTCGGCCGGAGTTCGACCGGTTCCCCTGGCCTCCTCTCGACGAGGGCGCGCTGCGTGCCTGGCGACGCGGACGCACCGGGGTGCCATTGGTCGATGCCGGAATGCGCGAACTGTGGGAGACCGGCCACATGCACAACCGGGTCCGCATGGTCGTCGCCTCCTTTCTCGTGAAGAACCTGCTCATCGACTGGCGGATCGGCGAGCAGTGGTTCTGGGACACCCTGGTCGACGCGGATGCTGCGAGCAACCCCTTCAACTGGCAGTGGGTCGCGGGGTCGGGCGCGGATGCCGCACCCTACTTCCGCGTGTTCAACCCCGTGCTCCAGGCCGAGAAGTTCGATCCGCAGCGTCGGTACATCGACCGCTGGGCCGCAGACAGCCGAGACGAGCCGATCGTCGACCTGCGGGAGACCCGTCGAGCGGCGCTCCGCGCCTACGACGAAGTGAAGAGCGCGCGATGACTGCGGAGCGCCACTCCTCGATCTAGACCGCACCGAATTTATGTTCCCGGGAATATTCTTACGAGTAATGTAGTTCTCATGAGCATGAACTTCTTCGAGCTTCTCGTCAGAGTCGAGACCGACGTATGGAACGCGGTCGAGCACGAGCTCCTGCGGTCTGACCGCGTGGGTCTCGGCACGTTGATGGCACTGCAGACCGTGCACCGCCACGACGGAGCAGTGCGGGTGCAGGATGTCAGCGATGCTCTGTCGATCACGGTCGGCGCCGCCAGCAAGTTCATCGACCGTCTCGAGCGCGACGGTCTGGCGGTTCGCCGACCGAATCCCGATGATCGGCGCTCCTCGCTGGTCGCTCTCACCCGATCCGGGGAAGACGCTCGCGCCTCGGCTGAGCGGGTGGCGCAGCAGGTCATCGCGGAACTCCTCGGGGAGGAATCGGGCATCGAGATGCTGTCGGAGGCGTTGACGCGTATCGGCGCTCGAACCGTCGCCGCACGCAGCGCGGTGCTCGCATGACCGCGACTATGCGGGCGGTCGTCGTCACTGCACCCGGCACTCCGGAGGTCCTTGAGATCCGCGAGCGTCCTGTTCCGGCGGCGGCTCCCGGGCAGGTGCTCATCAAAGTGCACGCGTTCGGGCTCAACCAGTCCGAACTGCACTTCCGGAACGGTCAGGCGTACTCGGGATCGTTCCCGCGCATCCCTGGCATCGAAGCCGCGGGGATCGTGGAAGACGCTCCCGGTGGCGAGTTCGACAGGGGCACCCAGGTCGTCACGATGATGGGCGGCATGGGGCGGGAGTTCGATGGCGGCTACGCGGAGTACGTCGTCGTTCCCGCGGCGCAGACGATCCCGTTCCGCAGCTCCCTGCCGTGGAACGTGCTGGGCGCGGTTCCTGAGATGCTGCAGACGGCCAACGGCTCGCTCGACATCGGTCTCGAGGCGAAACCCGGCGACAGCATCCTGATCCGCGGAGGCACCTCGTCGGTCGGGCTCGCGGCGGCGGTCCTCGCCAAGCTCCATGGCATGACCGTGTACGCGACCACCCGCCGCGAAGCCGCCCGTGCGCTCCTGGAGAGCGTCGGTGTCGATCATGTTCTCATCGACGACGGAGATGTCGCGGCACAGATTCGTCGGCTGCTCCCCGGAGGAGTCGACGGCGCCATCGAGCTGGTCGGGGTCGACGCCATGCGGGACACCCTGCGTGCCGTGCGACCCGGCGGCACGGTCTGCTTCACGGGGATGCTGTCGAACCGGTGGAGCATCGAGGAGTTCTACCCGATGGACTGGCTGCCGAACGGCGTCCGTCTCACCGCGTATTCGGGAGAGGCCGCGGACCTCGGAGCGGACACGCTTCAGCAGTTCCTCGATGCGGTCGCCGACGGCCGTGCAACCGTCCCCGTGGGCCGCACGTACCCACTCGACGACATCGTCCAGGCCCATCGCGACATGGAAGCCGGCGTCGTAGGCGGTAAAGGCGTCGTCGTGCTGTGATGATCCCTCCCCTCGAGATCGCCCACGCGGTCTTCCTCGCGCGTCGGGGATCTTCGAGCGCGAAGACCGCGAGCACCGTCACCGCGGCCGTGAGCGAGTCGCCCGAACGATCATCGAGCGATCGACGGATGGGCGAGCCCGATCCCGGTCCGGATGACGGTGGACGCTGATCGCTGACGACGCACTCAGAGCACGATGTCGTCGACCGACGACAGCATCTGCCATTCCCCCGCCCGCACGGCGCTCTCCGCGAGCACGTCGCCCGCCGGCATCCGACCGAGATCGAGCCCGGTGAGCCTCGCGATCTCGGCGACCGGCACCTGAAAGGTGCGGAAGGCGCCGAGCGGCGCAGGGGCGAGCAGGTCGTCACGGGTGTCGATGAGCTCGCTCTGGTCGAGGAGGAAACCGGCGGTCGCGAGCCCCTCGGCCCCCTGCCAGGCGGCGATCTTCCAGAACCTCAACGGGATGCGGACGCCGCGATAAGGCGGGTCTTCTGGGCCGAGCACCGGCGCCGTGAAGACCGAGATGCGCTGATCCGTCGCCTCGGCGTACGCGAGCACATGGTCTTCCAGGCCGAGCCACAGCTCCTTCGACTGGTTGAACCCTGCGGCCTGCGGAGCCGCGTTCGGGTAGAAGAACGTCGCCTCCATGGCAGCGCGGGCGTCGTCGACCGCTCCCCAGCCGGGATCGCGGCGACGTACGAGATGACCGCGGTCGAGATCGTTGCGCGCGTACACGGCGGGGCCGGTCTGCTCGTCGTCGCCGATCCTCGGGTCGAGGCGCCATTCGCCGGCACGGGGAAGATCGTGCAGCGTCGAGCCTTCGATGTTCACCCCGGTCGCCGCCGCCAGTCGCCGAGAGGGATCGAGCAGCACCGTGAACCGGGGGTAGTCGAGCGTGCGTGTGATGTCCGCGGGGCGGGGGAGCGGGAGAGAGGTCGTGAGGAACCCGGGGTCGTATCCGTCAGCCATGCGACCATCGTGCCCGACACCGCCGACAAAGGAGATGTCAGGACTCCGAGGGCTTCAGCGGCAGCTCGGGCCCGTGGTTCCAGGCGAGGATGGCCGGCTGCTCCCTGGTGAAGCCGAGCACCGACACCGAGCCGGCATCGAGGGTGATCTGGGCACCGAATCGCGGCGCCTCCCGCAGGAACACGGCGGTGAGGATGCGCAGGTAGTGCCCGTGCGCGATCAGGGCGACGTCGCCGTCGGCCATCGCCGGTAGCACCCTGGTCAGGACCCGAGATGCGCGCGCGGCGACCTCTTCGACGGTCTCACCGGGTGTCTCGCCGCGGATCACTCCGTGGTTGAAGGCCGTCCAGTTGTATCCGAGCTCCGCGCGGATGTCTGCCGTGGTCCGGCCCTCGTACCCGCCGTAGTCCCATTCGACGAGAAGCGGATCGACCTCGGCGTCGAGGCCCGCGAGCTCCGCCGTGCGCCGCGCCCGCCGCAGCGGCGAGGTCAGGATGAGCCCGAAGTCGTATCCGCGTACCAGCCTGCCCGCCGCCCGGGCCAGCTCTTCGCCGTGCGGAGTCAGCGGGATGTCGGTGCGGCCCGTGTGCAGGCCGGTCCGCGACCACTCGGTCTCGCCGTGGCGCAGCAGCACGAGCTTGCCCTGCGGGTTGTCGGGGGCGGGGTGATCGGGCAGCGGGTCTGGTGCATCCACACCGCCACGGTAGTGCTTCTCGGTCACGGTGCGGCCCTCATCTCGTCGAGTCGCCGGTTGAGGAACGCGACCTCGGCGCTGTTGCAGCTCCTCGCGACAAGGGGCCGAGGTTCTTTCGCCAGCGTGTTCGCAGATAGGGGTTTCGAGGGTCGACCCGCCGGATCTAGACTCCTGCGCGACGGCATCCGCTCGGCTCGGGTCGTTCCACCTGGCCGGATCGAAGGAGACGACATGCAGACTTTGACGGTCGACTTCATCTGCTCACTCGACGGTTACGGCTCGGCGGTGGGCTGGCCCGGGTGGTGGGGCATGGAGAGTCCGGAGTACCTCGAGTGGCTCGACACCCGGCCCGAGAAGGATCAGCCCCTGCTGATGGGCGCGACCACCTACCGCGTGATGTCGGAGCTCGTCGCCGAGGGCGAGCCGGGCACCGACGTGCTGAACGGCATCCGCAAATACGTCTTCTCGTCGTCTCTCGAGGCGCCGCTCGCGTGGGAGAACTCGACGCTGATAGCGACGGATGCCGTGGAGGCGGTGCGCCGGCTGAAGGAGGAGTCCGACCGTCCGCTGAGCACCATCGGCAGCCGATCGCTGTGCCGGTCGCTGCTGACCGCAGGACTCGTCGACCGGTATCGGGTCGTGATCTTCCCGGTGATCACGGGCGCCACCGGTCAGGAGAGGATCTTCGACGGCTATCCCGATGTCGCGCTCGAACTGGTCGAGGCGCGCACGTTCGACATGCGCACGCAGCTGCTCGAATACGTTCCGACCGTTCTCGAGGGGCCGCCCGGGCGCTGACTCTTCCCCCGCCACGACGTGTGTGGTTGCATGGGCGGATGATCGGCATCCGGGGGGAGAGGTCGAGGGGTGCGTTCGCGTCACTCGCATGTGCGACGGTGCTGCTGCTGGTCGGATGCGCGACGGCGAGCCCGCAGGCGGGTTCGCCACCATCCGCGTCGCCGACGCCGACGCCCACGGCCGCGTGCCCGCTGGTCGAGGGCGTCGAACTCCCTCCCGAGTGCGCGCCCTACGACCCCGAAAAGTCGATGGCGCAGAACGACACCTATCGGCAGCGGATGGACATCTCAGACGAGACCCGGGCCGCCGCCGAGGAGGCGATCGAGAAGGTGCAGCCCGCTCTCGACGCGCTGAGGACCTCGGGCGACATCTCGACTGACGCCGTCGTCGCGGTCATGACGGACGCCGGCCTCATGAGCACCCAGACGATCGGCGGTCGGCGCGGCGTCGCCTTCGGCGTGGTCGGCCCGAAGGGCAGATGCATCTTCGGCGAGGTGTCGGCCGACGCTCTGATCATCGAGGCCGGCGGGTACATCATGGACGGCGGATGCCTGCCGGCGCAGTGACAGGCCGGATCGCGCTCAGGGCCTGACGCGTGCCGTGCGGCCTTCGAACGAGACGAGGTCGCCATCGTGCAGTTGGCGCCCGCGACGACGCTCCTCTTCCCCGTTCACGCTCACGTAGCCATCGATGATGGCTTCCTTGGCGTCACCGCCGGTGTCGATGAGGCCCGAGAACTTGAGGAACTGTCCGAGGCGGATCATCTCGCCGCCGATGGAGATGTCGTCGATCGAGGTGGCCATCATGACTGAAATGCTAGTCGGCTCCGATCCTCCGGCGGGACCAGGATCGTGAGCGGTGCGAGACTGGCGGGCATGACGGATGCCGCGCTCGATGCGCTCCTCGCCCGGATCCCCCGAGGCGACGGATCCCGCCGCCTCGTCGGCGTGACCGGGAGCCCCGGCGCGGGCAAGACCACGCTGGCCGCGGCGCTCGTCGCGCGTCTCGAGGCCCGAGCTCCCGGCAGGGCGGCCCACCTGCCGATGGACGGGTTCCATCTCGCCAACGCGACGCTCGACGCCCTCGGCATCCGCGATCGGAAGGGCGCCATCGAGACCTTCGACGGCTGGGGGTTCCTCGCTCTCCTCGACCGCGTCCGCGTCGAGACCGACCATGTCGTCTACGCGCCGAGCTTTCGCCGCCACGTCGACGAGGGAGTGGCGGGTGAGATCGCCATCGGACCGCACGTGCAGACCGTGATCGTCGAGGGCAACTACCTGCTCGCGGCCGCTGAGCCGTGGAACCGTGTGCGTGATCGCCTGGATGCCGTCTGGTTCTGTGTCGCCTCTGCTGAGGAGCGCGAGGCTCGGCTGATCGATCGGCACATGCGGCACGGGCGCTCGCATGAGGGCGCGCGCGCCTGGGCGCGCGAGGTCGACGGCGCCAACGCTGTGCAGATCGAGCAGGCCAGGGCGCACGCCGATCTCGAGGTCGACGGCGTCAGCTGGCGGATCCTCTAGGGCAGGCGCTCGAGGGAGCGTGTTAGATGGGCAGATGGAGCACTCCGCCGCACCCGATTCTGCCGAACGCCCCTCGGCGCATACGCGTCGGCGCTTCCTGATCGCGGCGGGTTCGGGCATCGCCGTGACCGCCACGGGAATCCTGCTCTCCGCGATCCCCGTGGGCCCAGACGGCGCGACGACGCCTGTGGACCCGGACAATCCGAGGGGGCTGACGGAGTACGAACCCGTCTACGACCGTGCGGTCAAAGGTCTCGAAGCCCCCTTGGGTTTCGAGGACTGCAGGCACCCCACATCTCGGTCGCCACGTGACATCGCAGGAAGCGACCACCACGAGGTGACGCCGATCATCGACCGCTTCCTCTGGACGCCACCGGAGCGCCTGACTACGCCGTGACGGCGGCTCAGTTGGAGGAGCTCGCACAGATGATCGCGTGGCTCGCGACCTACGACGGCAAGACCCTGGACGGTGTGCCGGTGTCGTTCACGATCGACAGAGAGCACGTCATCAGCCACCGAGAGACCTGGACGGGGACCGAATGCCCCGGACCGTACCTGCAATCTCGGCTGGACGACATCGTCGCCCGTGCGCGCGAGATCTTCACAGCACGCTGACACGGGCGCTTCAGCTCAGGCGCTCCTGCTCGGGCCCGAGCGGAGCCGGATCGACGGATGCGGTGCGCACCGCCTCCTCGCGGCGGGAGATCTCGACCGGCACACTCAGCGACAGCGGCGCGAACGGCAGGAAAGCGCGCTCGAACAGGTGCGCGAAGAACGCGCGCACCTCTGCCCGCGGATCCCACTCGACGGTTCGGATCGTGTCGGTCTTCATGCCTCCAGTGAAGCGTACGGGCGCACGCGGAGCCAGGTACTGGCGGGGCTCCCCACGCTCGACGAGAGGCGGAGACGCCGACAGCGCCCGCAGCGCCGTGCGTCTCCCGGACCCGGTCCGGCTCGAACGGGCGGCCACCCTCGACAGGCTGCGGGCCGGGTGCATCCTTACCGGGTAGATGCACCTTGGGCGGGTTCGATCTGCACGCTAGCAGAGACGTGTCAGCATCGGGATGGTCGGCAGCCGCAGCGCGGGCGTCGAGCGACCCGACCGGCGCAATACGATTGACCGGTGACCGACCCGCGCACGACCGCCGAGCGACTTGTGCGCCGATTCGCCCGTGAGACCAACCTCCTCATCGCAGGGCGCGCGTTCTCGGTGGAGGGGGCGGATGCTGTCGCAGACGAGCTCCGCAGGCTGCTCCCCGCCCTCGGCGCTCATCTCAGCACCGGCGGAGTGACCTTCGCCCCGGGGCAGGACGTCGACATCCTCAGCGACGGAGCGCCACTGCCCGCCCGCACGACCGCCGCGGCGCGCCTCGACAACGCCGGGGCGCACATGCCTGTCTCGACGCTCATCGCCGCCCGCCTGCGCGAACAGGACCTCGTGCGCGGCATCCGCATCGGCATCGCGATGGTTCTCGAGCCCAAGACCGCCCAGCTCGCCCTGCTGCTCCGCGATGCCGGCGCCGAGGTCGTCGTCTACGCCCACCCCGACGAGATCGACGTCGAGGTCGCGGACGTGCTGCGGGAACGCGGGATCCCGGTCGACGGCGACCCCGCGCTGAGCGGTGCAGAGGAGCGCGCCGCGGCCGTGGCGTTCCTGCACCGGGGATTCGATCTGCTGCTCGACGACGGCTCGCACCTGATCCGTCTCGCCCATGAAGAAGGCATACCGGTGAAGGGCGCCGCGGAGGAGACCACGAGCGGACTCACCCCGTTGCGTCTCATGCAGCAGAGCGGGCTGCTGAGCATCCCCGTCATCGCCGTGAACGACGCAGGCCTAAAGACGTCGTTCGACAACCGCTACGGCACCGGCCAGTCGTGCGTGTTCGCGATCGCCGACGTTCTCGACGCCGCCGGCATCGGCGTGCGCGACCAGCCTGCCGTCGTGATCGGTTACGGTCCGGTCGGCGAAGGTGTCGCCGCGCACCTGCGTGCGCTCGGCGCCGAGATCGCGGTCGCCGAGACCGACCCCGTGCGCGCTTTGCGCGCCGCGCACGACGGCTTCACGATCGGTCCGCTGCGGGAGCTCGCACCCGGCGCGCTCGTCGTCTCGGCGACAGGAGCCCCGCACACCATCGGCGCCGAGGTGCTCGCCACCGCGAAGATCGTCGCAGTCGCGGGCGGTGTTCCCGGCGAGGTCGACATCGATCCCGCCGTCCTGCAGCCGGTCGGCGTGCACCTCGACCGCGTCGCCGACGGCGCCCTGCTGATCGCCCAGGGAGGCTGTGTGAACCTCGCGGCCGCCGAGGGCAATCCGATCGAGATCATGGACCTCTCCTTCGCCGTGCAGCTCGGCGCGGTCGAGCAGCTGCTCACCCGTGATCTGCCCGCGGGCCTGCATCCGTTCCCCCCGGAGGCCGATCAGGCCATCGCCCGCGCCGCTCTCGATGCCCGAGGCGACACCATCGACACGCCCAGCCGGGAGCAGCGCGATGCGCAGAGCGAGTGGCGGTCGCGCCGCTACCTGGCGGCAGCCGGCGAGCAGGAGACCTCGGCATGATCACCGTCTACTCCGCCGGCCTGGTCGTCCCGGTGACGGCCCCGCCCATCGTCGACGGCGCCGTCGCGGTGCGCGACGGACGCATCATGCACGTCGGCGAGCGAGCGTGGGTGCGGCGATCGCTGTCCGAACGCGGCTTCGCGTACGACGAGGTCCACTGGCCCGGCGTGCTCACGCCAGGGCTCGTGAACGCGCACACGCACCTGCAGTACACGGGCATGGCCGTGGTCGGTGGTGGTCAGTACACGGGCTTCGACGATTGGGTGCAGGCATTCGACCCGGTATACGAGGCGGGCAGGGACTGGGGAGCGGATGCTGCGGCCGGCGCCGAGATGGCGCTCCGCTCCGGCACGACCGCCGTCGCCGACGTCGTGACCGACCCCTCAGCCGCCTCAGCGCTGCACGACGCCCGCCTGCACGGCATCACCTACTGGGAGGTGATGAGCTGGACCAACGCCGACTGGGCCCGCACGGGTCGCGCACAGGTCGAGCAGGCGCTCGACGCGCTGCCCACCCCGCCAGGCACCGGGCTCTCGCCGCACGCGCCCTACTCGCTCGACATCGAGCCGCTGCTGGAGATCCCCGACATCGTCCGCGAACGAGGCGGACGGATCCACATCCACCTCGGCGAAGCCGCCTTCGAGAGCGAGTTCGCGCACGAGCATCCGCAGGCGTGGCACACCGCCGGACTCGCGAGCTTCCAGGAGCTCCGCGAAGCCGGCTTCGGCACCAGCGCGACCGAGTTCGTCGACCAGCTCGGTGTGCTCGGCCCCGACTGCCACATCGCGCACGGCGTGTACATGAGCGCGCGCGACCGCGCGATCCTGCGGGAACGCCGCACCACCGTGGCCCTGTGCCCGCGGTCGAACGCCGTGATCGGCCTCGAGGAGCCGCCGATCGCCGCGTACCTGCGCGAGGGCAGCCCGATCGCGGTCGGCACCGACTCGTTGTCGTCCAGTCCCTCGCTCGACGTTCTCGGCGACGTCGCCGCGCTCGCCCGCATCGCGCGCTCGCAGGGCTACACCGACCGCGACCTGCACGCCCGCCTGCTGGGCGCGGCCACACTCGGCGGAGCCCACGCCATGGGCATCGACGTCGGCCCCGATCGCACCGGACACCTCGCCGTGGGCGCGCTCGCCGACCTCACCTTCTTCGACGTGCCGGCCGGCGGCGACTCGATCCCCGAGCTCGTCGAAGCGGGCGAGGGCCGTGCTGCCGCGACGATCGTGTCGGGCGAAGTGCGCTTCGCGGCATCCGACTTCCCCCTCCAGACAGGAGCGACTCAGTGACCGCACGATCCGCCACCGCCGACCGGCTCGACCTCGCCCCGCATCCCGAAGGCGGCTGGTTCCGCCGCACGTGGACGAGCCCGCTGGCCGTCGAGACGCCGAACGGCCCGCGCCCGGCCGGCACCTGCATCCACTACCTCCTGCAGGCCGACGAACGCAGCGAGTGGCATGTCGTCACGAGCGACGAGCTGTGGCTGTGGCACGGTCCCGGCAGGCTGGAGCTGAGTCTCGGCGGTGACGGCGCCGAGCCGCGGGCGGCGTCGACCATCGTGCTGAGCGGGACGGATGCCGCTCAGGTGCTCGTGCCGGCGGGCGTCTGGCAGGCGGCCCGCCCGCTCGACGACAGCGAGGTCCTGGTGTCGTGCTTCGTGTCTCCAGGTTTCGATTTCGCCGATTGGCGGCTCGCCGCGTCGCCTACTCTTGATCAGAACTCGAACACTCTCCCGTGAGACATCTACCCGACCACACCTCAGGAGCGACCGTGCCCCGTACCCTCCGCCGCGCCGCGGCCGCCGCCATCGCGGTCGTCGCCGCAGTCACCCTCGCCGCCTGCGCCGGCACCCCCTCTTCCTCATCCACGGCCGCTGACGGCGAGCTTCAGACCGTCACCGCCGGCAAGCTCACGATCGCCACGGGCGAGCCCGACTACGAGCCCTGGTTCGTCGACGACGATCCCTCGAACGGCAAGGGCTTCGAGGGAGCCGTCGCGAACGCGGTCGCCGAGCAGCTCGGCTTCGACTCCTCCGACATCGAGTGGGTGCGCACCGGCTTCGACGCGGCGATCGCGCCGGGTCCGAAGGACTGGGACATCAACATCCAGCAGTTCTCGGTCACCGACGAGCGCAAGAACGCCGTCGACTTCTCGAGCCCGTACTACACGACCACTCAGGCCGTCGTGGCGCTGAACAGCTCGTCGTCGGCATCCGCCACCACGATCGACGAGCTGAAGAAGGCCAAGGTCGGTGTCGCGGCCGGCACCACCAGTTACACGGTCGCCAAGGAGCAGCTCGGAGACGCGAACCTCAGCGTGTTCAACACGGTCGACGACGTCGTGCTCGCACTGCAGGCAGGCCAGATCGACGCCATGATCACCGACCTGCCCGGGGCGTTCTACATCACCGGCGCCGTGGTCGACGACTCGACCGTCACGGGTCAGTTCGAAAGCTCCGACGGCGGCGACGAGTTCGCCGTCGTGCTGCCGAAGGGCTCGGCCCTGACGAAGGCCGTGTCCGATGCGGTCGACGCGCTGCGCGAAGACGGCACGCTCGATGAGCTGCAGCAGAAGTGGCTCAGCGACGCAGTCGACGTCCCCGTTCTGAAGTGACGAACCTCTCCGCAGAGACGGCGTGGCAGCCGAGCGAGCTCGAGCTGTCGCGCCGCGCTCTGCGGCGTCGAGCCACCACGCGCTCGGTGCTGATCGCGTTCCTCAGCAGCCTCGTGCTGGTGGCGGTCGTCGTGATCGTCGTCGTGAACACGCCGGGCTGGACCGTCGTGCAGCAGACGTTCTTCAACCCGAAGATCGCGCTGCAGAGCATCGGTCCGGTGTTCCAGGGCCTGCTGACCAACCTGCTCGTGCTCGTGATCGCGGCGATCGGCGTCGCGGTCCTCGGCACGCTGCTCGCGACGCTGCGCTCGCTGCGCGGCCCGGTGTTCTTCCCGCTGCGCGCGCTCGCCGCGGCCTACACCGACTTCTTCCGCGGCGTGCCGCTGCTGATCGTGCTGTACCTGATCGGCTACGGCATCCCCGCGCTGATGATCTTCCCGCGGATGCCTCCGGCGTTCTGGGGAACCATCGCGATCATCGTCACGTATTCGGCGTACGTCGCCGAAGTGCTTCGCGCCGGCATGGAGGCCGTGCATCCCTCGCAGCGGGTCGCCGCGCGCTCGCTGGGTCTCAGCCACGCGCAGACCCTGCGCATCGTGGTGATCCCGCAGGGCGTGCGCAAGGTCGTGCCCGCCCTCATGAACGACTTCGTGTCGATGCAGAAGGACGTCGGACTGATCTCGGTGCTCGGGGTGATCGACGCGGTCCGCGCCGCGCAGCTGCAGGTCGCCGACACCTACAACTACACGCCGTACGTCGTCGCGGGCCTGTTCTTCATCGCCCTCAGCTGGCCGATGAT
Organism: Microbacterium sp.; assembly: GCA_019510305.1. Lineage (GTDB taxonomy): Bacteria > Actinomycetota > Actinomycetes > Actinomycetales > Microbacteriaceae > Microbacterium > Microbacterium natoriense_A. The sequence continues at coordinate 64,832 of JAEKKN010000017.1, forward strand.
CCGGTTCACGGATGCTGTGACGGCCCGCCTCAACAGACGCGAGCAGGCCGGAGGAGTCGTATGAGCCCTGTACCGTCCGATGGTGCTGTCGTCATCGAGGCCCGCGGCGTGCGCAAGCGCTTCGGCGACCACGACGTGCTCCGCGGGCTCGACCTCGCGGTCGCCCGTCACGAGGTGGTCGTGCTGATCGGGGCCTCCGGCTCCGGCAAGTCGACGCTGCTGAAGACCATGAACCTCATCGAGCGCGTCGACGACGGGCAGATCTTCCTCAGCGGCGACGACATCACCGATCCGAGGGCGGATGCCGACAGCATCCGCGCCCGCATCGGCGTCGTGTTCCAGCACTTCAACCTCTTCCCGCATCTCACGGTGCTCGAGAACATCACCCTCGCAGCGCGCAAGGTGCACGGATGGCGTGCCCCCGATGCGCGTGCGCGCGCCCTGGAGCTTCTCGAGACGCTCGGCCTCGGTGCGAAGGCGGGGGAGTACCCCGACCGGCTCTCCGGGGGCCAGCAGCAGCGCGTCGCGATCGTGCGCGCGATCCTCACCGAACCCGAAGTGCTGCTGCTCGACGAGATCACCAGCGCTCTGGACCCGCAGCTCGTCGGAGAGGTGCTCGACCTCGTGCGCGAGCTCAAGCGCCGCGGCACGACGATCGTGATGGCCACGCACGAGATGTCCTTCGCCCGCGAGGTCGCCGACCGCGTGGTGTTCCTCAAGGAGGGCGTGCTCGTCGAGCAGGGACCGCCGGAGCAGCTCTTCGACGCCCCGCAGCATCCCGCCACCGTAGAGTTCCTCTCGCGCGTGCGGCACTGAGTTCTCGCGTCCGCCCGACGTTTCGCGTCCGCCCGACGTTTCGCGTGCGCCCGACGTTTCGCGTGCGGATGCGGGGAGCCGTGGGCGCGCCACCGCGCTCGTGACGCACCACCATCGAATCCGCGTCGGGATCCTGGTGGGGCGTCGGCATCCTGGTGGCGCGCGGACGACGGCCGAGTCGGATGCGGGGATGCGTCAGGCTTCGGGGCTCTGCGGACGCGGATCGGGCATGATCGTGTCGACCCGGGGTTTCGCGTTCGCCTGCGCGCGCACCCACACCACGAATCCGATCGCGGTGAAGGCTCCGTAGAACACGTACATGAAGCCGGTGGCGTAGAAGCCCGAGCTGAACAGCAGCGGCACGCCGACCACGTCGACGGCGATCCAGATCAGCCAGAACTCGGTCCAGCCCTTCGCCATGCCGTAGGTCGCCATCAGCGATCCCACGAAGGTCCAGGCATCCGCCCACACCGGTTCCCACGAGCCGAGCGCCCGGAACAGGGGCGTCAGCGCCACGGTGCCGACGACCATGACGAGCACGATGCCTACGCGGGCGCTCCAGGGCGCCCAGCGCGGCGTCACCTGCCCGCCATCGGATGCCGCCTGACGCCACCGCACCCAGCCGTAGATCGCGACCGTGATGAACATCACCTGGCGCCCCGCCTGACCCAGCAGGCTCGGCAGCTCGTGATCGGGGTTCAGGATGGTGCCGAGGAACACGGTCAGCAGCAGCACGTTGCCGACGATGCCGACCGGCCACGCCCACACCTTGCGGCGCATGCCGCCCAGCGCGCTCGCGAGTCCGAAGACGTTGCCGACGACCTCGCGCACGAGCAGCGTCTGGCCACCGGGCAGCGACCAGGTCGAGTTGAACAGCTCGACGAGCCAGGTGAACAGGTTCATGCGGGGGACGGGCGGTCGTCGAGGATCAGCTGCAGGAAGGTGAGGTCGAGCCAGCGGCCGAACTTCATGCCGACCTGCGGCATCCGCCCTGTCTCGACGAAGCCGAGCCGCTCGTGCAGGGCGATCGAGCCGGCGTTGTCGCTCTCGACGGCCGCGACCATCACGTGCTTGCCGATCGTGCGGGCCTGCGAGATCAGCTCGGTCATGAGCGCCCTGCCGATGCCGCGGCCGCGCTGGTCGGAGCGTACATAGACCGAATGCTCGATCGTGTGCCGGTAGCCGTCGTGCGGACGCCAGTCGCCGAACGTGGCGTAGCCGAGCACGCCGTCGTCGTCGGATGCCACCAGCACCGGGTAGCCTGCGCGCAGACGATCGGCGAGCCAGGCGGCGCGATCGTCGACGTCGACGAGACGCTCGTTCCAGATCGCCGTGGTGTTGGCCACGGCGTCGTTGTAGATCTCGGTGATCGTCTCGAGATCGGCGATCTCGGCATCTCTGATGTGCACGGCGGTCTCCTCTGTGCGTGGGGCGCGCATCGCCGACGGTAGCAGGGGCGGGGGTTCGCCCTGAATTCTGTTGCGTCGGAACCGCGCCACGGGCGTGTGTGCGGGAAGTCGCGACCGGAAGTCAGAATGAGGGAATGACGAACGCAACGACCGTGCGCGACGAGATCGTGGCGGGAATCGACGCCGAGCACCTCGGGGCCTACGGTCTGCACGTGCTGATCGGCGACCACGAGGCCGGGCATCGGTGGCGCAGCGATGACCGCGAGAACCTGTATTCGGTGTCGAAGGGCGTCAGCGCGCTCGCCGCAGGCATCGCGATCGACGAGGGGCTGCTGTCGCTGGACACCCCGGCGCTCGATCTCGTCACCGTGCCCGCACCGGGTTCCGGAGTCGAGAGTGTGACGCTCGAGCACTTGCTGACGATGACCAGCGGCATCGACTTCACGTGGTTCGGGAGTCAACCGGTGACGTCTCCGGATCTTGCGGTGGAGATGCTCAGTGCGCCCACGCGTGGGCCGGGTTCGATCTTCCAGTACTCCGACGCGAGCACCTATACGGCGATGCGGATGTTGGGCGCAATCGTCGGCGACGTGCGCGACTGGCTCATGCCCCGGCTGTTCGAGCCGCTCGGCATCCACAATCCGCAGTGGCACAGGTGTCCGCGCGGCTGGGTCGTGGGCGGCAGCGGGCTGGAGTTGAGGACCGAGGAATTGGCGCGGATCGGGCGGGTGCTGCGCGACGGCGGCGGCGGACTCGTGAGCCGCGGCTGGGTCGAGCGGATGCATTCGCAGTGGGTGCCGACGGGTGCCGACGGCGACTCCGCGAACTACGGTCTCGCGGTCTGGCAGGGGCCAGGCCGAACATGGCGGCTCGATGGGCTCTACGGCCAGTACGTGATCGTCGACGAGGAGGCGGATGCCGTCGTCACGATCACCGCGCACGAGGAGAACCGCGACCACCGGCTCGCCGAGATCGCGGCGGATGCGCTGCGCGGCCTCGACGCCGAGAAACCGCTTCGCGCATGAAGACACCACGCCGCGGCGGGTGTCTCGCGCGCGGAGGCGTGCGTCACGGCGCGGAGGCGGTGTCTCGCCGCCCGCGCGGGATCGCGGCATCCGCTCAGGCCGCGCGTCCCCGCGTGCTCAGCGCGTCGCGGACGACGATCGCGCGGCGCAGGTCGACCATGATCGGGTCGAAGAACCGCTCGCGGTAGCGCGGTTCGCTCACGGCCGAGAAGATGAACGGCAGCGTCGCGATCAGGGACAGGAGCGCCGCGGCTTTGATGAGGTTGACCGTGACGGGCAGGTGCGCTCCGCCGATCACGAGCGGCTCGACAGGCAGCGGCTGCGCGGCGCTGCCCGGCCCGACCCAGATCTCGACGACTCCGACTGGGATCGCGACCGAGCCGATGATGATGAGCAGCGCGCACAGGAGAGCGGCGAAGAAGAGCGCCTGCAGCAGCTGCGCGAAGGTCATCACGAGCAGGATGTTCACGCGCTGCGGCCAGCGCAGCGCCTGCCGGGCGCCTGAGGCCGAGGTGAGCCGCTCGGCCGGGGTGTCTTTCAGGAGAGCCGCCCGCTGCTCGGCCGTCGTCGCATAGGTCTCGTCGTCGATCTCGCCTGCGCTCACACGCAGGACGACGATGGTCGCGAGGGCGCCGATGACCAGGCCGACGAGCGCGAGCGAACTGCCGTGCAGGGCGGATGCCATCTGCCAGACCTCCGCGGAGAAGAACGCGAAGACCACGAGCATCAGGATCACGGGCAGCGCGATCGACGCCATGTGCCCGATCGCCGAGGCGTTGCGCACGGCGAGCCTCGAGGCCCACGAGATCAGCGCGCCGCCGCCCATGCCGGTGACGAGCACGCACACCGCGATGATCACGATGGTCTCGAACACCGGGCTGACCGTCGCCTGCCGATCCAGGGCGTAGCCGCCGGCGACGAGCGCGGCCGCACACAGCACGATGACGGATGCCGCGACAGCCGTGCCCGGACCGGTCGGTAACCGTCGCACGGCGAGGCGCACCAGCAGGAACGCGATCCATGCGAGCGCCAGCGCGAGCAGCAGAAGGATCAGCACCACCACCGCGACGATCGTCTCGTCCTCATCCGACAGCTCGAGAGCCGCGGAGATCGCGACGTCGAGACCGCCGGTGAGCAGGAACATCGCCACCGTGACCCACGCGAGCAGCGGAGCGACGCGTCGCGGCAGATCGGTGAACCAGCGCCGCAGGGGCACGAAGGTCGGCAGCCCCTGCTCGCGGAACCAGCGGTCGGCATCGCGACGGACGGCGGATGGCGCGGCCGTCGCCCCTGCTCGCGGAGACGGGCGACGACGTGCGGATGACATGCAGCCGAGGATACCGGCCACCGTCGGACCTGCCGCGCTCGGCCCCCGGTCGGCGCCGCGCTCGGCTCGCCCGGCATCGATCCGCCCCGCTCGGAGCCCCGCTCAGCGCGCCCGCTCGCCCGGTGACTCATCCGGGAGCCGCATGGCCCGCCTATGCTCTCCTTGAGCCAAGTGCTTCAGCGCCCCGACATCGCAGGCCGAGCGACCCGGCGAGCGACCGGACCATCCGAAGGAGAAGCACGATGACGAAGACACGATGGGCCGTGCTCGGTCCCGGAGTCATCAGCACCGATTTCGTCACCGGGCTGCGCAGCTCGAGCCTCGGCGTGCTGCACGCGGTCGGCAGCTCCGACCCCGATCGCGCGGCCGCCTTCGCCGCACAGCACGAAGCTGCGGCATCCGGCAACTATTCCGACGTCATCGCGCGCGACGACGTCGACGCCGTGTACATCGGCACCGTGCACACCACCCACGCCACTCTCGCGATCGAAGCCCTCGAGGCGGGCAAGGCCGTCCTGTGCGAGAAGCCGATCACACCGACGGCCGCCGACACGCGACGGGTCCTCGACGCCGCTGCCCGTGCGGGCGTGCCCTTCGTCGAGGCGTTCAAGCAGCGCTTCGGCCCCTTCGCCGATCTGCTGCGTCGGCTCCTCGCCGACCGCGAACTCGGGGAGGTGCACGGAGTGGTTGCCGGGTTCGGTGGGAACAATCCGGCTCGGACCGGGCGTGCCTTCGATCCGACGCTCGCCGGCGGGGCGATCCTCGACGTCGGCTGCTACCCGACATCGCTCGCGGTCGAGGTGGCCAGGATGACGGGCCGTGGTGATCAGCGCGTGAAGTTCGGCGATGTCGAGGCCGAATGGGTGAACGGTGTGGATGCCGACACCACGGCGCATCTGGCGATCGGAGACCTGGCTGTGGAGCTGCGCACCGCGGTGATCCGCGAGATGCCGGGGGCTGCGGTGATCAGCTGCGAGCGAGGTGACATCGTCCTGCCCTACGCATGGGGGAGTCGCACCGAGAGCCCCTCCTCGCTCATTCTCCGCGCTGACGGCGAGGAGAAGATCGTGACCGTGCCCACGGTGCAGCCCATGGCCGCCGAAGCGGATGCCGTCTCCCGCGCGCTCATCGATGGGCGCGTCGAGGCACCCGAGATGCCGTGGGTCGACTCCGCGCTGATCGCGGAGATCAGCACACGCTGGCTCGAGGCCGCCCGACGTCAGTGAGCGGGCGTCTCCTCGCCCTCGTGGAACTCGACCTTCTTGCCGACCATCCGTCCGATACCGAGCAAGATGCCGACGATGATCAAGCCGGCGACGAGCCCCGCGATCGCCGAGAACAGGGTGTCGCCGATCCAGACGATGACCGCACCGGCCGGTTCGAGCGCGTGCTCGATGCCGTGCAGGATGTCGGCGCCGAAATGCACTCCTACCTCGCCGAGGTTCACGAGAAGCAGGTGACCGCCGACCCAGAGCATCGCGACCGTTCCGAGGATGCTGATGAAGCGGAACACCGCGGGCATCGCGTTCACGAGGCGGGTGCCGTTGCGACTGATCCGCTTGTCGGAGCTGGTGGCCATCTTGAGGCCGATGTCGTCGATCTTCACGAGCAGGGCGACCGCGCCGTAGACGACGCCGGTCATGATCAGGGCGATCACCGCGAGGATCGCGAGGGTCATCCAGATGTCGAGGCCCTTGTCGAGGCTCGCGAGCGAGATGAGCATGATCTCGGTGGAGAGGATGAGGTCGGTGCGCACGGCGCCGAGCACGAGCTTCTTCTCGTCGCGGGCGCTCTCGTCTTCGTGCCCGTGCTGGATCCCGAACCACTCGAGCACTTTCTCGGCGCCCTCGAAGCAGAGGTAGAGGCCGCCGACGATGAGCAGATACGGCAGCACCCATGGCGCGAACGCCGTGAGCAGCAGCGCCACGGGGATGATGATGACGAACTTGTTCGCGAGCGAGCCGAGGGCGATCTTGCCCACCACCGGCAGTTCGCGGGCGGGGGTGATGCCCTGCACATACTGCGGGGTCACCGCGGCGTCGTCGATCACGACGCCTGCGGCCTTGGCCGAGGCCTTCATCGCCGCACTCAGGATGTCATCGACGACAGCGAGCAATCCAACCGACATGAGCGTCCCCCTGTGATGTGTGTCGGGGAGCAACTCTATCCAACGCCTGTGACGGGCTCAGTCGCCGCTGTCTAAGAAGACCCCGATGCGATCCCCGTCGAGCACGAACTGCAGGGCCTTGCCTTCGGGGAACTGCGTCCGCAGTGCTGACGGAACGATGTCACCGGCGGGACCGTCGAGCGGCATCTCGATCGTCGCGGGGAATGCTCCCGCCTGGCACGCCGAAAAGGAGATGCCGCCGTAGCCGTATGAGCCCGAGGAGACCTCCTCGGCTGTCGGCAGCTGATCCGTTTCGAACACGTTGAGGCAGGGGTTGCCCACGGCGCCGTTGAGTCCGCTCGCGCCGACGAAGAAGGTGAGACCGTGGAAGTCCCAGACAGGTGAATCCTCCGTCAGTCCGAAGAATCCGATGGGGATCTCGCTCAGCGGGCTCGGCGTCAGGGTGGCGATCTGAGGCGCGTTCGACGACACCGTGACCGGCGAGAACGAGACGGCTGCATAGGTGATGGCCGCTGCGGCCGCTGCGGAAGCGACGACTGAGGAGAGCCAGAGGGCTCGTCGGTGCCGGAGGAGGAACGAGCGCGACCCGGTGATCGGATGCTCCCCCTCCTGCTCGACCAGAACGGGGCCATGCGCGAGAGGGGCATCGACGAGGGGAACCGTTGCGATGGCGGCCCCGGCTGCAGCATCCGATGCCTCCTCAGCGAGGGGAGGCGGTGCCGTCTCGATCTGCACCCCGCTCTGCGCCTGCGCGCGGAGATCCTCGAGTTCTCGCAGCCGCATGGCTGCGGCAGGATCGCCGGCGATGTCAGCGGCCGGGCCGTAGGCACGCGCACGGAGCACACGGAGTTCGTCGTCGAGTGCGGCATCCATCCCCGGCATCGTCTCACGCCGAGGTCTTCCGCCAGCGACCCGCAGAAACTCACAGCGCGCTCCCAGCCCCGCGGGACCAAAACGGCACCGGCATCCGTTCTTCTCTATGACGCCGCAGCCAGCTGCGTCAGACAAGGAGCATCATGTCGAACGAGTACCGCAAGACGCCCGAGGCGGTCACCGCCCTCACCGACTCCCAGTACACGGTCACGCAGCGCGACGGCACCGAGCCGCCGTTCCGCAACGCCTACTGGGACAACCACGACGACGGCATCTACGTCGACGTCGTCTCGGGCCAGCCCCTGTTCTCCTCCCTCGACAAGTTCGACAGCGGAACGGGATGGCCGAGCTTCACGAAGCCGATCGACGCGGACGCCGTCACCACCCGCACCGACCGGACGCTGTGGATGACGCGCACCGAGGCGCGCTCCACCGGCGCAGACAGCCACCTCGGGCACGTCTTCGACGACGGACCGGTCGAAGACGGCGGCCTGCGCTACTGCATGAACTCCGCCGCGCTCCGTTTCATCCCGGCATCCCGCCTGGAAGAGGAGGGCTACGGTCGATACAGCGGCCTGTTCACGAACACCACTTCCGACATCTCTGAGGAGCAGTCATGACCGACGCCGGAACCATCACCCGCACACCAGGCACCGAGACCGCCGTCCTCGCCGGAGGCTGCTTCTGGGGCATGGAAGACCTGATCCGCCGCCAGCCCGGTGTGCTCGACACCCGGGTCGGCTACACGGGCGGATCGAACGACCACGCGACCTACCGCAACCACCCCGGTCACGCCGAGGCCGTCGAGATCGTCTTCGATCCCGCCGTCACGACGTACCGCGACATCCTCGCGTTCTTCTTCCAGATCCACGATCCGTCGACCCTGAACCGTCAGGGCAACGACATCGGGTCGAGCTATCGTTCGGCGATCTTCCCGCTCTCTCCCGAGCAGGAGACCGTCGCCCGCGACACCATCGCCGACGTCGACGCCTCCGGGCTGTGGCCGGGCGAGGCCGTCACCACGATCGAGCCGGCCGGCGCGTTCTGGGAGGCCGAGCCCGAGCACCAGGACTATCTGATCCGCTACCCCAACGGCTACACGTGCCACTTCCCGCGTGCGGGATGGGTGCTGCCGAAGCGCGCCGAGGTCTGATCTCGGCGGGCGCCGGAGGGATGTCGCCGCCGACCGCCTCGCGTTCGGAAGGAGATCGCACGTTCGGAAGGACCGATTCGGCTGAGGGCTCCTTCTGAACGCGTGATCTCCTTCGGAGCGTGCGCGAGGTTCTGCGCACGCTCCGAAGGGTCAGGCCTCGGCGAGGAACGCGAGCGCGGCCTCCTTGAAGGCCCGCGATCCCGGGGCGTTGAAGTGGTTGCGATCCGGGATCTCGAAGAACGTGCCGTTCGGCGCGGCGGATGCCAGCGCCTTCGAGCCTTCGATGATCGCGTCCTTGGAGCCCGTCGCGAACAGGATGGGGCGGGCCGGGGCGTCCGCCGGGTCAGGATCGATCGTGCCCGATGCGCGCATGCCCTCGGCCAGCGCGACGAGCGCCTGCAGGTCGTTGCCGGGGACGCGCTCGGTGAGGGCGATGTAGTTCTGCGTGGTCTGGTCGCCGACCGGCGTGCCGTCGGCGATGTACGCGCGCACCTGGTCGAGGTTCAGCCGGGCGAGGGGGATGCCGTCGGGCACGCCGCCGAGCACTGCACGGCCGATGCGGTGCGGCAGATCGCGCACGACCTCCCAGCCGACGCGTGCGCCGAGGGAGTACCCCACGTAGAGGGCATCGTCGACGAGGTAGGTGTCGAGCACGGACTCGACGTCGGTCACGAGGGTGCGGATGCCGTACGCGCCCGGTTCGTGCGGCTTCTCGCTGAGGCCGTGGCCGCGCTGGTCGAGCGCGAGGACGCGATAGCCCGCGCGGGTGAGCTCGCGGACCCACCCCGTGAGGACCCAGTTGTCGCGCGCGTTCGAGGCGAAGCCGTGCACGGCGACCACGACCGGAGCGTCGAGATCGCCCCACGTGTACGTCGCGAGGCTCGTGCCATCGGCGGCGTACACCTGCTGGGGTGCGGGCATGGAGGTGAGGTCTGCGAGAGGAACGGCCACGGATCCATCATGCCCCCGCATCCGGTCTCCGGTTCTGCGCCGGGCCTCCTGCCGCAGATCCGCCGCCCCGCGGTGCGTCGAGTTCGACTCAGAGCACGACGATGAAACCGAGCACGGCGCTCGCGATGGCCAGCACAGCCAGCACGAGGGCGGGAGCGAAGGGCTCCTTGCGGCGCAGGTGCACGACGGTCGCGCCGACCATGATGATGGCGAGGCCGGTGCCCGCGAGCGGCGTGAGGATCGAAGCGATGCCGGTGAGCAGGGGGAGGACAAGGCCGAGTGCGCCGACCACCTCGAGGGTCGCGATGGCCTTGATGCTGCCGGCCGAGAAGTCCTCGGTCCAGGCCATGCCCTTCTCGGCGAGGGCGGCCTTCGGGGTGAGGACCTTCATGACGCCGCCGCCGAGCATGGCGAGGGCGAGCAGTCCGTTGACGATCCAGAGTGCGATCAGCATCCGAGGTTCCGTTCTGTTTCTTTGTTACGATCAGTAACCAAGAATGGAGCAATCGGATGACGCGTGCAAAAGGCACATCGATGTCACTGACGCACAGCGATGGGTGCGACACGGCGGGGTTCCCCGCCTACGAGAACTCGTGCTCGGTCGATGACGGCGCCGGCCGTGCCATTCGCGACGTGCTCGATCGGGTGGGCGACAAGTGGTCGCTGCTGCTCATCGCGACGCTGCGCGGCGATCGCCTGCGGTTCAGCGAGCTGCTCAAGCACATTCCCGGGATCTCTCAGCGGATGCTGACGCTCACGCTCCGCCAGCTCGAGCGCGACGGTCTCATCAGCCGCACGGTGTACGCCGAGGTTCCGCCGCGCGTGGAGTACGAGCTGACCGAACTCGGCGGAACGCTCATCCCGATGGCTCGTACGATCGGGGATTGGGCGCTCGCCAATCACCCGGCGATCGAGGAGGCGCGGGCCGAGTACGACGCGCGGCCGTAGGGCGTGGACCCGGGTCCTCCCCGGCCGCCACGTGTTCGCGCCCAAGGGGCCGGCACGCCACATCGGGGGACGAATCCGTAGAAACGTCCCCCGATGTGGCGTGCCGTCCCCCGACGTGGTTGCGGCGGGAACGGCCGGGACTCAGACCCCGGCGAGCTCGGGATCGAGGTCGCCGGCGGGAACCGTCTGACGCAGCGACTCGCCGAGCGCCGGATCCACGTTCGTCCAGTACTCGAAGAAACGCTCGCGGATCGCATCGATCGTGATGCTGCGGCCCTGACCGGTGAGCGTCTCCAGGAAGCGGGCGCGCTGCTCGTCGTCGAAGACGGTGCGGTACAGCGTGCCGGCCTGGCCGAAGTCGTCGTCATCGAGTCGCAGCGTCGCGGCGGCGCGCATCAGCTCGCCGTCGGACTCCCAGCTCGCCTCTGCACCGGCGACCGGATCCGCAACGGGGCCGCCGGCCGAGCCGAAGGAGTTCGGCGTGTACACGCGGTGCTCGGCCGGGTTGAACCGGTACTGCATCTGGCCCTCGTGCATGTAGTTGCGCACCTCGGCTGCGTGCGGCTGGTTGACCGGCAGCTGGTTGTAGTTCGCGCCGATGCGGTACCGCTGTGCGTCGGAGTACGCGAAGACGCGTGCCATCAGCATCTTGTCGGGCGAGATTCCCGTGCCGGGAACCTGGTTGCCGGGTGAGAACGCCGCCTGCTCGATCTCGGCGAAGAAGTTCTCCGGATTGCGGTCGAGCGTGAACGTGCCGACCTTGATGCGCGGGTAGTCCTTCTTCGACCACGTCTTGGTGAGGTCGAACGGGTTGAACCGATAGGTCTTGCCCTCCTCGTACGGCATGACCTGCACGAAGACGTCCCACGACGGGTTGTCGCCCCGCGCGATCGCGTCGAAGAGGTCGCGGCGGTAGTAGTCGGCATCGGAGCCCGCGAGCTTCTCGGCCTCGGCGGCATCCATCCGCTCCACGCCCTGCTTCGACAGGAAGTGGTACTGCACCCAGAAGCGCTCGCCCGCCGCATTGACCCACTGATAGGTGTGCGAGCCGTAGCCGTTCATATGACGCCAGGATGCCGGCAGACCACGGTCGCCCATGAGGTAGGTGACCTGGTGGGCGGTCTCGGGGGAGAGCGTCCAGAAGTCCCACTGCATGTCGGCGTTGCGCAGACCCGAGTCGCCGAGTCGCTTCTGCGAGTGGATGAAGTCGGGGAACTTCATCGCGTCGCGGAGGAAGAAGGTCGGAGTGTTGTTGCCGACGATGTCGAGGTTGCCCTCGCTCGTGTAGAAGCGCAGCGCGAAGCCGCGCACATCGCGCCAGGTGTCGGGGGAACCCTGCTCGCCGGCGACCGACGAGAAACGCAGCAGCGTCTCGCTCACGGCACCCGGCTGGAACGCCGCGGCGCGGGTGTAGGCCGACACGTCTTCAGTCACGGTGAACGTGCCGAACGCGCCGCCGCCCTTGGCGTGCGGGTTGCGCTCCGGCACGCGCTCGCGGTTGAACGAGGCGAGCTTCTCGACGAGGTATCGGTCATGCAGAACGGTGGGGCCGTCTGCGCCGACCGTGAGCGAGTGCGCGTCGCTCGCGACCGGGGTGCCGGTCTGGGTGGTGGTGGGCTCGGTCATGATTCTCCTTCTGCGCACGGGCGCGACGAACACCCCTGCCCTTCTGGGGAGGGCGGGTGGCGGGCGTCACGCTACCGGGCGACGTTCTGGCAACTGGGGCACAGGCCCCAGAAGGTGACTTCTGCTGTCTGGACGGTGAATCCCCCCGTGTCCGAGGGGGTGAGGCACGGCGCGACTCCAGTGACGCAGTCCACATCGCCGATCGCCCCGCAGGAGGTGCAGACGACGTGGTGGTGATTGTCTCCGATGCGTCGCTCGTAGAGCGCCGCGGAACCTGCCGGTTCGATCCGGCGGATGAGACCCGCCGTCGTCAGGTCCGCGAGGATGTTGTGCACCGACTGGATCGACGTGGTCGGCAGCACGTCCGACACCGCGCGGTAGACCCGCTCGGCATCCGTGTGGGCCATGGAATCGAGGACCTCGAGAACGGCGACCCGGCCTGCGGTCGCCCTCAGTCCCGCGTCGCGAAGCGCGGAGTCGAGGTCGGTGTCCATGTCTTGACTGTACACGTTATTTTTAGCGGTTCAAAAGAAGTATCGGCATGTCGGTTGGGGGCGGGGGATCCGAGAGTCGACGAATCACGGACGGGGTGACGAAAAGCGGATGCTCTCGCCGAATCAATCCGTGGATCGTCACCGGGACCGTGATTTGTCGCGCTGTTGCTCGAGGAGCGGAAGGATCAGCCGATCGGATAGTCCACGAAGGCGAACGCCGAACCATCAGGCGCCCAGCTCGGCACGTTGATCGTTCCCTGTCCGCCCTCGAACGCGGCGAGGATCCTCGGCGTGCCCCAGTCGTCGGTCGACACCAGCCGCAGCTCGACGAGCAGGTCCGCGGGGTGCCCAGTCGTGCCCGGCGGATAGCTCAGGTACACCGCCGCCTCGCCGTCGGGGGAGATGTGCGGGAACCAGTTCACCCGTTCGTCGAAGGTGAGCTGCGTCAATTCGGACCCGTCGGGCCGTACCCGTGCGATCTGGGCGTGACCGGGCGAGAACTGCTCGGTGTTGAACAGCATCCACTCGCCATCGGGCGTCCACTCGCATCCGTCCGCCGGACCCGGATGCGTCGTGACCGCCCTGTCATCCCGCCCGTCGACGCCGATCGTGTGGATCGTCGCCGACGCCCACCAGTTCTCGCCCTCCGGCTGCAGCCGCACGTACGCCAGCCGGCGACCGTCGGGACTCACCCCGTGCAGGAAGTGCATCGCCCCGTCGTCGGCGGTCACGCGCTGCGCCGCGCCTCCGGCCACCGGAACCCGCCAGATATGCCAGTCGTTCGCCGAGGCGAACACCGTCTCGCCATCCGGCGCGAGCACGTGGTCGTTGTTCGCGTCGGGCAGGCCGTCGACTCTGATCTCCTCGGGCGCCGTCGACCCGTCGACGGGCAGCAGCCACAGCCTGCCGTCGCCGTTGACGAGCAGGTGATCGTCGTCGGTCCAGTTCGGCGCCTCGTAGAGCAGATCGGTCGACTCGAAGACGGTGCGGATGCCGCCGGTCTCCCGCTCCCACACGCGGATGCGGCACGTCTGGCCCGGTCGGAGCTCGCGCCCGCGGTTCATGCCCGCTCCGCGAGGTGGGAGCGGATGCCTTCGACGATGAGGTCGTGGTCGTCCTGCGAGGACAGGCCCGACGCGGTCGCCGCCGCGACGACTCCCACGCCGCGCACGCGGATCGGGAACGAACCGCCCGTGATGGCGTAGTCGTCTCCCAGCCAGCCGGATCCGGCCGCGTCGATGCCGGCCGCGGTGAATCGGGCGTCCACGAGAGCGCTGCTCGTCTCCATCCGCAGGACGAGCGCCGCTTTGCGAGCGATCCAGACCTCCTGGTCGGGCGTGATCCCGGGCAGCGCCGCGCGGAACAGGATGAGCCCGGGGCGGCGGATGTCGATGCCGACGCCGTGACCTGCCGCCTGAGCGATCTCGGTGATGCGCGTGCCCAGCTGCCAGGCGTCGGCGTGGTCGAAGCCGTCGAAGACGAGCTCCTGCTCCTGCTGCTCGAACACGCTGATCAGATCGGTCATCGATGCCTCCTCGGCGAACGTCGTCAGCGCACGCTATCGCGTCGGGCGCGCAAGGCGGAAGAGCGGGGAGAAGGCGGATGCCGGGCAGCGCTCAGACGAAGCGCACGGTCTGCTGTAGGCGTGTGCGCACGTCGAACAGCTCGTTGCCGCCGATCGCCCGCACTCCGGGGACGCCCTGGCGGAGCACCATGCCGAGTGCACTGCGGCGCACGACCACGACCGGGACGCCGCGCACCGTGCCCATCGGCGTGACGGCCTGCACGAGGTCGTCATCGGGGAGCACGACGATCGCGCCGCCGAACCGCACGCGTGCGGCACGTGCGGTGACGCGCATGCGCGCGAGCAGGGCGGTGATCGGCGCGCGGACTCCCAGACTCGGACCCGTGATCTCTCCGCGGCGGAAGCCGACGACTCCGCCGAAGTCCTCGGACATCACGCCGTACAGGCCCGAGGGGCTGAGCACGACATGGTCGAGCTTCTCCTCGGGGTCGGATCCGGCGGCGACGTCGTGCCAGACCGTGAAGCCCATGCCGAGGTCGGCGACGGTGCGGGCCGTGGCCTCCTCGGCGAGTGCATCGGCGAGCAGTCGCCGCAGCTCCCGTGGCGCCTGGCGCACGAGCGCCGGGTCGTAAGGGTCCGGCACTTCGGCGCCGATCCCGGCCCACTCGCGGATGAGGGTGAGATAGCGCTCCCTGCGCCATCCGCCGGGCTGCCCATACGAACGTGCGCGGGGGCGGGTGTCGGCGCGCACGGTCTGCACGCGCCATCCGCTCCATTCGTTCTCTTCCGCGAAGCCGTGCCCGCGGTCGTACGCCGCGCGGCTCTCGGGCGTGCCGACGAGTTCCCACGCGTGCTGCACCTGGATGAACACGGCGGCGTCGCCGCCCGTGTCGGGGTGCGTCTGCCGCAGGCGCAGCCGGTACGCGCGTCGTAGCTCGTCGTGGTCGACCGCGGGGTCGACGCCGAGCACCTCGTACGCCGAGGCCGAGAGCGGGCTGTCGAACATCTCGCTCCTTCCGACCGCGGAATCCAGCGTATCCGGCGATCTTCGGTGCCGAGTGCACGGGATGCTGTCGAGCGCACCCCCTGGTGACGTCAGGAACCCGTGCACTCGGCGCCCGGCCGTGCACTCGGCACGTCGAGCACTCTCACACCGCGACGTCGACGATGCGCTCGACTCCGACCACGGGTGCGACCGCACCGGCGGATGCTGCCGCGAGTTCGTCTGCGAGGGCCGAGAGTTCCGCCGCGGGAACCCACAGCTCCAGAGTGGCAGCCGCCGCGTATCGCGGCTCGCCCAGCGTGGCGCCGTGGTGACCCGCCCAGTCGCGCAGCAGATTGTCGTAGCGCCCGGCATCCCCGTGCGGAACGTCGACGCTCACCTGCGTGAGCGATTCGCGGCGCATGAGGTTCGCGAGATCCAGGGCCTCCGAGACCGCCGTGGAGTAGGCGCGCACCAGGCCTCCTGCGCCGAGCTTCACTCCGCCGAAGTACCGGGTGACCACCGCCACGACGTCGGTGAGCTCGCGCCGCCGCAGCACCTCGAGCATCGGCATGCCGGCCGTGCCCGAGGGCTCGCCGTCATCCGAGGACCGCGCCTGGTCGCCGAGCAGACCCGTGATCATCGCGCTGCAGTTGTGCCTGGCATCCCAGAACCTCTTGCGGATGCCGGCGATGACGGCATCCGCGTCCGCCGCATCCGAGACCGGCTCGATGCGGGCGATGAAGCGGGACTTCTTGACGATCAGCTCGTTCTCGACGGCCGCGGCGATCGTGGCCGGATATCGGCGGTCTGTGCTCACCCGGCCACGCTACCGCCGCGGGATGCCGCGGGCCGCCGCGGTCCGCGCCGAGTGCACGCGACCTCGCCGAGCGCACGGTCTGTCGACGTCGAGATGTCGTGCGCTCGGCGAGTTCACGTGACGTCGACGCACCCGCGCGACGCACCCGGGCGCAGGCGCGTCAGCGCTCGACGAACGACATCTGCTGCGGGTTGTAACGGTCGCCGTGCACGCCGATCGTGGCGGCCAGGCGGTCGAGGTCGGAGACCTCGTCGGCCGAGAGCGCGACGCCCGTCGACCCCGCGTTCTCGGCGATGCGCGCCGTGCGTCGGGTGCCGGGGATCGGCACGATCCACGATTCGCGGGCGAGCAGCCAGGCGAGTGCGATCTGCCCCGGTGACGCCTCCTTGGCCGTCGCGAGCCCGGCGACGTGGTCGACGAGCGCCTGATTGGCTGCGCGGTTCTCCTCGCTGAAGCGGGGGATCGTGCCGCGGATGTCGCCGTCTGCGAAGGAGGTCTTCTGGTCGACCGTTCCGGTGAGGAACCCCTTTCCGAGCGGGCTGAACGGCACGAAGCCGATCCCGAGTTCGCCCAGCACGGGCAACACGGATTCCTCGGGGTCGCGGGTCCACAGCGAGTACTCGCTCTGCAGCGCGGTCACCGGCTGCACGGCGTGCGCTCGCCTGATCGTCTCAGCCGACGCCTCCGAGAGTCCGAAGTGCCGCACCTTGCCCTCGTCGATCAGCTCCGCCACGGTGCCGGCGACGTCTTCGATCGGCACCGCCGGGTCGACCCGGTGCTGGTAGAACAGGTCGATCACGTCGGTGCGCAGGCGCCGCAACGACTCCTCGGCGACGCGGCGGATCTGCTCAGGGCGGCTGTCGAGGCCCGTGCTCTTGCCGTCTTCGATGCGCCAGCCGAACTTCGTCGCGATCACCGCCTGGTCGCGCACCGGTTCGAGGGCTTCGCCGACGAGCTCCTCGTTGACGTAGGGGCCGTAGACCTCTGCGGTGTCGAAGAACGTGACGCCGAGGTCCAGCGCCGAGCGCAGCACCGCGATCATCTCGCCGCGGTCGCCGGGGTTCGGTCCGTAGCTCTGCGACATCCCCATGCAGCCGAGTCCGACCGCCGAGACCTCGAGGCCCTGTCCGAGTATGCGTGTGTGCATCAGCTGTCCCTTCGTCGTGTGAGTCGACGCTACGCCCGGTGCGCCGTCTCGTGGGAGGGGCTGATGGAACCCCTCAACCGATCGATGGAGGCGCGTCGACCCGCGCGGGGGAAGAATGTGAGGATGCCGTCTGACGATCGTTCCGCCGTCGAGCCCGTGCGCGTGCGCACCTGGGCCGGGCTGATCGGCTCGGTGCGGATCGGCCAGGCTGGGATCACGGTGGTGCTCGTCGCGATCGGGTCGTGGCGCGCGGCCCTCGACGGCGTGCCGCTGCCGTGGGTGCTCGCGATCAGTCTCGTCTTCCTCGGCTGGTACGGCGGCGGGCTGCTGCTCAGCGATCGCACCGACGACCGGCGCCTCGCCGCCGGCTGGCTGCTCGGACTCACGCTGATCTGGTTCGGCGCCGTGGCGCTGTCGCCGGAGTACGTCTGGCTCGCCTTCGCCCTGTGGCTGCTCGCCGGATTCGTGCTGCGGATGCGGTGGGCTGCGGCCCTGAGCATCCTGATCCTGGCGGTCGTCATCGCCGCCCCGGTGCTGCATCACGGCACGACCAGCTACGCGAACGTGATCGGACCCCTCGTGGGCGGAGTCTTCGCGCTCGGCATCTCGCGCGGCTACCTCGAACTCGTGCGCGACGCGCGCGAACGGCGTCGACTCATCGCCTCGCTGGTCGCCACGCAGGACGAGATGGCCGCGCTGCAGGACGAGCTGGCCCGCACGCAGCGGGAAGCGGGCGCGAGCGCCGAGCGAACCAGGGTGTCGCGAGACATCCACGACACCGTCGCTCAGAGCATGGCGTCGATCGGCATGCTGGCGCGGATGGCGAGGGAGGCGGATGCCGACACCGCCCGCGCGCTCGAACAGATCGCGGCGCTCGCCGCGGAAGGGTTGGCCGACGCCCGCCGCATCGTGAACGATCTCATGCCGGCGGAACTCGAGCAGACCGCGCTCGGAGACGCGCTCGAGAGGATGCTGGTGCGGCTGTCGGAGGAAGCAGGGATCACGGCGACCCTGCAGGCGGACGATCTGCCGGCTCTCGGCCTCGACGCCGAGGTCGCGCTGCTGCGCACCGCGCAGTCGGCCCTCGCGAACGTGCGCTCGCATTCGGGCGCCTCCCGGGTGGTGGTGACGCTGGCGGACGCCGGTGACGCCGTTCGTCTGGACGTCGTCGACGACGGAGGCGGCTTCGATCCCGCGGGACTCGAAGCCGGAGGGCTCGGCGGCGGCTACGGTCTGCGAGCCATGCGCGCCCGACTGCGCGAACTCGGCGGCGGACTCGACGTCGAGAGCGCGCCGGGTGACGGCACCGCGCTCTCGGCGTACGTGCCGCTCGGACCCAGGAGCTCGGCGCCCGATCGCCCGGATCGCCCGGATGACGGGGACGCATCATGACCGCCGTGCGCGTGCTGCTCGTCGACGATCATCCGATCGTCCGCGCAGGAGTGCGCTCGCTGTTCGACCGGCGCGACGACGTCGAGGTCGTGGGGGAGGCGGCGTCGGGCGAGGAGGCGCTCGCGCTCGCCCGGCATCTCCATCCCGACGTCGTGCTGTGCGATCTGCGCCTCGGTGACGGTATGAACGGCGTGCAGACGACGGCGGCGTTGCGGGCGCAGCATCCGCCTCCCGCCGTCATCATCCTCACGACCTTCGATCGCGATGCCGAGATCCTCGGAGCGATCGAGGCGGGCGCTGCCGGATACCTGTTGAAGGACGTGGCACCGGAGGCGATCGTGCAGGCGATCCGTCAGGCGGCGGCGGGCGGGCTCGTGCTCACTCCCGAGCTCAGCGAGCGCGTCGTCGAGGTCATGCGGGCGCCTCGGGTGCGGCTCACCGATCGAGAGCTCGATGTGCTGCGGCTGCTCGACACCGGATCGTCGAACCGCGAGATCGCGAAGACCCTCTTCGTCACCGAGGCCACCGTGAAGACGCACCTCGTGCACATCTTCGAGAAGCTGGGCGCCGACAGCCGCGCCCGTGCGATCGCGATCGCACGCGACACCGGCATCCTCTGATCGGGTCAACCGTTCGATGGATCCGGGCGCGGGCGAGTCCGGCGAGTCTGGAATCAGCCTCGAAAGGACACCCCTCATGCGCAAGCTCTTCTACGCCGCGTTCGCCTACATGCTCGCCGGCGTGCTCTCCGGACTCTTCTATCGCGAGTTCACCAAGGCCAACGGCTTCCCGGAGGGGCAGGCGACACAGCTCGGACTCGTGCACACGCACCTGCTGGTGCTCGGCTTCGTCGTGCTGCTGATCGTGCTGCTGCTCGAGAAGGCGTTCGCGCTGAGCGAGAGCCGCCTGTTCGGCTGGTTCTTCTGGATCTACAACGCCGGACTCGTGCTCACGTCGGCCATGCTCGTGTGGCACGGGTGCCTGACCGTGCTGGGTCAGGACTCGTCCGCCATGATCTCCGGGATCGCCGGCATCGGGCACATCCTGCTCTCGGCGGGCATGGTGCTGCTGTTCCTCGCCCTGCGCACACGCCTGTTCGCCGCGAAGCCTGCGGCCGCGGCATCCGCCTGATCCCGCGCCGCTACTCCGTCGAGTCGTCGCGAAGGTGCGCGATATGCGCCTCGTGGCGGGAGATGTGGTGCGGAGACCTGCGCACGAACAGCCAGGCGACCACGAGCAGCGCGAACCAGATCGGCGTCACGAGCAGTGCGGTCAGCGTGTCGGGCTGCGTCGTCAGCGCCCAGAGGATGAACACGAAGAACGCGAGCACCACGTAGGGCATGAACAGTCCGCCCGGCATCCGGAACCTCGAGGATGCCGCCTTCACCGGCCGAGTGCGGCGGTACACGATGTAGCTGATCAGGAAGATCGTCCAGACGAACATGAAGCACACGGCAGAGACCGTGGTCACCATGTCGAAGGCCGTGCCGATGTCTTTGCCCGCGTACAGCAGGACGACGCCCGACAGCAGCAGGATGCAGGAGAGGAACAGCGCGTTCTGCGGCACCTTGCGCCGCGACAGCCGGCCGAACATGCGCGGGGCGTCGCCATCCTGCGCGAGGCCGAACACCATGCGCGAGGTCGAGTAGATGCCGGAGTTCGCGCTCGACATCGCCGAGGTCAGCACCACGAGGTTGACGACGGTGGCGGCGATCCCGAGCCCGGCGAGGGCGAACATCGCGATGAAAGGGCTCTCCCCGGCGACGTACTCGGTCCACGGGGTGACCGCCATCAGCACGATCAGCGCGCCGACGTAGAACAGCAGCACGCGGATCGGGATCGCGTTGATCGCCTTGGGCAGATTGCGTTCCGGATCCTTGGTCTCGGCCGCGGCCGTGCCGACGAGCTCGATGCCCACGAACGCGAACACCGCGATCTGGAAGCCGGCGACGAAGCCCATGAAGCCGTGCGGGAACATGCCGCCGTGATCCCACAGGTTGGCGAAGGATGCCGTGCCCGCGTCGTGCTGGAAGCCCGTGAAGATCATCACGAGACCCGTGATGATCAGCGCGACGATCGCCACGATCTTGATCAGCGCGAACCAGAACTCCATCTCGCCGAACGCGGCGACCGTTGGCAGGTTCAGAGCGAGCAGGATGACGATGACGAGCAGCCCGGGTATCCACAGCGGGATGCCGGGGATCAGGGCATCCGTGTATCCGGCGATCGCGATCACGTCGGCGACGCCGGTGACGACCCAGCAGAACCAGTAGGTCCAGCCGGTGAAGAACCCGGCCCACGGACCGAGCAGATCGCTCGCGAAGTCGCTGAAGGACTTGTACTTGAGGTTGGACAGCAGCAGCTCGCCCATCGCCCTCATCACGAAGAAGAGCATGAACCCGATGATCATGTAGACGAAGATCACCGAGGGCCCGGCGACCGAGATGGTCTTTCCGCTGCCCATGAACAGGCCGGTGCCGATCGCTCCGCCGATCGCGAGCAGCTGGATGTGACGGTTGCTCAGCGCTCGCCGCAGGTGCTCCTCCTCGCCCGCTCCCGTCGCCGTTCCCCCTGCTTGCTGATTCGTCACTGTCGTCCTCCGGTCGTCGGCTGCAGCCCGCGAGCGGGCACGGTGTGCAGGCTAATGCACGCGGATGCCGTCACCGGGGTGATCCGCCGAAGGTCAGCCGGATCGGCTACTTCGCGACGAGGGTGGTCTCGAAGCTGTACATGTCGGGGCGGTAGCAGTGGTGGCCGTACTCGATGGCTCTGCCAGAGTCGTCGAAGGCGATGCGCTCCATCGTGAGGACGGGGCCGCCGTCGTCGATGTCGAGCAGCTCGCTCTCGTCGCCCTCGGCACGACGGGCGCCGATCTTCTGCTTCGCGATCCTGATCGTCACTCCGCGCGCGCGGAGGATCTGGTACAGCCCGCGGGTGCCGAGGTCGTCGGTGGTGATGTCGCGGAACTCCGGGGGGAGGTAGTTCTCCAGCACGGCGACAGGCAGCCCGTCGGTGCTGCGCTGACGGCGGATGTAGACGACGTCCGCACCGACGGCGACTCCGAGGCCGATCGCGACCGCGTCCGTCGCGGGGACGACCTCGTGGGCGAGCACGCGTGTTCCCGGTTCGTGATGCGAGCCCTGCAGATCCTCGTAGAGGCTCGTGAGCTCGACCTGACGCGTGACCTGGCCCTGGACCACCTGCGTGCCGATGCCGCGCCGTCGCACGAGCAGGCCCTTGTCGACGACCTCTTGGATCGCGCGGCGGACGGTCGGCCGGGACAGGCCGAGGCGCTGGGCGATCGCGATCTCGTTCTCGAGGCGCGCGCCGGCGGGGATCGCCCCGGAGTGGATGGCGGCTTCGAGGCGGCTGGACACCTGGTAGTACAGCGGCACGGGGCCGGTGCGATCGAGGTCGGCGAACAGCTCGTCCGGCCAATGGGGCTCTTCGCCGGCCATCGTTCCCTCCCCGCCCCGCGCGTTCACGGGGTCATGTTCCGACAATCTTACGTCCGCATGTGCCATCGCCGAATCCCTTGCATCGAAGGGACCATGTGCTATTGTTAGGACATTCGAGCATCGAAGCGGATGCCGTCGTACAGAGAGGTGTTCGGGCTCATGACCGAGACGCAGGATGCACCCGAGATCATCGCCTTGGGACGCCTCGGAGTCGACCTCTATCCGCTCCAGAGCGGGGTCGGCCTCGAAGACGTGGCGAGCTTCGGCAAGTACCTCGGCGGCAGCGCGGCGAACGTGACAGTCGCAGCCGCTCGGCACGGTCGCCGGCCGGCCCTCGTCTCCCGTGTGGGAGACGATCCTTTCGGCCGCTATCTGCACCGCGAGCTCGACCGTCTCGGTGTCGATCGCGCCGGCGTGGCCGTCGATCCACTGCTGAAGACGCCGCTGACGTTCTGCGAGATCTTCCCACCCGACGACTTCCCGCTCTACTTCTACCGGGATCCGAAAGCGCCCGACCTGAACATCGACGCAGACCAGCTCGACCTGGAGGCCGTGCGTGCGGCCGATCTGCTGTGGCTGACGGTCACTGGCCTCAGTCAGGAGCCGAGCCGTTCCGCACACCTCGCAGCGCTCGCGGCGCGAGGCCGCGCCAAGCACACGGTGCTCGATCTCGACTACCGGCCGATGTTCTGGAGCGATCCGGCATCGGCATCCGCTCAGGTCGACGCCGTGCTCGATCATGTCACGGTGGCCGTCGGAAATCGCGAGGAGTGCGAGATCGCGGTGGGCGAGACCGACCCGCATCGCGCCGCCGACGCGCTGCTGGATCGCGGGATCGAGCTCGCCATCGTGAAGCAGGGGCCCCGAGGCGTGCTCGCCAAGACCCGTGAGGAAGAGGTGGAAGTTCCTCCGGTGATCATCGACGTCGTCAACGGCCTCGGCGCGGGCGACGCCTTCGGCGGAGCGCTGTGCCACGGGCTGCTGAGCGGCTGGGAACTCGAGCGGATCATCCGGTTCGCGAACGCGGCTGGGGCGATCGTCGCCTCGCGCCTCGAATGCTCCACGGCCATGCCGACGACGGCAGAGGTCGACGCGGTGATGGCAGGGGAGAACTGACATGGGCGGCATGCTGACCGCATCCGACTTCGCCCGGCTGCGCGAGGTGCGCTCCCGACGCCCTCACGAGATCGTCGACGCGCTGCGTGCGCGCACGAGACGCGAGATCCTCGGCGATGACGACCGGATGTTCATCGTCGCCGCCGATCACCCGGCCAGGGGCGCGCTCGCGGTCGGACCCGACGCGACGGCGATGGCCGACCGGTACGACCTGCTCGACCGTCTCGCCACGGCACTCTCCCGCCCCGGGGTCGACGGCGTGCTCGGCACACCCGACATCATCGACGATCTCGCGGCCCTCGGTCTGCTCGACGGCAAGGTCGTGGTCGGTTCGATGAACCGGGGCGGCCTCCGTTCCGCATCTTTCGAGATGGACGACCGCTTCACCGGCTACGACGTGCAGAGCCTGATCGACTCCCGCCTCGACTTCGCAAAGACGCTCATGCGCATCAACTTCGACGACGAGGGGACCTCGGCGACGCTCGAGGCCACCGCGCGTGCCGTCACTCAGGCGGCCGCCGCTCGTCTGCCCATCATGCTGGAGCCCTTCGTGAGCGAGTGGAAGGACGGCCACGTCGTCAACGACCTCACCCCGGACGCTGTCATCCGCTCGATCGCGATCGCCGCCGGCCTCGGCGGCAGCAGCGCGTACACCTGGATGAAGCTGCCCGTCGTCGCAGACATGGAGCGTGTGATGGCGGCGACGACCATGCCGACCGTGCTGCTCGGCGGCGACTCGCCCGACGACCCCGACGAGACCTTCGCCGCATGGGAGGACGCGTTGTCCCTCCCCGGAGTGCGCGGGCTCACCGCCGGCCGCACCCTGCTCTACCCGCCCGACGGCGACGTCGCTGCGGCCGTCGACATCGCGGCCCGACTCGTCCACCCCGCACTGATCTGAGGAGCACGCCATGACCATCGAGACGACGAACGCCGACACGACCGCCGCCATCACGGATGCGCCGCAGATCGGCCACTGGATCGACGGGGCGCCGCGGCCTTCGAGGAGCGGCCGCACGGCCGAGGTCTTCAACCCGGCGACCGGAGCCGTGATCGGCCGGGTGGCGCTGGCCGACGAGGAGGAGATCGCCGAGGCGATCGCCTCTGCCGAGCGTGCGCAGAAGGCCTGGGGCGCCACGTCGATCGCGAAGCGTCAGGCGGTGCTGTTCGCGTTCCGCGAGCTGCTGAACGCCCGCAAAGGCGAGCTCGCCGAGATCGTCACGCGCGAGCACGGCAAGGTGCTCTCCGACGCGATGGGGGAGATCCTCCGCGGGCAGGAGGTGGTCGAGCTCGCGACCGGGTTCCCGCACCTGATCAAGGGCGCATACTCGGAGAACGTCTCGACCGGCATCGACGTGTACTCGATCAAGCAGCCGCTCGGCGTGATCGGCATCGTCAGCCCCTTCAACTTCCCGGTCATGGTGCCGATGTGGTTCTTCCCGATCGCGATCGCCGCCGGCAACGCCGTGGTGCTCAAGCCCAGCGAGAAGGACCCATCCGCCGCACTCTGGATGGCCGAGCTGTGGCGCGAGGCAGGGCTCCCCGATGGCGTCTTCACCGTGCTGCAGGGTGACAAGCTCGCGGTCGACGGTCTGCTCACGAGTCCCGTCGTGCAGTCGATCTCGTTCGTCGGCTCGACGCCGATCGCGCAGTACATCTACGAGACGGCATCCCGTCACGGCAAGCGTGTGCAGGCGCTCGGCGGCGCGAAGAACCACATGCTGGTGCTCCCCGACGCCGACCTCGACCTCGTCGCCGACCAGGCGATCAACGCGGGCTACGGCGCCGCAGGCGAGCGGTGCATGGCGATCTCGGTCCTGATTGCGGTGGAGCCGGTGGCCGACCGGCTCATCGAAAAGATCACCGAACGGATATCCCGTCTGCGGGTGGGCAACGGCGCGGGGGATGCCGACGGCGAGCCCGACCTCGGCCCGCTGATCAGCGGCGCGCACCGCGAGAAGGTGTCGGGCTACGTCGACATCGCGGTCGCCGACGGGGCGCGCATCGTGGTGGACGGCCGCGGCTTCGTGGTCGACGGGCACGAGGACGGCTTCTTCTTCGGACCGACGCTGATCGACGAGATCCCGCTCACGTCGCGGGCGTACCGCGAGGAGATCTTCGGCCCGGTGCTGTCGATCGTGCGCGTCGAGACGTTCCAGGAGGGACTCGACCTCATCAACTCCGGCGAGTTCGGCAACGGCACGGCGATCTTCACGAACGACGGCGGCGCCGCCCGGCGCTTCCAGACCGAGGTGCAGGTCGGCATGATCGGCATCAACGTCCCGATCCCCGTTCCGGTCGCGTACCACTCCTTCGGCGGCTGGAAGGCCTCGCTGTTCGGCGACGCCAAGGCGTACGGTGTGCACGGGTTCGAGTTCTTCACGCGGGAGAAGGCGGTCACCAGCCGCTGGCTCGATCCCGCGACGCACGAGGGCATCAACCTCGGCTTCCCGCAGAATCGCTGAGGCGCGCATGAACGACGAGACCGGATGGTTCCATCGCCGCGGCGCGCTCGCCGGCGAGGGGTGGGAGAGCGTCGTCGACGACGGCATCCCCGGCTGGCAGCACACGGGTCTGCGCATCGGCGTCTTGGAAGAGGGCACCGCACTCGCAGTGGACGAGGGCGGACAGGAGCGCATCGTCGTGCCGCTCGCCGGGAGCTTCACGGTCGAGGTGACCGAACAAGGGGTCGTGTCGACGATCGAGCTCGCGGGTAGGAGGTCGGTCTTCGACGGCCCGACCGATGTTCTCTACCTCTCAGCGGATGCCACGGCGACAGTGCGCGGGAGCGGAAGAGTCGCGGTGGCATCATCTCCGACGACCGAGATCCGGCCGACCCGTAGGATCGCGGCGAGCGAGACCCCGGTCGAGCTCCGAGGGGCGGGGCCGTCGAGCCGTCAGGTGCACAACTTCGGCACGCCGCAGGCCTTGGATGCCGCGCGACTGATCGTCTGCGAAGTCATCACGCCCGCGGGCAACTGGTCGTCGTATCCGCCGCACAAGCATGACGAGCATGTGCCGGGGCACGAGTCGAGGCTCGAGGAGATCTACTACTTCGAGGCGGCGCGTGCGGATCGGTCGGCGCAGGGCGCGGATGCCGCGTTCGGGCTGTTCAGCACATACTCCTCTCCCGCTGGCGACATCGAGATCGACGCGATGGTGCGCACGGGCGACATCGCTCTGGTGCCCTACGGGTATCACGGCCCTGCTGTCGCTGCGCCCGGCTACGACCTCTACTACCTGAACGTGATGGCGGGTCCCGATCCCGAACGTGAATGGCTGATCGCCGACGATCCGGCGCACGCCTGGGTGCGCGACGCCTGGGCGTCGCAGCCGATCGACCCACGGCTGCCGTTCGCGGCCGCCGGTCCGCACGGACACGACAACGATGACGAGCACGACGAAGGAGGGCCGCGATGACGGCGACCAGGAGGATGTCGGTCAGCCAGGCGCTGATCGAGTTCCTTGCGAACCAGTGGACGGTCGACGGCGACATCCGCGAGCGGACGATCCCCGGAGTGTTCGGCATCTTCGGGCACGGCAACGTCGCCGGAATCGGGCAGGCGCTGCGCCAGCTCGATGTCGAGCGCCCCGGCCTCATGCCGTACCACCAGGCCCGCAACGAGCAGGCGATGGTGCACCAGTCCGTCGGATTCGCGCGCATGCACCGGCGCAGGGCGACGTTCGCCTCCGCGGCATCCGTCGGCCCTGGTGCGACCAACATGCTCACGGGCGCCGCGCTCGCGACGACGAACAGGCTGCCCGCACTGCTGCTGCCGAGCGACACCTTCGCGACCCGCGTGGCCGACCCTGTGCTGCAGCAGCTCGAGCAGCCCTGGGACATCGGGCTCACCGTGAACGACGCCTTCCGTCCGCTCTCGCGCTTCTTCGATCGCGTGCAGCGGCCGGAGCAGCTGTTCTCCATCGCGCTGAATGCCCTCCGCGTGCTCGTCGACCCCGCCGAGACCGGCGCCGTCACGATCGCACTGCCGGAGGACGTGCAGGCCGAGGGCATCGACGTGCCGCTGTCGTTCCTCGCTGAGCGCGAGTGGCATGTGCGCCGTCCCGTCCCCGAGCGGGGAGCGCTGGAGCGGGCCGTGCGAGCGATCCGCGCCGCGAAGCGTCCGTTCATCGTCGCAGGCGGCGGCGTGATCTATTCGGGCGCCGAGGAGCAGCTGCGAGCCCTCGTCGAGGTCACCGGCATCCCCGTCGGCACGACGCAGGCCGGTGGCGGCAGCCTCGCCTGGGATCACGCGCAGTACCTCGGGGGCGTCGGAGCCACCGGCTCGACGGCGGCGAACCGGCTCGCCGCCGAGGCTGATCTCGTGATCGGCATCGGCACGCGCTACAGCGACTTCACCACCGGGTCCCGCACCGCGTTCCAGCACCCGGGCGTCGAGTTCGTCAACATCAACGTCGCCTCCTTCGACGCGTACAAGCACGGTACGCAGCTGCCCGTGATCGCCGACGCGCGCGAAACGCTGATGGCGCTCGCCGCGGCGCTTCCCGACGGCCTGGTGAGCGAGGAGTACGCGACGCGCATCGCGGGGGAGAAGCGGGAGTGGGATGCCGCGGTCGACGCCGCATTCGCCCCCTCGAGCCTCGCGCGACCAGGCCAGTCCGAGATCATCGGCGCGGTGCAGGCGGCCACCGACCCGGAGGACGTGATCGTCCAGGCCGCGGGGTCGCTGCCCGGGGATCTGCACAAGCTCTGGCGCGTGCGCGACCCGCTCGGCTATCACGTCGAGTACGCGTTCTCGTGCATGGGATACGAGATCGCGGGCGGCCTCGGTGCGAAGCGCGGCGCGCTCGCCGACGGCTCGGATCGCGACGTGGTCGTGATGGTCGGCGACGGCTCGTACCTGATGCTGAGCTCCGAGCTCGCGACGATCGTCGCAGAGGGCATCAAGCTGATCGTCGTGATCGTGCAGAACCACGGCTACGCCTCGATCGGCCACCTGTCGGAGACGGTCGGGTCGGAGCGGTTCGGCACGCGGTATCGGATGCAGGACGACCCCGCACAGGTCGAGCGGCTGCTGCCGGTCGACCTGGCGATGAACGCGCGCAGCTACGGACTGGACGTCGTGGAGATCCCCGCGACGGCATCCGCGATCGACGACCTGTCGGCCGCGCTCGCCGCGGCGAAGGCCTCGCCGCGATCGACCGTGATCCACATCGAGAGCGATCCGCTGCTCTACGCCCCCGACGGCGAGGGGTGGTGGGATGTGCCGGTGCCGGAGGAGGCATCGCTGCCGTCGACGCGACGAGCGCGTCGCGAATACGAACAGCGTCGCACGGCGCAGCGTCCGCTGCTGGGCGCAGAAGACGGAGGAGAGGCATGAAGGCGACGGTGGCCGGTGCCCCGGTGAGCTTCGGCGTGTTCGAGTTGACCCCCGAGGGTGCGGAGACGATCAGCCCCGATGACCTGCTGGCGACGCTCGCGGAGTCCGACTACCGCGGCGTCGACCTCGGCCCGTCCGGGTTCTTCGGTCAGGGCGTGAGGCTGCGAGAGCGGCTGCGGAGCCACGGGCTGGAACTCGCCGGCGGCTGGGTGCAACTGCCGTTCTCGGACGACGAGGCGTTCGAGGCCGCGCTGCCCGAGCTGCACGAGGCGCTGCGCGCCTTCTCCGACGCCGCGCAGGACGGACCGGACCGGCTGCCGCTGCCCACGCTCGCCGACGGCGGCTCAGCGCTCCGCCAGGGAGCGCCGGGACGCGGCGACGAGGTCGACCCGCTCGCCGAGGCCGCCTGGGGTCGGCTCCTCGCGAACACCGAACGCGCCGCGGCCATCGTGCGCGCCGCCGGCTTCGAGCCGACCTTCCACCACCACGCCGGCACGTTCGTGGAATCTCCCGACGAGATCGACCGTTTTCTCGCGAACGTCGACGTCGACCTGACCCTCGACACCGGTCACCTCTTCATCGCCGGCGGAGACCCGCTCGACGCCGTGCACCGGTGGGGGGACCGCATCAACCACCTGCACCTGAAGGACGTCGACCTCGGCGAGCTGACCCGCGTGCTCTCCGCGGGCGGCGGCATGCGCGAGGTCTGGTCGTCGGGTTCCTTCGTCGCGTTCGGCGAGGGCGACATCGACCTCGCTGGGGTGATGGACGCCGTCGACGCCCACGGCTTCGACGGCTGGATCGTCGTCGAGCAGGACGTGCTGAACGGCCCCGACGTCTCCCTCTCCGAGTTCCGCGCCGCACGCGGGGCCGATCAGATCCGCAACCGCGAGGCGCTGCGCCCCTGGGCGTGACGTCCCATCCACCACGAAGGACCGTACGATGTCACACGCTCCCCTCCGCTTCGGCCTGATCGGCACCGGACGCATCGGCCAGGTGCACGCCGCGAGTATCGCCGCCGACCCCGACGCGCAGCTCTCCTGGGTCGCCGACCCGTTCGTCGACGGCGCGCGCCGTGTGGCCGCGACGTTCGGCGGCACGGCCACCGACACCCCCGACGAGGTGTTCGCCTCGGGTGAGGTCGACGCGATACTGATCGCCTCGCCGACTCCGACGCACGTCGACCTCATCGCGCAGGCGGTGGATGCCGGCATCCCGGTGCTGTGCGAGAAGCCGATCGACCTCGACATCGCGCGCGTCGAGGCGCTGCGTCCCCGGATCGCCTCGGCCGGTGTGCCGGTGGCCCTCGGCTTCAACCGCCGCTTCGACCCCGCGTTCGCCTCGGCCAGGGCTCGCGTCCTCGCAGGCGAGATCGGCGCGCTCGAGCAGCTCACGATCATCAGCCGCGACCCCTCCGCTCCACCGGCCGACTACGTCGCGGTGTCCGGCGGGATCTTCCGCGACATGACGATCCACGACTTCGACATGGCGCGGTTCTTCCTGCCCGAGATCGTCGAGGTCTCGGCATCCGGCTCGACGACCTTCGACGCCGGCGCCGCGCAGCACGGCGACTTCGACACCGCGATCACGACACTGCGCGCGGCATCAGGCGCCCTCGTCACGATCGTGAACTCGCGGCACAGCGCGGTCGGCTACGACCAGCGCATCGAGGCGTTCGGCGGCACCGGGATGCTGCAGGTCGCGAACGCGCCGACGAGCCTCGTCAGCCTGTCGAACGCGTCGGCCGTCGAGGCGAAGCCCCCGTACGAGCTGTTCTTCCTGGAGCGCTACGCCGCCGCCTACGCCGCCGAGTTGCACGAGTTCATCCGGCTCGCCCGTGGAGAGGAATCGACCAGCCCGACGTTCGAAGACGGCCGGGCAGCCCTGATCCTCGCCGATGCCGCGCAGCGCTCTGCGACCGAGCGCGTCGTCGTGCCGGTGGATCTGGCGTGAGTGCCTCGGAGCAGACCGCGCGGTACCGGCTCGCCGCTTCGGCGGAGATGCTCTACACCGACCTCGACTTCGTGGAGCGGGTGCGCCGCCTGCACGAGCGCGGCTTCGAGGTCGAGATCTGGGACTGGAGCACGAAGGACCTCGCGGCGCTTGCGGCGACGGGGGCGACGTTTTCATCGATGACGGGGTACCTACGCGGCGACCTCACGACCCCCGACGGCATCGCCGAACTGGTGGCCACTGCCGAGGAATCGCTGCGGATGGCCGAGCTGATCGATGTGCCCCGGCTGAACCTGCACGGCACGGGCCTCGCGCCCGGCGGTCTGCCGGTGCGTCCGCAGACCGAGGTCACCCCGCTCGAGTGGGAGATCGCGGCAGAGACCCTCGCGCGGCTGGCCGCGCTGGGCGCGCGCGAGGGCCGTGTGTTCACGCTGGAGAACCTGAACACCGCCGTCGACCACCCCGGCACCCCGTTCGCCCGCGCCGCCGACACGCTCCGCCTCGCGCAAGCCGTGGAGTCGCCGTGGCTGCGGCTCAACCTCGACCTGTACCACGCGCAGATCGGCGAGGGGAACCTGATCGAGCTGGTGCGGGAGGCGCTGCCGTGGGTCGGTGAGATCCAGGTCGCCGATGTGCCGGGTCGCTGCGAGCCGGGCACGGGGGAGATCCGCTACGAGGCGATCGCCGCGGCGCTGCGCGAGCTCGGCTACGACGGCGTGATCGGCCTCGAGGGCTGGGCGCGGCATGACACCGATGCTGCGCTCGACGCGTTCCGGAGTGCCTTCGAGGCCTGAGGCTCTGCGGATGGTGAGTGAGGCCGGCGCGATGCGCCGGCCTCACTTTTTCTCACGCGTCGTACGTCGTCGGCCCCGTCACCTCGGGCACGGTCTCCCAGGCCCCGGATGCCGTGCTCCGCAGCGCCGCATCCACGATCTCCGCCGCCGACCAGGCGTCGGAGGCGGACGGTGCGAGCTGCCTGCCCTCTGCGACTGAGCGCAGGAACAGCGACGCCTCGATGGTCTTCAGGTCGTCGAAGCCCATGCCGGTGCCGGCGCCCGGCTGGAAGCGGGCGAAGTCGCCGTAGTCGGGACCTGCCATCACGGTGCGATAGCCGGAGGTGTCATCGGCGAGCTGGAGCTCGTTCAGCCGCTGGAAGTCCCAGCGCAGTGAGCCCTTCGTGCCATACACCTCGATGCGGTACTCGGCGCGGGGGCCGATCGCGACGCGGCTGGACTCCAGCACGGCGACCGCGCCGGAATCGAAACGGGCGAGGATCGCGGCGTAGTCCTCGTTCTCCACGTCGCCACGGGGCCCGTCGTCGGCGCCCTTGCTGAAGTGGCTCGCGGCGCCTGCGGAGGGCAGGGGGCGGGTGCGGATGAAGGTCTCGGTGAGCCCGCTGACGGAGCTGATCCGGCCGACGATGTACTGCGCGAGGTCAGCCCCGTGCGAGAGCAGGTCGCCGAGCACGCCGCTGCCGGCGCGGTCGCGGCTGAACCGCCAGGTGAGGGCGCCGTCGGGGTCGGCCGAGTAGTCGGCGAGCAGCGCCACGCGCACGTTCGTGATGGTGCCGAGCGCGCCTTCGCGCACCAGGCGTCTGGCGTGCGCGATGGCCGGGGCGTGCCGGTAGTTGAAGCCCACAGAGGTCACGAGACCCGCGTCGAGCGCGCCCTGCGCGATCTCTCGCGATTCGCCGGCTCCGCGGCCCATCGGCTTCTCGATCCAGAAGGGCTTGCCGGCGCCGATCGCGGCCAGCGCGATCTCGTGGTGCAGGAAGTTCGGAGAGCAGATGGAGACGACATCGACGTCGGGACGTGCGATCAGCTCGCGGTAGTCAGACACGGTCTCGCGGTAGCCGAGCACGTCGACGGCATGCTCCCGCCCACCGGCATCCGGATCGGCGGCGACAGCGAGATCGGCTACGACGGGCAGCTCGGGGTAGTGCCGATGCGCCTCCAGGTACGCACGTGAGTGCAGGCGCCCCATCCATCCGACCGAGACCAGACCGACGCCGATGTGCTTCTTCGTCACCACGGGCGACTCCTTCCGTTGGACACAGCGTATACCCCGAATGGAGATGTTGACAGAATGTATTGACATTTAAAGTCGCCGATGCCAAACTCGCCCTGACACCGACGTCATCAATGTGGGACGCGTCGACGTCGACAGCATCCGCATCGAAGGGAAACCGAAATGAAGAAGCGCCTCATCGGCGTTCTGGGGATCGCCGCGACAGCCGCGCTGCTGCTCTCGGCATGCTCCGGAACAGGGCAGGAACCGACGACCGACACCCAAGGCGGCGGCGACACGGAGTCCTCGGGTCTGAGCTACGCCGTGGTCACGCACGCAGCACCCGGCGACGCATTCTGGGATCGCGTCAAGTCCGGCGCGGAGCAGGCCGGTTCCGACTACGGCGCCGCCATCACGTACAACTCCGACCCCGACCCGGCCAAGCAGTCGCAGCTCATCGACAACGCGATCGCGCAGGGCGTCGACGGGATCGTGGTCTCGATGGCGAATCCCGATGGCGTGCAGGCGAGCGTCGAGCGCGCCGTCGCCGAGGGCATCCCCGTCGTCACCATCAACTCCGGCATCGAGAAGTTCGCCGAGTTCGGCGCCATCACGCACATCGGACAGAGCGAATC
The DNA here is from genome assembly GCA_019510305.1 of Microbacterium sp. Classification (GTDB taxonomy): domain Bacteria; phylum Actinomycetota; class Actinomycetes; order Actinomycetales; family Microbacteriaceae; genus Microbacterium; species Microbacterium natoriense_A. The sequence continues at coordinate 97,959 of JAEKKN010000017.1, forward strand.
GATCGCCGGTGCCGCGGTGGGTGAGCGCCTCAGCGATGAGGGTGCGACCAACGCCCTCTGCGTGATCCAGGAGGCGGGCAACATCGGCCTCGAGGAGCGCTGCTCTTCTGCGGCAGGGGCGTTCGCGGGCACGATGGCGAACCTGCAGGTCGACGGCACGAACGACGCCGAGGTCAAGGCGACGATCAAGTCGAAGCTGCAGGCCGACCCCACCATCGACGCGGTGCTGACGCTGGGCGGCCAGTACGCGATCGACGCAGTGGGCGCGATCGAGGAGTCCGGCAGTGCGGCGAAGGTCGCGACCTTCGACCTCTCGGAAGACGTCGTGACAGCCGTCGCCGACGGGAAGATCCTCTTCGCGGTCGACCAGCAGCCTTATGTCCAGGGCTTCCTCGGGGTGACGGCGCTGTACCTCAAGAGCACCAACGGCAATGACATCGGAGGCGGTCAGCCGGTCTACTCCGGACCAGCGTTCGTCACGAAGGACAACGCGGCACAGGTCGCGGAGTTCGCCAAGAAGGGCACGCGCTAAGCATCCGTCAGGGGGTGGGCGGGTCCCGCCCCCTTCCGGTGTGAAAGGACAGAAGATGACAACGACCGACATCGTCACGATGGGGAACAGGCCGCGTCTCGAACGGCGCCCCCTGCGCAACCTGCTCGTACGGCCCGAGATGGGCGCACTCGTCGCCGCGCTGGCGGTGATGATCTTCTTCTCGGTCTACACCAAGAGCTTCATGACGGCCGCAGGGGCGGGCGTCTGGCTGGAATCGGCGTCGACCTTCGGCATCATGGCCGTGGCTGTCGCGCTTCTGATGATCGGCGGCGAGTTCGACCTGTCGGCCGGTGTGCTCACCGGCTTCACGGCACTCGTGGTCGGCGTCCTCACCACCAAGTACGGGCTCAACATCTGGGTCGCGGTACTCGTCTCGCTGGTGCTGGCCCTCGCGATCGGCGCCCTGAACGGCTTCCTCGTCATGAAGACCGGCCTTCCGAGCTTCATCATCACGCTCGGCACGTTCTTCGTGCTCGCCGGTATCGACCTGGCAGTGACCAAGCTCATCACGGGACAGGTCGCCATCCAGGGCATGACGAAGGTGCCGTACTACGACAGCATCCAGCCGCTGTTCGGCTCGTCGATCTCGATCGGCGGAGGCACGTTCTACGTCTCAGTGCTCTGGTGGTTCGTCGTCACGGCCGTCGCCACGTGGGTGCTGCTGAGAACGCGACCGGGCAACTGGATCTTCGCGGTCGGCGGAGCGGCGACCGCGTCGCGTCAGGTGGGTGTTCCGGTGCTGCGGACCAAGATCGGACTGTTCATGGTCACGGCCGGTGCTGCGTGGCTGGTGGGGATGATCTCGCTGTTCCGCACCTCGACGGTGCAAGCGAACACGGGTGTCGGCCAGGAGTTCATCTACATCATCTGCGCGGTGGTCGGCGGCTGCCTGATGACCGGCGGATTCGGATCGGCGATCGGGGCGGCGCTGGGCGCTCTCATCTACGGCATGGTCTTCCAGGGCATCACCTTCGCCCAGTGGGACACGAACTGGCTGCGCACGTTCCTGGGGGCGATGCTGCTGCTCGCGGTGTTCCTGAACCACTGGGTGCGGCTGCGAGCGGGAGGAGTGAAATGAGCGGGGTCAGCACGGCCGTTCCCGTCGTCGAGGTGCGGGACATCGGCAAGAGCTACGGGCCGGTGAACGCGCTCGCCGGCGTCAGCACGACCGTGAACGCGGGACAGGTCACGTGCGTGCTCGGCGACAACGGCGCCGGCAAGTCGACCTTCATCAAGATGCTCGCGGGAGCGCACACGCCGTCGAGCGGCGAACTGCTCGTCGATGGCGAGCCGGCGACGTTCTCGTCGCCTCGGGCGGCGCTGGATGCCGGGATCGCGACGGTCTACCAGGATCTCGCCGTGGTACCGCTGATGCCGGTCTGGCGCAACTTCTTCCTCGGGTCGGAGCTGACGACGGGATGGGGCCCGCTCCGGCGGCTCGACGTGAAGCGCATGAAACAGATCACGTACACCGAGCTCGCGAACATGGGCATCGACCTGCGCGACGTGAATCAGCCGATCGGCACGCTCTCCGGCGGAGAGCGCCAGTGCGTCGCGATCGCCCGCGCCGTGTACTTCGGGGCCAGGGTGCTGATCCTGGACGAGCCGACTGCGGCGCTGGGCGTCAAGCAGTCCGGTGTGGTGCTGAAGTACATCGCCAGGGCTCGCGACCGCGGACTCGGCGTCGTCTTCATCACGCACAACCCGCACCACGCCTATCCGGTCGGCGATCGGTTCCTGCTGCTCAACCGCGGCACGAGCATCGGCAACTTCGAGAAGGACGAGATCTCCCTCTCGCAGCTGACCAGCATGATGGCCGGCGGGGCCGAGCTCGACTCGCTCGCCCACGAGCTGCAGCGCGAGATCGGAGAGGACTCGCCGGTCGTGCAGGAGGTCGTCAGGGAAGCGGAGCAGTCGAGGCGGACCGAGGGCGCTGGGGAGCCGTCCGCCTCTTCGCCGACGGCATCCGCCTGAGGCCTGCGATCGGCCGGCGCGCACACGGCGCCGGCCGATCGTTGCGCCGCGAGAAGCACGCCTCCGATCATTCCGATGCCCTCGCCGCCATCCGAGGCGAGTCAGCGCCGTCGGCTCGAGTCCGGTCCGCGGTAGGTCCCGATGATGGCGGCGATGAGGTCGGAGTAGGCGGCGTCCTGGCTCGCGAACGACCCGTTGTTGCGGCCGTGGCGCAGCACCTCGACGCGGTCGGACACCGCCTGGACGTCGGCGATGTTGTGGCTGATGAAGACCACGCCCAGACCGAGCTCGCGGAGCTGCTCGATGTGCGTGAGCACGTCGGCGGTCTGCGCGACGCTGAGTGATGCGGTGGGTTCGTCGAGGACGACGAGTCGCGGTTGGCTGATGAGCGTGCGGGCGATCGCGACGGCCTGACGCTGGCCGCCGGAGAGGGTGTTCAGTGGCGAGCGGATCGAGGGGATGTTCGCGGCGAGGTCGCTGAGCGCCTGTCTGGTCGCCTGCTCCATCTCGCCTTCGCGCAGCATGCCGTTGTGGGTGCGCAGCTCGCGCCCGAGGAACACGTTGGCGGTCACGTCGAGGTTCTCGCACACCGCGAGGTCCTGGAAGACCGTGGCGATGCCCAGCCGATTCGCCTCCGCGGGGTTCGAGATCTCCACGCGCTCGCCGTTGATGCGGATCTCGCCCGAGGTCGGTGTGAGCGCGCCGGCGATGATCTTCGCGAGAGTCGACTTGCCGGCGGCGTTGTCACCCACGAGACCGACGACCTCGCGGGCGTTGACGGTGAAATCGACGTCGGTGAGGGCCTCGACGGCCCCGAACCTCTTCGAGACCCCGCGCAGGGTGAGCAGGGGCTCGGCCTGCGCAGCGGTGAGGCTCATGAGCGGTCCTCGAGCAGCTGAGACGGGTCTGTCGACTGCAGGATGTGGATCGTCGCCCCGACCAGCACGGCGTCCTTGCCGAACGAGGAGGGCACCGGTTCGTGGCGGGGGGTGCGCCCCTGGGGTGCGTTGTCGCGCACGGCGGTCGCGAAGGGCAGCAGGAAGATGGGGCCGGCTTCGGCGAGCTCGCCGCCGACGGTGATCACCTCGGGAGCGAGCGACTGATGCGCTGCGGCGACCACGCGTCCGAGAGCGGTGGCGGCGTCGGAGACGACGCGAGCGCATCCGGGGTCGCCCGCCGCCGCCCGGGCGATGACGTCCTTGAACGTCACCTGACCGAATGTGGCCCGCAGCGGTGCGGTGACGGCCTCGGCGCCGGCGATCGTCTCCAGGCAGCCCCGCTGTCCGCAGGCGCAGATGGAGCCCGTCGGGTCGACCTGCACGTGGCCGATCTCGCCGGCCGTCCCGGCGCGCCCTCGGTAGATCTGCGAGTTCAGCATCACGCCGGCGCTGATCGTGTACGAGGCGTGCACGAACAGGCTGTCCTTCACGTCGCGGGCCGTGCCGAGCGTCGCCTCGGCGAGGGCCGCGAGGTTCGCATCCTTCTCGACGAGCACCGGGCAGCCGATGCGCTGCTCGACGACTTCGGCGACCGGCTGCGTCTCCCACCGGCGCATGACCCCGCGGTACGCGATGAGTCCGGTGGCCGGATCCACCGGCGCCGGCAGCGCGATGCACACCCCGATGAGGTCGCCGGGGTCGGCGGCGATCATCCCCAGCATGTCGATGATGAGCAGGGTGATGCGATCGAGCACGGTGTCTTCGGCGTGATCGGTCGGCAAGGGCATCGACCGGTCGGCCAGCACGTCCTGCCCGACATCCGACAGCCGCACCCGCATGCTGCGGCTGCCGATCTGCACCGCGGCGACGAGACCTGCCCTTCGGGCGATCGTGACCAGCTGCGCCCGGCGGCCGCTGCGCGACGTCGGGTGGGTCTCGACGAGACCCGAGAGGCTGAGCTCTTTGACGATGGCCGAGACGGTCGCCGTCGACAGGCTGGTCGCTTCGGCGAGCTCGACCTGGGTGAGCCCGCCGAAGCGTTTGACGGCGTCGACGATCTTCGCGGTGTTGGCCTCGCGCAACCCCGACTGGGATCCGCCGGACCATCTGCTCATAGCGGGAGCATATCGCGGGTCGACGCCGTCATCGTGGTCAACGGGCGGCGCCCGCCCGACGCTTGTTCCAGACGTCGAAGGCCACGGCGATCAGCAGCACGAGGCCCTTGACGACCTGCTGGGTCGCCTGGTCGAGTCCCATCAGCTGCATGCCGTTGCTCATCACGGCCATGATCAGGCCGCCGACGATCGCGCCGCCGACCCGGCCGACACCGCCGGTGACCGCCGCACCGCCGATGAAGCAGGCGGCGATCGCGTCGAGCTCGAACATGTTTCCCGCACCCGGCTGCGCGCCGTTGGTGCGCGAGGAGAACACGACGCCCGCGATGCCGGCGAGGAGTCCCATGTTCACGAAGATCCAGAAGTTGACCTTGCGCACGTTGACGCCGCTGAGCAGTGCCGCGTGCAGGTTGCCGCCGATCGCATAGACGTGGCGGCCGAACACGCTCTTCTGCGTGATCACGGAGTAGGCGATGATCAGCACGGCGAGGATGATCAGCACGAACGGCAGGCCGCGGCTGGTGGCGAGCTGGTAGCCGAACCACATCACCACGGCCGCGATGATGGCGATCTTCGCGATGAACCAGCCGAGAGCCTCGACCGACTGCTGGTGCGCGAGCTTCGAGCGGCGGCTGCGCACCTGCCACACGGCGTAGCCGACCACGCCGATCGCGAAGATCACGAGCGTGAACACGTCGACCCCGTACCCGCCGAGCAACCCGTTGAAGAAGCCGTTCGCGATCGAGTAGTAGGTGCCGCCGAACGGCGACAGCGAGACGTTGCTGAGCACGATGAAGGTGAGGCCGCGGAACAGCAGCATGCCCGCCAGAGTCACGATGAACGCGGGGATCCCGACGTACGCGACCCAGAAGCCCTGCCAGGCTCCGACGAGCAGGCCGACGGCGATCGCCGCGAGCACGCCGACCCACCACGGCTGCTGCCCGCGGATCACGATGACGGCTGCCGTCGCTCCGGTGAGGGCGACGACCGATCCCACCGACAGATCGATGTGCCCGGCGATGATCACGATCACCATGCCGATCGCGAGGATCAGGATGTACGAGTACTGCAGCACGATGTTCGTGAGGTTGCCCGGCGAGAGGAACGTCGGGTTGAGGATCGCGAAGAACGCGACGATCGCGATGAAGGCGACCAGGATGCCGCTCTGACGGAGGTTCCGCGTGGCGAGGCTGAAGAGGTTGCTGACGCCGGTCATCGCGCGGCCGTCCTTTCGAGGGTCATGAGGTGCATGAGGTTCTCCTGTGTGGCTTCGCTGGTGGGGAGTTCACCGGTGATCCTCCCGAAAGCCAGGGTGTATATGCGGTCGCAGATGCCGAGGAGCTCGGGGAGCTCGGAGGAGATCACCAGCACGCCCTTCCCCTCTGCGACCAGGCGGTTGATGATCGTGTAGATCTCGTACTTGGCTCCGACGTCGATTCCTCGCGTCGGCTCGTCGAGGATCAAGACGTCGGGCGCCGTCTGGATCCACTTGCTCAGCACGACCTTCTGCTGGTTCCCTCCGGAGAGGTTGCCGACGAGCTGGAGCACGCTGGGGCTCTTGATGTTCATGTCGGCACGGTACTGCTCTGCGACCTGCAGTTCGCGGTTCGCGTTGATCCAGCCGCCCGGGCTGATCAGCCGAAGCGAGGCCATCGTGATGTTGTGCCGGATGTCGTCGATCAGGTTGAGCCCGAACTTCTTGCGGTCCTCCGTGGCGTAGGCGATGCCCGCGCGGATGGCGGCGCTCGTGGTCGAGGTGTCGACCTCCTTGCCGCGCACGAACACCTTGCCGCGGGCGTGCCTGCCGTAGGTGCGCCCGAACACGCTCATCGCGAGCTCGGTGCGGCCGGCGCCCATGAGGCCGGCGATGCCGACGACCTCTCCGGCGCGGACGGTGAGCGAAGCATCTTCGACCATGACCCGACCGGGCTGGGTCGGATGGTTCACCGACCAGTTCTCGATGCGCAGCACCTCTTCGCCCGGGTTCGAGGTGCGCTCGGGGAAGCGGTGGGCGAGGTCGCGGCCGACCATGCCGCGGATGATGCGATCCTGCGTGGAGGTCGGATCCTTCATGTCGAGCGTCTCGATCGACTTGCCGTCGCGGATGATCGTGGTGCGGTCGGCGATCTCGGCGATCTCGTTCAGCTTGTGCGAGATGATGATCGACGTCATGCCCTCGTCGCGCAGTCGGCGCAGCAGGTCGAGCAGGTGCGCCGAGTCGGTGTCGTTGAGGGCGGCGGTCGGCTCGTCGAGGATCAGCAGACGCACGTTCTTCGAGAGTGCCTTGGCGATCTCGACGAGCTGCTGCTTTCCGACGCCGAGTTGGGCGACAGGGGTCGTCGGGTTCTCGTCGAGGCCCACCTGGGCGAGCAGAGCGGATGCTTCGGCATTCGCCCGATCCCAGTCGATCAGACCGTTCTTCCCGCGCCGCTCGTTGCCGAGGAAGATGTTCTCGGCGACGCTGAGGTAGGGGATCAGGGCGAGCTCCTGGTGGATGATCACGATCCCCCTCTGCTCGGAGTCGTTGATCGAACCGAAGGCCGCCTCCTCTCCCTCGTAGATGATCTCGCCCTCATAGGTGCCGTGGGGGTACACGCCCGACAGCACCTTCATGAGAGTGGACTTGCCCGCGCCGTTCTCGCCGCAGATCGCGAGGATCTCGCCGCGGTTCACATCGAGGCTGACGCCCTGGAGCGCCTTCACACCCGGGAAGCTCTTCTCGATCTCCCGCATCTGCAGAACCGGTGTCGTCATGACCCGATGTCCTTTCGTGAAGAGTCGGGGCGTGCGGCCTTGCCGGCCGCACGCCCCGACGGGAGGAGACTACTCGGCGACGCCCGAGTCGACCTCGGCCTGCGTCCAGTAGCCGGAGTCGACGAGGAGCGAGGTGATGTTGTCCTTGTAGACGATGTCCGACTGCAGCAGGTACGACGGCACGACCTTCACGCCGTTGTCGTAGGTCTTCGTGTCGTTGGCCTCGGGATCGTCGCCCTCGAGCATGGCCTCCGCGGCGACGACCGACTGCTCGGCGAGCTTGCGGGTGTCCTTGAAGATCGTGGCGAACTGCACGTCCTGGTTGATCAGGGCGACGGACGCGATCTCCGCATCCTGACCCGTGACGATCGGCAGGCCGTCGGCGATGGTGGCGCCGTAGCCGCCGGTGCCCTGCAGCGCCGTGATGATGCCGCGCGAGATGCCGTCGTAGGGCGAGAGCACGCCGTCGAGCTTGGTGCCGTTGCCGTACGTGGCGGTGAGCAGGTCCTCCATGCGCTTCTGCGCGGTCTCCTGCGCCCAGCGCAGGGTCGCGGCCTGCTCGATCTTGACCTGGCCCGAGGGAACGGCGAGGACGCCGTCGTCGATGAACGGCTGCAGCGTGTCCATCGCGCCCTGCCAGAAGAAGTGCGCGTTGTTGTCGTCGAGCGATCCGGCGAACAGCTCGATGTTGAACGGGCCCTTCTCTCCGGTCTCCTTGCCGTCGGCGTCGAGGACGCCGAGACCTGTGAGGAGCGAGGTGGCCTGCTGCACGCCGACCTTGTAGTTGTCGAACGTCACGTAGAAGTCGACGTGGTCGCTGTCGCGGATCAGGCGGTCGTAGGAGATCACCGGGATCTTCGCTGCGGCTGCGGCGTCGAGCTGCGACGACAGGGCCGTGCCGTCGATCGCGGCGATGATCAGCAGGTCGGCGCCCTTCGTGATCATCTGGTCGATCTGCTGACCCTGGGTGGGGATGTCGTCACCCGCGTACTGCAGTTCGACCTGATAGCCGGCGTCTTCGAGGCCGGACTGCACGGCGTTGCCGTCGGCGATCCAGCGCTCAGAGGTCTCGGTCGGCATCGAGACGCCGATGAGCATGTCGCCCTTGTCGGTGCTGCCCGAGCCCTCCGACCCGGTCGATCCGGCTCCGGCTCCGCCGCAACCCGCCAGGGCGAGCGCCCCGACCAGGCCGAGTGCGGCCAGTGCGTACTTCTTCTTCATCACGAGCTCCTTCGCTGTGCAATGCGTCTTCGGCGCCTTTGCCCCGAGACCGGAATCCCCGTCGTTCGGGACTGGCTCCGCAGATACTTTCCTTGAGTTCGAGTCTCGAAGTCAAGTGTTCGTGATCAATTCGTGATTCACCGATGTGTCCGCTCTCATTCGTGCACGAAGCGGCGTCGTCGGGTCGAATCGGTTCGAGTGTCGAAGTCAACGTGTGCTGTGCGAGTCGGGGTCGACGGTTCGGGATACCGCTTGCCGAATCGATTCGATAAACTGGTCGTCCCCCGATCCGCCCCTCAGTTCTGCGAGCCGCTTCCTCATGGCCACCTCCCTCACCACGGGCCGCCCGTGGCGTGTCATCCTCGCCTTCTCCGTCCCTCTCCTGCTCGGCAACGTCGTCCAGCAGCTTTACCAGTTCGTCGACGCGATCGTCGTCGGGCGCCATCTGGGCGTCGACTCGCTCGCCGCCGTCGGCGCGACCGGACCTCTGCTCTTCCTTCTGCTCGGCTTCGCGTGGGGCCTGACCAGCGGTTTCGCGATTCCGATCGCCCAGGCGTTCGGCGCTGGTGACGACGCCGCCGTGCGGCGATCCGTCGCGACCGGGGTGCTGCTGACCGGCATCACGAGCGTCGTGCTGACCATCGTCGCGCCCCTCATCTCCGCGCCGCTGCTGGCGCTTCTGCAGACGCCTCCCGAGCTGATGGCCGAGGCCACGGTCTTCACGCAGATCAGCTTCATCGGCGCGGGCGCGACGATGTTCTTCAACTTCCTCTCGGCGATCATCCGGGCGATCGGCGACTCCCGCACTCCGCTGATCTTCCTCACGGTCTCGTGCGCCCTGAACGCGGGTCTCGTGATCCTCATGGTCGGACCGCTCGAGTGGGGCGTCGCGGGCGCGGCGATCGCGACCGTGGTCGCGCAGGCGGTCTCGGTGCTGCTGTGCCTCGAGTTCGTGCGTCGCCGCCTTCCCCTGCTGCATCTGCGCCGGATCGACTGGAGGATCACACGCGGCGACATCGCCGAGCACCTGCGTCTCGGCCTGCCCATGGGCTTCCAGGCCTCGATCATCGCGATCGGCACACTGACCGTGCAGGTCGCCCTGAACACGCTCGGCGCAGAGGCCGTCGCCGCCTACACGACAGGTGCACGCGTCGACAGCCTCGGCGTCGCGTTCCTGTCGTCGCTGGGGCTCGCGGTGTCTATGTACGCCGCGCAGAACCTCGGCGGCCGACGCCCAGACCGCATTCGCCGGGGCGTCGTGGAGGCGACCTGGATGGCGATCGCGGGCGGTGCGGCGATCGGCGCGCTCATCATCGCGTTCGGCGTGCCGATGGTGCGCCTGTTCGTCGGAGACGGCTCGGATCACGTCGTCGAGCTCGCCCATCTCATGCTCATCGTGAACGGGCTCGGCTACTGGGCGCTCGGAGTGCTGTTCGTGCTGCGCGGCGCGCTGCAGGGACTCGGGCACACGCTGGTGCCGACCGTCACGGGCGTGATCGAGCTCGTCGCGCGCGTCGCCGCCGCGGTGATCCTCGGCGCGATGATCGACTTCACCGGCGTCGCGCTCAGCAACCCGCTCGCCTGGGTCAGCGCGATCCTGCTGCTGGTGCCGGCGTACATCCGCGCGCACCGCGACCTGGGGCGCATGCCCGTGAACCCGGTCGAGGCGACCGAGACCTCGGCGATCGCGATCGTCGGTCCCGTCGACGGTTCGATGGTCGTGGATGCCGTCGTCACGCAGCCCCTGCGCGTGGTGAAGCGCTCACGACTGAGGAGGCGTTAACCTGTCGTTGTAGGAAACATCATCCTTCAGAGGGATGCCGACGTCTGAGGATCGGCGTAACTTCGAAGGTGCGGAAGGTCCGTTGACGGGGGGTCGTCATGACGACATGGAGGGTGGCCAGCGATCTGGCGGCCATCATGGTGCCGATCGGCGTGGTCGGAGCGGTGATCGCAGGGCTGTGCGCTCTGGTCGCCGGCATCGCGATCGTGCGAAGGGCCAGTGGCCTGTGTGGTGGAGCTGTGGGAATCTGGATCCCCGCGGCGATGCTCAGCTCGGTGGCCGGATTCGCTAATCAGTGGATGCCGCTGCTGCTGTCGAGCGCTGCGCTCGTGGGCATGCTGGCGATCGGTGCGGTGGTGCGCGGGGTCATGAATGCGAAGGGCATCGAGTTGCCCCGGCGCAAGGCCGAAGCCGATGCTCCCGCCGAAGCGCCGACGACGGCTTCTGCTCCCACGACGACGTCGGTGCCCGTGCTGGCACGATCGAATCCGGTGCGCGCGGCCTGATCGAGCGCTACTGACGCCGTTCTTCGGCGTGACCGTCCGCCCCCCTGGTTCGACGCGTCTCAGCGGTAGTCCCGGTCGCGGTGCTGGCCGGCCTCGTCTCCCGCGCCCACACGCGCCGCCTCGCGCGCACGCAGTTCGACGCGACGGATCTTGCCCGAGATGGTCTTGGGCAGTTCCGGCACGAACTCGATGATCCGCACCCAGAGGTGCGACGACAGGCGGTCGTGTGCGTAGGCGAAGATCGCGCGGGCGGCATCCGCTTCGGCATCCGTCGCATCCGCCCGAAGGCACACGTACGCCTTCGGCACCGCGAGCCGCGTGGGATCGGGGCTGGGGATCACGGCCGCCTCGACGACGAGGTCGTGCTCGAGCAGCACCGACTCGAGCTCGAACGGCGAGATCTTGTAGTCGGAGGCCTTGAAGACGTCATCCGCCCGCCCGATGTAGGTCAGATAGCCCTCCGCGTCGCGCGTGGCGATGTCGCCGGTGTGGTGGAATCCGCCGGTGCGGGACTGCGCCGTCTTGTCCGCATCGTCGTAGTAGCCGGCCATCAGCCCGAGCGGCGGTTGCGACAAGTCGAGGGCTATCTCTCCCTCGGCATCCGCCACAGCACCCGTCACCGGGTCGAGCAGCACGACCGGATAACCCGGAAGAGGTCGGCCCATCGAGCCGATCTTGACGGGCTGGCCGGGGGAGTTGCCGATGCAGGCCGTCATCTCCGTCTGTCCGAAGCCATCGCGGATCGTGCCACCCCAGGCACCCTGCACCCGTTCGATCACCTCGGGATTCAGCGGCTCTCCGGCGCCCACCAGCTCGCGCGGCGGACGGGTGAGCCGGCCGAGATCGGCCTGGATCAGCATCCGCCACACCGTCGGGGGAGCGCAGAACGTCGACACGTGATGCGCGTCCATCACCTGCATGAGGGCGTTCGCGTCGAAGCGGTCGTAGTTGTAGACGAACACGGTCGCCTCGGCGAGGAAGGGCGAGAAGAAGCTCGACCACGCATGCTTCGCCCAGCCGGGGGAGGAGATGTTCAGGTGCACGTCGTCGGGCCGCACGCCCAGCCACCACATGGTCGACAGATGCCCGATCGGGTACGACACGTGGGTGTGCTGCACGAGCTTGGGCCGGCTGGTGGTGCCGCTCGTGAAGTAGAGCAGGGCGGTGTCTGATGCCGGGGTCGCCGCCTCCGGTTCGAACGCCGTCGGCGCATCCGCCGAGTCCTCGAACCGCATCCAGTCGACCGGGACGTCGTCTCCCACGCCGATGCGCAGCACGTCGACGCCGTCGAGCCGGCTCGCGAGCGAACCCAGGGTCACGACCGCGCGAGCGCGGCCGTGCTCGATGCGGTAGGCCAGATCGGATGCCGACAGCAGCGTCGAGGTGGGGATCGAGACCGCACCGATCTTGGTGATCGCGAGCATCACCTCCCACAGCTCGATCATGTTGCCGAGCATCACGATGACGTGGTCCCCACGGCGGACGCCGATGTCGATCAGCCAGTTCGCGACCTGGTCGGATCGGGCGGAGAGTTCGCCGTAGGTCCATGCGTGCAGGGACAGGTCGGCCTCGACGATCTGTACGGCGGGGCGGTCGGGTTTCTCGCCGGCGACGACGTCGAACCACTCCAGCGCGAAGTTGAACTCGCTCGGGCGCGGCCACGAGAAGCCCGCCCGCGCCGCCTCGTAGTCGGTGGCGTTCGCGAACAGGAAGTCGCGCATGTCGCGGATCGCGGTCGTCGCTGCGGTGGCTCTGCGGCTCATTCGGTGCTCCTTTGCTTCATGTGCCGGTTCCATCCTGGCGTTCACCGCGGCGACGCGCGAGCGCGGCGCGACGAATCGCGGATGCGGTGACGATTCACGGATTCTTCTGCGTGACGGCATCCGCGATTCGTCATCGGCTCCGCAATCCGTTCGCGGGTCAGCGCGCGAGAAGCCCGCCGCCGTCGCGGAGCTCGAACACGAGCTGCGTCTCGGTGCCGCGCACGACGGGATGGACGGTGATGTGCTCGAGCACGATGTCACGCAGCGCCGTCGCGTCCTGCACGGCGACGTGCACGAGGAAGTCGTCGACCCCCGCGACGTGGAACACTTGCAGCACGCGGGGGATGCTCACCAGCGCGTCGAACAGCGCCGTGACCTTCTCCCCGGTGTGGTTCGCGAGACGCACCTTGATGATCGCCTGCAGCGGGAATCCGAGGGCGGCTCCGTCGACGCGGATGCGGGTGTCGCGGATGACGCCGCGCTCGCGCAGCGCCCGCACCCGGTGTGCGCACGTCGACTCGGCGAGGCCCAGCCGGTGCGCGAGGGACTTGTTCGTGATCTCGGCGTCGCGGGTCAGGACCGCGAGGATCTCGAGATCGACCTCATCGAGTTGCGCTTTCGCCAACCGTACCCCTCCTCGGATGCCTGTGTCGGCTCAGAATAGCGAGAATCACACGATTGATCACGGATGCTGTCGAATCAGAGCGCATTCGTTGAGATTCAGTCAACGTGGAAGCATGACTGCACCGCTGCATCCTGACACCGTCGCCGTCCACAGCGGCCGTTCCGACCTCCAAGGTCTCGGGGTCCATGCGCTGCCGATCGACCTCTCGACGACGAACCCGCTTCCCGACATCGAACGGGGCGGCGAGTCGTACGAGGCCATGGCCACGGGCGGACGCCCGCCGGCCGACGGCAGCATGGTCTACGCGCGGCTGTGGAACCCCACGGTCGCCCGTTTCGAAGAGGCGCTCGCCGAGCTCGAGCACGCGGAGGCGTCGGTCGCATTCGCCTCGGGCATGGCGGCCATGACCGCGGTCATCCTCGCGCACGGCGCCGCCGCGGGGAAGCGCCACGTGGTCGCCGTGCGTCCGCTCTACGGCGGCACCGATCACCTGCTCGGCTCGGGGCTGCTGGGAGTCGAGACCACGTACTGCGAGCCTGACGAGGTCGCGTCGAGCATCCGACCCGATACGGGTCTCGTCGTCGTCGAGACCCCGGCGAACCCCACACTCGACATCGCAGACATCGCGGCCGTCGTCGCGCAGGCCGGCGGCGTTCCGGTGGTCGTCGACAACACCTTCGCGACGCCTGTGCTGCAGAACCCGATCGACCTGGGCGCGGCCATGTCGCTGCACAGCGCGACGAAGTACCTCGGCGGGCACGGCGACGTGATCGCCGGCGTGGTCGCGTGCAGCGAGCAGACCGCCGAGGCGCTGCGGCGGGTGCGCGCCGTCACCGGAGGACTGCTGCATCCGCTCGGCGCGTACCTGCTGCACCGCGGGCTCACGACCCTGCCCGTGCGCATGCGGGCCCAGCAGGAGAGCGCTCGTCGCATCGTGCAGTGGCTGATCGATCGGCCGGAGGTCGCCGAGGTGTTCTACCCCGGACTTAGAAGCAAGGGGTCTTACCCCGGACTCGACGGGGATCAGCACGGCATCCTCGAACGACAGATGCGCGGAACAGGCGCGATGATCGCGATGCGGATGCGGGGCGGCTTCGCCGCGGCATCCGCCGTCACCTCCGCCACCGAGCTGTTCACGCACGCCGTGTCGCTGGGCGGAGTCGACTCGCTCATCCAGCATCCGGCGGCGCTCACCCACCGGCCGGTGCCGCCGGAGGCGCGTCCCGCCGCCGACGTGCTGCGGCTGTCGATCGGGCTCGAGAACGCCGACGATCTCATCGCCGATCTCGCCCGGGCCTTCGCTGCACTGCCCGCCGACGAGACCGCCGGGGCGGCCCCGGCGGAGCTGCACGCGGTGCGCTGAGAGCAACCCCGCTACGGCAGGCGGATCGTCCCGGTCACCGCGTGCTCCGTCGGCATCCGATCGCGGTCGTAGGTGATCTCGCGGTAGCCGTGCGGCGTCGGCTTGCCGTCGTCGCCCAGGCTCACGAACACGATCTTGTCGATCGTGAGGATCCGCTTGCGCGTGATCATGTTGCGAGCCACCGCGCGCATCGTGAGCGAGGTGGTGCCGAAGTGCGTGGCCTTCAGGCCGATCTCGATCAGATCACCCTGCACCGCGGATGCCTCGAACGTGATCTCCGAGATGTGCTTGGTCACCGCCCGGTGGTTGCCGAGCTGGACGATCGCGTAGATGGCCGCTTCCTCGTCGATCCATTTCAAGAGGCTTCCGCCGAACAGCGAGCCGTTCGCGTTGAGATCCTCGGGCCGAACCCACTTGCGCGTGCGGAAGTTCAGCCCGTCTTCCGACCATGTCGGTTCCTTCTGCTTCGCCATGTCTCCGAGGGTAGGAGGGTCGTGAGTCGGGGGTGTTACAGCCCGGCTCCGCTGTCGGCAGAGCCGCTCAGGGCGGATTCCGGAGCGGGGCCGGGGGGAGCGGGGGATGCTGGGCCCATGAGCGAAGAGAACCCCATCCCGCAGTTCGGACCAGAAGCCCGCAGGGCGCTGTTCCACGAGCGCATCCTCGTGCTCGACGGAGCCCTCGACGACGACAACGGCACACTGCTGATGACGCAGCTGCTCACCCTGTCGGTCGAGGACCCGATAGCCGACATCGCCCTGTGGATCCATTCGCCCGGCGGCTCGGTACCGTCGATGCTCGCGATCCGCGACCTCATGAAGCTCGTGCCGAACGACGTCTCGACCCTCGCACTCGGCCTCGCCTGCAGCGCCGGGCAGTTCCTGCTCTCCGCGGGCGCTGCGGGCAAGCGCCGAGCGCTGCCGCACGCACGCATCCTCATGCATCAGGGGTCGGCGGGCATCGGCGGCTCCGCTGTCGAGATCGAGACGCAGGCGGACGATCTGCGGCACATGCGCGACACCGTGCTCGGGCTCATCTCCGACGACACCGGCCAGCCGCGCGAGCGCATCTTCGAGGACTCCCTGCACGACCGCTGGTACACCGCGCCCCAGGCGAAGGATTACGGTTTCATCGACGAGATCGTCTCGTCGTTCGCCGAGGTGATGCCGCGGCGCAGGGCCCGCGTCGGGCTGGGGGTGGACGCATGAGCAGCTACACGATCCCGAACGTCATCGCGCAGCATCCGCGTGGCGAACGCGTGATGGACGTCTACTCGCACCTGCTCGCCGAGCGGGTCGTCTACCTCGGCACCGGTATCGACGCCGGGGTCGCGAACGCCCTGATCGCCCAGCTGCTGCACCTCGACGCCGACAGTCCGGAGAGCGCTGTGCAGTTCTACATCAACAGCGAAGGCGGTGATCCGGGCGCGGCGCTGGCGATCTACGACACCATGCAGCACATCCGCCCCGCGATCGCGACGACGTGCGTCGGACAGGCGATCGGCCCGGCGGCTCTGCTCGTCGCGGCCGGTGCGCCCGGTCAGCGGTCGGCGCTCACGCACGCCCGCATCGTGCTGCATCAGCCGGCCGGGCAGTCGCGCGGGGCGATCCCCGACCTGATCCTCGCGGCCGACGAGGTGGTGCGGGTGCGTGCCGACATGGAGTCTGTGCTCGCCAGGCATTCCGGCCGCAGGCTCGAAGAGCTCCGCGCCGACACCGACCGGGACCGCGTGTTCACCGCATCCGCCGCCCTGGAGTACGGGCTGATCGACTCGGTGCTGGGCGCGCGCGACTGAGCGGTACGGGCGACCGCTCCCCGGGCGCTTTACTTCGGGGGCCGACGCGCCAGATCAGGGGACCGTTTCGCGGTCTCGTCCACGGATCTGGCGTGTAGTCCCCGGGAGCGGTGTGGCCGGGGACGGCCCCAAGGGCGGATGCGAGGCGGATGCCGGTGAATGCGAGCCGGCGTCCGGCCGAATGACGGGCAGGCTCAGGCGGCCAGCGCGAAGGCTCCGCGTCCGGAGGACACGGCGGCGGATGCCGGCGCCGACCGCAGTTCGTCGGCGACCGAGCTCGTGAGCTCGATGAGCGACGTGTCGAGTGCCCCCGCGATCGCTGCGATCATCTCGCTCGACGGCTCCTTCAGCCCACGCTCGACCTCAGAGAGGTACTGCGGTGAGACGCCCGCCTTCTCGGCGGTCTCGGTCAGCGTCTCCTCGCGGTCATGTCGGCGGCGGCGCAGTTGGTCGCCGAGCAGGTGCCGCCACAGCGGCTCCGGGTCGGCGGGACGACGGGGTGCACGGGGGAACGGGACGATGTCGGCCATGCCTCACGATAATCCGCACCCGCGCCTCGGTCGAAGCAGTTCTGCTCAGAGCAGAACGGGGGTCGACACGCCACATCGGGGGACGGAATCGCGAAACGGGCCCCCGATCTGGCGCGTCGCCCCCCGGAGGGCATCGGCTGAATGCGTCGGGGCGCGAATCAGGCCTCGGCGTGGTCGGGGGCCGATGCGGGCGAAGCGGTGTCGGCTCCGGTCGAAGCGGGTGCCGCAGCATCCGTCGCCGCCCAGCTGGCCAGCAGCGTCAGCTTCTCCGCCGACGACGTGCCGGGTTCGGCGGTGTAGGTCGACAGCTGCAGGCCCGGATCGGCGGGAAGCTCGAACGCCTCGTATGTCAGTTCCATCTCGCCGACGATCGGATGGTTGATGCGCTTGGTTCCGGTGCGGTGGTAGCGCACGTCGTGTGCCGCCCACAGCGTGCGGAACCGTTCGCTGCGCGTCGAGAGCTCGCCGACCAGATCGGTGAGCTTCTTGTCGTACGGGTCGCGACCGGCGTCGCCCCGCATGGCGGCGACGAGCTCACGTGTGTTGCGCTCCCACTCCGGGTAGAAGTCACGGGCTGCCGGATCCAGGAACGCGAAACGCGCACTGTTCGGCGCCGGGTACGCGAAGACCGGCAGATACAAGGCGCGCCCGAGCGCATTGCCCGCCAGGTAGTCGAAGTAGTTGTTGCGCACGACGGCGGGCGCCTCGGTCATCGCGTCGAGCAGGCGCAGGATGCTGGGGCGCAGCCCGGTGGCCTTCTTGCGCGGCTTGCGTGCCACCGGTGAGGCGTTGGCCGTGCGGGCGAGGTCGAACAGATGCGCGGTCTCGGCGTCGTCGAGTTGCAGCGCGCGGGCGAGCGCATCGAGCACGGTGTTCGATACGCCCGACAGATCACCGCGCTCGAGCCTCGTGTAGTAGTCGACGCTGACCCCGGCGAGCAGCGACACCTCTTCGCGGCGCAGCCCGGGTACCCGGCGATTGCCGCCGAACGCAGGAAGGCCCGCCTGATCGGGGGTGAGGCGCGCGCGCCTCGACGAGAGGAATTCGCGCACGTCGCTGCGTGTGTCCATGCCGTCGACGCTACGCCCTGAGCGCGCCCCGAGACAGGTACTGGCGTAACCACTCTGCCCGTGACGGGGGTTCCATCAGGACCTCCCTTTCCCGCACAACTGCGCCCACACTGGGGGGATGACGATGAACATCACCCTCAACAACGGAGTCACGATGCCGGCCCTCGGGTTCGGCGTCTTCCAGGCCGCGCCCGAGGAGACCGTCGATGCGGTCGGGTCGGCGCTGGAGGTCGGCTACCGTCTGATCGACACGGCCGCCGCTTACGGCAACGAGCGCGAAGTCGGCGAGGCGATCCGCCGCAGCGGCATCTCGCGCGAGGAGATCTTCATCGAGACCAAGGTATGGATCAGCGACTTCGGCTACGACGAGACCCTGCACGCCTTCGACAAGTCGGCCGGCAAGCTCGGCGTCGACCGGCTCGACCTCTTCATCCTGCACCAGGCGCTGCCCACCCGTTTCGATCTCACCCTCGGCGCCTACAAGGCGCTCGAGACCCTGCTCGCCGACGGCCGTGTGCGCGCCATCGGGGTCAGCAACTTCATGGCAGACCACCTCGCACGGCTCGCGGCCGAGACGAGCATCGTCCCCGCGGTCAACCAGATCGAGGTGCATCCCTACTTCCAGCAGCGAGAGGTGCAGCGAGCGGATGCCGTGGCCGGAACGGTCACACAGGCGTGGTCGCCGATCGGTGGCATCACCGCATATCGCGATGGCGGAGCGTCCGCTTTCGACGACGAGACGCTCAAGGCCATCGGCGCAGCGCACGGCAAGTCGCCGGCGCAGGTCATGCTGCGCTGGCACCTGCAGCAAGGGCGTTCGGCGCTGCCGAAGTCGGTTCGTCCGGCCCGCATCGCCGAGAACTTCGACGTGTTCGACTTCGCACTGTCCGAGGACGAGCTCGCCGCGATCGACGCTCTGGACACGGGCGTGCGCCGCGGACCCGAACCCGAGGTCGTCACGCTCGAGACGTTCGGCCGGGTGATCCCCGAAGCGTGATGATGCCCGCAGAATCGGCCCGGGAGGGGACTGCTCCGCGAGCCCGGGTTCCGAAGGAGATCGCACGTTCGGGAGGAGCCGAGGACGGCATCCGTCCTTCGGAACGTGAGATCTCCTCCCGAACGAGCGGGCACGAGGACGGCATCCGTCCTCCCGAGCGTGAGATCCCCTCCCGAACGAGCAGGCCTACAGGGCGGCGGTGATGCCCGGCAGCAGCTTCGACACGATGGTGCCCAGCTGCTCGCGCTCCTCGGCGCTCAGGGGGTCGAGCACGAGCTCGTGGATCTGCGCCACATGCACGGGCGCCGCCGATCGGAGCAGCTCGCGTCCGGCATCCGTCAGGGCTGCGGTGAGCGTGCGCTTGTCGCTGCTGCAGGATGTGCGGGTGACCCACCCGCGCTCCTCGAGCGAGTCGATCGCGTGGCTGAGACGCGAGCGGCTCAGCCCCGCGATGCGCGCGAGCTCGGTCATCGGGATCGCCTTCTCCGAGTCGTTCGCGAGGGTGATGAGGATCGCGTAGTGCGCGTGGTTCAGGCCGGTCTCGGCTTTCAGCGCACGATCGAGCACCTGCGGAAGCAACTGCACGAACCGGATCGTCGGCAGCCACGTCGCCATCTCGGCGTCATCGAGCCGCCGCTCGTTCACGCTGCGGACAGGTCGAGCGTGTGCGATGTGTGGTCGCGCTTCGCCTGCAGGTAGCGGGTGTTCGCCTCTGACAGGTGCACCCCCGTGCGGACGCTCTCTGCGACGCGGATGCCGAGGACCTCGAGCTGAAGAGCCTTGTCGGGGTTGTTGCTGAGCAGGCGGATGGTGTCGACGCCCAACGCCTGCAGCATCTGCGCGGCCACCGTGTAATCGCGCTCGTCCTCGCCGTGGCCGAGGGCGACGTTCGCCTCGTAGGTGTCGAGACCCGTGTCCTGCAGCGCGTAGGCGTCGAGCTTGGCGTACAGGCCGATGCCCCGGCCCTCCTGGCGCAGGTAGAGCAGGAATCCGCCCTCGGTCGCGATGCGCTCGACCGCCTCGCGCAGCTGCGGGCCGCAGTCGCAGCGCTGGGAGCCGAACACGTCGCCGGTCAGGCATTCGCTGTGCGGGCGGACCAGAGGAGCCTCGCCGCCGTCGGCTGCTCGCTCGAGCGCCGCGCGCCAATCGCCGAGACCGAGCAGCAGGTGCTCGCGGCCGTCGACGAGACCGTCGAACGTGATCACGTCGGCCGTGGTGGCGAACCCGTCGGCGAACTGCATCGGCACTCGCACGCGAGTCCGCTCGGTGACGACCGGAACGACGGTTGAAGTTTCAATCATGTCGGGTGCAACCCGGGGTTCGTGCGGATCTATTCCCGGTGCGTCACGAGGCGGCATCCGGACCTCCGTCAGGAACTGTCGTCGTCCACCGGCGTTGCGCGGCGGCGGACGATGCGCAGCTCGCTCGCCAGGATGCCGAGCACGACGAGTCCGCCGCCGATCAGCGCGGTGAGGGGGAGGCGCTCTCCGGCTATGCGTCCGACCACGCCTGCCCAGACCGGTTCCGCCGAGTAGATGATCGTCGCGCGGGTCGGCGACACCGATTTCTGCGCCCAGTTCATGGTCAGCTGGATGACGCAGCTCGCCGCCCCGAGCCCCACGGCCGCGCCGACCCACACCCAGCTGAACGAGGGCACCGCCTCGCGCGCGATGGGCATCGTGAGGATGCCGAGCAGACCGGCCGTGAACAGCTGCACCACGGTGACGTGCCCGAGGTCGACGCCCCTCGCGGCGAACACGCTGATGAGGATGATCTCCGCAGCGATCGGCAGCGTGGCGATGAGCGTGGCGACCTCGCCGGCCCCGAGGCTGAGCGTGACGATCGCCTCGGGGCCCGCGATCAGCAGAAGACCCAGAAACGCCAGACCGGCCCCGACGAACGCCATCGCCGGCGGTCTCTTGCGGAACACGGCCCACTGCGCGAACGGCACGAGCGGCACGTACATCGCGGTGATGAAGCCCGAGGTGCTCGACTCGATCGTCTGCAACCCCACGGTCTGCAGGCCGTAGCCGAGGTGGATCATCAGGCCGATCGCGGCGCCGGCGCCGATGTCCGACCAGCGCATGCCGCGCATCGAGCGGCGGAAGATGATCACGCTGATGAGCCCGGCGACCAGGAAGCGGATGCCGATGAAGAACCACGGACCCGAATGCTCCATCGCCCAGTGCACGAGGAGGAACGTGCTGCCCCACACCGCCGTGATCGCGACGAGGGCGGCTTCCTGAGGGCGGAAGCGCAGAAGACGCAGACGGGAGGGCATACGGAGCCTTTCTCGATCTGCCGAATCGAGGATATCGTTCGGCGCACTTGTCGGCCCAGATCACGGATGCCGGTCCGGATCGCCGTTCTCGGCTGACATCTGTGGAACCCGCCGACATCCGTAGCGGGCGACGGCTCATCGAGCCCGGGTACGCTCGGGATCATGAGCAACTTCGTCTCCGCCGCCGAGCTGAAAGACCTCCTCTCCTCGGGCTCCCCGGTGCGCGTCATCGACGTGCGCTGGAGCCTCGATCGCCCGGACGGGCGCGGCGAGTACCTCTCCGGCCACGTGCCGGGGGCCGTTTTCGTTCCGCTGCACACCGAACTCGCCACGCACGGCGAAGCCGTCGACGGCCGGCATCCGCTCCCGTCCACCGAGGAGCTGCAGAACGCCGCGCGTCGCTGGGGTGTGAACCACGGCGACATCGTGATCGCCTATGACGACTCCAAGGGTCTCGGAGCTGCACGTGCGTGGTGGCTGCTACGGCAGGCGGGCGTCGACGTGCGCGTGCTCGACGGCGGCATCCGTGCGTGGAAGGCCGCCGGGTTCGAGATTGCGACCGATGACGTCGTTCCCGTACCGGGCGATGCGGATCTCGAGGAGATCGGCGCGGATGCGATCTCGATCGACGAGGCGGCCGCGTTCCCCGAATCCGGCATCCTCCTCGACGCGAGGGCCCCCGAGCGATACCGCGGCGAGACGGAGCCCTACGATCCGGCGGCCGGGCACATCCCCGGAGCGCTCAACGTGCCGATGGCGGCGCATCTCGATGCCGACGGCAAGATCCTCGACGCGGACACGCTGCGGCAGACCTTCGCCGGGGTCGGCGTGACCCCCGGTATCCCGGTCGCCGCGTACTGCGGCTCTGGTGTGACCGCCGCGCACACCGCCCTCGTCGCCGACGAGGTGGGCATTCCGCTGAAGGTCTACCCCGGCTCATGGAGTCAGTGGTCGAACACGCCCGGTCGTCCCGTCGGTACGGGTGATCAGCCGGGCTGATCCGCGCGCTCACCGTATCCCCAGCGCAGCTCGATCGCTCCCGGTCCGAAAGCCCTGCGCACCTGATGGACCGAGGTGCGGCCGGCCAACGACAGCGGAGCGAGGCGGATGCCGGTCGGCGTCTCGATCTTCTCCTCCACCCAGTCGGGCAGCGCATCAGGGTGGAAGCGCGTCCACACCATCAGCTCGCGGCACTGCCGGGCCACCGCATGGCCGGTCTCCTGCGTGGGCGGGTAGCCGGGCGGGAAGCCGACTGACCACTCGATCACCGCGGTGCCGGGAGCCGTCAGCGGCGCCTCGAGCTCGAACAGCGCGCCGTGCACCTCGCCGCTCGGATGCGAGTATCGCGCAGAGATGCGTCCGCCCGAGACGGCGGACAGCACGGGGGCGGGCGTGCTCACCCCGGGGCTCAGCTCGAGGAACGGGATCGCGGTCACGGTGCCCACCGTCGACTGCACGACGCTGCGCGTGATGCAGTGCGACACGTTGCCGTCGGCGTCGACGTCGGTCACCGAGTGCGTGGTCACCTCGCGACTGGTGTCGGGGTAGGGCGTGCCGAGGGCGGCGAACGCGTCCTTCACCATCTGCTCGAGAGCGGCCTCGTCGATCGGGAACTGGTTCGGCCCGAGCGGACCGGTTCGCTTGGTGCTGCCGAGCAGCCCTGTGAGGGCGCCGGCGGTGAGGCCGAGCAGCGACTCGATGTCGCCCAGAGCAGCCATCGACTGCGCTCCCTCGGGGCGCCGTGCTCCGGAGCGCCAGTAGCTGAGAGTGGCCATCGACACGGTGTTGCCGCGCAGCCGCAGGTTCTCCTGCAGCCAGGCGAGCGTGACTCCGCGCGCGTTGATGCCGTCACGGAGGGCGCTGGCGAAAGCATCCGCCCGCGCCCTGCGGAGTTCGTTTCTCGAACTCATCACAGACCCCCTCCGGTATGTGAAGAACTGCGCTCTAGAGTGAGCATACGACCGCACGCATGCGTCTCAGGGGACCGGGCGCACTTCGTGGGGTCGATTGGCTGTCTCGGCGCAAGCAGGGTGCCCGACCTTGCGGACGAACAGCTTCACGCAGTGATGCCCCCCTCGCTGCGTATCTCGTGGGGTCCGGTGGACGATCTGGGGAGATCCGCCCGGACCCCACGAACGTCTCCGGCGGCGGCGTCTCGCGCCCGCGCGTAGACTGGGAACACCACCCCGGAGGACCGAGAACCGTCATGTCTGCCCCTGCTCGCACGTTCACCGTGCGCAACGTTCAACTCGTGCGCGCGCTGTTCGCCGCCGCGGCCGCAGCGATGATCACCTTCTCTCCCGACCACTCGGCCGCGATCGGCCTGTCGGTCTTCAGCGGATTCGCGATCGCGACGGCCCTGGTGCTCGCGCTCTCCGCATGGCTGGTGCTCCCCGCCGGCGGACGTTGGCCGTATGTGATGCTGGCCGCCGTCGACCTCCTCGCGGGCATGGCCGGCGGCGTTCCCGCCTGGCGCACGAACGACGTGTTCTTCGGCGTTGTCGTCGCATGGGGTCTGATCACGGGAGCGATCGAGCTGATCGCGGGTCTCCGCGCGCGGCGCGCCGGTGAGCAGACCGCACGCGATTCGATCACGGTGGGCGCCTTCGGGCTTATCCTCGGCGTCGCGCTTCTCGCGATCCCCGCAGGGCTCACGCAGCCGTACGCCATCAAAGACGCGGGCGAGTTCCTGTTGACCGGCATCATCCTCGGGGTGGGGATGTTCGGCGGATACGCCGCGATCGTGGCCGTCTTCCTCGGCATCGCCGGTCTCACCCCGCAGCGAGCGGATGCCATCGCCAGGGCATCCGAGAACGAACGGAGCGCGAGCGAGATCGCGCCCGGAGGAGAGCGATGAGCGACGAGAAGCCCACCCGCCGGGACATCCTGCGGCCTCTGCACCTGCTGGGCATCGCCCTGGGTTGCGGCGTGTTCGCCGCCCTGGTGACCCTGGTCTCCACCGGCGCCTTCACGGCCCGAGTCAACAACGCGATCATCGACGGCACGTACCAGGGGCTCACGCCCCTCGCGCTGGGTCTGGTCGTCGGCGGCGGCGCGTTCATCGTGACGCTGCTGATGCTGTCGATGCTGATCCTGGCCGTCGATCCGAACAAGGTCACCAAGACGATCGACCGTCCCGTGCTGTACGACGCCGAGTCCGACGACGACTCGACCACGGGCTCGACCGGCGGGCCCTCCGCTTCATAGCCCCTTCGCGGGCACGACCCGCTCGCGTCGCGGCATCCGTCATCGTCGAAGGAATACGGCAGGCTGCTCGCGCCTTGTCCTTGTGGTGACCGCCTCCGTCGACCGCGCCTCCATCGGGCTGAGATCCGAGCGTGGTCCGGTGCTCGCTGCGCTCATGCTGTCGACCGGCCTCATCGCGATCGATGCGACCATCCTCGCCACCGCTGTGCCCAGCATCGTGCGGGACCTCGGCAGCTACCAGCAGTTCCCGTGGCTGTTCTCTGTGTACCTGCTGGCGCAGGCGGTGAGCGTGCCGATCTACTCGCGCTTCGCCGACACGGTGGGACGCAAGCCCATCATCCTGCTCGGCATCGGACTGTTCCTGCTCGGATCGATCCTCTGCGGCGTCGCGTGGAGCATGCCCACGCTGATCCTGTTCCGCATCGTGCAGGGTCTCGGAGCCGGCGCGGTCGCGCCGATGTCGATGACGATCGTGGGCGACATCTACACGGTGGCCGAGCGCGCCAAGGTGCAGGGGTACATCGCCTCGGTGTGGGCGATCTCGTCGGTCGTCGGTCCCGCCCTCGGCGGCATCTTCGCCCAGCTCGACGCCTGGCGCTGGATCTTCTGGGTCAATGTGCCGCTCTGTCTGATCGCAGGATGGATGCTGCTGCGCGAATATCACGAGAAGAAGCAGACGCAGAAGCACCGCATCGACTACGCCGGCGCTGCACTGCTCACGGTGGGCCTCACCGGCCTGATCCTCGGCATGCTCGAGGGCGGCAACGCCTGGGACTGGATCTCGGCGCCGAGCGCTCTGTGCTTCGGAATCGGTGCGCTCGCGCTCGTGGCGTTCGGCCTGGTCGAGCGCCGGGCCGCCGAGCCGATCGTCGATCTGCGGCTCGCGGCCCGGCCGCTCATCCTCACCACGACCATCGTGTCGCTCGGCATCGGCGCTCTCATGACCGGCGTCACGAGCTTCGCGCCGACTTATCTCGAGGGGTCGATCGGCATCGCCCCGCTGCTGTCTGGGCTCGCGGTCGCGGCGCTCACGCTCGGCTGGCCGATCTCGGCGGCCAACGCCGGACGCCTGTACCTGCGCATCGGCTTCCGCCGCACGACCCTCACCGGCATGGGCATCACGACGATCGCCGCGATCGCCCTCGCCGCGGTGTCGCCGTGGCCGAACCCGTTCTCGGTCGCAGGGATCGCGTTCGTCCTGGGCTTCGGACTGGGCTGGAGCGCCGCGCCGACGCTCATCGCGGCGCAGGCCTCGGTGGGCTGGGGCGAGCGCGGAGCCGTGACGGGCATGAACGCCTTCGCCCGTTCAGCCGGCAGCGCCCTCGGCGTCGCCGTCTTCGGGGCGATCTCGAACGCGGTCATCGCTCGCGGCGCGGGGCCCGACGATCCCGCGACGATCGTCTCGGCATCCGTCTGGGTCTTCGTGAGCGCCGCCGTCGTCGCGGCGCTCACCCTGGCTGCCGCGTTCTTCATGCCGCGCGACTCCGTGGAGGAGCACTCCGGAGAGGCGCGCTAGCTCCCTCTCGCGCCCCAGGGTCGTGTCGGCTTCACGTGAAGTCGTCGAGTGCACGGGTTCTCGGCGCGAGGATGCCGTGCGCTCGACGAGTTCACGTGCACTCGACGGCGGCGGCGCGACGCAGGGAGCGCGGGTCAGCCCCGGGGGCGCTTCTTGATGTCGTCGAGCATGGCGCGGAGCTCGGCCTCCTGCGCCGACTCCTGCGCCGACTCCGGGTCGTACGCGCGCAGCCGCACGCTGACCTCGTCGAGCAGGTTGTCCACTGCATCCGCGTCGTAGCCGGCGCCGAAGAACGGCACGTTCCGGAACTGGGCGAGCACGAGCTCATCCATTCGGAGCGCGGGGCGGAACCCGCGCTCCCCGGACCTCAGCGCGTCCACGCACCGCGCGAGGAAGGCGTCGACCTCCTCGACGTCGTACCGGCTTCCGGTGCGACGCAGCGGCAGCGTCGCCCCGGCGAGCTGTGCGCTGTCCATCCGGGCTACTTCGCGAGCTGCTCGGCGATGCCGATGTAGGTCGCGGGGGTCAGCTCGAGCAGGCGCTGCTTCGCGGCATCGCCGATCTCGAGCCCCTTGACGAACTCCGCGAGGTCGGCGGCGCCGACGCGGTGACCGCGCGTGAGCTCCTTGAGCAGCGCGTAGGGGTCGCTGATCGCAGAGCGTCCGGCGACGACCTCGGCGCGGATGACGGTCTGGATCGCCTCGGCGAGGACCTCCCAGTTCACGTCGAGGTCGGCGAGCAGCACGTCGCGCGACAGCGAGATCGCGTTGAGTCCGCGGCGCAGGTTGTCGAGGGCGAGCAGCGAATGGCCGAACGCGACCCCGATGTTGCGCTGCGTCGTCGAGTCGGTGAGATCGCGCTGCATGCGCGAGGTCACCAGGGTCTGCGACAGCGAGTTCAGCAGGCTGCCTGCGATCTCGAGGTTCGCCTCGGCGTTCTCGAAGCGGATCGGGTTGATCTTGTGCGGCATCGTCGACGAGCCGGTCGCGCCGGCCACGGGGATCTGCGCGAAGTAGCCGAGCGAGATGTAGGTCCAGATGTCGGTGGCGAGGTTGTGCAGGATGCCGCCTGCGTGACGCACGCGGTCGTAGAGTTCGACCTGCCAGTCGTGCGACTCGATCTGGGTGGTGAGGATGTTGAAGCCGAGACCGAGGCCCTCGATGTACTCGCGGGCGACCTCGGGCCAGTTCACATCCGGGTCGGCGGCCAGGTGGGCGGACCACGTGCCCGTCGCGCCCGAGAACTTCGCGAGGTAGTCGGATGCCGCGATCTGGCCGCGCACGCGCTCGAGGCGCCACGCGAAGACGGCGAGCTCCTTGCCCATGGTCGACGGGGTCGCCGGCTGACCGTGCGTGCGGGAGAGCATGGCGGCGTCGGCGTGCTCGACGGCGAGTTCGCGCAGCTTCGCGATCACGGTGTCGAGAGCCGGAAGCCAGACCTCCTCGACCGCGCGCTTCACGGTGAGCGCGTACGAGGCGGAGTTGATGTCCTCGCTCGTGCACGCGAAGTGCGTGAGCTCGGCGATCGCGTCGAGCCCGAGAGTCGACAGGCGGTCGCGCACCAGGTACTCGATCGCCTTGACGTCGTGCTGGGTGACGGCTTCCTTCTCGGCGAGCCAGTCGATCTCGGCCTGTCCGAAGTCGCGGTAGAGGGCGCGCAGGCGCTCCTTGTCGGCATCCGACAGCGGTGAGGTCTCGAAGAGCGAGCGGTCGGTGAGCGCGATCAGCCACTCGACCTCGACCTCGACGCGAGCGCGGTTCAGACCCGCCTCCGAGAGGAAGTCGGCGAGGCCGGTGACGGCGGAGCGGTAGCGGCCGTCGAGAGGGCTCAGGGGCTGCGGCGGGAGAGAGGGCTGGAAAGTCAGGGGAGTCCTCCTGATAGGGCCCCTAAGCGCGGGGCGTGCGAGGGGCGCGGAGGGCCGGTTCGAGCTGACGGAACAGGCCGCGGGTCGCCGCCTCAATCATACCGAGCACGGAATCGAACATCTCGGTGCCCGCGTAGTACGGGTCCGGCACGTCCTGGGTCGACGCATCCGGGTCGAAGGCGAGGAGCAGGGTGACCTTTCCCTCTTCGTCTTCGTCGTGCGCCCACTCGCGCAGGATGCGCTCGTGAGTGCGATCGAGGGCGACGATCAGATCGTTGTCGGCGAACGACGAGGCGGTGAACTGCTTGGCCCGGTGCTGAGAGCCGTCGTATCCACGACGCGCGAGAGACTCGATCGTGCGTTCGTCGGCCCGCTCGCCGAGGTGCCAATCGCCGGTTCCCGCGCTGCGCGAGACGATGCGCGTGCCGAGTCCCTGGCGCTCGGCGAGATCGCGGAACACCACCTCCGCCATCGGCGATCGGCAGATGTTCCCCGTGCACACGAAGAGCACGCGGAAGGGATCCGGGGACATCACTCACCCATTCTGCCGGTCGTGCTGTCTTCCTGCACAGTCCGCCTCGGTCGCGGGCTCTCCACAGAACATGCGGATCGGCCGATTTCCGGGAGCGGAGCCGGGTCCGAGAAGCGGATGCTGTCGGCATGCACTCCTTCGCAATCGCAGAATCCGGAACCTCCGCCGACGCCTGGGCCTGCCTGCAGGCGGCGTCCGCCGTTGACGAGGCGATCTCCGCCCTGAACGCCGCAGGCGCCGCGCTCGTCGGTCTCACGGTCGACACCGAGTGGCAGTCCGACGGCGTGAGGGCGCTTCACGACACTCTCGCGGCGTTCCAGACGGCGGCCGGTGTCGAAGTCGGCCGGCTCAGCAGCCGCGCCTGGGAACTCGATCGGGCGCTGTCGTGAGTGCCGGCATCGACATCGGCTACGGCGGGGCGATCTCGGTCGATCCCGCGGCGCTGCGCGACGTGGCGGCGCGGATGGTGGGCCTGGGAGGCGACTTCGACGACGCGTGCTCCGCGATCCGCACCGCGCATCAGCTCGTCGTCGACACCGCCGGCCTCAGCGAACAGGTCGACACTGTCGCTCTGTGGGCCAGCGGAGACGCGGCCGATCAGCTCCGCGCGGACTGCGAGTCGGCCGTCGTCGGCACGCGGCTCATGGCCGACGTCTACGAGTACACCGAGCTCAAGGCCGAGGCCGACGCGCTGGCGCTGAGCGATCGGGCCGCCGCAGACGCCCTGTATCTGCGGATGGAGGCGCTCGCCGAAGCGGAGCCTCGCGTGGTGGACATGTCGACCATGCTCGTGCAGGGATGGGAGGATGCTCGTTTCGAGGGGCTCGACAGCCAGTTCATCCCGGGCGGGCTGGGCGTGCTGTTCGGCATGGGCGGCATGGTCGGCGCCCACGCCGGCTTCGGCAAGATCTGGCCGGGGATGCGTCTCACGCACCTGTTCCACAAGGTCCAGGTGTGCCCGGTGAAGACCACGTCGCCGACGGGTGCACCGACGAGCCTTCCCGAGGCCTTCCGGCGGATGCCGCAGAGCGACGGCGCGCAGGTGGCCGTCGAGAAGTACACGATGGAAGACGGCAGCGCGAAGTACGTCGCGTACCTCAAGGGCACGCAGAGCGTCGGCTTCGGCGGCGAAGAGCCATGGGACATGGCGTCGAACACCGAGCTGTACGGCGGCAAGACGTCGGCGTCGTACCAGGCGACGCTCGATGCCCTCGATGCTGCGGGCGCGCGGCCGGGCGACGAGGTCGACATCGTGGCGCATTCGCAGTCGGGGATGATCGCGGCGCATCTCTCGATGGAGAGCGAGTTCGATGTGCGTGTGCAGATCACGGCAGGCAGCCCGGTCGAGCCGACCGTCGGCGACGACCAGATCCTCGTGCAGTTCCGGCACACCGACGACGTCGTCAGCAGTCTCTCCGGCGGGGGATCGCCCGGCGCCAGCGGAAGCCCCGGCAGCTTCACGGTCACGAGGGAAGGCGACCCCGGGGCCGGGCTGCAGGATCTGCTGCTCGACACGCACATGCTCGACTCGTACATCGAGACGGCCGAGCTGGCCGAGACATCGGGCGATCCCCGGGTCGAGTCCCTCGACGACTTCTGGGCGGGCCTGAACGAGGCCGTCAAGATCGAGAGGACCGAGTATCACGCTGAGCGGAATGGATAGGGTGGTGCGCAACGGCGCATGCGCGCCGGGAGCGAGCACGACCGGGGGGAATGCTGATGATCATCTGGCGCGGGTGGGGGATTCTGGCGTTCATCTACGCCGCGGTCGCCATGATGCTCTTCCTGGGGCTCGCGTCGACGCTCGTTCCAGATGCGGCGTTGCCCTTCACCGCCGCCGTCGGCCTCCTGGGCGCAGCCGCAGCGACCTGGTTCACGGGCATCGCCATGAACCGCACCGGTCCGCAGCGCAAGATCGACGCCTGGGCTCAGGGCCGCCGCGCTCAGCTCGACGAACTCGTCGCGACCGGACGGTTCTCACTCGGTCCCGGTCAGCCGCAGCCCACGTCTCTCGAGGAGGCGCGGCAGATGGCGGATGCCGTGCTCGCGCACGAGGTCGAGCAGACCAAGAAGGCCTACAACGTGCACACGCTGTTCTTCATCCCGATGCAGTATCTCGCGTTCGCGTGGGCGGGCATCGCGGTGATCGTGGTGATCGCCGGACTCGTGTCGGCGATGCGCTGAACGAGCGGGCGGCGGCGGCGGTCAGTCGCGACGCGCCCGCTTCGCCTGCGGGCGCAGGATGAAGCCGAAGACGCCGTTGATGACCGAGATGATCAGTGCGGCCAGCACGCCCCACCAGAAGTCGCCGACCGTGAGACCCCAGCCGAACGACTGCGTGATCCAGGCGGTGAGCCACAGCAGGAAGCCGTTGATCACGAAGCCGATCAGTCCGAAGGTGATGATGTAGAGCGGGAACGCCACGATCTTCACCACGGTGCCGATGATCGTGTTGACGAGCGCGAAGATCGCGGCGACGGCGAGCAGGGTGAGCACGAGCTGCAGCGTCTCGCCGGGCGGGAACGCCGTCACGGTCACCTGCAAGGCGGGGATCAGCGTCACCACCCACAGGGCGAACGCGTTCACGACGACTCTGATGATGAAGCGCATAGTCCTCTCAGTCTCACACGCCCGGCCTGAGATGTCAGCGGGTGTCATGATCTCGGAATCTCTAGACTCGGAACCGTGACCGACCCGATCCTGCCCCGCATCCGCCCCGCCATCGCCGCCCTCGCGCCGTACCGTCAGGGCAAGCAGGCGGGCCCCGAGGCGTTCAAGCTCTCGAGCAACGAGAACCCGTTCGAGCCGCTCCCGTCGGTCCTCGAGGCTCTCCAGCACACGACGCCGATCAATCGCTACCCCGACGCCACGGCCGGCCGGTTGCGCGAGCGTCTCGGCATGCGCTTCAGCGTCGACCCGAACCAGGTGCACGTCGCCGCAGGGAGCGTCTCGATCCTGCACCAGCTGATCCTCGCCACTGCGTCCGTCGGCGACGAGGTCGTCTACGCGTGGCGTTCCTTCGAGGCCTACCCGAGTCTGCCGCTGGTCGCGGGAGCCACCGGCATCCAGGTCCCGCTGACCGCCGACTTCCGTCACGACCTCGACGCGATGGCGGATGCCGTGACCGAGCGCACGCGCGCGATCATCCTGTGCACTCCCAACAACCCGACCGGGCCGATCATCACGAGCGACGAGTTCGCGAACTTCGTGGCCCGCGTGCCCGGCGACGTCCTGATCGTCCTCGACGAGGCGTACGCCGAGTTCGTCACGGCTCCCGATGCCGTCGACGGCCTCGCCGAGCGCGTGTTCGAGCGGCACCCGAACGTCGTCGTGCTGCGCACCTTCTCGAAGGCCTACGGACTCGCCGGCCTCCGCATCGGCTATGCGGTCGGCAACGAGACCGTCCTGAACGCCGCCCGCAGCACCGGCATCCCGCTGTCGGTCACCTCCTCCGCCGAGAACGCCGCGATCGCGAGCCTCGACGCCGAACCCGAGCTGCTCAAGCGCGTCGCCCAGATCGCCGAGCGCCGCACGCGCCTGGTCGACGGTCTGCGGGCTCAAGGCTGGGACGTGCCCGATGCGCAGGGCAACTTCGTATGGCTGCCGACGGGGGAGCAGACGGATGCCGTCGCCGCCCATTTCGCCCAGAACGACCTCGTCGTGCGTCCGTTCTCGGGCGACGGCATCCGCATCTCGGTCGGAGAAGAAGCGTCCATCGGACGCGTGCTCGAGGTCGCGCGGACCGCTCGCTGAGCGCAATCCTCCGGTTTCCCGACAGATACAAGGGCGTCCTAGGTATGCGTGCCCGGGAATGCGGGCGCGGGTAGCGTGGGCACGTGACCACCTCCGAGACCCCCCTCGTGCAAGTCCTCGACGCAGCCGGACGGTTCGCCCCGTCCCAGGCCGCCGAGCGCTACCTCCCGCTGATCGAGAAGATCAGCGACGCGGAACTCGAGCAGTTCTACCGCGACATGGTCGTCATCCGGGCGATCGACACCCAGGCCACCAACCTGCAGCGGCAGGGCCAGCTCGCGCTCTGGCCACCGTCTCGCGGGCAGGAGGCCGCGCAGGTCGGCTCCGGCCGTGCGGCCCGCGCGCAGGACACGATCTTCCCGTCGTACCGCGAGCACGCGGTCACCCGCATCCGCGGCGTCGACCCGGTCGACATCATCAAGCTCATGCGCGGCGTCTCGCACGGCGGCTGGGATCCGACCGACCCGAAGAACGGCAACACCCGGCTCTACACACTGGTGCTCGGCTCGCAGGTGCTGCACGCCACGGGCTACGCGATGGGGCTGTCGTTCGACGGCCGCAGCGGAACCGGCGACCCCGACCGCGACGAGGCCGTCATCGTCTACTACGGCGACGGCGCATCCAGCCAGGGCGATGTGCACGAGGCCATGGTCTTCGCCGCGAGCTACCAGTCCCCTACGGTGTTCTTCCTGCAGAACAACCACTGGGCCATCTCGGTGCCCGTGTCGACCCAGTCGCGCGTGCCGTTGGTTCAGCGCAGCGCGGGCTACGGCATCCCCAGCGTCCGCGTGGACGGCAACGACGTCCTCGCCAGCTACGCCGTGTCGCGCATCGCCCTCGACGAGGCCCGCAACGGCGAAGGTCCTCGAGCCATCGAGGCCGTGACCTACCGCGTCGGCGCGCACACCACGAGCGACGATCCCACGAAGTACCGCGGCTCCGAGGAAGAGGAGTCGTGGGCGCAGCGCGACCCGATCGCCCGCATGCGCGCGTTCCTGTCGGACAGAGGAGCGGCAGAGGGCTTCTTCGCCGAGGTCGAGGCCGAGGCGGCGGATGCTGCCGAAGACCTCCGCGCCCGCACGGTCGAGCTCGGCCCGCCCAGCGCCGACAAGATGTTCGACCACGTGTACAGCGAACCGCATCCGCTAATCGCTGAGCAGAAGGCGTGGCGCGCCGCCTACGAGGCGTCGTTCGAAGGAGGCAACTGATCATGACTCTCGAGACGATGCCGTTCAGCAAGGCTCTCAACGCAGGACTCCGCCGCGCCATGGAGGACGACGAGAAGGTACTGCTCATGGGTGAGGACATCGGCAAGCTCGGCGGCGTGTTCCGTGTGACCGAGCACCTGCAGCGCGACTTCGGAGAGAAGCGGGTGCTCGACACCCCGCTCGCCGAGTCGGGGATCGTCGGCACCGCGATCGGTCTCGCGATGGTCGGATTCCGTCCCGTGATCGAGATCCAGTTCGACGGGTTCGTCTTCCCGGCCTTCGACCAGATCACCACGCAGCTCGCGAAGCTCACGAACCGCCACGAGGGGAAGCTCTCGCTCCCGATCGTGATCCGCATCCCCTATGGCGGACACATCGGCGCCGTCGAGCATCACCAGGAGAGCCCCGAGGCGTACTTCGCGCACACTCCGGGTCTGCGGGTGGTGAGCCCGTCGACGCCGAACGACGCGTACTGGATGATCCAGGAGGCGATCGCCTCGAACGACCCCGTGATCTTCATGGAGCCGAAGAGCCGCTACTGGCCCAAGGGCGAGGTCGAACTGGATGCGTCGGCCGCCCCGCTGCACGCCTCTCGCGTCGTCAGGACCGGCAGCGACGTCACGCTCGTCGGTCACGGCGCCATGGTCACCACGCTGCTGCAGGCCGCGGCGCTCGCCGAAGCCGAGGGTACGAGCTGCGAGGTCGTCGACGTGCGCTCGCTGTCGCCGATCGACTACGAGCCGATCCTCGACTCCGTGCGCAAGACCGGCCGCATGGTCTATGCGCAGGAGGCGCAGGGCTTCACGAGCGTCGGCAGCGAGGTCGCGGCGACCGTCATGGAGCGCGCGTTCTACGCTCTCGAAGCGCCCGTGCTGCGGGTGTCGGGCTACGACACCCCGTTCCCACCCGCGAAGCTCGAGGGCTCCTACCTTCCGGATGCCGACCGCATCCTCGAAGCCGTCGACCGTTCGCTCGCCTACTGATCGTTCTGAAGGGACCCCACCCATGAACACCCAGAACTTCACCCTCCCGGACGTCGGCGAGGGTCTGACCGAGGCCGAGATCGTCACCTGGAAGGTCGCCCCCGGCGACTCGGTCGCGATCAACGACGTGATCTGCGAGATCGAGACGGCGAAGTCGCTCGTCGAGCTGCCGTCACCGCACGCGGGTGTCGTCGGCGAGCTCCTCGTCGCCGAGGGCGCGACGGTCGAGGTCGGCACGCCGATCATCACGTTCGTGACGGATGCTCGAGACGACGCAGGTCCCGGCCACGTCGTGGCGGCCGAGGCCCCGGCTCCCGAAGAGGGTGGCGGCTCGGTGCTCGTCGGCTACGGCACCGGCGGCGGTGCGACCTCTCGTCGCAAGCGCCCGGCCGAACGTCCCGTCCGCTCGTCGGTCGGCGTGATCGCGAAGCCCCCGATCCGCAAGCTCGCGCGCGACCTCGGGGTCGACCTGACCTCCGTGACCCCCACGGGTGCCGACGGCGAGGTCACCCGCGACGACGTGGTGAACCACGCTTCGCAGGCCAGCGTGTTCCGCAACATCCAGACCCCCGAGTGGGGCGCCGTGCGCGAGGAGACCGTGCCCGCACCGCAGGCCGCGCCCGCCGGCCTCGCCCGTGGGGTCGCGCCGGCTCCGGCATCCGCTCCCGTCGACGACTCGCGCACCGAGTCGATCCCCGTAAAGGGCGTGCGCAAGGCGACCTCGTCGGCGATGGTGCAGAGCGCCTACTCCGCGCCGCACGTGACGGTGTGGAAGGAGATCGACGCGAGCCGCACCATGGAGCTCGTCAAGCGCCTGAAGGCCTCGCCGGACTACGCCGACATCCGCGTCTCCCCGCTTCTCATCATGGCGCGCGCCGTGATCTGGGCCGCCCGCCGCACCCCGATGGTGAATGCCGCCTGGGTCGAGACCGACAACGGCGCCGAGATCGTCGTGCGGCACTACGTGAACCTCGGCATCGCCGCGGCCACGCCGCGCGGTCTGCTCGTGCCGAACATCAAGGACGCGCAGGACCTCGGCATGAAAGACCTCGCTCGCGCTCTGAACCGTCTGACCCTCACGGCGCGCGAAGGCAAGACCAGCCCCGCCGATCAGCAGGGCGGCACCATCACGATCACGAACATCGGCGTGTTCGGGATGGATGCGGGCACCCCGATCATCAACCCCGGCGAGGCCGGCATCATCGCGATGGGCACGATCAGTCAGAAGCCGTGGGTCGTCGACGGCGAGGTGCGCCCCCGCTGGGTGACCACGGTCGCGGGCTCGTTCGACCACCGCGTGATCGACGGCGACGGCATGAGCCGCTTCATCGCCGACGTGGCGTCGGTGCTGGAGGAGCCCGCGCTGCTCGTCGACTGAGCTCTGTCCCGCCGCTCGCCCGCCGCTCCGGCGACGGGACTCGTATCGCCCCGATCGTGCAGGTGTGCCAGACGCGACCAGACCGACAGCGGCTGCGCATCCGCGGACGGCTGCCCACCCGCGGCTGCCGCGGCTACGCCCGCACCGCCAGCCGCCGCTCCGCGAGCAGCGGTACGGCACGCTCCTGCGCCGCACGCCGAGCCGTCGCGACCGCGCCGAGCGACACGACCTCCGCGCCCAGCGACGAGGCGAGTAGCTCGGGTGCGGGCAGATGCAGCTGCGAGGGCAGTACACGGCGTGCGGCGGAGAGCACCGGTTCGATGCTCTCGGCGACGGCGCCGCAGATGATCACGCGCGCAGGGTCGTACATGCTGCCGAGCACGCCGACCACACGAGAGAGGGTCTCGCCGACGCGTGAGCTGACGAGTGCGGCATCCGCGTCTCCGTCGGCAGCGAGGGCGAGCACCGCGCGGGGGTCGACTCGTCGGGCCCCCGCCAGCCGGCCGATGAATCCGTCGCGGGCGATCTCGCCGCTCGACACAGCGGCGCGCACCTCGTCCTGCAGGGCGTAGCTGAGGCCGAAGGCCGATCCGACGCCGATGATGTGGTCGAAGACGACGCCCTCGCCGACGCCGCCGTGCGCTCCGTGCAGCAGGTGACCGTCGACGACGACCCCTCCGCCGAAGCGCTCTCCTGCGAGCAGGGCGACGTAGTCGCGGCATCCGATCGCCGCGCCCTGCGAGCCCTCGGCGACGGCCGCGAGCAGCGCATCGTTCTTGACCTCGACGACCGGCGCCCAGTCGTTCAGCGCTGCCGCGAGGCCCGGATTCGTGCGCTCCCAGAATCCGTCGGGATGCGGCGGCGAGATCCCGTCGCGGTCGACGGGGGCGGCGACTCCCACGCAGATCGCGAGCACGTCGTCGCGGTCGCGGCCGGCCTCGGCGAGGGCGGCCGCGAGCTGCTCGAGGATCGCCGCGCGGCGTTCGGCGGGGGAGTGGGTGGGATCGAGCTGTGTCCGATGGCTCACGAGGGTGGACTCGAGGGGGTCGGCGACGGTCACCGCGAGGTGCGTGTCTCCGGCATCCACGCCGATCACGACCCCGAGGTCGGGGGAGAGCACGAAGCGGCGGGCGGGGCGCCCCGAGCGGTAGGCGCCCGCGGCGCGGGCGTTCGGCAGCTCGCGCAGGATCTTGGCGCTGACCAGGGTGTCGACCGCGTCGATCGCGGTCGAGCGGGTGAGAGAGGTGCCGGCCATGACCTCGGTGGCGGTGAACTCCCCGGCGGCCCAGGCGAAGTCGAGAACGGCCCCGACGCTCGCGCGACCGGTACCAAGACCTGCGGAAACTTCTGTCACGACTCTTGACCCGTCCCTCTCCCCAATGAGAGAGTACCCCCGGACGAAGTAAATTCGCTCACTAGATTTACTCTACGGATCTAGCAATCGGAAGGACGACGGTGTCTCCCAAACCCCTACGCGCCGCGGCCGGCGCCACAGCGCTGGCCCTGCTCGGCACGGCCCTCGCCGGATGCGCGGCCGGCGACGGCCGCGAGACCATCCGCTTCACATTCAGCAAACGCGAGGCGATCGAGTTCATGACCGAGCTCGTCGCCGACTACAACGCATCGCAGGACGATGTGCGCGTCGAGATCGACACCTCCGGCGTCGACGTGGTCTCGGCCAGCTTCGTCCGGGGCAACCCGCCCGACATCATGCTCGCCAACTACAACATGGAGGTCGCCCGCTTCGTGCAGCGCTGCGCGCTGACCGACCTCTCCGACACGGATGCCGCGGCATCCGTCCGCGACGACCTGCAGCCCCTGATGGACCAGTACGGCTCGTGCGAGGGGCGCACCAGTGCGCTGCCCTACTCGGTGATGGCCGCATCCGTCATCTACAACAAGGAGATCTTCGAGGCTCAGGGACTCGAGGTGCCCACCACCTGGGATGAGCTCATCGCCGTGTGCGATCAACTGAAAGCCGCAGGGATCACGCCGTTCTACGCCACCTTCAAGGACGACTGGACCATCGGCCAGGGCTGGTACGACTACTCGATCGGCGGCTCGACCGACGTGATCGACTTCTTCGACCAGCTGAACGCGGAGGGCGCAGACGTCGGGCCCGAGTCGTCGGCGTCGTTCCAGAACGATTTCGCCGAGCCGATCGATCGGATGCTGGAGCTCACCGGCGGTTACGTCAATGACGACGCGGCGAGCCGCGGCTACGGCGACGGCAACCTCGCATTCTCGAAGGGCGAGGCGGCCATGTACTTGCAGGGCCCGTGGGCCTTCAGCGAGATCGACAAGACCGCGCCCGACCTGCAGCTCGGCACATTCCCGCTGCCCATGACCGACGACGCGTCCGACCTGGCCGTGCGGGTCAACATGGATCTCGCAGCGATGATCCCCGAGGGCTCGCGCCACCAGGAAGCGGCCCGCGACTTCCTCGAGTACCTGTATCAACCCGAGCACATCGAGGCCTACAACGAGTCCCAGCTCGGGTTCACGCCGACCAAGAACGCTCCTGCACCGAGCGATCCGCGGATCGCCGGAATGATCGACTACTACGACGACGGGAAGATCTACCAGGGCCCGTCGGTGCTCGTGCCGAAGACCATCCCGGTCTTCAACTACGCCCAGGCGATGGTGCTCGGAGCCGACCCACGCAAGACACTCAGCACGATGGATGCCGACTGGGCGCGCGTCGCGTTCCGCGCACCCGTCGTGAAGACCGAGACAGAGGAGTCCGGCGAATGAGCACCACGACCACGATCGTCACACGAGGCGATCGCACCGCACGCCGCAGCTCACGCCGGGTCGAGCCGATCTACTACCTCTTCCTGCTGCCCACGCTGCTGCTGTTCACCCTGGCGATCACCCTGCCCGGCGTGATCGGCATCTTCTTCAGCTTCACCGACTCCATCGGCATCGGCGACTGGAGCTTCAACGGGCTGACCAACTACATCGCCATCTTCAGCGATCCGGCTGTTCTGCAGAGCTACCTGTTCACGTTCGGATTCTCGATCGCCACCGTGATCGTGGTGAACGTGGTCGCGTTCCTGCTCGCGGTCGGTCTCACCTCGCGCATCCGCTTCAAGACCGGACTGCGCACGATCTTCGTCATCCCGATGGTGATCTCGGGCATCATCATCGCCTACGTCTTCAACTTCCTGTTCTCGAACTCGCTCCCCGCGGCGGGCGCGGCCACCGGCATCCCGTGGCTGGAGACCAGCCTGCTGGCGAATCCCGACCTCGCGTGGATCGCGATCGTGATCGTCACCGCCTGGCAGGCGGTACCCGGCACGCTGCTCATCTACATCGCCGGGCTGCTGTCTGTGCCCGGCGAGGTGTACGAGGCGGCCTCGATCGACGGAGCGAACAAGAGCCAGCAGCTGCTGCGCATCACCGTCCCGCTCGTCGCCGGCTACGTCGTGATCAACATCATCCTCGGCTTCAAGGGCTTCTTGAACGCCTACGACATCATCATCGGCCTCACCAACGGCGGCCCCGGCACCTCCACCCGCAGCGTCGCGATGACGATCATCGCGGGCTTCAACGGCGGCGACTACGCCTATCAGATGGCCAACGCGACCATCTTCTTCATCGTCGCCATCCTCATCTCGCTGCTCCAACTCTCGATGACTCGCGGAAGGAACGCACTCTGATGTCGACGCAGACACTCACCACCGTCACCGCCTCCGGCCGCAAGCCCCGCGTCAGGATGGAGCGTGTCAACTGGTCGGGCACGATCATCCTGATCCTGTGCGCCGTCACCGTGCTGCTGCCGCTGTACGTCACGATCTCGATGGCGTTCAAGACCAACGGTCAGGCGGTCGACGGCAACGCCTTCTCGCTTCCGGCGCCGTTCAGCATCGACGGCTTCATCGCGGCGTGGAACCTCACGAAGTTCCCGGTCGGAGCAGGCATCTCGCTGCTCGTGACGGCCGGCACCGTGATCGCCACGATCGTGCTGGCGGCCTTCGCCTCCTATGCGATCGTCCGCAACTGGGACCGCCGGCTGTTCCGCTACTCGTTCTTCTACCTGCTCGCGGCCATGTTCATCCCGTTCCCCGTCGTCGCGCTGCCGCAGATCCAGCTCACCGGACGGGTCGGTCTCGACAACCCGGCAGGCGTCATCATCCTCGCCACGATGTTCCAGCTGAGCTTCAGCGTGCTGCTGTTCACCGCGTTCCTGCGGTCGATCCCGCTGGAGCTCGAGGAGAGCGCGCGCATCGACGGTGCGACGACCTGGCAGACGTTCTGGAAGCTGATCTTCCCGCTGCTCGCGCCGATGAGCGCCACGGTGGGGATCTTCGCCTTCCTCTACGCCTGGAACGACTTCATGATGCCGTCGCTGATCATCTCCGACCCGGCGCTGCAGACCCTGCCGGTGCGGCAGAACCTGTTCCAGACCCAGTTCAGCAACAACTACAACGTCTCGTTCGCCTCGTACCTCATGGCGATGGCGCCCGCTATCGTGGCCTACCTGTTCACGCAGCGCTGGGTCATGGAGGGCGTCACGCAGGGCGCCGTCAAGGGCTGAGCCCGCGTCTCGCATCGCTTCGCTCGCTCAACGACCGGGCGTTCCGGTCGAAGAACCACCTACAAGAAACAAGGAGCACCACCTCTCATGACCGACGCTCTCGTCGAGACCCGCAAGGTCGACGCCGCCGCATGGTGGCGTCAGGCCGCCGTCTACCAGATCTACCCGCGGAGCTTCGCCGATGCGAACGGAGACGGACTGGGCGACATCCCCGGCATCGTCTCCCGTGTCGACTACCTGGCCGACCTCGGAGTCGACGCCGTCTGGCTCAGCCCGTTCTACCCCTCGGCGCTGGCCGACGGCGGATACGACGTCGCCGACTACCGCGACGTCGACCCGCGGCTCGGAACGCTCGACGACTTCGACGACATGGTCGCCGCTCTCCACGAGCGCGGCATCCGCGTCGTGGTCGACATCGTCCCCAACCACACCTCCGACCTGCACGAGTGGTTCCAGGAGGCGCTCGCCGCAGGGCGCGGCTCGGCCGCGCGGGAGCGCTACATCTTCCGCGAGGGCACGGGCCCCGACGGCTCCGAACCGCCGACCGACTGGGTCTCGGTGTTCGGCGGCCCGGCGTGGGAGCGCGTCGAGGACGGCCAGTGGTAC
Organism: Microbacterium sp.; assembly: GCA_019510305.1. Classification (GTDB taxonomy): domain Bacteria; phylum Actinomycetota; class Actinomycetes; order Actinomycetales; family Microbacteriaceae; genus Microbacterium; species Microbacterium natoriense_A. The sequence goes on from JAEKKN010000017.1 coordinate 138,811, forward strand.
TTCCACAACTTCGCCACCGAGCAGCCCGACTTGAACTGGGACAACCCCGAGGTGCGGGCCGACTTCCTGAAGACCCTGCGCTTCTGGTCGGACCGCGGCGTCGACGGCTTCCGCATCGACGTGGCGCACATGCTCACGAAGGATCTCACCGAGCCCCTGCCCAGTCGGGCCGAGCTCGATGCGCTCCCGCAGGACGGCAAGCATCCGCTGATCGACCGCGACGATGTGCACGAGATCTACGCGGAGTGGCGTCGGGTCTTCGACGAGTACGATCCGCCCCGCACGGCGGTCGCCGAGGCGTGGGTGTCGACGCCTGAGCGTCGCGCGCGGTACGCATCGGCGGAGGGGCTCGGCCAGGCGTTCAACTTCGACCTGCTGGTCGCGGACTTCGATGCGGGGCAGTTCCGCTCGGTGATCGCCGAGAACCTCGCGCAGTCGCAGATGAGCGGCTCGTCGACGACCTGGGTGCTCTCGAACCACGACGTCACCCGGCATGCGACCCGCTACGGGTTGCCGGCTCTCGAAGGACGAGCGGTCAAGCAGGGCACCGAGTGGGTCGCCGCAGGCGGACCGGCCGACGGCATCGATCTCGAACAGGGTCTGCGCCGTGCGCACGCCGCCACGCTGCTGCTGCTCGGCCTGCCCGGCAGCGCGTATCTCTATCAGGGTGAGGAGCTCGGCCTGCAGGAGGTCGCCGAGATCGCGCCCGAACAGCGCCAGGACCCTGCGTTCTTCCGCGGCGGCGAGTTCGACGGGCTCGGGCGGGACGGATGCCGCGTGCCGCTGCCGTGGACGGCATCCGGATCGTCCTTCGGATTCGGGGGCGGCGCCCACCTGCCGCAGCCGGCCTGGTTCGCGGACTACGCGGTCGACGTCGAGGCCGCGGACCCCGCATCGACGCTGTCGCTGTATCGCGAGGCTCTGCGGCTGCGCCGCCGGTTGCAGGCGGACGAGACCCTGGAGTGGATCGAGACGGGCCGTGCCGACGTGCTGCGGTTCGCGCGACCGAACGGATGGCAGGTCGTGACGAACTTCGGCTCCGAGCCCTTCGACCTGGGAGCGGATGCCGCGGACGTCGTGCTCGGACCGGTGATCGAGGGTGCGCTGCCGGGGGACTCGACGGTGTGGATCGCGCCGGCGGGCCTGATCGGCTGACGCCAGGACTCTCGCAGCGCCTCGTGTGTGCCGGTCGTTGAGCGACGAGCGCCGTACTGAGCGAGCGAAGCGAGTCGAAGTGACGAAACGCCTGTGTCCTACCCGTAGGGCGGATGCTGCGTTTCGTCTCGCTTCGCTCGCTCAACGACCATCGCTCGCTCAACGACCGGATACGGGGTTGTTTTCGCCGAGTTGATAATGGTTCTCATTAGCGTTTAGAGTGGAGGCATGCACAAGCCACTCGCCTCCGTCACGCTCGCCTCCGTCGCCGTTCTCGCCCTCGCGGGCTGCTCGGCATCGACCGGTTCGGCGGCGACCGACGGCGAGGGGGGCATCAGCGTGGTCGCCTCGACCAACGTCTACGGCGACATCGCCAGCCGCATCGGCGGCGACCACGTCGACGTGACGTCGATCATCTCCTCGCTGTCTCAGGATCCGCACGAGTACGAGGCGTCGGCATCCGATCAGCTCACCGTGAAGAAGGCGAAGCTGATCGTCGAGAACGGCGGCGGCTACGACTCGTACATGGAATCGCTGCGCGACGCCTCAGGCGCGGATGCCGAGGTCGTCACGGCCGTCGAGTACTCGCACGACTACCCGGGCGCCGAGGTGCACGACCACGCCGAGGGCGAGGACGGCCACGAGCACGAGAGCGAGCCCACCGAGAGCGCCGACACGCATGAGGGCGAAGCGGACGGCGATGACACGCATGAGGGGCATGACCACATCGAGGGCTTCAACGAGCACGTCTGGTACGACCCGCACACCATGGAGCACGTCGCAGAGGCCATCGCCGAGCAGCTCATCGACCTGGACTCCGCGAACAAGGTCGACTACGAGAAGAACCTCGCCGACTTCCAGAGCGATCTGGCCGGTCTCGAGGAATCGCTCGCCACGATCAAGAGCAGCCACGAGGGTGACAAGATCTTCGTCACCGAGCCCGTGCCGCTGTACCTCGCGCAGAGCGCCGGTCTCGAGAACGTCACGCCCGAGGCGTTCAGCGAAGCGGTCGAGGAAGGCCAGGACGTGCCGCCGGCCACCCTGCTGGACGCCCTGGATCTGCTCAAGGCCGGTGACGTCAAGGTGCTGTTCGCCAACGCGCAGACCGGCGGGGCCGAGACCACCCAGGTGATCGACGCGGCGAAGGCCGCGGGCACCCCCGTGCAGGAGGTCACCGAGGTGGTGCCCGAGGGCAAGACCTACATCACGTGGATGCAGGACAACATCACCACTCTCGCGGGTAATCTCGACAAGTGACCTCTCCTTCCGACGCGGCGCCGCTGCAGATCCGCGGCGCCGCGATACGGCGGGGCGACCGCGAGCTCTGGCAGGGCCTGGACCTCGACGTCGCGCCCGGCGAGCTCGTCGCCGTGCTCGGCCCGAGCGGATCCGGCAAGACGACCCTGCTGCGCGCGATACTCGGGCTCCAGCAGCTCTCGGCAGGGAGCATCACGGCCCTCGGCCATCCGGTCCGCGGGCGCGGCAACCGGCGCATCGGCTACCTGCCCCAGGCGCGGCCGCTGCCCGCCGAGACCTCGATGCGCGGCCGAGACCTCGTGTCGCTCGGCATCGACGGGCACCGCTTCGGACTGCCCATCCCCCGGCGCGGCGATCGGGCGCGCACCGATGAGCTGATCGATGCGGTGGGCGCCCGTGCATTCGCCGACAAGCCCGTCGGCATCCTGTCCGGGGGAGAACAGCAGCGCCTCCGCGTGGGCCAGGCGCTGGCCGGGAGCCCGCGCCTGCTCTTGTGCGACGAGCCGCTGACGAGTCTCGACCTCGCCAACCAGCAGGCCGTGGTGGGCCTCATCGATGCACATCGCCGCACCGGTGCCGGAGTGCTGCTGGTCACCCACGACGTCAACCCCGTGCTCGAGATCGTCGACCGCATCCTGTACATCGCCAACGGGCAGTTCACCCTCGGCACCCCGCAGGAGGTGCTGACGACAGAGGTGCTCTCAGAGTTGTACGGAGCGCCGGTGTACGTGCTCGAGGCGGGCGGGCGGCTCGTCGTCGTCGGTGCTCCGGATGCTGAGCAGACCGCGCACCACCACGATGACCATGAAGGGGACGAGGCGTGAACCTCGACGACATCGGCAACGCCATGTTCGGCGGCGTCGCGCAGTACGGCGAGATCCTCGCCCTGGTCTCCAACTCCGTCTGGGCAGGCGCGATCCTCGGACTGGTCGGCGGTCTCATCGGCCTGTTCGTGATGCAGCGCGACATGGCGTTCGCGGTGCACGGCATCAGCGAGCTCTCCTTCGCCGGAGCCGCGGCGGCGCTGCTCATCGGCGTCGACGTGGTCGCCGGATCGCTCGTCGGTTCGCTGCTGGCGGCGGCCATCATCGGCTGGCTCGGCGCTCGCGCCAGGGATCGGAACTCGATCATCGGCGTGCTGATGCCGTTCGGCCTCGGCCTCGGCATCCTGTTCCTGTCGCTCTACAACGGCCGGGCCGCCGGGCGGTTCAGTCTGCTCACCGGGCAGATCGTGTCGGTGCAGTCGGCGCAGCTGAGCTGGCTGGCCGGCATCTGCGGCCTCGTGCTCGTCGGTCTGCTGCTGATCTGGCGTCCGCTGCGATTCGACTCGCTCGACCCGCAGGCTGCTGCGGCGCGGGGAGTGCCCGTGGTCGGCGTCTCGTTCGCCTTCATGCTGCTGCTCGGACTCGTCGTCGCCGTCGCCGTGCACATCATCGGCGCACTGCTGGTGATGGCGCTGGTCGTCACTCCTGCCGCCGCCGCCCTGAGAGTGGCGACCGGGCCCGTGGCGGTCCCGGTGCTCGCGGCCGTCTTCGGCATCTCGTCGGCCGTGGGCGGCATCCTGCTCGCGATCATGGGCACTCTTCCCGTCAGCCCGTACATCACGACGATCTCATTCGTGATCTACCTGGTCTGCCGGGCGGTCGGCGCCCGGCGTGAGCGGGTCACGCGTCTCGCCCGCCCCTGAGTCGCGCCCGCCCCCCGGCCAGCCGAGTGCACGGCATCGTGTCGAGTGCACGGCCTGTCGACGTGAACGACCCGTGCGCTCGGCGGCATCCCGTGCATTCGCGGCGTGAGCAGTCAGGTGAGGGCGGTGGCAGAACCTCCCAGCCCACGGAGAACCCCGGCGATTAGACTCGAGACATGGCTCAGCGGAACACCTGGCAGCGCGAACGCGTGCGCGAAGCGCTGGCCGACGCCCATGGATTCGTGAGCGCGCAGACCCTGCATGCGGGACTCCGCGACGACAACACCGGCATTGGCCTGGCGACGGTGTATCGCGCGCTCGCAGGACTCGCCGCATCGGGCGACGCCGATTCGCTGCAGAGCCCCGAGGGTGAAGCGCTCTACCGCGCCTGCAGCACGCAGGGCCACCACCACCACCTCATCTGCCGATCGTGCGGGCTGACCGTCGAGATCGAGGCGAAGGACGTCGAGCACTGGGCGCATCGCACGGCGGCGCAGCACGGATTCACGGATGCTGCGCACGTCGTCGACATTTTCGGACTGTGCGCCGCGTGCACCGCGAAGCGTGATGCCGAGGCTCAGCGCCCGCCTGAGGAACCCGTCGCGTGACATCGGCGACGACGCGGGCGTCGGCTGCGGACCATGCCGGCCACTCGCACCCTTCGACAGGCTCGGGGGCCCATGGGGGAGGCTCAGGGAGCCACCGTCCGGGTGATCGCCCCCGCCGGTCGCCGTGGATAGGCGTCGCGCTGGGCGCGGCCATCGTCGCGGCGCTGTTCCTGATCGACCGGTTCGTCCCGACCCTGTACACCGCATCCCTCCCGCACCGCGCGCAGGACGGCCTGACTCTCGCCATGAGCGTGCTGATCGAGGCGCTGCCCTTCGTCGTGCTGGGTGTGCTGCTGTCGATCGTGGTGCAGGTGTGGCTGCCTGCCGATGTGATCCACCGCTGGCTGCCGAAGCGCGCCTGGGCGCGTAGAGCGGTGCTGTCGCTGCTGGGGATGCTGATCCCGGTCTGCGAGTGCGGCAACGTGCCCTTCGCCCGCGGGCTGATGATGCGCGGGCTCGCGCCCGCCGAGGCGCTGACGTTCCTCATCGCGGCGCCGATCGTGAATCCGATCGTGATCCTCACCACTCACGCCGCATTCGGATTCGACGACGGCATCCTCGTCGCCCGCCTGGTCGGCGGCTACCTGATCGCGAACCTCATCGGCTGGATCTACGGCCGGCATCCCTCGCCCGACGCCCTGCTCACGCAGCGCTTCGTCGACACCTGCGAGCGGGTGACGCACGAGCCCGGCACGCCCGTGCGCCGCAGCCTCACGCAGTTCCTCGTCGAGCTGCGGGCCGTGATGCCGGCCCTCGTGATCGGCTCCGCGCTCGCCGGAGCCGTGCAGGTGCTGATCCCGCGTGACGTGCTGCTCGCCATCGGCTCGAACCCCGTGCTGTCGATCGTGGCCATGATGGCCCTCGCGATGACGGTTGCGATCTGCTCGAACGTCGACGCCTTCTTCGCCCTGTCCTTCGCGTCGACCTTCTCGTCGGGAGCGCTGGTGGCGTTCCTGCTCGTCGGCCCCCTGGTCGACGTGAAGATGCTCGCGCTCATGCGCACGACCTTCACCACGCGTGTGCTGGCGGGCATCGTCGGCGTCGTGGTGCTCGCCGCCTTCGCGATCGGGATCGGGGTGAACGTCTTTGTCTGAGCGCACGCGTTCCCTCGGCTCCCGCTGGCTGGGCATCGGCCTCGCGACGGTGCTGTCGGTCGTCACCCTCGGTCTCGGCCTCACCGGAAGACTCACGCTCTACATCAGCCCCGAGTCGGTCTGGTTCGCGTGCGCCGCGGCCGTCGTGACGCTGGTCGGGGCGATCTGGTCGTGCACGCTGCCGCTCGGCGCCGAAGAGGGACACGACCACGGTCACGAGCATGCGGAGTCGGGCGTGTTCGCCACGACCGCGACCGTCGCCGGCGGCGTGATCGCCTCAGGAGTCGTGGTCGCCGCGCTCGTGCTGCCGCCGGCGTCGCTGTCGGTCGAGCTCGCGATGTCGCGTGCGGGTGAGTCTGCGGCGCTGTTCGCGGGTGCGGATGACGTGACCCTCGGCAAGGCCGACACCTCCACTTTCGGCGTGGGCGACTGGGCCAGCGTCTTCGCCACCGCGACCAACACGGCGTCGTACGACGGCACGACCGTGACGTTGACCGGCTTCATCACGCCGGGCGACGGCGGGGTCGACCTGACCCGCCTCGTGATCACGCACTGCGTGATCGACGCGCAGCCCGCGAACGTGCCAGTGACGATCGACGCCGGCGAGTACAAGACCGGTCAGTGGGTCAAGGTCACCGGAACCGTGAAGGCGGATGCCGACGGCGCTCTGCACGTGGACCCGACCACGGTCGAGGCCATCGACGAGCCGGGGGATCCGTATGAGTACTGACGACGAGAAGCCCGAGGTCCCCGTCGTCCCGCGCACACGCGCTGAACTGCGCGCCGCGCGCGCGGCCGCGGCTGGTGCCGGTGCCGAGGCCGCTGCATCCGAACCGGTGTCGGAGTCGGCCGCCGAAGACGCTTCAGGGGTCGACACGCCAGATGTCGGACGGAATCGCGAATCGATCCCCCGATCTGGCGCGTCGACCCCCGGAGCGGACGGCGGAACGAGCGTGACGTCGGAGTCGGCCGCATCCGTAGCAGGCGGTTCGGCTGCCGGCGGACGGTCCGTCGACCCCGCCGCTGAGCGCGAAGCGGCGATGCGCGCCGCCATGGTCGAAGCCGCCGCCGCAGCCGAGGCGGCCGCGCGAGAGGCCGCAGCACCAGCCCCTGACCGGTCGCCGCGTCCCGTCTGGTCGACGATCAGGGATCCGTTCCGCCCTTTGGCCGAGGAATCACCCGCTCACCCGTCGGACGAGAACGCCCCCCGCTCGTCGAGCGAGGAGCGCAGTGACGAGGCGAAGCGCGCGTCTCCTGCATCGACGTCGGATGAGGATGTTTTGTCTCGCTCCGCTCGCTCAACCACCGAGGAGCCGACCGCCCGACCGTCGAGCGAGGAACCCCCTCGCTCAACGACCGAGCAGGCCGCCGCGTCGGTGTCGCAAGCCCGCACCCCCTCCCGCCGTTTCCTGCTCGCCCTCACCGCCGTCCTCGGCGTCCTCGTCGTGGTCGGCGCAGCTCTCGGATTCGTGAGCCTCACCCAGGGCCCGCGCATCACGAACGTCCAGGTCGCGCCGGCCGAGGCGATCGAGTCGAGCGGCAGCCGCGTGATCCTCACCGCGAACCAGGCGCTGTCGGCGATCGACGCCTCGCAGGTGACCGTCGAGCCTGCCGTGCCCTTCACTGTCGACGCGGCAGGGCGGGGCATCGGCATCCGCTTCACCGTGCCCCTCGACGACTCGACGAAGTACGCGATCACGGTGGCCGACGTCGAGTCGACGGGCGGCGGGCCGAGCGCGACCCTGAAGGCTCATTTCACGACGCCCGCATCCTCGATGTTCATTCTGCGCCGTGACGTCTCCGGCAAGGACACCATCTTCCTCACGGATCTCAGCGGTGAGAACGCGGTGCCGGTGTACAGCCACGACAAGATCGACGACTTCCGCGCGACGTCGACGAAGCTCGTCGTCTCGGTGGAAGACGACGACCTCTCCAAGCTCTACGTGATGGACCGCGACGGCAAGAACCCGCGAGAGCTGAAGCTTCCGGGCAAGGGCTACATCGGATCGATCCAGGTCTCCGAACGCGGGGGACTGGTCGGCTACACGTACTCCGACAAGGAGATCAGCGAAGACGAGGGCCGGGCGAGCGTGCTCGTGACGCAGTCGCTCTCCGGCGGCGACAAGCCGAAGATCGCCGAAGTCGGCGGTGAGCAGACGAGCATCCTGGTGTGGCAGTTCGTCCCCGACTCGGCGGCGATGCTGTTCATCGACTTCAACGGCGCGCTCTCGCTCATCGACCACTCCACCGACGCGGGCGTGCAGTCTCTGGGGCTGGCAGCCAACATCCAGGGCATCTCCCGCGGGACGTACACCGCGGTCGTGGAGCGCGTCGACGGCAGCGTGGTCGAGCTGAACCTCGCCGACGGGTCGGAGCAGCCGCTCGCGGCATCCAACCCCGACTACGGCAGCGCGATCACGATCGTGCCCTTCCCCGGTGGCACCCTGCGACACGTCGTGTCGGTCGACGCGACCGGCTATCCGAACGGACAGGCGATCATCCGGGTGGATGACGCGGGCACGGCGACCTCGATCGTCGAGGTCGGATCGACCGACTCGATCCTGCAGGCGTGCGCGTCGCCGAGCGGACAGTACGCCGCCGTGGCGATCGCTCCCGACCTCGCGAAGAACGCCTACGACCAGATGCTGCTGCCGCTGCCCGAGAACGTCGAGACGCACCTGCTCGACCTGCGCACCGGCAAGGAGCTGGTCGCGCTGACCGGATTCGATTCGTCGTGGTGCGCGACCGCCCCGCACTACTGATGCGCCGAGCGACCCGCGACGATTTCACTCCGCTGCCTCTCGAGGCCGCGCCGCGGCTGCTCGGAGCGGAGCTGCGCACCGTCGTCGACGCGGCAGAGGTGCGCCTGCGCATCACCGAGGTCGAGGCGTATCACGGACAGGGCACCGGCCCCACTCCTGATCCCGGGTCGCACGCCCGTATGGGGCGCACCGCGCGGAACGCCACGATGTGGGGCGAACCGGGCCACCTGTACGTGTACCTGAGCCACGGCATCCACTCGTGCATCAATGTCGTGTGCGGACCCGAAGGGGTCGCGGGCGGTGTGCTGCTGCGAGCAGGCGAGGTGATCGAGGGGGCGGATGCGGCGGCCCGCCGCCGCAGGGCGGCTCTGCCTCTGACCGCCGCCGCTCGACGCGATCTGGCGCGCGGACCCGGGCGATTCGGCCAGGCCTCAGGGCTGCAGCATCCGCGGCACGACGGAATCGATGCGATCATCGGCGCCGAGCTGAACGGTGCCGTGGCCGAACTCTGGCTGCCCGATGCCTCGGTCGAGATCGCCAGCGGGCCCCGTGTCGGGGTCGCCGGGGTGGCGGGGACCGACGCCTTCCCCTGGCGCTTCTGGATCGACGGCGACCCCACGGTCTCGCCGTTCCGGTGGGGGCGCGGGGCGCAGCTGGCTCAGGCCGAGTCGCGCCAGAGCCCCGGATAGCTCGGGGTGGATGCGAGCTCCGGCGAGGTCAGTACGCGGCGTTCAGGATCAGAGCGATGATCACCGCGGTGACGAACCCGGCGGCGAGGCCGATCAGCAGCTCTCTGCCGCCCTGGTGTGCGAACGCGCTCGGGAACTTCGTGGTGGTCCAGCGAGGGTCGGCGTTCACCGCTGCGAGCGTCTCCGGAGTGGCGCGGTCGTCGAGCAGAGCGAGGTCGGGGTGGGCGCGATCGAGCAACAGTGCGGCAGGCATGCCCTTCGCCAGGGTGATGTGCACCGGAACCAGGGCGTGGGCCAGGCGGGCCGTCGAGTTCGCGGGGAGTACACGGAACTGAACCAGTCGAGCCGGCGCGACGGTCGGACTCTGCAGCATCGTGCCGACCGGCCCCGTGCGTGCGAGCATCGGCACTCGCCAGACGAGCGCCGATGTCGTCTCCGATCGCAGGGTCCCGCTCGCGATGCCCTCTGCGCGGGCGGCGATCGTCTCGGCTCCGTTCTCTCTGACGCGTCCGAAGAGGACAGCGGTCACGATCAGCATCACGCACAGCGGCAGCGGGATCAGGAGCACCCCGAAATAGACCGTCGCGAAGCTGCCTGGCAGAGGGAGGAGAGCAGGAGCGAAGGCGCCGAGAAGAAGGCCGAGGAGGAACGCGGAGACTGCGGTGGTGGCGCGCACGCCGGTCCAGTTCATGCCTCCATCCTGGACGGACCGGTGGCAGACCGCATCCGTGCTAAACTGACTCCTTGTCTGCGCACACTCCTGTGCGCAGTTCGTGTGCTTCCCCCTATTCATCGGTCCCTGAGCGTGTCGAAGGGCGGCGGGTCGTGGGTAGCGCGCAGACAAGGGATCTTGGGTGAGGCCGTCCGGTCTCACGGTATAGAAGGAGTCACATCATGGCAGCAGTGTGCCAGGTGACAGGAGCTGTTCCCGGCTTCGGTCACAACGTCTCGCACTCGCACCGCCGGACGAAGCGCCGCTTCGACCCGAACGTGCAGAAGAAGACTTATTTCGTTCCGTCGCTCGGTCGTAAGATCACGCTCAACGTGTCCGCCAAGGGCATCAAGGTGATCGACGTCCGCGGCATCGAGAACGTCGTCAAGGACCTCCAGGCGAAGGGTGTGAAGCTCTAATGGCCAAGAAGGCTCAGGACATCCGTCCGATCATCAAGCTGCGTTCGACCGCCGGCACGGGTTACACCTACGTGACGAAGAAGAACCGCCGCAACACCCCCGACCGCCTCGTGCTGAAGAAGTACGACCCGGTCGTCCGCAAGCACGTCGAATTCCGAGAGGAGCGTTGATCAATGGCTAAGAAGAGCAAGATCGCTCGCAACGAGCAGCGCAAGGTCATCGTCGAGCGTTACGCCGAGCGTCGCGCCGAGCTGAAGAAGACCCTGGTCGACCCGAACGCCACCGACGAGGCCCGCGAGGCCGCACGCGTCGGCCTGCAGAAGCTGCCGCGCAACGCGTCGCCTGCTCGCGTGCGTTCGCGCGACGTCATCGACGGCCGCCCCCGCGGTGTCCTCACGAAGTTCGGCATCTCGCGTGTCCGCTTCCGTGACATGGCACACCGTGGCGAGCTGCCCGGCGTGACCAAGTCGAGCTGGTAAGCATCGCAACCTGAAAGGGGCGAGGGTCTTCGGATCCTCGCCCCTTTCGCGTACCCGGCCGCTGGGAAGGAGATCGCACGCAGGCTCCCTTTCGGGAGGACTTTTTCCGTTCGGGAGGATGTCTGCTGCGGATTCATCCGCCCGGGCCGGGGTTCTCCTCCAGAGCCGCCGCGATTACCTCCGCGATGGTCGCGGGCGCGCGCAAGGGGCGCACTCTCCCTGCACAACTCGAGAATCGATGCTGGCTCTCCACTGGTGGCGGGTTCTGAACGCCGAGCGGATGTGATGGAACGTCATGATCGAGGCATGGATGCGGTGGAGGCGCTGCTCGGGCGCGGAGGAGTGGCGAGGGTCGAGGCCCTGCGCCGTGACGGAGTGACCGTGCACGCGCTCCGGCAGGCGCGTGAGTCGGGCGTGATCATGTTGGTGCGGCGGGGATGGGTCGCCCTCCCTGGAGCGGACGCGATGCTCGTCGCCGCGGCGCGTCGCGGGGTGGTTCTCAGTTGCGTCACTCTCGCCGCTCGGAAGGGTCTGTGGGTGCTGGACTCGTCGATGCATCATGTCGCAGCGCCCGCGAACGCGGGTCATGCGGCGGTTTCGCGCGGCGTGATCCATTGGAACCGTCCGCTGTTGCCCAGAGATCCCGACTCTCTCGAGGACTCGCTCGAGAACGCCCTGATCATCCTGTCGAGATGCCAGCCGTACGAGAGCGCACTCGCGACGTGGGAGTCTGCCCTGCGACAGAAGAAGATCGATCCTGGCGCGTTGGAGCGGGCGCCGCTTCCGCCGGCGGCACGACGGCTGCTCGCAGAGGCGAGGCCCTTTGCGGATGCTGGAACCGAGACGATCCTCCACGCTCGACTGAAATGGCTGAGGCTGCCGATCACGCCGCAAGTGTGGATTCTCGGCCACCGCGTCGATTTCGTGATCGGCGATCGGCTCGTCGTGCAGATCGACGGAGCCCATCACGTGGGAGCGCAGCGCGACAGCGACATCGCCCATGACGCGCTGCTCACTCTTCACGGGTACCACGTAATCCGCATCAGTTATGACCAGCTCATGAACCATTGGGCGGACGTCCTGCGGTTGATCCTCGCCGCGATCGGGCAGCGGCTGCACGTGGCTGCGTGAGGCGGTCGCGACCGAACGTCGCGACGGCGTGCGCCACCCACGAGCTCTCAACCGCTTCCGTTCGGGAGGACTTCTCACGCTCGGGAGGAGCTCTGCGCCGAGATCTTCCTCCCGAGCAGGAGTTCTCCTCCGGAGCGCGGGGCGACGTGTGCCGACCCGATCCGGCGCCCCGCCAGACCCCGATTCCTGTGACTGAAGTGACAAAAGTGACGCGACACGCCCTGAAAAAGCCCAAAACCCGCGAAATGACGCGGAAATGTGGGTGGTGGTTGGTACATTCAAGGCGGTCACTCGACCAGGAGCATCCGCTCCGATTCACACAACGATGCGACGGGATCCTCGTCGCTGGAGGATGACATGGCTGACAAGTCCATCACCAAGACCGAGCTCGTCGCGAGCATCGCTTCCGCCACCGGCCAGAGCCAGGCCACCGTCTCCGGTGTCCTCGACGCACTCTTCGGCTCTGTCTCCGACGCCGTCGCCAAGGGCAGCAAGGTCTCGATCCCGGGCTGGATCTCGTTCGAGCAGGTCGCGACCGCCGCCCGCACGGGCCGCAACCCGCAGACCGGCGCCGAGATCAAGATCCCGGCCGGCAAGCGCGTCAAGGTGACCGCTGGTTCCAAGCTCAAGGCAGCCGTCAAGTAAGACGCTTCCGCACGAAGGCCGCCGCCCCTCGGGGCGGCGGCCTTCGTGCGTCCGGGCGCCGGTCGGACGCCTCTCCACCGCGGCTTAGGCTTGAGGGATGACCTCCTCCGCCCAGACCACGACGACGGCGTACCGTCTCGGCGGAATCGGCATCCTGCTGGCGGCCGGTCTCGTGGCCGTCACGATCGCCATGATGTACGGCGGAGCGGCGGCCCCGCTGCTGCTGGGAGACCCTGGTCCTTTCGTCCGGTGGGCGCTGCCGCTGGTGAAGCTCGTGATGAACCTGTCCGCAGCAGGCATGCTCGGCTCGCTCGTGCTGGCGCTGTTCGCCCTCCGCAGCGGCGACAGCTCGTTCGATCTGGCGCTGAACACCGCCTCCGTGAGCGCCGCCGTGTTCACCGTCGCGTCAGGGGTGAGCGGGTTCTTCGCCTTCATGGCGGCGTTCACCCCTGAGCTCAGCGCCGACCCGCTGTTCGGCGCACAGCTCGGCAAGTTCCTGCTCAACCTGCCCCTCGGCCAGTCGTGGCTCATCACGACCATCGTCGGAGCGGTCGTCACGATCCTCGCCTTCGCGTGGCGCAGCTGGACGGCGACGCTCATCACGGCCGTGCTCGCCGCGGCATCCTTCGTTCCGCTCGCCACCCAGGGACACTCGGGCGAGCTGTCCGGTCACACCATGGCCGTGAACTCGATCCTTCTGCACACGGTCGGCGCAGCAGTGTGGCTGGGCGGTCTGCTGCTGGTCGTGCTGGTGCGTGGACGGATGCCGGTGGCCGACCTCGTCCGCCGGTACTCGACCCTCGCGATCGCAGCCTTCACCGTCGTCGCCGTGTCAGGCGTCACCCGCTCGATCGTGGCGATCGGCGACTGGGGCTCGGTGTTCAGCCCCTACGGAATCATCGTGCTCGCCAAGGTCGTGCTGCTCGGCGCGATGGGCGTGCTCGGGGCCTGGTACCGCATCCGCCTGATCCCGAAGCTCGAGGGAGACCGTGCCGCCCGGTGGTTCTGGATGCTCGTGCTGTGCGAGGTGGGGCTCATGGGCCTGGCTTCCGGCGCGGCGGCCGCGCTGGCTCGCACCCCGCCGCCCGCGGGCACAGAAGCCGCCTTCGTGCGCACTCCGGCCGAGCACCTGACCGGCTCAGCGCTGCCGCCCGAGTTCACGATCGACCGCTGGTTCACGCAGTGGAACATCGACATCCTGTGGCTCGTCGCCGCGGGCTTCGGGGTGTTCTTCTACCTCGCCGGCGTCCGCCGCCTGCAGCTGCGGGGCGACCGCTGGCCGATCCACCGCACGGTCTTCTGGGTGCTCGGCATGCTGATGCTCGTGTGGGTGACCGGCGGCCCCATCAACGCCTATCAGGAGTACCTGTTCAGCGTGCACATGCTCGGGCACATGATGCTGTCGATGGCGATCCCGCTGCTGCTCGTCACCGGATCTCCGATCACGCTCGCACTGCGGGCCATCCACAAGCGCGACGACGGCACCCGCGGCGGCCGCGAGTGGATCATGTGGGCCGTGCACTCGCCCTTCGCCCGCATCGTCACGCACCCCTTCGTCGCCGCGGCGATCTTCATCGTGTCGCTGTGGGCGTTCTACTTCACCGATCTGGTGCGCTGGTCGATGTACGAGCACCTGGGTCACGAGTGGATGGTCATCCACTTCCTGATCTCCGGCTACCTGTTCGTGATGAGCCTGATCGGCGCCGACCCCGTGCCCTACCGGCTCCCGTACCCCGGTCGCCTGATCACCCTCATCGCCGTCATGGCCATGCACGCGTTCTTCGGCATCGCGATGATGATGCAGTCCGGGCTCCTCGTCGCCGACTGGTTCGGCTCGATGGGCCGCACCTGGGGACCCGACCCGATGGCCGATCAGTACATCGGCGGCGGCATCGCGTGGTCGATCGGCGAGATCCCCACCCTCATCCTCGCGATCACGGTCGCGATCCAGTGGAGCCGCAGCGACACGAAGCTGCAGAAGCGCCGGGACCGGCATGCCGATCGCACGGGAGACGCCGAGCTCGAGGAGTACAACGCCAGGCTCGCGCGCATCGCCGAACGCGACCGGCGACAGGCCGAGCGCGAAGGTCGCTGACGCGGGTCGCCGTCAGTCCTGCGGGACGGCATCTCCGGGTGAGCCCACCCTGATCGATGCGGATCCGTCGGGGAGGATCGTGATCGTGCCGTCGACCTGGAAAGGCACATCCTCGGACACCGATTCGACGCTGCCGTCGAACAGCGATTTGATCTCGACCTCGATGTGAGCGACCGCGCTGGCGGGAGGGATCTGCCACTGCGCACCGTCGGGTGCCACCGACACCTTCGGCTGCACGGTGATCGACCATTCGGGCAGCGACGCGAGCCGGTTGCGCACCTCGAGCCCGAACGGGCACGCCGTCGGCTGGAGAACCTCCTGGGTCGCGCACTGCGTGAGGAACTCCTCGACGCGCTGCTGCACGACCGCGACGAAGTCGTCGGTGGGGGTGGTCTGCACGTCGACGGGAGTGGTGGCGAGCGGTGTATCGGCGAGGACGCCGGTGCCGGATGCTGTGGAGATCGCCGTGTCCACCGAGACCGCATACAGCCCGGGCGTGAACACGAGCATCGGCAGCGGATCGAGTGGCGCGGCATCCGCCCCGGCCGCGGAGATCTGTCCGCGCTGCACCTCGAAGCCGTTCACGGAGAACCGGTCCGCCCCGCGCACGGTGAGATCGATGACGGCGAGCGGGCTCGTCGAGAACCTCCAGTTCGGCGTGATGCCGGCCCAGCCGTCCTGCTCGACCTGGAAGGTCGTCTTCCCGGCGTGACCGCCCGCCTCGTACGCCACCGTGACGGAGGTCTGCGTGCCCTCGCTCTTCTCGGAGACGATCGCCACGTCCGTGAGCGGCGCCAGCGCTGCGGCGCGCAGCAGCGCCTCCGAGGGGGAACCGGTGATGCCCGCCGCCTCGAGCGTCGCGCTGTCGATCGCGACGCCGGGGATGCGCAGCGCGTCGGCCGCACGACCGGCGGAGAGCAGATCGAGATAGCGCGTGACGAACGCGGACGGGCCGTAGTACGAGGTGTACAGCGTCGAGATGCCTGCCCCCATGGCGGCGATCAGCAGAACGCCGACCAGCGCGAGGATGGCCAGGTCGGCGCCGAGACGGGAGCGCCGAGGTGCCGTCGTCTCCGCGTGGTCCATGGCGCCAGTCTATGAGCGCGGCCTGGGACGACGCCGAGGGTGACGCCGCGCGGCGGTCATGCCACGTAGCATGGGGAGCGCCCTGCATCCGTCCTTCCTTCGTGAGTGAGCCGTGTCCTTTCCCGCCCTGTCCGACGAGCAGCACGAGCTGTTCCGGCTCATCGAGGACACCAGCGAGCACGTGTTCGTCACCGGACGGGCGGGCACGGGCAAGTCCACGCTGCTGCAGCATTTCGCGTGGAACACGAAGAAGCAGATCGCGATCTGCGCACCCACCGGCGTGGCGGCGCTGAACGTCGAGGGGCAGACCATCCACTCGCTGTTCCGGCTGCCGATCGGCCTGATCGGCGACAGCGACATCGATCAGAACGACAACACGCGGCGCATCCTGAATGCGATCGAGACGCTCGTGATCGACGAGATCTCGATGGTCAGCGCAGATCTGATGGATGCCATCGACCGCTCTCTCCGGCAGGCGCGCGGCAAGCGGGGCATTCCGTTCGGCGGCGCGCAGATCGTGATGTTCGGCGACCCGTATCAGCTCGCCCCAGTGCCGCCGCGCGGAGACGAGCTGGCGTACGTGCGAGACCACTACCGCTCGTTCTGGTTCTTCGATGCGAAGGTGTGGGCCGGGCCGCGCGAGGGGGCGTCGGGCGACGGCCTGTTCGCGGTCGACACTCATGCCGATCTGCACGTGCGCGAACTCGTGCAGATCCACCGCCAGGCCGATGACGGCTTCAAGGCCATGCTGAACGCCGTGCGCTACGGGCGGGTGACGGCCGAGATCGCCGGCGTGCTGAACACGCAGGGCGCCAGAACGCCCCCCGACCCCGAGCCGGGCGAAGTGCCCATGATCACGCTCGCCACCCGCAACGACATCGTGAACGGCATCAACAGCCGGCACCTCGCGGCGCTCCCCGGCAAGGAGCAGACGGCGCGCGCCGAGGTCAGCGGCGATTTCGGACGCGGCGAGGCGGCACTCCCGGCGGAGTCCGAGCTGAAGCTCAAGGTCGGAGCGCAGGTGATGTTCCTGCGCAACGACACGGCGATGTCGGGGGAGCCGCCGCGATGGGTCAACGGCACGATCGGCACCGTCGTCCGGATCCTCGGCGACAAGGTGCGCGTCGAGATCGACGGCGAAGAGGTCGATGTCGAGCCGGCCGTGTGGGAGCGCTTCAGATACTCCTACGAGCCGAGCACGAAGAAGCTCACGCGCGACGTCGTCGCCGAGTTCACGCAGTTCCCGCTGCGGCTGGCGTGGGCGGTCACGATCCACAAGTCGCAGGGCAAGACCTACGACCGCGCGATCATCGACCTCGGCTCTGGTGCGTTCGCCCCGGGACAGACCTACGTCGCGCTCAGCCGGTTGACCTCACTCGACGGTCTCTACCTGTCGCGACCCCTGCGGCCGAGCGACATCAAGGTCGACGAGGACGTCCGCCGGTTCATGCGCGAGGCCTGGGAGGCCAGGTCGACTCCCGAGCTGCCCAAGGCCTGAGCGGCACGGGGCGTTTCGTCTCTGCGTTTCGACTCGCCTGCGGCTCGCTCAACGACCAACCCTCGCTCAACGACCGAAAGCGAACCTCAGGCGGCCGCGCGGGCCCGGTCGAGGTCTTCGAACAGCTCGGTGTTGAAGCGGTAGGCGAGGAGCACCTCGGCGATCACGCGCTCACGCTCGGCGTCGTCCCAGGGGGCGGCGTCGAGCTGCTCGCGGTAGACGTCCTTGAACGCGGCAGGGTCGGCGATGTCGTCGAACAGGTAGAAGCCGATGCCGTTGGTCTCGAAACCGAACCGGCGGGCCATGACACGACCGATGAAGATGCCGCCCGACAGATCGCCGAGATAGCGGGTGTAGTGGTGCGCGACGAAACCGCCGGCCCAGGTCGCGCCGACCTGGCGGATGCGCTCGACATAACGCTGCGTGGTGGGCAGCGGGGCGATCCGCTCGCGCCAGTCGGGGCCGAGCAGGAACTCGAGGTCGGCCTCGAGGGCGGGCAGGCGAGTGAGCTTGTCGCTCAAGAAGACCGAGGCCACGGCATCCGCCCGCATCCGCT
Source organism: Microbacterium sp. (assembly GCA_019510305.1). Classification (GTDB taxonomy): domain Bacteria; phylum Actinomycetota; class Actinomycetes; order Actinomycetales; family Microbacteriaceae; genus Microbacterium; species Microbacterium natoriense_A. The sequence goes on from JAEKKN010000017.1 coordinate 156,684, forward strand.
CGCCCGCGCTCTCGAGAGCCTCGTAGATGAAGTAGTGCTGCGCGACCAGCGAGATGTAGTCCTCGCGCGAGCCCTCGCCCTTGAGCAGGTCGGACATGAAGCCCGCGCCTTCGCTCTGGGAGTGCGAACCGGAGGAGCGCTCGCGAAGGGCTGCGGAGAAGGAGAGGATCTCGGACATGGGTTCAGTGTAAGGGTTACCTAACCTTATTTCTAGGCGTGTGGGCGAGCCGGTACGCCGAGGCGCTCGCACGCGAGGTCGTAGATCGCGACGACCTCGCGTCGCACGGCCGGACGCTCGGTGATCGGGCCCCCGGGCCAGGGGACGCGGAGTTCGGATGCCGCGCCGTCTCGGGTGTACGTCCAGACGCCGCCGTCGCCGTCGAAGCCGGTCATGGCGGCTTCCGTGATGTCGCCTTGCGCCTCGGTTGCGAACGCACGGGCGATCAGCAGATTGTCGTCGGTGTGGTCGCCGTTCATATGGCGCAGGACGGCGGAGACGACATCGGAATCGAAGTGGTGGGTCACGAACCTCACCCTAAGCCGTCTCGCGATGCTGGTTTTCAGCATCCGCGTTCTAGACTTTGCAGACACGTCTTCCGGGGGTCCCCTTTCATGCAGCTTCTCTCGTCGCGCCGCGTGCGCGCAGCCGCGGCCGGCGTCGTTGCGCTCAGCCTTCTGCTCACCGGTTGCGCCGCCGGCGACACCTTCACCTACGAACCCCCCGCTCAGGTCGATGGCTCGCTGCCCGACGACACCGTCACCGCCATGCAGGATGCCGTCTCTCACGCGCTGACCGCCTCCGGCGCCTCGGGAGCGATCGTGGGCGTGTGGGTGCCGTGGAGCGGAACCTGGGTGACCGGGGTCGGCACGCAGAAGCCGGGCGGTGAAGGCGGCGAACTCAGCACCGACATGTCGTTCCGCATCGCCGACGTGACACGACTGATGACCTGCGACGTTCTCTACGCTCTGGCCGATGAGGGCACTGTGAAGCTCGACGCGCCCGTGGAGGACTACGTCTCAGGTGCCGCCGCCATGGACGGCGTCACCCTGCTCGACCTGTGCAACGGCACGAGCGGGATCGGATCGTCGGAGGCCACGGTGAAGGGCGCGTGGCTGAACACCCCCGCCCGCGAGTGGGCTCCGCTCGAACTCGCGTCCTACGGCCTCGGCCAGGCCCGCACGGCGGCGCACACCACGTATCGCGATTCGGATGCCGGCTACCTCATGCTCGGTCTTGCACTCGAGCGCGCATCGAAGCTCACCGCGTCAGAACTGATCGCGACGTACGTCACCGGCCCGCTCGGATTGTCTGGCACGTCTCTGCCCGCGCCGGCGGCCGCTGCGCCGTCGAGCGGGTCCGTCATGAACGGGCACTACCTCTCGGCGGTCGAGGGCGGGTACAACTGCGCCGCACCCGTCGACATCACCGAGCTGTCGTCCAGCACCGGATACACCGATTCGGGCGTCGTGTCGACGATCGACGATCTCGGCCGGTACGCGCAAGCCGAGGCCGCGCAGGCGCTGCGGGGCAAGGACGAGAAGCCTGCCCGCTTCGACGCGCCGCTGCCCCCCTACGACGGTGCTCCGTCGTGGTTCCAGGCCGCCGGGGGCGGGTTCCTGGCCGGATCCATGATCGGGCAGCAGGGGTGGACGCCCGGGTACGCGACCGCGGCGTACTCCGACCCGGCGACCGGGTTCACGGTCGCCGTCGTGCTGAACGACTCGACGGCAGGCGCGACCTTCGCCCAGTTCCTGGCCTGGGAGCTGGCAGCGATCGCGTCAAAGGCCCCGGCCGCGTCAGGGCAGACGGCGCCCGAGTTCGGGCTGCCGTTCACGGCCGAGCAGTACAACCAGGCGATCACCGACGCCGCGATCCCGTGCGTCGCTCCGGCGGAATGATCCGCCTTCCCGCTCGGGCCCTGCGATGAGCATCGTCGACAACGCGATCTACGTCGACGGCGTGCGCACCGCGAATCCGCAGAGCCTGAACGAGACGTTCGAGTGCATGCGCGATCGCGGCGGGATGAGCTGGATCGGGCTGTACCGGCCGAGTGAAGAAGAGATCAGGGCGGTGGCAGACGAGTTCGGCGTGCACGAGCTGGTCGTCGAAGACGCCCTCACGGGCCACCAGCGTTCGAAGCTCGAGCGCTACGGCGACATCCTCTTCATGGTGCTCCGCCCCGCACGCTACCTCGACGACGTCGAAGAGGTCGAGTTCGGCGAAGTGCACGTGATCGTCGGACCGGACTTCGTCGTGACGATCCGCCACGCCGAGGCCCCTGATCTGGGGCGGGTGCGCCGTCGGCTCGAGGGCGATGCGGCGCTGCTGCGTCGAGGACCCGAGGCAGTGCTGTACGCGATCGTCGACGAGGTCGTGGACGAGTACTCGCCTGTGCTCGCAGGGCTCGAGAACGACATCGACGAGATCGAGAGCCAGCTCTTCGAAGAGGACACCGATGCGACTCAGCGCATCTACGAGCTGAGCCGCGAGGTCATCGACTTCCAGCGTGCGACACAGCCCCTGGCCGGGATGCTGGAGTCGCTGCTGCGCGGTTCCGAGAAGTACGCCGTCGATGACGAACTGCAGAAGTACCTGCGCGACGTGCTCGATCATGCGCTCCGGATCGCCGACAGGGCGACGACCTTCCGCACGCTGCTCGACAACGCGCTCACGGTCGAGTCGACGATCGTCGCCCGTCGTCAGAACGCGGAGATGCAGCGGATGACGGAGCTGAGCATCCGTCAGAACGACGAGGTCAAGAAGATCTCCGGCTGGGCCGCGATCCTGTTCGCACCGACCCTCGTCGCGGGCGTCTACGGCATGAACTTCCGGAACATGCCCGAGCTCGACTGGATCTTCGGCTACCCCATGGCCATCGGACTCATGATCGCGATGGGCGGCGGGCTGTATCTCGTGTTCAAGAAGAACGGGTGGCTGTAGGCGCAGGTGGTACGGCGGAGCGCGAGCGCCGCCAGCGGGCAAGCAGGTGGAGCACGATGCCGATCGCGAGCAGACCTGCTCCGTACAGCCAGACGACGGGCCGCTGCTGGGTGAGCAGCAGGATGCACGAGGCGATGCCGAGCACCGGGATCGGCGTCCAGATGCGGAAGTGGTCGTGTTCGACGCGATCCCGCCGCAGCACGAGGACCGACACGTTCGCACTGAGGAAGACGAAGAGCAGGAGCAGCACGACCGTCTCGGCGAGGGTCGCGAGATCGCCGATCAGGGTGAGCAGCATGGCGGCGGCTGTGGTGACGAGGATCGCCACCCAGGGCGTCTTCCGGCGTGGCAGCACACGTGACAGGGCGTCGGGGAGCAGGCCCTGCTCGGCCATCCCGTAGGTCAGCCTGCTCGTCATGATCATCGTCAACAGCGCGCCGTTCGCGACGGCGACCAGTGCGATCAGGCTGAACAGCCACGACGGGATGCTGACGCCGGTCGCCTCGACCACCGCGAGCAGCGGTCCGCTGGACTCCTGCAGCTCTGCGGCAGGGAGCGCGATCGAACTCGCGAGGCCGACCAGCAGGTAGACGGCGCCCGCCGTGAACAGCGCGGCGAACAGGGCGCGAGGGTAGGTCCTGCGAGGGTTCCTGACCTCCTCGATCATGTTCGCCGATGTCTCGAAGCCCACGAAGGAGTAGTACGCGATCACCGCTCCGCCGAGAACGGCTATGGCTGCGGGCGTCCCCTCGGGCGTCTGCATGAGGCGCGAGGCGTCGCCGCCGCCGGCGGTGAAGAACCCGGCCACGACGACGATCACGATCACGAGGCCGCTCAGCTCGATCGCGGTCATCACGAGGTTGGCGCCCAGGGACTCGCGCACGCCGCGAGCGTTGAGTGCGGCGACGAAGGCGAGGAACGCGATCGCGACCGGGATGGTGGGCAGGTCGAAGAAGGTGCCGAGGTAGTCGCCGGCGAAGGCGATCGCGAGCCCGGCCGCGCTCGTGACCCCGGCGGCCAGCATGCAGAAGCCGACGAGGAACGACACCAGCGGGCTGCGGAACGCGCGCTCGGCGAAAACCGAGGCGCCGCCGGCGCGGGGGTACTTCGTCACGAGTTCCGCGTACGAGCCGGCGGTGAGCAGTGCCAGGAGGAGCGCGAGGACCAGCGGAGCCCACAGCATGCCGCCGACCTTCTCGGACAGCACGCCCATCAGCGCGTAGATGCCGGCCCCGAGCACGTCGCCGAGGATGAAGGTGAAAAGCAGCGGGCCGGTGACGGCGCGGCGCAGACGGGTGGAAGGCTCGGCGTCGGACAGCGAATCGGTCATCCGGCCACGGTAGGCGGGCGCGGTGCGACAGGCGATGGGCTTGACAGAGGATGCCTGACTCCTGGGACCGACTCCATCGGGACCGGGCATTGCGCTCAGGAGATTCACAGGATCACCGCGCGGCATCCGTCGTTCTGTATACCAGGGCGCTACTCTCGGTGACGCCATGGAGGGTGCGTCGGCCGGAGTGCGCGGGCGGTCGGAGTGCTCACCGTAATCGATTCTCAAGAAAGAGAGCACTCTCATCAGCGGCAGCCCGCTGACGCCGCTCGCGATCGGCCTCGCCCTCGCGGTTCTGATCTACGGCACCGGGCACATCTCCGGCGCCCACCTGAACCCGGCCGTCTCGGTCGGCGTCTTCCTCCGCGGCGGTCTCAGCGCCATCGACCTGGTCGCGTACATCGTGGCGCAGTTCGTGGGCGGCGCGCTCGCCGCACTCGTCAGCTTCGCCGTCTGGCCCGCCGCCGAGAAGGCCACGGAGATCGAGGTCGGCCCTGCCTTCCTCGTCGAGGCTCTGTTCACTCTCGCCCTCGTGTGGGCCGTTCTGAACTCCGCCACCTCGAAGGACACCGACGGCAACTCGTTCTACGGGCTCGCGATCGGTGGCACGGTCTTCGTCGGCGCAGTGGCGGTCGGCGGGATCTCGGGCGGCGGCTTCAACCCGGCTGTGGCGCTCGGTCTCTCGATCAGCGGCCAGTTCGCGTGGAGCAACCTGTGGCTCTACATCCTCGCTCCGGTCGTCGGCGCAGTCGTCGCCGCAGTCCTGTTCCGTGTGCTGAACACGGACGACGCCAAGAAGATCGGCGCCTGACTCCACGCTGCACCAGAGATGCCGCGTCCTCTTCGGAGGGCGCGGCATCTCCGCGTTCGACGGCCGCGCGACACCTTCAGGCCCTACGATGTCGTCGGCAACGGGCGGGGCATCGAGGTCGGAGGAGTGGTCATGCAGGAAGAGGCGCCGGTCGGGCACGTCGTGCACCTGGTGAGGTCGTTCGACGACGACGCCGCGCCCTCGGCGATCGGCTTCGGGACCAGGGTGCGACCGCGAACGCGAATCGTGCTCTGGATGCTGGTCGGCGCGGCTGCGATCGGCACCGTCGCGGCGCTGACGGCGCTGTGGACGAGCGACGCGCCCTGGTGGTTCTCGGTGATCTTCACCGTGATGCCGACGTTCTTCATCTTCGGATGCGGCGTCGCGCTGCGAGAGTCCGCACGTCTGTCGCGGCGCGAGGCGCACCTCGTGCAGGAGTGGGCGCGTGCTCGCGAGCACGCGAAGCCGATCATGGGGCGGGTATCCGAGCGCGAGGTGTCTTTGACCGAGCACGGCGGGGTCTCGGCCTTCACCCTCACGGTCGGAGAGGCTCCGGGGGCACCGCTGCGCGCCCGGTGGCATCGCAGCAATCCCGAGAACGGCGACGCGACCCTGCTGCAGACTCAGGTGCCCCCGATCGGTTCGCGGGTGCGGATCTGGAGCGTCGGGATGCCGGATGCCCATGGGCCGGTGATCGTGGAGGCGATCGATCCGAGCGTCGTCCCATGATCAGGGAGCGCGATCGTGCCGCGGTCAGCGTAGGTCGCGCCGCAGGGGAACGACGACGGCCAAGACGATGGCCGCTGCGGCGTACGCCAGGAGGACGAGGCCTCCACCGAGTGCGCTGAGGCCTGCGGGCGGTGCCGCCGCGGGGAGTTCGGCCGAGAGCGCGTCGCGGAGGAACGTGAAGTCGGTCAGGGCGGAGGTCGCGCCGCCCGGCAGGTACGGGTAGATCCGGTTCACTCCCGGGATGAGCATGAGCACGTACTCGATCACGTAGAAGTACCCGAGTGTGACGCCGATCGCGATCAGCTGGTGACGGGCGAGGGCGCCGATCGCGACGCCGATGATCATGTAGATCGCGGCCGCGAGCGCGAGCCGGACGAGGAGGGGAGCGAGATCGCTCCACGGCATCCCCAGAGTCTCGCCGCGGAGCGCCGCACCGCCGGCGACGGCCGCGGCCGCAGACGTCGACGCGATAATGCCGTAGCTGAGGCCGAGCAGCGCGTAGACCGCCAGCTTGGCGAGCACGACACCCACACGGCGAGGGGCGAGAAGGAAGGTCGTGCCGATCGTGCGGTGCCGGTACTCCGAGGTGACTGCCACCGTGCCGATCAGCGCCGGGATGAACAGGAGCACGGAGGTGAGGCTCAGCAGCATCTCCACGCCCGCGGCGGTGTCGAGCCCCGGCAGGGGAGGATTGGCGTTCTCGGGACCGATGACGGCGAGGAGGCCGGGCAGGGCGCCGCCGCACAGGGCTGCGGTGACGATGGCGCGGAGGAAGGCGTCTTCCAGGGTTCCGCCGTCGGCGACGAAGTCGGCGAGTGGGCCTGCCCAGGCGATGCGGCCCCGATCGATGAGAGCCAGTTCGTCGATGCACTGCTCCAACTCGGACAGCACGTGACTCGACAGCAGGACGGTGCCTCCGCGGCTGGCGAAATCCCGGAGGAAGGAGCGCAGCCAGGCGATCCCCGCAGGGTCGAGGCCGTTGGACGGTTCATCGAGGACGAGCACCTGCGGGTCGCCGATCAGGGCGTTCGCGATTGCGAGGCGCTGCCGCATGCCCGTCGAGAATCCGCGGATGCGGCGGTCGAGGAATCCGGCGATGCCCGTGATCTCCGCCACCTCGTCGATGCGGTGATCGCGGATGCCGGCGAGGGCGGCGCTGACACCGAGGTGCGCCCTGGCCGTCATCGCCGGGTGTGCTCCTGCGATGTCGAGGACCGCGCCGACCGTGTGGGCGGGCCTGGGCAGGTCGCGGTAGCGGATCCCGCCGAGGAGGGCGTCGCCGGAGTCGGGTCGGGTGAGCCCGAGCAGGATGCGGAGGGTCGTCGATTTGCCGGCGCCGTTGGGTCCCAGGAACCCGGTGACCCGGCCGGGCTCGGCCCGGAACGTGATGTCGTCGACGGCCGTCACGTCGCCGAACCGCTTCGAGATTCCGCGCACCTCGATCCGCACGGCCTTCGCGTCGGTGGGGGCAGGGTTCATCTCGGCTCCTCAGGTAGTCTTCGTATGAGAACGATGCGAATGTTCTCACGCTGAGAATAATGAATCGAGGGCCGATGCGCAAGACGACGCCTATCGCCGATGTGATCATGCATCCTGTGCGGATGCGGATCATCCAGCAGATCGGAGCGCGCGAGCTGACCACGACCGCGCTGCGCGAGACCCTGCCCGACGTCTCGACGGCGACGCTCTACCGTCATGTGGCCGCGCTCGTCGACGCCGGCATCGTCGCGGTGGTCGGGGAGCGGAAGATCCGTGGTGCGGTCGAACGGACGCTCGCCCTCGGAGAGCGGATGGCGCACGTCGATCGCGAAGAGCTGCAGGCGATGGACGCCGAGCAGCTGCGTCGAGCCTTCCTCACGTACCTGGGTCAGGTCGCCGAGCGCTTCGATGAGTCGCTGTCTTCGGATGACGCGCGGGCGCGGGACTACCTCGGATTCGGCATGACCCAGCTGCACGTCACGACGGACGATCTCGCCGATCTGCAGACGCGCCTCGGCGAGCTGCTCGCCCCGTACCTCGACCCGGACCGGCAGGGCACGAGAGCGGTCACACTCGCCACGATCCTGTTGCCCTGAACGCGACCGGTGACGTGCGCGGAGTTCCCGCGATCAGGCGTCCTGCTTGGCGTATGTTCCGCGCACGAGCGGGGCCGGGTCGGCATCCGCCGGCACCGCCGTATCGAGCGCGACTTCGAGGCGTTCGCCGTCGCGGCGCAGCCGCATGATCGTGCGTCCACGGGCGGAGCGGCGGTCGAGCACGAGGGTGTCGTCGTCCCAGACGGCGGAACCGGGAGTCTCTGGAACGAAGCCGTAGGAGTCGAACCACCAGAATCCCGTGCCGACGATCACCGCATGTGCGAGCAGATGCCCGCTGTCCTGAAGCTCCACATAGTCGAACAGGATGCCGTCGGGGCCAGGTTCGACGGTGAGTGCGCCGCGCGCCCTGCCCGCGGTCGTCCAGGCGGTCGGGAAGAGCTCTTCGTCGCCCGACCAGTCGCCGAGCAGGGCCGCGTATCGCGGATCAGGGGTCATGCCATCGAGACTATGCCGGGTGCGGCCCCGTGTTCCACCTGCTGCACGAGCTCAGTCGCCGAGAGGCCGTCCCTCCGTGGCGACCACATGGTTGTACAGATGATTGTTGCGGGTGTCGCGCATGGCGCCGCGAAGGAAGAGCGGAAGCAGGGCGTCGCGCACGATGACGGCGAACTTCGACGAGGTCACGGTCTTCTGTCTGCTGATGGCGCGCGAGTAGGCGACCACTTCCTCCGCCCGGCGGCGGCGGATGGACTCGTAACGAGCGAAGGCGCGCTCGTGATCCGGTTCGTCGCGCAGGCACATGGCCAGGACCGCCGCGTCCTCGAGGGCGAGGGACGCTCCCTGCCCGGCGCTCGGAGACGTCGCGTGCACGGCGTCCCCTACGGCGACGACCCGACCGCGATGCCAGTGTGGGACGTGGGGCAGCTCGTAGATGCCGTAGACGCCCACCGCGCCGGTCGCGGCGTCGAGGATCTGCGGCACGGGGTACGGGTCGTCGGCGTGCATCGTGCGGAGCTCGTCGAGCCAGGCCTCGTCGGGCACGGCCCGGATCTCGTCGCGGTCGATCTCGGCCCTGGCGGGATTCGCGAACCAGTAGACCGTGCCGTCGTCCCGCACGAGATAGCCGAAGAACCCGCGGGCGCCGAAGACCATGTGCTGCGTGAGAGGCGTAGGCGCAAGGCCGTCGACCCGGGCGAACCCGCCGATGCTGAGCAGTCCGCTGTAGTCCGGGTCCGGCGCGGCGGGATCGATCCATCGTCGTGTCGGCGAGCCGATGCCGTCGCAGCCGATCAGGATGTCGCCGGTCGCGCTCGTGCCGTCTGCGAAGTATGCGGTCACGCCTGCATCCGACTGCTCGATGCGTTCGAGACGTGCGTCCCATCGGAAGCGGATGCCGGCGGCATCCGTCGCCTCGCGCAAGACGCTGTTCAGCCATTCCCGCCGCACCACGACGCTTCCTCGTGCCGGTTCTCCGGCGGGGCCGTTGGGCACCGTGCCGAGCTTGCGGCCGCGTCCGCTCCACATCTCCATGTACGGGCTCAAGTGGCCGTCGGCGAGGAGGCGATCGCGCAGGCCCAGGGTCTCGAGCACCGCGAGGCCGTTCGTCGCGACGTTGAGGAACAGTCCGCCGAACGCATCGGGGGCTGATCTGGCCTCGAAGATCTCGACCTCCCAGCCCGCGCTCTGCAGGAAGAGGGCGGCGGCGGGTCCTGCGACTCCGCCGCCGATGATGAGCGCTGTGGGCATCGGTCCGGCCTTTCGATAGTCTGGAAGGAGACAGAGAGTCTCGAAGAAAGAGTCTCTCGATAGTAGAGAGGTTATCAGATGGCCGACGGATCTGCGCGCCGTTCTGCCGCGATCGCGCGTCAGGGTGAGGCGATGCAGGAGTTCATGGCGCGCGCGGTGCTCTTCCAAGACGCCGTCGCCCGGTCGGTCGGCCTCAACGGCACCGACCTGCAGGCTGTGGGGCTTCTCATGAGCTCCGGGCCGACGACGCCCGGCGAACTCGCCGCACGAACCGGCCTCACCGCCGGTGGAGCCGTCACCGCCATGATCGATCGGCTCGAACGTGCCGGATATGTCACCCGCACGCGGGACGACGCCGATCGTCGGCGTGTGATCGTCACGGCCGACCCCGAACCGGTCCTCGCGGGCGTCGGCCCGGTCTACGCCAGAGTCGCGCAACGCTGGAACGAGTATCTCGCCACGCTCACCGACGAGCAGATCGAGTTCGCGGGTGACCTGCTGGCCGAGGCCGCCGAGATCAACCGCGAACAGATCGAGGCGCTCCGCGGGACCGGGCGGGGCTGACCTCGGGCGTCGGGCGGGCGCCGTCCGTTCCGGATATCCCCCGGAGAGTGTCGGGTTTCCTGCATTCCGGTGGCCGGGCCGGTCTTCCTAGAGTGCGTGGTGCGAGGGACTTCTCGCGCCCCGAGCCGACGGACAGAGGCCACCGATGACATCCCTCCCCGCCCACCGCGCGACCGGACGATCGGTCGTCGTCGACGTCACCTGGTTCTTCGCGATCGCGATCGCGCTGTGCTTCGCACTCTCGGTGCCGATGGTGTTCCGGCTCGTGCCGACGGATCTCTACAACCTGATCACCCCGATCATGCAGCTGACCCCGTTGCTCGCCGCCATCATCATGTGGCTCGCGCGAAGGCCGGGCACGTTCCGCGAGACCTTCGCCACAGGATGGCGGGGCGCACCGAAGTGGCTCGGGATCGGCATCGGCCTCATAGCCGCGATCGCCGCGATCCAGACGGCCATCGCCGTGTCATCCGGAATCTGGCCGCTGAACCCGGTCGACGAGATCCTGGCCGCGTCGGTGTGGATCATCCCGGTGTTCGTCATGCAGTCGGTCTTCGCGATCGGCGAGGAGTTCGGATGGCGTGGCTGGTTGGCGACTCGTGCGGCATCGTGGGGATTCTGGCGTCTCGCCCTCGTCAGCGGTCTCGTCTGGATCGTCTGGCACCTTCCGGTCCTCGCCGTCATCGGAGATCGGCCCCTCTGGGACATCGTCATCTACTTCGCGGGCATGCTGCCGTGGGCCCCTCTGCTGCTCGCGCTCCGCTGGCGCTCCGGCAGCGTCTGGCCCGCCGTCCTGACGCACGGAGCGATCAACAGCATCCGCGTGTTCCTGCTGCAGTCCGTTCCGAACGCCACCGATCATCTGCTCATCGAGGTGATCGGCTGGGTGCTCACGCTCGCCGCCGCCGTGTGGCTGATGCGCAAGGGCGGAGCGATGGTCGTGCACGATCGCTGATGCGCTGAGTATCGGATGCGGCGACGAAGCGGCTACGGTGGTTCGACGCAGAGTGAATCCGCCGTGTCACAGACTTGGAGATCGCAATGGGGTACTTCGACCAGCTGCCCGGGGAGTCCCGCGAGGACTTCGTCCGCCGCTTCAGCAGTCGACCGGGAGTGGTCGCCGACGGCGTCACGCTGGTCGATCTCTACAACCGGATCGCAGCGCTGGAACGGCGCGTCGCGCAACTCGAGAGCAGGGGCACGACGCCGTGAGTGATCCCATCTCGAGCCTGCTCGCCAGTGGCGCCGACCAGGTGGCGGCGCGGGTCTTCGCCGACGTGTTCACCCAGGACACGCCGTCTCCTCAGCCGTTCAGAGAGGTTCGCGCGCGACTGGCGGCGCTCGCCGGAGCGACAGAGCGACGCCGGTTCCTCACGACCAGCGCCATGGCCGAGCCTGCATACGCCGGTGGGCTGGAGGTCGTGCTGCTCTGGGAACGAGCCCTTCTGGCGGCCCGCATCTCCTCGGGAGATCAGGGACTGTTCATCGTTGTGCTCCGCGAGGGCGAGGCGGCGCGGGCGAGCGGCGACGCGTACACCGCCGCACTCTCGAGGCTCCTGGAGTCGCGGAGAAGCTGAGTCCGCCCATTTGCCTTCGAGCGCGCTTCACTCTCTAGCGTGGCGGACATGGACACAGCACAGCGACACAAGACATGGCTCATCACCGGGGCCGGCTCGGGACTGGGACGAGCACTGGCAGAGGCCTCGCTCGAGGCGGGGGATCAGGTCGTCGGCACGGGCCGTCGTCCGGAGCGGATGGATGATCTCGCTTCGCACTACCCCGACCGCTTCTCCGCTGTCGCACACGACGTGCGTGACACGGAGGGAGCGGCGGCGGTCGTGGCGCATTCGGTCGCCCGGTTCGGCGGCGTGGACGTCCTGGTCAACAACGCGGGAGTCGGCCAGGTCGGCGCCGCGGAAGAGGTCACCGGTGACGAGCTGCGAGACATGCTCGATCAGCACCTGTTCGGTCCCGCGGCCTTCGTGAGAGCCGTCCTCCCCGGGATGCGCGAGGCGGGGTCCGGCGCCATCGTGCAGATGAGCAGCCAGGGCGGGCGCATGTCGTTCCCCGCTGTCGGCAGCTACTCCGCCGGGAAGTTCGCGCTGGAAGGATGGTCGGAAGCTCTGGCGGGTGAAGTCGCGCCGTTCGGCATCCGGGTGCTGATCGTCGAGCCGAGCCGCTTTCGCACACGGTTCAACGCGGGCGACGTGCTTCGCTCGGCCACGCAGAACACCGCGTACGACGAGGTCATCGCGGCCGTGCGCGCCGACATGGCGAGCGTCGACGGGCGGCAGGAGGGCGATCCGATCAGGGCTGCCTCGATCATCCGGTGGGTTCTTCAGGAGCCCGATGCGCCGCTGCGGCTCGCGCTCGGGGCCGAAGCCGTGAGGAATCTCACGACCGCCCACGATCGGAGTCTCGCCGAGATCCGGAAATGGGCCGAACTCAGCGCATCCGCCGACTTCCCCGGCCAGGGCCCCGCTGCCCGGGCGTTCTGACGGAAGTAGGGTGTGGGAATGGCGACCGCAGATCTGATCGAACGCATGCTCGCCGAGCCGCACGCGTCATCCGCCTCGGCCATCGACGCCTTGCACACGCTTCTCGACGACTCGACGGTCGAGGAGACCTCCGCGCGCCTCGGAATCGCCGAGGCGGCGGAGCTGCTCGGTCAGTCCCCGCACACGCTCAGATACTACGAGCGGGAAGGGCTCGTGCGTCCCTCCCGGAACTCGTCGGGATACCGCGAGTACTCGGCGCCCCACCTGCGCCGACTCGTCTTCCTCATCCGGATGCGGGTGTCGGGCATGACCATGAGCGACCTGCGTCACTACGTGCAACTGGTCGAGCGCGGCGTGGAGACGATGCCCGAGCGGCGGCAGATGATGATCGATCAGCGAGACCGCATCTCGCGGCAGCTGGAGGAGCTGACGCTCGCACTGGCGACCACCGACTACAAGATCCGCTCCTACGACGGCGCGCCGTGAGGCGGGGGCTGCGCACGCCATCCGCCGTCAGGAGACGCGCGCCGATGAGTTCAGCGTCGAGGCATCCGCACGACGAACTCGTGCGACTCGGTGACGACCTCCGCGTTCTCCCGGACGCGCGCCATGACCGCCGCATCCTGTCCGGTCCATCGCTCGGTGCGGGCGGCCGAGTACTCGCCCCACGAGCGCACCCGGAACTCCTCGCGGAAGCTGCCTGCGGCATCGGCCGACCGCTCCAGCGTCCACCCCGCTGCGCCTGTCCTTCGTCGGCTGTCGCGGAGGATGGACATCGCCACAAGGAAACCGGCTTCCTTCTCGGGTTCCACTCGGTACGAGACCGACACCGTGAGGGGGCCGTCGGTCGGTTCTGGTTCGAAGACGAGCTGCGGCTCGGGGGCGCAGTACGGCTGGATGGAACGATCGAGGCGCCCGGTGTTCGGGTGCAGCGGGAGCAGGAGCACGCTCAGCGCGACCAGCCCGAGGAGGCCGGCGGCGATGACGAGCGTCATCGACACCCCGACCACGGAGCTGACCGCGCCCCACAGGACGGCGCCGACGCCTTGGCCGCCGAGGAGCGCGAGGAGGTAGACCGAGATCGCCCGCGCGCGCACCCAGGGAGCCGCGCTGAGCTGCATGGCCGCGTTCAGCGTCGTGAGGGTGGCGGTCCACGCGACCCCGGCGACGAGAAGGACGGGGACGACGATGACGAGGGGCCACCAGGCGATGCACAGCGTGCCGAACGCGAAGACGGCGGCCGAGACGCCGAGCACCGCCGATGACGACAGTCGTCTCGTGATGAGCGGCATCAGGACGGCGCCGAGAATCGAGCCGATCCCGAGCATGCCGAGCAGCAGGCCGTAGCCGGCGGCTCCCAGATGCAGCACGCCGTCGGCGGCTGACGGAAGGAGCGACCACAGCGCGCTGGCCGGGACCGCGAACATCAGACTGCGCAGCAGCAGGCGACGGACGACGGGGCCGGCGACCAGATAGCGGATGCCGGCCACGATGGCTTCGCCGAGAGGCTCGTTCCACGCGCGTTTCGGGCGCTCGGGTCGCGGCCATCGCAGCAGCGCGAACACGACGCCGGCGAACGACACCGCATTGATCGCGAAGACAGAGGTCGGGCCGGACCACGCGACGAGGACGCCGGCGATGGCCGGACCGACGGCGCGTGCGGCGTTGACCGTGATCCCGCCGAGTGCGGCCGCGGCCGGGATCTCGTCGTGGGGCACGAGGTCGGGCTGTATCGCCTGCCAGGCCGGGGCTGTGAGCGCGGCCGAACTGCCGAGCAGGAACGTCATGAGGAGCAGCGACGGTGCCCCGAGTGCTCCCACGGCCGACAGGACGGTGAGCACGAGCGCCAACGCTGCCGACACGATGTTCATCGTGAGGAGCCACCCGCGACGATCGAACCGATCGGCGAGCACTCCCGCGAACAGCGAGAGGAAGAGCACGGGCAGCAGGCTCGCGGCCTGCACCCAGGCCACCACCGCAGAGCCCGCGCCGGTCTGGACGAGGAACCACTGCGCGGCGACCGTCTGCATCCAGCCGCCGAGATTCGAGCCGGTCTGCGCGAACCACAGCATGCGGAAGATCGGGTGCCGCAGGGGCGCCCATGCTGATCCAGCGGTTCCGGTGCTGTTCGAATGTTCCGACACGGGAACATTCTCGACCATGAACTCGTCGGCGCTGGACCACGAGCCTGCGGAGGCCTCGAGGAGCACCGTATGTGGAGGGGCTGACGGGAATCGAACCCGCGCTATCTGCTTGGGAAGCAGAAGTTCTGCCATTGAACTACAGCCCCGCACCCGCATCGTGAAGAGCGGATGCCGTCAGCCTACCCGATCTCGCCCAGAGCCTCATCCGAGCCGGGCACTGCGTCGAGAACGCGGCCTGTCGTCGATGAGTGGTCGAAAGAGCATCCGGATACGCCTGCGGCGATGTCATTCTGACCACGCAACGCAGCGACGGGGCCGCAACGCCGACAGCTAGGCTGGTGCCGTGCTTCTCAGCGATCGCGACATCAGGGCAGAACTCGCATCCGGCCGGATCGGCCTCGCGCCTCACGAGCCGGAGATGATCCAGCCCTCGAGCATCGACGTGCGGCTCGACCGGTACTTCCGGCTGTTCGACAACCACAAGTATCCCTTCATCGATCCTTCGGTCGATCAGCCAGAGCTGACCCGACTGATCGAGGTCTCCCCGGACGAGCCGTTCATCCTGCATCCCGGCGAGTTCGCGCTCGGCGCGACCTACGAGCAGGTCACTTTGTCGGACGACATCGCCGCCCGTCTCGAGGGCAAGTCGTCGCTCGGTCGCTTGGGTCTCATCACGCACTCGACGGCGGGCTTCATCGACCCTGGTTTCACCGGGCACGTGACCCTCGAGCTCGCGAACGTCGCGACCCTGCCGATCAAGCTGTGGCCCGGCATGAAGATCGGCCAGCTGTGCTTCTTCCGCCTGACCTCGCCCGCCGAGAACCCGTACGGCTCGGGCCCGTACGGCAACCGCTATCAGGGGCAGCGCGGGCCGACGGCATCCCGCTCCTTCCAGAACTTCCACCGCACAGACGTCGGGGTGACCGATGTGGGAGCGGTCGGCGGCTGAGATGAGCGGCGACGGCACGGACCCGACTCCGGCGGATGCTGGAGGCGCGGTGCCGCCGCCTGCTCCCGTCGGGCCCGACCCCGTCGTGCCTCCGACCCCGGTCGTGCAGGACCCGCCACAGGAGCCCGTGCGTCCCCCGGCACCGCCCGTCGGCACGCACGCCGACCCCCATCTCGCACCGCCCGTCGGCTACGCCGCGGCATCCGCCCCGCTGCCGCCATCGGCCGAACCCGACGCCCCTGATCAGCAGTGGCCGTCCGACGCCGTGATCTCGCCGTACATCGGCGGATCGGTGCCGGCATCCGGCAACTACCGCGTGCTGACGGCGGTGATCATGCTGTTCCTCGTGGCGCTGCTCGCGGGCGCGATCGCGCTGATCGTCTACCTCGCCGGGCACACGACGCTGTCGTTCCCCTCGGCCGATCCTGATCCCCGGCCGGTCGCGACAGAGGTCTCGGAGTCGGCGACCCCTCAGGCTCCGCGTGAGGAGACCTCGCCCGAGCCCCTCACCGGGGCGCTCTGCACGGATCTCTGTGTTGAGGTCGCCGGTCTCGTCGGTCCGCAGATCGTGGGTGCCGACGGGGAGTCGACATGGGCGCTGACGGGCGGCTGGTCGACGGTCGAGACCGCGTCGCTGTCTGCGGAGGAAGCGGCCGGCGCGGACTATCGATCGGATGACGGTGAGCTGACCTTCACGATCTGGCGCTTCACCGACGACGATGCCGCGCAGGACGCGCAGGAGCTGCTCATCGAATCTCTCGGTGAGCCTTCGGACTCGGGGGCGGCGTTCCAAGACGGCACGGGGGAGCAGAGCACGTTCGACGACGGGTCGCAGACCACGATCGTCTGGAGCAAACTCGGCGACGGATCGCAGCCCTGGGTCATGCAGGTGCACGGCACCGGCGCCGTGCAGCAGTTCTACTACGCCCTGCCGCTCTGAGGCTCAGCGCTCCGCCACCACGACGGCGACGCCCCACCACGCTGCGTGTGCAGCTTCGGCGGTGGGGCGTCGAGAACCGGGTGGCGCGGAGGTCAGGCGTCGCGACCGCGGGAGAAGCCGGCGTCGAAGCCTCGCTCGAAGGCGACCTGAGCGGCGCGGCGATCGCGTCCGTGCGGGTGCTCGACGCCGTGGCCGAACTCGGGCGCGAAGCGCGGACCACGTTCGCGATCGAACGGACGGCCGTGAGAACGTCCACGGCCCTCGCCGTGCGCGTGCGGGTGCTGGCACTCGTGCGCGTCGGCATCGCGGGGGAAATCGTGACCGAAGCCGTGACGGAAGCCGGGGCCGAAGCCGTGCCCGCGGCCGAACGGCGCGCCGTGCCGGCGGCTGTGACCGTGGTGTTCGGCGTGACCGTGGTGCTCGCCGCGGTGGGTCTTGCCGTGGCAGCGGCCCTCGCCGCGGCCACCGCGCGGCAGCGGGGTGTTCTCGTCCCAGCCGAACGTGCGAGCGATCTGCTCTAGCGTCGCCACGGTGGTGTCGAAGTCGTCGGGTGAGACGGCATCCGCCACCTGTGCCCGGATGCCGTCGACCACGGCGCCGAGGCGCTCCTTGGCCGCGCGTCCTTCATCGGTGAGGGTCCAGCCGTCGCCGTCTTTCGCGACCCAGCCGCGCTCGACGAGTCCGCGGAGCTTGCCGGGGTGCAGCGGCCGGGCGGCCGACGCGGATCCGTCGATGACGTTGAGCAGGCGCCAGTCCCGGCGCGTCGCTCCTTCGCTCTCGAAGGCGGTGGCGAACTCGGCGGACATGAGGCGGTCGACCGCCTTGATCCAGTAGCCGAACGGGCGGGGGTTCTGTGTGTCTGAAGTGCTGTTCATGGTGAAGTCCTTGAATGTCAGTGTGCATGTGCTTGTCACAGTGCATGTATATGTATAGTGACATGTGATGTCGATGCATGTCAAGTCACATGTAAAATCGACCTGTGAGCGCAGCAGAGAAGGACCCGGCCGAGATCATCGCAGAGGCCCTGTCGCGCCTGCGCGGGCGCCGACCCGGCGGGCGAGGGCCCGGCTGGCACGACGGCCCCCACGCGGAGCGCCATCGAGCGGGCGAGCACGACGGGCCGGATCATCACGGCATGCACCATGGGCACCCCGGCCGATCCGCCTACCCGGGACCACCCTGGATGGGCGACCCCGCTGGCCGCTTCGGCGGTCCCGCACGCATGCGGATGCTCGAAGCGCTCGCCGCGGCATCCGCCCCGCTCAGCGTGAGCGACCTCGGGGCGGCGATCGGCGTGGATCAGCCTCGCGCCTCGCGCCTGGTGCAGCAGGGGGTCGCGCACGGGTTCGTGCGTCGGGAGGCCGATCCCGACGACGCGCGCCGCACGCGCATCGCGCTCACCGACGAGGGCCGCCGGATGGCGAAAGGCGTCCGCGGCGAGCGTCGCGAAGCGCTGGGCAAGGCGCTCGTGGCCTTCACCGACGACGAGCGCACGGAGCTCGCCCGGCTGCTGAACAAGCTCGCCGACAACTGGAGCTAGGAGGCGCTCTCGCCGAAATCGAGCGAGGGCTCATCGTCGACCGACAGTGAGAGCACCACGGTCTCGACGACCGCGTTGGCCTCGATCTGCTGCTCGATCGCGCGCATCCGCCGCGCCACGTCGTGTTCGCGGGCGTCGCCGGCGAGATCCACCTCCGCGACGATGAACAGGCGGTTCGGGCCGACGTACTCGATGTGCAGGTACGTGACGCGCTGGATCTGCTCAGAGGCGAGCAGTGCCCGGCCCACTCGTGTCCGCACGGTCGGCGAGGCGTTCGTTCCGACGAGGAACGCGACGTTGCGCTTGATGAGGATGAGGGCGACGATGCCGAGCAGCACGCCCACGAGGATCGAGCCCACGGCATCCCACGCGGCGAGACCAGTGATCTGATGCATCGCGATCGCCCCGCCCGCCAGCGCGAGACCGATGAGCGCGGCGGCGTCTTCGAAGAACACCGCCCGCAGAGTCGTGTCGCTCGTCTCGAGCACGAAATCCCAGGTCGACGTGCCGCGCTCCCGCGCGAGGCGCCGCGACTTCACCATCGCCTGCGTGAACGAGGCGCCCTCGAGCACGAACGAGATGCCGAGCACTGCGTACGCGACCAGGGGGCTCTCGACGGGACCGGTGTCGGACAGCTCTTGGATGCCGTGCATGATCGACACGATCGACCCGGCCGTGAAGATGCCGAACGCGGCGATCAGCGACCACACGAAGGCCGAGCGCCCGTATCCGAGCGGATGCCGCTGATCCTTCGTGCGCCCGCCGCGGCGGTCGGCGATGAGCAGGAACACCTCATTGCCGGCATCCGCCCACGAGTGCGCAGCCTCGGCGACCATCGACGCCGAGGAGGTGATGAGCGCGGCGACGGTCTTCGCGACCGCGACCAGGACGTTGGCGAGGAAGGCGATGAAGACGGTCACGCGGGAAGACTACCCCTCAGGGGCGGGCCTCAGGCCTTCGGCGCTCGCACCGGCAGCAGGAGCAGGAAGCCGGCGATCAGCACGACGATGATGCCCAGGATTCCGAAGGCGGTCTGCGCTGTGAGGGCGATCAGCACGGTCCAGGCTCCCGACGCCATCCAGCTCGCCGCCCGTCCGGTCGTCGCGTAGAGGCCGAAGATCTCACCCTCGCGGCCCGCGGGCGTCACCCGGGCGAGGAACGAGCGGGCGGCAGCCTGGGCGGGGCCGACGAAGGCGCACAGGATGAGCCCGCCGACCCAGAACACGACCTTTCCGGCATCCGCGAGGAAGAAGACAGCGAGACCTGCGACGACCATCGACCCCAGCGAGGTCAGGATGATCCGCTTCGGGCCGAAGCTGTCGTCGAAGCGCCCCGCGATGATCGTCGAGACTCCCGCGATGAGGTTCGCGGCGATTCCGAACGCGACGAGCTCGAGGAACTTGAAGTGGAACACCTGCCCGGCGATCACCGCGCCGAACGTGAACACGCCGCCGAGTCCGTCGCGGAACACGGCGCTGGAGAGCAGGAACCAGAACGTCTGGCGCGTCTCGGGGTTGCGGTACAGGCCGATCACGTCCTTGACGAGCAGCCCGTAGGAGGCGAAGAAGCCGACCTTGCGCTCGGCGCGGCCGAGAGAGGGCTCCGGCACGTTGATGAAGATCGGGATGCTGAACACGATCGCCCAGACCGCGCAGCCCACCGCGATGAGCCGGAACGGCAGCCCCCCGTCGGCCGAGAGACCGAACCAGTCCATCGCGTAGAACACGACCACGATGATCAGCGCGACGATGCCGCCGAGGTAGCCGAAACCCCAGCCGAGACCAGAGATGCGGCCCACGGTCTTGGGGTTCGCGATGCCGACGAGCATGGCGTTCGAGTTCACCGCGGCGATCTCGCCGAACACCGAGCCGGCCGAGATCAGTGCCACGCCCAGCCAGAACAGGCTCGGCTGCGGTTCGACGAACCACAGCCCGAACATGCAGAGGATCAGCGCGCCCGTGCCGATGCCCAGCCACAGCTTCTGGCGTCCGGCGGCATCCGCTCGCTGACCGAGGACCGGTGCGAGCAGGAGGATCGCGAAGGCGG
This sequence comes from Microbacterium sp., assembly GCA_019510305.1. Classification (GTDB taxonomy): domain Bacteria; phylum Actinomycetota; class Actinomycetes; order Actinomycetales; family Microbacteriaceae; genus Microbacterium; species Microbacterium natoriense_A. The sequence goes on from JAEKKN010000017.1 coordinate 176,958, forward strand.
CGATCGTGCTGCCGAGCCCGAGGCCCGACGCGAGGCCCGCTTCCGCAGCGACGCGGGCAGGGTCGTCTTCGCCGAGCGCCGCGATGTCGGCGGGCAGGAACGACTCGGTCGTGAGGTACAGCGCCGTGAAGATGAAGGTGAGGATGACGGTGTTGAACGGCTGCGTCGCCCAGTCCCACAGTGCCCACGAGAACACCTGCTTCTTCGGGGCCGGAGTATCGCCGCGCAGGTCGAGGCCGATGACGCCGACGGCTCCGCTGTTGGCGGTCGCGGCGGGCTCAGGCGCGCCGGTGCGCCGTTCGGGTTCGCTCATGAGGGAAGTCTGGCGGCGTAGGGTGAACGGCCGGTGACGGCGCGCCGGGCGGATGCTGCGGCATCCGCTGCACCATCACGCCTGTGGAGTCCGTCGTCGGCGGGTCGCCGCGCCCCTGGTCGTCGTGAGTTTGCGGGCATAGTCCTCTTTGAGCACCGCGAGGTGCAGCCACGCCTCGACGGCGGTGACGCCCGAGAGCGCGCGACAGGCCGCTGTACGTGTCGATCGACATCGACGTGCTCGACCCGGCGCACGCGCCGGGCATGGGGACGCCCGAGGCCGGCGGACTCACCAGTCGAGAGCTGCTGCGCATCATCCGTGCACTGTCGGCGACGAACATGGTCGGCGCCGACGTCGTGGAGGTGTCGCCGGCCTACGATCACGCGCAGATCACCGGCATCGCCGCGAGCCATGTGGTCTACGAGCTCGTGACTCTGCTCGCGGCGCAACTCGCGCGCTAGGCCGCCGACGGGCGCGGACGCTCGCCCGCTGTACGCCGCGACCGGCATCCGTTCTCGCCTTCCGGTCGCAGTTCCTGCCGCGCGGGGCGCCTCCCCAGTCGCTCCGGGTGCAGTTGACGCCGTCCGATCACGAACGAGGCGGCATCAACTGCACCCGGAAACGGGATGACGCGATGGAGGCAGCATCAACTGCGACCGGAAGCTGCACACCGCGACCGGCTTCACGCGAACGACGCCGCGAGCAGCTCGGCGAACAACTCCTCCGCGTCGCACTCGACGCGCTGCCGGGTGAACCAGTCGCACACGTTGACGCAATCGCGGTGCAGCAGGTCGAGACCCTGCGGATTCGCGATGATGTCGACGATCTGCGGCAGGTCGATCACGCGCACCCGGCCCTCGTGCACGAGCAGGTTGTACGCCGACAGATCTCCGTGCGCGAAGCCGGCAGCCGCGAAGACGCGCATCAGCTCGGCGATCTGCGCGAAGTACCCGGCGAGTTCTTCGCGCGAGGTGCGCACCTGCGCGAGTCGGGGCGCCGCGGCCCCGGACGCATCGCCGATGAACTCCATCAGGATCTCAGTGACCTCGCGGCCGTGCGAGGACTTCTTGGCGAGGGCACGGGCGTCTCGCGTGTTCTGCACGCCGCGGCCCTCGGTGTACACGGTTGAGCGTTGGAAGCTGCGGGTCTCCTCGCCACGGTAGCGCTTGGCCGCGAGCAGGGTGCGCTGCCCGGGATCGTCGGGCACGGCGCGCTCCAGCAGGAAAACGTAGGCCTCCTTGCCGGTCTTGAGGATGCCGAGCTCGGTGTCGAGGGCACCGGCATCCGTCACGATCCAGGCGGGCCAGGGCTGTGGTCCGCGTTGAGTGGGGATGGTCGCCGGCCAGGTGGTCCAGCGCTGCCCTTCGCCTGGCTCGACGTCGGCGAAGGTGAGGGAGAGTTCGAGTGCGTCGAACGACGCGAGGGGATCGGTCACGATGTGCGGCTCCAGGAAGAGGAGGCCACGCAGGCGGTGGCCTCAGGGAAGGATGTCGGCGAGGGGCGCGACAACGACGTTCGTCATGTCTTCGGCTCCTCTCGCTCTGGCCTTCCGGGCTGATCCCGGTGCGCGGTCGACTCTAGGCCCCCGCGCCGCTCTTTGTCCACCCTGGCCGCGGATCACGCCGGAGTCGTCGGAGCGACGTCGCCGCGCGCGAGGGCGAACGGCAGGCGGTCGAACACGATGCGGATGCCGGTGATCCGCCCGTCCACGACGGTGTGCAGCTCGGCCGCCGGCGCGCTCTCGACCGCCGCGGTGGCGGTGTCGTAGAGGATCAGGGCGCGCTCCTCGTCGCCGAAGGCGCCAAGCAGCTGTGAGTTCACGAGTCCTGCGGCGAACGGCGCCATGAACGCGACCACCGCAGTGCGGCCTTTCAGCACACCGGCGGGTGAGACGCAGACGACGTCGGGGCTGAGGAGCGCCCAGGCGTCGTCGAACGCCCCCGAGGTCCAGAGGCGGAGGTAGTCGAGAGAGGTGTCGAGAGCGGTCATGGCGGATCCTTTCGAAGGGGTGCAGGTGCAGACGCTCGATGGCGTGCAGCAGCGTGGGTGTGAACGGGTAGACACCGGCGGCGTGCCGATCGGAACGGTGGCATCATGACTGCATGATCCGCGCGGATGACGGGAGCTCTCGGGCACGACCCGGCGACGACGGGTTCGCCGAGCTGGTGCGCCCCTACGAGCACGAGCTGCGGGTGCACTGCTACCGGATGCTCGGCTCGCTTCACGACGCCGAGGACGCGCTGCAGGAGACGCTGCTCTCGGCGTGGCAGGCGCTCCCCGGATTCGAGGGGCGGTCGTCGCTGCGGACCTGGCTCTACCGGATCGCCACATCGCGCTGCCTCAACGCGGTGCGCGCCGGTGCCAGGCGCCCTCCGACTGCTCCGCTGCCGCCCTTCGACGTGCCTGCTCCGAGTCGGGAGGAGCGCGTGACCTGGTGCGAACCGCATCCGCACCCCGCCCCGTCGGCCGATGACCCGCTGGATGTCAGGCACGGTCTCGAGTACGCGTTCCTGTGTGCCCTGCACTCCCTGCCGCCCCGCCAGACCGCGGCCCTGGTCCTGTGCGACGTGCTCGACTTCACGGTGGCCGAGTGCGCCGAGATGCTGGGGTCGTCTCCCACCGCGGTGAAGGGGCTGCTCCAGCGCGCGCGTGCCGCGATGCCGCCGAACGATCCGCTCGCCGCGCCGAAGGACGAGCTGCGGCTGGCCGAACGACTGGCTCGGGCCTACGCCGCCGACGACGTGGACGGGGTGCTCGCGCTCCTCACCGATCGATCCTGGCTCGCGATGCCGCCTGCGCCGCATCGGTACGACGGGAGGGAAGCGATCGGACGGTTCCTCCGTGCGAGCGCCGCCGGTCGCGGTGCGCGATACGCCGTCGAGCCCTCCGGATGGGCGGGCGGGCATCCGGTGTTCCGCTGCCTGATCGACGGCGAGGACCGCGGCCTGCTGATGGTCATCGCCGCCTCCGACGGCGCCACGGTCAGCGGGGTCGTCCGGTTCCTCGGCTGACGGCCTGGCGTGCGCGCCGGCCGGGCGCCCGACCCGGACGATCGGTCGGATGCCGTGGACGGCCTGTCGGGTGACGGCATCCGCGTACTGCCAGTCTGGAAGCATGACGATCACCGCTCCTGTTCCCACCACCCCTGTCGCGAGCGCCGACCGCATCCGCTACGGCGGGCTGATCGTGCTCATGCTCATGGGGTTCCTGCTGGTGACGGCGGAGTTCCTGCCGAACGGAGTGCTCACCGAGATGGCGGCCTCGCTCGGCGTCACTCCGGGCCAGGCCGGACAGACCGTCACGATCACGGCACTGGTCGGTCTGGTCGTCGCTCCGACGATCGGCCTGATCTTCCCTCGCCTCGACCGGCGGTCGCTGCTCGTGTGGATGGCGCTCGCCGCAGCGGTATCGAACCTGCTCGTCGCGATCGCGCCGAACCTCGTGCTCGTGCTCGCTGCCCGTTTCCTCCTCGGCGCTGCGATCAGCGCGTTCTGGTCGATGTCCATCACGGTCGCTGCGACTCTCGCCGGTCCCGAGCGCCTCGGACGAGGAGTGATGTTCACCTCGGCGGGCGTCTCGCTCGCGACCGTCGCGGGCGTGCCGCTCGGCGTCATGCTCGCCGAGCTCGTCGACTGGCATCTCGTGTTCGCGCTCGCCGGCGTGCTGATGGTGCTGCTCGCGGTCGCCCTGCGCTTCACCCTGCCCTCCGTGCCGGCGGCGCAGACGTCCAGCATCCGCCTGCTCGTCGACACCGTCCACCGTCCTGGGATCGGCCTCGGCCTCATCGGACATGTCGCCGTCGTGCTCGGACACTTCCTCGCCTACACGTACGTGCGCCTCGCGCTCGAGCGCATCCCCGATGTCGATGCGTCGACCATCGTCGTGCTTCTCGCGCTTTTCGGTCTCGGCGGCCTCATCGGCAACATCGTGATCGGCCTCGTGATCGACCGCTCGTTCGCGTTCCTGTCGGTGGTCGTGCCGCTCGTGATCGCGGCGGCCGTGGCATCCGTGATCCTGCTGTCGGGGACGGTTCTGGGCGTCGGCATCGTCGTGCTCGTGTCGGCTGGAGGCCGGCGGCAGTCTGGTGGTCGTGGGCTTCCAGTTGGCGATCACGATCGCTGCGGGAATCGGCGGACTCCTCGTCGACACGCTCAGCATCGAGGTGGTCTACGTGCTCGGCGCGGTGATCCTCGTGATCGGCGCCGTGCTGTTCGGCCTGTCGAACCGCTCCCGCGCGCCGCAGGTCGTGGCATAGGCGCACGGCGTCTCGTCGTGCCCGCCGCATCCGGTCGGTGCGAAAAGTCGGAGCTTCGGCGCGACACTCCGGTGCACACCATGCCGCACCCGGCGTGCCGCCGGATTCTCCGACTTTTCGCACAGCGAGGGGGCGGATGCCGGGGTGCGGGGTGCGGGGCGTGCCGGGAACGGAATCCGCGGGCGCCGGCCCCCGGCCTACGCGGGAACGGGCAGCCGGCGCCAGGCGCTCGGGTTCATCCCGGTGCGGCGGCGGAAGGCGCGGCTGAAGCCCTCGTCGGAGGCGTAGCCCAGCTCGCGCGAGGTCTCCGACACGGAGCGGCCGGCCTCGAGCATCCGCTTTGCCGCGTCGATGCGCACCTCGGTGACGTAGTCGGCAGGGGAGCGGCCGATCGCGCTGCGGAAGCGCTCGGCGAAGGCGGAGCGCGACATGGCGCCGACGCCGGCCAGCCGCTCCACGGTCCACTCGCGACCGGGCTCTTGGTGGATCGCCTCGACCACGCGGTCGAGGAACGGATCCTTCCTGACGTGCGGCCATCCCTCTGGCGCGCAGCCGTTCTCGGCCCAGGAGCGGATCACCGACAGCAGGACGGTGGTCGCCATGAGGCGGCAGATCAGCGGGTCGCCCTGTCTGGTCCCGTGGCCGGTGGGCGCCGGGCCCATGTTCTCGGCGAGAGCGGCGGCCGCCGGCTCGAGCACGTCGAACCCCGTGACGGTGATGTAGTCGGGCAGCGCGGCGTTCAGGGCCGGCGTCGGCTGGGCGAGTTCGAGAGCGACCACGATGAGCGTCGTCGTCTCGTCGGCCGCGAGCGCGAGCTGACCGCGCCCGAGCGTGAGGAAGGCGTCGCCGGCGCGGAGCTCGGCCGCACCATGCGGGCCGTCGACCTCGACGCGGTGCGATTCGCGATCGATGTCGAGCCGGCATCCGGAGTCCAGAGGAGGGATGCCGCGCACCGCCCCGTCCGCCACGTAGACGAGCGTGGCCTCACCGGGGACGAGCGGCAGAAGATCCTGGGCGTCCAACTGCTCGCGCCGCGCGACGCCGACGCGCAGATCGATCGCGCCGAGGACCTGCGAGAGGGCTTCGGGGTCGATGATCGTCATGCCTTCGGCAACGTCGGCGACGCCTCGCCTATTCCTCAGCTCGCGACGCCCCAGGGCCGGTGGCGTCCGCGTCAGGCTGTCGCCGGCTCGAAGCGAGTGTCTTCGCGTCTCGCGATCTGTCCGCGGATGAAGATGAGCAGGACGACACCGGAGATCGTGACGACCGGGTTGCCGAGGTTCGCGACAGAGGTGACCGCACCCGCGGTGGGGTACGACGTGAGCAGGAAGATCGACGGGTCCGTGGTCGCGTGCAGCAGAATCGGCCAGATCAGGTTGCCGGTCACCCGCAGCGAGAGGTACATCAGGATGCCGAACGAGAAGGTGTACACGAGCTGGATGAGGGTGGGCAGGAGAGCCTGACCGGTGAGCAGGTTGCCTGAGTGGAGCGCGGCGAAGAACGCGGCCGAGATCACGGCGACGGTGATCTCGCGATGTCCGGCCTTGCGGAGCAGGTTCACCACGATCCCGCGCGTGAGCACCTCCTCGGCGACGCCGATGAAGAGGCCTGCCACCAGCCAGGCGATGACCACGCCGGCTCCGGCGGCTGCATAGTCGACGCCCGCGAAGTGCAGCATGTTGAAGAGAAGTACGATCGCGACCGCGAGCCACATCCATCCGCGTCCGCGGATCGGCTGAGGTCCGAACAGCTCGCGCAGCCATCCCACGGACCAGGCGAAGACGAACAGCACCACGGCGCCGAACGCGATCGGGATCACGTAATAGAGCCACACGGTCGCAGCGGCGTCAGAGGCGTCGACGCGCGGGAAGAGCGGGGCGAACAGGAGAGGCACGAACTGATAGATGACGAAGTAGACGACGACGGCGAGCAGCGCGCGCCACCAGCCGCCCTTCTCCCAGAAGCCGCGCCAGGAGGAGTGAGCAGTGCGATCGACCACGAGAGGTCCTTTCTCGCCGCTGAGCGGCAGGGGAAGGGCGACGAGAACAACGGGACGCATTCGGGAGAAGCCTGCAGCGTGCTGCGCCTTCCCCCGCCATCGACGATATTTCAGTCGACTTCCGAATCGCCGGGGGCGTGCCGGGGATATCCACCTTTCGGTTGATCTGGGCTGGGCGGGCGGCTCGTATCGTGGAGGTGTGTTCTCTCAGCCCTCCCGCCTCTACCGCGTCCTGGCGATCGCGGAGGCGATCACCTGGACCCTCCTCATCTCCGCGCTCATCGCCCGCGCCGTGGGCGCGCCTGGGGTCGTCGTCACGATCGGCGGCGGCATCCACGGTTTCGTCTTCCTCGCCTACGGGGCCACCGCGATCCTCGTCGCGCTGAACAACCGCTGGCGCCCCGGCATCGCCGTGCTCGCCGTCGCGAGCGCGATCGTGCCCTACGCGACCATCCCGATGGAGATCTGGTTGCACCGCACCGGCCGCCTCGCCGGCGACTGGCGACTGGACGAGAGCGACGACCCGCGCGACCGCACCTGGATCGACCGGCTGATGCGGTGGTTCCTGCGCCGGCCGTGGGTGCTCGGTGGGCTCATCGCGATCGCCGTCGTCGCGCTCTACGTCATCCTGCTGCTGGTGGGCCCTCCCGGAGGTGGGTCCGCGCCCTGCTCCTGCGGCTGAGCCGCGGCGCCGGACGTCAGCCGGTGATGACGATCGCGTTCTTCGAGACGACCTCGTCCCACACCGCGTCGACGTCTCCGCCGGTGCAGTCCACGACCACGTAGAGTCCGACGCCGACGGCCGTGAAGGCGCGGGCCGCGAGGGTCCACTCCACGCCGTCTCCCGACCCGGAGACCATGCGGTTCTCGACGGCGGTGTTTCCGGCGGTCTGATAGCTGAAGCCCGATGTCGAGGCCAGAGGGGTGATGTCGGCCGTGGTCGCTCCGCCCTCGAGGAACGTCGCCATCATCGCATCGGAGCTCACGCTGTCGTCTCCGGCGGTCATGATGTTGTCGATGTGCCCCTGCCAGAACTGCGCGGTGCAGGTGCCGTCGACCGTTCCATAGGTCCACCCGCCGTTGCCGTCATCGGGCTTCACGATCTTCCAGGAGTCGTCGGCGAAGAAGCCGTCGCCCCACTCCACGTACGACGATGGCGACAGCGTCGCGCCATCGGCGAAGCTCATGCCGGCGACGGGCTCCTCGGTCGGCTCGTCGACGGGATCGTCAGTCGGGACCGGATCGTCGTCGACGACTGTCGGATGCTCGGGGATCTGCGCGTACAGGCAGCCGCTCAGCGGCAGCACGGCGAGTCCCACGACGATCGCCGCGGCGAGACGGCCCCCCGATGTACGCGTCATGCCGGTCAGCCTATCCCTGATGCGCCCCCGAGGAGAGGGTCAGTGCGCGGTCGCGACGCCGATCGTGTCGTGCACGATCACGGCGGCGACGCGGGCGCCGGCGCCGGCCGCGACGATGAGCTGCTGCGGGCCGGGAGCCGCGGCGTCACCGGCGGCGTACAGACCGGGGACGTCGGTGCGCCCCGATCGGTCGGTCACGAGGTGGCCGTGTCGATCGACGGATGCCGCGAACCCGTCGAGGAACGAAAGGTCGGTCTCCCACTCCGGACGCACGAAACCGCCCTCGACCTCGATGAGGGCGCCGTCGCTCAAGCGGATCGCCTCGAGGCGTCCGCGCTCGCCGACGAGCTCGACGATCGGATGCCGCAGCACGTTCACCCCCGCGGCGGCGAGCTCCGCCTCCTCTGCCGTGGTGACGACGTCTGAGCCGTTCGTGAACACGGTGAGACTCTCGGTCCAGCGGCCGATCAGTCGAGCGCGATCGGCGAGATCCGCGGACTCTCCGACCAGCGCCATGCGGCGGCCGCGGAGCTCCCAGGCGTCGCAGGCCGCGCAGCTGAAAAGGCTCATGCCGTAGAAGCCGCGCAGGTTCGGCACGTCGGGGAGCGTCTCGCGCAGACCTGTCGCGAGCAGCACCGAGCGTGCCGACACGGTCTCGGTGGACGTGGTGCGGCCGATGCCGGCGGTGAACCCGCCGAGGCTCTGCGTGAGGGATGTCACCTTCACGCGCGAGCGGATCGCGACGTTCGGATAGGCCGCGAGCTCCTGCCGCGCGATCTTGCGCAGCTCGTGCGGGGGAACACCGTCGCGCGTGAGGAAGCCGTGCGAGTTCAGCGTCGCGGCGTTGCGAGGCCGGTCGGCGTCGACGACGAGCACGCGCACGAGCGAACGGCCGAGGTTCAGCGCGGCAGACAGGCCTGCGGGCCCGCCGCCGACGATGAGGACGTCGTAGGGCTCAGTCATGACCGCCGTCCTGGGGCGGGAGGGCGGCGATGATCGGGTGGTCGAAGGCGATGACGCCGGTCTTGGCCGCACCGCCTGGCGAGCCGATCTCGTCGAAGAACTCCACGTTCGCCTTGTAGTAGTCCGCCCATTCCTCGGGCAGATCATCCTCGTAGTAGATCGCCTCGACCGGACACACCGGCTCGCACGCCCCGCAGTCCACGCACTCATCCGGATGGATGTACAACGAACGTTCGCCCTCATAGATGCAGTCCACGGGGCACTCGTCGATGCAGGCACGATCCTTCACATCGACACACGGAAGCGCGATGACGTAGGTCATCGGACGAAGACCCCGTCGCGGGAGACCGCGACCTGCTCTTCCCGGGGGACGACCTTGACGCGCTCGCGCGCGTGCCGGTGGCTCTCGCCGAGAGCACGCTCGTGGGCGTCGAGCGCGAGCCAGCCGTCCCACGTCGTGTACTCGGTGCCGCTCGCGTCGAGCATGTCGAGGACGTCTTCCTCCGAGGTCGGCGCGGTGAGGAGTCCGGCCTCGGCATCGGCCACGAGGTTCGTGATCGTCTCGAGGGCGTCGGACTTGGTGTGCCCGATCAGACCGACCGGGCCGCGCTTGATCCAGCCCGTCGCGTACAGTCCGGACTCGGCGTCCACACGCCCGCCCGCGTTCGGGACCACGCCGCGGGCCTCGTCGAACGGTGCGTCCACGACGCGGGTGCCGTAGTAGCCCACGGCCCGGTAGACGGCCTGCACGTCGTAGTCGCGGAACTCGCCGGTGCGCACGAGGGCGCCCCCGGCATCCGTCTCGCTCTTGACGAACGCCGTGCGCTCGAAGCGGATGCCCTCGACCTTGCCGTCGCCCGTGATCTCGACGGGGGCGTGCCAGAAGTGCAGGTGCAGGCGGCGGGATGCACCCTTCGACGGGCTCAGGGACCCAGTCTTCTGGCGGTCGCGCCAGCTGTTCAGGGTGCGCAGCATGACCTTGAGCTGGTTGTTGGTGGCGGATGCCGGGTCGACTCCGTCGAAGTCCTCGTCGTGCAGCACGATGTCGACATCGTTCACCTCGCCGAGTTCGCGGAGCTCGATCGGCGTGAACTTGATGTCGGCGGGCCCGCGGCGACCGAACACGTGCACGTCGGTGACGGCGGAGGACTCCAGCCCCTCGAGCACGTTGTCGGGGATCTCGGTGGTGCGCAGGTCGACGGGATGCTTCGCGAGCACCCGGGCGACGTCGAGGGCGACGTTGCCGTTGCCGATCACGGCGACAGACGAGGCCTCGAGGGGCCAGGTGCGAGCGACGTCGGGGTGGCCGTCGAACCACGCCACGAAGTCGGCGGCGCCGTAAGACCCGGGCAGGTCGACACCGGGGATGTCGAGAGCCGCGTCGCGGATCGCGCCGGTGGCGAGGATCACGGCGTGGTAGCGCTCGCGCAGCTCGTCGAGGGAGACGTCGCGGCCCACCTCGACATTGCCGATGAAGCGGATCGTGCGTCGACTCGCGGTCTGGGGCGCTGAGCCTGTCGAAGCGTCACCATCTGCGGTCACGGGGAACGCGTCGAGCATCTCGTGCAGAGAGTTCACGATGCCCTTGATGCGGGGGTGGTCGGGCGCGACGCCGTAGCGGATGAGGCCGTAAGGCGCGGGGAGCGACTCGAACAGGTCGATCTCGACGCGACCGCCGCGCTCCTTGACGGCGTTGGCGAGCAGATTGCCCGCGTAGATGCCGGCGGGCCCGGCGCCGACGATCGCGACGCGCAGGGACAGAGAGGTCGTTGACATGGCCTGGTCTTTCGGTGATTCAGCGGGAGGTGAGGGAGGTCTCGACGACCTGGACGAGTCCGGTGTCGACGGCGAGGCCCGCGGTGAGGGCATCGGTCCAGCGAGGTTTGGGCGCGGCATCCGCAGCCGAGGGGTGACGATCTGCGGAGCCGGCGACGATGGACGGGGGATTCACGGAAGATGCTCCGTGAATCGTCACCGCATCCGTGGATCGTCCGGCTGCGTGCGGGCTCAACCGCACGACGTCGCCGATGACGATGACCGCGGGGGAGCGCACCTGTCGGGCGGCAGCGATCCCGGTGATCGTTCCGAGCGTGCCGATCGTCACGCGCTGGGTCGCACCGTAGCCGTCTTCGATGATCGCGACTGGGCAGTCGGCGCCTCGGGCCCCGGCTGCGAGCACGTGAGCCGAGTGCCCGAGCGTGTTGACGCCCATCAGCAGGACGACCGTGTGGTCGCCTCCGCCGGGCACCCGATCGATCTGGTCGTGGCCGCTGAGGACCGTGAACGACGTGGCGACACCGCGATGGGTGAGCGGGATGCCGGCGACGGCAGGCACCGAGATAGCGCTCGTGACGCCGGGGACGACGTCGACCGGGATGCCGCGCTGTTCGCAGAACAGCTGCTCTTCGCGGCCGCGGCCGAACACGAACGGGTCGCCGCCCTTGAGTCGCACGACGTTCCTGCCCGCGGCGGCGAGTTCGACGAGCAACTCGTTGATGCCGTCCTGGGGCACGGGATGGTGCCCCGGCAGCTTGCCGACATCGATGACTTCGGCTGACAGCACGACGCCTTCGGCCGCGAGCTGTTCGAGCACCGCGCGGGCGCCGAGCCGGTCGGCGACGATCACGTCGGCGTTCTGCAGGGCCTTCAGACCTCGCACGGTCAGGAGCCCGGCGTCGCCTGGTCCCGCACCGACGAGCGTGACGTGTCCGGTCATCGCCCGCCTCCCAGCAGCAGCCCGCGGTTGCGCAGCATCCGCCGCTCGAGCGGGCCGAACAGGGCCAGCTCGATCACGATGCCGATCGCGAGGATGAGCAGGATCGTGGCCAGGACTCCTGCGAGGTCGGCGAGTTCACGGGACTGGTTCAGCATCGTTCCGAGGCCGAAGCCGATCGTTCCACCGCTGGTGATGATCTCGGCCGCCATCAGGGAGCGCCACGAGAACGCCCAGCCCTGCTTTAGGCCCGCGAAGTAGCCGGGGAGCGCCGCGGGCAACGTGACGGAGGTGGCGAGCTGCCAGCGGCTCGCGCCGAGCACGATGCCCACGCGGCGCAGCTGCGGCGGCACCTGGTCGATGCCCGAGAGCAGCCCGTTCACGATCGATGGGATCGCGCCCATCAGGATCACGAAGTACGCGGTTGCGTCGCTGAGCGCGAACCAGATGATCGCGGCCGGCACCCACGCCACGGAGGGCAGCACGGTGAGGCCTGAGATGAGCGGACCCGCGGCGCGGCGCAGCAGCTTCCACTCGGCGAGCAGCATCCCGAGCGCGGTGCCGACCACGATGGCGATCAGGAAGCCGATGACACCGCGCTCGAGGCTCGTCGCGACCGCCTCCTGCAGGCGCCCCGACATCCAGGCCTCGTCGAGAGCGCCGACGACGGCGGCCGGGCTCGGCGCCTTGTCGGGGCGCGGGTTCGCGATCACGACATACAGCTGCCACACGCCCAGCAGCACGAACAGCAGCACGATCGGCGGTAGGGCCTTGCTCAGGAACTCGCGCCATCGCGGAGTGCGCTGCACGTCGTCGGACTGCAGGCGGTCGAGACCGGCCGAGAGCGTCGCCAGATCTCCGTAGGCGTCGCCGTCGGCGGAGATCTTCGTGGAGTCAAGAGGCATTGCGGGCGATCTCCTTCCGCAGCTCGGCGGTGATCTCGGTGGCGAGGGCCGCGACCTCGGGCGACTCGATGCGTCGGCCGAGGGTGTTCGCGATGCGCCACTCGCCCGCGACGCGTCCGGGGCGGCTGGAGAGCAGGATCACGCGCTGGCCGAGGCGAGCGGCCTCACGCACGTTGTGGGTGACGAACACGATCGTGCGGCCGGTGGCGCGCCACACGCGCTCGAGCTCCTCGTGCAGCAGATCGCGGGTGATCGCGTCGAGAGCGGCGAACGGCTCGTCCATCAGCAGCACGTCGCGGTCCTGAGCGAGGGCACGGGCCAGGGCCACGCGCTGACGCATGCCGCCGGAGAGCTCGTGCGGACGCTTGTCGCCGGCTTCCGCGAGGTTCACGGTCGCCAGCAGACGGAGGGCCTCCTCGCGCCGCTCCGCACGAGGGACACCGCGCAGTCGCAGTGCGAGCTCGACGTTCTGCCGCGCGGTGAGCCACGGCATCAGCGCGGACTCCTGGAACATCACCGAGGCGCCGCCCTTCGACGGGCTCAGGGACCCAGCCGAGAGGTGAATGCTGCCGGAGGTGGTGCGCTCGAGCCCTGCGATGAGGTTCAGCAGCGTCGACTTTCCGCAGCCCGAGGCGCCGAGCAGGCACACGAACTCGCCCGGGGCGATGTCGAGGGAGACATCCTCCAGGACGATCGGGCCCGAACCGTAGCGCTTCGTGACGTGCGAGATGCGCACCGCGGGGTCGACGGCGGGCGCGGGCGCCGCGAGCGGCGTGACGCCGTCGAAGCTCGGCGTCAGCCGCGCCACGGATGCGGCACCGGGACCTGGGTCCCTGCCCTTCGACAGGCTCAGGGACCCAGCATCCGATGACCCCGCGGGCGCACTCATCAGTCCTCCCCGAGCCCTGCGGCCGAGACGGTGTCCTTGCCGGCATCCTTCAGGAGCTTGTTCAGCGCGGTCAGATCGAAGAGCCCGTCGATCGAGCCCTCCTTCTGCGTGCCCGCGGCGAGGCCGTTCTCCACGAGGGTCTCGAACGTCGAGGCCACCGGGTCGACAGTGAACGTGACGTTCTCGAGCGCCCGCGTCAGAACCTCGTCGGAGAGCTTCTTACCCGTCGCCTCCTCGAGCGCGTCGTTGATCACGGCCGGCGCCTCGTCGGCGTGCTCGTCGAGCCACTCGACAGACGCGATGTGGCCCTCGAGCAGTTCGTCGACCACCTCGGGGTGCTCCTTCGCGAAGTCCTTGCGCACCAGCAGCACCGTGGTCGGGAAGTTCCCGTCGGGCCACAGATCGGCCTCGTTCACGAGCACGTGCGCACCCGCCTCGACGACCAGACGCGACACCCACGGCTCGGGGAGCCACGCGCCGTCGACGCCGCCGTCCTGGAACAGCGTCAGCGTCTGCGCGTTCTCGGTCGGGGTGATCGTGACGTCGCCCCCGCCCGAGGTCGAGGTCTCGAAGCCTTCGTCGGCGAGCCAGCTGCGCAGCGCCACGTCCTGCGTGTTGCCGAGCTGAGGGGTCGCGATGTTCTTGCCCTTGAGATCGTCGACGCTCTGGATGCTGTCGTTCACGACGAGCGCCGCGCCGCCGGAGGTCGCGCCGGCGATGATGTTCGCCGACTCGCCGCCCGACTGGATGAAGGTGTTGATCGCGGGATTCGGGCCGATGTAGGTCGCGTCGATCGCACCCGCGGAGAGCGCCTCGATCGCGGCCGGACCGGCGTTGAAGACCTCGGTCTTCAACGCGACGTCGCCCAGAGCATCCTGGAACAGCCCTTCGGAGAGACCGACCAGCGCGGGGGCGTGCGTGACGTTGGCGAAGTAGCCGAGGCGCACCTCGGCGAGGTCGTCGCCCTTCGCGTCGCTCGAGCCCGGGTCAGCGGATGCCGAGGCGCAGCCCGCGAGCATCATCGCGGTGAGTCCCAGGACGGTGAGAGCGGTGGTGGTGCGGTTGATCTTCACGGTTTCGCCTCCTTAGCGAGTGATGGGTGGTGCAGGTCAGTCCTCGACGGTCGCTGCGGCCAGCGTCGCGCCGTCGGCGGGGTGGATGAGCACGAGCGAGCCGCCTTCACGGCTCTGCGCGTACGGCTCGAGCGGCAGGTCCGCGGCGAAGCGCAGGCGCACGCGCCCGATCTCATTCACGGCGAGCGACTCGGCGTCGTGATGGGCGAGCGTCTCGAGGTCGCGTCGGTCGATCACCTCGGCGATCAGCGCCTGCACGGTCGCGGTGCCGTGCTTGACGAGGACCTTGCTCCCGGCGGTGGTCGCACGCGGGTCGAGCTGGAACAGCTCGACGACGGCCTCCCGGCGGCCGGCAGGGATGGTGCCGGATGCGGCGATCACGGCGCCGCGGGCGGCGTCGATCTCGTCCGCGAGGGTGAGGGTCACGGACTGCGCGGCCGTGGCGGCATCCGCCTCTTGCCCCGCGATGTGGATGCCGGTGACCGTGGTGGAGTGTTCGCCGGGGAACACGTCGACGGAGTCGCCGACGCTCACGGTGCCCGCGGCGATCCGCCCGGCGAATCCGCGGAAGTCGCGATAGCGCTCGGGGTCAGCGATCTCGGGCGACAGGCCGCCCTGCGGGCGCAGCACGAGCTGCACGGGCAGGCGGAAGGGGGCGGCGGTGTCTTCGATCTCGACCGCGGTGGGCAGCGACTCGAGCAGATCGATCAGGGTCGGGCCCTGATACCAGGGCGTGCGCTCGGAGCGGTCGACGATGTTGTCACCCTCGAGAGCCGAGACGGGCAGCACGTGGATGCCGGGCAGACCCAGCTGCTCGGCGACGCGTGCCGCTTCGAGCTCGATCTCGACGAAGCGGTTCTCGTCGAAGCCGACCAGATCGATCTTGTTGACCGCGATGACGACGTGGGCCACGCGCAGCAGCGAGACGACGGCGAGGTGGCGGCGGGTCTGCTCGATGATGCCCTTGCGTGCATCGACGAGCACGATCACGGCGTCGGCAGTGGCGGAGCCGGTGACCATGTTGCGCGTGTACTGCACGTGTCCGGGGCAGTCGGCGAGGATGAAGCTGCGCCGGTCGGTCGCGAAGTAGCGATACGCCACGTCGATCGTGATGCCCTGCTCGCGCTCGGCGCGCAGGCCGTCTGTGAGCAGGGCGAAGTCGAACTCGCCGTGCGCGAAGCCGCGCTGGCGGCTGGTCGCGGCGACCTGCTCGAGCTGGTCGGCGAGGATCGCCTTCGCGTCGTGCAGCAGTCGGCCGACGAGCGTCGACTTGCCGTCGTCGACGGAGCCGGCGGTCGCGAACCGGAACAGGGTCCTGGCGCGCTCGCTGGCGGTTGAGCGCGCGGAGCGAGACGAAACGTCTGCAGCGAGGTTACTCATCAGAAGTACCCGTCCTTCTTGCGATCCTCCATGGCGGCCTCGCTGATCCGGTCGTCGGCGCGCGTCGCGCCGCGTTCCGTGAGGGTGGAACGCTGCACCTCGGCGGCGACGGATGCCGTGTCCGCGGCATCCGACTCCACCGCACCCGTGCAGCTCATGTCGCCGACGGTGCGGTAGCGTACGGTGCGGCGGACGACCTCTTCACCGGCGCGCGGCTGCGAGAACTCGCCGACTGCCCACCACATGCCGTCGCGGCGGAAGACCTCGCGCTGGTGCGCGTAGTACAGCGGCGGCAGGGCGATGTTCTCGCGGTCGATGTAGTTCCAGATGTCGGCCTCGGTCCAGTTCGAGATCGGGAAGGCTCGCACGTGCTGACCGGGCAGGTGCCGGCCGTTGTACAGGCTCCACAGCTCGGGGCGCTGGTTGCGCGGGTCCCACTGGCCGAACTCGTCGCGCAGCGAGATGATGCGCTCCTTCGCGCGGGCCTTGTCCTCGTCGCGGCGGGCCCCGCCGAACACGGCGTCGTGCTTTCCCGCGGCGATCGCGTCGAGCAGCGGCTGCGTCTGGAGAGGGTTGCGGGTGCCGTCGGGGCGCTCGGCGAGCCGGCCGTCGTCGATGTAGTCCTGCACCCGCGCGACCTCGAGGTCGATGCCCAGGCGGGCGACGGTCTCGTCGCGGAACGCGATGACCTCGGGGAAGTTGTGGCCGGTGTCGACGTGCAGCACCGGGAAAGGCACCTTGCCCGGTGCGAACGCCTTCGCGGCGAGGTGCAGCACCACGACCGAGTCCTTGCCGCCGGAGAACAGCAGCACGGGGCGCTCGAACTCGGCGACGACCTCGCGGATGATGTGGATGCCTTCCGCCTCGAGCTGGTCGAGGGCGGACAGACCCTGCGGGCGTTTCGTCTCGTCGCTGCGCTCCTCGCTCAACGACCGGGTGATGGTGCTCATAGGTGGAGTCCGCATTCTGTCTTGGACAGGCCGGCCCAGCGGCCGGACCGGGGGTCCTCGCCGGGCGCGACCTGCTTCGTGCACGGCGCGCAGCCGATCGAGGGGTAGCCGTTCGCGATGAGCGGGTTCACCGGCACCTCGTGCACGGTGGCGTAGTCGATCAGGTCGTCGAAGGTCCACGCCGCGACCGGGTTCACCTTGACCAGGCCGTTGCGCTCGTCCCAGACGATCAGTTCGGTCTCGGCGCGGGTGGGCGCCTCTTCACGGCGGACGCCCGTGAACCACACCTCGTACTCGCCGAGCGCGCGCTGCAGCGGCTCGACCTTGCGGCGCGCGCAGCACAGGCCGGGATCGCGCTCGAAGAGGTTCTTGCCGAACTCGGCATCCTGCTCGCGCACGGTCTGCTCGGGCTTCACATCGACGATGTTCACGTCGAGGCTCTCGGCCACCTCGTTGCGCGTGAACGTCGTCTCGGCGAAGTGGTAGCCGGTGTCGAGGAAGAGCACGTCGACTCCGGGGAGGTGCTCGGCGACGAGGTGCGGGAGCGCAGCATCCGCCATCGAACACGCGACCGCGGCCTGCGAGACGGCGAAGTTCTCGGCCACCCACGCGGCGACCTCGGCGGGACTCGCCTCGTCGGGCTGCCGGCTGCGCAGCTCGGCGTTGCCGCGTTCGGCGAGCGCCTGGAGCTCCTCGCGGGAGCGGCGGGCCGGACGGATGGTCACCGGAGTGCTCATTGCAGCGCCTCCTCGTCGGCGCGGTGCGCCCAGTTCGCGAAGGTCTCGTCGGCGCTCTCGCGGTCGGCGAGGTAGCGGCGGATGACGCGCTCGGCGTAGTCGGCGATGCCGTCTGCCGGCACCTTGAGACCGCGGACCGTGCGGCCGAGTCCTGCTTCTTCGCGATCGACGTTCGCGAGTCCGCCGCCGAGGTGCACCTGGTAACCGGGCACCTGCTCGCCGTCGATCAGTACGAGCTGGCCCTTGAGGCCGATGTCGGCGGTCTGGATGCGGGCGCAGGAGTTCGGGCACCCGTTCACGTGCAGTGTGATCGGGCGGCCGATCTCGGGCTCGAGCGCGCCGAGGCGCTCCTCGAGCTGCTCGATGGCCTTCGCGGCGTTGACCTTGGTCTCGACGATCGCGAGCTTGCAGAACTCGATGCCGGTGCAGGCGATCGTGCCGCGGCGGAACAGGCTCGGGCGAGCCGACAGCCCGATCGCGTCGAGTCCCTTCACCAGGCTCTCGACCCGGCTCTCCTCGATGTCGAGGACGAGCAGCTTCTGATGCGGCGTCGTGCGGATGCGCTGCGAGCCGTGTGCCTCGGCGAGGTCCGCGAGGGCGGTGAGAGTGCTGCCGGCGACGCGGCCGACCAGGGGAGCTGCGCCGACGAAGAATCTGCCGTCCTTCTGCGCGTGGATGCCGACGTGATCGCCGAGGCTCGTGGGCTTGGGAGCCGCAGGGCCGTCGGGGAGCGGACTCTCGAGGTATTCGGTCTCGAGCACCTCGCGGAACTTCTCGACACCCCAGTCGGCGAGCAGGAACTTCAGGCGGGCCTTGTTGCGCAGGCGGCGGTAGCCGTAGTCGCGGAAGATCTGGGTGATGCCGTGCCACACCTCGGCCACGCGGTCGGGGGTGACGAAGACGCCCAGCCGCTCTCCGAGTCGCGGCACGACCGAGAGCGCGCCGCCGACCCACAGGTCGTAGCCGATGCCGAGTTCGGGGTGCTCGACCGCGACGAAGGCGCAGTCGTTGATCTCGTGCACCACGTCCTGGCTGGGGTGGCCCGTGATCGCGGTCTTGTACTTGCGGGGCAGGTTCGACAGAGTCACGTCACCGATGAAGCGGTCGGCGATCTCGCGGATCTGCGGCGTCGGGTCGATCAGCTCGTCGGCGGCGATGCCGGCGACCGGCGAGCCGAGGATCACGCGGGGCACATCGCCGCACGCTTCCGTCGTGCTCAGGCCGACGGCTTCGAGGCGGCGCCAGATCTCGGGAACACTCTGCACCTCGACCCAGTGCAGCTGCACGTTCTGGCGGTCGGTGATGTCGGCCGTGTCGCGGGCGAACTCGGTCGAGATCTCGCCGATCACGCGGAGCTGCTCGGTCGTCAGCTGCCCGCCGTCGATCCGCACACGCATCATGAAGTACTCGTCTTCGAGTTCGTGCGGCTCGAGCTGGGCGGTGCGACCGCCGTCGATGCCGGGTTTGCGCTGGGTGTACAGACCCCACCAGCGGAAGCGCCCGTGCAGGTCGGTCGGATCGATGCTCTCGAAGCCGCCCTGCGCGTACACGTTCTCGATGCGCTCGCGCACGTTGAGCCCGTTGTCGTCGAGCTTCCACTCCTCGTTGCCGTTCAGGGGCTCGTTGCCGTCGACCGCCCACTGGCCGTGGGGTTTCGTGGGGACGCGCGCGGTGCGCGTGCGGGCACCGCGGATCGGCGTCGGCTGCTGAATCGTCATGCACTGCTCCCTGGGATGGCTTCGCATCACGCTATGGAGGTTGCACCGCGTTCAAGAACTCGAACGGACATGTGACGTCAAGGAGCGTCATATGACGTCACGCAACGTGAAATATGACGTCGGGGTCTGGTGCTCGCGGTGGTTCTGTGCTGCGCGGGCCACCGCGCCCTTCCGGTCGCAGTTCGTGCCGCTCCAGCGGTGCGCCGTTCATTCCGGTTGCAGTTCCTGCCGGTCGACCGCGAATTCGGCGACGCGAACTGCGCCCGGAACGAGGGAGACGGATGCTGCGACGGCACGAACTGCAACCGGAACGGGATGCGGCGCGGTGGCGGCGAGAGGGCCGTCAGAGCCGGGCCGCGGCAGCCTCGTAGCGGGCGACCACGAGGTCGATCAGCGGCTGCGGCACGGGGCCGCCGTCGAGGAGCGGCATCGTGAGTGCGCGGTCGGGTGCCTGGCGCCGGGCGAGGTCGAAGAAGTATCCCTGGGCGAGCAGGTACGTGGACACGATCGCGTCAGGATGCTCGGCAAGGGCCGAGGGAAGGTCGGGCTGCCGCGCGGCGAGGTAAGCGAGGTGCACGTCTCGGCCGAGACGCTCCTCGAGAAGCGCGCCCATGCCCTCGGCATCCGTCAGTGAGCGGGGATCGCGCGAGCCGGCTACCGCGAGGATCACCGGATCCTGGCCTTCCGGCAGTCGCTGGGCGAGGACGTCGGCGAGGCGCGGATCGGGGCCCATCGGATCCGCGATGACCGTCGACGGGCGGGTCTTCGCGATGCCGTGCAGGTCGTGGTGCACGTGGAACCCGCTGGACAGCAGCAGCGGCACGATCACGAGCGGCCCGTCGAGCCGCGGGGCGAGCTCGGCGGCGTCCGGCTGCTGCACATCGACGAAGGCCTCGATCACGTCGACGTCGGGGAGGGCCGAGCGCACCTGCGCGACGAGGGCGGCGATCGCCGCGGCGCCTTCGACGTCGGCGGTGCCGTGCGACACGGCGAGGAGCGAGGGTCGAGCCATGCAGCGACTCTAAAGGGTATGTGTGACTGCGGTGTTTCAGCGGGGCGTCCTCGCCCAGGTGCCGGATCCCGACCCTGCGGTCGTCGAGCGAGCGAAGCGAGACGAAACGCCCGTTTCGGAGCATTCGCGCTTCGTTGCCCTTCCGTGATGATTCTGCCCGTTTTCAGCCCCTGATCAGGGCGTCAATGTCGGAGGCCCCGAGCATGATGTAGGTATGACGGCACTGGTTGACGCGACGATCGAACAGGTGGACGCGCTGGGCGCGCTCACCGGCATGCTCGTCGATGTCGACCGCACGATCGGTCAGCTGCAGGCTGTGCGCGATGGCGTCCTCGCCACCGCATCCCGCCTGGCGCTCCAGGTCGCAGATGAAGCAGGTCACGAGGATTTCGGCGACCTGTCCATCCGTGCGGTCGCTGCGGAGCTGGGCTCGGCGCTGCGGGTGTCCGATCGGACGGTGCAGCGCCGGATGGCGGAGGCATCGTTTCTCGTCGAGCGGTTTCCTCGCGTGTGGCAGGCACAGGGCGCGGGCCGCATCGGCGCCGGGCATGCGCGGGCGATCGTCGAGGCGGGCGAGCATCTCGATGACGCGGCCGACCGGGACGCCTACTCCGAGCAGATCATCGGATTCGCGGAGACGGAGTCCCCGAATCGAGTGGGGCGGATGGCGCGGCGCGTCGCGGAGCGGTTCCAGCCGCGCGGTCTCGACGATCGGCACAAGGACGCTCGGACGAAGCGCCGCATCCGGGTGAATGATCGCCCTGACGGCATGGCCGAGCTCGGCGTGTACGGCCCGGCGGCGCTGATCCACGGTGCGTACGACCGGATCACCGCGATGGGCAGGGCGCTGCAGACAGGCTCCTGCATGCCAACGGGCGCGTCGTTCGGTCCTGCGGCGACAGGCGACTCCGCCACAGAACCGGACGTGGTGCCCGACGCTCGGACCTTCGACGAGATCCGCTGCGATCTCGCTCTCGACATGCTCCTCACCGGTGCTCCGGCCGGGCACGACACCCCTGAGGGGCTCCTCGCCGCGATCACAGCGGCCGTGTCCGTCACGGTCCCGGTGCTCAGCCTCGCCGGCGTCGACAGCACTCCTGCCGAGCTGAACGGCCGCTGCCCGATCGACGCCGCGACGGCGAAGGCGCTGGTCGGTGCAGCATCCGGCTGGGATCGCGTGCTCACCCACCCTGTCACCGGTGGCGTGCTCGCCGTCGACCGCTACCGGCCCTCCGCCGACCTGAAACGACACCTCCAGGCCAGGGACCAGCGGTGCCGATTCCCTGGATGCGGGATGCCGGCCCGAGACAGCGACCTCGACCACACGATCGACCACGCCTCCGGTGGCGAGACGACCGACGCCAACCTCGGTGCACTGTGCCGAAGACACCACGTGCTGAAGCATCACACCCCGTGGCACGTCGAACACCTCGACGGCGGCGTCTACTCGTGGACGAGCCCGACCGGACAGATCTACATCGACCGGCCTCCGCCGGTGAACACCGTGACGTTCACCGAAGCTCCCGACGAACCCGAGCCGCCCTTCTGAGGTCGCACCCGTTGCGGCTGCACCTCGGTGCTCGCGGCGGGGGTGATCGCACCTTCGGCGTCGGCGGTGCCCGAATCAGGCCTCCCGCGGCAACCGCGGGATCGCCGAGACGAGGGTGCGCGTGTAGGCGATCGTCGGGGCGTCGAGGATGTCGCGGGTCGCCCCCTCTTCGACGACGCGCCCGCCCTGCAGCACGACGGTCCGCTCACACAGGGCGGCGACCGAGCTCAGATCGTGCGACACCATCACGAGGGCCATGCCGGTCTCGGCGCGCAGATGGGCCAGCAGCTCGATGACCTGGATGCGGGTGGTGACGTCGAGTGCGCTGACCGGCTCGTCTGCGAGCAGGACGCGCGGTTTCGACACGATGGCCCTGGCGATCGCGATGCGCTGGCGCTGGCCGCCCGAGAACTCGTGCGGGTACCGGTGCAGGGCGTCGGCGTCGAGGCCGACCGAGCGCACGGCCTCCGCCACCGACTGCTGCGCCTCGGCGCCGCGGGCGATCCCCAGGGACCGCAGCGGTTCGCCCACGATGCGGTCGATGCGCTGACGCGGGTCGAGCGAGGAGTACGGGTCCTGGAACACCGTCTGCACCTCGGTGCGGAACCGGCGCATCATGCGTCGGTCGCGTCGGTCCAACGGGGCGCCGTCGAACAGCACTGCGCCGGCGTGCGGCGCGGCGAGTCCGAGGAGCAGGGAGAAGATCGTCGATTTGCCCGCTCCGGACTCGCCGACCAGGCCCAGTGCCTGACCGGCAGAGACACCGAGTGTGACGTCGTCGATGACAGTGCGCCGGCCGTAGGCGAACCGGGCGTCGTGAAGCTCGAGCAGGGTGGTCATCGCACCACTCCCGGGGTGGCGGGGGCGTCGAGCGCCGAGTCCAGCGCCCGGGCGCTCGCCACGAGGCCTTGGGTGTACGGATGCTGTGGGTCGCCGAGGATCTCGGTGATCGGTCCCTGCTCTACGGCCTCGCCCCGTCGCATCACGACCACGCGCTCCGTCATCCGCGCGACCACCGCGAGGTCGTGGCTGATGAACAGCAGCGCCATGTCACGCTCGGCCACCAGGCGCTCGAGCAGCGTCAGGATCTCGTCCTGAACCGTCACGTCGAGCGCCGTCGTCGGCTCGTCCGCGATCAGCAGCTTCGGGCTCGCCGCGAGGGCGATCGCGGTCGCCACGCGCTGCCGCTGGCCGCCCGACAGCTCATGCGGGAACGCGCGGGCGATGCGGGGGTCGGGCAGGGACACATCGTTCAGGGCGCCGAGCACGGCCTGCTGCAGTGCGGCGCCTCGAAGACCGAGGTGGCGCCGGATCGGCTCCGCGATCTGGCGCTCCACCCGCATGAGCGGGTCGAGGGCGGTCAGCGGCTCCTGGAACAGCAACGAGGCGACCGGGCCGCGCAGCGGCCGCAGCATCCGATCCGGGGCTCCGATCACCTGCATACCGTCCAGCAGAACCGATCCGGATGTCTCGAGCCCTCCGCCGAGGATCCCGGTGACGGCGAGCGAGGTGACCGACTTGCCCGACCCGGACTCGCCGATCACACCGACGCGCTGACCCGCCGCGACGGTGAACGACACGTCGTCGACGAGGCGTCGACCGCCCGCGGTGACAGTGAGGTCGGCGACTTCGAGAAGGCTCATCGGCTCCTCCTGCGAGTCGGGTCTGCGAAATCACGCAGGCCGTCGGCGATGAAGTTCACACCGAGCACGAGCACGACGAGCGCGACTCCGGGCGCGATGGCCCCGACCGGTGCGGTGAGCACGGTGCCCTGCGCTTCTTGCAGCAGTCGCCCCCAGGATGCGTTGGGCGGCGGTGCGCCCAGCCCCAGATACGACAGACTCGCCTCGGCCAGCACGGCGGCGCCGAACTGCAGGGCGAGGTTCACGCCGAGGGTCGGCGCGATGTTCGGCAGGACATGGAAGAAGACGATCCCCGGAAGACGGGTGCCGCTGGTGCGCGCTGCGGTGATGAACTGCTCGTGCAGCACGCGGCGGGCGAGAATGCGGGTGAGTCGGGCGACGACGGCCGACATGGCGAGTCCGATCGCGAGGATCGCCGACCACAGCGAGGCTCCCTGCACGGCGACCACGAGCATCGCCAGGAGCAGCACCGGGAACGCGATGATCACGTCGAGCGTGGCCGAGAGCGAGTCGTCGAGCCAGGGGCGGGCGAAGGCGGCGGACAGGCCGATCGCGACACCCAGCACGGCGGCGAGGGCGACGGATGCGGTGCCGACGATGAGCGCGATACGGGCCCCGATCATGAGCTGAGTGAACAGGTCGCGCCCGAGCTTGTCCGTGCCCAGCAGATGCTCGAGGCTCGGACCTTCGAGGCGTCCGCCACTGATGTCGGAGGGGTCGAAGGGCAGCCAGAACAGCGAGACGAGAGCGAGGAGGACGATGACGCCGGTGAAGCCCAGACCGAGGCCCAGGGTCGTGTGACGGCGACGTCGGGGTGCGGCATCCGTCACCTGCTCGACCACCGCGGTCATCGGACGGCCACCCTGGCACGCAGTCGCGGGTCGACGAGTCGTTGGACGATGTCGGCGAGGAAGCCGACCAGAAGCACGAACAGGGTGCTCACCACGAGCACGCCCTGGATGTTCGCGAAGTCGTGCTGCGCGATGCCGTTCAGCAGCATGCTGCCCAGGCCCGGCAGCGTGAACACGCTCTCGACGACGACGGCGCCGAGCAGGGTGGTCGAGAGCTCGATGCCGAGCACGGCGATCACAGGGACCGCGCCGTTGCGCAGGCCGTGACGCAGCAGCGCCTCGCCGAGCCCTGATCCGCCGGCGCGCGCGGTGCGCAGATAGTCGCTGCCCAGCACATCGAGGGTGGCGGAGCGCACGTATCTGCTCAGCGAAGCGCTCATCACGAGCGCGATCGTGATCACGGGAAGGGTCAGCGAACGCAGAGCGTCGGCGGGATCCTCCCAGTCGTCGCGCGGGAATCCGCCCGAGGGCAGGACGCCCAGTCCGAGTGCGAAGATCCAGACCAGGATCATGCCCACCCAGAACACCGGGACGGCGATGCCGAGCTGCGCGAAGCCGCTCAGCAGCGCGCCGTACCAGCGGTCGGCCTTCACCGCGGCCGTGATGCCGAGAACGAGCGAGAGCACCAACGCGAGTGCGAAGGCGAGCAACGTGAGCGGCAGGGTCACGACCAGCCGTGCGGAGATCTCGGGCCCGACGGGCAGAGTCGAGATGTAGCTGCTGCCGAGGTCG
Organism: Microbacterium sp.; assembly: GCA_019510305.1. GTDB lineage: Bacteria > Actinomycetota > Actinomycetes > Actinomycetales > Microbacteriaceae > Microbacterium > Microbacterium natoriense_A. The sequence continues at coordinate 202,001 of JAEKKN010000017.1, forward strand.
AACCGCAGCATCTGCCCCGCCCAGGTGAGGAACTGCTGCAGCAGCGGCTGATCCGATCCCACCTGGGCCCGCGCCGCGGCGATCTGCTCATCGGTCGCGTTCACGGAGAGCAGAGCGTTCGCCGGGTCGCCGGGGAGGAGCCGCAGCAGCACGAAGATCACGATCATGGCGACGACGAGCGACACCACGAGGAACGCGAAACGACGGGCGAGATAGGCGAGCATGGGTTCTCTGGGACGAAACGGGCGACGCCTCGTGGACGGCGCCCCGGAGGGCACGACATCCACGAGGCGTCGAGAAGATCAGGACTTGACGATGTCGTAGGCGAAGAACTGCGAGTTCAGGCCGTTGACAGGGTATCCGGTGACGTCGCTGGATGCGATGACGATCTGCGGATACAGGTACAGCCAGACGCTTGCGGCGTCCGCAGCGATCTGCTCGTTGACCTTCTTCAGCAGCTCGGTCTGCTCGTCGGTGGTCGTGGCCTGTTCCGCCTCGGCCACCCACTGCTGCACATCGGCGTTGTCGTAGCCCCAGTAGAAGTCGGGGTTGCCGTACCAGACCACGTCTCGGTCGTTGACGTGCTCCTGCAGCGTCGCCTCGAAGTCCTGCTCCTTGAACACCTTGGTGTACCACTCGTCGGCGCTGATCGTGTTGATGTTCACGGTGATGCCGACCTCGGCCAGCTGCGACTGCAGGAACTCGGCCACGGCCGGGTGCGGGTCGTAGCTGGGGGTGTCGAGCGTGAACTCGAAGCCGTCCGGGTACCCGGCCTCGGCCAGCTGCTGCGTGGCGAGGTCGACGTCATACGGGTTCACAGCGGTGAGGTCTTCGTACCAGGGGTCGGTCGGCGGGACCATCGAGCCGATCAGTGTGCCGTAGTCGCCCCAGATGGAGTTCAGCAGCTTCTTCGTGTCGATCGCGGAGTAGATCGCCTTGCGCACGAGGGCGTTGTCGAACGGCGCGACGCGGTCGTTGAACGCCAGCAGCTCCTTGGTGGTGGAGGTGCCTTCCGAGATCACGTAGTCGTCGCCCGAGAACTGCGCGAGGGCATCCGGACTCTGCACGCTCGTGATGAGGTCGATCTCACCGGTGAGCAGGGCGTTGTTCTCGGCTGTCGCATCGGTGAAGTACGTGTAGACGACCTCGGCGTTCTTGGCCGCCTCGCCCCAGTAGTCGTCCCAGCGGTCGAGGGTCAGGGTGCTGCCCTTCTTCCACTCGTCCAGCGTGTAGGGGCCGGTGCCGTCCTCCTTGGTCTCCAGGTCTGTCGCGTCGGCGTTCACGATCCACACGTAGCTGAGGTTGTAGAGGAACGAGATCGAGCGCTGCGAGAGCGTGAAGACCACGGTCGCGTCGTCGGGGGTCTCGATGCTCGTGATCACCTCGAAGGCCGATTTGCGCGCCGACTGCGACTCCTCGGCGGTGACGGCCTCGATGCTCGCCTTCACGTCGGCCGAGGTCAGCTTCTTCCCGGAGTGGAAGGCGACGCCGTCCTTCAGCGTGATCGTGTACGTCAGGCCGTCGTCGCTGACGTCGGCGCTCTCGGCGAGCAGCGGCTCGACCTCTCCGTCATCGGTGAGCTTGTACAGGCCCTCGTAGACGTTGCCTGTCAGGGCCTCGGTGACGCCCTGGCCACCGCCCGCGACATTGGAGAGGTTGACGGGCTCGTAGATCGATCCGATGTGGATGGTGGCATCCGGACCGTCGGCGGACGCGCCGCCGCCGGCCGAGCAGCCGGCGAGCACGAGGGCCGAGACGAGAATGGTCGCGCCGAGCGCGAGGGACTTCTTCACAGGGGTCTCCTGGTGGGTGGGTGAGGGATGCTGCGGGTTCGGGTGACGGATGCTGAGTGGAGTTCAGGCGGAGTAGATGTCGAATCCGCCTGAGAACACGACGTTCTTCTCGCCGGCGCGGATGGCTTCGCTGAACCGGTTCTGCGCCGGGGGCAGCGGGCAGTTGTACTGTGCGGAGAAACCGCACGGCGGCACGAAGGCGCGGTTGAAGTCGAGCACGACCGTGCCCGCGGCGCCGAAGGCGCTGTCGTCGTCGCGGCGCACGAACAGGAAGCGGCCGGATCCGTACGTCTCGGCGCCGTTGGTGGCGTCGCCGAACACGAGCAGCAGCTGGCCGCCGTCATCGAAGGCGGCAAGGCGGTGCTCGGCGCCGTTCAGCGTGAAGGTGATGTCGCCGGGCACGACGAGTTCGCGAGTGCCTCCGTTGTCGCGGATGTGCTCGAAAGGCACGGTGCGAGAGGCCTCGACCGGCGAGAACTGCGCCTCGATCACCCATGCGGGGTCGTAGTCGAAGGTGTCGATGCTCTCGAACGCACGGATCGCGGGAGCGTCCGCGTCCCACACGCGCAACCCGTACTCGGCGGCTCCGGTCGAGATGTCGGTGCGCTCGATGGGCGTCACAGTGACGGATGCCGCGGCATCCGCCTGCTCTGCGTCGATGTCGGGTCGCTCCGCCCCTGTCCAACGGGTCTCGACGAGGGCGAGGTTGCCCGTGGGCGCGGTGACGGCGGCGCGGCGCTGTGCGCGCCAGGCGGCGTGATCTTCGGGTGCAGGCATGGCGGATCCATCGTAAGAAGGGAATGGGCGTCGTGGAATGTGAACGTTATTCAGCGAAACACGGTCGGCGCGTGCGCCATTCCCCGGCGGCGCGGCTGCACGGCTGCGCGTCGGGAAGACGAGGGACCGGATGTGACGCTCGGCTGGCGCGGGCTAAGAGAACCAGGGAACCGCGCTGACCGGTTCGCGGCCATCATCCGCAAGCGGCGTGATGGTGAGCACGTAGCGCGGGACGCCGTCGAGCTGTCGGAGATCGACCCGGTGCCGACCCTCTGCGATCGGAAGCCGAATCGCGTAAGACGCGGTCGGGGCTTCATCGTCGAACTGCGCGGCCATCGTCAGCTGCGTGTAGTCGGTGAGCCACAGCCCTCCGTGGCCGACGTTCACAGCGCCCACCGCTTGACGCAGCACCGGAGCATCACCATGGCCATCTGCGACTACGACGGTCTCGTTGGTGTCATACGGGCCGGGATAGGCGATGAACAGGGATTCCGCGTTCATCTGCCCTGCGAAGTGGGTGAGGAGCTGCTCGAGCTCCCAATCCTCATCGACGAAGCCACGATACGTATCGGGCGCGACGAGGCAGAAGAATCCGTCCTCATCGACGTGCAAGGCAACGGCATCGCTCATGGCACCACGATAACCAAGAGCGAGACGGAGCGACGACCCCACCGGCCGTCGAGCGAGCACAGCGAGACAAGCAAAGTTGAGCCGATTCATATCAACTTCTTTTGACAGCATCCGACCCTCGGAGTACAGTTGAGTCATCGCGACTCAGGTTTCCCTGATCGCCGCAGACTTCCCGTTCCACACATACAAGGAGAGAACACATGGCACGTGCTGTTGGAATCGACCTCGGAACTACGAACTCCGTCGTCAGCGTCCTCGAGGGTGGCGAGCCGAAGGTCATCGCCAACGCCGAGGGCTTCCGCACGACCCCGTCGGTCGTCGCCTTCACGAAGGACGGCGAGGTGCTCGTCGGCGAGACGGCCAAGCGCCAGGCCGTCACCAACGTCGACCGCACCATCTCGTCGGTCAAGCGCCACATGGGCACCGACTGGAGCTTCGACGTCGACGGCAAGAAGTGGACGCCGCAGGAGATCTCCTCGCGCATCCTCATGAAGCTCAAGCGCGACGCCGAGTCGTACCTGGGCGACACGGTGACGGATGCCGTCATCACCGTTCCCGCATACTTCAACGACGCCGAGCGTCAGGCCACCAAGGAGGCCGGCGAGATCTCGGGCCTCAACGTGCTCCGCATCATCAACGAGCCCACCGCCGCCGCTCTCGCGTACGGCCTCGACAAGGGCAAGGAAGACGAGCTCATCCTCGTCTTCGACCTCGGTGGCGGAACCTTCGACGTCTCCCTCCTCGAGGTGGGCAAGGACGACGACTTCTCCACCATCCAGGTGCGCTCGACCGCCGGTGACAACCGCCTCGGCGGCGACGACTGGGACCAGCGTCTGGTCGACTACCTGATCAAGCAGTTCAAGGAGACCACGGGCGTCGACGTCTCGGGCGACAAGATCGCCCTGCAGCGTCTCAAGGAGGCCGCCGAGCAGGCGAAGAAGGAGCTCTCCTCCTCGACCAGCACGAGCATCAACCTGCCGTACCTGTCGCTGACCGAGTCCGGCCCGGTCTCGCTCTCCGAGACGATCACCCGCGCGAAGTTCGAGGACCTCACCAAGGATCTCCTCGACCGCACCAAGAAGCCCTTCGAAGACGTCATCCGCGAGGCCGGCATCAAGGTCGCCGACATCGCGCACGTCGTCCTCGTCGGCGGCTCGACCCGCATGCCCGCCGTCGCCGAACTCGTCAAGCGCGAGGCCGGCAAGGAAGCCAACAAGGGCGTCAACCCTGACGAGGTCGTCGCCGTCGGCGCAGCCCTCCAGGCCGGTGTCCTCAAGGGCGAGCGCAAGGACGTGCTGCTGATCGACGTCACCCCGCTGAGCCTCGGCATCGAGACCAAGGGCGGCATGATGACCAAGCTCATCGAGCGCAACACGGCCATCCCGACCAAGCGCAGCGAGACCTTCACGACGGCCGACGACAACCAGCCGTCCGTCGCGATCCAGGTCTTCCAGGGCGAGCGCGACTTCACACGCGACAACAAGCCGCTCGGCACCTTCGAGCTCACCGGTATCGCCCCGGCTCCGCGCGGCATCCCGCAGGTCGAGGTCACCTTCGACATCGACGCGAACGGCATCGTGCACGTGTCCGCCAAGGACAAGGGCACGGGCAAGGAGCAGTCGATGACGATCACCGGCGGCTCGTCGCTCAGCAAGGACGACATCGACCGCATGGTGCGCGAGGCCGAGGAGCACGCTGCAGAAGACAAGGCGCGCCGCGAAGCCGCCGAGGTCCGCAACCAGGCCGAGACGCTCGCGTACTCGATCGACAAGCTCATCTCCGAGAACGACGACAAGCTGCCCGAAGACGTGAAGACCGAGGTCAAGGCCGATGTCGACGCGCTCAAGACGGCGCTGGCCGGCGACGACGACGAGGCCGTGAAGACGGCCTTCGACAAGCTCAACCAGTCGCAGACCAAGCTCGGCGAGGCGATCTACGCGCAGTCGCAGGCGGATGCCGCAGCCGGCGCCCCCGAGGGCGCCCCCGCCGATGACAGCAGCTCCTCCGACGAGGACGTCATCGACGCAGAGGTCGTCGACGACGAGGAAGACAAGAAGTAATCATGACGGACAAGAACTTCGAAGAGAACGAGGTTCCGGAGGGGTCGGATGCTCAGGCATCCGGCCCCGCGCCGCAGAACCCGGACTCCACCGAGGCCAGGGCCGCTGAGGGCTCCGATGAGGAGCTCACGGTCGACGACATCCTGGGCGCCGAGCAGACCGGCGAGGCCGCGGCGGAGGACGCCGTGCTCGCCGACCTCGAGTCCACGCTGCTGAACGACCTGAAGCGCCTTCAGGCCGAGTACGCGAACTACCGCCGCCGCACCGAGGAGCAGCGCCAGACCGACATCGAGCGCGCGAAGGGCGAGGCCGCCAAGGGCCTCATCCCCGTGCTCGACGATCTGGCTCGCGCCGCCCAGCACGGTGATCTGGTCGAGGGCACCCCCTTCGCCGTGATCGCCGAGAAGGTGCGCACTGTGGTCGAGCGTCTCGGCGTCGTCTCGTACGGCGAGGCTGGCGACGAGTTCGACCCGCAGCAGCACGAAGCGATCTTCCAGCAGCCCACGCCTGGTGCGGAGAAGACGACGATCCTCGAGGTCGTCGAGGTCGGCTACCGGCTCGGCGACGTCGAGCTGCGTCCCGCGAAGGTCGTCGTCGCAGTACCTGCCGAGTAGGGGACAGATGGCTAGCCAGGATTGGTTCGACAAGGACTTCTACAAGACCCTCGGGGTCACGAAGGACGTCAGCGACGCCGATCTCAAGAAGACCTATCGCAAGCTCGCGCGGAAGTACCACCCCGATTCCAATCAGGGCGATGCGGCCGCCGAGGCGAAGTTCAAGGAGATCAGCGAGGCCTACTCGGTGCTGTCGGATGCCGAACAGCGCAAGGAGTACGACGAGATCCGCGCGATGGGCTCTGGCGCCCGCTTCACCGCGGGTGGTCAGGGCGCGGGCGGCTTCGAAGACGTCTTCAGCCGGTTCGGGCAGCAGGGTCGCGGACAGAGCGCCGATTTCGAGGACATCTTCTCGATGTTCAACCAGGGCGGCGGAGGCTTCGGCTCCGGCGGTTTCGGGCGGACCTCGGGCGGATTCCGCGGATACGGAGGCCCGCAGCGCGGCGCCGACGTCACCGCGCGCACGACGCTGGACTTCACGACCGCCGTGCAGGGAGAGACCATCACCCTGCAGGGCGAGGACGGCAAGCCCTTCAAGGTGAAGATCCCGGCCGGCGTTGCAGACGGGCAGAAGATCAAGCTGCGCGGACGCGGACGGCCCTCGCCGGACGGCGGTGAGAACGGCGACATCGTCGTGCAGATCGCCGTCAAGCCGCACCCGGTCTTCACCCGCGACGGGCTCAACCTCCGCGTCGTGGTCCCGGTGACCTTCACCGAGGCCGCGCTCGGCGCGACGATCGAGGTCCCCACGCTGGGCAGCGACACGGTCAAGCTCCGTGTCGCCCCCGGCACGCCTTCGGGTCGCGTGCTGCGCGTCAAGGGTCGCGGCGTCACCACGACCAAGGGGTCGGGCGACCTGCTCGCCGAACTCCAGATCGCGGTGCCCTCGCACCTCGACGAGGCAGCCCGCGAGGCGCTCGAGAAGTTCCACGAGCTGGAGCCCGACGAGAACCCGCGGGCCGACCTGATGGCGAAGGCCCGGCGATGACGACCGGGCTCTGTGCGGGTGAGTCCGATGGCTGAACGACAGGGCATGGATGCCGACACCCCGGTGTTCGCGATCGCCGTCGCCGCCGAGCTCGCCGGCATGCACCCGCAGACGCTGCGTCAGTACGACCGGATCGGCCTCGTGGTCCCCGGTCGTACGACCGGCGGATCGCGGCGCTATTCGACCCGCAACATCGAACAGTTGCGCGAGGTCGCCCAGCTGTCGTCCGAGGGCATGAGCCTGCCGGCGATCGCCCGGCTGCTCGACTTGGAGGACGAGAACCGGATGCTGCGCCGGCAGGTCTCGGGTCTCGAGGCCGCATTGCGCGCCGAACGGGAGAACCGCCCTGGCGTCCGCGTGTTCGCCGCCGGGTCGGCCGGCGTCGTGCCCGTGCCGAACGGCCGGCGCATCCGCCGCTCCACCGAGATCGTCCTGTGGGATCCGCGCGCCCGCGACTGACATCACCCTCGGAGTGCAATGGGGTCGTTGGGGCGCAGCAGGGCGAGCGCGGTATCGTTGCGTCACGATGAGGATGACGCGTCGCACTCTGCTGGTCGGCGCCGGAGCCGGCGTGATCGGGGTGCTTCTCGCCTCGTGCACTCCCGAGCCGGCGCCCACACCCACGCCTGATCGCACTCCCTCGCCGACCCCGACCGGCGACAGCCTCGCCCCGATCGCCTTCGCTCGCAGCGCATGGTCGACCGACCCGTCAGCCCTTGGTGCGGCGAGCTTCACTCCGGTCGGCGTTCAGAGCGCCGCTCGTGACGCGCTCGCGACACCGGTCCGCGACCGCCTGTTCTTCGCCGGTGAGGCGACCGATGCCGATGCACCGGGGACCATGGCCGGAGCGCTCCGCTCCGGCACCCGCGCGGCCGAGGAACTGCTGGCCGCAGCCGGCGCAGGAGAGCGCGTGGCGATCGTCGGCGCCGGACTCGCAGGAGCCGCCGCCGCCTCACGCCTCGCCGCGACGGGTCTCGCGCTCACGGTGTTCGAATCGCGCGATCGCACCGGGGGCCGAATCCAGAGCGTGGTCGACGACGAGCGATGGCCCGTGCCCGCGCAGCTCGGCGGCTGGCTCATCGGCGCCGACGACACCGAGCTCGGCGAACAGCTGAACGCGCTCGACATCCGCACAGCGGTCCTCGAGAGCGCTCTGTGGAGGTCGCCCGACGGCGTTGTCGACGCGCCGTCGAGCCAGGCGGTCATCGACGCGATCGCTGCGGCCGAGGCGCTCCCGGCCGACGTCCCTCTGGCGCAGGCGCTCGCCGATGCCGGCGCCGACCCCGCAGAACCGGGGCTCGCGGCGCTGCTCGCCTACGTCGCAGCATCCGCCGGGTCCGACCCCGATCAGGCGTCGTCGTGGTTCCCGCCCACGCTGCCGCCCGACACCCGCACGGCCGTGCTCGGCGACCTCGGCGCAGTGCTCGCGCAGCTCGTCGACGGCGTCAGGGTGAGCCTGTCATCGGCCGTCTCGCGCGTCGCCTATGACGATGCGGGCGTGAGCCTCGGCATCGCCACCGGCGAGTCGCTGTCGTTCGACCGCGTCATCATCACGGTTCCGCTCGGGGTGCTGCAGAGCGACGGCATCGAGTTCGCGCCCAAGCTGCCGTTCGCGCAGCGCGGGGCGATCGCCGACCTCGGCATGGGCTTCATCGAGACCGTCTGGCTGCGTTTCGACGAGCCGCTCGTCGACACGGATGCCACCATCTGGCATGCGGTCGGCGCAGAGCAGACGATCCGCACCTGGTTCAACCTCGCACCCGTCACGGGAGACGCGATCCTCGTCGGGATCGTCGGGGGCGCCGACGCCGCCGAGTTCGCAGCGCTCGACGACGAGGCCGCTCAGGCCGCGGCCATGGCCGCGCTGGCGCCGTTCATGCAGCCGATCGCCTGATCTGCGGCATCCGGCTGATCAGCACCAGCACGCACGCCACGAGCGCGAAGATCGACAGCGCCACGGCACTCGTGAGGAGGAATTCGGGCATCCCCGACACCTGCCGCGGGTCGAGGAAGTAGTACGGATACCAGCCGACGAGCGGCCCCCGCCACATCGTCACTCCGCCCCACGCGAGAGGGAAGAGCAGCGACCACGGCACGATCCACCACGACACCCGGCGGTGGCCGGGTGTGAGCACCCAGGCGATCGCCGTGCAGGCGGGAAGCCAGAAGTGCAGCACCTGATCGGACCAGGGCACATCGACGCGGATGCCGCGGAGCCCGGCCTGCCAGACGATCAAGGCGAAGGCGAGCCCGGCCGTGATGGTCCAGGTCAGCACGAGGGCGAGAGCGATCGTGAACCAGCGTGGGTCAGTCGCTCGCGTGAACGCGAGTGCAGTGCCGACCAGCAGCACGACCACGAGCGCGCAGTTCGATTCGACCGTCAGATACGCGAAGAAGTTCTCGCCCGCGGTCGTCCGTGAGCTGAGCCCCCAGAACAGCCGGTGCACGAGCGCGATCGTGCACACGATCGCCGCGGTGGCGCGCAAGGCGCCGAAGACCGCTCGTGCCCGCACTGTCTCGCCGTTCCCTTTCCGCGCGGATGCCGCGCCACCCGGCGAGTCTACGGACTCGCCCTGAGCGGGGCCGCGTGACCGCCCTCGCAGAAGCACAGTTCTCGACAGGTTTCAAGCCCCGAGCGAGATCCGAGGAGCGCTTCTAGAGTCCCGACATGTCACTCCGTACTCTGCGTGCCCGCGACCCCGAGAAGAGTCTCGAGCGCGCGCGACGGGGCAAGACGGGCTACGACCGCAGAGAGGCGCTGGCCGGCTATCTCTTCATCTCGCCCTGGATCATCGGCTTCCTCGTGTTCACCGCGGGAGCGATGATCTACAGCCTCGTCATCTCCTTCTCGAGCTACAACCTCGCCACCGGCGCCGCCCGCCCGATCGGCTTCGCGAACTACGCCAACCTGTTCGACGACCCCCGGGTCGCGACGTCGCTGGCGAACACCCTCTTCTACGCCGTGATGGCGGTGCCCCTGGAGATCGCCGTGGCGCTCGGTCTGGCCCTGCTGCTCGCCGGGGTGCGCCGAGGGGCGGGCGTCTTCCGCACCCTCTACTACCTGCCGAAGATGACGCCGGCCGTCGCCACGGCCTCGATGTTCTTCCTCCTGCTCAACGGGAACACGGGCGCGGTGAACCAGTTCCTGCGGCTGTTCGGCATCAACGGTCCGCAGTGGCTCGTCGATCCGGCGTGGATCAAGCCGAGCATCGTGCTGATGACCCTGTGGACGGTCGCCGGCACGATGGTGATCTTCCTGGCCGCACTCAAGAACGTTCCGGTCGAGCTCTACGAAGTCGCCTCCCTCGACGGGGCGGGGGCGGTGCGCAGGTTCTTCGCCATCACGCTCCCCATGATCTCCGGGGCGATGTTCTTCAACGTCATCGTCCTGTCGATCGCGGCGTTCCAGGTGTTCGACCAGGCATACGTCCTGTTCTGGCGGGACCAGAGCAACTCCTCGCCGGAGGCCTCGCTGTTCTACGCGATCTACCTCTTCCAGCAGGCGTTCCGGCAGTTCGACTTCGGGTTCGCGGCCGCGATGGCCTGGCTGCTGTTCGTGATCATCCTCGTCATCACCATGGTTCAGGTGAAGTTCGGCAACCGCTTCGTGTACTACGAGGGGGAGCAGCGATGAGCACGACCTATCGCCCGCTTCCGCCCTCGGCGGGGCCGGATCCGGAACTCGACACCGTCCTGGTCACGGTTCCGCGCGATCCGCATCGTCGGTCGCGCCGGGTGTTGCGGCTTCGTCGCGCTCGCGGCGCGCGCACCGGCGGGTTCGCCGGTCGCGTGATCCGCGCGGTCGCGCTGCTCGCGTTCTCGGTGCTCTTCCTGTATCCGTTCGCCTGGCTTCTCGCTGCGAGCCTCAAGCCCCGTGGGGAGGTCTTCGACAACGCGCTGATCCCGAAGACCTTCACCCCGCAGAACTACGCCGAGGTGTGGGAGCAGCTGCCGCTGCTGAGCTGGCTGTGGAACAGCGTCGCCATCGCGCTCCTCGCTGCCGGTGCCGTGGCGGTGTCGAGCTCGATCGTCGCCTTCGGCTTCGCGTACTTCCGTTTCCCGGGGCGCGGTCTGCTGTTCGGACTCGTGCTGGCGACCATGATGCTGCCGGGCGCGGTCACGATGATCCCGATCTACCTCATCTGGAAGCAGACCGGGATGCTGGGCACGTGGGTGCCGCTGTGGGGCATGAACCTGTTCGGCTCGGCGTTCTACATCTTCCTGCAACGGCAGTTCTTCCTGGGCCTGCCGCGCGAGCTGTTCGAGGCGGCGCGTCTGGACGGCGCGAGCTACTGGGGGCTGTTCTGGCGCATCGCGATGCCGCTCTCGGTGCCGTCGTTCGTGATCGTGTTCCTGTTCGAGTTCCAGGCCAGCTGGAACAACCTGCAGGCCGCGCTGATCTACCTCAACGCGGGTTCGCCCGAAGACTTCACGGCCCCTCTCGGAATCGCGTACGCGATGACGAAGTACAGCCCGACTGCCGGCGGTCACGGCGACTACCAGTACGTGATGGTCGCGTCCCTGCTCGTCACGCTGCCCATGCTGATCCTCTTCGCCTTCGGGCAGAGGTACTTCATCGAAGGCGTCGCGACGCAGGGGCGCAAGGGATGACAGACAAGGAGAAGAAGATGCGAAAGAAGGTCGCCGCCGGGTTGGTCGCGGCATCCGTCCTGATGGTCTCGGGGTGTGCGGGGTCTGGTGATGCCGCGTCGTCCTCGGCGGACTTCACCACGAAGCCGTCGGGAGAACTCCGCGCCTGGGGCTTCGAGAACGCCGACGACGTCGGCCAGTCGCGCCTCGACTTCGTGGAGGAGGAGCTCGGCGACGTGAAGGTCGAGCTCGACGCGACAGCCTTCGACGCGCAGAAGTTCACCACGCGCCTCGCGAGCGGCGACGTGCCCGACGTCGTGCAGATGGACCGGCAGTACGTCACGACCTACGCGGCGCAGGGGCTGATCATGCCGCTCGACGAGTGCTTCGCGGCGCATGACGTGTCGCCGCGCGACCACTGGTATCCGGCCGTCGTCGACGACGTGACCTACGACGACGCGGTGTGGGCGGTGCCGCAGTTCTACCAGCCGCCCGCGATCCTGCTCAACAAGAAGGTGCTCGACGAGGCAGGCGTCACCGCTGACCAGATCGACACGTCGAAGCCCGACGTCCTGCTCGCGGCGATCGCGCGCATGTACCAGGAGTCCGGCGGGGTGCCGACGCGCCTGGGCTTCGACCCTGTGGCGACGGGGCAGAGCGGATTGTGGGTGCTCGGCATGGGTGGACGCCTCACCGACGACAAGGGCGCCCCGACCCTCGACGATCCGGCCAACACCGCGGGGATCGAGATGCTCAAGAAGATCACGGATGCACAGGGAGGATTCGCTGCCGTGAAGAGCTTCACCGACTCGTTCGACACCTTCGGCGATAAGAACCAGTTCGTCGCCGGGCAGGTCGGAGCACAGGTGAACGCCCAGTGGTATCCGAACGTGCTCTCGCCCTACGTCGATCAGCTCGACCTCGAGGCGGTGCCGTTCCGCAACGCCGACGGAGAGCCGTTCGCGGTGGCCTCGGGCACGGCGTTCGTGGTGCCGATGGGGGCCAAGAACCCGGCGGCGGCGTGCGCCTGGATGATCGGGCTCACCTCGGACGACGCGTGGATGGCGGCGGGGGAGGCGCGCGCGCAGACGCGGGCCGATGAGGGCGGCATCAACACGGGGCTGTTCACCGGCTCCCCCGAGCCGGACAAGGCGATCAGAGACAAGTGGGTCGCCGACAGCGGCAACGCCGGTTTCGATCAGGTGATCTCCACGTACTACGACGTGGTGGAGTACGGCCAGTCATTCGGTTCATCGCCGGCCGGACAGGAGATCCAGAGCGAATTGAACAACGCCGTCACGGCGGCGCTGCTCGGCGACAAATCTCCGGAAGACGCCCTGGCCGACGCTCAGCAGGCGGCGATGCGGGCGTACGAGAAGGCGACCGCCGGGTAACCGCCAGGTAGAGGACGACTCAGTCGAGCGGCTCCACCGAGAATCGGAGAGCGGCACCCTGTCGGAACGGTTCGACGATCTCGACGTTCTCGAACGCGGGGCCGCCGGGGATCTCGGAGGCGCTCGCCCAGTACGACCATCGCGCATTGACCCGCGCTTCGAGTTGCGGGTGCGGATCGTCGACGCGCCACGTCTGCACGGCCCTTCTCCCGAGGAATCGCCAGTGATCCGCCGTGTCCGCCGCGTAGTCGACGGACCATGGGTCGTCCTCATCGCCGGTGGCGCTGACGACCGCAGCCGCCCCTGCGCGCGTGAGCTCGGTGAGTGGGAAGCGCCCGTGCTCGGCGAATCCCGTGCCGGAGAATCCGGACCACAGCTCCGCAGGCGATACGACCCGGTCGGCGAGGTGCAGGCGGCGCAGCCGCGCCCAGTTGCCCATGGTCGCGGTGAGGATCAGATGCGACAGGGGTGCGGATGCCGTGTTCGCGAAGCCGGCGACCTCGACCTCGTGCGGACGATCGGCGAAGAACCGCGCCCGCACGCAGACGTCCGCGCCGCTGTCGAAGCGTTCGACGCCGATCCACACGGTCAGCGTCTCGACGTCGTCCGTGGTGGCGATCACCCCTCGCGCGGGTGAACCGTCGGAGACCCGATCAGCATCCTCAGGTGCGTCCGCCTACCAGAGGCGTTTGCCGCGTTGCCCGGGGTCGAGCGTGCTCGGCTCCAGCTCGGAGAATCCTCGCTCCGTGCCGCCCCGGATGATCGGCTCGACGGCGATGAAGTTCACCAGACGTTCGCGCGGGTGGTCGAGATAGGGCGTGAACACACGCAGCAGTCCGCGAGGTCCCGGGGTCGGCGGGATGCCGATCTGCATGCCGTTCTCGTGTCCCCACCGAGGTTCGAAACCGTCGCCCGCGGACGGGCGCAGCCACGGAGTGTAGGGGGTGTCTGCCATGCCGAAGACCCTAGTGTGTTGAAATCGATTTCGCTAGATTCGGATCCATGACCGTCACCGATCGAGGAGGATCATGTCCGTCAGTTCCGCATCCCGCAGGGCCGCCGTCGCGGCATCCCTCGCCCTCGCCCTCGTGCTCGCCGGATGCGCCGGGAGTGCGGGGGTGAGCGTCGATCCGAACCCCGACAAGCCCTTCGTGCTCGACGGCGTCTCCGAGGTCGCGGAGATCGCGCAGCTCACCGGCCCCGACGCCATGAACGACACCGCGGCGGTCTCGGTCGCCGGCACCGATCTCGGGTCGATGGTCAACGTCGGCGACCGTACGTTCTTCCTGTTCGGAGACACATTCGGCGAACGCGATCCGGAGTCGATCGGAGGGCAGGGAGGCTTCTGGCGCTCGAACGTCGCCGCGTGGACGACCGACGACGACCCGTCAGACGGGATCTCGTTCGACGGCTGGATCGAAGACGACATCGGCCTGGCTGCTCCGCTCGTGGAAGGGGACCATGACGCGAACGGTGTGGGAGGAGAGGTGACGAAGATCCCGACCTACGGCTTCACGATCGGCCAGACCATCTACGTCTCGTACATGTCCGTGCGGTTCTGGGGAGAGCCGGGCGCCTGGGATGCGAACCGCTCGGCGCTGATCGTGTCACGCGACGGGGGAGAGAGCTGGGCGCCCGTGGACGGCGTCGAATGGCCCGGCGACTCGAACTTCGTGCAGTTCGCCACGGCGGAGGTGCACGAAGGCGGCGAGGACTGGATCTATTTCTGGTCCATCCCGTCGGGGCGATTCGGGGGTGTGCAGCTGATGCGTGTGCGGGCCACGGAGGATGCGGTCGAGGACCAGGATGCCTACTCCTACTTCGCCGGCGTCGACGGCGAGACCCCGCGATGGAGCAGCGATCTCGAGGATGCCGAGACGGTCGTCGAGGGGACGATCGGCGAGTTGTCGGTCATGTGGTCGACGTACCTGGATCGCTGGATCATGACCTACTCGGATGCGGGCAACGCCTACATCCGCGAGGGCGCCACTCCGTGGGGTCCGTGGGGGCAGGCGATCGAGCTCGTGTCAGGCGATGAGTACCCGGGGCTGTACTCGCCGTACCTCAATCCGCGTTACGTGAGCGACGACGGCAGCACGATCTACTTCACGCTCTCCCTCTGGGGTCCGTACAACGTGTTCTGGTTCTCGGCGGATCTGGTGCGCGCGGGCTGAGAAGACGATTTGATCCCTTGCGCATGAAATCGATTTCGCATAATCTGGCGCTTACCCGGTCACCGAGGATCGACACGCGGCCGGACCCCTTCGGCGGCAGCCGAGCACACAGCAGCGACTCGATGAGGAGTCCGTTCCTGAGGAGGAACCCATGAGAATCACCACACGCACGCGTCGCACGGCGATCGCCGCTCTCGGAGCGCTGACGGTCGGCTCGATGCTCGCCGCCTGCGGGTCCGGCACCCCAGGCGAGTCGGCGGGGGAGGGCGGCGGAGACGGCGTCACCACCGTGCAGTTCTGGCACCGCACCTTCACCCCTGTGGAGAACGAGTGGTACGCCGATATCGTCAAGAAGTTCAACGCGTCGCAGGACAAGATCAAGGTCGTCGACACCGAGGTGCCGGCGGATGCCTGGGACCAGAAGATGAAGGCCGCGCAGGCCGCGGGCAAGGCTCCCGACGTGTACACGAGCTCCGCCAACCTCCATGACCTCGTGAACGCCGGATCAGTGCACGAACTGGACTCGATCGTCTCGAAGGATGCGCTGGGCGAGATCCTCGACATCGCATCGTCCATCTCGGAGATCGACGGCAAGCACTACGCGTACCCGCTGCTCCTCGAGCCGCAGACCGTGCTCTTCTGGAACACGGACATGCTCGATGCCGCAGGCGTCGACTCCAGCAAGGCCCCCGAGACCTGGGACGACCTCCTCGACGCCTGCGCGAAGATCCAGCCCACGCTCGCCGACGGCCAGTACTGCATCTCTCCCGCGCAGGACGCCGTGACGATGGCATGGTCGACGGTCGGTCAGCAGTACAACTTCTCCGGCCACCTCGCACTCACCGACGACTGGTCCGCGCCCGACGTGGACGACAAGGGCTACCGCGCTCTGATGGAGCAGTACAAGGTGCTGTGGGACAAGGGCTACATGCCCAAGCAGCCTCTCGCGGCCTATGTCGCCGGAGAAGACTTCGGGCAGCAGAAGGTCGCCTTCAAGGTCTCCGGCTCGTGGATGATGTCGGAGATCGGCTCCGACTACGCCGACCTGCTCGACAAGACAGGCGTCGGCCGCTTCCCGAGCGCCTCGGACGCCGACGGCCGCACCGCCACCACCATGGGCAACTTCACCTGGGTCGTCGATGCGAAGACCAAGAACGCGGATGCCGCGGGCGAGTTCCTGTCGTGGGCGATCGGCGGCGATCCCGACAACCTGGTGCCTTTCTTCGTGAACACCCAGTTCACCAAGGTGCCCGTACGCCAGTCGGTGCAGGATGCCGTCGCCGCCAGCGACGAGGCGGCGAACGCGCCCTGGTCGAAGGTCATCGTCGACGAGATCGCCCCGGACGCCATCGCCGGCTCCACGTACCCGTGGGATGTGAACCTGGCCGTCGGCACCGCGATGGAGTCTGTCATGAAGGGCTCGGCGTCGGTGGACGACGCGATCAAGACCGCGGACGCCGCGATCCAGACCGTGATCGACCGCGACGGCCTGCCCGACAAGGCGCCGAAGAACTGACCCTGCCCGCCTGACCGTCCGGGGCCCTCACCGGCCCCGGACGGGACGACGATCCGAAAGCACGACGAGGTGGATATGGCCAGCCAGGCTGTGGAAGAGCGCCGGGAGAGCCGGCGCCGGAAGAACCGCTACCGATACCGAGACGACAAGACCGCCTACTGGTTCCTGCTGCCCGTGGTGGCCCTGCTGGGGATCTTCGTCATCTGGCCGGCTGTCTACGCCGGGTATCTGTCGTTCCAGGACTGGAGCTTCTACAAGGATCCGGAGTTCGTCGGCATCCGCAACTACGCCAACGTCCTGAAGGATCCGCTCTTCCTCGCCACGATCGGACGCGGCTTCGCGTTCGTGGTGATGACGGTGCCGGTCATGCTCGTGCTGGCGTTCCTCTTCGCGAGCCTCGTCGTCGCCGTGTCGCGCCGGGCGGCCAGCATCCTGAAGGTCAGCATCTACATCCCGACGATCGTCTCCGCGGTGATCGCCTCGATCATCTTCGTGCTGATCTACAACTACTCCGGCGGTCTGCTGAACGCCTTCCTCGGCACGTTCGGGATCGAGCCGATCGCCTGGATCGGCGATCCGAAATGGGCGCTGCTGGCAGTCGCCGTGCCGGCGATCTGGCTCGGGATGGGTCTCACCTCCCTCATCATGGTCGCCGCGATGGTCGACATCCCCGCCGAGTACTACGAGGCGGCGGCGATGGAGGGAGCGAACTGGGGGCAGAAGACGGCGTACATCACGATCCCGCAGATGAAGAACGTCGTGCTGTACCTGCTGATCACCGGTTTCGTCGCCGCGATCCAGCAGTTCGAGCTGCCCCTCGTCATGACTCAGGGCGGCCCGCTCGACTCCACGACCCTGCCCAACCTCTTCATCTTCAACCACTTCCGCAACGACGTGAACGTCGGCTACTCGATCGCGGCCGCTCTGCTGCTGTTCGTCGTGCTGGGGACGATCTCGGCGCTCGTGTTCAAGTTCGTCAATTCCGAGAGGCTGGTGGACTGATGGCCGTCATGCAGGAGACCACACGCATCGTGCTGGCGGGGAAGGAACCGCGCTCGCAGCGAGTCCCGCGCAGCACCGGCGGCTGGCTGGTCCTCGTCGGGAAGGTGATCCTCGGCGCACTCTTCGTCATCGCGTCGCTGTTCCCGCTCGCCTGGATGGTGATCGCCGGGTTCAAGTCGAAGACCGAGGTCGTCGAGACGCCGTTCCAGTTCTTCCCCGAGGTCTGGCTCTGGCAGAACTACGCGCAGATCCTGGCGGATCCGACCTTCCTGCGGACGCTGGCCTGGACGTTCTTCGGAGCGATCCTGTTCACGGTGGGCAGCCTCGCGGTGAACTCGCTCGCCGCCTATGCGTTCGCCCGCCTGGACTTCCGCTTCAAGGGACTGATCTGGACGGTCGTCATCACGACCATGTTCATCCCCGGTATGACGATCCTGCTCACGAGCTTCATCGTCGTCACCCGGCTGGCGATGCTCGACACCCTCGCCGTGCTGGTGGTGCCCGGTCTCGCGAGCGCGGGCATGGTGTTCTTCATCCGGCAGTTCTACCTGAACATCCCGAAGAGCCTCGAGGAGGCCGCGATGCTCGACGGCTGCGGACGCTTCGGCATCTTCTGGCGGATCTTCCTCCCGCTGTCGAAGCCCCCGTTCGTGGTGATGGGGATCACGGCGTTCCTGGCCTACTGGAACTCCTACGTATGGCCGATCCTCACGATCACCTCGCCGGACAAGTTCGTGCTGCAGCAGTATCTCGCGACTTTCCGCTCCGAGCGCAGCACAGAGCTGGGACTGCTCATGGCCGGCTCCGTCCTGGCAGCGGCCCCGGTCATCATCCTCTTCCTGATCTTCCAGCGGCAGATCATCGGCAACATCAAGATGGCAGGTCTCAAGTAGCAGTGCCCATGCGGTGACGAGAGGAGCGGTCGATGGAGACCGAGAGCACGAACGAGCGCGGCGTCAGCCGCCGAGGACTCATCCAGGGCGCGGCGGTGCTCGGCGCGGCCTTCATCGCAGCAACGGCGCCGGCGCCACCGGCATCCGCAGCGGGGCTCACCGTGACGAGGGTCAAGGTGCTGGCCGGTACCCAAGCACCGGTGCAGTACGGGGTGGGAGCGACGGATCTCGGCATTCCCGCGCGCACCCCGGACGGGCGGATGCTGTTCATGTTCGGCGACACCTGGGCCGACCACGTCGGCGGGGCGAACTGGCGTTCGCCGGTCGCCCTGTACTCCTCGACGACGAACCTCGTCTCCGGGGTCACGTTCAACGGCTCCGCGGGAGCGGGGGCGAACACGCAGGGCACCGCCCCGCAGCTCTGGTACTACCCGCACGACAACTACTTCACGACGGTCATCCCGTCAGACGTCATCACGATCGGCTCGCGCATGTACCTGCACGCGATCGTCAACGGCCCGCAGTTCGGCACAGTGCGCTGGACGGAACTGTGGAAGTCCGACGACAACGGCGCGACCTGGCAGCACACCGGGCTGCAGTTCCCCGCCGACATGGCCGGGGGCAAGTTCCAGTGCATCACGTGGGGCGAGGGCAACGACGGCTACGTCTACATCTACGGCACCGGCTTCCAGCGCGACAAGGGCATCGTGCTCTACCGGGTGCCGTCGAACAACATGACCACGCTGTCGGCCTACCAGCCATGGGGGTACGCGAACGGCTCCTGGGGCTGGGGCAAGCCGGTCACCGAGGTCCTCTCCGGCCAGTTCGGCGAGATGTGTCTCCGCCCTCTCGGCGGCAAGTGGATCCTCACGTGGTTCAACTCCGGCGCGTACCGGATCGACGCGATGGTGCTGAACACCCCGACAGACAATCTCTACACGGCTGCCAAGACCACCCTTTTGTACGGCACCGAGTGGAACACCGAGGACGCCTCGCATGTCGCGCAGCTGTACGGCGGCTACATCATCCCCGGTTCGACGCTGTCGGATCTGCATCTGAGCGTGAGCCAATGGAACACCGGGAACAACAGCGTCTACCACTCCGAGCAGTTCCGGGTGCAGGGACTCGTCTGAGGCGACGGTAACGAGGCGTCACACGCACAGGAGACGGATAGTTCCGGTTCCTAGCGTGGTCGGCAGGGAACGACCCTGCTCCGCGCCTGGCGCGCGGGTGTCCTGCCACGAAGGAAGAACTCCTCATGACGAACACCACCGCCCCCTCCTCGTCCGCCTCGCTGGGACTCCTCGTCCTGCGCGTCGTGGTCGGCCTGATCTTCGTGGCGCACGGTGCGCAGAAGATCTTCGAGTACACCCTCCCGGGAACCATCGGCAGCTTCGCCGACATGGGCGTCCCCCTGCCGGAGATCGCGGCGCCGTTCGTCGCTTTCGTCGAGCTCATCGGCGGCGCTCTGCTCGCGCTCGGGCTCTTCACCCGCCCGGTCGGCATCCTGCTCGCGATCGACATGATCGTCGCGATCGTGGCCGTGCACCTGCCCGCCGGCCTCTGGGTCGGCGAGGGCGGCTACGAGTTCGTCGCCGTGCTCGGTGTCGCAGCGCTCGCGCTCGCCTTCACCGGCGCCGGTCGCTTCTCGATAGATGGTGCCGTCCTGCGAGGACGCGCACCCGCCTGGCTGGTCTGAACAGGCGCGCCCCACACGAACGACGGGTGTCCTGAGACGGTCCGGTGGCCGCTCCCGTCGCAGAAAATCCCGGAAATCAGCATCCATACCGGGAGATTTCGCGACGGCAGCGGAGAACGTCAGAGCGCCGCGAGTTCGCGCCGCATCCAGGACTCGACGGATGCGGCGACCTCCTGTGGGGTCAGCGTGTCGGTGTCGATGATCTCGGCCCGCCACCGCGGATCTCCTGGTTCCAGGTCGGCCCAGCGCGACCACTGCATCGGCAGGGGGCTCGCGACACGGATCACCTCCGGAGCATGTCGGGGGTCGAGGGTGTGCGCGAGGAACCACTCGCCGAAGCGGTTGTGGTGCACGATCACCTCCAGGTGCTCGCCGCGCTGCACCAGCCGCTCCGTGCGCGCGTCGGGGGAGCAGTCGAGCAGGCATACGCGGATGCCATCGAGCTGATCGGCGGAGGGCGCGGCGAGGAGCTCGCCCATCGGAACCTGGCCGCACAGCAGCACGTGGGAGCCGTCGGCCTGGGCGATCAGCGCCTGCTGCACCCAGTGCTCGACGGCGCCGTGCCGCCAGGCGGTGTCCGCCCCATCGGGAACCCCGATCGAGTCGAACTCCACGCAGCGGACCGGCGCTCCCCAGTCCACGGTCTCGAGGAGCGAGAGCACGGTCGACTTGCCCGCACCGCTCGCACCGGTCAGCGAGAACAGCATCCGGTCACCGTCAGGCCCTCGGATCGCGCGGAGGCGTCGCGCCGATGTCGGGCACGGGAGCGGTTCCTAGGTGCACCTCCAGATCGTCCGCGCTCGGCGTCTTCGGACGCCGAGCGGTCGGGCGATCGAGATAGAACATCGCGGTGGACGCGATGTCGTCGCGCAGCGGCAGGTAACGCCATCCGCTGCGCCAGCCGAGAGCCTGGATGTCGACCTTCGGGATGCCGGTGGCGAAGTGGATCGGGTCGAGCAGGTGCCACCGGTACATGCCGAAGCGCTGCTGACTCACGTAGAGGCCATCGGGCCTGATCACCTGCGGCATCCCGAGGTAGGGGGTGGAGAACTCGGTGTACCCCTGGCCGGGGATGTCGAAGTTCCATGCACCGCCGAAGTAGTCCTCCGTTCCGGTCCCGCAGATCGTCGGGTAGTCGGTGTCGTCGTCGAGGTAGAACTTGATCTCGCCCTCACCCCACCAGCCGTTCGAGTTGACGCCCCAGGCGATGTAGGTGCCGACGTACTGCCCCTGGCCTTCGATACCCTCGAGGATCACGTGCGGTGTGAGGTCCCCGAGAGGGTTCGAGCGACGCCACTGCGCATGGAAGTAGGCGTCGCCGGAGTGATCTCCGCCGACCTCGTACGTCACCTGGTAGTAGATGCGCACATCGACGGTCGATGTGTTCTCGAGCGTGAGCCGCGCACCGTCGCGGAACGGCATGGGCCAGTACGAGTTGAACCCGCCGTGCGGGTTGGCGGCGATCGTCTGCGAGTTGACCTGGGCGAAGACGCCCCACCCGTTGCAGAAGAAGTCTCCGTACGGAACCTCGACGGCGGGCTCCTCGGCTCCGTCCCAGTACGCGCGCAGCAGCAGGGTGCGCCAGTTGTCGGTGTGCGTAGTGATCCAGATGTGCGTGATCTTGCCCGAGCCCTGGATGCGGGCGAGGTCGAACGTCTCGCCCGCCTTCACATCGACGCTGGGCGAGATCTTCCAGCCGGGGCCGAGGTCACGCGCGCAAGATGCGCCCGTGCCCTCGGTCGCCCGGCCACCGCCCCCAGCGGATCCATCGAAGTTCTCCGGCGAGATCGAACGCGTCTGCACGGGGCGCAGCGTCGCGAGGGTCGCCAGGTCAGAGGGTGCGAAAGTCATGGGCGCCAATGTAATCGATTTCACCTCAGAACGCCAGAGAACGGATGCGTGCACGATACTGTTGCTTCACATCCGGCACATCCGGACAACGCAGTGAGGTTCGCATGTCCACGATCTACGACGTCGCAGAGCTCGCCGGAGTCTCTCCGGCGACGGTCTCGCGCGTCTTCAACGGCACGAGCGTGTCGGAGGAGAAGGTGGCCGCTGTCCGCGACGCCGCCGCCCGTCTGAACTTCACGCCGAATCGCACCGCGAGGACGCTGCGTCGGCAGAGCTCCGAGGTCATCGCCCTCGTCATCCCCGATATCGAGAATCCGTACTTCACCGAGATGGCGAGGGGCGTCGAGGACGTGGCCTCCGAAGCCGGATATTCTGTCGTGCTCTGCAACTCCGACGCGCAGGTGGAGAAGGAGGCGACCTATCTCCGGATCGCGATCGCCGAGCACATGTCGGGGATCATCATCGCGACCGCCGACGAGCACACCGACCTCGACAGCGTCCTCGCCACGGGGCGGCCGGTCGTGGCTGTCGACCGCGGCACCGACTACGACATCGACGAGGTCGTGATGGCCAACCGTGCCGCCGGCACGTCGGCCACGAAAGACCTGATCGACGCAGGGTATCGCCGAATCGCCTACATCGGCGGTCCTGAGCACATCGATACGGCCGCAGAGCGCGCCGCCGGCTGGCGGGCGGTGCTGGGAGCGTCGCGACCCGAGCTCGACCTCGACGAACTCGCACGGTTCGCGACGTTCAGGGTCGACGGCGGGAGAGCGGCGATGGAAGAGCTGCTGGCCCTCCCCGACCCTCCCGACGCCGTCGTCGCGGGCAACAACCTCATCGGGGTCGGCGCTATCCAGGTGCTCACCGAGCACGGCCTCACGCCACCGCAGGTGGGCGTCGCGGTGATCGGCTCGCTGCCCTTCACCACGCTCTCGCCGACCGCCGTGACGGTCGTCCGGCTGCCAGCGCGGCACATGGGCGTCACGGCTGCGCGCATGCTTCTGGAGCGCATCGGCGGCGATGCCCAGCCTGCGCGCACGGTCGTGCTGCGCAACGAGATCCAGTCGGCCTCCGTCATCCGCGGCTGACGGATCCCGTCACTCCGACGGCCCGGACGCACAGCGTCTTGCATCATGAAATCGATTTCGCGTACAGTGGCGACAGGTTCGCATCGACGGCCCGGGTTTCAAGGAGGACACCATGCGCTGCACCCTCGGGGTGGACATCGGCACAGCCAGCAGCAAGGGCGTGCTGGTGGACGTCGACGGCGAGATCCTGGCGACCGCGACCAGGGCGCACGAGGTCAGCCGTCCGCACACCGGCTGGGTCGAGATGGATGGTCGGGTCTGGTGGGACGAGTTCGTCGCGATCGCGCGAGAGCTGATCGACGCGGTGCCCGAGGCCGAGATCGGCGGAGTGGGCGTCAGCGGCATGGGGCCGTGCATCCTGCTGGTCGATGACGACGATGTGCCGGTCCGCCCGGCCATCCTCTACGGCGTGGACACGCGCGCACATGTGCAGATCGAGCAGATGACCGCCCAGATCGGCGCCGAAGAGATCGCCCGCGTGGGTGGTTCGCTGCTCAGCTCGCAGGCCGGCGGGCCGAAACTGGTCTGGGTCGCGGAAGAGGAGCCGGATGCCTGGGCTCGAGCGCGGCGGCTGTTCATGCCCGCCTCGTGGCTCGCCCGCAGACTGACCGGCGCCTACCTGCTCGATCACCAGTCGGCGAGTCAGGTCTCCCCCCTCTACGACATCGAGGGCGAGCGGTGGCATGAACCCTGGTGGGCGCGCTATGCGGGTTCGATCGAGCAGCCTCCGCTGCGATGGGCCGGCGACGTGGCCGGCACGGTCACCCCCGACGCGGCATCCGCCACGGGGATCGCGGAGGGCACGCCCGTCATCACCGGCACGATCGACGCCTGGACCGAGGCCGTGAGCGTCGGCGCGCACGAGGTCGGCGATCTCATGCTCATGTACGGGACCACGATGTTCCTCGTCGCCACCGGCGAGGAGACGCTGCGCACACCGTCGATGTGGACGACGGCGGGGGCGTTCGCCGGCACCCGCAACCTCGCCGGCGGTCTCTCCACCTCAGGGGCGCTGACTTCGTGGCTGAAGGATCTGACGGGAGCCGACTATCCGCAGCTCCTCGCCGAGGCCGAGGAGTCCGGCCCGGGAGCGCGCGGACTGCTGATGCTGCCGTACTTCGCCGGCGAACGTACACCGATCCAAGACGCGGACGCGCGCGGCGTCGTCGCCGGTCTCACGCTCAGCCACACCCGCGGCGATCTGTACCGGGCGGCGCTCGAAGCCACCGCGCTCGGCGTGCGCCACAACGTCGAGACGATGCGGGCGGCGGGCGCCGACATCGGTCGCGTGGTCGCCGTCGGCGGCGGCACGCAGGGAAGGCTCTGGATGCAGATCGTGTCTGATGCGACCGGACTCGTGCAGGACGTTCCCGAGACGACGATCGGCGCGAGCTACGGCGCTGCGTTCCTCGCGGCGACCGCGACCGCGTCCGCGACCGCCACCGCGGCGACCGGCGCTCCCGTGATCGCCGACTGGAACCCGGTCGCCGAGAAGATCCACCCCGATGAGACGCTGCGCGCTCGCTACGACGCGCTCTTCGATCGATACCTGCGGCTGTACGAAGGATCGAAGGATGTCGTGCACGAGCTCGCCGCTGAGCAGAAGAAGAAGGAGGGGGCGGCATGATCCGTCGAGCCCGTGGAATCCCGCACACCTCGCAGGCGACCGCATTCCCTCTGGGGGGCATCGGCACCGGCAACGTGTCGATCGGAGCGCGCGGCGAGCTGCGCGACTGGGAGTTCGAGAACCTCCCCGACAAGGGTCGCCGCAACCCGTATTCCTTCTTCGCGATCCACGCAGCGCCCGAGACGGGGCCCGCGGTGACGCGGGTTCTGGAGGCGCGACTGACCGGGCGGCACGACGCGGATGCCGGCTACTCCTTCGACCAGCTCGCGGGGCTTCCCCGGCTGGATGCTGCGACGCTGCACGGCGAGTATCCGGTCGTCGACATCGACTTCACCGACGGCGTCCTTCCGGTCGACGTCTCGCTGCACGCGTTCACGCCGCTCGTGCCGCTCGACGCCGACGCCTCCGGCATCCCCGCGGCGGTCCTCCGCTACCGGGTCACCAATCCCGGTGCGTGTCCGGTGGCGGTAACCGTGGTCGGCAGCGTCTCGCACACCGCCGGACGCGCCGCTCCAGGGCCCGACGCGCCCTGGGGGATGCGCGCAACGCAGACCGTGCGCTGGCGAGACGACGGCGCCGTGCGCGGACTCGACTTCGACATCGATCTTCCTCCGGACGACCCCGGTTACGGCACGCTGAGCCTGACGACGACGGATGCCGCGACCACCGTCAAGCCGCAATGGGTGACCAGCTACTGGCCGGACGGCGCGCGGCTGTTCTGGAACGACCTCACCGACGACGGGCTGCTCGCCGCCGAACCGCGACTGACCTTGGAGGATCGCCCTCGCGGGCTGTTCGCCGAGCTCGATGCGGACCCTGACGCGGCGCCGCTGACCGAGCAGGAGATGCTCGCGAAACTGCCGCGGATCCGCACCGGCTCCTTGGGGATCGTTCACACGCTCGCGCCCGGGGAGAGCCGCGACTTCGAGTTCGTGCTGTCGTGGAGTTTCCCGAACCGGCGTCGGGGGTGGCACGGGCACATCGTCCTCGACGACCCGGGCGACGGCGTCGTGCGCAACCACTACGCGACGCTGTGGCCGGACGCATGGACGGCCGCGCGGCATCTCCACGACGAGCTCCCGGCGCTGGAGCGGGCCACCGACGCCTTCGTCGACGCCCTCTACGGCGGCAGCCTCGACGCGGTCCTGGTCGATGCGATCGGCGCGAACGTCGCCGCGGCACGCTCGACGACCGGTTTCGTCGTCGAGTCCCCGAACGCCGAGCTGGGGGAGGGGCCGGTGTTCGCGGCATGGGAGGGCTCGTTCGATCACGGCGGCTCCTGCGAAGGCACCTGCACGCACGTGTGGTCGTACGCGCAGACGCTCGCCTGGCTGTTCCCCTCGCTCGAACGCAGCGCTCGCCGGGTCGAGTACCTGCTCGAGACCGACTACGCCGGTGCGCAGAAGTTCCGCGGCAACCGCATCTTCGGCGGCCCCTCCTGGTTCATGGGTCCTGCCGTCGACGGGCAGCTCGGCACCCTGCTCCGCCTGCACAGGGAGTGGCGGTTCAGCGGCGACGAGGAGTTCCTCCGCGAGCTGTGGCCCGCGGCATCCCGCACCCTCGACTACGCGATCCGCGAGTGGGACAGAGACGGCGACGGCCTGCTCGACGGCGAGATGCACAACACCTACGACATCGAGTTCCACGGCGCGGAGCCGCTCGCGAACGGCGTGTACCTCGCCGCGCTGCGGGCGGGGGCGCGGATGGCCGCCCACCTCGGCGAGGTCGAGCGCGCCCGCGGCTGGACCGCGCGCGCCGAGCACGTCGCCGCCGCCATGGACGCGACGCTGTGGAACGGCGAGTACTACCGGCAGGTCATCGACGATGCCGATGCTCATCGCTACCAGTACGGCGACGGCGTGCTGTCCGACCAGCTGCTCGGACAGTTCCACGCCTTCGTGAACGGACTCGGTCATCTGCTGCCCGAGGATCGGGTCGACTCGGCGCTCGGCGCCATCGCCAGGTACAACCTGCGCGACGATCTCTCCGCCCACGAGAGCACGCAACGCGTGTACGCGCTGAACGACGAGGGCGGACTGCTGCTCGCGTCCTGGCCCCGGGGTGGGCGTCCGGCGATTCCCTTCGTCTATTCGGACGAGGTGTGGACGGGCGTTGAGCACCAGGTCGCGGCCTCCCTCCTCTTCGCGGGCCGCTATGAAGAAGCCCTCCGCATCGAACGGGCGCTCCGCGCTCGCTACGACGGCACCCACCGCAGCCCCTGGAACGAGATCGAGTGCGGCAACCACTACGCCCGCTCCCTCGCGTCCTGGGCGCTGCTGCTCGGCGTGAGCGGGGCGCAATGGGACGCGCCTGACCGCGTTCTCTCCTTCGCTCCGGCGACTGACGGGCCCTTCCGCAGCCTGTTCACGACCGGCTCCGGCTGGGGCCGGGTCGAGATCGACCGCGATGCGCTCACGCTCCGTCTCGACGGCGGAACCCTCGACATCGGCGATCTGCGGCTGCACGGTCGCAGCGTCGGACGCGGCATCCGACTCCGAGACGGGGAGTCGCACACCATCCACACCCTGACACCGGAGGCATCATGACCACCTACACCCTGCCCGCACCCGTCGTCCGGCCGGCAGCCGCCCCGAAGACCGCCTATCTCATCACCTCCGGAGATCTCCGGGAGTCGGCGAACGTCGCGGGCTGGCCCACCCAGGTCGAACTCGAGGAGGGCGTGACCGGCGTGCTCGACGGCCTCGGATGGACGGTCGTCCGCCCGTTCGGCGTCGACCCGGCGACCGGACACGGCTTCATCTCCAGCCAGCGGATGGGATTGGAGGTGTTCCGAGACATCCCTGTCGACGCCCCCCTCGTCGTGGCCATCGCAAACTGGCAGTACTCGCACCACGTTCTCGCGGGCCTGCGCACTCACGAGGGGCCGATCCTCACCGTGGCGAACTTCGCGGGGGACTGGCCGGGCCTCGTCGGCCTGCTCGGCTTGAACGCGGGCCTGACCAAGATGGGCAAGCCCTACGCGACGACCTGGTCGGTCGATTACACCGACGACTGGTTCACCGACGCCATCAGGGAGTGGACCGAGACCGGCGCCATCACCCACGACGACTCGCACGTGCGTCCGCTGCCCGAGTTGCCCGACAGCCCGGAGAAGCGTCTCGGTGAGGCGCTCGCCGCCCAGCTCCACGCGGAGAAGGCGATCATCGGCGTCTTCGACGAGGGGTGCATGGGCATGTACAACGCGATCTTCGACGACGAGCTGCTCAACAAGACGGGCATCTACAAGGAGCGGCTCTCCCAGTCGGCGCTGTACGCCGAGATGCTCGAGGTCGGCGAGGACGAGGCGGATGCCGCCTACGACTGGCTGATCGACCACGGAATGACCTTCCGATACGGCGAGGATGCCGTCACAGAACTCACCCGCGAGCAGGTGCAGTGGCAGCTGAAGATGTACATCGCCGCTCTCCGCATCGCGGACGACTTCGGTCTCGACGCGGTCGGCATCCAGTATCAGCAGGGGCTCAAGGACCTCGTGCCGGCATCCGACCTCGCCGAAGGCATCCTGAACTCCACCGAGCGCCCTCCCGTGACCTCGCGCGACGGCTCGCGCGTGCTGCACGAGGGCCGGGCCTTCCCGCACTTCAACGAAGCGGACGAGGGGGTCGCGGTCGACGCGCTCGTCACCGACCGCGTCTGGCGCGCGATGGGACTCGTGCCCGACAACACGCTGCACGACGTCCGGTGGGGAGAGGAGTACGACGGCGAGTTCGTCTGGGTGTACGAGATCTCCGGCTCCGTCCCCGCATCGCATCTCGGCGGCTGGGACCAGGCCGAGGGGTGGCGGCAGGGTCACGTGTTCTTCCCCGCGGGCGGCGCCACGATCAACGGCGTCTCGAAGCCGGGCGAAATCGTCTTGTCGCGCGTGTTCATCGCCGACGGCATCCTGCAGGCCGATGTCTTCCGGGCCTCGGTCGTAGAGCTGCCGGAGGAGGAGACCCGACGCCGCAAGGAGGCCACGAACCCCGAGTGGCCGATCGCCCATGTCGTGCTGCGCGGCCAGACGCGCGACCAGTTCATGGCGCGGCACAAGGCCAACCACGCGCAGCTCGTCTACGCGCCGGATGCCGAGACCGCCGATCGTGCTCTGATCGCCAAGGCGGCGATGTTCGCGGGCATGGGGATCGCGGTCAACCTCGTCGGAGATGTGAGCCTCTGACGACCACGACCACGACCACGCCCACGCGCGAACCGCCCTTCCCTGATCGGGGAAGGGCGGTTCGCGTTCTGCGGCATGCCAGTGAGGCGCCTGGTCAGTGCGCTCCGGGGCGGAAGCGCACCTCGACGGCCTCGGATGCCGAGCCGTCCACGCTCTGCGACACGGCGACAGACTGCGGAGGAGTCAGCTTGCGATCGAGGACGATCGTCCAGGTGCCGTCGGCGGCGACAGCCGCAGTCGCGGCGGTCGCCGCGCGCCCAGGGCCGCTCGTGGTCGCCGAGATCTCGGCACCGGCGACGCCGGTGCCGCGCAGCGTCACCCGATCGGCGTCGACAGCGGCGGTCGGCGCCGCCGGGGGTGCAGGCTCGACGCCTGCCGCGTCGTCCTGCACGCGGGAGAGGTTGCGCATCCACGTGAAATCGGTCTTCGTGATGGTGTCGTCGCCGTAGACCTTGCCGTCGCGGTCGACGGCGTAGGCGAAGAAGCCGCCCTTCGCGCCTTCCTCCGGTTGCCAGATGGCGTACTGGTACGCGGTCGAGGAGGGAGCGGTCGTCGAGTCGTAGATGCCCTCGGCGTCGCCCCAGTGCGTGCGGTCCTGCTCCTCGTAGAACGAGAAGCCGGGGAGGAACCGGCACGGCGCCACGTCGTCGGCGAAGGTCTCCCACGTCGCCTGCATGCCCGAGACCCCACGACCGTAGGCCTGCAGCAGCACGTAGGAGATGTTGCCCGAGACGGCTTCGAACAGCGGCGTGTCGCCGGTCTGGTTGGTGTCGTAGATGAAGATGCGATCGCCGCCCGACTTCGGGCCGATGAGCTCGCCGAGGGCGTCGAACACGCCGATCGCGCGGGTGAGGTCGTCGCCCTGCGGGTAGGACTCGACGTCGACGTCGATGCCGTCCAGTCCGTACGGGGTCACGTAGGTGTCGACGAGCTGTTGAGCGTAGGCGCGGTACGAGGCGTCGTCGAGCGGGATGTCGGCCTTCGCGAGCTTGTCGATCCAGAGCGTGTAGACGACCTTGGTTCCCCTGGCATGCAGGGCGGGGACGTAGGTGTCGCGCAGCGTCGGCCAGTAGTCCGTGCCGGCTGTCGCTCCGGCATCGAACACCATCGCGACGTCGATCTCCGCGGGCAGATCGGTCATCCGCGTCACGTTCGGGTCGGGCAGGTTCGAATTCGCGTTCTGCGGGACAGTGACGTCCCGCCATGTTCGGTAGTACGCCATGGTCTGCGGTGCCGCTTCGCACTGCGTCGTGCTGAGCGGATCGCCGGCGCCGGCCGGAGACGCGGCGTCGGCCGTCGCCGGCTGTGCGGTGAACGCCGCGAGTCCTGTGAGAAGTGCGCCTAATCCGAGCGCGGTGGTTCGCTTCATTGCTCTCTCCTTCGAGGGGATGCCCAAGTCGCGTCGCAGCACTGCGACTACTTAAGCGCTTTAGCGAGACACTAGCAGAGCACCGCTTCTGTGCACAGTCCAAGAAGCGCGAACGAACTCGATCGCTACAGTTGGGGAATGTCCAAACCGAAGCGCGTGACGATCACGGACATCGCCCGACTGGCCGGCGTCTCTCAGGGGGCGGTGTCCTTCGCGCTGAACGGACGCCCCGGAGTCAGCGAGCAGACTCGGCAGCGCATCCTCGACATCGCGGCAGAGCATCAATGGCAGCCGAGTTCAGCCGCCCGTGCGCTCGTCGGCGCCCGTGCGGGCGTCATCGGCTTCGCCGTCAACCGGCCGGCGGGAACCCTGGGCACCGAGGCGTTCTTCACGGATCTCATCGCCGGCGTGCAGTCGGCTCTCGCAGAGCGGCACATCGCGATGCAGATGGTGCTCGTCTCGTCGATCCACGACGAGGTGGCGACATACCGGCGCTGGCGCAGCGCCAATCAGGTCGACGGAGTGATCGTGATCGATCCCCGGGACGACGATCCGCGTCTCGCCGCGCTCACCGAGCTCGCGCTGCCCGCCGTCGTGATCGGCAGCCATCCCTCGGCTGATGGAGACCCGGCGGCGCTGTGGCTGGACGACAGCCAGGTCGCGCACTCGCTCTTCGACTACCTCTCGGCTCTCGGCCACCGGTCGATCGTCTACGTCGCCGGCCCCGCAGAGTTCCAGCACACGCGATTGCGCACCGATGTGCTGCGGGGTCTCACAGCCCGAAGCGTGACCGGAGAGGTGATCGCCACCGACTTCTCGCCTGTCGCCGCATCCGCCACCATGCGACGGATCCTCAGTCGGGCCGATCGGCCCACCGCCGTCGTGTTCGACAACGACGTGATGGCGATCGCCGGGCTGCGCATCGCCCAGGAGATGGGGCTGGCGGTGCCGGGCGACCTGTCGATCGCGTCCTTCGATGACTCCGTGGTCGCGGGACTCGTGCATCCGTCGATCACCAGCATCACGCGCGACACGTTCGGGCTCGGAGCCGATGCCGCGGCGTTCCTCCTCGAGCAGATCGAGGTGGCCGAGCTGCTCGACGATCGGGTCGGCGCACTGCCGCAGCTCACGGTGCGCGAGAGCACCGGCGCCCCGCGCTAGTCGCGACTCACACCACGGTGTTGTGCGAGTCGTACGCCACGCCGTCGGGAGCCGGATGCACGAGTTCTGTGATGCCGCGAGCGGAGAGAGCCTGGGGGCTGTCGGCA
This sequence comes from Microbacterium sp., assembly GCA_019510305.1. Classification (GTDB taxonomy): domain Bacteria; phylum Actinomycetota; class Actinomycetes; order Actinomycetales; family Microbacteriaceae; genus Microbacterium; species Microbacterium natoriense_A. The sequence continues at coordinate 233,514 of JAEKKN010000017.1, forward strand.
TCGATCGAGGTGACGAACGCGGCGTCGACACCCGCCTCGCACGCGTCGACCCAGGCCTGGAAGACGGATCCGCCGGGGCTCATCGCGCCGCGGTTCAGTGGCGTCTCCGCCTCGTCGACGTCGATCACGATGCCGAGCGCGCGGGCGGGAGCCGTGCGGCGTTCGCGCAGTTCGGGGATGAGCTCGGCGAACCGCCGCCCGATCGGCTTGGCCGCGCCCTCTTCGTCGATCAGGCCGAGCGTGTACTCCAGTTCCGGGAAGTCGGCGAGGCTGCGGCTCACGTCGTGCGAGCACCACCAGGTCACGCCCCAGAGGTTCTCCGTGCGGGCGACCGAGCGCAGCGTCGCCTCGAGGAAGCCGGGGGTCTCCTCAGGGCTGAGGCAGTTCGAGGGTGCGCCCACCTCCTGCAGCCAGATCGGGCGATCGGCATCGGTCGCGAAGCCGCGCGCGAGTTCGATCATGTACTCGGCGTGGCGATCGGATGCCGCCGATCTGCCGCCGTACCGCTGGGCGGTGCCGTTGAAGATCCACGAGTGCACGGTGGTGAGGGCGCCGAGGCGGGACGCCAGCTTGGGGGTGAAGCCGTGGCCGTCCATGTACCAGGCGGCGTCGTACTCGCTGTGCACATGCTGCTGTGCGGGCGCGGCGGCCGCGGCGGCATCCAGCAACGTCGTGATCCAGTTCGCGGCCTCGGACTCGCTCACCGGCCAGGGGGAGGGATGGGTCGCGGCGGAGAACTGGTTCGTCTCGTTGCCCAGCGTGAAGCCGAGGAAATTCGGTTCTGATCCCAGGGCCTGACCCAACCGGGTCACGAGCTCGACCTGCCCGCTCAGAGCGTCGGGGTGCGTGAACATGTTCTTGTCATGCCAGGTGGACAGCCACGACGGGATGAAGTCGAAGCTCGACAGATGCCCCTGGATGACGTCCACGCTCGCATCGAGGCCGAAGTCTCCGGCCAGCTCGACCACGGCGCGCACATCGGCGACGGCTCGGTCTCTGATCAGGGTGCGGTTCGGCTGCAGGATCGTCCAGAGCGGGAAGATGCGCACGTGGTCGAGCCCGAGCTCCGCGAGGGCCTCGAAGTCGCGCTTCACCTCGTCGAGGTCGAGAGACATCCACGAGTGCATCCACTGCGACCGGGGTGTGTAGTTGGCGCCGAAGCGCAGCGGAGCGAGGGAGCTGGGCATCGCTGTCCTTTCGAGTATCGACGCTGAAACGGCGCGCATCCCGGGGTCGACCTGTCGAGCGACATGTGGCATGCTATGGTCACTATACCGTTTTAGTGAGGGTTGTCACAGCGCCTCCCGCAGGCGCCCCAGCCCCGGCCACTTCGAAGGAGAAGTCCATGAAGCACCGTTCCACAGCAGTCGCGGGCCTCGCGGTCGCGGCATCCCTCATCCTCGCCGGCTGCACCGGCGGCGGCTCTCCCGCCCCAGGCGGAGGAGGCGACGGAGAGATCACCGGCGAGATCACCTTCCAGACCTGGTCGCTCAAGAACGACAAGTTCACGCCCTACTTCGAAGACGTCGTCGCGTCGTTCGAGAAGGAGCACCCCGGCACGAAGGTCACATGGATCGACCAGCCCGGCGACGGCTACGAGGACAAGATCCTGCAGCAGGCCGAGTCGGGTGAGCTGCCCGACGTGATCAACCTGCCGCCCGAGTACGCGTACTCCCTCGCCTCCGCCGATCAGCTGCTCGACCTCGGCAGCGCGTCGAAGGCGATCGACGACTACGTCGCCGGCGGCGTCGCCGCCTATCAGTACGACGGCGTCGAGGGCTCCTTCGCATTCCCGTGGTATCTCGGCACCGAGCTCAACTACTGGAACAAGGCGCTGCTCGCGAAGGGCGGTGTGACGCAGGCCCCCACGACCTTCGACGAGACCCTGGATGCCGCCGAGAAGCTCGCCGCAGCAGGCGTGCCGATGTTCTCCTCGGTGCCGAGCCCGAAGACGCTGCAGATCGTCGGCGCCGCTCCCGACATCTACAAGGACGGGGAGTTCGTCTTCAACACCCCCGAAGCCGCGAAGATCATCGACCGCTACGCCGAGCTCTACAAGGCCGGGGCGATCACGGCCGAGGCGCTTCAGGGCGCGGGCACGGCGAACTCGAACATCAACATCTTCAACACCGGCGGGGTCGCCTGGACGACGGCGGGCCCGAACTACATCGACAAGGACGTCGCGGTGAACGCGCCGAACCTCCTTCCGGACGTCGACGTGACGAACGGCTTCGGCAACCCGCCGCTGTTCGTGCAGGGCATCAGCGTCTCGAAGAACTCGGACAACTCCGCCACCGCGCTCGCCTTCGCGGAGTTCGTGACGAACACGGCGAACCAGATCGAGTTCGTGAAGCTCGCAGCCGGGTTCTTCCCCGGCACGATCGAGGCCAACTCGGACCCGTCGGTCTTCGCCGAAGCCCCCGTGAACGAGCTGCAGGGCACCGCGACCTCCCTCGCCGCCGAGCAGATGGCCGATGCGAAGCAGACCGGCGCCCCGCAGTACACCGAGGCCATGGAGACCTACGCGAAGCAGCAGATCGCGCTCGCGATCACCGGCGAGATCTCCGGCCAGGAGGCACTGGACAAGGCCGTGGAGTACGCCCAGCAGAACGTCGTCGACTGAGCGCCGCGGCGGAGAGGACGAGACCGTGAAGAGACAGAGATGGTTCACGCCGTATCTGCTGGTGCTGCCGGCGGTGATCTGGGTGTTCGTGTTCGCGCTGTGGCCGTTCCTGAACACCGTGATGCTGGCGTTCACGGATGCTCGTCCCCTCCGCCCCGCGGAGTTCGTCGGCCTCGCGAACTTCGCGAAGCTGTTCGAAGACGAGAGGTTCGGGTACGCCCTGTCGACCTCGCTCGTCTACGTCGTGGTCTGCGTGCCGCTGCTGACATTCCTGCCCCTGCTGCTCGCGATGCTCGTGCACAGCAAGATCCCGGGAATCGGGTTCTTCCGCACCACCTTCTACTTCCCGGTGATCGCCTCGGCCGTGGTCGTGGCGATCGTCTGGGAGTTCCTGTTCTCTGGTAGCGGCACAGTGAACTCCGCGCTGAAGTTCTTCGGCCTTGCCGATCGGCCCATCGAGTTCCTCTCGGATCGCTGGCTGCTCATCGGCTGCGCGATCGGCCTCACCGTGTGGAAGGGTCTCGGCTACTACATGGTCGTGTACCTCGCCGCGCTCGGCAACGTCGGCCGTGAGCTGCATGAGGCGGCCGCTATGGACGGCGCCGGCCGCTGGCGCCGGTTCTGGTCCGTGACCGTCCCGGGCGTGCGCGGCCCGATGATGCTCGTCTCGGTGCTGGTCTGCGTCGGCGCGATGCGCGTCTTCACCGAGCTCTACGTGCTCTCCAACGGATCGGGCGGACCAGGCGGTCGGGCGATGAGCATGGTCATGCTGATCCAGTCGATGGGCAAGGGCCTGAACGGTCAGGTGGGGTATGCGTCGGCGATCTCGCTCGTGCTGTTCCTCCTGACACTCGTGCCGCTCGCGGTCGTCGGCGTGATCAACAACAGCGACACGATCAAGGAGGCGCTCGCCACGAGGCGCACCGCGAAGGCCGCCAAGATCGCGCGCAGCGCGCAGGGGGTCACCCGATGAGCGTGAACCAGGAGCTGCGACGCGAGCGCGCGTACCGCACCAAGGGCTCGGCCGACATCATGAAGCCGTCGCTCGGCGGCCTGATCGGAAAGTACGCCCTGCTGCTGATCGTGCTCGCGATCATGGTGTTCCCCTTCCTCTGGCAGATGTCGACGTCTTTCAAGGGTGCGACCGAGAACATCTACGACTTCCCTCCATCTCTGATCCCCTCGGCGCCGACGCTCGACAACTACGCCGAGGTGTTCCGCACGATCCCGGTGCTCGACTACGCCTGGCACTCCCTGCTCGTCGGCGTGGGCACCGTGGTCACCAACGTCGTGTTCGCCACGATCGGCGGCTACGCGCTGGGAACCATGAAGTTCCGCGGCAAGTGGATCGTGCTGGCGGTCATCTTCTCCACGCTGCTCCTCCCCGGAGAGGTCACGCTGACGAGCCAGTACCTCACAGTGAAGTCCCTCGGTCTCGCGAACACGCTCTGGGGCGTCTTCCTGCCGGGGGCGATCGCCGCGATCAACGTGTTGCTGATGATGGCGGCGTGCCGCATGATCCCGCCCGACACGCTGGACGCGGCCACGATCGACGGTGCGAACACCATGCAGCGGCTGCGTCACATCGTGTGGCCGAACGTACGCGGCATGGTCTCGGTGGTCGCGCTGTTCGCGTTCATCGGGGCGTGGGACGACTTCCTGTGGCCGCTCGTCGTGCTCTCAGATCCAGCGAACTACACGCTCACGGTCGGCATGCAGTACCTGAGCTCCAACTTCGCGGCGAATCCGCGCGTGATCGCCGCCGGCACGATGATCGCGCTCGTGCCGATCATCCTGCTCTTCGCCGCGCTGCAGCGGCAGTTCTTCAAGGGCGTCGAAGAGGGCAGCGTCAAGGGATGACAGCGGATGCCGAGATCTCGCCGAGGTGGCTTGCGATCCCGCAGCCGCAGCTCGCCGCACTGACGGGCGGATTCTGGCGGCCGAACGCCGTGCGGGTCGTCACCGACGAGCCGTCGCTGCGCGCCGAGGCGTTGCGTCTCGAGCGCGAGCTCGCAGAGCGGGGTGTTCCCGGCGGCGATCGGCAGATCGTGCGACTGCGACGCCCGGCCGAGACTGAGGCCGAGGGCGACGTCGTGGAGGCGTTCTCGATCGACGTCGACGACGACATCGAGGTGCGCGCATCGACCCCCGAAGGCGCCTTCCGCGCGACCAGGCAAGTGCTGCACAACCTGCGAGCTCAGGGCGCGGTGCCTCGCGGTCGCGTGCGGTCCGCGCCCGCGGTGCCGGAGCGCGGCTTTCATCTGGATGCGGCGCGCAAGCACTTCGCTGCGGCGTGGATCCTCGAGCTGCTCCCCGTTCTCGCCGATGTCGGCATCAACTCGTTCCAGTGGCACCTGTCGGAGAACGAGGGGTTCCGGATCGGGTCCGACTCTTTCGCCGAGGTCGTCTCGCCGCTGCACGTCTCACGTGCGGAGGCGCGGAAGATCGCCGATGCTGCAGCCGACCTGCACATCGATCTGGTCCCTTCGCTCGACATGCCGGGGCACTTGGGGCACGTCCTCGCCTCACGTCCTGAGCTGCGGCTCGCCGCATCCGACGGGCGTCCGATCGACCACGCTCTCGACATCACCCGCGACGACGCTGTGGCTTTCGCGCACATATGCTGATCGACGACGTCGCCCGGCTGTTCCCTCACAGCACGCGCTGGAACCTCGGCGGTGACGAGTTCGTCGACTTCGCCCGCATCGACGACTATCCCGTGCTTCAGCAGGCGGCACGTGAGCGCTTCGGCGAGCAGGCCACGGGATTCGATCTGCTCACCGACTTCGTGAACCGGACTGCGGTCCACCTGCGTGAGCGCGGTCTCGCCGCCCGCGTCTGGAACGACGGGATGCTGCGAGGGCAGGTCGTGGCGCTCGACCCGCAGGTGGCGCTGGCCTGGTGGACGAACTGGCATGCCGGGATGAGCCCGCTTTCGGCCGCGCTGACCGCCGGACATGAGCTCGTGAACTTCCACGACACGCTGTTCTACTACGTGCTGGGCGAGAAGGCGGGGTACGTCTACCCCGCGAGCGCGAGGATATGGGAGGCCGACTGGCACCCGGGGCTGTTCCCTGCGCTGACCGACGAAACGCGCCAGGAGATCGCCCAGCCCTACCCGTCCTCCCTGCGCGGTTCAGCGTTCTCGGTGTGGTCGGACGACGCGGACGCGCAGAGTGCTGAGCAGGTGCTCGCCGGCATCCGCTCGCCGCTTCGCGCCATGGCCGAGCGGGCCTGGAACGGGGGATCGCAGCTGGCACTCGCCGAGTTCCGCGAGGTCGATGAGCGCATCGGCGTCCCCGCTCCGAGCGCCCCGCTCGCGCCGTAGCGTCGGACGCCGGATCGGCCCATAAACTATATCGCTTTAGTAAAGTAACCTGAGTAAACCTCGACCGTCGACCGGAGACGCTCCTTCATGCATGACGACACCACTCTCACCCTCGGCCGCGTCAAGCGGGTGCTCGATGAGCGCATCCGCCCCGCCATCCACTCGGCATCCGTGCCCCTGACCGTCGAGGCTCACGAGCTGCCGGGTGAGCCGATCGCGCCGGCAGACGGGCTGGCCCTCGACTTCGCGCCGGTCGCCGTGCCGAGCGCGTGGGGACCAGCCTGGTCGACCACGTGGTTCAAGCTCTCGGGCCGCGTTCCCGCGGAGTGGGCGGGCCGTCGCGTCGAGGCCGTGATCGACCTCGGCTTCGACATCAACATGCCGGGTTTCCAGTGCGAGGCGCTCGCGTACCGCCCAGACGGCACTCCGGTGAAGAGCATCAATCCGCGCAACCAGTGGGTGCCCGTCGCCGAGTCGGCGCACGGCGACGAGCCGGTCGAGCTCTACCTCGAGGCGGCGGCGAACCCCGTGCTGCTGGACTACCACCCCTTCCTGCCGACGCAGGAGGGCGACATCCGCACGTCCTCTCCCGAGCCGCTGTACCGCACCCGACGCATCGACCTCGCGGTGTTCGAGCAGGAGATCTTCGAGCTGTCCCTCGACCTCGAGGTGCTGTTCGAGCTGCAGGCGGAGCTTCCTGCGACCTCGCCGCGCCGCATGCGCATCCTGCAGGCGATGGACGACGCCCTCGACGTGCTCGACCTGCAGCGCATCGCCGAGACGGCATCCGACGCTCGGGCGAAGCTCGCTGACGTGCTCGCCGCTCCCGCAGAGGCGAGCGCGCACCGCATCTCCGCCGTCGGCCACGCCCACATCGACTCGGCCTGGCTGTGGCCCGTGCGCGAGACGATCCGCAAGGTGGCCCGCACGACGTCGTCGATGACCACGCTGCTCGAGGAGCAGCCCGGGTTCCAGTACGGCATGTCCAGCGCGCAGCAGTACGCCTGGCTCAAGGAGCACCGCCCCGAGGTCTACACCCGCGTCAAGGCAGCGGTGGCGGAAGGGCGATTCCTGCCGCTGGGCGGCATGTGGGTCGAGTCCGACACGGTCATGCCATCTGGCGAGTCGCTCGTGCGCCAGTTCCAATACGGCCAGCGGTTCTTCGAGAGCGAGTTCGGCATCCGCTCGAAGGGCGTGTGGCTGCCCGACAGCTTCGGCTACTCGCCGGCGCTGCCCCAGCTCATGCGCCGTGCCGGGTTCGAGTGGTTCTTCACGCAGAAGATCTCGTGGAACCAGCAGAACGTCTTCCCGCACCACACGTTCCTGTGGGAGGGCATCGACGGTTCGCAGATGTTCACGCACTTCCCCTCGATGGACACCTACAACTCGCAGCTGAGCGGGATGGAGGTCGCCAAGGCCTCGCGCCAGTTCAAGGAGAACCGCGTCTCCTCCCGCTCGATTGCACCGGTGGGCTGGGGCGACGGCGGCGGAGGCACCACGCGCGAGATGACCGGAAAGGCGTCCCGACTGGCCGACCTCGAGGGCAGCGCGCAGGTGGTCTGGGAGCATCCCGACGTCTTCTTCGACGCCGCGCGCGCCGAGCTGCCGCATCCGGCGATCTGGGTCGGAGAGCTGTACCTCGAGCTCCACCGGGGGACCCTGACCAGCCAGCACGCCACGAAGGCGCTGCACCGTTGGGCGGAGCACGCTCTGGTCGAGGCTGAGCTGTGGGCGGCGACGGATGCTGTGCGCACGGGGGCCGCGTATCCGCAGGACGAGCTCGATCGCCTGTGGCAGACCGTGCTGCTGCACGAGTTCCACGACATCCTTCCCGGCACCTCGATCGCCTGGGTGCATCGCGAGGCCGTCGAGGTGCTCACCGAGGTGCTCGAGCGGGCGCGGAAGCTCTCGGATGCCGCTCGCCGTTCGCTCGCGGGCGAAGGCGAGCGCGAACTGCGGTTCGACCCGACGACCGGCGCTGCCCTCGATACTCGGTCGTTGAGCGAGCGGAGCGAGACGAAACGCCCCACCTCCCTGACTGAAGAGGGCGGAGGCTGGCGACTGGAGAACGACCTCGTCTCGGTGCTCGTCTCCGGCGACGGCCTGATCACCTCTGCCGTCGACAAGTCCACGGGCCGTGAGGCGGTGGCGCCGGGGCGCGCCGCGAACCTGTTCCAGGTGCACCAGGACTTCCCCAACATGTGGGACGCGTGGGACATCGACCGCTACTACCGCAACAGTGTCGTCGATCTCACCGAGGTGTCGTCGATCACGGCATCCCTCGTCGATGGCGCCGCCGTCGTGACGGTGACCCGCCGGTTCTCCGAGTCGTCGATCGAGCAGACCATCTCCCTGCGACCGGATTCTCGTACCGTCGCGTTGCGCAACGACATCGACTGGCACGAGACCGAGAAGCTGCTGAAGCTCGCGTTCCCGCTCGATGTGCAGGCTGCGCACACCGAGGCCGAGACGCAGTTCGGATACCAGGCGCGCGTGACGCACACGAACACGAGCTGGGAGGCGGCGAAGTTCGAGACCTCGATGCACCGCTTCGTGCTGGTGCGCGAGCAGGACTTCGGCGTGGCCCTCGTGAACGACTCGATCTACGGCTACGACACCTCGCGCGAGGTGTCCGACGACGACGTGACCACGACCTTGCGGCTCTCGATGCTGCGCGCACCGCGGTTCCCCGATCCCGACACCGACCACGGTCGTCACGAGATCCAGGTCGGCTTCGTGATCGGAGCGGACGCCGCGATCGCGACCGCCGAGGGCATCGCGCTCAACTCCCCGTCGACGACGGTGCACGGCGAGCGCGAGGTGGAGCCACTCGTCTCCGTGTCCGGCGACGGCATCGTCGTGTCGGGCGTCAAGCTCGCGGCCGACGACTCGGGTGATGTGATCGTGCGGCTCTACGAGTCGCTCGGGCGCCGGGTGTCAGGCGAGCTCACGGTCGCTTTCGCGCATCGCGAGGTGCGCGAAGTCACGCTGATCGAAGACGAACTCGAATCGCCGCGCCTGGGTGCGCAGCTGGCTCTGCGCCCCTTCGAGGTGCGCACCCTCCGCATCGCGCGCTGAGAACGCGCAGCGCCGCGCTCGAAAAGTCGGAGTCTCGTCGCGACACACGGTGCCCGGGGCGCACTGGGCGGCGCGTCTCCAGGGGACTCCGACTTTTCGCGCGGAGCGCGGGCGGCGACGCGCAGGCGGCGGAGCGCAGTCGGCGGAGCGCAGGAGGTCAGCGCGAACCGATCTCCGTGAGGGCGGTGCCGTCCGCCAGCGCGACGGTTCTGTCGCCCAGCGGCTCCGGCAGGTCCACGGGGGTCAGGCCGACGTTTCCGATGGACTTCTGCGTGCAGGTGAACGAGCCGCCGTACGACGCGGTCGTCGCGTAGACGACGTCGAGCACCACGCGGTCCGGTTCGGACGTGACGATCACCTTGCTCACGTCGCATACCGAAGTGGTGCCGATGAGCAGGTCGACGCCTGCGAAGACCGTCGCCAGCTCGTCTTTGCGCATCACGAGCTCGTCGCCGTTGCGGAACACGGGGAGCTCGCGCAGATACTTTGGACTCGCACCGTCGTCCTGCACCACCTGGAAGCCTGTGATGGTCGAAGCCACCTCTTCGGGGGCGATCGAGTCGGAGGCTGCGCCACCGGTCGGAACGAGCACGCGGATGCCGTCTCCGGCGGCTCCCCACGCCTCGGCCACCTGCTGCCGTTGTTCTTCCCTCGTCCTCTGCTGGTCCGAGGCGTCGGCGCGACCGATCGCGTCGGCGCGCAGCGACAGCAGGACGCCGCAGGCGATCACCGTGACGAGGATGCCGATCACGCCGCGGATGCGGATCCACGTGCGCCCGCCGTCGCTCAGCTCCGCGTCACGTCCGCCCTTGAGCATCCACCCCCACGTGACGCGATCGACGCGCATCCACGAATCCGGGCGCAGCAGCGCCCAGAGCGAGAAGCCCGTACCGACGACGAACAGGCCGATGATGTACAGCAGACCGGAATCCATGTTTCCCCCCACCCCGAGTCTATTGACCGGCCGTTGCGTCGACGGTCGCTGCGCGGGACGATGGCGGCATGGCCACGATCGATGACGTCCGGGAGATCGCGCTGGCGCTGCCGGGCGTCGAGGAGCGCACAGGCGGTCACACGGGGGAGCCGGCCTGGCGGCTGAAGAGCGGTCAGATCGCCTGGATGCGCGGCCCGACGGGTGCCGACCTGCGTCAACTCGAGTCCCTCGGACGTGCATGGCCGGAGGGCCCGGTGCTCGGTGTGCGGGTCGGCTCGGTCGAGGAGAAGGAAGCCCTGCTCGCCGCGGAGCCCGAGTGGCTGTTCAGCATTCCGCACTTCGACGGCTACCCGGGGCTGCTCGTGCGGCTCGACGCGATCGAAAGCGAGCGCTTGGTCGAGATCATCGCCGACGCCTGGCTGCTGAGGGCGCCTGCCCGGGTCGCGAAGGAATGGCTCGCCGCCCGCGGGCTGGAATGACGGTCACGCCGCCGCCGTCAGGAACGGGCGGGCGGCGGCGATGAACGAGCGCGGCTCGTCCGTCCACAGCCGGATGCTGTCGACGACATGCTCGCCGCCCTTCGGGGCCAGGCCGGGCAGGCGGATGTGGGTAGGGCGCTCGAGCTCGATGAGGATGTTCGTCTCGTTCTGCATCCGCTCGGAGTATTCACCGCCCGACACTCGCGGCTGCTTCGGTTCGTCGACCCGGCGCGACACGGCGATCGACGTGATGTCGTTCCAGGAGACGGCGACGTCGATCTCCAAGCCGCTGCGCACGCGGATGCCGTCGGGGCCGACCGTGTGGGGGCGCATGAGCATCGCGCAGAGCAGGCCGAGCATCCAGGTGACTCCCCAGATGCCGATGACGAGCATGGTGATCCGCACGGGCGGCCAGCGGTGCACGATGAGATCGATGATCGGGATCTCGACGGCCGACAGGCCGATGAAGATGAACAGCACGGTCATTACAGGCCGGTGGTAGCCGAGGCCGGTGCCGCCAGGGGGAATCGCGGGGCGACGAGTGATCGCGCGACCGATGCTCGAGTAGACGCGGAGCTCCGCGTGCAGCGCTCTGCGCGCGGCGTCGATGATGCGGGCGCCTCGGGTCGGAAGGGCGGCGGTGGATGTCATGGTGCTCCCTTTGCGGGCGCGCTCGCCGCGGCATCCGCCACCAGTGTCTCGAGATGCAGGGCGATCGCCGTGATTCCGCGCTCGACCGCCGCACGATCCTCTGGCGCGACCGCGGCGATGAGCGTGGCATCGAGGTCGGCGTGCTCCTGCTGCATCTGCGTCATGGTCTCGGTCGCAGTGCCGGTGAGTTCGACGAGCACGGCCCGCCGATCGGAGGGATGAGGGGAGCGTCGCACGTGACCTGATGCCTCGAGGGCGTCGACCAGACCCGTGATGTTGCGCGGCGAGACGCCGCAGAGGCGAGCGAGCGCCTGTTGCGTAGAGGGGCCGGCGTGCTGCAGCGCCCAGAGCAGATGCACGCGCGCGGGGGTGAGTCCGGTGCCGTCGAAAGCACGGGCCATGTCTTTCTGGAACAGATCGGCGATCTGGAGAAGACGGTCAAGGAGCAGCGGTTGCATAATAGTTACCGTACTTCACTATTACCATGATGCACAAATTTGTGCTTTCCGCAGATACCTACTCTGATCAGCCTGAAACCCGCCCCTGAATGTCGGTGGCCCCCTGTTGAATAGAGGTATGAACAGCCCTGTCGCCACGCTCGATCAGGTCGTCGCCGACCTCGATCGCGTGCTGGGTGCAGATTCTCTGGCGGCGCTGTCGGATGCCGAGCGCATGGACGTTCTGAGGGTCGCCGGAGAGGCGCTGCGGCGTGTGGAGGCGGTCGTCGTCGAGACGGTCGCCACGGCCGATCCGGTGGATTTCGCACAGAGGCTCGGCTGCCGGAACATGAACGAAGTCCTGCAGCGAGTGCTGCGGACGGATGCTCGCGGGGCAGCGCTCCTGGTGAAGGCTGCGCGGCTGGTGACCAGCGAGACCGAACTGATCACGGGAGCGCCCCTGCCTGCCCGGTGGCCGGCTCTGCGGGCGGCGCTGCTCGACGGAGCAGTCGGAGTCAGCGGGCTGCTCGCCGCCACGGCTTCGATCGAGCGCGCCGGCACGCGGATCGGCACGACCGACCGGCTGCACGCCGACGTCATGCTCGCCGATTTCGCGCGCGGCGCGAGCTCGGTCGACGGTGCGGCTGCCGGAGATGTCGCCCCTCCGGCGACGCCTGAGGATCTGCGGCTGTTCGGCTCGGAGATCGCGATGATCCTCGATCCCGACGGGGCCGAGCCGAACGATCGCAACGCGATGAATTCGCGCTTTCTCACGATCGGCCGTGAGCGCGAGGGTGTATTCCCGGTACGCGGCAATCTGCTCCCCGAGGCGAAGGCGCAGCTGCAGCAGATCATCGACGCGCAGCTCAACCCGAAGGCCGACGGTCCTGCCGTGCCCGGAGTCGCCTTCACAGACTCCGACGCCGACGACGAAGATCCGTTCAACTCCGACCCGCGGAACGTGATCGATCCGCGCAGCCCTGCGCAGAAGCGGCACGATGCGCTGGCGGTCGCGCTGGGGATCGCCGCCCGGCACGAGGAGATGCCCACGCTGGGCGGTGCCGCACCCACGCTCGTGGTGCACGTCGACGCGAAAGACGTGGCGGCCGGCGCCGCCGGCTGGGCCCGCATTCCCGGAGTCGAGGGTCCTGTCTCAGCATCCGTCGCGCTGCACACGGCGTGTGTGGGCGCTGTCCAGAGGGTGCTGTTCGACGAGGGCAGGGTCGTCGGCATCAGCGTCACGGATCGGGTCTTTACCGTGCATCAGCGGAGGGCGATTGTCGCGCGCGACAAGGAGTGCCTGGTCCCGGGATGCCATGTTCCAGCCTCGTGGTGCGAGATCCATCACGTGACCGAGCACGCCCGCGGCGGTCCGACGCACACCGACAACGGCGTGCCCCTGTGCTGGTATCACCACCGTTCGTTGGAGTACTCCGGGTGGGAGATCCGCATGGACGGCGGCATCCCGCAGATCCGCGGTCCCGCCTGGTGGGATCCGGCTCGGCGATGGCGCATCCCGCGCCACTCGCAGCCGAGCAGAGCTGCCCCCGAACCGGTGAGTCGTTGAGCGGCGGCTTCATTCGCGCGAGGCGCAGGCCGGATCAGGCCGGCGGCAGCCGCAGCACCTCAGGGGACTCGCCGCCGGTCAGATCGTCGGCGATGCGGATGCTGCGCGCGAGGTCGTCGAGTGCACTGCCGAGGGTGCCGAAGCGCTCGCGATCTCCGCACACGGCGGTGAGGGTCACAAGGTGCGTCCCCGTGTCCCACGTGTAGGTCGTGAACGGCGTGCCCGACAGCGCAGGCGCGACGAGCTTCTCGCCCCTGCCGAGCCAGCGGCTCTGGAACGACTCGGTGTCGTCGTAGTCCATCGGCATCGACGCGCGCGCGACCCGCACGTCGGGGGTGAGCACCTGCGCCGTGACCATCGCGACGACGAGCTCGGGCTCCGCCTTCCACGTCCACACCAGCACACGACCGTCTGCGCGCTTCATGAGCAGAGGGGCCGCTTGGCTCATGGCCCACGCGCCGAACTTCGAGCCGGGGCGCTCCGTGCGGCCGAGCGCCTGATTGGCCTGGCCGAGCAGCATCCGGATCGCGGCCTTGCGGTGCCGGCGTCCCCTGAAGCCGAGCGAGTCCGTCACGGGGATCCAGAGAGCGGGATCGGCGGATGCTGTCAGTCTCATAGGACCACGCTAGAGGCTGAGCCTGGGCGGATGCCGGTGTGCGAACCTCCGTCGAGCACCGGGCTAGGGTGACGTGCGACATGCTTACTGCAGGAGGGCAGCGAATGGATGCGTTCGAGCGGCGGACGATCACGATCGATCGTGACGATCAGCGAGTCGTCCTCCGCGGGCATCTCGCCCAGTCGCGCACCGTCTTCATCCTGCTGGGCGCGCTGGCCGCGCTGTCCGTCGTCGCCGCCGGGGTCAGCGCACTCGGGCCTTCGCCGCCGGACGGGTGGGGGCTCGCTGTCGCAGGGGTGGTCGGCGCGCTCGTGGGGGCGGCGGTCCTGATCTGGATACAGGCCGTGGTGACCCGAAAGCAGCTGCCGCTCGGGTCCGAGATGAGCCTGGCGATCACCGAGGGCACCTTCGACATCGACGGTGCGGGAGGGGCCGACCGCATCCGGTGGGGACAGCTGTCGAATCTGAAGCGTGTCGGCGGCGGCCTTTACGTCACCGTCGCACCATCCAACGCACGGCTGGGGATACCCGGGCGGCTCATCGACGATGCGGCATTCGCGAGAGCCATCGAGCTGGTTGGACGACCTGCCGTCGCCGAAGATCGCGCCGACATCTTGGGGGAGGCCTCCGTGACGGGCGTGCTCAGCTCCTCGATCGTCTTCAGCGCGGTCGATCAGCGCGTCGCGCGCGCAGCCCTGCTCCGCGCGTCGTGGAAGACGTTCGTCGTCTTCGGAGTGCTCGCTCTGATCGGCGTGATCGGTCTCATGCTGGGGGCGGCCGGCATCCTGCCAGGCAACGTCATCGGCTACTCCGCCGCCGTCATGGCGATCGCCGTCATCTCGTCGACGGTAGTCGTGACGGCGGTGAACCGCACAGTGAAGCGCAGCCTCACGATCGGCACCGCGCAGACCCTGACGATCACTCCGGACGCTCTCGAGCTGACGGGCCCGGGCGGTGCGACGAGGTTCCTGTGGAGCCGGCTCTTCGATCTGAGGCGCACGCAGAACGTCGTGACGGTGCGGTCGATGCCCGCGAAGACGACGCTGCTCTTCGTCGGTCGCCTCATCGGAGACGAGCTGTATGCGGCGATCGAGCAGCACATCAGAATGGCGAGCGCGACTGCACAACGCGCTCCCGAGAGCTGAGCCTGGGCGGATGCCGGTACGCCTGGGCGGCTCGGCCAGAGCCCTCGGGTAGAGTGGCCACCGCCCGACCGGGCGCTCCGTGGCCGTCGAAACCTCCAAAGGCAGCATGTCTTCTCCCGCATCCGACTCGACCGACCATCGTCCGCTGCGCATCCTGATCGGCTGCGACACGTTCGCCCCCGACATCAACGGCGCCGCCCGGTTCGCCGAGCGCCTCGCCGCCGGTCTGGTTCAGCGCGGACACGACATCCACGTCGCCGCTCCCAACCAGGCCTATCGCCGGGCGCAGCCGCGCACCGAGGTCGTCGAGGGCGAGCCGATGACTCTGCACCGTCTGCCGTCGGTACGTTGGCTGGCCCACGACTGGATCCGCTTCGTCTGGCCGTGGCGGTCCAAGCACTACGCGCGCATCGTGCTCGACCGCGTGCAGCCCGACGTCGTGCACATCCAGTCGCACATCGTGATCGGCCGCGGCCTCGCCCACATCGCACGTGAGCGCGGCATCCCGGTGATCGCCACCAACCACGTCATGGCCGAGAACATCCTCGATCACTCGATCTTCCCCGACTTCGTCGATCGCAAGGTCGAGAAGTTCGCCTGGTCCGACGCGAAGCGCACCTTCGACATGATGCGCGCCGTCACCACGCCCACGCGCCGCGCCGCCGATTTCCTCGAGAAGACCGTCGGAGTCAGCGGAGTGATCCCGATCAGCTGCGGCATCGACCGCTCGCAGTACACCCCCGTCATCGGTCCGCGCGAGAAGAACCGCATCGTCTTCGTCGGCCGCCTCACCGCAGAGAAGCAGGTCGAGGTCATCCTGCACGCGATCACGAAGCTCGACCCCGCGCTCGAGACCACCTTCGACATCGTCGGCGGCGGCGATCAGCGCAAGAACCTCGAGAACCTCACGGCCAAGCTGGGCCTGGCCGACCGCGTCACGTTCCACGGTCGCACGACCGACGAGGAACTGCGGGCGCTGCTCTCCCGGGCATCTGTGTTCGCGATCGCCTCGATCGCCGAGCTGCAGTCGATCGCGACCATGGAGGCCATGGCCTCAGCACTGCCGATCGTGGCCGCCGACGCCGTCGCGCTGCCTCATCTCGTGCACGACGGCGAGAACGGCTACCTCTTCGAGCCGGGCAACGTCGACGAACTGGCCGCACGCCTCACCGACGTGCTGACCGCGACGCCGGAGGAGTACGAGCGGATGCAGCGCGCCTCTCTCGACGGCGTCATCATCCACGACATCACCCGCACTCTCGATACCTTCGAGGCGCTGTACCGCGACGAGCCTCTGCCCGAGTGACGATGCACATCGTCTTCTTCGGCGATCAGCACCTCGACTCCCTCGGCGGGGCGCAGGTGTCGATGCGGCTGCAGCGCGAGTTCCTGGAACGCGCCGGGCACACCGTCACCGTCGTGGCGCCGAAGATGCACGGACCTCGCTCGGGCGCGTACGATCCGGCGAACGTCGACCTCCCGTCGATGCCGATCACCGCCGACCGCGAGTACTCGATGAGCTGGCCGGGCCGCGGTACCGACCGCTTCCTCGATCGGGCCATGACGCGCAGGCCTCCTGTCGACCTCGTGCATGTGCAGGCCGATTTCTGGGGCGGGTTCATCGGTCACCGATTCGCCCGCCGTCACGGGATCCCCGTCGTGCACACCATGCACAACCGTGTCGACGTGGGTATCCGCGCCGTCACGCCGCTCGCCGGGCCCGTCCTGGCGGTTCTCAACCTGTGGCGTCGTCGCGCGCTGCCGGGCACGGGCGCCGGGTCTGACGGGTGGGCTTTTCTGCGCGGGCTCGCGGCCGGTGCATCCGCTGTCACAGCGCCCTCGACGCACTTCGCGCGACGGCTCGAGCAGCACGGGGTGTTCGGGCGCGTCTATGTGGTCTGGAACGGCATCGACGATGACGTGCGGGGTGCGACGCTCGCCGCCGCCCCCGAGGAGCGGATGCCTGGACGGCCGCGCTTCGTCTGGCTCGGGCGGATGAGCCCCGAGAAGCGACTGCTGCCGTTCCTCGAGGCGTTCGTCGCCTCGGGAGTCGACGCCGAGCTCGAGATCATCGGCGGCGGCGCGCAGCGTCCTGCTGCCGAGAAGATCGTCGCCGGACTGCCGAACGTGCGCTTCGCCGGCAAGCTGACCTACGCCGAGACGCTCTCCAGGATCGCAGCGGCCGACGCTCTCGTGCAGACGTCGATCGGCTTCGAGACGCAGGGGATGACGCCTTTCGAGGCGGCGACTCTGGGCACGCCGTCGGTGATCAGCGATCCCGACATCGCTGCGGAGCTCGGCGGCGGCCTGTGGGCGGTGCCGGATTCCGATGCGCCGGAGGCGCAGCGGATCGCCGCACTCGCGCAGACGCTGCGGCAGGCGGCATCCGACATCTCGTCCGGAACCGCCCCGGTCCCTCTCGAGGCCACGGCCGAGGCCTTCCGGCAGTCCTCGCGGACCGCCGCCATGATCGATCTCTA
Organism: Microbacterium sp.; assembly: GCA_019510305.1. Lineage (GTDB taxonomy): Bacteria > Actinomycetota > Actinomycetes > Actinomycetales > Microbacteriaceae > Microbacterium > Microbacterium natoriense_A. Next base: position 250,852 of record JAEKKN010000017.1, read on the forward strand.
CGAGCGCGTGCTCGCGGGATCGCGCTGATCCGTCCGGCCTGCGTCGTCAGCTCTTCGCGCCGGTGAGCGCCAGCGTGCCTCCGAGCCCGATCATCATCACTCCGCCCGTGCCCGACAGTGTCGACATCCGCCGGGGCGAGCGTGCGAACCAGGTGCGGGCCGTGCCTGCGGCGAGCACCCACACGCTGTCGCAGACCAGCGCGATCGTCTGGAAGACGAGCCCGAGCAGCAGTAGCTGCGCCCAGACCGGGCCACCGGATGCAGAGACGAACTGGGGCAGCACGGCGACGAAGAACGCGATGGTCTTCGGGTTCGTGGCGCCCACGATGAAGCCCTGACGCAGGAGCCGCCAGGCGGAAGCCGGCTCGCGGGCGACGTCCGCGCGATGGTCGCGACGGTGGCGGATCGCCTGGACGCCGAGCCACACGAGATAGACGGCGCCGACGATCTTGATGATCGTGAACGCGACGACGGAGGACGCCACGATGGCGCCGACACCGAATGCGACGGCCACGACGGCGGGGACGGTGCCGAGGGCGTTGCCCACGACGCTCAGCGCTCCGGCGCGACGGCCGAGTGACAGCGACCGACCGATGACGAAGAGCACGCTCGGCCCGGGAATCACGATGATCACGATCGACGTGACCACGAACGCCAGAAGGCTGTCGAGGGGAGTCATGAGCCGACCCTACATCGAGGCCGGGCGCGCCGGCCCTCGGCGACGATCAGAACAGGTAGTACAGCAGCGAGGCCATCCAGGTGATGACCCGGCCGACGACGACAGAGCCGGCGATGCCGAGGGCGATGGCCGCGAGCAGGTGCGGAGCAGGACGGCGCAGGGCCAGGATGCTGAGCACGCCGGCGGCGATGCCGCCGATCAGCACCAGGATGCCGATCACGGTGCCCAGGGAATCGGCGACGTCGTAGTTGCCGCTCGAATACAGGAACGGCGTGATCACCGAGAACAGGATGCCGATGGCGCCTGTCACGACTGCGACGAGGAACGCGGTGCGTCCGAGCGGATTGCCGGGGGCGGCGGGGGCGCCGTACTGAGGGCCGCCCTGCGGCGGAGCACCGTACTGCGGGGCTCCCTGAGAGGGCATGCCGTACTGCGGGGTTCCCTGAGGAGAGCCGTAGGGCGACGCGGGAGGATACGGTTGGGCGGAGGGCTGCTGCGGTTCGCTCATGATGGCTCCGGTCTCAGACGAAGGCGTAGAACAGGGACGAGATCCACGAGATCACGGTGCCCGCGATCTCGCTCGCGGCGATGCCGATCGCGATGCCGGCCAGGACGGGCGACCCCGGACGACGGATGGCCATCAGGCCGAGGATCAGCGCGACGGTCGAGCCGACCAGCACCAGGAAACCCGTGACGCCGGAGATGATTCCGTAGCTGAACACGGACGAGTAGGAGAAGGCCCCGTACAGCAGCGGGTACAGGAACGAGCCGAGCACGCCGACGGCGAACGCGATCAGAGCGATGATGAGCGCGGTGCGTCCCAGCGCCTTGCCCGAGGCGGCGGGGCGCGCCGGGTAGCCGGTGCCGGGGTAGCCGGGAACGGGGTAGCCGCCTCCAGCCTGCTGCTGTCCGAAATGCTGCGGTGCCGCGCCCGGGTGGCCCTGCGGGGCGCCGTCGAGAGCGGGCGACTGCGGTTGTGCGTACGGCTGCTGCTGGTAGGGCTGGGCCGGCTGCTGGTAGGGCTGCTGCGGCGAATAGGGCTGAGCGGTCGGGGGCTGGGGGGCCGCCTGCGGGGTCGGGCTCGGCTGACCGTACGGCGGAACGGGTGGATGCTGGGGCTCGCTCATGCAGTCGAGCGTAGCCCCCGCATCCGCTCTTGGGCAGTCATTCAGAGGGATCGCTGGATGACCTCGGGCTGGGCCGCGGTTTCCCGGCCGCCGACGCGGGCCCAGTCGGTGGGCACGGCACGGTAACCGTCGCGGCGCACCTCCACGACAGTGGCGATGAGAGCCCAGATGAGGAGCGCGATGAGTGCGATGAGGAGTACCATGGCAGAAACGCTACGTTCAATGCAGAACCGCCACGAGTGGCAGAAGTGACACTGGACGTAGGAAAACCGCCATGATTCGACAGGCTCAGCAACCCAGAGGGAGTGATCGACGATGAAGACAGTGGCCTGCGTGATCCAGGAGGGGTTCGCCCCGTTCGAGTTCGGTGTCGCCTGTGAGGCCTTCGGGCTCGATCGTTCCGACGACGGCGTCCCGAACTTCGACTTCCGCGTCGTCGCTCCGCGCGCCGGCGTCGTGAACTCGAAGATGGGCTTCTCGGTCAACGTCGAGAACGACCTCTCCTTCGCCTACGAGGCCGATCTCGTGATCTTCTGCCCGGTGCCGCGCGAGTACTGGGGCATGATCGACCCCGCTCTGCTCGACCTGGCCCGAGATGCCGTCGCACGGGAGGCGTGGGTGATCAGCGTGTGCAGCGGCTCGTTCATCCTGGGTGCCGCGGGCGTGCTCGACGGGCGTCGTGCCACCACGCACTGGATGTACTCGCAGCATCTGGCCGCGATGTATCCCGAGATCGAGGTCGACGCCGACGTGCTGTTCGTGCAGGACGGTCGCATCATCACGAGCGCCGGCACCGCCGCGGGCATCGACGCGTGCCTGCACCTGCTGCGACAGGAGATCGGCGCCGAGCTCACGAACCGCGTCGCGCGGCGCATGGTCGTACCGCCGCAACGAGACGGCGGGCAGGCGCAGTTCATCGACCGGCCGATCCCGCACGTGGCATCCGATTCGCTCTCCGCCGTGGCCGAGTGGGCCGTGCAGAACCTGCGCGAAGACATCGGCGTCGACGAGATGGCCGCTCGTGCCCTGATGTCGTCGCGCACCTTCGCGCGCCGGTTCAAGGCCGACTACGGCGTGACGCCTGCGGCGTGGTTCGCCCGCCAGCGCATCCTGCACGCGCAGCGGATGCTGGAGCGCACCGACCTGCCGCTCGATCACATCGCCGACGAGTGCGGCTTCGGGTCGGCGGCCGTGCTGCGTCAGAACTTCTCTCGCGTGCTGGGGATGACCCCGACCGCCTACCGCACGCGCTTCTCGTGCCTGAGCGATGCGGAGTCGGCCGCCTGACTCGAGCCGCCTGACTCAGGCGGCTTTCGGGAACAGGATGCGGAGGGCTCGAAGGTAACTGTTCGTGCGCTCGGCCCCTGCGGGGACGTAGAAGTCTGGATCGATGTTGACGATCGGCTGCTCGTGGTCGTCGCGATTCATCGGCGTCTGGTCGTTGCGTGCCATGTCGGTCACCTCTCCATCGAGCTGTCGCTTCCGTTATCCGGAAGTATTCTTCTGATTTACGGAAAGAGTATCGGGAGAGCGAGGGACCGGTCAAGGGCTTCCTGCACGTGCGCCCCGGTCGCGGACGACCGGGGCGCACTATGGCCGACGCTCAGCTGCAGCTCATCGACCCCGCACGCAGAGCGTGGTCCGAGGTGTCGGAATCGTCCGCCCAGATCGCGTACCGCGCACCGCCGACGCACGCCGGCGCGAGCGCGAAGCCTTCGTTGTTGATGTTCGGCATCGCCGACGGGCGGTCGTACTCCGCCGCCACGGCGAAGGCGCCGGAGGTGACCTTCAGAGCGTTCACCGCGCCGTCGCAGCTGTCGTCGCACACGCTCCACAACGTGCGGGTGCTCGGCTGGTACTCGAGCTCCATCACGGTGTCGAAGCCCGAGGCGAAGCTCGCCACCCGAGTGAACCCGCCGCTGAGGTTCAGTGCATAGGCGTACACCTTTCCGTCAGCCTCGAGTCCGACGAAGAACAAGCCGTCGCCGTGGTTCGCGTATGACGCGGGAGAGTACGCCGAGCCGGTGCGCTGGTCGACGAACCCGCTGGCGACGAGGTCGGCATCCGGGATCCACGCGATCGACTCGAGGCCGTCGTTGGCGCCGACCGACGGCAGGTCGGATGTGAGGTTCCACTCCTTCAGCGCCGTCAATGAGCCTGAAGACGTGCCCGGGCGGTACTGCAGGATCGACGGGCGGCTCGTGCTCTTGCTCGAGCCGTTGCGCTCCGAGGCGACGAACAGGTCGGATCCGACCGCGACGACGCCCTCGGCATCCGGAGCGCCGGAGCCGTTCGTGTAGCGCAGCGTCCGCCCGCCGGACCATCCGGACGCCTCTGCCCAGTTCGATCCGCTGCGGACGAGGCGGTGCAGCGTGCCCGAGCCGTTGTTCACGGCCCACAGGGCAGATCCGTCGGCCGAGAACGACAGCCCGCTGAGGTCCGTGCCGAAGGTGTCCGCGCCATCGGCGACGGTGATCTGCGATGAACCCGGCCAGGTCGGCCCGGTCGGCGCCGTGGGCGTCGGTGTCGGCGTGGAGGTGGGAGTGGTGCCTCCGCCGGTCACCGTGTAGACCTCGGCTTCGTAGAGGGAGTAGCCGTAGGCGGTGCCGCGGGCGGTGCCGTAGATGCGGAGGTAGCGGCCGGTGCCGGTGAGGTTGGTGAACTCGTCGGTGCCGCCGTTGCCTGCGGCTTCGGTGGCGAGGGTGGTCCAGGTGGTGCCGTCGTTCGAGGTCTCGATGCGGTACTTGGAGGCGTATGCGGCTTCCCATTTCAGGACGACCTTGTTCACGGTGGAGCCGGCGCCGAGGTCGATGCGCACCCACTGCGGGTCCACGCCCTCCACGCTCGCCCAGCGGGTGGTCGCGTTGCCGTCGACCGCCTTCGCGGCTTCGAAGCCCGTGCCCTCGACCGTCGACGCCGTGACCGGCTTGTTCTTCGAGATCAACGTCGCCGTGCCCGGGGTCGTTGTCGGTGTGGGCGTGGGTGTGGTGCCGCTGACCGGCCAGTGCGGTGTCGGGGCGGTGGGGATGGAGTACGGATCGCCGTACACCGACCAGTTCAACGGAGTGTCGAGGTCGAGGTTGCCGGCGTCGAGCCAGACCCGCTGTGCGTTCTCGATGCGGCTGACGTCTTCGTGCGCCTCCTCCTTCTGCATCTCGATGACGCGAGCGTCGAGGAAGGCGTTGAGATAGGTCGTCTGGCTCCCACCTGACGCCGGGGTCGTCGCGGACTTCTTCGCTTCGGAGCGCACATCCTGCAAGCCGGAGAAGCCGTGCACCACGGCCGCGTCGTAGTAGGCGAACTGCCCGAGCGCACCGAGCCCATCGGCGATCGCGAGATCGACCGCGGGATCGAAGTACTGCACGGTGACCTCGTCGCGCTGCGCCTGCTGGAACGCGGGTGCCGCGCCCTCGGCCCTCCAATCGGCCATGTACGCCTCGCCGAGTGGCGCCGTCTCGTCGGTGCCGTCGACCTGCTCGAGTTCGTCGATCCACTTCGCGAGGCGGTTGGCCGGGTGCTTCTTCGTGTAGTTCTGCACGAGCACGAGCATGTCGTGGGTGCCCGAGGTGAAGCCCACGATCCCACCCGTCAGACCCCGGCCGTCGGGGTATGGCTCGATGTAGCTGTACTGGTCGTACCAGTTCAGCGAGGAGTTCTCGGCCGAGGTGATGATCTCCTGCGCGATCTCGCGCTTGATGGGATCTCGCAGAGTGACGGGAGACGCCGCTTGAGCCGAGGTGGCGACGAGGCCGGCGAGCGGTATCAGGGCGGCGGCGGCCAGCAGGGCCAGCAGGGGTCGGCGTTGACGCATGGTTCCTCCGGTGGATGGACGACGAATCTTTAGGAAAGATTCTTTACGAAGGAACGTACCCGAGGAGCGCGGTCAGAGCAATGGGTCACGCATCGGGTGCCGACCAATGGGCGGGCGTCGGCAAGGCGTGGTAGTCGACGTCGATGCCCGCCGCAGAGACGTCGGCGGTGCAATACAGCAGCGATTGGGTCGGGTAGCCATGCGGCCTGTTGTCGCGGATGATGGCCCTGTCGTCCTCGGGCGGGAGAGCGGCGGATGCTGCCAGCATCCGCACCCAGTCCGCTCTCCAGTCCGTGCTCGCGGAGGTCGGCCCGAGCGCGCGGAACTCCGGCAGCCACGACGCGATGCGCGGCGTGCCTGCGTCGTCGAGATCGTCGTGCGCGATCATGTGCGTGCCTGGTTCGATCGTCGTCTCGCGCAGCGAGGCGCCGTCCCAGCTGAGCACGCGCGAGCCCTCGGGGCGCACCTCGAGCAGGTTGAATCCGTGCATCCGCTCGGGGGCTGCGGGGGAGCGGCCCATGACCGATTCGAGGGCGAGCGAGCCGCGCGACAGTGCCAGGTCCGCGGGCAGATCGAGCACATCGGCGCGGTTCAGCAGAACTGCGAGGCGACCTTCGGCGGGGTTCGCGGCCAGCCAGGCGCCACCGGCTCGGCGGTCGCGGATGCCGATCACCCCGGGATGCCGATCCGGCCACCACGCGCCGAGCTCGTCCCATTCGCGCTGCGGGTCTTCATCGCGCACGGCCAGCAGGCGGACGGATGCCGCGTCGGCCGCATCGATCACGACCGTGCACATCAGTGGTCCCCGCCGCCGAGCTGGTCGAGCAGATGCTCGAGCACACCGTCGAGCACGGCGAGCCCGTCGCGCACACCGCCTGTGGATCCGGGGAGATTCATCACGACGCATCCGCCGGCCACCCCCGCGACCGCCCGGCTGAGGACGGCGGTCGGCGTCACCGTCGCACCTCGGCGGCGGACCTCTTCGACGATCCCTGGCAGCTCGATGTCGAGCAGAGCCCTGGTCGCCTCCGGCGTGCGGTCGTCGGCCGAGACACCGGTGCCGCCTGTCGTGAGCAGGACGGACGGATGCTGCGCGAGCAGTGCCGACAGAGCATCGCCGACACCGGCATCAGCCACCACCTCGATCTGCACTGCGAACCCGCGATCGCGCAGCCACTCGACGATGACCGGACCGGTGCGGTCCTCGTACACGCCGTGCGCGGCCCTGGTCGAGACCACGAGCACGCACGCTGTGCGGGTCACGGCCGTGACCAGTCGCCGCTCTTGCCGCCCGATTTCGCGAGCACGAGCACGTCGGTGATCACGGCGTGCTTGTCGACGGCCTTGATCATGTCGTACAGCGTCAAGGCCGCCACAGTCGCGCCGGTCAGGGCCTCCATCTCGACCCCGGTGACGCCGTTCGTGACGGCCGTCGCGACGATGCGCACGCGGTCGCCCTGCGGCTCGAGGTCGACGGCGAGCTTGGTCAACGGCAGCGGATGGCACAGCGGGATCAGCGTCGACGTCTGCTTGGCGCCCATGATGCCCGCCAGCCGTGCGGTGCCCAGCGCCTCGCCCTTGGGCAGTGAGCCGTCGGCGATCATCGCCACGACCTCGGGCGTCGTCACCAGCACGGCCTGCGCTGATGCCTCGCGGCGGGTCACCTGCTTCTCGGTGACGTCGACCATGTGCGCCGACCCGTCGGCACGCAGATGCGAGAGCTCACTCATCGATCCTCCAGACTTCGACTTCTGCACCGGCGGGAAGCGCGGCGATACCGGCGGGCACGTGCACGAGCACCGTCGACCGAGCGTAGTCATGCAGCAGATGCGACCCCGGTGCGCCCACCGAGACGCTTCCGTCGTCGCGCAGCATCCCGCGGCGGATCTGATGCTTGCCCTGCGGTGACTCGATCGCGTGGGCGAGCGGCAGCCAGCGCACCTCACGCCGATCGCGCAGGCCGGCGGCCCGGCGCAGCGGTGGACGCAGGAACATCTCGAACGACAGCAGGGCTGAGACCGGATTGCCGGGGAAGGCGACGACGGGCAGCGGAGCGAGTTCGTCCCGGCGCAGCATCCCCGCTCCCTGAGGCCCACCGGGCTGCATCGCGACGTGCCCGAACGACACCCCTCTGGGCGCGAGCGCGTCGCGGACCACCTCGAATGCGCCCGCGCTCACCCCTCCGGTCGTGATCAGCAGGTCCGCCTCAGGGTGCGCTGCGATGACGGCGAGCAGAGCCTCGGCGTCGTCCGGAGCTGCGGCGCAGGCGACCTCGGCGCCGGTGTCGATGAGAGATGCGGCGAGCGATGCCGTGTTCGCATCGTGGATCTGCCCCGATCCGAGCGTCTCGCCGGGGGCGCGCAGCTCGTGACCGGTGGAGACCAGCAGCACCCGCAGCCGCGGACGCACGCGTGCGGTGGTGAGGCCCACCGCCGCGAGCGTGGCCAACTGGGCGGGTCCGAGGCGGGTGCCGGCGGTGAGCAGCAGCTGACCTGCGGTGACGTCGCTGCCGGCTTCGCGGATGAAGGTTCCCGGTGCCACCGGCGTCGAGAACGCGACACCCGCGCTCGGGTCGCCCCCCGCCGCTCCGATACCGAGAAAGCGCGGCGGGTCGGCGGCCTCGATCTGCACGACGGCATCCGCGCCGGCGGGGATCGCGGCGCCCGTCATGACCGGGGTCGCGGTACCGGGCTCGTGGGCGTCGGCCGCGTCTCCGGCTGCGCGGGCTCTGCCGATCGGCAGCCGCACGGGGCGCGATCCCGTCGCTGCGGCGATGTCTGCGGAGCGCACCGCGTAGCCGTCCATCTGGGAGTTCGCGAAGGGCGGCACCGGGAGCGGGCTGCGGACGTCGGCGGCCAGCACGCGCCCGTGGGCGGGGCCGGCGGGCGTGAGAGGCACCATCTCGGCGCGGGACGGGTCGGCGACCGCGGCGAGGGCGGGTGCGAGCAGCGCGGCGACGGTCGCGGCGTGTTCTTCGACGGTGGTGGACATCGCGGTCATCCGCCCGCGAACGGGGGCAGGATGTCGATGTGCTCGCCGGCGGGGAGAGTCAGGTCGCGGCGCACGACGCCGTCGACGAGGAACGACCCGCTCTTGAGGACCCGCGCCATGGGCTCTCCGTATCGGCTCGTCAGCGCATCTCGCAGGGCCTCGAGCGTGTGCTCCGCCCCGAGTTCGAGCTCTTCCGCCTCGCGTCCTGCGGCGTCGGCGGCCGCGGCGAAGTACCTCAGCATCACGATCGCCATGCCGCTCATCCTATGACGGGCGACGGAGACCGGATGCTCGGTGTGTGGTCGGATGCGCATCCGGGAGCGGCGTGTGCGGTGCGATTCTGGCCACGGCAGAGAACCGAAGGGAGCAGCGGACGGCGGAGACCGGACGGATGCTGCGCCGTAGACTTTCCGCATGACTCCGCCCGCCGACTCAGAGCGCGTCCGCACGGGGCTCGTCGAACCGGGGCCGACGCTGGATTCCGATCGCATCGCCCGATACAGCAGGCAGCTCATGCTGCCGGGCTTCGGCGAGTCTGCGCAGCGGCGGCTGGCGGCGGCGCGCGTGCTCGTGATCGGAGCCGGCGGCCTCGGCAGCGCTCTCGTCCCCGTGCTCGCGGGCTCGGGTGTCGGCACGATCGGCATCGCCGACGACGACGTCGTCGAGCTCTCGAACCTGCACCGCCAGCTCAGCCACGGAACGGCCGATGTCGGTCGGGCCAAGGTCGATTCGCTCGCTGAGACGGTGACGGCGATCGACCCCGCGATCGCCATCGTCCCCCATCGCGAGCGCGTCAGCGCCGAGAATCTGCCGCGGCTGCTCGCCGACTACGATCTGCTCGTCGACGGCAGCGACAACTTCGCCACGCGCTACCTCGCGAACGACGCCGCAGAGCTCGCCGGCAAGCCTCTCGTGTGGGGATCGATCCTCCGGTTCCACGGCCAGGTCGGCATCGCCTGGAAGGGACGCGGACCGACCTTCCGCGACCTCTTCCCCGCTCCGCCCCCCGCTGACGAGGCGCTCTCCTGCGAGCTCGGCGGCGTGCTGCCGAGCCTGTGCACGGCGATCGGCTCGCTCATGGCGACCGAGGTCATCAAGGTGGTCACCGGAATCGGCGAGCCTCTGCTCGGACGCGTCCTCTTCTACGACGCGCTCACCGCCCGCACCCGAGAGATCGCCTACGCCGTCGACGAGACGCGCGCGGAGCTCACCGGCCTCGACGACTACGAGCGCCTGTGCGGCACGGCCGCAGATCCCGGCCTGTCGATCTCGGCGGCCGAGCTGCTGAGGCGGCGAAGGGCGGGGGAGCGGATGCTGCTGCTCGACGTCCGCGAGGCGGAGGAGGCTGCCGGGCGGCGCATCCACGGCTCGGAGCTTCTGCCGGTCGGACGGATCGACGCGGGAGAGAACGTCGACACGACGCTCCCCGTCGTCGTGTACTGCGAGCAGGACCCCCGCTCGCGCCGAGCCGCCACGGCACTGCGCGGACAGGGCCTCGACGCGGTCTACGTCGTGGGCGGCATCCGCTCCTTCGTCGCGGTCGGCGGCGACGTCGAGTCAGGTCGCGACGACGGAGCGGATGCCGACACCGCTGCCCCGCACGGAGAAGGAGTGCCCGCATGGCGTTCGCGCTGATCACCGACGAGCCGATCGACGAGGCAGCCGTCCGGGCCGCCGTGGGCGGCGACGCCGACGGCGCGGTCGTGATGTTCTGCGGAGTCGTGCGCGATCACGACGGCGGTCGCGCGGTCGAGTCGCTGGACTACCGGGCACACCCCGACGCCGAGCGGTTCCTCCGCGAGATCGTCGAGCGCATCGCGGCCGAGACGGGGCGGCGGGTCGCGGCGGCCCATCGCGTCGGCGATCTGCGCGTCGGCGACGTGGCGCTGTTCGCCGCAGCATCCGCCGGCCACCGCGCCGAGGCCTTCGAGGCCTGCGAGCTCCTCGTCGAGGAGATCAAGCGCGGTGTGCCCATCTGGAAACGCCAGCACTACGACGACGGCGTCTCGGAGTGGGTCGGGCTGTAGGGCGGTCGATTCCAGGCCTCAGCCGCCGATGTAGCTCATCTCGATGCGGGGCCGCGCCGCGCGCAGTTCGGGCGTGAGCTCGGAGCGGATCTCGGAGTACCGGTCGTCGCGCGCTCCCCAGATGCCGGCCATCGCCTGCGACAGCTCGGCATCCGACACGCCTCCGCGCAGCAGGGCGCGCAGGTCGTGGCCCTCGGTCGCGAAGAGGCACGTGAAGAGCTTGCCCTCGGTCGAGATGCGCGCGCGATTGCAGGTGCCGCAGAACGTGTTCGTGACCGAGGAGATGACCCCGATCTCACCCGAGCCGTCGACGTACTGCCAGCGCTTGGCCGTCTCTCCGGTCGCGCGAGCGCCCACGGGCTCGAGCGGGAACAGGGCGCCGACGCGTTCGACGATCTCGGCGGCGGGCACCACTTCGTCCAGCTCCCAGCCGTTCGAGGTGCCCACGTCCATGTACTCGATGAACCGCAGCGTGTACGGGGTGTCCTTGAAACGGGCCGCCATGGGCTCGATCTCGTGGTCGTTGAGCCCTCGTTTGACGACCATGTTGATCTTGATGGGACCGATGCCGACCTCGTGCGCGGCCTCGATGCCCTCTAACACGCGCGACACGGGGAAACGCACGTCGTTCATACGCTGGAACAGCTCGTCGTCGAGCGTGTCGACCGACACCGTGAGCCGATCGAGTCCCGCATCCTTCAGGGCCTGCGCCTTGAGCGTGAGGGCAGAGCCGTTGGTCGTCAGGGCGATCTCGACCTTGCGGCCCTCGGGCGTCCGCAGCGCCGCCAGTCGCGAGATGAGCTCCTCGATCCCGCGACGCAACAGCGGCTCGCCGCCGGTCAGCCGCAGCTTGCGCACACCGTGCGCGACGGCGATGCGCGAGATCCGCTCGATCTCCTCGAAGCTCAGCAGCTCGTCGCGATCGAGGAACGCGTAGTCCCGGCCGAACACCGAGCGCGGCATGCAGTACACGCAGCGGAAGTTGCAGCGGTCAGTCACCGAGATGCGGAGGTCGCGCAGCGGGCGCTCACGCGCGTCGATGAGACCGACGGAGGGCAGACGAAGCGCGCCGGCAGCTTGTGCGCCGGTTCCGCGAGACGTCGAGATCGTCATCGTCCACCCTTTCGAGTGGCAACGGTAGCACCGCCGACCGGGATGTCAGCCTTCGCGTCGCACCGAGACGTCGGCGGGATCTACGCGGAAGGCGACAGTCGCACCGGGACGGATGCCGAGTGCCGCAGCAGCACCCGACGGACAGTCGACGGCGAGCTGCGGATGCTCCGCGGTGAACACGCGGATGCCGCCCGCCACGGCTTCCATGATCGACACCGTGCCGCGCCAGGAGTTCTCGGACATGGGGTCGCCGTCGGGCAGGACGCGCACGGATGCCGGGGAGAACACCGCCGATCCCGCCTCACCGTCGACGAGGACGTCGCCGTGTCCGAGGAATCGGAGTCCGCCATCCGCCATCAGGGCGCCGGCAGCGTCGCCCGTGCCCGTGACGAGATTCACCCCGGTGATCGCCGCCGCGAACCGAGACCGCGGATGACCGAGAACGTCGGCTGTCACGCCCTGCTGCACGATGCGCCCCTCGTCGACGACGACGGTGCGAGCAGCGAGCATCACGGCGTCGAGCGGATCGTGTGTGACCAGCACGATCGGGATCGCGAGGTGCTCACGCAGCTGCGCCACGAGGCGCCGTGCCTGCGTGCCGGTCTCGGCGTCGAGCGAGGCGAACGGCTCGTCGAGGAGAAGCGCGAGCGGCTGGGCCGCGAGAGCCCTCGCGAGAGCCACGCGCTGCTGCTGACCGCCTGAGAGCTCGGCCGGTCGATGGCGCGAGACGTCGCTCAGCCCGACCTCGTCGAGGTGAGCGAGGGCGCGCCGCCGCGCCTCGGCGGGGGGAAGTCCTTGCGCGCGAGGGCCGAAGGCCACGTTCTCGAGCGCCGAGAGGTGCGGGAACAGCATCGCGCGCTGGCCGAGCAGGCCGATCCGCCGCCGCTCGGGCGGCATGGCAGCGGCGATGGTAGCGCCGTTCAGCGAGATCGCGCCCGAGGCGTGCGGCCGATGCCCGGCGATGGCCGCGAGCAGCGTCGACTTGCCCGCGCCGTTGGGGCCGAGCACGGCCAGCACCTCACCAGGGGCCACGGTGAACGCCGCCTCCACCCGGAACGCCCCGGCGCGGGCGGTGATGTCGATGTCGAGGCTCATCGCACGGCATCCGCTCGCCAGCCGCGCATCAGCAGCAGCACGGCCACCGCCACGACGATCAGCAGCAGCGACAGCGCGATCGCGGTGTCCTCCCGCACGCCTGCACCGTTGAACGCGGTGTAAATCGCGAGCGGCATGGTCCGCGTGACACCGGGCGCGTTCCCGGCGAACAGCGCCGTCGCGCCGAACTCGCCCATCGCTCGCGCGAAGCACAGCACCGCGCCGGCGACGAGTCCGGGGGCGGCGAGGGGCAGCGTGACGCGGCGGAACACAGTGAGGGGGCGCGCGCCCAGACTTGCCGCGACCGACTCATGGCCCGTGCCGACCGCGCGCAGCGCGCCCTCGACCGAGATCACCAGGAAGGGCAACGCCACGAACACCTGAGCGATCACGACAGCCACGGTCGTGAACGGGATGCGGATGCCGAGCACTCCGAGAGCCCCGCCGAACAGTCCGTTCCGGCCCAGGAGCGACAGCAGGGCGATGCCGCCGACGAGTGGCGGCAGCACGAGGGGCAGCGTGGTGAGGGTGCGCAGCACCGCCGCGAGTGGCCCGGTGCTCCGTGCGATCACGAGGGCGAGCGGCACGCCGAGCAGCACGCACACCGCCGTCGCGAGGGCGGCGGTGGACAGCGAGAGGCCCAGCGCCTGCAGCGCCTCGGGCGAGGAGACGGCTGCGGGCACAGCGGCCCAATCCAGCCGGATCAGGAGCGCGGCGAACGGCAGAGTCAGCACCAGAGCGCCGAGCCCGGCGGGGATCCAGAGCCAGACCGGCATCCGTCGCGCCGCCGCGCGACTCTCGCCGCGCCGGGTCACGGCGCCCCGAATCCGAGACGCTCGAGCACCTTTCGCCCCGCGTCCGACTGCACGAACGCGACGAACGCCTGCGCCGCATCAGGATTCTGCGCTCCGGCGAGTTCGACGATCGGGTAGACGTTGGTGGCCGCATCCGCTCCCTCGATGTCGACGCCCGTCACCGCGTCGCCTGCGGCCCTGACGTCGGTCGCGTACACGAGCCCCGCATCGGCTTCGCCCGAGCGCACCTTCGACAGCACGGCCGTGACGTTCTGCTCCTCGCTCGCGGGGGTGAGCGCGACTCCCGCCGTGTCGAGCAGGGTGCGAGCGGCGCTGCCGCACGGCACCTCGGCGGCGCACACGACCACGGTGCGGCCGGGGCGCGCGAGATCCGCGAGCGTCTCGATGCCCTTGGGGTTCCCAGGCGCGACGGCGATCTGCAGCACGTTCGTGGCGAACGGCTCACCGGCGTCCGCGAGCCCCGCATCCGCCACCTTCGCCAGGTTCTTCTCGTCGGCCGAGGCGAACACGTCGGCCTGAGCGCCCTCGATCAGCTGGGTGGCGAGCACGGAGGACCCGTCGTACGAGATCGGCCGGACGTCGAGATCGGGATGCAGCCGCTCGAAATCGGCGGCGAGCTCGTCGAACGCCTGCGAGAGAGAGGCGGCGGCGAAGATCGTCAGCTCGCCGCTCAATTCGTCGGATGCGGTGGCCGTGGGCTCGGCAGGAGCGGATGCCGTGCAGCCGGTCGCCGCGAACAGGCCGATCGTGAGGGCCACGGCGGCCAGGGGGCGGATGGCACTCATCACGACGCCTGCTTCTCGGTCTCGACGACGACAAGCGTCGCCTTGACGACCGCGGTCGCCTTGCTGCCCACCTCGAGGCGCAGCTCGCGCGCCGCCTCGGCCGACATCAACGACACGACCCGATGCGGACCGCTCTGCAGCTCGACCTGGGCCATCAGCCCGTCGATCTCGACCTTGGTGACGAGGCCGGTGAAGCGGTTCCGCGCGCTGCGACGCACCGGGTCGTCGTCGGCCGCGCCTCCGGCGAGCCTCGTGGCCTGGTCGGCGAGGGCGGCACCGTCGACCACCTGGCGACCTGAGGAGTCGAGCGACGCCACGAGGATGCCGTCGCCGACCCAGCGGCGCACGGTGTCGTCGCTCACACCCAGCAGATGGGCGGCTTCGCTGATCCGAAAATGCGTCATGATGACGACCATAGTTCCGCATGCGCGGGTTCGCAATCTCCGATCTCGCATTGTGGAATGTGAATTTCAGAACACTCTGGACGCCCGCGATTCTCGGGAGTACAGTCGTGCTGGCTGGACGACTGATGACGGTCGCCAGGCGCAAGAAAGCACAACCTAGCGGTTCGACGTATATCTCGAGGCCGATCCCCACGGGGCCCTGCCGGAAGCCGTATCACTGCGACGACAGCAAGGAAGCCTTCATGAGCAGCATCAGCATGTCCGCCACAGACTCGCAGCCCGCTCCGGCCGAGTACCTCTCCCGGGCCGTCGCGCTCGCCACCGAGAACGTCCGCGACGCGGGCGGCCCGTTCGGCGCGATCGTCGTGTCGGCCGACGGACAGGTCTTCGAGGGGGTCAACCGGGTCACGGCGAACCTCGACCCCTCGGCGCACGCCGAGGTCACGGCCATCCGCAACGCGTGCCAAGGGCTCGGCACGTTCGACCTCACGGGGGCCACGCTCTACACGAGCTGCGAGCCCTGCCCGATGTGCCTCGCCACCTCGCTGTGGGCACGCATCGACCGGGTCTACTTCGCCGCCTCCCGCCACGACGCGGCCGACGCCGGCTTCGACGACGCGGTCTTCTACCGATACTTCGAAGGCGGCCCCGAAGACCGGGCCATCATGCCGGTCGGCCAGGAGTCGCTGACGCCCGACGAGCGCGTCGCCCCCTTCACGGAGTGGAACGCCAACACCTCGCGCGTCGACTACTGACTCGCACGGGGCTCGCGCCTCAGCGACCCGATGGCGGAGCTCCCGCCCCGCATCCACCCACCTTCTGCACGACCAACCCTGGAGCCGATGATGTCTTCACATGTCTTCAACGACCCTGAAACCGGCGCGGTCCCCGCGCCGGAACTCCCGCCTCTGGCCACCGGAGCGACCGCCACGGTCGACGCCGAGCCCAAGAACGCCCTCGACCGCTTCTTCGAGATCAGCCGTCGCGGTTCGACGATCGGCCGTGAGATCCGCGGCGGCATCGTCACCTTCGTGACGATGGCCTACATCGTGATCCTCAACCCGCTGATCCTCGGCGGCGTGGCCGACGTCTCGGGGAACGCCCTCGACGGCGCGCAGATCGGCGCCGCCACCGGGCTCACCGCCGGCGTCATGACGATCCTGTTCGGACTCGTCGCGAGACTGCCGTTCGCGCTCGCCGCGGGGCTCGGCATCAACTCGTTCCTCGCCGTCTCCGTCGTGGGCCAGGTGACCTGGCCCGAGGCCATGGGGCTCGTCGTCATCAACGGCATCCTGATCGTCCTGTTCGGGGCCACCGGCATCCGCACCGCGATCTTCAACGCCGTGCCCGCCCAGCTGAAGGCGGCGATCACGGTCGGCATCGGGCTGTTCATCGCGTTCATCGGCTTCGTCGACTCGGGTTTCGTCAACCGCACTCCCGGCGGCCCGCCCGTGCAGCTCGGCGACGGCGGATCGATCACCTCGATCCCGACGCTCATCTTCCTGATCGGCCTCGTGCTGATCGGCGTGCTCGTCGCCCGCAAGGTGCCGGGTGGCATCCTGATCGGCATCGTCGCCTCGACGATCCTCGCGATTATCGCGCAGGCGGTCTTCAAGCTCGGCCCGAGCTTCGAGAATCCGGGCGGCTGGCACATGACGATCCCGGAGATCCCGACCGCGCTCGTCACGATCCCCGACTTCGGGCTGATCGGGCAGTTCGACCTGATCGGATCGTTCGGACGCATCGGAGCCCTGTCGGCCACGATGCTCGTGTTCACACTCGTGTTCTCGAACTTCTTCGACGCCATGGGCACCATGACCGGTCTCGCGAAGAACGCGGGCCTCGCCTACAAGGACGGCACATTCCCGCGGCTGCGCTCGGCCTTCGTCGTCGAGGGTCTCGGCGCCGTGGCTGGAGGTGCGACCTCGACCTCGTCGAACACGGTCTACGTCGACAGCGCTTCGGGCATCGGCGAAGGGGCACGCACGGGGCTGGCTGCGGTTGTGGTGGGAGTGCTGTTCCTGCTCTCGATGTTCTTCACCCCGCTCACGCTCGTCGTGCCGATCGAGGTCGGATCCGCCGCCCTCGTGGTCGTCGGCGCGATGATGATGGGGCAGATCAAGGAGATCAAGTTCACGAACTTCGCCGTCGCGCTGCCGGTCTTCCTCACGATCGTCACGATGCCGCTCACGTACTCGATCGCCAACGGCATCGGTGTCGGCTTCATCTCGTGGGCCCTCGTGAACTCGCTCTCCGGGCGGGCCCGCAAGGTGCACTGGCTCATGTGGGTCGTCGCTGCCGGCTTCGCGCTCTACTTCGTGCGCGGTCCGATCGAGACGATGCTCGCGGGCTGATCCGCCTGGCGTGGGGAGGCTTCTGCCGGATTGCGAGGCCCCTGTTCATCTACGCAGATGAACAGGGGCCTCGCAGCTGAGGAGGGGCGCCGGCGATGGAGCATGCCGGCGCGGAGGACGCCGGAGCAGACCGGAGTGCACGCCGCACGCAAGCGCGCGCTCAGCCGAGTTCGGGCCAGGCGGTGAGGTCGGACGGCTCGTCGACGTCGGCGCCGGAGCCGAGGTCTCCGCACTCGACATCGTCGATGAGGCGCGGATGCGCCGAGAGCCACACCCTCGCGCCGGTATCGCCCGTCGCGACCGACGCCGCCGCGATGAGGTGGTCGGTGTCGAAGACCACGGGATTGCCGGGCGCGCCGGTCCAGGCGGCACGCGTCACACGGCCGGGCCGGTGCGCGTCGAACAGGCGACGGATGACGGAGTCGTCGACTCCCGGCTGGTCCACGAGCAGCACGATGACGGCATCCGGTCCGTCAGGGGCAGCGGTGAGATGGCGGACCGCCGCGCGCAGCGAGACGCCCATGCCGCGCTGCGCGTCGGGCACGTGCACCGCGACCGCGGAGGACGAGCGGCGACGCAGCCAACGACGCACCTCCGACGCCTCCGGGCCGATCGCGATCGAGACGCTGCAGCCGGCCAGCGCGGCCGCTCGTGTGGCCCGGGTGGCGAGCACCTCGCCGTTCCACGGCAGGAGCGCTTTGGGACCGAGCCCCAGACGGGTGCCGCTGCCCGCCGCCAGCACGATCGCGTGACGGTGGTGCATCGTCAACGGTCCGCCTCCGGCGTGGCCTGCTCCGTCGACGCGCCGGCGTCACGTTCGATGATCGCGGCGTGGATCCGGTCGCGTGTGAAGGGAGGCGCCGTCAGGCGGATGCGGGTCGCATCACGGATGGCGGACGCCAGTGCGGGGGCGACGGGGTTGAACGGAGACTCGCTCATCGACTTCGCGCCCAACGGGCCCAGCACGTCGCTCGTCTGCGCGAAGAAGATCTCCGATCGCGGCACATCGGCGAAGGTCGGCACGTGGTACTGCCGGAGGATGTCGCTGATCACCCGACCCGATTCGTCGAGACGCACGATCTCGTGCAGCGCCGCGCCGATCGCCTGGGCGATGCCGCCCTCGATCTGCCCGCGGCACTGCTCGGGGTTCACGACGACACCGGCATCCGCCGCGTGGATCGAACGCAGGATCCGCAGCTCCCCGGTGCCCTCGTCGATCGCGACCCGGAATCCCTGCACATTGAACGCCACCGACCGCGGACTGCCGCCCCAATATCCGCTCGCCTCGATCGAGCCGGAAGCGGCGAGTTCACGCAGCGTCAGCGACTCGCCGCCGTACATCACACGATCGCCCGCGAGAAGGCACGCCTCGACGGGGGCGCCGAACACGGCGGCGGCGCGTTCGCGGATCGTCAGGGCGAGCGAGGTCGAGGCCGCATGCGTCGCCCGGCCGGCGACGACCGTGCCGGTCGAACCGAAAGCCCCGGTATCGTGCTCGACGAGGTCGGAGTCGGCCTGACGCAGCCGCACGCGCTGCGTGGTCGTCTGCAGCACGGTGGCCGCGATCTGCTGATGCACGGTCGAGGTGCCGTTGCCGAACTCGGCCGTGCCGACGTCGAGGCCGAACGCCCCGTCGGGCTCGAGCCGGATCGTGACGTGGGAGTGGTGTCCGCGCGGAGGAACCGTCGCGATCATGGCGACGGCCGCGCCTTCGCCGATCGTCCAGCCGGGGTCGAGGCCGGCGGCATCCGCTTCTCGTGTGCGCGCCAGCCTGTCGCGCACGATCGAGACGCATTCGTCGAGCCCGTAGCTGCCGATGATGAGGTCGGGCTCCTCGTGCGCGGCGATCATCGCGTCGTCGGGGCCGATCAGGTTCTTCGTGCGCATCTCGAGGGGGTCGAGACCGAGCCCGCGGGCGAGCTCGTCGACCGTCGACTCGATCGCGAAGATCATCTGGCTGAGTCCGTAGCCGCGGAACGCCCCTGACGGGATCGAGTTCGTGTACACGACCGACGCGTCGATCTTCTTCGCCGCCGCCCGGTACACCGCGATCGACTCGCCCACGCCGTGGAACATCACACCGGGACCGTGGTTGCCGTAAGCCCCGGTGTCGGAGCGCACGTCGACCGCGATGCCGGTGATCACGCCGTCGGAAGTCGCGCCCATGCGCACTCGCATGCGGAACGGATGCCGCACGGTCGTCGCGGTGAGCACCTCCTTGCGCGAGAACTCGATGCGCACGGGCCGGCCGGTGGCTTTCGTCGCGAGCAGAGCGAGGTCTTCCGTGAGCATCTCCTGCTTGCCGCCGAAGCCCCCTCCGACCCGGGCGGCGTACACGCGCACATCCTCCTTCGGCAGCCCGAACACGCGAGCGAGCGACCGCCGCACGAGAAACGGCACCTGCGTGCTGCTGCGCACGACGTAACGTCCGTCGGCGTCCTGCCAGGCGATCGAGCCGTGCGTCTCGAGCGCGGTGTGCGAGACCCGATGG
Organism: Microbacterium sp.; assembly: GCA_019510305.1. GTDB lineage: Bacteria > Actinomycetota > Actinomycetes > Actinomycetales > Microbacteriaceae > Microbacterium > Microbacterium natoriense_A. The sequence continues at coordinate 270,544 of JAEKKN010000017.1, forward strand.
GTGCGGAAGGTTCGCTCCTCGACGATGGCCGATGCTGCCAGCTCGGCCTCGAGGTCGCCGACCTCGGAGTGCAGCTGCATCACGACGTTGCTGTCGCCGTGCAGCACGGGGGTGTCCGGGTGGTCGGCGAGTTCGGGATCGAGGTTGAACGGCAGCACCTCGTACTCGACCTCGACGAGACGGGCGGCTCGATCGGCGGCTCGCTGCGACTCGGCGACGACGAGCGACACCCGCTGGCCGACGAAGCGCACGACGTCGTCGAACACGCGGGTGTCTTCGGGATCGTCTTCGACGAGCTCGTGCTGGGCGGTCGAGAACAGCGTCCGCGGGGCGTCGTCGGCGGTGAGCACCCGCACGACGCCGGGCGCCGCGAGAGCGCGGGTGGCGTCGATGCGGATGACGCGCGCATGGGCGTGCGGACTCCGCACCACCGCTCCGTAGAGCAGCGCTCCGGGGAGCTCGTCGGGGTCGATGTCCATCGTGTACCGCGCCGTTCCGGTCACCACGCCGAGCGCGGCCGGAGCGCCGGTGGCATGCCCCACACCCGCGCGGTCGTCGATGTTCTCCACCCCGTGCACCGCATCGTCGATGCTGCGGTATCCGGTGCAGCGGCAGATGTTGCCCTTCAGAGTGCGGTCGAGATCGTGCTCGGCGCTCTCCGGCATCGCTGCGACCGTGCACACCATGCCCGCCGTGCAGAAACCGCACTGGAATCCGGCGGCCTTGCGGAACCGCTCCTGCACGGGGTGCGGATGCTCCGGTGTTCCGAGGCCCTGCACCGTGACGATCTCGCGTCCGGCCGCGCGATGCGCAGGGTAAACACAGCTGTGCACGGCTTCGCCGTCGACGATCACGGTGCAGGCGCCGCAGTCTCCTCCGTCGCATCCCTTCTTCACGCCGTAGGATCCCTGATCGCGCAGCCAGGTGCGCAGGCACTGGCCGGGTTCGGCGGCGACCTCGACCTCGCGGCCGTCGAGCGTCGCCGGGCGGAGGCCAGACCCCGTCGTGCTCGCGGCATCCGTCGCGAGACGGTGCTCGATGATGCTCATGCCATGCTCCTCTCGATGCGCAGATCGCCCGTGACTCGGCCGGCGGCCTCGTCGACCCCGGTGGCGCCGGGGAGCAGCTCGGCGACGATCTCGTCGCCGAGCCGATGCGTCATCAGGCGGCGCCAGGCCGGCTCGCCGTGGATGTCGTCGTACCAGCCGCCAGCGCCCGCGGCGGCGGCATCGATCGCGATGCGCCAGGCGGCGGCATCCGCTCGTCGTGGTGTCACGACGAGGTCGAGCACGATCGGGCGGGGGACGGATGCCGTGATCGAGACTCGTGCGCTCCGCTCGGTCGTGCGGCGGCCGATGAGCAGCGCGGCGGATCGACCGCGCTCGGTGAGCGATATGCGACGGAACGCGTGCGGCTGGCGCAGCGCCTCGGCAGGAACCAGGAAACTGCGGATCAGCTCGCCGTAGCCGAGCCGGGTCCTGGCCGGGCCGGTGACGAGGTCGGCGACTGACGAGCGGCGTCGGCGTCCGTCGGGACGCAGGATCAGGGCCGTGGCGTCCCACGCGGTGAGGAGCGAGATCATGGGACCTGCGGGCAGCGCTGTGGCCACGTTGCCCCCGACCGTCGAGACGTGCCAGATCTTCCACGAGGCGACGAACGAGTCGCAGACCGGTGGGATGACGTCGAGCCCCGGCAGCGCTTTGCGCGGCGCCCCGCCGGGCAGAGGGTCGTCGGCCAGGTCGCGCAGATCGGCGATGCGGCACGTGGCGGCGATCTCGAGGTCTCCGTTGTCGTGCCAGGTGATCGGCTGCCACCCGGCTCCCGTGATGTCGAGCAGGCGGGTCGGGGCGCCGCGGGTGATGTCGGTGCCGTAGGAGTAGATGACCGTGCCGCCGGCCAGCCACGAGTCGCCGGGGCGCCACACGGTGGGGTCGGCGCACATCAGCACCTCGTCGACGCTCGTCACATCCATGCCATCGCCCCCTCGGGGCTGCGCGGTTCGGCTGCGCAGACGCGGCGGGTGTCGTGGACGTCGCCGGAGACCTCGCGCAGCGTGCGCGGCGAAGCGGCCGAGACGCCGGCGCGGGCCGCGGTCTCGACGAGGATGAGCTCGGCGAGGATCGACACCGCCACCTCGGCGGGCGTTCGGGCTCCGACGTCGAGGCCGATCGGCGAGTGCAGGCGAGCGAGATGCTCCTCGCCGAGCCCACCCGCGCGCAGCTCCTGCATCCGCTTCTCGTGCGTCATGCGCGATCCCATCGCGCCGACGTAGGCGAGGTCGGCCCGCAGGGCGCGATCGAGCACGGGCAGATCGAAGCGTGGGTCGTGCGTGAGCACGACGATCGCGGTGCGGGCGTCGATGCGTCCGGCGTCCGTCTCCTGGGCGAGATGCTCGGCGGGGTGCATGAGCACCACCTCCTGGGCGCCGGGGTGACGGGCGTGGGTCGCGAACACGGGACGGGCGTCGCACACCGTGACGTGCCGGCCGAGCAGCGCGGCCGCCTGCACGAGAGCGGCCGAGAAGTCGTTCGCCCCGTAGATCACGAGGCGTGCGGGAGTCGTCGTCGACTCCACGAGCAGGCGGCGGATGACGGGGCACTCCGGCTGCGATCGGTCGGCGATCTCGACGACGTGCGTGCCGCCGAGCTCGAGCGCCGCGCGCACCCGATCGTCGAGGTCCGAGGCCGCCTCGGTCGGGAGGAGAACACGTGTTCGGGCGGAGGGTTCCGTCGTGAGTCTCCGCCCGAACGTGAGGACTCCTCCGTCGCGAGCCGCGTCGTCGAGCGGCAGCTCCCGCACGAGCCTCGGGGCACGACCGGGGAGGGCGAGTTCGGAGAGGATGCCGCTGGGAATGGTGCGAAGCGGCTGCACGAGCACGCGCACGTCGCCGCCGCACATGAGCCCGATCGAGATGCCGTCGTCATCGGCGTAGCCGAAGGAGTGCAGCTCGACCTCGCCGGTCCGCAGGCACTCGAGCGCAGCATCCACCACCGCACCCTCGACGCAGCCGCCCGACACCGAACCGATCGTGCGGCCGTCATCGCGCACCGCCATCGACGTTCCCGCAGGGCGAGGCACGGAGCCGGAGACCTCGACGATCGTCGCGATCGCCCATCGATCGGGATCGGCCAGGCATTCGGCGTAGTCGGTCAGACGGTCGAGCATGAAGCACCTCCGGGTCACGATCCGCAGCGTCTTCGCTGCGGGGGTGCCCGGTAGATGGTTGTGTGAACCCGCCTAGGCCTGAGGAGACTCTAGATGAGTTCGGCGGGCATGTCCATACTTCGGATTCTGGTTTCCGTATGGTGGATGCGAATCGATCCGCCCGAAACAGATGCCGGCCCGGAACACAGATGTCGGTCCTGAACTCCGATCCCGGCCGACATTCGTCTTCTCGGCCGACATTCGTACGGGTATCGGATGCCGGAACTACGCCCGCCGCGCCTGCTCGTCGATCAGCTGCAGCATGCGCGCCGCCACGCTCACAGCGATCGCCGCGGGCTGCTTTCCGGCCACCTCGGGGATGCCGATGGGGGTCATGACCCGCTCGAGATCGGCATCCGTCTGCCCGAGTTCGGCGAGCTTCTTGCGGAAGCGCACCCATTTCGACGCCGACCCGATCAACCCGATCGAGCCGAGCCCTGGCGTGCGCAGGGCCATGTCGACCACCGCCAGGTCCTCGACGTGGTCGTGGGTCATGACCAGCACGTGGGCGCCTTCGGACAGTGCGGCGAGCGCCGACTCCGGTACCGGCGCGTGCGTGATGTGCACGCGCGCGACCGCGTCGGCGAACACTCCGCTGCGGCCCGGCTCGCCCAGACGCCCGGCGTCGAGCATCGCGGGGCGCGAGTCGATCAGGTGCAGATCGACCTCGTGCCGGGCGAGGATGCGCGCGAGTTCGAGCCCGACGTGGCCGACGCCGAACACCGCGACGGTCGGGATGACTCTGATCGGCTCGAGCATCATGGTGACCTCTCCTCCGCAGCACTGCACGCCGTACTCCGTCACGGCCTTGTCGCTCAGGGTCAGGGTGAGCAGCTCGGGTTCGGCGGAGCCTGCAGCCAGCATCTCCCTCGCGCGGTCGATCGCGGTCTCCTCGAGGTTTCCCCCGCCGACCGTGCCGAACACGGCATCCGCCGAGACGACCATCTTGGCTCCGCCGTTACGGGGCGCGTGACCGCGCACCACCGCCAGGGTCACGACGACCGCGGGGCTGCGCCGTGCGCGCAGCCCCTGCAGGGCGTCGAGCCAATCCATCCCGTTCAGCCGGCCGGTGCCAGTGCGGGCTCAGACGCGGTCGGAGTCTCGTCTTTCGTCGCGGAAGCGGATTCGCTCGCCGCCTGCGCTGCACGCAGTGCCCAGAACACGGCCTCAGGTGTCGCGGGAGACGCGAGCTCGACCGAATGGCCCGCCGGTCCGAACGCCGCCACCGCATCCCGGATCGCCTCGCGGGCGCTGAAGGCGAGCATGAACGGCGGCTCGCCGACCGCCTTCGAGCCGTAGACGGCGCCCTCTTCGCGTGCGTTCTCGAACAGCCTGACCGAGAACTCCGACGGCATCTCCGAGAAGCTCGGCAGCTTGTACGTCGACGCCGATTGGGTCAGCAGGCGACCGCGATGCGGGCCGTCGCTCTCGTCCCAGCGCAGCTCTTCGAGCGTCAGCCAGCCGACGCCCTGCACGTAGGCGCCCTCGATCTGGCCGATGTCGAGCATGGGCGAGAGCGAGTCGCCGACGTCGTGCACGATGTCGACGCGGCGCACCCGGTACGCCCCGGTGAACTCGTCGACCTCGACCTCGGTGGCAGCCGCCCCGTACGCGAAGTACTTGAACGGCGAGCCCTGCATGATCTCGGGGTTCCAGTGCAGACCCTCGGTGCGGTAGTAGCCCGCGGCGAACAGCTGCACGCGCTGCAGGTAGGCGGCCTTGGCGACCTCGGCGAACGTCACCTGCTTCAGCGGAGCGCCCAGCGCGGTCACGAACCCGCCGCCGAAGCGCACATCGCGCTCGTCGACGCCGAGCAGGCGCCCTGCCACCGCGGCCATGCGGTCGCGGATCTGCTCGCACGCGTTCTTCACGGCGCCGCCGTTGAGGTCTGCACCCGAGGACGCGGCCGTCGCCGAGGTGTTCGGCACCTTGTCGGTGCGGGTCGGGGCCAGTCGCACCGCATCCAGTTCGACGCCGAGCGCGGTGGCGGCGACCTGCAGCATCTTGGTGTGCAGCCCCTGCCCCATCTCGGTGCCGCCGTGGTTGATCAGGATCGAGCCGTCCTTGTAGACGTGCACGAGGGCGCCCGCCTGGTTGAAGGCGGCGAAGTTGAACGAGATGCCGAACTTGATCGGCGTCATCGACAGCGCACGCTTGGCATGCGGGCTCGTCGCGTTGAACCTGGCGATCTCGGCTCGACGCTCATCGACAGAAGCCTCGGAGGAGAGCTGATCCCAGATCGTCGACATGCGCCCGGCATCCTTCACGACCTGGCCATAGGGCGTGGTCTGCCCCTGCCGGTAGAAGTTGCGTCGACGCAGCTCGAGCGGATCGATGCCCAGCTGCGGGGCGATACGGCCGAGGATGTCCTCGATCAGGAACACGCCCTGCGGACCGCCGAAACCGCGGTAGGCGGTGTTCGAGGTCTTGTTCGTCTTCGCGATCTGCCCGTAGGCGTGCACGTTCGGGATCCAGTAGGCGTTGTCGATGTGGCACAGGGCGCGGCCGAGCACGGGCTCGGACAGGTCGATCGACCAGCCGCCGTCGCAGGTGAGCACGGCATCCAGCGCCTGCAGCATTCCGTCGGCGTCGAAGCCGACCTTCCAGGCGATGTGGAACGGATGCCGTTTGCCGGTCATCGTGATGTCCTGAGTGCGGTTCAGCCGCAGTCGCACGGGGCGACCGGTGAGCTTGGCGCCGAGAGCGGCGATGGCTGCGAAGCCGTGCGGCTGCATCTCTTTGCCGCCGAAGCCGCCGCCCATGCGCAGGCACTGCACGGTGACCTCGTTCGAATGGATGCCGAGCACGTGCGACACGAGCTCCTGCGTCTCGGACGGATGCTGAGTGGAGCACTGGATGAAGTACTGCCCCTCGGAGTCGCGGATCGCGAAGGACGCGTGCGTCTCGAGGTAGAAGTGCTCCTGGCCGCCGAACTCGGTCACCCCCTCGAACACGTGGGCGGACCCTGCGAGCCCGGCGGACGCGTCGCCGCGCTGCACCGTGCGCGGTGTCCCCTGGAAGGACTGCGCGTCGAGAGCGTCCTGCACCGTGATGATCGAGGGCAGCGGCTCGTACTCGACCTGCACCCGCTCGGCTCCCAGGCGCGCGGCCTCGGGTGTCTCGCCGAGCACCCACACGAGCGCGTGACCGTAGAACATGGCCTCGCTCGGGAACAGGGGCTCGTCGTTGCGGATGCCGGCGTCGTTGAGACCCGGCACGTCGTCTGCGGTGAGCACGCGCACGACGCCCGGCACCTCGTAGGCGCCGGAGACGTCGATCGTCACTTTGGCGTGGGCGTTCGTCGACTGCACGGGCCACGCGGTTAGCACGCCCGCGGTGTGCTCTGCGACGTCATCGGTGTACATCGCGGCCCCCGTGACGTGCAGCGCAGCGCTCTCGTGCGCGGCGCGGCGGCCGACGACGGGGTTCTCGGGGCGGTCGGCGAGCGTGCTCATGCCGGCACCTCCTTCGACTCGATCACGGTTCGGCTGTACAGCTTGAGCAGCGCGGTGTTGAGCATGAGGGCGCGGTACTCGGAGCTCGCGCGGTGATCGGACATCGGCGTGCCCTCCGCACCCAGGACCTCGGATGCCGTGCGGACGGTCTCGACGTCCCATGGGCGGCCGACCAGGGCGGCCTCGGTCGCGAGGGCTCGCAGCGGCGTCGCGGCGACGCCGCCCAGGCCGATCTTCGCGGCGGTCACGACGCCGCCCTCGATGTCGAGCGCGAACGCGACGGCGACGCTGGAGATGTCGTCGAAGCGGCGTTTGGCGATCTTGTGGAAGGCCGTGACGCGGGCGAGCGGGCGCGGGATGCGCACGGCCTTGATGAGTTCCCCGGGCTGCCGGATCGTCTGCCGGTATCCGGTGAAGTACTCCGACAGCTCGACCTCGCGCTCGACGATGCGGTCGTCCTCGCCGGCGCTCGTGAGCACCAGGCGGGCGCCCAGCGCGAGCAGTGCAGGGGGAGTGTCGCCGATGGGGGAGCCGGTGCCGAGGTTGCCTCCGAACGTGCCGCGGTTGCGGATCAGTCGCGAGGCGAACTGAGGGAGCATCTCGGCGAGCAGCGGCACCGCGCCGTCGAGGCGCTTCTCGACCTCGGAGAGCGCGAGCGCCGCGCCGATCTCGATCGAATCGTCGCCGACGGTGAGACCGCGCAGCTCGTCCAGCTGCTCGATCGCGATGACGAACGGGGCGCGCCGGCCGCGCAGGTTCACCTCGACGCCCCAGTCGGTCGATCCGGCGACGAGGAGGGCGTCGGGTTCGTCGCGGAGGATCCGCAGGGCGTCGGCGAGGGATGCCGGTCGCACGAAGCGTCGGCCCGCCACCTCGACGTCGGTGGCGACGGGCGAGGGCGCCGGCTGTGAGAGGCGCTGCTGCAGCGGGTCGCCCTGCTCGGGCGAACCGAGGGCGTAGGCCGCGTCGCGGATCGGGCGGTAGCCGGTGCATCGGCACAGGTTGCCGCTCAGTGCGTGCAGGTCGAAGCCGTTCGGACCGTGCTCGGCGTCGTGCACGGGGCAGGGCTCCTCGCCGAGGGCTTCGTCCTCATCTCCGGCGCGATCGGCGCGGTAGTACTCTCCGGCCATGCTGCACGCGAAGCCGGGAGTGCAGTAGCCGCACTGCGATCCGCCGGCCTCGGCGAGCTTCTCCTGCACGGGGTGCAGGTGCTCGGGGTCGCCGAGCCCCTCGGCCGTCACGATCTCCTGTCCGTCGAGCGCGTAGACCGGCACGAGGCAGGCGTTCACGGGCGTCCAGGCGGTTCCCCCGTCGGAGGCGGGCGTCGCGAGCAGCATCGCGCAGGCACCGCACTCGCCTTCGGCGCAGCCCTCTTTGCTGCCGGAGAGCCCGCGGCCGCGCAGCCAGTCCAGGGCGGTGGTGTGCGTCGCGGTGTCGGCGAGGGAGCGGCGCTCCCCGTTCACGGTCACGGCGGATTCGCTCATGGGCGGCTCCCTCCTCGAGGTGAGTAGAACTTCCGACATCCGAAAGTGAACTTCTGAGTTCTGAAAGTCGTTGTCGGGTTCTGAAAGCCTATGACTCGTGTCCTGGGTGGTCAAGACGCCAGGGGCTTCGGCGCGTCAGCCGGGCATCGGCACGTTCAGTGCTGCTGCCCAGTCGCGAAGCGCCTGACGCTCCGAGTCGTTGCAGATGTAGCCGTAGCCGTAGGTGATGTTGCCGAAGTCCAGCGTCCAGAGGTTCTGATAGGTGAGCGCGTAGCAGTCGGCGAACGACTCCTCGCTTCCGTTGAACAGTCCCTGCGCGAGGAGTCGGTCCACGTCGCCGGCGCTGTCGGCGAATCGGGCCTGATCCGCCGACTGATACAGGTGCGCGAGCTCGTGGAGGACGACGTGCTCGAAGGCGGCCTGGCTCGGGTAGTACGACTCCTCCATGATGTGGAGCACGGGGGAGGAGCCGCCGGTCGGACATGCCACCGTCACCTTGTTCGGTTCTCCGACCTCGCCGCACCGCTCGGCAGCGTCCCACGCGATGTCGATGTAGCCGTTGCCGGCCTGATCGACGAGCGCCTCCGACGCGGTTCCCGAAGCATTGGCGCGACGCTGCTGCGCCGCCGCGACGATCGGCTCGAGGTTGGTGCGGACCCAGCCGATGTCCTGCACGATCCCGCGGGACTCGAAGACGTTCATGTCCGGATCGGCTGCCTCCGCCGCGATCTCGTCGAGCCGAGGCTGATCGAGGATGAGCGGCGCGACGGGGTTCCCCTCGAAGTCGGCCGACAGCGTGCGGATCGTCTCGAGCTCGGCCTGGTAGGTCGCGATGTTCTCGGCGATCTCGTCCGACCCCGACTGCCCGGAAGGCGTTCCCTCATCGGGCGACGTCAGAGAGCCGAGCCCGCCGAGTACGAAAAGCGCCACGAGGAAGATCCCGGCGAGGGTGAGGCACCCGCATCCGGCGAGCCAGCATCCGACGCCGCGGCGCCGAGGCGGGGGAGCGGGGCGGCCGGCCGAGATCGGGTAGTACTGCGCCGACGACGGCTGAGAGGGTTGGCTCTGCGGGGAGACGGATCGAGCGAGATCCTGTGTGATCGGGTTCTGCGCAGGCTGATCCTGCACGGAGCCGTACGGTGTGGACTGGGGGGCCGCCGTCGGGGCGGGAGCGACCGCCGCCATCCACTGGAGCAGCCCCGGATACACGCGAGGATGCGCGGCGATCGCCGGGTGCAGGTCGTAGCGTCGCTCTGCGATGTCGGCCAGTGCCTGCGGCGGCGTGTGCGGGTCGCGGACGACGCCCGCCTCCCAATCCTCGAGATCCCCCATGCAGTCGATGCTAACGGCGACCCGGGCGAGCGCCGGACGAGGCAGAATCGAACCGTGAACATCGTCGTCGGAGTCACCGGTGGAATCGCCGCGTACAAGTCCGTGCAGCTCGTCCGGCTGCTGATCAAGGCGGGGCACGAGGTGACGGTCATCCCCACGGAAGACGCGCTGCGCTTCGTGGGCCTGCCCACCTGGGAGGCGATCAGCCGCAACCCGGTGACCACCAGCGTGCACGACGACGTGGCCAAGGTGCGCCACGTCGCTCTCGGCCAGGACGCCGATCTCGTCGTCGTGGCGCCCGCGACCGCCAACACCATCGCGAAGATGACGGCGGGGATCGCGGACAACCTGCTCGGCACGACCCTCCTGGCGACCGAAGCGCCCGTGCTCATCGCCCCGGCGATGCACGCGGAGATGTGGCGGCATCCGTCCACCCAGGCGAACATCGCCACGCTGCAGAGCCGCGGAGTGCACATCGTCGGGCCTGCCGTCGGCGAGCTGGCCGGAGGCGACAGCGGGCCGGGGCGGATGATCGAGCCGGAGGGCATCGCGGATGCCGCGCTCGCCCTTCTCGCCCCGCGCGACCTCGAGGGGCTGCGGATCGCGATCTCGGCGGGCGGCACGCGCGAGCCGATCGACCCGGTGCGGTATCTCGGCAATCGATCCAGCGGCAGGCAGGGGGTCGCGCTCGCCGCAGAGGCGGCGGCCCGGGGCGCCGAGGTGACCCTCGTCGCCGCGAACGTCGCCGGCGACGTGCTCGCCCCAGCGCAGCATCCGTCCGTCCGCATCCGGCACGTGGGAACCGCGGCCGAGCTCGGGCAGGCGATGGCGGAGGCCGCAGCCTCCGCCGATGCGATCGTGATGGCGGCGGCGGTCGCCGACTACCGGCCGGTCGAGGTGTCGCCGCGCAAGCTGACCAAGGAGGCGGGCGGGATTCCGGCGATCGAGCTCGCGGAGAACGAGGACATCGTGGCGGGTCTTGTGCGAGCGCGCCGTGACGGGCAGCTGATCGTCGGATTCGCTGCCGAGACCCCGGGGACCGAGGGCGATCAGGAGGAGCTGCTGGCACGCGCCCGCCGCAAGCAGCAGCGAAAGGGCGTCGATCTGCTGGTGGTGAACGAGGTCGGCTGGGAGCGGGGATTCGAGGCGGTCGAGAACGCCGTGATCGTGCTCGCCCCCGACGGCGCCGTGGCCGCGACGGCCTCCGGTTCCAAGCGCGAGGTCGCAGCAGGCATCCTCGATGTGGTCCGTCCGCTCTGGACGGGCAGCCGAGGCGATGAGTAGTCTTTTCGTTTAGTAGAAATGAAATTTCATAGAACGGAAAGAATGAATGAACGCTCCGCTGGCACCGCTGGCGCCCGTGACCACGCGCGAGATCGCGCCTGAGCTCGCCCGCTCGTGGCTGCTCGTCGCGGCCACCCGGCCGGAGACGTTCGACGCCGCCGCCGCATCGCACGCCGATGCGGTCGTGCTCGACATCGAGGATGCTGTCGACGCGAGCCGCAAGGACCCGGCGCGGCAGGACGTCGTGGACTGGCTCAGCTCGGGCGGCAGCGCCTGGGTGCGCATCAACGACGCCACGAGCGAGCACTGGGCCGCCGACATCGAGGCGCTGCGCGCGGCCCAGGGTCTGCGCGGAGTGATGCTCGCGAAGACCGAGCTCGGCGGTCAGGCCATGGACACCTACAACCGCCTCGGCGCGAAGGTGCCCGTCGTGGCACTCGTCGAATCCGCGATCGGCATCGAGAACGCGACGGAGATCGCCCGGGCCATGGGCGTGTTCCGCCTGGCGTTCGGCAGCGGCGACTTCCGTCGAGACACCGGCATGTCGGCCGACCGGGAGGCGATGGCCTATCCGCGCGCCCGTCTGGTCGTCTCGAGCCGGGCCGCCGGGCTCCCCGGTCCGATCGACGGCCCGACCGTCGGGTCGAGCCATCCGATCCTCCGCGAGCAGTCCGCGATCACGGTCTCGATGGGGATGACGGGCAAGCTCTGCCTGTCTCCCGATCAGACTCCCGTGGTCAACGAGGTCATCAGCCCCACCCGCACCGATGTCGAATGGGCCTACGAGTTCCTGCAGGACTTCGATGCGCGCGGGCAGATCGTCCGTGACGGAAGCGACCTTCCTCGCCTCGGGCGCGCGCGCAAGATCATGCAGCTCGCCGAGGCCTTCGACGTGCACGTCGTCGTGCGCTGACCGAGCAGCATCCGGCACCCGTTCGTTGAGCGAGCGGAGCGAGACGAAACGCAGTATCCGACCACGAGGAGATTCCCATGACGCAACTCACCGCAGGCGACACCGCTCCCGCCTTCACGCTCGCCGACGCGGACGGCAACGCCGTCTCGCTCGCCGACTTCGTCGGCCGCAACGTCGTCGTCTACTTCTATCCGAAGGCGGCGACGCCCGGGTGCACGACAGAGGCCTGCGACTTCCGCGACAGCCTGTCGTCGCTCAATGCGGCCGGCTACGCCGTGATCGGCGTCTCGCCCGACAGCGTCGACGAGATCCGCGCCTTCGCGGATGCCGAGGCGCTCACCTTCCCGTTGCTCGCCGATTCCGACGCCGCGGTGGCGAAGGCCTGGGGCGTATGGGGCGAGAAGACCGTCGGCGACCGCACCTTCGACGGCGTCATCCGCTCGACCTTCGTGCTCGACGGAGACGGCGTCGTGCAGCGTGCCGAGTACGGCGTCGACGCGGACGGCCACGTCGCACGCCTGCGCGCCGAACTCGGCGTCTGACGCGCCTCCACACGGATGTCGGTCCGGAACACGGATGGCCGTACAGACCGCCGTTCCGGGCCGACATTTGTATTCTCGGCCGACATCTGTCGCGGGGGTTGACGGGATGCCGCGGCTCGCGCATACTGTTTACACATGTTGAAATAACAGTTCCGACATACGGAAACTTAATCCTCTCGAAACAGAGGCTCCGTATAGTCCTTACACGTCGGATGCCAACATGTGATGAGGATCGAAGATGTTGCTCGAGGACTTCAACTCCAGCACCCGCGACGCCGCTCTGAGCGTCGCGAAACCTGCGCTGGATGTTCCCCGCTGGTACGACGCGCTCATCGCAGGGCGCCCCTACGCCTCGATCGATGCGCTGACGGATGCCGCGATGCACGTGGCTGCGCCGCTCACCGAGGCGGAGCTCGACGCAGCGCTGGCGCACCACCCCCGCATCGGGGAGCGCGCCCAGGGCGACAGCCCCGAAGCGGCGCACGCGCGCAGCGAGCAGGCCGGCGTCGACGCGAGCGCGGCCGACGCTCTCGCCGCCGGCAACCGGGCCTATGAGGCGAAGTTCGACCGCGTGTACCTGGTGCGCGCCGCAGGTCGATCGGCCGACGACATCCTCGCCCTGCTGCAGGAGCGACTGGGCAACACCCCTGAGCAGGAGCTGGCCGTGATCGACCAGCAGCTGCGCGAGATCGCCGCACTCCGCCTGGCCGGAGCCATCGAGACTGAAGGAGCACGCGCATGAGCGTCTCTCACGTGACCACCCACATCCTGGACACATCGATCGGGCGCCCCGCGCCCGGCGTCGCCGTCGAACTCGAGGCCCGAGTCGGCGACGGATGGGTCGGGATCGGTTCGGGCCTCACCGATGCTGACGGGCGGGTGAAAGAACTGGGCCCCGAGCGGCTGGAGAGCGGTGCGTACCGCCTCCGGTTCGACACGGCGGCCTACTTCGCCGGCATCGACACGGCCGCCTTCTTCCCGGAGGTGGTGTTGACCTTCCAGGTCGACGCTGAGCAGGCGCACTATCACGTGCCTCTTCTGCTGAGCCCGTTCGCCTATTCCACTTACCGAGGAAGCTGAGTATCGAAATGACCGACATCATTCTGGGCAAGAACCAGTACGGCAAGGCCGAGGTGCGTGTCGTGCGCATCACGCGCGACACCGCTCGTCACGAGATCGAAGACCTGAACGTCACCTCGCAACTGCGCGGTGACTTCGCGAGCGCGCACTTCGACGGCAACAACGAGCACGTCGTCGCGACCGACACGCAGAAGAACACCGTCTACGCCTTCGCGAAGGACGGCATCGGAAGCCCCGAGGAGTTCCTGCTCCGTCTCGGCGCCCACTTCACGGGCGAGTTCGACTGGGTCACGGGCGGACGCTGGGAAGCCGAGCAATACACCTGGCAGCGCATCGAGGGCGACGACGGCCCCCACGATCACGCCTTCGTGGCAGGTGGCACCGAGACCCGCACCGCGCTGGTGCAGATCGACGGCGACGACACCACCGTCATCGCCGGGCTGCAGGATCTCAAGGTCCTCAAGTCGACCCAGAGCGGCTTCGTCGGCTACCCGAAGGAGAAGTACACGACGCTGCCCGAGACCGAGGACCGCATCCTCGCCACCTCCGTCACGGCCAAATGGCGCTACAACCGCAACGACCTCGACTTCAACGAGGTCTTCGCCGACGTCCGCAGCCGACTGCTCGCGGGCTTCTCGCGCAACTACTCCTACGCACTGCAGCACACGCTGAAGGAGATGGCCGAGGCTGTGCTCGAGGCGCACCCCGAGATCGACGAGATCCGCTTCTCCACCCCGAACAGCCACCACTTCGTCGTCGACCTGTCGCCGTTCGGACTGGAGAACCCGAACGAGGTGTTCTTCGCCGCCGACCGCCCCTACGGCCTGATCGAGGCGTCTTTCCTCCGCGAAGGCGCGGACACCGACCACTGGTCGTGGAGCGGCTCCGCCGGCTTCTGCTGATCAGCCGGACGAGGAGCCGCCGCGCTCTCCGTCCGACACACCGCACCGGGTCGCCGATCCGGCGCCGGGGGTGAGTCCGTTCCCGACGCACCGGACTCACCCCTGAACCATCGAGGTCGTCTCGACGTGAGGCGACCGCTATTCGTCATGCCCATCGAGCCCACCCCGAAGAGCGGGTCACGGACAAGGAGGTCCACCAGATGTTCGCTGTACGCAACTCGACCAAGACCAGCAACTCCACCAAGACCGGAGCAGAATCCAGGCGCCCCGAAGACGAACGTCTCGGAATCGGCACGGCCTTCACGTTCGGGCTCCAGCACGTCCTGACCATGTACGGCGGCATCATCGCGCCGCCGCTCATCATCGGCGCGGCCGCGGGGCTGAACCCGACCGAGGTCGGGGTGCTCGTCGCCGCGTGCCTGTTCATGGGCGGCCTCGCGACGCTTCTGCAGACCCTCGGCATCCCGTTCTTCGGCTCTCAGCTGCCGCTCGTGCAGGGCGTCTCCTTCGCCGGAGTCGCGACGATGCTCGCGATCGTCAACCAGGGGAGCGGCCTGCCGGCCGTGTTCGGGGCCGTCATCGTGGCATCGCTGATCGGTCTCGTGATCGCGCCGTTCTTCGCGCAGATCGTGCGGTTCTTCCCGCCGGTCGTGACCGGAACCGTGATCACCATGATCGGCCTCTCGCTCGTGCCGGTCGCCGCGCGCTGGATCACGGGGGCGAACCCGCAGGCCGACAACTACGCCGATCCGGTGTTCGTCGGCATCGCCGGCTTCACGCTCCTCGTCATCATGCTGCTCTCGAAGCTCGGCAACTCGACCATCTCGCGCCTGTCGATCCTCATCGCGATGGTGGTCGGCACGGTCTTCGCGGCGCTGATCGGCAAGGCCGACTTCTCCCGGGTCTTCGACGGCCCGATCTTCGCGTTCCCGAGCCCCTTCGCGTTCGGCGTGCCGACGTTCGACCTCGCCGCGATCCTCTCGATGACGATCGTCGTGCTCGTGATCCTCACCGAGACGACCGCCGACATCATCGCCGTCGCCGAGATCACCGGCTCCCAGGTCGATCGCAAGCGCATCGCGGCGGGGCTCCGGGCCGACATGGTCTCGAGCGCGGTCTCGCCGATCTTCAACTCGTTCACCCAGAGCGCCTTCGCACAGAACGTCGGCCTCGTCGCCGTCACGAAGATCAAGAGCCGTTACGCGGTCGCGGCCGGCGGTGTCATCCTCATCGTCCTGGGTCTGCTCCCGGTTCTCGGCCGCATCGTCGCCGCGGTGCCCACCGCCGTCCTCGGCGGCGCGGGGCTGGTGCTGTTCGGCACGGTCACCGCCTCCGGCATCCGCACCCTCTCCAAGGTCAAGTACGACGGAAACATGAACCTGATCATCGTGGCCGCCTCGCTGTCCTTCGGCGTGCTGCCCGAGGTCAACCATGACATCTACATGAACTTCCCGACGTGGTTCCAGGTCATCTTCGGCTCGGGCATCAGCTCGGCCGCCATCATGGCGATCCTGCTGAACCTCGTGTTCAACCACTTCTCCCAGGGCAACCCGTCGAATCCGTCGGTCTTCGCCGCGAGCCCGGTGCGCGCGGTCAAGACCGATGTCATCCGGGTTCTCCGCGAAGGAGACCGCTACGAAGGCGGAAAGCTCGTCGACGCCAAGGGGAAGGCCATCCCCGTCGTCGACGAGGAGCCGGAGGGCTCATCAGCCCATTGAGGGCCGGCTCCTGCCGCGAGGTCTGTGCGTTCCGTCAGAGGCGCACGGACCCCGCGGCACCTTGACAAGCACTCGGACGCGCGTCATGCTTGTTACGCATACTGAAACTATTATTCCATAATACGGAATGTATGTTCACGCGGGTGCGCCGGATCAGATGCCGGAGCATCGGGGGTGAGCTCGTCCCGATGACGCACCGGGCTCACCCCGACCACGCCCGCCACACCCGATGCCGACCCGGCGACAGGACGAGGAGGTCCGCACATGATCGGGACCGCTCATCATCTCTCAGCCGCGTCCGGTCTCTCAGCCGCGTCCGCCGAACGGCATGCCCGATGCCGCGACCGTCAGGCTGGTGACATTCGACTCCGCAGGGAGCTGCGCCATGAACAGCACGGCTCGCGCGGCATCCGCCACATCGAACGTCGGCTCGACCTTGCGAGAGCCGTCGGCCTGCAGAGCCCCGTCGCCGACGCCGATCTCCGTCATGATCGACGTCCGGGCGTTGCCGATGTCGATCTGTCCGGCGGAGATGCCATAGGCCCGTCCGTCGAGGTCGATCGACTTCGTGAGTCCCGTGATCGCGTGCTTCGAGACCGTGTACACGACCGACAGAGGTCGGGGCACCTGGGCCGAGATCGATCCGTTGTTGATGATCCGTCCGCCCTGCGGGCTCTGCACCATCATGGCGCGCATCGCGGCGCCTGCGCACAGCAGCGCACCGGTCAAGTTCACGTCGAGAGTGCTCTGCCAGTCGGCGAGCGAGATCTCGGCGGCGGATGCTGCGGGGCCGAAGGCCCCGGCGTTGTTGAACAGCACGTCGACGCGGCCCCATTCGGCGACGACCGCAGCGAACAGCGCCTCGACCTCGGCCTCGACGGTGACGTCGGCGGGAACCACGAGGGCGTCCGGATGCTCGGCCGCCGTCTCTCGCAGGGCGTCCTCGCGGCGTCCGGCCAGCGCGACCCGGAAGCCGGCATCCAGCAGCGCGCGCGCCACCGCCCTGCCGATGCCCGAGCCCGCTCCCGTCACGACGGCGATGCGTGCGCTCATCCTCGAGTCCTCTCAGATCTTGACCTCTCCCCCTATCTAACAAGAAAGGCCGAACAGTGACCGACACTCGCGCCTCCGCCACCGCAGCCGACCTCGACCCCGAGGAGACCGCTGAGTGGCTCGAATCGCTCGATGCGCTCATCGCCGAACGCGGCTCCGACCGCGGCGAGCACATCGTCCGCACGCTGGCAGGCCATGCCGGCATCCGCTCCGAGCCGATCGCCACGACGGACTACGTCAACTCGATCGCGTCCGCCGACGAGCCCGAATACCCCGGTGACGAGGAGCTCGAGCGACGCTACCGCGCCTGGATGCGGTGGAACGCCGCCGTCATGGTGCACCGCGCGCAGCGACCCGGCATCGGCGTCGGCGGGCACATCTCCACCTACGCGGGCGCCGCGACCCTGTACGAGGTCGGCTTCAACCACTTCTTCCGTGGCAAGGACCACCCCGGCGGTGGCGACCAGATCTACTTTCAGGGGCACGCCTCGCCCGGGATGTACGCTCGCGCCTTCATGGAGGGGCGTCTGGGCGAAGAGGATCTCGACGGCTTCCGCCAGGAGAAGTCCCGCCAGGGGCACGCGCTCTCGTCATACCCGCATCCGCGGCTCATGCCCGAGTTCTGGGAGTTTCCGACCGTGTCGATGGGCATCGGACCGATGAACGCGATCTATCAGGCGCAGTCGAACCGCTACCTGGAAGGCCGCGGTCTGAAGGACACCTCCGACCAGCACGTGTGGGCGTTCCTCGGCGACGGCGAGATGGACGAGCCGGAGTCGCGCGGTCTGCTGCAGCTCGCCGCGAACGACGGCCTCGACAACCTCACGTTCGTCGTCAACTGCAATCTGCAGCGCCTCGACGGCCCCGTGCGCGGCAACGGAAAGATCATCCAGGAGCTCGAAGGCTTCTTCCGCGGCGCCGGATGGAACGTCATCAAGGTGATCTGGGGCCGCGAGTGGGACTCGCTGCTCGACGCGGATGCCGACGGCGCCCTCGTCGACATCATGAACACCACCGTCGACGGCGACTACCAGACCTACAAGGCCGAGTCGGGCGGATTCATCCGCGAGAACTTCTTCGGTCGCGATCCGCGCACCCGGGCCCTGGTGGACGGCCTCACCGACGACCAGATCTGGGGCCTCAAGCGAGGCGGCCACGACTACCGCAAGGTGTACGCCGCCTACGCGAAGTCCATGGAGCGCAACGGCAGGCCCACGGTCATCCTCGTCAAGACGGTCAAGGGCTACGGGCTCGGTCAGCGCTTCGAGGCGCGCAACGCGACCCACCAGATGAAGAAGCTCACCCTGCAGGACCTCAAGGACTTCCGCGACCATCTGCGGGTGCCGATCACAGACGCTCAGCTCGAGGCCGACCCGTACCGGCCGCCGTACTATCACCCGGGGGCGGATGCCGAAGAGATCGCGTATCTGCAGGAGCGCCGTCGCGCGCTCGGCGGCTACCTGCCCGAGCGGCGCCCGCACGCCTCGGGCGAGATCGCCCTGCCCGACGAGAAGGCGTACGAGGTCGCGGCCCGCGGTTCCGGCAAGCAGCAGGCCGCCACGACCATGGCGTTCGTGCGCGTGCTGAAGGACCTCATGCGCGACCCGGAGTTCGGCAAGAGGATCGTCCCGATCATCCCCGACGAGGCGCGCACCTTCGGCATGGACGCGTTCTTCCCGACCGCGAAGATCTACAACCCGAACGGCCAGAACTACCTGGCGGTCGACCGCGAGATCGTCCTTTCGTACAAGGAGTCCACGTCGGGGCAGATCCTGCACGTCGGCATCAACGAGGCGGGCTCCATCGCGGCGTTCACCGCCGCGGGCACCGCCTACGCCACGCACGGTGTACCGCTGATCCCCGTGTACGTGTTCTACTCGATGTTCGGCTTCCAACGCACGGGCGACTCCCTGTGGGCTGCAGCCGACCAGATGGCGCGCGGATTCCTGATCTCCGCCACTGCCGGGCGCACCACACTGACCGGCGAGGGGCTGCAGCACGCCGACGGGCACTCGCCGATCCTCGCGGCGACGAACCCGGCGGTCGTCACCTACGATCCCGCGTTCGGCTACGAGATCGGGCACATCATGCGTGCAGGCATCGAGCGCATGTACGGCCCCTCGTCCCAGGACCGGAACGTGATCTACAACCTCATGGTCTACAACGAGCCGATCGTGCAGCCTGCCGAACCCGAAGGGGTCGACGTCGACGGCATCCTGGGCGGCATCCACCGCATCTCGCCCGTCGATAACCCGCGCACCCACCTGCTCGCCTCGGGGATCGGCGTGACCTGGGCGCTCGAGGCGCAGCAGCTGCTGCGCGACGACTGGGGCATCGCCGCCGACGTGTTCTCGGTCACCTCATGGACCGAACTGCGCCGCGACGCCGTCGCCGCCGAGGAGGACGAGTTCCTCGGACGCGGCTCTCGCACGCCGTTCCTGGTCTCCCAGCTCGCGGGGGCTGAAGGGCCGATCGTCGCCGTCAGCGACTACGCCAAGGACCTGCCCGATCAGGTGCGCCAGTTCGTTCCCAACGACTGGGCGACCCTCGGCGCCGACGGCTTCGGCTTCTCGGACACCCGCGCCGCCGCCCGACGGTTCTTCAAGATCGACGGCCCGTCGGTCGTGGTGCGCACTCTGCAGCTGCTCGCGAAGCGCGGAGAGGTGGATGCCGCGCTCCCCGCTCAGGCCTTCGAGAAGTACCGCCTGCTCGACGTGAACGCCGGCACGAGCGGCTCCGACGCGGAGTAGGCACTCACGCTCAGGAGCGCGGGTTCGGTCACACTTCAGGCGGGTTGGTGAATGCGCCAGCCGGCCGAAGCGTGACTGAACCCGCGTGTCGGTCGCGTTTCAGGCGGGTTCGAGGGCGTGCAGGTGCGCTGAAGCGTGACCGCCTGAGAAATGGTCGGGAGGGGAGAAGACGTTCGGGAGGAGGAATCCGGATGATTCCTCCTCCCGAACGTGCGAGCTCCTCCCGAACGGCAGGGGCGCGCGGCGGACCTCAGGTGGCGAGGTCTCCGACGATCGCCTCGGCGGCGCGGCGCAGCAACGGCACGGCGCGTGCGCCGAAAGCCTCGTCGACGCGGGAGATCGGACCCGAGACCGACACCGCAGTCGGGGTCGGAGCGTCAGGCACGGCCATCGAGAAGCAGCGCACGCCGATCTCCTGCTCCTGATCGTCGATCGCGTAGCCGCGTTCGCGGATCACGTCGAGCTCCGCGAGCAGGGCGTCGACCGTGCCGATGCTGTGCTCGGTCGGAGTGGGCATGCCGGCGCGCGAGACGATGCCGCGCACGGTCTCGTCGGGCAGCTGCGCGAGGATCGCCTTTCCGACGCCCGTGTCGTGCAGGTGGGCGCGGCGGCCGACCTCGGTGAACATGCGCATGGAGTGCAGCGACGGCACCTGCGCGACGTAGACGACCATGTCGCCGTCGAGCACGGCCATGTTGGCGCTCTCGCCGAGCGCATCGACGAGGCCCTTCAACTGCGGCCGCGCCAGCGCTCCGAACTGGCGTTGTGCGCCTTCGCCGATGCGGATCAGCCGCGGGCCCAGCGCATAGCGCCTGTTCGGCAGCTGCCGGGCGTAGCCGAGCGTCACGAGTGTGCGCAGCAGGCGGTGGATCGTCGGAAGGGGCAGATCGGTGGATGCCGCGAGTTCGCTCAGCGTGACGTCGCCGCCGGCATCCGTCACCAGCTCCAGGAGCTCGAACACGCGCTCGACCGACTGCACACCAGATCCGGCGCTCTTCGGGGTCTTGCTCTCAGCCATTAAGAACCTCCTGCTCGCCATCATTTCACCATGCGAAAGCCGCGTATCGAAAATCTCGCCCCTCATCGTATCCAGGCTTGCATCAACTTTCCATAAAGTAGATAATAGAGTCCACGATACGAAAATCGTGGAGATTTCAGAGAAGTGCATCGTGTGTGCCGCCGATCTCGGCCGGCTCACCTCGACGAGGAGGAAACATGGCCAATCCGGGACCCGGCAACTCGATCACCCTGCGCATCGACGCCCCTTCGAAGTTCAGCGTCACGAGCGAGCTCGCCGCCGCCGCTGCCGGAGCGGGCGCCGCGATCACGGCACTCGACGTCGTCGAATCGCACCCCACGACGATCGTCGTCGACCTGACCTGCAACACCACGGGTGAGGAGCACGCCGATCAGGTGCGCGAGGCGGTCGACGCGCTCGAGGGCGTCACGGTGCGTCTCGTGAGCGACCGCACGTTCCTCATGCACCTGGGCGGCAAACTCGAGGTCAACCCCCGTGTCCCGCTGCGCAACCGCGACGACCTGTCCCGCGCGTACACGCCGGGCGTCGCCCGCGTCTGCATGGCGATCGCCGAGGACAAGAGCAAGGCTCGACAGCTCACGGTCAAGCGCAACACGATCGCGGTCGTCACCGACGGCACCGCCGTCCTCGGCCTCGGCGACATCGGCCCCGAGGCCGCGCTCCCCGTGATGGAAGGCAAAGCCGCGCTGTTCAAGCAGTTCGCGAACGTCGACGCCTGGCCGGTCTGCCTCGACACCAAGGACACCGAGGAGATCATCAAGATCGTCAAGGCGATCGCCCCCGTGTACGGCGGCGTGAACCTCGAGGACATCGCGGCTCCGCGCTGCTTCGAGATCGAGGCCCGGCTGCGTGAAGAGCTCGACATCCCGGTGTTCCACGACGACCAGCACGGCACCGCGATCGTCACCCTCGCGGCGCTGCGCAACGCGCTCAAGGTCGTCGGCAAGTCGATCGGCGACGTGCGCATCGTCGTCTCAGGCGTGGGCGCCGCCGGCAACGCCATCATCCAGCTGCTGCTCGCCGAGGGCGCGCACGACATCGTCGCCGCCGGTCGAGACGGCGCGATCCACGCTGGTGGCGAGTACGCCGACGCGCACCGCGTCGAGATCGCCGCGACCACCAACCCGCGTGGATTCCAGGGCTCGCTCAAAGAGGCCGTGGTCGGCGCCGACGTCTTCATCGGCGTCAGCGCTCCGAATGTGCTCGACGAGGCCGACATCGCGGCTATGGCCGACGACGCGATCGTGTTCGCGATGGCGAACCCGACGCCCGAGATCGACCCGATCGTCGCATCCAGGCACGCGGCCGTCGTAGCCACCGGGCGCAGCGATTTCCCCAACCAGATCAACAACGTGCTCGCGTTCCCCGGCTTCTTCCGCGGCCTTCTCGACGCGGGCGTGTCGGACATCACGCCGCCTATGCTGGTCGCAGCCGCCGACGCGATCGCCGCGCGAGTGGGGGAGGACGAGCTCAACGCGAGCTTCATCATCCCCAGCGTCTTCGACCCGCTGGTGGCCGGCGCGGTCGCGGAAGCCATCGTCCGCGTCGTCGAAGCCGGCGCGACGAAAGAGTGACCGCAGCCATGACAGCTCTCACCGAGGACGACCTCGCCGGCATCGACTCCCGGCTCGCCGGCACCGACGCCCTTCTCGCCACCGAGTACCCCGGCGACGACGGCACCCGACAGCCCGTGCACACGCTGTACGTGCCCGCCGATCGGTACGACCCCGAACTCCCGTCGCGCTTCGGCGCGCAGGCGGCCGAGGCCGTGGCCGCGTTCGGCGGCACGGCGGCACTGGCCGAAGCGATCGGGCTCGGGCATCTCGCGGGCGAACTCGCGCCCCTGGTCGACGCCAAGCTCCTCGCCGAGCCGATCGAAGACCTCCGCCTCGATTTCGAGGACGGCTACGGCGCCCGGCCGGATGACGAGGAGGACGCGGATGCCGTGCTCGCCGCGCAGCGCGTCGCCGCAGCCGTGTCGGCAGGCGTCGCCCCGCCCTTCATCGGCATCCGCTTCAAGTGCTTCGAGGCGCCGACCCGGCGCCGCGGCATCCGCACCCTCGATCTGTTCCTGTCGACGCTCGCCTCGCTCGGGCCTCTCCCCGACGGGCTCGTGCTGACCCTGCCGAAGGTGACAACGGCCGCGCAGGTCGAAGCGATGGTCTCGCTGTGCGAGGTCTTCGAGGAGCGCCTCGGATTGGATGCCGGGCGCCTGCGCTTCGAGGTGCAGATGGAGACCCCGCAGCTGATCGTCGCCGCCGACGGATCGGTGCCGGTCGCAGCGCTCCTGCACCGGGCGAACGGGCGGGTGTCGGCGCTGCACTACGGCACCTACGACTACAGCGCCTCGCTGCAGATCGCCGCGGCGTACCAGTCGATGGAGCATCCGGCCGCCGACTACGCCAAGCAGGTCATGCAGGTCGCCGTCGCCGAGACCGGCGTGCGGCTCTCGGACGGGTCGACCAACGTGATCCCGGTGGGCGAGAACGCGCTGGCCGCGTGGCAGCTGCACGCCCGACTCGTGCGGCGCTCGCTCGAGCGCGGCTACTACCAGGGCTGGGACCTCGCAGCACCGCAGCTGCCCACCCGGTTCCTCGCGACCTACGCCTTCTACCGCGAAGGCTTCGCCGCCGCGGCGAAGCGCCTCGACAACTACCTGCACGGCAGTGACGCGACCATCATGGACGAGCCCGCCACAGCCAGAGCCCTCGCCCGCTTCGTCGTGCGCGGACTGGAGTGCGGAGCCGTCACGATCGACGAGGTGCGTTCAGCCACGGGATCCGAGCCGACAGAGCTCGTGCGTCTCGCCCACCCGA
Source organism: Microbacterium sp. (assembly GCA_019510305.1). Classification (GTDB taxonomy): domain Bacteria; phylum Actinomycetota; class Actinomycetes; order Actinomycetales; family Microbacteriaceae; genus Microbacterium; species Microbacterium natoriense_A. The sequence continues at coordinate 294,116 of JAEKKN010000017.1, forward strand.
AACTCATCGCCAAGGAGGCATGATGTCCTACTACACCCCGGCCGGCGGCCTGCCGCCGCAGACCGACCTGCTCACCGACCGCGCGGTCGTCAAGCTCGCCTACACGTTCATCCCGAAGGGTGTGCTGCGCGACATCGTCACCAGCAGCCTTCCCGGCTTCACGAACACCCGCGCGTGGATCATCGCGCGACCGACCCCGAGCTCGGCGACCACGTTCTCGCAGCTGATCGTCGAGATCGCGCCCGGCGGTGGAGCGGCGAAGCCCGAGGTCGAGACGGGTGTCGAGGGCGTCGTGTTCGTCACGACCGGGCGCCTCACGCTCACGCTCGAGGGCGAGACGCACGTGCTGGAGGAGGGCGGCTACGCCTTCATCGCGCCTGGTGCGTCATGGTCGCTCGCGAACGATGGCGAGGAGATCACGAGCTTCCACTGGATCCGCAAGGCGTACGAGTGGCTCGAGGGCGTGGACGCTCCGGCATCCTTCGTCACGAGCGACAAGGACATCGAGCCGGTCTCGATGCCCGACACCGACGACGTGTGGTCGACCACGCGCTTCTCCGACGCGAGCGACATGGCGCACGACATGCAGGTGAACATCGTCACCTTCAAGCCGGGCGGATCGATCCCGTTCGCCGAGACGCACGTCATGGAGCACGGACTGTTCGTGCTGCAGGGCAAGGCCGTCTACCGCCTCAACGACGACTGGGTCGAGTGCGAGGCCGGCGACTACATGCTGCTGCGCGCCTTCTGCCCCCAGGCTTGCTACGCCGGCGGCCCCGAGGACTTCCGCTACCTGCTCTACAAGGACATGAACCGCCAGATCAAGCTCACCTGAGCGCCGTCCTGACGAACGAATCGCACCTCTCCGTCCTGGGGAGGTGCGATTCGCTTGTCCGGCGCATTTCGGCCCGCCCGCATCCGTCGGCGCATGGTCAGCGGTGGGCGCACCTCGGTCACGCCTCGGCAGGGTGTGATGGGATTCGGCTCACCGCGAGCGTGACAGCCCTGGGGTTCGGTCACGCATCGGCAGGGTGCGGAGCCGGGCGGCCCGCCACAGACGTGACCGAACCGTCAGCGCAGAGGGACGCGCGAAGGGGGTGTGCCGGTACCGGCACACCCCCTTCGACGGATCCGACGGGTCAGGCGCTCGTCGCGACCTCGGCGGCGGCACGCTCCTCGACGGTCGGGATCTGCTCGATCCGGCCGAGCACCACCGTGTAGAAGATGATGCCGATGACCAGCATGACGCCGGCGACGATGAATGCCCAGGCGAAGCTGCCGGTGAACTGCACGATGAACCCGGTGACGATCGGGGCGGTCGTGCCGATGAGGTTGTTCACCGTGTTCATGACAGCACCCGTCGCGCCCACAGATCCCTCCGGGGCGATCAGGGCGGGCAGCGAGTTCGTCACGCTGAAGGTGATGGTGATGCCCGTGATCCCCAGCGTGATCCAGATGAGCGACCAGACGAGGTCGGTGGTGAACGCCGTTCCGACGATCGTGGTGGCGAGCACCATGCCGCCGATGATGAACACTCGTCGAACTGCTGTGCTGGACTTCCCGTTGCGAACCAGTCGATCCAGCAGATAGCCGGGCAGCAGGTACTGCACGACGACGGCGAACAACCAGGGGACGGCGGTGAACAGACCCGACTTCGCGACGTCCATGTGCATCTGGGACTGCAGGAACCCCGGCAGCCAGGTGAGCAGCATCCACTGCACGTATCCGGCGCAGCCGAGTCCGAGCGACATGCCCCAGACCTTGCGCTGGCGCAGGATGTATCCGAGGTTGGCGAGCGGGTTCGGCGTCGGAGCGTCTTCGTGCTGCGCGCCGCCGTCGAGGATGTGGCTCAGTTCGGCGTCGCTCAGCCGGCCCTTGCGGTTCATCTCCTTCGGGTCGCGGTAGAAGACGAAGAAGACGATGAAGTAGATCAGGCTGAGCACGCCGATGGTGATGAACGCGCCGCGCCATCCGAACAGGGCGACGGCGGCGCCGACGAGGGGGAAGCCGATCACGTTGGAGAGGCGCTGGCCGCTGTCGAAGATCACGGTGGCCATTCCGCGCTCGCTGCGCGGGAACCAGTAGCTCGTGGTCTTCATGGCGCCGGGGAAGATCGGCGCCTCGGCGAGGCCGAGGATCAGCCGGGCGATGAGAAGCAGGCCCATGCCGCTGATCATGGCGGTGAGGAAGCACGAGACGGCCCACAGGACTGTCGCGGCCCGCATGACCCACTTGATGCCGATCTTGTCCAGGAGCATTCCCATGGGGATCTGCATGAGCGCGTACGACCAGCCGAAGCTGCCGAGGATGATGCCGATCTGACCCTCTGTGAGCCCGAACTCCATCCTCATGTCGTGCTCCGCGATGGACATCGAGCTGCGGTCGATGTAATTGATCAGCACCGCGAAGAACAGCAGGAAGCCGATGGCCCAGCGGACGCGGCCGACCTTCTTCGCTTTCGGGACGATCAGTCCGGTGCGGGGGATCAGATCCTTGTGCCCGGTGGGCGATCGGACAGGATCGGGCGATTCAGTGGAAGACATGGAGGAGACCTCTCTTGCTCGTCATCGAGTTGAGTCTGGACGCCTCTCCGAATGAGGGCGTTCGAGAACAGTAACGCCGGAGCGGACTATTCCGCAATAGAGAAGTTCATATCCACGATATGAAAGAACCGAGGATCACCACCGCGCCGCCGTGCCGGTTGACAGCGCCCGCGCCGCGGGCGTAGTCTTTTCATCACAAGGAACTTTTCTTCCACAATCCGATAATCAAGGATGATGTCATGAGCTACACCGTCAACGCTTCGATCCTGCTGACCGAGCTGCCGATCACCGAGCGGCCCGCGGCGGTCAAGGCAGCCGGCTTCGATGCCGTCGAGTTCTGGTGGCCGTTCTCCTCCGCGGTCCCCGCGCAGGACGAGGTCGACGAGTTCGCCACGGCCATCGAGGAAGCGGGAGTCCGTCTCACCGGTCTCAACTTCTTCGCCGGCGACATGCCCGGCGGCGACCGCGGCCTCGTCTCGTGGGTCGGCCGCGACGACGAGTTCCGCGCCAACGTCGATGTCGTCGTCCGCATCGGCGAGCGCCTCGGCACCAAGGCGTTCAACGCGCTCTACGGCAATCGCATCGAAGGCACGGATCCGCAGGCGCAGGACGACCTGGCCGTGCAGAACCTCGCGTTCGCCGGCGCGGCCGTCGCGAAGATCGGCGGCGTCGTCCTACTCGAACCCGTCTCCGGCATGGATGCCTACCCGCTGAAGACCGCGGCCGACGCGCTCGCGATCATCCAGCGCGTCGAGGACGAGCACGGCGTCGACAACGTCAAGCTGCTCGCCGATTTCTACCACCTTGCCGTGAACGGCGACGACGTCCCCGCGGTCATCGCCGGCCACGCCGCCGAGTTCGGTCACGTCCAGATCGCCGACGCCCCGGGGCGCGGCGAGCCGGGCACGGGCGACCTGCCTCTGGAGCAGTGGATCGCCGACGCACGGGCCGGCGGCTACACCGGCCCCATCGGGCTCGAATACAAGGCGACCCAGGCCGACCCCTTCGCCTGGCTGAGCTCGACCACGAGTACGAACGCCTGAACCACCGACAGAAGATCCGCGAAGGAGCGAAGACATGACCAGCATCGCCATCATCGGCCTCGGCATCATGGGCCTGCCCATGGCCGAGAACCTCGTCAAGGCCGGCTACGACGTGACCGGTTTCAACCGCAGTCAGGAGCCGATCGACAAGCTCGTCGAGGCCGGCGGCACGGGCGCCACCAGCATCGCGGATGCCGTCAAGGACGCGGATGTCGTCATCACGATGGTTCCGGATTCCCCCGACGTCGAGGGCGTCGTGCGCGGCGAGGACGGAGTGTTCGCGAACGCGAAGTCCGGCGCGCTCTGGATCGACAACTCCTCGATCCGTCCCGATGTCGCCAAGACGCTCGCCGAAGAGGCCGTCGCCGCAGGATTCGGTGCGGTCGATGCCCCCGTCTCGGGCGGCGAGCAGGGCGCGATCGACGGCGTCCTCTCGATCATGGTCGGCGGATCTCCCGAGCACTTCGCGGCCGCTGAGCCCGTGTTGCAGGCGATCGGCAAGACCATCGTCCACGTCGGCCCCGCCGGTGCCGGTCAGACCGTCAAGGCGGCCAACCAGCTCATCGTCGCGGTGAACATCCAGGCGCTCGCCGAGGCCGTCGTCTTCCTGGAGGCGTTCGGCGTCGACATGGATGCCGCACTCAAGGTCCTCGGGGGCGGCCTCGCCGGCTCCAAGGTCCTCGACCAGAAGGGGCAGAAGATGCTGAACCGCGACTTCGCCCCCGGATTCCGCCTCGCCCTCCACAACAAGGATCTGGGCATCGTCACCTCGGCCGCACGTTCCGTGGGGGTCACCGTCCCCCTCGGTGCAGCCGTCGCGCAGCTCGTGAACGCCCTCGTCGCCCGTGGCGACGGCGGCCTCGACCACTCGGGCCTCTTCAAGCTCACCGCCGAACTCTCCGGTCGCTGAGCTCAGCGCATCCCGATCCGACTTGATTCCTAAGGACTTCTCATGACTCGCATGCGTGCAGTGGACGCCATCGTCCAGATCCTGGTGAAGGAGGGCGCCACCGAGGCGTTCGGCCTGCCAGGCGCTGCCATCAACCCCCTGTACTCCGCGATGCGCCAGGGCGGCGGCATCCGGCACACCCTGGCCCGTCACGTCGAGGGCGCCAGCCACATGGCCGACGGCTACAGCCGCACCGGCGACGGCCGCATCGGCATCTGCATCGGCACCTCGGGCCCCGCGGGCACCGACATGATCACCGGCCTCTACGCCGCGATCGCCGACAGCATCCCGATGCTGTGCATCACCGGCCAGGCGCCGGTGGCCAAGCTCGACAAGGAGGACTTCCAGGCCGTCGACATCGCCTCGATCGCGAAGCCGGTCACGAAGTTCGCCAAGACCGTGCTCGAGGCGGGGCAGATCCCTGGCGCCTTCCAGACGGCGTTCCAGATCATGCGCTCGGGGCGCCCCGGTCCGGCGCTGCTCGATCTGCCCTTCGACGTGCAGATGACCGAGATCGAGTTCGACATCGACACCTACGAGCCCCTGCCTGTCGCGAAGCCGACGGCGACGCGTGCACAGGCCGAGAAGGTGCTCGACATGCTCATCGGCTCGAAGCATCCCGCGATCATCGCCGGCGGCGGCATCGTGAACTCCGGTGCCTCGGCGAAGCTCGTCGAGCTCGCCGAGACCCTGGGCGCGCCGGTGTTCCCGACCCTGATGGGCTGGGGGGCGATCGGCGACGACCACCCGCTGGCCGGAGGCCTCGTCGGCATCCAGACCTCGCAGCGCTACGGCAACGCGAGCTTCCTCGAGAGCGACTTCGTGCTCGGCATCGGCAACCGGTGGGCGAACCGCCACACCGGCGGTCTCGACACGTACCGCAAGGGCCGCACCTTCGTGCACGTCGACATCGAGCCCACGCAGATCGGCCGTGTGTTCGCGCCCGATTACGGTGTGGTCTCCGACGCCGGCGCGTTCATCGACGCGCTGCTCGAGGCCGCGCGCGACCGCGTCGCCGAGCTGCCCGACTACAACGGCTGGGCGCAGGAGTGCCGCGACCGCAAGGCGCGTCTGCAGCGCAAGACGAACTTCGACGACGTGCCCATGAAGCCGCACCGCGTCTATCAGGAGATGCTGTCGGCCTTCGGCCATGACACCACCTACGTGACGACGATCGGCCTGTCGCAGATCGCCGGCGCCCAGCTGCTGCACGTGTACGGACCCCGTCAGTGGATCAATGCAGGCCAGGCCGGACCCCTCGGCTGGACCCTGCCCGCCGCCCTCGGCGTCGTGCGGGGCAAGCCGGAGCAGACCGTCGTCGCCCTGAGCGGCGACTACGACTTCCAGTTCATGATCGAGGAGCTCGCGGTGGGGGCGCAGCACAAGCTGCCCTACATTCACGTCGTGGTGAACAACAGCTACCTCGGCCTGATCCGCCAGTCGCAGCGTCCGTTCGAGATGGACTACGAGGTCTCCCTCGCCTTCGACAACATCAACACCCCCTACGACGAGAACAGCGTCGCGCAGGGCTACGGCGTCGACCACGTCAAGGTCGCCGAAGGCCTCGGGTGCAAGGCGATCCGCGTGGAGCGTCCGGAGGACCTCGCCGCGGGCTTCGCCGAAGCTGAGCGTCTGCGTGAGGAGTTCCAGGTGCCGGTGGTCGTCGAGGTGATCCTCGAGCGGGTGACCAACATCGCGATGGGCGCCGATCTCGACACCATGAACGAGTTCGAGGACCTCGCGACGACGGCGGCCGACGCGCCCGAGGCCGTGTACGCACTGCTGGACTGAGCACGACATGCGCGTCCTGATCGCCTCCGACAAGTTCAAGGGCTCCGCAACAGGAACCGAGGTCGCGGCCGCACTCGGTGACGGCATCCGTTCGGTGACGCCGGATGCCGAGATCGAGACGGTGCCCGTCGCCGATGGCGGCGAGGGCACCGTCGAGGCCGCGATCGCGAGCGGGTTCGAGGCGGTCAGCGTGCGGGTCACGGGCCCGACCGGCGCGCCACTGGATGCGCGGTTCGCCGTGCGCGGTGACGAGGCGATCATCGAGATGGCGGCGGCGAGCGGGCTGGACGTGCTGCCCCGGGGCGAGAAGGCCCCGCTCACGGCGACCAGCCACGGCACCGGCGACCTCATCGTCGCGGCGCTCGACCGTGGGTGCACGACGATCGTGCTCGGAGTCGGGGGCAGCGCGAACACCGACGGGGGAGCGGGGATGCTGCAGGCGCTCGGCGTCTCGCTGCGTGCGCACGACCGCCCTGTGCGGCCGGGCGGTGCGGCGCTGGCCGAGCTCGTCGAGGTCGATGCGTCGGGTCTCGATCCGCGCCTCGCCGGCGCGACGATCGTGCTGGCGAGCGACGTCGACAATCCTCTTCTGGGAGACCGGGGGGCGGCTTCGGTGTTCGCGCCGCAGAAGGGGGCGAGCGCCGATGATGTCGCCGTCCTCGAGACAGGCCTGCGCCGGTTCTCGGAACTGCTCGAGCAGCAGCCGGGAGTGCGACCGGCGGCCGGCGCGGCCGGAGCGGGTGCTGCGGGAGGCGTGGGCTATGCGGCCCTCGCGGTGCTCGGTGCGCGAAGAGAACCGGGCATCGACGTGGTGCAGAGGCTCACCGGCCTCGCCGATCGTCTGGCGGGTGTCGACCTCGTCATCACCGGCGAGGGCAGCCTCGACGATCAGAGCCTCGGGGGCAAGACGCCTCTCGGCGTGGCCGCCGCTGCGCGGGCTGCCGGTGTGCCTGTCGTGGCCGTCTGCGGGCGGTCGACGCTGTCCGAGGGGCAGGCGGCGGGCGCCGGATTCCGTCGCGTCTATCCGCTCAGCGAGCTCGAACCCGATGCGGCCACGAGCATGGCGAACGCTAGATCGCTGCTCGTCGAGGTCGGCGCGCGGATCGCGACAGAATTCGCCTGATTTGGTATGCCGTCCAATGTTTTGGTATGCCAAATCATTGACAACGCGCTTCGTGTGTGGTGAGATTTCCTTAGTTGAAAGTTTGATTCCATGATACGGAACAAACATCCTCCCTCTCCACAACTCATCTGACAACGCAGTCAAGAAGGGCGCTCATGTCCACCGAAGGGTTCGTCCACATACCCAGCCGCGCATCCGAAGGCCTCGATGAGGCTCCCTCGATCACGGTCGCCGTGCAGGCCGGCATCAGCCCGCGACTGTACAACAGCGACCTGGCTCCGACCACCCGTGAGGGCCGGCACTGGAGCGCCTACAGCATCTTCAGCCTCTGGGCCAACGACGTGCACAGCCTCGGCAACTACGCGTTCGCGATCGGCCTCTTCGCGCTCGGTCTCAGCGGCGGGGCGATCCTGGGGGCGCTGGCATTCGGCGCGCTGTTCCTGTTCCTGCTGCTCACCTTCTCGGGATTCATGGGAGAGAAGACGGGCGTCCCGTTCCCGGTCATGAGCCGCATCGCGTTCGGCGTGCACGGCGCTCAGATCCCGGGCTTGCTGCGCGGCATCGTGGCCATCGCGTGGTTCGGAGTGCAGACCTTCCTCGCCTCGCAAGTGCTCCAGGTCGTGATCCTCGCGGTCGCTCCGGGCGCCGCATCGCTTCAGGAGGGGGCGTTCCTCGGCCTCTCGGCCCTCGGCTGGATCACCTTCGTCGCGCTCTGGATCGTGCAGGTCATCATCGTCAGCTACGGCATGGAGATGATCCGCAAGTACGAGGCCTTCGCCGGACCGATCATCCTCGGCACCTTCGTCATCCTCGCGGTGTGGGTGCTCGTGCAGAGCGGCTTCCAGATCAACTGGGCGCCGCACGGGACCGCCGAGGGCGGCGAGCTATGGCTCAAGATGCTCGGCGCCGCCTCTCTCTGGGTCTCGATCTACGGCACCTTCGTGCTCAACTTCTGCGACTTCACCCGCGGCGCGAAGTCGCGCAAGGCGATCGTCAAGGGCAATTTCTGGGGCATCCCGATCAACATGCTCTTCTTCGGACTGATCGTCGTGATCCTCGCCGGCGGCACCTTCGAGATCGACGGCACGGTCATCACCTCTCCGGCCGACGTCGTCGCCGCGATCCCGAACACGCTCCTGCTCGTGCTGGCCTCGCTCGCGCTCATCGCCCTCACGGTGGCGGTGAACCTCATGGCGAACTTCGTCGCCCCGACCTACGCGTTCACGAACCTGCTGCCCAGGCACCTGAACTTCCGCAAGGCGGCGCTCCTGTCAGCCGTGATCGGACTCGTCATCACACCCTGGAATCTCTACAACTCCCCGGTCGTGATCAACGTCTTCCTCGGCGGTCTCGGCGCCCTGCTCGGTCCGCTCTTCGGCATCATCATGGTCGACTACTGGCTGATCAAGAAGCAGCGCATCAACGTGCCCGAGCTGTACTCGACTTCGCCCGTCGCCGAGTACGCGTACTCTCGCGGCTTCAACCCGCGGGCGGTCATCGCGCTGATCGTGGCCGGCGGCATCTCGCTTCTGCTCACCTTCATGCCGGTCTTCGAGTCCGTTCGCGAGTTCTCGTGGTTCTTCGCGGCGGGTCTGGCGGCCGTCGTCTACGGCGTGATCGCCGACCGTCGCGGCCCGTTCCACGACGTCCCCGCCGGCGACATCGCCGTCACTCCGACCCACTGACCCGGAAGGCATCGATCATGCGCATCCTCGTCGCGAACGTGAACACCACCCAGACGATGACCGATGGCATCGCCGAGGCCGCTCGAGCTGTGGCCGCGCCCGGCACCGAGATCATCGGGCTCACCCCCGACTTCGGCGCCGAGTCCTGCGAGGGCAACTTCGAGAGCTATCTCGCGGCGATCGCCGTGATGGACAAGGTGGTCAAGTACGAGGGCCAATACGACGCGGTCATCCAGGCCGGGTACGGGGAGCACGGGCGCGAGGGCCTGCAGGAGCTGCTCACGGTGCCCGTCGTGGACATCACGGATGCCGCGGCATCCACCGCGATATACCTCGGACGCTCCTACTCCGTCGTCACGACCCTCGATCGCGCAGTGCCCCTGATCGAGGACCGGCTGATCCTCGCCGGCCTCCACGATCGGTGCGCATCCGTGCGCTCCTCAGGTCTCGGTGTGCTGGAGCTCGAGTCCGATCCCGAACGGGCGATCCAGGCGATCGCGGCCGAGGCTCAGCGCGCGGTCGAGATCGATCGCGCCGAGGTCATCGTCCTCGGCTGCGGAGGCATGGCCGAGCTGAAACAGCGCGTCGTCGAGCTGTGCGGCGTTCCCGTCGTCGACGGGGTGCAGGCCGCGGTCGCGGTCGCCGAGGGACTCGTGCGGCTGGGGCTGACCACCTCGAAGGTGCGCACCTACGCACCGCCTCGCCCGAAGCGGATCACCGGCTTCGGAACCCGCACGCGCTGAACACGCGCAGAATCTATTCAGGACACACAGCCGGCTGCGCCGGCGGAAGGGAACGGCGACATGTCGCAGGAGTTCGAACAGCAGGATGCCGGACAGGCCTCGCTCGACCCGACGGGGGAGCACTACGACCTCGTGATCCGCGGGGAGCGCGTGCTCACCTCTGCCGGCATCCGGCCTCGCGAGGTCGGCGTCCGCGGTGGCGTCATCGTCGCGATGCAGCCGCTCGGCAACAACCTGAACGGCGGAGAGGTCATCGAACTCGCCGCCGATGAGACCTTGATCCCCGGCCTCGTCGACACGCACGTGCACGTCAACGAGCCCGGTCGCACCGAGTGGGAGGGCTTCGCCTCCGCCACCCGCGCCGCCGCGGCCGGCGGCGTCACGACGATCGTCGACATGCCGCTGAACAGCATCCCGCCCACAGTCAGCGTCGAGGCCCTGAACATCAAGCGCGAGGCCGCGAAGGGGCAGACGCATGTCGACGTCGGCTTCTGGGGCGGGGCGGTGCCGGGAAACACGGCCGACCTGAGACCCCTGCACGACGCCGGTGTCTTCGGCTTCAAGTGCTTCCTGCTGCACTCGGGCGTCGACGAGTTCCCGCCGCTCGACGCGGACGAGCTCGAGAAGGACATGCGCGAGCTCTCGAACTTCGACTCGGTCATGATCGTGCACGCCGAAGACTCCCGGGCGATCGACCGCGCTCCGCAGCCCGAAGGCGACGACTACAGCAAGTTCCTCGCCTCGCGTCCGAGGGGAGCTGAGAACCTGGCGATCGCCGAGGTCATCGAGCGTGCTCGCTGGACGGGCGCCCGTGCGCACATCCTCCACTTGTCGTCATCCGACGCCCTGGCCATGCTCCGCACCGCCAAGCACGACGGGCTGAAGATCACGGTCGAGACGTGCCCGCACTACCTGACGCTCACGGCCGAGGAGATCCCGCACGGGGCCACCCAGTTCAAGTGCTGCCCGCCGATCCGCGAGGCCGGCAACCGCGAGCTGTTGTGGCAGGGACTCGAAGACGGCACGATCGACTTCATCGTCTCGGACCACTCGCCGTCGACGCTCGACCTCAAGGACCTCGAGAACGGCGACTTCGCCGTGGCCTGGGGTGGTGTCGCCTCGCTGCAGCTCGGTCTGTCGCTGATCTGGACCGAGGCGCGTCAGCGCGGACTGTCTCTCGAGACGGTCGTGTCGTGGATGAGCGAGCGCCCCGCGCAGTTCGCCGGCCTCACCGGAAAGGGGCGCATCGCGCCCGGCTACGATGCCGACTTCTCGGTGTTCGCGGCCGACGACGCGTACGTGGTCGACGTCGAGAAGCTTCACCACAAGAACCACCTCACGCCGTACCACGGCAAGGCGCTGGCCGGCGTCGTGCGCACGACGTACCTGCACGGCGAAGTCATCGACTTCGAGACCCCGCGCGGACGCCTGCTGCGCCGGGGCATGACCGACTCGGAGTGACCCGTGGAATGACCGTCAGCGGGGTGCTCGGCAGCGCTCAGCCGGCTGTGCGTCGACTGCGACCCGGGCGGGGATCGCGACCGCCGAAAGCGGCGACGCGATCCCAGATCCATTCCGCCGGACTCGGCGCGACCTCGACGTCGGGCACCCCGGGCGAACGACGATACAGCTTTCCTCCGAGCCCCTCGAGGAGGTAGTCGCCGGCATCGTCCGTGAAGATCACCCAGAAATAGTCAGGCTTGTCGTCCCAGTCGCCCCAGGCGGCGGGGTCCTGCTCGACCCCGTCATTCATCTCGGCCACCTCGGCGCCGGTCATCAGCCGGAAGCGCTCCCCGGGGCCCCAGAGCTCGCCGGTGTCGGCCGCCTGGCCGTCATGCCAGGCGAAGATCGTGTCCTGGCCGCCCGATGCGACGGCGGCAGCCTGGTCGAGCGGCGGGCGCAGAGTCGCCGCCAGAGCCTCGGGCATCACCTCGTCGAGCGCGACGAGCGCATCCGCGAGATCGGCGCCGAAGGCCTTCGCCACGAAGCGTCGCCAGACGTATTCCCCCATCTGCATCTCGCGCATCGTGTCCATCGTCGCGGCGCCGGTGCGGATCGGCTCGAGGAAGCCTCTCGTGACCTTGACGCCGTTCTGCGCGAGTTCGAAGGTCGGGTCCTCGCGCAGCGCTCGCTGGAACAGATCGAGCGCCTCGTCTGGCCGATAGCTGTTCAGGTATGCGTAGCCGAGCGTCACCGCGAGCAGGTACTCCGTCGGATCTGCGGCGTACGCCTCCTCCGCGGCGGGCAGGAGGCGCTCGGGGTCAGCCGCCGTGGCGAAGAGTCGTGTGGCGCGCTGTCCCAGCGCGATGGCATGCTCCTGCGCGCCCTGCGCGGCGGCGATCCCCACCGCCTCGTCGATGCGGCGCCAGCCTTCCTCGGCGCGGCCGGTGTACGCCAGGGCGCTGCCGAGCTCCATGTGCTCGATCCAATCGGCATCCGGCTGCTCGCGCAGCACGATCTCGCAGAGCCGGAGAGCCTCGGCGAAGTCGCCGTCGGACATCTCGAGGTCGCGGAGCTTCTTCACCGCGTTCAGATACTGGCGGTCCCGCCGCCCGATGAGGTCTCGAAGCAGGCGTCTCGCCTCGTCGATCTCGCCGCACGCCTCGCGGTGCAGAGCGATGAGCACGATCATGCCGGTGAACGAGGGCTCGCGGGCGAGCACGCTGTGCGCGAGCTCGGGGATGCGCGGATGGGTCGGCTGCGCATCCCAGAGCTCCCACGCGAGGTCACGGTCGTGCTCGATGGCCGATCGTTCGTCGTTCGTCGTCGTGTTCATCCTCTCGGAGCCCTTCCTGGTCGCGGCTCCTCGCCGCCGAAGTCGACGACGCGATCCCAGACCCAGTCGGCGAGGCTGGGGGCGACCTCGACATCCGGGCCGCCGACCGTCCGGCGGTACAGGCGCGAGGCGTACCCCTCGAAGAAGTACGAGCCCGCGTCGTCGGTCGCGATCGGGACGAAGGCGTCGTCCTCGGACCACGTCGGCCAGGCGCCTGGGTCCTGAGCGGCGGCCGCCATCGCGTCGACCTCGGCGCCCGAGAGCAGCCGAACCGGTTCTCCGAGCCCCCAGGCGTCGCCGGTGCCGGGGTCTTGACCGTCATGCCAGCCGAGGAGGGAGCGGTTTCCCTCCGTGGCCTCGAGCTTCTTCCTGCGCAGGGGTCCGCGCAGTGCCCGTACGAGCGCGCGCGGCAGCACGCGGCTCAGCGCGGCCAGCGCGTGCTCGATGTCGAGATCGAAGATCTGCTCGTGCATGATCCGCCAGGCCATCTCTCCCATGCCCGCCTCGCGGAGCTGGTCCATCGTCGCGTCGCCGCGCTCGATCGGTTCGAGGAAACCGCGCGCCATGATCATGCCGCCCTGCGCGACGGTGTCGGTCGGGTCCTCGCGGAGCACGCGCTGGAACAGGTCGCGCGCGTCCGCCGCGCGGTAGTCGTACAGATAGGCGTACGCCAGGGCGATCGAGAGCAGCCTCTCCCACGGGCTCGCAGCGATCGCCGCCTCGGCGGCCGGGAGGAAGCGCTCGGGCGGCGCCCCGGTCGAGAGGAACAGCAGCGCCCGCTTGGCGAGGACCTTCGGAATGAGGGTGGGATCGACTCGACCCGTCCACACCACCGCCTCGTCCATGAGGTCCCACCCGTCGGTGCGGCTGCCGGTGAACACGGTCGCGGCGCCGAGCATCATCAGGTCGAGCCACTCGACCTCTTCCCCGCCCTGCATCGCGTGCTCGGCGAGCCGGAGGGCCTCATCGAATCTCCGGTTCTCGTACTCGAGGTCGCGGAGGATGCGGACCGCAGTGAGGCGGTAGCCGTCCTGAAAGCCGATGAGCTGACGCAGCTCTCGACGCGCGTCATCGAGCTCGCCTCGTGCCTGGTGATGAAGGGCGAGGATGAGGTAGGTGCCGGTGAAGCGGGGTTCGCGTGCGAGGACGCTGTGGGCCAGGGTGGCGATCCTGCGGTTGGTCGGCTGCGCGCCGAGCAGCTCGAGGGCGAGGTCGCGGTCTCGGACGATGGCGACCTGCTCGAGGTTGTCGCGGTCGTCGTGGTGTGTCACCGCATGCCCTGCTTGACCCGGTAGGCGCGCAGCTGGTCGAAGGTGCCGTCGTCGACGCCGTATTCGATCACGGGGGCCACCTGGTCGAACCAGCTCGTGGTGGAGGGAGTGATGCTCGCCGCGGACTCGAGCAGGCCCTCGGTGGTGACGGGGACGATCGCTCCCGCCGCCATCGACGCGGTGAGCGAGCGCTGCAGCGCGTGCTTCGCGACCTGGGCGATGTCGGCTCCCGAGAACCCCTCGGTCGCAGCGGCGACGGCGATGACATCGACGTCGTCCTGCGGCTTGCCGTCGAGGTCGCCCTGCAGGATCGCGGCGCGGGCGACCGCATCCGGCGGCAGCACGAGCACGGTCTTGTCGATGCGACCGGGGCGACGCAGGGCGGGGTCGATGTCCCACGGCCGGTTCGTCGCGGCGAGGAAGTAGACCCCGTCGTTCTCGCTCGTCACGCCGTCGAGCTCTTCGAGCAGCTGGGTCACGATCATCCGCATCGACTGCGATCCGCCGCCGCCCGATGCCCGGCGTCCTCCGAGAGCGTCGAACTCGTCGAAGAAGATCACGCACGGCGCGGCTGCTCTGGCATCGCGGAACACGCTCTGGATCGCCCTCTCGCTCTCGCCGATCCAGGCGCTGAGCAGGTCGGCGAGGGTGACGTGGATGAAGGAGGCGCCGAGGTCGCCGGCGATCGCCTTAGCGATGAACGTCTTCCCGCAGCCGGGCGGACCGTACATCAGGAGCGACCCGCCCGGCTTCTGCCCGAACGCCGCCGCGAGCGCAGGGTTGCGCAGCGGGGCGAGGAACGTCGAGTCGAGGTGCTGCTTGACCTCGGCGAGACCGGCCACGTCGGCGAGGGTCACCTGCGGGCGCTCCGCATCCCACAAGCCGGGCTGCTCGATCCGATCCCCGGTCGCAGCGTCGTCGTCCGCCGCGACCGGGGCTCGCGATGGCGCCTCCGGCTCGGGGACCCGCGCCGAGTCCGGTTCCGCGGCCGCACGCGGCGTGTCTGATGGCGCGGTGTTCGCCTTTCCGCTGCGCAGCCGTGCGGCCATCACGCGCGCCCGGAGCACGCGGGCGCGGGCGGGGTCGCCGCCGTGCGCCTCGAAGGCGTCGATCTCGGTCGCCGCCTGATCCGGATCTCGTTCCAGCAGCAGGGTTATGAAGTCCTCCCGCAGCGCGATGTTCTGCGGATCCTGCGCGACCTCGGCAGCGATCACCGCGAGAAACTCGTCGTCGTGCGCCATAGTGCCCCCTCAGCTGTCGTCAACGACCACCTCGATTCTTGCAGACGCGCCGAATCCTGACGCATGAACGCTCAGCGGTTGATCTACGGAGCAGCAGGCGGTAAAGTTGAGTCATAGTCACTCAACTTTGAAAGGGAGCATCGGGAGAACCGAATGGCCACGCCTCAGACCGAAGAACAGCAATCCGCACTCGAGCAGTTCGGCATAAACCTCACCGATCGCGCCCGGCAGGGCAAGCTCGACCCCGTGATCGGCCGAGACAGCGAGATCCGCCGCGTCAGCCAGGTGCTGACCCGGCGCACCAAGAACAACCCGGTGCTCATCGGCGAGCCGGGCGTCGGCAAGACCGCCGTGGTCGAGGGCCTCGCGCAGCGCATCGTCGCGGGCGACGTCGCCGAGTCGCTCAAGGACAAGGAGCTGGTCTCGCTCGACATCTCCGCTCTCGTGGCGGGTGCGATGTACCGCGGTCAGTTCGAGGAGCGTCTGAAGAGCGTCCTGAAGGAGATCACCGAGTCCGACGGGCGGATCATCACCTTCATCGACGAGCTGCACGTCCTGATGGGCGCCGGCGGCGGGGAGGGCTCGGTCGCGGCATCCAACATGCTCAAACCGATGCTGGCCCGCGGAGAGCTGCGCATGATCGGCGCGACCACCCTCAACGAGTACCGGGAGTTCATCGAGAAGGATGCGGCGCTCGAGCGCCGATTCCAGCAGGTGTACGTCGGCGAGCCGTCGGTCGAAGACACGATCGCGATCCTGCGCGGACTCAAGGGCCGCTACGAGGCGCATCACGGGGTGACGATCTCCGACAGCGCACTGGTCGCGGCCGCCGCTCTGTCGAACCGCTACCTGCCCGCGCGGCAGCTGCCCGACAAGGCGATCGACCTGATCGACGAGTCGATGTCTCGGCTCAAGATGGAGATCGACTCCTCGCCTGTGGAGATCGACCAGCTCAAGCGCCAGGTCGACCGGATGAAGCTCGAGGAGCTCGCTCTCAAGCGCGAGAAGGACGCCGCGTCCAAGGAGCGCCTCGGCGTTCTGCGTGAGCAGCTGGTCGGCATGGAGAAGCAGCTGGCCGAGCTCGAGGCCCGCTGGGCTCGCGAGCGTCAGGGGCTCAACCGAGTCGGCGAGCTGAAGAAGCAGCTCGACGACGCGATCACGCAGCGCGACCTCGCGATGCGCAACGCCGACTACACGAAGGCGTCGAAGCTCGAATACGAGACCATCAAGCGCCTCGAGCGCGACATCGCCGAGGCCGAGCAGGCCGAGGCGACCGCATCGACCGAGCCCCGCATGGTCAACGAGCAGGTCACCGACGAGGACATCGCCGCCGTGATCGCGGCGTGGACCGGCATCCCCGTCGGCCGCCTCCTGCAGGGCGAGAGCGAGAAGCTGCTGCACCTCGAGTCCGAGCTGGGCAAGCGACTGATCGGACAGAAGGAAGCCGTGAAGGCGGTGTCGGATGCGGTGCGCCGCTCGCGCGCCGGCATCAGCGATCCCGGTCGCCCGACCGGCTCGTTCCTGTTCCTCGGTCCGACCGGGGTGGGAAAGACCGAGCTGGCCAAGGCGCTCGCCGAGTTCCTGTTCGACGACGAGCACGCGATGGTCCGCATCGACATGTCGGAGTACGGCGAGAAGCACTCGGTCTCGCGCCTGGTCGGAGCGCCCCCTGGATACATCGGCTACGAGCAGGGCGGCCAGCTCACCGAAGCCGTCCGTCGTCGCCCGTACAGCGTGATCCTGCTCGACGAGGTCGAGAAGGCGCACCCCGAGGTGTTCGACGTGCTGCTGCAGGTGCTCGACGATGGCCGTCTCACAGACGGCCAGGGCCGGACGGTCGACTTCACGAACGTCATCCTGATCCTCACCTCGAACCTCGGCTCGCCGATCCTGATCGATCCGACGTTGTCGGTGGACGACAAGCGCGAGCAGGTCATGGCGCTCGTGCGCCAGGTCTTCCGCCCCGAGTTCCTGAACCGTCTCGACGACATCGTGATGTTCTCCTCGCTCAGCGAAGACGACCTCGCGCAGATCGTCGAGCTCACGATCGACGCGCTGCAGAAGCGGCTGCATGACCGCAGGCTCTCGCTCGCCGTCACGCCCGACGCGCGGTCGTGGCTCGCCGAGCGCGGCTACGACCCTGTGTTCGGTGCTCGCCCGCTGCGCCGGCTCATCCAGAGCGAGGTGCAGAACAAGCTGGCGACCGCGCTGTTGTCGGGCGGCGTGCACGACGGCGACACGGTGCGAGTCGACATCGCGGCAGATGGCACGGGGCTCGTGCTCACCGCCGAGAAGGCCGAACCGGTGCCCGGTGCGACCGATGACGACGTGATCGAGGCCGAACTGCTCGACGAGTGAGCCGCGTCGGGAAGAGGGGCGGATGCTGCGGCATCCGCCCCTCTTCCCGTCTCCGGCGAGAGTCGCGCGAGGTGGCCCTTCGTGCCGCTTCGCGACGGTTGAAGCGGCACGAACTGCCACCTCGAGGCGCGAAGAGCGTCGCTAGGAGGGGTGGCGGTAAAGTCGCAAGAAATATCACCTGACCGGGCTGTTTCCAGGGTCGGAATGTCGGTGGCCCCCTGTTGAATAGAGGCATGACCAGCACCACTGACGCTCTCGCCCAGGTCGCCTCCGACCTGCGTACGGTGCTGGCCGACGACGCGCTCGCCGGGCTGAGCGACGCTGAGCGCGCCGAGGTTCTCCGGGGCTTCGGAGAGGTCGCTCGACTGGTCGACGCGGGCGTCGTCGAGACGGTCGCCACTGCCGAGGCGGACTTCGGGCACCAGTTCGGATGCCGCGGCATGAACGAGTTCCTCCAGCGGGTGCTGCTGACCGACGCCGCGACCGCGTCGAAGATCACCCGGGTCTCGAACGTGGTGCGTCGAGAGGTCAGCATCGCGTCGGGCGAGCGGCTGCCCGCCGCGTGGCCTCGACTGCGCGAGGCTCTGCTCGACGGTGTGATCGGCGTCGCAGGTCTGCTCGCGGCCACCGCCCCCATCGAGCGGGCGCACACTCGCATCGGCGTCGAGGAACGGCTGCTGGTCGACGAGCACCTCGCCCGCTACGCGACGGGCTGCCCGGTCTCCGACGAGGGATCTTCGGGCGACGACCGCGCCTGCGACGCCGCCGATGCCTCCGAGGCGCGACAGGGGCCACCTGCGACCCCCGAAGACCTGCGTCACGCCGCCGAGTATCTCGCGGCGGTGCTCGACCCCGACGGGGCGGAGCCGTCCGATCGCGCGGCGCAGGCGCGTCGGAGCCTGAGCGTGGGGCGCCTGCGCAACGGCGTGCACCCGGTGCGCGGCGACTTCACTCCCGAACTCGTGGCGCAGCTGCAGCTCATCTTCGACGCCTTCAATAACCCGAAGGTGGGCGGCGCACCGGCGCCCGCGGTCGCCTTCGACGGCGGCGAGGGTGACGGCGGCGAGGATGCCGAAGCCGATCCTTTCAACGACGACGCGCAGCATCGGATCGACACCCGCACGTCCGGCCAGAAGCGTCATGACGCGCTCGCCGCGGCGCTCGGCATCGCCGCGCGGCACGATGACATGCCGCGCCTTGGCGGCGCAGCACCCACGCTGGTCGTGCACGTCGATGCCGCCGACCTGGCACAGGGAACGGGTTGGGCACGTCTTCCCGGTGCGGAGGCCGCCGTGCCGCTGTCGGTCGCGCGGCATACGGCATGCACCGGGGCGATCCAACGGGTGCTCTTCGACGAGGGCCGCATCATCGGGATCACGGTCACCGACCGCGTGTTCACGGTGCACCAGCGGCGGGCGATCGTCGCCCGCGACCGAGAGTGCCTGATTCCGGGGTGCCACGTCTCGGCTTCGTGGTGCGAGATCCATCACGTGACCGAGCACTCCAGAGGCGGCCCGACCCACACCGACAACGGGGTGCCCCTGTGCTGGTGGCATCACCGCTCTCTCGACACCTCCGGCTGGGAGATACGCATGTTCGGGGGCGTTCCGCAGATCCGGGGTCCGGCCTGGTGGGATCCCGACCGCCGGTGGCGAACCCCGCGCATCACTCTCGAATCGCTCGAACTGGCGGCGGCCCGCACCGGGTGAAACGGTTTCCCCTCAGCTCGTCGCCCAGTCCTCGGGCCCCGTGGACCCGGCGGGATAGTCCTCGACGGGCGCGGCGCCCGACGCCCAGGCGTCTCGGACCGGCTGGATGATGCGCCAGCACTCCTCGGCCTCGTCTGCGCGCACCGACAGGGCGACCTCGCCGTCGAGGAGCTCGTCGATGACCTCCTCGTACGACCGGCGTTGCCCCTCGCCGAGATCGGCGCACAGCTCCTCGTCGCGCAGTGCGAAGGGGTCGTCGCCGCCGGTCACGTGCAGCTTCAGCCGCATCTCGTCGGGCCCCAGCGAGAAGGTCAGTCGGCCGCCGTCGACGGGCGAGCCCGCGAGTCCCTTCGGCACGTGCCGCACCGGCCGGAACGTCACGACGACCTCCGACTTCTTCGCCGCCAGAGCCTTGCCCGAACGCAGCACGAAGGGCACGCCGGCCCAGCGGTCGTTCGCGACCTCGAACACGACTTCGGCCAGGGTCTCGGTGTCGCGAGCGGCATCCACGCCGTCCTCGTCCGCGTACGAGGGCAGGTCTCGATCGTCGATCCGCCCGGCCGTGTATCTGGCCCGGCGGGACGACCGTGCCGGGTCGTCGCCGAGCACGTGCGTTGCCCGGAGTATCGAGGCCTTCGCATCGCGCAGGTCGCGCTCGTCGATGCTCGCCGGCGGGTCCATCGCGACGAGGGCGAGCACCTGCAGCAGATGGCTCTGGATCATGTCGATCATCGCGCCCGCCTTGTCGTAGTAGCGGGCTCTGCCTTCCAGGGCGATGCTCTCGTCGAATCGGATGAGCACCGACTCGATGTGCTCCGCCGACCAGACCGGTTCCCAGATGCGGTTGGCCAGCCGCACGCCCATGAGGTTGAGCAGCATCGAGCGGCCGAGGAAGTGGTCGACACGGAAGATCTGACGTTCGGGCACGAGAGCGGTGAGCATCTCGTTGAGCTCGCGGGCCGTCTTCTCGTCGTCGCCGAAGGGCTTCTCCATCGCGAGCACCGTGCCCTCGGGGAGCGTCATGCCCTGCATGGCCGCGATCGCCGCGCGCGTCACCGCCGGCGGAAGCGCGAAGTACAGCACGGTGCCCGGTTCGAGGGTGTCGACGAGGGCGGCGACCGCGTCCCGGTCGGTCACGTCGGCAGAGGTGTAGTCGCCGATCGTCACGCGGTCGATCGCGCCGGGGAAGTCCGAGAAGGCGACGCCGACGAGCTTCTTCCAGGCCTCGTGATCCTGCTCTTCCGTGCCCGAGCCGCGCAGGACCACACGGCGCTGCGGTTGCCGCGCGAGCAGAGCGGCGAGCGAGGGGAGCAGCAGCCGAGACGTCAGGTCGCCAGAGGCGCCGAGGATGAACAGGGTCGTGGGAGTGGTCGCCATGGCCGTGACGTTATCCCGATCCGCAGCCGAAGGCCACCCTCTGGCGATGCGCGTACCGGTGTGGCAGCCGCGCAGCATCCGTCGAGCTATTCCGCTTTATGGAATGCCGAGTCCGAGATATGAGAAAAGCCTTGACTGTCTCGACGCGCGGCTGGTAGACCTGAACTGTTCCGATGACGGGGCACCTGGATCAGCAGACAGGGAAACTGAGCTGGCCCCTCGTGGGGCCGTTCCCCGGCTCCACCGTCACAGATGGAGTCGCCATGTCCCAGCCCGCCGCCCGCACCTGGATCAAGAATCCGCTCGGCATCTTCACGGGGACCGATGCGGATGCCGCGGGCGGGATCGTCCTCGAGGGTGCCGTCGTGAGCGAACTCGTGCCCGCCGGTGGCGCGCCTACAGCCCCGGTCGACTCGGTCTTCGACGCCGCCCGCCACGTCGTGATCCCCGGGCTCATCAACACGCACCACCACTTCTATCAGACGCTCACGCGCGCCTGGCGGCCCGTTGTGAGCGCCGAGCTCTTCCCCTGGCTGAAGGGCCTCTACGGGGTCTGGGCGGGCATCACGCCGCGCGACCTCGAGCTCGCGACGACCGTGGCGCTCGCCGAGTTGCTGCTCTCAGGCTGCACGACGGCCGCCGATCACCACTACCTGTTCCCGAATGGGCTCGAAGAAGGCATCGACGTGCAGGTCGACGTCGTGAGGAAGCTCGGGATGCGAGCGACGCTGACTCGCGGGTCGATGTCGCTGGGTGAGGATGACGGCGGGCTGCCGCCGCAGCGGACTGTGCAGGATGCCGACACGATCCTCGCCGACAGCGAGCGGCTGATCGGCGCCTATCACGAGCGCGGCGACGGCGCCTTCGTGCAGATCGGTCTCGCACCGTGCTCGCCGTTCTCCGTGGCCACCGGCGTCATGCGCGACACCGCGGCCCTCGCCGACCGACTCGACGTCCGCCTGCACACGCATCTGGCCGAGACGCTCGATGAGGAGGACTTCTGCCGCGAGATGTTCGGCCTGCGCACCGTCGACTACCTCGAGAGCGTCGGCTGGTTGTCGGATCGCACGTGGCTGGCGCACGGCATCCACTTCGACGACGCCGAGATAGCCCGACTGGGGGCGGCAGGCACCGCGGTGTCGCACTGCGCGACCTCGAACATGCGTCTCGCCTCGGGCATCGCCCGTGCGCTCGAACTCGAAGAGGCCGGCGCTCCCGTGGGGCTCGGCGTCGACGGTTCGGCCTCGAACGACGGCTCGAACATGATCCAGGAGGTGCGCCAGGCGCTGTACCTGCAGCGCCTGCGCTACGGCGCCGCCGCGATCACGCCGGAACGCGCGCTCGGCTGGGCGACCTCGGGTTCCGCCCGTGCCCTCGGGCGCGGTGACATCGGCGTGCTCGCTCCCGGCGCGCAGGCCGACCTCGCGATGTTCACTCTCGACGAGCTGCGGTTCTCCGGCAGCCACGATCCGGTGGCCGCCCTGCTGCTGTGCGGCGCGGAGCGTGCCGACCGGGTGATGGTCGCCGGACGCTGGCGCGTGATCGACGGCCTCATCGACGGCCTCGACGTTCCGCGGCTCATCGCCCACCACAGCGAGGCGGCGCGCGGTCTCCTCGCCCGTCACTCCTGAACCCGAACGCCCACCCGAACGACTCGAACCACCCGCATCCACGGAAACACGACGAAGAGGTCGATATGAGCAAGAAGAACGCGGTCGCCACGCGGCCGGAAGACGAACGGCTGTCTATCGGAGCCACCTTCGGGTACGGCCTCCAGCACGTGCTGACGATGTACGGCGGCATCATCGCCCCGCCGCTCATCATCGGCCAGATGGCCGGCCTCAGCTCGGCCGAGATCGGCGTGCTGATCGCATCCTGCCTGTTCATGGGCGGTCTCGCGACGATCCTGCAGACCGTCGGCATCCCGTTCTTCGGCTCGCAGCTGCCACTCGTGCAGGGCGTCTCGTTCGCCGGTGTGGCGACCATGGGCGCGATCGTCACGAACGGCGGAGGACTGCCGGCGGTGTTCGGCGCGGTGATCGTGGCATCCGTCATAGGCCTGCTCATCGCTCCGGTGTTCGCGATGGTCATCCGGTTCTTCCCGCCGGTCGTCACCGGCGTCGTGATCACCACGATCGGACTCACGCTGCTGCCTGTCGCCGCCCGCTGGGCCATGGGCGGCAACGACCGCGCCGACGACTTCGGCGCCCCGCAGAACCTGCTGCTCGCGTTCGTGACCCTGGCCATCGTGCTGGTGCTCAGCAAGGTCCCCGTCGGCGCCGTCTCACGACTGTCGATCCTGCTTGCCATCGTGCTCGGCGCGATCTTCGCGGCGATCATCGGACGGGTCGATTTCAGCGCCGTCGGTGAGGGAGAGATCTTCGCGTTCCCGACGCCGTTCGCGTTCGGTCTGCCGACCTTCGAGATCGCCGGCATCATCTCGATGTTCATCGTCATCCTCGTGACGCTGACCGAGACCACGGCCGACATCCTCGCCGTCGGCGAGATCGTGGGCACCAAGGTCGATTCCAAGCGCATCGCCGCGGGGCTCCGCGCCGACATGCTCTCGAGCGCCGTCTCACCGGTCTTCGGCACCTTCACCCAGTCGGCGTTCGCGCAGAACGTCGGTCTGGTCGCGATCACGGGCGTGAAGAGCCGGTTCGTGGTCACCGCCGGTGGTGTCGTGCTCGTCGTGCTCGGCCTGCTGCCGGTACTCGGACGCGTCGTGGGCGCGATCCCGGCGCCCGTGCTGGGAGGCGCCGGAATCGTCCTGTTCGGAAGCGTCGCGGCCAGCGGCATCCGCACCCTGGCGAAAGTCGACTACCGCGGCAACATGAACCTCATCATCGTCGCGGCCTCCCTCGGCATCGGCATGCTGCCGATCGCGGCCCCCGCGATCTACGACCAGATGCCCGACTGGTTCAACACGATCTTCCACTCCGGCATCAGCTCGGCTGCGGTCGCCGCGATCCTGCTCAACCTGCTGTTCAACCATCTGGGCAGCGTGAACCGCAAGAACGCATTCGTGTCGGCGCCGACCCGCAGCATCCCGATCGCGATCCTCGACGCCCTCCAAGACGGCGACTCCGTCGTCGACGGCAAGGTGGTCGACAAGGAGGGCAACGAGGTCGTCGTCGACAGACCGGCGCACTGAGCCGGCGTGGCCACGGGCCGAGAACTCTGCAGGCTCGGCGGAGCGGCCGCTTGAGTCGGATGCGGGGAGGTGCAACACTCCGGTCATGGCTGCCCGCATCGAGGACTACGCGCTTCTGAGCAACTGCCGCACGGCCGCGCTCGTGTCGAAGGCGGGCAGCATCGACTGGCTGTGTCTGCCTCGCCTCGACTCCCCGTCGGTGTTCGGCGCCCTGCTGGGCGACGAGGCGCACGGCCGCTGGGAACTGCATCCGGCCGACCCCGATGCCGAGTGCTCGCGGCGGTACGACGGCGACACCTTCGTGCTCATCACCCGCTGGACGCTCGGCGACGCGGTCGCCGAGGTGCACGACTTCATGCCGATCGGGCTCGATCCCGACATCGCCATCCGCCGCACGGATCTCGTCCGCAGGATCGTCGGCGTGCAGGGTGAGATCGACTTCGTGCAGCAGGTCAGCATCCGCTTCGACTACTCGCGGGGAATGCCGTGGGTGCGGCAGACGGGCACCGCCGACGAGCCCTGTCTGGTGGCGATGGGCGGCCCGGATGCCGTGGCCATCCGCGGTGGGCGGTTGACGGCCGTCGACCACCAGCACCGGGGCGAGTTGACGGCGGTCGCGGGCGAGGAGCACGATCTGCAATTGACGTGGTTCCCCTCGCATCGCGACGTGCCCCCGGTTCTCGACGTCGACGACGAGGTCGAGCGAACCAAGGACTGGTGGCAGAGCTGGGCCGACCGCATCTCGCACGACGGCCCGCGGCGCGGCGACGTCGTGCGCTCCCTGCTGCTGCTGCGCGCCCTGACCAACCACGAGACCGGCGGCATCGCGGCGGCTGCGACCATGGCGCTGCCGGAGGAGATCGGCGGAGAGCGCAACTGGGACTACCGCTACGTCTGGCTGCGCGACGCGGCCCTCACGCTGGAGGCGCTGCTGGATCACGGCTTCCTCACCGTCGCCGACCGCTGGCGCGAGTGGCTGCTGCGCGCGGTCGCGGGCGATCCGGCCGATCTGCAGATCATGTACGGTCTCGCGGGGGAGCGCGACCTGCTGGAGCGCGTGCTGCCGGAGTTCCCGGGCTATCAGGGCTCGTCGCCGGTGCGTCTGGGCAACGGCGCGGCCGCCCAGTATCAGGCGGACGTCGTGGGCGAGGTGCTCGTGACGCTCTCGGCCGCGCGTTCGGCGGGTCTCGACGAGTCGGAGTTCTCCTGGCCGCTCGAGCGGCAGCTGGTGCGGTTCGCCTCTGAGCAGCTCGAGCGACCCGACCAGGGGTTGTGGGAGATCAGGGGCGATGCGCACCACTTCACCCATTCCCGGGTCATGATGTGGGCCGCGTTCGACCGCGCGGTGCGTGCAGTCGAGGACTTCGGGCTGGAAGGTCCCGTCGAGCGCTGGCGAGGACTGCGCGAGCGCATGCGTGCCGAGATCGACGGTCAGGGTGTGGTCGACGGGCACTTCGTGCAGTATTACGGCACGACCGAGGTCGACGCATCGCTGCTGCTGCTTCCGCAGGTCGGATACTGCCGCCCGGATGATCCGCGGATGCTGGCGACGGTCGAGCGCATCGAACAGACCCTCATGCCCGATGGGCTCGTCCGCCGCTACCGCACCGGCACGGGAGTCGACGGTCTCGCCGGGTCAGAAGGTGCTTTCCTCGCGTGCTCGTTCTGGCTGGTCGAGCAGTACGCGGTCACCGGTCGCCACGAAGAGGCCCACGTACTCATGGACCGTCTGTGCGGGCTGACGAACGATGTCGGGATGCTGTCGGAGGAGTACGACACGGTCGCCGGCCGTCAGCTCGGGAACACCCCGCAGGCGTTCTCGCACCTGGCTCTCGTGCGCGCCGCCGATGCTCTGGCGCGGAACGCGCACCGGCCGCGGTGACGTGGGGCGCGGCGGTCGCCACGTCGCGGCGGCGGCGGCGCGTCGTACGCAACGGCGCCCCCGCTCAGCTGCGAGGCTCCTGCTGAGTGACGTGACTCCGCAGGGGCGCTGCAGCCGAGCGGGGACGCCGGCGTGCGATGGGTCGGCGCTCAGGCGCTGAGGATGACCGTCTCGGCGATCGGGCGGCGCACGCGCGGGGCCGTCTCGGCCTGCTGCAGGCCCTCGGGAAGGCCGGTCGCGTCGCCGAGCTCGCCCACGGCGATGACGGTGGTGGGGCTGAAGCGCGGAGCGAGGTCGGCGAACTCGCGCACGACCTCGGGGTCGAAGCCGCTCATCTGGTGCACGAGGAGACCCTCGTGGTGCGCCTGGACCGAGAAGTGCGCGACGGCCTGGCCGAGGTCGTAGACGGCGTGGCTGATCGGCTTGCCGTCCTCCGACTCGGTCTCGGCGATCGAGACGATCAGCGCGGAGGCGTTCGCGGCCCAGAGCTGGTTGAACTCGACGAGCGAGGCGACGATCTGGTCGAAGAGAGCGGTGCCGCGGTGGGCGACGATGAAGCGCCACGGCTGCAGGTTGTACGCCGAGGGCGACCAGCGCGCGGCCTCGAGCGCGGCGTTCAGCTTGGCGTCGTCGATCTTGTTCGCGGCGTCGTACGCGCGCGGGCTCCAGCGGGCGGCGAGCACGTCGAGGACGGGGTGCTCGGTGGGGGCGGTGCGGTCGAGAACGGGAGTGCTCATGAGGATGCCTTTCGGAAGGAGCGGATCGGACTCCTTCGTCCGGGTACACAGTGCCGGAACACATGTATTTGCATGCATATTCCCTGGATGACGAAAAGTTCCCTGGATGACAAATAAATGCGAGGTGGATGCCGTGACGACTCGCCGCGGCATCCACCTCGCGGATCAGGTCCCGGTCACTTGACCTTGATCTTCGTGCTCGAGGTCGCCGTGATTCCGTGCGAATTCTCCAGCTCGCCGGTGTAGACGTAGGTCCCCGGCGCACGGCCGGTGAGAGGCACCTCCACCGAACGCTGCCCCGCGTCCGCGTCGACAGGCGTGG
Source organism: Microbacterium sp. (assembly GCA_019510305.1). Lineage (GTDB taxonomy): Bacteria > Actinomycetota > Actinomycetes > Actinomycetales > Microbacteriaceae > Microbacterium > Microbacterium natoriense_A. The sequence goes on from JAEKKN010000017.1 coordinate 320,820, forward strand.
TGGAGATCAGGGTTCCGTTCTCGTACAGCCGGAACACCGTGGCCTCCTCGCCCTTCTTCTGGGTCATGCTGACCGTGAATCCCTGCGAGGTCTTCGAATCCGAGAGCTTCCCCTTCGCCGGGGGAGCGGTCGCCCCGTCGTCCGTGCTCTGCCACATCGTCGCCGTGATCGGCGTCACCGAGATGCTGCGGATCCGCGCTGCGCCGCCCTCGGACCACGCCGATATGGCATCGGCCCCGGCATTCGGGAACACCTGGTCCGTCAGCGAAACGCGGCCATCGGCCGTGAACAGCTCGACGGATGCCCGATCGATGTAGAGCTCGAGGGTCACCGAGTCGTCGGCTGCGAGCGTCGCACCGGGCAGCGGAGCGTCGTCGACCGATGCGAACGACGGGTTGAAGCCGACGGCTCCCGAGTCGGTGCGATCGATGAAGACCCGCTGCTCTTCCGCGTCGTAGCCGATGCGGGTTCCGCTCGTCTCATCGCCGAAGACGGTGATCCCCGCCTTCTGCGCGGACCCTGGCTCCAGCACGACCTCGATCTTCGCGACCTCCGCAGAGAAACCGAGCGGCGTCGGGCCCTCCACGTCGACACCCGTGCGGGTCTGCACCCTGCTGAGATCGAGCTGGCCGTCGAGCTGCGAGACGACGCGCTGCGCCAGCCGCGGACCTTCGGGCGTGCTCACGAGGCGCACCTCGCGGGGGAGCGCCATCGAACTGCGCCAGGTCGATGTCGGGATGTCCCCCGCATAGTCCCAGTCGTTCATCCACGCCTGCATGACACGTGTCCCGGGGTCAGCAGTGCCCGAGTACGACACGCCCGCGTAGTAGTCGCGACCCCAGTCGAGCCAGTCGTATCCCTCTGCGGGGACCGGCACGCCGGCGGAGGAGAAGGTCACCTGGTCGAAGAGCAGATGACCCCAGCCGCTGCTGTTGTTGTCGATCGCGACGATCCGCGCCTGCTCACCGCGCAGCTCGGCCACGTTCCACGACCTCCACGTCAGGGCCTCGCTGTTCGAGCCGGTGGCGGTGCGCACGATCCGGCCGTCGACGACGAGGTTCACGGAGGTCTCGTCGGAGCGGACCTGGGCCGGTTCGTCTCCGATCACGACGTTGTCGAAGGTCAGATGGCCCCATCCGCCGTCGGTGTCGTCGTGGATCCGGATCTCGGCCTGTTCGCCGCGAAGGTCCGCGACGTTCCAGGAGGCCCAGTTGAGGCTCCCGGAGTTCGCGCCGGTCTGGGTGCGGACGACCTCGCCGTCCACGAGCAGTTCCGCTTGCAGCGACCCGTCGGTGCGCCGCCCGCCGCCGATGAGGAACGACACGTGGTCGCCGTCGATGGTGAACGCCGGCGAGGTCAAGTCGCCGCGGTTCGCATCGCCGTTGGGCCCTGCCTCGAAGGTGTTGATGCGCCGGGTGCCGAGATAGCCCTCGCCACCCTGGGTGGACGGGCTGCGATCGGGGTCGGTCGCGAAGTCGTTCGTCAGCTCCCACCCCGACTCGGCGAGGTTCTGCCCGTCCGGCAGCTCGAAGTCGTACAGCGCCGTGGATCCGGCGGGAGGCAGATTGGAGAGCTGGGAGCCCTCGACGTGCGGATGATCGCCGCCGCCGACCAGCAGGTCGATGTAGTCGTCCTCGATCGTGAACGCCGGCGACTCGAGAGTCCCCGTCGGGGCATCGCCGCCGAGGAATCCGTTCACCAGCCCGTCGCCGATCCAGCCCGAGACCGCCTGCTGTCCGGGGATCGTGCCGGCGGCCGGCGCTGCACCCCAGGGACCGGCGATCTCGCTGGACGGATCGTTGCGCACGGTCCATCCGTCGTAGTCGCCGCCATCGAATCCGGCGAACACGCGGCCTTCCGGGGCCGTCGGCGCGGAGTCAGTCGTCTCGGAGGTGAACGTCGTGCCGTCGAAATCGCCGACGAAGTACTGTCCGGTGCTGCCGCCGTTCGGCCCGCCCGGATTGAGGTTCACGACCATGACCCACTTCGTGTTCCCCGGATCTCCGTCGACCGGAAGCGGGAAGAGGTCGGGGCATTCCCAGATGCCGCCGGTGGCGTTCGCCGGCCCGAAGTCCGACAGGTGCTCCCAGTTCTTCAGATCAGTGCTCTTGGAGATCACGACCTTGTGCTCGAGAGCTTCCACGGCGACCATCACCCAGTACCTGCCGGCGGGACCGTCGTACTTGAAGACCTTCGGATCGCGGAAGTTCGCCGAGCCGTGGTCGAGAACCGGGTTGCCCTCGTACTTGGTCCAGGTCTGACCGTCGTCGAGGCTGTAGGCGAGCGACTGAGCCTGCAGTCCGGCGTGCTGCGGATGCTGCGCGGTGTACGCCGAGGTGTAGATCGCCACCATGGGGCTGGATCCTGCGGGGCCGAACCCGGCGGAATTGTCGTGGTCGACGACGATCGAACCCGAGAAGATGTCCTCGATCGGGCGGCCGGCCTCATCGAACGTCTGCGGGATCGCGAGAGGCTGCTGCGTCCAGTGCAGCAGGTCGGTCGACGTGGCATGTCCCCAGCTCATGTTGCCCCAGGTGGTCCCCTGGGGGTTGTGCTGGAAGAACAGGTGATAGACGCTGTCTGCGTAGACGAGCCCGTTCGGGTCGTTCATCCAGTTCTGCTCGGGGGTGAAGTGGACCAGTGGCCGGTACTGCTCGTCGCCGGGCGCCACGTCGGCGGCGACGGCCGGCAGGCCGACGCATCCGATCATCAGGACCGCTCCCAGCGCGACGGCCACAGTGGTGCGGGCTCTCGGGCGATTGCCGCGAGGACGATTCAGAGGGGGGATCATTCGCGCTCCTTCGTGCGTGACACTCAGGATTGACATCGATGTCAATCTCTGTCGCGAGAACTTACGGCCTGTCCGGTGGACAACGCAAGGCCGAGTTCGGAGGCGAGTCAGGCGGGGGGAGCGATCTCGCCGGAGCCGCGGGCGATCAGGCGCGTGGGCACGACGGCGCGGATCGGAGCGCCGTCGGCGCCTTCGAGCAGGGCGAAGAGCCGTTCGGCGGCGCGGCGGCCGATCTCCTGCGGGTCCTGGGCCACGACCGTCACGCCGGGGTCGAGCAGATCCGCCAGGGGGAGATCGTCGAAGCCCACGAGGGCGACGGTGTGCGAGCGCCCGGCATCGCGCAGTGCATGAAGGGCCCCGATCGTGATGAGGTTCTGCGCGCTGAACACCGCCGTCGGGGGTTCGGGGGCGCGCAGCATCCGCTCCAGTGCGGCGCGCGCCGATTCGACGTCATGCAGGTCGGTCGCCATGAGCGCGTCCGAGCGTGAGATGCCGGCCGAAGCGAGTGCGTCGAGGTATCCCTGCTGACGCTGACTCGCGGTCGTCAGATCGAGCCGGTCGGCGAGAAGCGCGATTCGTCGATGCCCGCGTGCGATGAGATGCGCGACTCCGGCCGACGCGCCGGCGTGGTTGTCGCTGGCGACCGTGTCGACGCCGTCGATGAGGGGCTCGCGGTCCACGAACACGGCGGGGATGCGGCGTTCCTGCAGCTGGCCGAGATAGTCGGGCCGGCGGGATGCCGTGGTGAGGATGAGACCGTCGACCCTGCGCTGCAAGAAGGCGCGGACCGCGCTGCCCTCGCGGGCGGGATCGTCGTCGAGACTCGACGCGAAGACGGCCATGCCGCGTTCAGCGGCCAGATCCTCGACCACGCGGTGGATCGCGCCGGCGAACGGGTTGTCGACGCTTCCCACGAGCAGGCCCAAGGTGCGGGTGCGGCCGTCCGATCGGCGCAGACTTCCCGCCTGCAGATCCGGTTGGTAGTCGAGTGCGCGAATCGCGTCCCACACGCGCGCGGCCGTGGCTTCGGAGACGTTGGGCTCGTCGTTGATGACGCGCGACACCGTCTTCGTGCCGACCCCGGCGAGGGCGGCGACCTGCTTCATGGTGGCCCTCGGGCGGGATCCGGTGGAATGGCGGGGCTCTGACATCGGTGTCACGGGATTGTCTCGATTCTGGCGACTGCACTTGACTCTACTGGGCGATGCGGGTACAACTGTCCCTGACATCGTTGTCAACGAGGCGACGAACCGCCCGAGAGGACCATTCAATGACGAAGCACTTCACCCGTCGCAGCCGCCGTGTGCTCGCCGCTGCGATCGGAGCATCCGCAGCACTCGCCGTCTCCCTGACCGGATGTGCCGGTTCCGGCCCGGCGGCCGGAGGCGGCTCCGATGACGAAATCGGCGTCTCGCTGATCGTCAAGACCAACTCCAACCCGTTCTTCATCGCCATGCAGGACGGCGCCAAGGCCGCCGCCGAGAAGGACGGCGTGAAGCTGACCCTCGCCGCGGGCAAGGAGGACGGCGACGAAGACACCCAGATCCAGGCGATCGAGGCGGCCATCTCCAAGGGTGACAAGGGAATCCTCATCACGCCCAACGGCCCCGCTGTGCTGGACGCGATCGACAAGGCTCGTCAGGCGGGCATCTTCGTGATCGCCCTCGACACGGTTCCCGACCCCGCCGACGCCGTCGACATCACGTTCGCCACCGACAACTTCCTCGCGGGCGAGTACGTCGGCCAGTGGACCGCCGGCGCGCTCGACGGCAAGGACGCCGTCATCGGCCTGATCGACCTCTTCGACGACAAGGCCGTCAGCGTCGACTACAGCCGCGACCAGGGCTTCCTCTCCGGGCTGGGGGTCGACCTCGGCGACGAGCAGGTGAACGGCGACGAGGAGACGACCGGCAGCTACACCGGTGGCAAGGGCGGCTCGTACGAGATCGTGGGCAACGAGGCGTCCCAGGGTGCCGAAGACGGCGGACGCACGGCGATGGAGAACCTCCTCGCCAAGAACCCCGACATCAACGTCGTCTACACGATCAACGAGCCGGCGGCCTACGGCGCATACCAGGCGCTCGAGGCTGCAGGCAAGAGCAAGGACGACGTGCTGATCGTGTCGATCGACGGCGGCTGCGCAGGCGTCGGCCAGGTGAAGGACGGCATCATCGACGCCACCAGCCAGCAGTACCCGGTGAAGATGGCCGAGCTCGGAGTGAAGTCGATCGTCGACCTCGTGAAGGACGGCACGAAGCCCGCGAACTCCGAGGGGCTCGACTTCTTCAACACGGGTGTCGCTCTCGTCACCGACACGCCCGTGGACGGCGTCGAGTCGATCGACACCGCCGCTGCTCTCGACATCTGCTGGGGCGGCAAGTAACACCTTCTCGGATGCCGCGACCGTCGACTCGTCCGGTCGCGGCATCCGTCCAACCCACGATCGGAAGTGACCCCGTGACTCAGCAAGCAGCCACCTCGACCCTGGATCTCGCCGCAGAGTTCCTCGACCGGCGGACACCGGTCGACCGCATCCGCGGCCTGCTCCACCGCTATCCCGCCATCAGCCCCGCAGTCGTGCTGGTGATCGCCGTCATCGTCTTCGGCATCATCAACCCGCGCTTCTTCGCCGCGGCGAACCTCTCCCTGGTGCTCGACCAGGTCGCCGTCGTCGGCACCGTCGCGATCGCGCAGACCCTCATCATCCTCACCGCAGGCATCGACCTCTCGGTCGGTGCGCTCATGATCGGCACCTCGATGGTGATGGCGCAGACCGCCGCGAACAACGGGCTGCCTGCTCCGATCGCCCTGCTGGCCGGCCTGATCGCCGCACTCGCCGCAGGCGCCCTGAACGGACTGCTCGTGACGAGGGTGAAGCTGCCTCCGTTCATCGCCACGCTCGGCACGTTCAACGTCTTCATCGCGCTGACGCTGCTGTACAGCGGCGGGCAGACGATCCGCAAGGCGGACATGCCCGAGCTCCTCACCTGGACCTCGACCGCCATCCCGCTCGGAGATGTGCGGCTCACCGTGGGCGTCGTCATCATGCTCGCGCTGTACCTCGTTGTCGCGTATGTGCTCGGGCGCACCGCCTGGGGCCGGCACGTCTACGCCGTCGGCGACGATGCGGAGGCGGCCCGCCTCGCCGGCATCTCGACCAAGAAGGTGCTGATGAGCGTCTACGTGGCCGCGGGAGCGGTGCTCGCCGTCGCCGCGTGGATCCAGATCGGGCGCTCCGGGGCGGCGAGCCCCAACGCGGGCGCCGACCTCAACCTCGACTCGATCACCGCCGTGGTCATCGGCGGAACGTCGCTGTTCGGCGGACGCGGCATCATCTGGGGAACCCTGCTCGGCGCGATCATCGTCGGCGTGTTCCGCAACGGTCTGTTCCTCGCCGGCGTCGACGGTCTGTACCAGACCCTCGCCATCGGCATCCTCGTCATCGTCGCGGTCGCCATCGACCAGTGGATCAGGAAGGTACGCAAGTGAGCGCCACCGAAACCCAGCCCTTCGAAGCACCGACTCCGGAAGGCCTTCCCGTGCTCGAGGCGAAGCGCCTCGTCAAGACCTTCGGTCGTGTGGTCGGTCTCGACGGCGTCAGCCTCAAGGTCTTCCCCGGAGAGGTGCTGGCCATCATCGGCGACAACGGCGCCGGGAAGTCGACCCTGATCAAATGCCTCACCGGGGCGTACATCCCGGATGAAGGCCAGCTGCTTCTCGACGGTCAGCCGGTGCAGTTCCGCGGACCGCAGGACGCGCGCAACGCCGGGATCGAGACCGTGTATCAGAACCTCGCGGTCTCACCCGCGCTCGATGTGGCCTCGAACCTCTACCTCGGCCGGGAACGGCGCAAACCGGGCATCATGGGTTCGCTGTTCCGCGCGCTGGACACGAAGGGGATGCGGGCAGATGCCCGCGCCGAGGTTCAGCGATTGGGCATCTCCACTCTTCAGGACGTCACGGTGCCGGTCGAGAACCTGTCGGGTGGTCAGCGCCAGGCAGTCGCGGTCGCACGCGCCGCGGCGTTCGGGTCGAAGGTCGTCATCCTCGACGAGCCGACTGCCGCTCTCGGAGTGCGCGAGTCGAACCAGGTGCTCGAACTGATCCAGCGGCTCCGACAGAACCGGGTTCCCGTGATCGTCATCTCGCACAACATGCCGCACGTCTTCCAGGTCGCGGATCGCATCCACATCCAGCGTCTGGGCAAGAAGGCGGCCACCATCACACCTGAATCGCACTCGATGACGGATGCCGTCGCGATCATGACGGGAGCGGCGACCGCATGAGCGAACAGGTCGCGCTGTACGCCGAGTTCACGGCGGTACCGGGAGCTGCGGACACGGTCGAGGGGCTGATCGGCGAGTACGCCGAGGTCGTTCGCACGGAGCCGGGGAACCAGGTATTCGAGGTGTTTCGGCGGCACGAGGACGACCACCGGTTCGTCGTCTTCGAGGTCTACCGTGATCGTGCGGCCTTCGACGAGCATCTCGGCGGTGAGGCCGGCGGTGCGTTCAACGCACGTCTCGAACCGCTGATCGTCGAGCCGCACAGTGTTCTCAGCTTCCTCACGCCGGTGCGGCGCGCGTGAGCCGCGACGTCCTGGTGATCGGTGAGGCCCTCGTCGACATCGTTCATCGTGAGGCCGGCCGCATCGAGGAGACTCCCGGGGGCAGTCCCGCGAACGTCGCTCTCGCACTCGCCCGCCTCGGCGACGAACCGCTGCTGCTGACTCAGCTCGGAGAAGATCCGCGCGGGAGGGCCGTGCGGGCCTGGCTCGCGGCGTCAGGCGTCGACGTGCTCGTGGCCGGGGCGGAGCGCACCTCGACCGCGTCGGCGCAGCTCGGCCCCGACGGATCGGCCCGGTACGAGTTCGATCTGAGCTGGACTCTCGACGGCGTCGATCCGGAGTCCGTCGTCGGCGAGCACCCGGGTATCGTGCACGTGGGCTCCGTCGCCGCTCTGCTGCATCCGGGAGCCGACGTCGTGCGCTCGCTGCTCGAGGCTCTGCGGCCCGATGCGCTGATCAGCTACGACCCCAACATCCGCCCGGCGCTGGTTCCCGACCGCGCGCAGGCTCTGCGAGACGTCGAGGCTCTCGTCGCCGCGTCCGACGTCGTCAAGGCGAGCGACGAGGACCTCGGCTGGTTGTACCCCGGAGAGGATCCGCTCGAGGTCGCGCAGCGTCTGCAGCGCTCGGGCCCCGCCATCGTGGTGGTGACGCGTGGCGGTGACGGCGCGGATGCAGTCACCGCCGCCGGTGTGGTCCGCGTCGGCGGCCACCGAGTCGACGTCGTCGACACGGTCGGCGCGGGTGACACGTTCATGGCTGCGCTGATCCATTCTCTGCGGGATGCGGGGCTCTCCGGAGCGGCCTCTCGTGAGGCGCTGCGCGGCGTCGACGAGGAGCTCGTGCGTGCGATGCTCGCGTTCGGTGCAGCGGCGGCCGCGGTGACGGTCTCGCGCCCTGGCGCGGATCCTCCTCGCCTCGACGAGGTGGCCGGACCCTCCGAGGGTGTCAGTCCGGCAGGATCACGGATGCCGCCTCTGCCAATGCACGACGCACGGCCCTGATCGAGGGGGCTGCTGCCGACACGCGTCGCGCCGACGAGAAGATCTCGCGCCGAGGGGCCCCCGGCAGGGGAGCGAGGTCGACCGTCGGGGCGTCGCCGGCCCAGACGAGCTCGGGCAGCAGCCCGACCGCGAGCCCCGCCCTGATCAGGCGGACGTGCGTGGTGAGGTCGGCGACCTCGAAATGCACGTCGGGCTCGAAGCCCGCCGTCCGGCACAGCTGCTCGGCCCACGCGCGGGACGCGGTGCCCGCCGGCTCGAGCACCCAGGGATCGTCGCGGGTCGCCCAGAGGGCCGCGGCGGCATCTGCCATCGGCCGGGCGCCCGGCTGCCGGGCCAGGGCGATCGTGTCGTGCGTGAGCACGACGCGGTCGAGGTCGGCGTTGATCGGACGGGTGCGCCCCGGGTACTGCTCGGCGAGCATGAGGTCGAAGTCGCGGCTCGCGACGCCCACGAGGCTCGTCTCAGGGTCGCTCTCGGTGACGTCGACGCGGAGCGCCGGATGCTGCGCCTGCAGGGCGAGCAGTGCGGGAGGGAGCAGTGCGTGCGCGGCGGTCTGGAACACGGCGATGCGCACGGTGCCGGTGACCTCGGTGAGCGATTCGGCGACGGCGACCTGCGCGTGCTCGAGCTGGTCGAGGATGCCGACGGCCTCAGCCACGAGCACGTTCCCCTGCGGGGTGAACTGCACTCCTCGGCCCACGCGTCGCAGCAGCGGCGCACCCACCTCGCGCTCGAGCGCGCTCAGCTGCTGAGACACCGTCGCCTTGCTGTAGGAGAGCGCGTCGGCGACGGCCGAGAGAGTGCCGCGGCGGCTCAGCTCGACGAGCATCCGCAGTCGATTGACGTCGAGCATCCGTCCCTCTTCATTGTTCAGTGAAACCGAACAGAAATCACGCAGATCGGTTGATAGACGTAGCCTACTCGCGGGTCGCACAATGATCGGGAGACGCACGCGACCCGGGTGTGCGCCCCGTCTGTGGAAGGTTCCCCGCCAATGACCGTCGTCGACACCACTCCGCGTACCGAAGAGGTCGCCGCTCTCGTGCAGCGCTGGCTGAAGGAGAGCGAGACGCACCCCGTCGAGCCCGCGGCCCAGCGCCTCTCCGAGGTGCTCAAAGACCCGAACGGCCTCGACTTCACCGTCGGCTTCGTCGACGGAGTGATGCGGCCCGAAGACCTCCGCGTCGCCGGTCGCAAGCTCGCCGACCTCGCCGAGATCACACCGACCCTTCTTCCCGGCTACCTGCGCGCCGCGATCAAGACCGGCGGCTTCTGGGCGCCCAAGCTCCCCGGCGTCGTCGTGCCGATCTCGCGCCGGGTGCTGCGCGCCATGGTCGGACACCTCGTGCTCGACGCCACCCCCTCGAAGCTCGGGCCCGCGATCGCGAAGCTGCGCAAGAGCGGCAACCGCCTGAACCTCAACCTGCTCGGCGAGGCCGTGCTCGGCGAGCGCGAGGCCGGACGACGCCTCAAGGGCACCTACGACTTCCTGGCCCGCGACGACGTCGACTACGTGTCGATCAAGGTGTCCAGTGTCGTCAGCCAGCTGTCGATGTGGTCGTTCGACGAAGCGGTCGCCGACGTCGTCGAGAAGCTCACCCCGCTGTACGAGCTCGCCGCCGCCGCAGAGGCGAAGGGCAAGGCGAAGTTCATCAACCTCGACATGGAGGAGTACCGCGACCTCGATCTCACGATCGCGGCATTCACCAGCATCCTCGACCAGCCGGGACTCGAGAACCTCGAGGCCGGCATCGTCCTGCAGGCCTATCTTCCCGACGCCCTCGGCGCCATGCAGCACCTGCAGCAGTGGGCGGCAGCGCGACGCGCCAAGGGCGGAGCGCCCATCAAGGTGCGCGTCGTCAAGGGCGCGAACCTCGCGATGGAGGAGGTCGATGCGAAGATCCACGACTGGCCGCTCGCGACCTACTCGACCAAGCAGGACTCCGACACGAACTACAAGCGCGTGCTGGACTGGGCGATGACTCCGGAGCGGCTGGACGCGGTGCGCATCGGCGTCGCGGGGCACAACCTCTTCGACATCGCATACACGTGGCTGCTCGCGAAGGCGCGGGGCGTGACCGACCGTTCGACAAGCTCAGGGCAGGTGCCCGTCGAGTACGAGATGCTGCTGGGCATGGCCACCGGCCAGGCCGAGGCGGTCCGCAAGGACGTCGGCCGCCTGCTGCTGTACACGCCGGTCGTGAACCCGGCCGAGTTCGACGTCGCGATCGCCTATCTCGTGCGCCGGCTCGAAGAGAACGCGAGCCCCGAGAACTTCATGTCCGCGGTGTTCGAGCTCGCCTCGAACCCCGCCCTGCTGACGCGCGAGCGCGAGCGCTTCGAACGCTCGCTCGCCGGCCTCGAGGCCGACCGCGGTGTTCCGGCCCCGCACCGCGTGCAGAACCGCGCGGAGGAGGCGGAATCCGCTGGGTCCCAGAGCCCGTCGAAGGGCACCGGCTTCCACAACCAGGCCGACACCGATCCGGCGCTCGCCGCGAACCGCGCGTGGGGGCGCGAGATCCTGCGCCGCAGTGTGAGCACGACGTTGGGCGAAGGGGCCATCGCGGCTGCGCGCGTCGAGTCGCCCGCGCAGCTCGATGACGTGTTCGCCGCCGCATCCGCCGCCGCTGAGAAGTGGGCCGCGCTGCCTGCCGCCGACCGCGCCGCCGTACTGCACCGTGCGGGCGCCGAGCTGGCCGCGCGACGGGGCCAGCTCATCGAGATCATGGCTCACGAGGCGGGCAAGACCATCGCCGAGGCCGACCCCGAGGTCTCCGAAGCGATCGACTTCGCGCACTACTACGCCGAGCGCGCCCTCGATCTCGAGAAGATCCCCGGTGCGGAGTTCGTTCCGTCGAAGGTCACGGTCGTCACCCCGCCGTGGAACTTCCCCGTCGCGATCCCCGCCGGCGGTGTGCTCGCCGCCCTCGCGTCCGGCTCGGCCGCGGTCATCAAGCCCGCCAAGCTCACCCAGCGCTGCGGAGCCGTGATGGTCGAGGCGCTGTGGGCTGCGGGCGTGCCGCGCGACCTGCTCGCGCTCGTCGATCTCGGCTCGCGCGAGCTCGGCACGCAGCTCGTCTCGAGCCCGATCGTCGACCGGGTGATCCTCACCGGCGCGTACGAGACCGCCCAGCTGTTCCGCTCGTTCCGCTCGGATCTGCCGCTGCTCGCCGAGACGAGCGGCAAGAACGCGATCATCGTGACGCCGTCGGCCGATCTCGACCTGGCCGCCGCAGACGTGGCGCGCAGCGCCTTCGGTCACGCGGGGCAGAAGTGCTCTGCGGCATCGCTCGCGATCCTCGTCGGCTCGGTCGCCGACTCGAAGAGGTTCGAGCGCCAGCTCGTCGACGCCGTGACCTCGATGCGCGTCGGCCTGCCGAGCGACCCGGCCACCCAGATGGGCCCGATCATCGAGCCTGCGAACGGCAAGCTGCTCAAGGCCCTCACGACCCTCGAGCGGGGCGAGCGCTGGCTCGTCGAGCCGAAGAAGCTCGACGACGAGGGCCGGCAGTGGACTCCCGGCGTGAAGACCGGAGTCGCCCCCGGATCCACGACGCACATGACCGAGTTCTTCGGCCCGGTGCTCGGCGTCATGCACGCGAAGGACCTCGACGAGGCCATCCGCCTGCAGAACGCCGTCGACTACGGCCTGACCGCAGGGCTGCACTCGCTCGACTCCGATGAGGTCGCCACGTGGCTCGACCGCGTCGAGGCCGGCAACCTCTATGTGAACCGCGGCATCACGGGTGCGATCGTGCAGCGTCAGCCCTTCGGCGGATGGAAGCGCTCGGCCGTGGGCGCCGGCGCCAAGGCCGGCGGCCCGAACTATCTGTTCGGCCTGGGGGAGTGGACGCCCGCCGAGCTTCCCGCCGCAGCACCCGGCGCCGCCGTCTCGGAGCCGGTCGCCCGACTGCTCGCCGCCGCCGACGGTGTGCTCGACGCGGCCGAAGCCGAGTGGCTGCGCTGCGCGGCGGCCTCCGACGAGCAGGCCTGGACGAACGAGTTCGGCGTGACCAGCGACAAGTCCGGCCTCGGAGTCGAACGCAACGTGTTCCGCTACCGTCCGACCGCCGTCGACGTGCGCATCGCCGAGCAGGCGCCTCTCGCCGACGGCATCCGCGTCCTGGCCGCGGCCCTGCGCAGCGGAAGCCCGTTCACGGTTTCGGCACCCGCTCTGCCCTCATCGGTCGAGAAGGCGCTGCGCGCGGCGGGCATCGCCGTCACGCACGAGAAGGATGCCTCGTGGGTCAAGCACGTCGCGAAGGCTCAGGCGAAGGCCGCGCACACCTGGCAGCGCGTCCGTCTCGTCGGCGGCGATTCGGCCCCCCTGTACGAGGCTCTCGGCGGGATCCCCGACGTCGCCGTCTGGTCGCACGCCGTGACCGGCGCCGGCCGCGTCGAGATGCTGCCGTTCCTGCACGAGCAGGCCGTCTCGATCACCAACCACCGCTTCGGCAACCCGACCGCGCTGGCCGACGGCGTGATCTGAACCCATCGCGGGACGATCCCCGCTTCCCCCGGTGCCGCCGCCCCAACGCCGGCACCCTCTGACGCCGGCCAGACCCCCAGCTGCCGACGTCGCGTCACGCCGAGACCCCCCGTTGCCACCGAGACCCCCGGTTGCAACCGGGGGTCTCGGTGGCGACAGGGGGTCTCGGTGATCGGGCCGGGCGACTCAGCCGCGCAGCGCCTCCGCCAACTTGACCCTGGTACCCATGCGCAGCAGCGAGTTCTCGTAGATCTTCGCGCCGATCATGATCGCGGCGACGCAGGAGGCGAGCAGGATCACGAGGCTGATCAGCGGCTCCCACCACTGCGCCTCGCCGACGAACAGTCGCATCGGCATCCCCACCGGAGCCGAGAACGGAACGTACGACATGATCGTCAGCACGAGGGGGTTGTCGTTGAAGAAGATCACCAGGAAGTACGGCGCCATCACGAGCATCATGATCGGCGTCGTGGTCGATCCGATGTCCTCCATGCGCGACACCATCGACGCGGCCGCAGCGTACAGCGCCGCCAGCAGCACGAAGCCGAACAGGAAGAACACGGCGAACCAGATGATCGGGGCGCCGAGACCGGCGAGCACCGCGTTCTGCCCGGTGATGATGAGCCCCACCGTGGCGATCGCGGCGAGGGCGATGATCTGCGCCATCGCCAGCACCGTGTTGCCGATCACCTTCCCGGCGAGCAGCGTGCGCGCCGAGATCGACGACAGCAGCACCTCGACGACGCGGGTCTGCTTCTCTTCGACCACGCTCTGCGCGATCGTGGCGCCGAACGTCGACGCGGCCATGAAGAACACCAGACCGAAGCCGATCGCGATGAAGTACCGCAGCAGCGGGTTGGTGGTCGCCGGTTCCAGGATCTCGACGGACGGCGAGACCGACAGCCCGCTGACGATGCTGCCCGGTGCATCGGTGAGCGCGATCACGGTGTAGCCGAGCGGGCCGTCGTCAGGCAGCACGGCCGCCTCGACGTCCTCCGAGCGGACGAGCTTCTCGGCCTCTCCGCGGTCGGCCACCTCGGTGACGTCGACGTTCGGCAGCGCATCGACGGCGGCGATCGTCTGCGAGGTCGCGGCCACGGCGGTGGCCTCGGGGTTCTTGCTGGCGAACCCGCCGATCAGGATGCCGGCGAGCGCGATGAGAAGCAGGATGCCGGTGGAGATCAGGAACGTCTTGCTGCGCAGCTTCGAGGCGATCTCGCGCTCGGCGACGAGCCAGACAGCCTGGGTCCCTGAGCCGGTCGAAGGGTTCACTGGATGACCTCCTTGAAGATCTGGGCGAGAGACGGATGCTTGGGGGCGAAGCTCGCGACATCGCCGCGGTCGACTGCGGCACGCAGCACGCGCTGCGCGACGTCGGCGCTCTCGGCCTCGAACAGGGCGTACCCGCCTTCGAAGTCGAGCACCATCACGCCCGGCTCGGTGCGCAGCCAGCCGGCGTCGCCCGCCGACACCAGCTCGTAGCGGTCGCCGGCGTGCTCGGCGCGCAGCGCGTCGCGGGATCCGGACGCGCGGATCGTGCCGCCGGCGAGGATCACGAGGTCGTCGCAGAGCCGCTCGACGACGTCGAGCTGGTGGGAGGAGAACAGGATCGAGGCGCCCTTCGCGGCGCTCGCCTGCAGTACTCCCGCGACCACGTCGACCGCGAGGGGGTCGAGACCGGAGAACGGCTCGTCGAGGATCAGCACCTCGGGATCGTGCACGAGGGACGCTGCGATCTGCGCACGCTGCTGGTTGCCGAGCGAGAGCGACTCGATGGTGTCGTTCAGGCGGGCGTCGAGACCGAGTTCGGTGAGAAGGGCCGTGGCACGAGCCGCGGCATCCGCCTTGCTGAATCCGTGCAGTCGCGCGAGGTAGACGATCTGCTCCAGCACCTTCATCTTCGGATACAGACCGCGCTCCTCCGGCATGTAGCCGAAGTGCCTGCGGTCCTCGGCGGTGAGCGGCGAGCCGTCGAGCTCGACACGTCCGCCGTCGGCCGATAGCAGGCCGAGCACGATCCGCATGGTCGTCGTCTTGCCGGCTCCGTTGCCGCCGACGAAGCCCGTGAGGCGCCCGGGGGCGACCTGGAACGAGACGTCGTCGAGCACGAGCCGCGAGCCGTAGCTCTTGGTGATGCCGCTCAATTCGAGCTTTCCTGTGGTCACTTCGGCTCACTCCGTTCGGTCAGTGCATCGCATGGCTTCACGCTATGACCGCAGGCCACGCGGGGGCATCCTCCGCACGGGGGATTGCCGCGGAGTCCCCCTGAGGGTGGATCAGCGCGCGAAGAGCACCGCGATGACGGCGAAGGCGAAGGGCAGCAGCGCCATCCCGCCCACCACGACGAGGAGGATCGTGATGATCAGCCACGGGCTCCGGGTGCGCAGGCGCTGACCCGGCGGGGCGACACCCGGCGGCGGCGGGGTGAGCAGCGCGGCCGGCGGTGCGAAGGGCAGAGCGGATGCCGCAGCCGAAGGCGCCGCGACGACGGGCTGCGCCATCGCTCGCAGCCGGTCGTCGCGCCAGCGCGCCCACTGGTCGAGCTTGGTCATCATTGCGCCGACGGCGCCGAACAGCCACGACCAGGTCGCGGGGTCCAGCGTCGACACCGGGCGACGCGTGTAGAAGAACATCCAGTCGTCGACGATCTCGACGTTGAGCTGCGCGAGGTTGTCGATGAAGCGCGCCATGACATCGGGGGCGAACAGGTAGAGCGCGTCGACCTCATAGCCCGACGGGCAGAACAGCGAGAAGTACCGGTCGAAGTCGCCCTCGAGCGACAGCCGCTGCTCGCGGGAGAATCCCGCGGCCACGTCGGATCCCAGTGTGTTGTCGCTCAGCGCATCGAGCACGATGTGCGGCAGCGGCACGTCGAGCTTGATCGCGACGTAGCCCCAGCGGTGGGTGGTCGAGTTCTTGCCGTTGCTGGTCGTGTACTGATAGTTGCCGAACTCGACGAAACGAGGGGTGGTTCCGCGCACGACGTCGGTCGACATACGGCTCGTTCCGTGCGAATAGATCATGCCCGGCAGCGGTGGGGCGTCGAGCTTGGCGAAGTACTCCATCGAGTTCGCGGCGGCGAAGCCGGAGAGCCGGTAGCTCGCGAGTTCGCGTGCCGCCCTGCCGCGCTGTGCCGCGATCACGGCGAGCGTGACGAGTCCACCCGTGAACACGGTGGCGACGAGCGCGGCGACAGCCGCACCCGTGCCGCGGGCGATCGCGTAGCCGAGACCCATCGCCATCACGTAGATGATCGGAAGCACGAAGAAGGCGAGGAGGACGCCGAGGATGATGTACATGGCGACCTGCGCGCCCGAGGCTTGCGACGTGCGCTGCGCGCGGGCGAACCGCGCGACCTCGGCGTTGTCGACGGGATCGACGAGGGGCCGGGCGTCGAAGAATCCGGGGGCGGTCACGGTTCCACGCTAACCCTGTGGGCGCTTCCCCGCGTGCAGCACCGCCCGCACGAGCAGGCCGGCGACGAGAGCCCAGAAGGCGGCGCTCACTCCCAGCACGGCGATTCCGGATGCCGCGACGAGGAAGGTCGCGACCGCGGGCAGGCGCTCGCCGGGGTCGTCGATGGCCTGCTGCACGGCCGAGCCGAAGGCTGCGAACAGGGCGAGGCCCGCGACCGCCGGGATGACGGCCTGCGGAGCCAGCAGCACCAGAGCGGCGAACGCCGCCGAGAATCCGCCGAGCACGAGATAGGAGACACCGGTCGAGACGCCGGCGATCCAGCGGCGCTTCGGGTCCGGATCGGCATCGGGGGCGGCCGCGAGAGCGGCGCTGATGGCGGCGAGGTTGATCGCGTGACCGCCCGCGGTGGCACCGAGCGCGGTGCCGAGCCCGGTCACGAGCATCGCCGGCCGCCAGGGGACCTCGTAGCCGAAGCTGCGCATGATGGCGATTCCCGGCACGTTCTGCGAGGCCATGGTCACGATGAACAGCGGCAGGGCGATGCCGACCGCGGCGCCCAGGGAGAACGTGGGCGCGGTCAGCTCGATCCGTGGCAGCAGCAGGGCAGGGTCGACGGGGGATCCGGTCTGCACGAGCGAGATCGCGACGACGACGGATGCCGCGACGAACGCGAGCGGCACGGCCCAGCGTGGCGCGAGCCGCGCGAACACCAGCCAGGTGAGCACGACCGGCACGACGCCCCAGGGGTTCTCGACGAGGCCCGTGATCGGTGCGAGACACAGCGGAAGGAGGACCCCGGCGAGCATCGCCTGAGCGATGGACGGCGGGATGCGCGCGATCAGGGCCCCGAGAGCGGGCCACAGGGCGGTCAGCAGGATCAGCGCGCCGGTGAGGAGGAACGCGCCGACGGCTGCTGACCATCCGCCCTCCACCGCGCCGGTCGCGGCGAGCAGGGCGGCCCCGGGGGTGGACCAGGCGACGGTGATCGGCATCCGATACCGCCAGGCCAGCACAACGCACGCGACGCCCATCGTGAGGCACACCGCGAGCAGTCCGCTCGCAGCCTGCGCGGGCGTCGCGCCGACGGCGGACAGCCCCGTGAGCACCACGGCGAAAGAGCTCGTGAATCCGACGAGGGCGGTGACGGCGCCGGCCGTGATCGGGCGGGTCAACGGTGCGGCCTCGGGCATGCCTCCGAGGTTATCGCTGGTCGCTCCGGTGCCGGTCTAGGCGAGCCCCAGCCGGTGCGCCGTCACGACGGCCTGCACCCGGTCGCGGGCGCCCAGCTTCTGCAGGATCCTCGACACGTGCGTCTTCACGGTCGCCTCGCCGATGTACAGGGCGGTCGCGATCTCCGCGTTGCTGCGGGCGTCGGCGAGCAGCACGAGCACTTCGGCCTCGCGGTCGGTGAGGGGCTCGGCCAGCACGACCGGCGTGGTGGACGACGGGCGCGTTGCGGTACCGGGAGCGGATGCCGCGACCGCCTCGGGCGCGTCGTGTCGGTCGGTCCGGCCGCGGCTCCCTGGCGTCGTGGCGAATCGAGCGAGCACGCGTCGCGTCACCTCGGGCGACAGCATCCCGTCGCCCGCGGCGAGTGCACGGACCGCGGTGATGAGGTCTTCCGGTCCGGCGTTCTTGAGGAGGAACCCGGCGGCCCCGGCATCCAGCGCCTGGAAGAGGTAGTCGTCGCGGTCGAAGGTCGTCACGATCGCGATGGCGGAAGAGACCCGCGGGTCGGCGACGATACGGCGGGTGGCCTCTATGCCGTCCATGTCGGGCATCTGCACGTCCATCGTGATGACGTCGGGGAGCAGCGTCGATGCCTGGTCGACGGCATCCGCTCCGGTACCCGCCTCGCCGACGACGGTGATGTCGGGCTGGCTCTCGAGGATCGTGCGGAACCCCGCCCGCAGCATGGCGTGGTCGTCGACCAGCAGCACCCGGATCACGCGCGGGCCTCCAGGGGAACCCGGGCCCGCACCCGCAGTCCGCCGCTGGGCCGCGGAGTCACCTCGAGTGTGCCCCCCGACGCGGTCGCCCGCTCGCGCATGCCGAGCTGGCCGAGGCCGGGACGGAGGTTCACGATGCTGCGGCCCGTGTTCACGATCTCGACTTCGACACCGTCGTCGTCGTACCGCACCCGCACATCGGCGGTGGCGCCGGCTCCGGCGTGGCGGCGCGCGTTCGTGAGCGACTCCTGGGCGATGCGGTACAGGTTGACCGCGATCATGGGCGGCACCGGGACGGGGTCTCCGATCACGGCGTAGTCGGCGGGCAGGCCCGCCTCCGTGGAAGAGGCGGCGAGCTCGGCGATGTCGTCGAGGCCGAGGGTCGACGCGGTCTCGGTCGCGTCTCCGCCCGGGGTGCGCAGGGTCTCGAGAAGCTGGTGCAGCTCGCGGATGGCCTCTCGCGCCGAGGTCTCGACGCCCGTGAGCAGCTGGCGGGTGCCGTCGGGGTCGTGCTCGATCACGAGTCGCGCCGCGCCCGCCTGCACGCCCATGACCGAGACGTGATGGGCGACGACGTCGTGCAGCTCGCGGGCGATGCGCACCCGATCGAGGGCGACCGCCTGCGCCGCGGTGACCTCGCGCTCGCGCTCCAGCTCGGCGGTGCGCTCCTCGAGCACGGCTCGTTCGGCGGCTGCAGCCCAGGCTCGCTCGCCGAAGTAATAGGCGCCGCCGAAGTACAGGATGTTCAGCAGCAGCTGGATCAGCATGTACGCGATATAGGGAGAGAACAGGCCCGCCGCGACATCCGCCTTGTCGGCCTCGGTGATCGCGTCGCGGTACATCGTGATGATGAGCCACACGAACATGCCGACGATGATCCCGATCCGTACGATCATGGCTCGGCGGCGGTCGTTCATCCAGGCGCCGACCGTGTACAGGGCGACGAACATCGAGATGTTGCCGACGAAGATCTCCGGCACCTTCAACGAGACCGCGGCGAAGTAGGCGAGTGAGACGACGATCGCGACGATGCCCGGCCAACGCCGACGCACGGCGAGAGGAACCGCGATGAACACGGCGTAGACGAGGGCGGTCCACAGTTCCTGGGCCTCATCGCCGTACACCTGCGCGATCGAGGAGAGCGCGGCGCTGAGCACCGTGCCGACGAGCAGGACGCCGGCGAGCACGAGATCGCCGCGGTGCTCGCGGGCGGAGGGGGTGCGCATGAAGGGCATGCTCTCCACGGTAGGGCGGAGGGGGATGCTGCGGCATCCCCCTCGCGGTGGATGGGCGGAGCCCGCGCTCCCCGCCTCGCCCGCCCCGCGTCCCCGCCGTGAGTGGTCGAAAATGCACCGCGATCTCCCCGCGGAGCAGCGAAAGTGGCCACTCACGCGCGCCGGCGGTGCCGAATCGACCACACCCCACCCTGCGAGAATCGAGCGTGACCTCCCCGCGCCTCCGCCTGGCTCCGCTCTATCTCGCCGGCTTCACGACCGCTTTCGGCGCGCACGGCATCGCGGCGGCTTTGGGCGCCGAGAGCGAGGACATCGGGTGGACCCTGCTCGCCTTCGGATTCACCCTCGCCTTGTACGACCTGGCCGAGGTCCTGCTCAAGCCGCTGTTCGGAGCGCTCAGCGACCGCGTCGGCGTGCGCCCCGTGATCGTGGGCGGTCTGCTCGCGTTCTCGGTATTCTCCGTGGTGGGGGCGGTGGCGCCGGGGATGATCGCGCTGGTGATCGCCCGATTCGGGCAGGGGGCCGCCGCATCCGCTTTCTCGCCCGCCTCCAGCGCGGCCGTGGCCCGCCTCGTCGACGATTCGTCGCGCGGGCGCTATTTCGGCCGGTACGGATCGTGGAAGAGCCTCGGCTACGCGCTCGGTCCGCTGCTCGGAGCGGTCCTCGTCGTCTGGGGAGGGATGCCGGCGCTGTTCTGGGCTCTCGCCGTGCTGGGGGTCGCGGCCGCGGCCTGGGTGGGGTTCGCCGTGCCCGAGGTGCCCGTGCTGCCGCGAAAGCGCGTCACCCTCGTCGACCTCGGGCGCGAGCTGATCGCTCCCGGCTTCCTCGTACCGACCCTCGTGCTCGCTGCGACCACGGGCGCGCTCGCCGTGGCTGTCGGCTTCCTGCCCCTGCTCGGGCGGCAGATCGGTCTCGGCACCGTCGGCAGCATGGCGATCGTGACCGTGCTGGCCGTCGTGTCCAGTGTCATTCAGCCGTTGGTCGGCGCGGCGAACGACCGAGGTCGCATATCCGTCCGTCTGGGTGCGGTCGGCGGTCTCGGGCTCATCGCGGCGGGCATCGGGCTTGTCGCGGCGGTCGATCACCCTGTCTCCCTCGTGGTGGCGGCCGTTCTCGTGGGTGCGGGGGTGGGCGCCGCGACACCTGTGGCGTTCTCGCATCTCGCCGCCTCGACCCCTCCGGAGCGCATGGGCCGCACGATGGGCAGCGCCGAGCTGGGGCGGGAGCTGGGGGATGCCGGGGGTCCGCTCGTCGCGGGTGCGGTGGCGACGGCATCCGTCCCCGGCGTCGGCCTCGCGGTCGTCGCCGCCCTCACGCTCGGCGCCGGCGGTCTGGCCCTCATCGGGCTGCGTCGACCTTGACCCTGAATTCCGCAGAACACCTCTTGACGGAGTTACTTGTTTTTTGCAAGTATGACTCCAACGGGCGCCGCAACCCGCGGGCCTTCGACAAGGGAGTCATCATGACCAAGGTCTTCGTCAACCTGCCCACCTCCGACCTCGAGCGCAGCAAGGCGTTCTACACGGCCATCGGATGCGAGATCAATCCGCTGTTCACCGACGAGAACGCCGCGTGCGTGGTGTGGAGCGACGACATCTACTTCATGGTGCTGAAGCCGGAGTTCTTCGCGACCTTCACCGACAAGCCGATCGCCGACCCGAACCAGGTCGTGCAGGTCTCGGTGTCGTTCACGCAGGACTCTCGTGAAGACGTCGACGCGATCGTCGAGAAGGCACTCGCCGCGGGCGGCAGCGAGCCCAAGCCCGCGCAGGACTACGGCTTCATGTACTCGCGCGACATCGACGACCCCGACGGCAACTCGCTCGGCTTCCTCTACATGACCCCCGAGGCTGCGGAGAACGGCCCCGAGCACGTCGCCGAATCGGCCTGAGGTGGCTGCGCGCAGCTACGGCCAGTACTGCGGGGTGACCACGGCCGTCGAGCTGGTCGGGGAGCGGTGGGCGATGCTCATCGTGCGCGATCTGCTCGTCGGCCCCCGCCGCTACACCGACCTGAAGCTGGGCCTGCCGCGCATTCCGACCAACATACTCTCGACACGGCTCAAAGAGCTGCAGGAGGGCGGGGTCGTCCGACGGGTCCCGCTGCACAACTGCGGACTCGTCTACGAGCTCACCGACTACGGTCGTGCGCTCGAGCCGATCATCCTCGCTCTCGGTCGGTGGGGTTTCCAGACGATGGGCGACCCCGACGAGGGCGATGTCGTCACGCCCGATTCCCTGACGATGGCGCTGCGAACGGCGTTCCAGGCGGATGCCGCCGCGGACGCCGAGTACGAGCTGCACGTGGAAGACGTGGCGCTGCGCGCCTCGGTGCGCGCAGGCTCGCTGTCGGTGGCGCAGCTGGCTCCATCGGCGCCGCCGGTCGGCGGCCGGCTTCCCGAAGGAGAAGCGGATGTCGTCATCGTGGCTGGCCCCGGCATCCGCCGTCTGATCGCGGGGGAGCTCACCCCTGCCGAAGCCGTCGAGCAGGACGTTCTCGCCGTGGTGCGCGGCGATGTCTCGTGGCTCGACTCCTTCGCCCGCAGTTTTCACATCGCACCGCTCGCCGAACTCACGAAGGAGACAGCATCATGACCGGACGCATCATCATCGACCTGTTCACCACTCTCGACGGCGTCGCGCAGGCCCCCGGCGGGCCCGAGGAGGACACCAGCGGTGGCTTCCTGTACGGTGGCTGGCAGGCGGGCTATCCGAGCGAGGCGGTCATGCGCAGCGTGACCGCGGGCATGGACACCCTCGACGCCCTGCTGCTCGGTCGCCGAACCTACGACATCTTCGCCGGGTACTGGCCGCAGCACACCACCGGGCCTGAGGGGTTCATCGGGCAGCTGTTCGATCGGGTGCCGAAGTACGTCGCGTCGAGGGATGCCGGGATCGAGCTCGGCTGGCAGGGCAGTTCGCGCGTCGGCGACGACCTGGCATCAGAGATCGCCGAGCTGCGCGAGAAGCACCAGGATGTGCACGTGATCGGGAGCGTCGACTTCGTGCAGACTCTGCTCGCCGAGCAGTTCTACGACGAGTTGCAGCTGTGGGTGTACCCGGTGGTGCTCGGTCAGGGCCGCAAGGTCTTCCCTGACGGAGCGGCTCCGGCGAGCCTGAGACTGCTGCAGGCTGAATCAGGTGACGGCGGCACACTGCTGCTGCGGTACGCGCCGGTGTCTGGTGAGGTGCGCACCGGGACGATGTAGGGCGGAACGGTCCCGGTCGATCGTGCGGAATATTTCCCGAGGATTGACTATTCCCTTCCTGTGTATTTCCCAATAGATTCGGACAGCACGTTGCCGCACGGTCGGCGGGTGGATTGCTGATCTGCGCTCCGGCGCCACGAGTCCTGAGGGGGACCCGGCCATGCTGTCACGACGGACCAAGAAGAGCGCGGTGCTGAAGATGCTGCTCGCCGGAGCGGCCTCTGCGGGCCTGGCGCTGACGGGAGCGGTGTCGGCCGCAGCCGAAGACGCGCCCACCGCGACGATCACGGGGCAGGTCACACGGGAAGACGGCGGAGCGCCGGTGGAGAACGTCGGCGTGTTCGTCACGCCCACCGCCGGCGGGTTCTCCTACAACGGGTACACGGATGCCACCGGCGCCTACAGCGTGGTCGGGCTGCCGGCGGGGGAGTATGTGGTGCACTTCTCGCCGCTGCCGCCGTCCGGTCTGGACGACGAGTTCTGGGATGACGCGGCAGACTGGTTCAGCGCGGACCGGATCCAGGCCGTGGGGGGCGAGACGATCGCAGACATCGATGCCACGCTCTCGGCTCCTCCTGTTCCCGGCTCGATCTCCGGGGCCGTCGTCCGAGAGGATGACGGAGCCCCAGTCGCCGGTGCCACGGTCAGCGCGAGCGCAACCGGCGGAAGCTGGGGTTGGGGATCGACGACGACTGGAGCAGACGGGTCTTACACGCTGTCAAACCTGCAGCCCGGATCGTACATTCTGACGTTCCAGGCAGAAGGCACCGACCTGGTCACCGAATACTGGGACGATGCTGTCTCGTGGAGCGCGGCGACTCAGGTGGCACTGAGCGCCGGCACTGCTGTGGCGGATATCGATGCGGAGCTCGCCACGGGCGGCGCTGTCGCAGGCACTGTCGTCCGCACGGTTGACGGTTCTCCGATCGCCGGTGCCACAGTGTCGGCCCTCGATGAGAACGGAGAGATCAGGCGTCAGACGCAATCCGGCGCAGACGGCGCCTATCGCCTCGACGGACTCGCGGACGGTTCCTACGCGATCCAGTTCTCGGGCGGCTTCGACGCTTCGCTGGCCGTGGAGTTCTGGCAGAACGCCCGTACGCAGTCGGCAGCCACGCCTGTCACGACGACCGCAGGGCAGACCGTATCCGCGATCGACGCGTCGTTGGAGAGTGTCGGGCACATCTCCGGTACGGTGACCAAGGCATCCGACGGCACACCCGTCCTCGGTGCGAGCATCATGGCTCTGGATGTCGTCAGCGGCGCGTATGCGGGCTCGGGCTGGAGTCAGATGGACGGCACCTTCGACCTGGCCCTCGCCCCGGGCACTTACAACCTGAAGTTCTCCACGATGGACCGCGGGCTTCTCGAAGAGTACTGGGATGACGCCCTTGCGGTCGAAGATGCCACCCCCGTCACCGTGACGGCATCGGGGCTCGTCAATGGCCTGAACGTGCAGCTCGATGCCGCCGCACTGATCACGGGAACCGTGGACTTGGTCAGCGACGAGGACCGAGAGGTCATCGTCGAGGCATACGAAGGTGCGACCCGCGTCGGCTCTGCTCACGCGAATCTGGAGGACGGCAGCTATCAGCTGTATGTGCCCGCGGGTACCTACACTCTGAAGGCCACCGCGATCTTCTACAACGGCAGCACCACGTTCGTGAAGCCGCAGTGGTCGGGCGGTGCTAAGAAGCAGAAGAAGGCGACTCCGATCACCGTGGCCGTCAATGCGCCCGTGGGAGGCATCGACTTCACCCTGGTTGCGAAGACCGGGGAGTAGAAGCCGGGAATTCGGCTTAAGAGCAGAACGTGGGCAGAGGCAAGAAGAGAACTTCCCCAATAAGCGCCACCGAGCTGATGGCCCAATTGGAGAAGGATGAGGAGTTTCAGAGGAAACGCAAAATCCGCGAGGAGGCGTTGAGCGCCCGCGCGGCGGAACTGACGGCGGCCGAGCAACCTATAGTCCGCGACCTTCGCGCATCGGGAGTAGCCGTTGACTCGGTGTGGGACCTCGTGAGTACTGTTACGCCGTACCCAGCTGCGCTGCCGGTCTTGATGCATCACCTTGAGGTTGGTGGATACCCAGATCGAGTCATCGAGAGTCTGGGGCGTGCGCTCGCGGTGAAGCCGTCCATCGAGTTCTGGACCCGACTGAAGAACCTCTATCTGTCCTCCCTCGGTGCGGGCGAACGAGAAGGAGCGGCGATCGCGTTGGCTGCGGCGGCAGGGCAGGATCAAGTCGATGACCTCATGGGATTCTTGCGGAACCCCGTACTGGGGGAAACTCGCATCTATTTCGTGTCCCCGCTCCTGCGGATCGGCGGAGAAGCTGGCCGCGAGTTCATTGAGAGCGTTGCGGACGATCCGGTGCTCGGCAAAGAGGCGAGTTTGCGATTGTCTCGCAAGAGACGATGACTCTTTCCGGATCAGGTCCCGCGGATAGCTCGACTGAATATCCCCCATCGATATCGCTTAGGAGCAATCAGTGACGAGCGCTCCTGCCGACGATGCAAAAGGCCTGGTCGAGCACTTCGAAGGCACCCTCGGACCGATTGGATACGAGTGGTCGGTCGACCCCGATGGCGTGAAGATGCCTTTTCAGATCGTCCGCTTCACGGGCGGTTCGGATGCCGATTCTGTGGGCTATTCGACGCTCGGACTGAGTCGGCGAGTGCTGCCGTCGCCCACCTCGCACCTCCACATTCGACACGAGCTGCTGATGCTCGCTCCGGAGGCGCTCAAGCCTGACCACGTCGCGTCCATACTCCTCCAGGTCGGCAAGATGGTGATCGGAATGGAGCGGGCGCTGCTGCGCGGAGATGTGATCGGCCCGGCGGGTGCGCTCGTTCCCGGCACCGACCTGACCGCGCTGTACGTCACGATGCCGACATACTTCCCCGACGAGTTCGCGACGTACTCCGACGACGACGGGGCAGTCGTCATCGCTTGGCTGGTGCCGATCACCGACAGCGAAGCGGACTACGTGTCGAGCCACGGCTGGGATGCCTTCGAAGACAAACTGGTTGAGCAGGACCCCGATCTGGTCGACTTCCACCGCTCAGCGATTGCGCTGTAGTGCGTGCAATACACGCCGTCGAAGCTGTCCGCGTTGCTCAAGCTACGCCAGACTGATGCGTATGTCTGACGGTGAACTTGAGACGCGGCTGCAGCTGTCGATCCAGCGGGCTCTCTGGGACCTGGTCACCCCGAACCTGCGAGCGATCGCCGTACGAATCGAGAGCCCAGTGATTCATGCGCGATTCATGTACAACGAGGTCTCTCGCAGCGAAGTCGAAATCGTTTCGGAGGTCGAAGCGTACGTTGCTGCCGACTTCGCTCCTCCTCTAGAGCCGCGTTTTCTGCCCGTATCCGTCGCGGATGCCGTGCCGCGCAGCCTCGACGAAGGCGAGTTCTGGGTGTATCGCCGCGCGGAGAAGCCATGATGTGGGGTTACGGAAAGCTGAGGAACGTGATCGTAGTAAGCGATCGTTAGCGCGGTCCATCTGGTACACGAAGCGGGGCAGCGGCTACTGAGCTCCAGAGGAGGTGAAAGGGGATGCGTATTGAGATCTTCGACAGCATGATCGAAACGGTCCGCGCAGATTTCTCCGTGACTCTCGGGCTGTCAGGCGGAACCGAAATTCGGATCGAGACTGACTTCGAGATCGCTGTGCCCGGTCACTCGCCCGTGATCATCGATCCCGAGGGCTGGGCTGCCGACAGTCCAACGGCTCGCGCGTTGCAAGGGCGCACCATCATTCGCGCCGAGGCAGAAGACGCGAGCGGCACGCTCGCCATCGCTCTAGACAACCGCACCGAAATCCGCATTCCAGCTCACGCAGACCATGAAGCGTGGAGCGTGAGCAGCCTGGACGGCGTTGCGGTGGTGGCGCTCCCTGGCGGCGGCATCGCCCATTGGGGAGCGAATGGCCAGAATGCGGAGGAATCGTGAACGAGGTCCGAGTGCGGTCTGTGCCTTTCGCGCAGGCAACGGCGTGGTCGCAGGCGTCGCTGGAGGCAGGGTCCGCGTTGGCGGGATTCATCAGGCAGCGGCTGTCCACGCCCGCGGCGGCGTTCGTCTTGCTGCCCGATGACGGCTCCGCGCTCGAAGTGGATGACAACTCACGAGCCATTGATCCGCATGATGCAGACCAGGTTCTCAGCGAGTACTTCCAGTACCTGTCGTCGATGGGGACCGGCATCCTCGTGGTCGAAGACGACACCGCTCGCGAGGGAGACCGCGGGATCACGGACGCTGTAGTTCTGGAGGGGCGAGTATTTCGCTGGAAAGACCTGCATACGGACGCTTCGCAGCTGACGCAGCTGATCCGGCGAGGCGCATCGGGGTACCCGTTGAACGCGTTCGTGTGCCATGACGGCGCGAGAGCGATCTTCCAGCAGGCGGGAGATTCCTTGAGCAGCGAGGATGCCTCTGCCTTGGCCCAATCTGCCCATGCCGTGATCCACTCCGTCTACGACGCCGAGAGTTTCCTTGTCATCGACTTCAGCACGTCAGCTGAAGCGGGTGGCATCTGATCCGGGATATGGAGGCCCGGTCGACCAGACCGACCTGGAGTTCGAGTAGGGCTCAGCCCAGCATCCGCTCGATGACGCGCGCCACGCCATCGTCGTCGTTCGAGGCGGCGACCTCGTCAGCCGCGTCGCGCACGACGTCTTCGGCTTCGGCCATCGCGACCCCGTGGCCTGCCCATCGGAGCATCTCGACGTCGTTCAGCGCATCGCCGAAGGCGACGACGTCGGACTGCGGCACATCGAGGTGCTCGCAGAGCCGGGCGAGGCCGGTGGCCTTGGTCACGCCCTCGGCCATCACCTCGACGAACGGCGCACCCGACAGCGTGGCCTCGAATCCTGTCAGGCCGAGGTCTCGCAGCGTCTCGAACAGCACAGTCGGGGCGAACTCGGGATGCCGGATCACGAGCTTGAGCGTCGGCGCCGCCAGCACCTGAGCGAGCGGCACTCCGCCCATGGTCTGCGGGTGACGCTTGTGGTCGGAATAGTCGGCGATCTCGGCGTACCCATCCTCGGCGACGAAGGTCTCTCCGCCCTCGCGCACGCTCGCGAAGAGCAGGCCCGGGATGCTGGCGCGCAGCGCCTGGGCCAGCGTGCGGATCGTCTCGGGCGGCAGCTCTTCGGCGAACAGCATCCGCCCGTCAACGAGATTCGTCGCGTACGCGCCGTTGCCGCACAGCGCCCAGCCGTCGAAGCCCGCCTCGGCGGCGATCGCGCGCAGGCCGATCGGCTGGCGGGCGGTCACGGGCACGACATGGATGCCGCGAGCTCTGGCTGCATCGAGCGCCCGGCGCGTGCGCGGAGTCACCATACCGGTGGAGTCGAGGAGCGTTCCATCGAGGTCGGTCGCGATCAGGCGGAGAGTCATGGGAGGGTCACTGCGTTTCGTCTCGTCGCTTCGCTCCTCGCTCAACGACCGGGGAGGGACTGCCTTCGTCTCTGCGTTTCGTCTCGCTTCGCTCGCTCAACGACCGGTGAGGGGCAGATCAGGAGAAGATCATCGGCAGGTCGTCGTCTTCTTCGGAACTGCCGAAGTCGAGGTCGACGACAACCGGCACGTGGTCGCTGGGCTGCTCGCCCTTGCGCTCGTTCCGGTGGATCGAGGCACCCGTCACAGCATCCGCCAGGGTCTTCGAGCCCAGGACGAAGTCGATGCGGATTCCCTCGTTGCGGGGGAACTTCAGACGCTGGTAGTCCCAGTAGGTGTAGCCCTCGGGGAGCAGCGGGCGCACGACGTCGCTGACACCGGCATCCGCCAGCGCGAAGAACGCGGCGCGCTCCTGCGGCGACACGTGCGTCGAGCGGCCGACGACGATGTCGGGGTCGCCGTTGTCGTCGTCGAACGGGATGATGTTGAAGTCGCCGACCAGCGCGAGCGGAAGCTCGGGGTTCGCAGAGAGCTCGGCGGCCGTCGACTTCTTCAGTTCTTCGAGCCAGTGCAGCTTGTAGGCGAGGTGCGGGTCGTCGAGCGAGCGGCCGTTGGGCACGTACAGGCTCCACACCCGCACGCCGTCGACCATCACACCGAGCGCACGGGCTTCGAGCGGAGCATCCGGCCCCTCATGGCCCTTCGCGAAACCGGGCATGCCCGCGAACGAGGTCTGCACATCGGTTATCGGCAGCCGGCTCGCGATCGCGACGCCGTTCCACTGGTTCAGGCCGTGCACTTCGACGTGGTACCCGGCCTCTTCGAACGGCCCATACGGGAACTGCTCGGGCTTGCACTTGATCTCCTGCATCGCCAGCACGTCGATGTCTTCGCGAACGGCGAACTCGACGGTGCGGGTGACGCGGGTGCGGATGGAGTTGACGTTCCAGGTGGCCAAGCGCATGAAAACAGCCTAGTTGCGGGTATCGACATTCCCCGTCGCGCGGCCGGCCCGCTCGCGGTCATGCTTGCGCAGCGCCGAGAGGGAGGCGCTGCGGACAACGAGCCACTGGATGCCGAAGCCGATGAGAAGAGCCGGCAACCAGATCGGCAACCAGATCATGAAGGTGTCGAAGATGGTCTGGCCGTACTGGACCCCGTGCACAAGCATGGGGCCCAGAGTACAGCGGATGCCGGGGCCGGCCTCGCCGCGCCTCAGGAGGAGAACCGCGCCTCAGAAGGCGAACCGCGCCTCAGAAGGCGAGAATCCGGGGATTCGTCCTTCCGGAGCGCGGTTGTCCGTCGGAAGTGCTGCCGCGACTCAGACCCGAGCAGCCTGCTCGGCCTTCTTCTCCCGCCGAAGCCCGTGCAGCAGCGGCTCGGTGTAGCCGCTGGGCTGCGCCGCCCCCTCGACGATCAGGCGACGGGCGGCGGTGAACGCGATGCCCGGTTCTTCGCCCTCGGCGAAGGCCAGCGGCTCGTAGTTGGGGTCGCCCGCGTTCTGCTCATCGACGACCACGGCGAGACGACGCAGACTCTCATCGACCTGCTCGAGCGTGATGACGCCGTGCTGCAGCCAGTTGGCGAGCAGCTGGCTCGAGATGCGCAGCGTCGCGCGGTCCTCCATGAGGCCGACGCCGTTGATGTCGGGCACCTTCGAGACGCCGATGCCCTGGTCGATCCAGCGCACGACGTACCCGAGGATCGACTGCGCGTTGTTGTCGATCTCCTCCGCGACGATCTCGGGCGTGAGATCTCCCTCACCCGCCAGCGGCGGCACGAGCAGGGCGTCGAGCGCGCTGTCGCCCACAGGCGCGAGCGTCGCGCGCACCGCGAACGGGTCGACCTGGTGGTAGTGCAGAGCGTGCAGGGTCGCGGCGGTCGGCGAGGGCACCCAGGCGGTGGATGCTCCCGACTGGGGGTGCGCGATCTTCTTCTGCAGCATGTCGTGCATGAGGTCGGGTTCGGCCCACATGCCCTTGCCGATCTGGGCGTGCCCGTCGAGCCCGCAGGCGACGCCGATCGCGACGTTGCGGTCCTCGTACGCCTTCATGAACGGCTGCTGCTTGATCGCGGCCTTCGGCAGGAAGGGCCCCGCGTGCAGCGAGGTGTGGATCTCGTCTCCGGTGCGATCGAGGAAGCCCGTGTTGATGAACACCACCCGATCGGATGCGGCGGCGATCGCGGCGGCGAGGTTCGCCGAGGTGCGGCGCTCCTCGTCCATGATCCCGACCTTCATGGTGCGGCCGGGCAGTCCCAGCAGCTGCTCGACGCGGTCGAACAGCTCGGCCGCGAACGCGACCTCCTCAGGGCCGTGCATCTTGGGCTTGACGATGTACATCGAGCCGGTGCGCGAGTTGCGCCCGGCGTTCGGACCCTCGAGCTCGGGGAGCGTGCCGAGAGCTGTCATGATCGCGTCGAGGATGCCCTCGAAGATCGGCTCGCCGTCGCGGTCGAGCACGGCGTCGGTGCGCATGAGGTGGCCGACGTTGCGGACAAAGAGGAGGGCGCGCCCCGGGAGCGTGACCTCCGAACCGTCGGCCCGGTTGTACGTGCGGTCGGCGGCGAGGGTGCGCGTGAACGTGCGGCCGCCCTTGGTGACGGTCTCGCTGAGGGTGCCGTCCATGAAGCCCCGCCAGTTGCGGTAGCCGAGGGCCTTGTCTTCACCGTCGACCGCGGCGACCGAGTCCTCGAGGTCGAGGATCGCGGTGACGGCGGACTCGAGGATGATGTCCTGGACGCCTGCGGCGTCCGTCGTGCCGATCCGGCCGGCGCGGTCGATCACGATCTCGGCGTGCAGGCCGTTGTGGACGAGCAGCACGGCAGTGGGAGCATCCGCTTCTCCGGCGTACCCGACGAAGACCGAGGCGTCGCGCAGCCGGCGCTGGCCGCCCGCGGTGTCGACGACGAGGCCCTCCGCGTCGACCCGATAGGCGCTCGCGTCGCTGTGCGAGCCCTCGTCCAAGGGGGCGATCTCGTCGAGGAACTCCCGCCCCCAGGCGACCACCTCGGCAGCACGGGTGTAGTTGAACTCCGTGCCGGGGGCGAGCTCGCCCTCCTGGCTGATCGCGTCGGTGCCGTACAACGCGTCGTACAGCGAGCCCCAGCGGGCGTTCGCAGCATTGATCGCGAAGCGGGCGTTGAGCAGCGGCACCACGAGCTGCGGACCCGCCATCGTCGCGAGCTCGGCGTCGACGTTCTCGGTCGTCACGGCGACCTGCTCCGGCTCGGGCACGAGATACCCGATCTCGGTCAGGAGGGCGCGGTAGGCGTCCTTGTCGGGAACCCCTGGGTGCGCACGGTGGAAGTCGTCGATGCGCTGCTGCAGTTCGTCGCGCCTGCGCAGCAGGGCCGCGTTGCGGGGCACCAGGTCGTGGATGAGCGCACTCGCCCCGGCCCAGAACGCGTCGGCGTCGCGACCTGCATCCGCAAGCGCGGACTCGGCGAACTCGGCGATGGGTTCGGCGACCGAGAGGTCGGCGCGGGAGAGATACGAGGTCATGATTCCAGTCCTTCTACTCGAGCGCCGAGGCGCTTCAGGGTCTCGAGCGCGATCTCGATGTCTTGGGCGGGGCTGCCGCCTGCGACTCCGAGGCCGCCGACGCAGGTCTCGCCGAAGAAGATCGGAACGCCTCCGTCGATCGTCGTGAGGGCGCCGCCGGTGCCCAGGGGCAGTGCGGTGGTGAGCACGTCGGGGATGAGACCGGTGCGGCGGCGGGTCGATGCGGAGGTGACGGCCTTGCGCTTGCTCGTCTCGGCACTGTGCGGCGTCGCACCGTCTGCCATGCCGTAGGCGATCAGTGTCATCGACGGGTCGGCGACCGAGACCACGGTCTTCACACCTGTGACCTCACCCACCTCCATGGCGATGGAGACGGCGCGGACGGCCGTTTCATAGGTGATCGCGACCGTCTGGCGATGGGTAGACATCGACGTCCCCTCCCTCTCCGTGGTATTCATCATGCGAATAATTGATTTCGCATGATGGAATGATACGACAGAAGAGGGGCGTTGTCCAGAATGCGAGGCCGGCTCAGCGTTCCGCCGGGTCGGCCGTGCCGACGAGGATGCCGCGGGCGAGCGTGTGGAAGTGCCGGTGGAAGCCGAGCGTGCCCGGCGTCTCGTCTCCCGTGAGATCCAGAGCGTCGACGTCGAGAGCGTCCAGGACGAAGAAATAGCGGTGCACGCCCGTGCCCACCGGAGGCGCGGCGCCGATGTAGCGCTGCAGTCGCGCCTCGTTGGGCATGACCTTGGCTCCCGCCGGAAGGCTGTCGACCGAGCCGTCGATCGCGTCGAGGCCGACCAGGTCCGCCGGCAGGTTGAACGCCGCCCAGTGCCAGAAACCGGATCCGGTCGGCGCGTCCGGGTCGAAGCACGAGATCGCCAGGCTCTTCGTGCCTGCCGGCGGGGCCGACCAGCGTAGCCGCGGCGTCAGGTCGGACCCTCCACGGTCAGAGGACCAGGCCGACAGCGGCAGGGCGCCGCCCGGTTCGAAGTCGGGGCTGGTCAACTCGAGAGGGGCGACGGGGCGCAGCTCGGCGAGGGCGGCGTACGGGTCATACGAGAACACGGAAGCTCCTTCGGGCGGTCTCCCGGCCACGATAAGCGGATGCCGGCGGCGAATCCAGCATCCGCTGCTTCTACACTGGATTCCGTGACCGCACTCGACGCAGACCGCCAGTCCCTTCTCGACCTCATCAAGGACGAGGCGGTGTTCCACGGCGACTTCACGCTCTCGAGCGGCAAGAAGGCGACCTACTACGTCGACATGCGCAAGCTGACGCTCGACCACCGGGCGGCTCCCGCGATCGGCCGCATCATGCTCGACCTGATCGCCGACCTCGACGTCGTCGCCGTCGGCGGCCTCACGCTCGGCGCCGACCCGATCGCGAACTCGGTGCTGCACGCCTCCGTCGCATCAGGCACCCCGCTCGACGCCTTCGTCGTGCGCAAGGAGCCCAAGGACCACGGCCGCGGCCGCCAGATCGAGGGCGCCGACGTCAAGGGCAAGCGCGTCGTCGTGCTCGAGGACACCTCGACCACCGGCCAGTCCGCGCTCAAGGCGGTGGAGGCCCTGCGCAAGGAGGGCGCAGAGATCGTCGCCGTCGCCGTGATCGTCGACCGCAAGACCGGAGCGCAGGCCGCGATCGAGGCCGAGGGCCTCGAGTGGCGCGCGGCCTTCGATCTCGACGACCTCGGGCTCGACCCGCAGTGAATCGCTTCGCCCTCGCCGTCGATGTCGGCGGCACCAAGATGGAGGCCGCGCTCGTAGCCGACGACGGCACCCTCGTGCAGGGAAGCCGCAGCCGTCGGGCGACGGGCCGGGATGCCACCCCCGCGTCGCTCGACGATGCGATCGCGACGGTGATCGCCCACGCCCTCTCCCGTCTCCCCGACGACGCAGAGCTCGTCGGCGCCGGCATCGGCAGTGCCGGGCCGATCGACCGTAACGTCGGCCAGATCCTCCCGGTGAACATGCCTGCAGCCCGCGGGTACGGTCTCGCGGGTGCGGTGCGCGCGACCGCCTCCGGGATTCTCGGGCGTGGGCTGCCCACGGTGTTCGGCCACGACGGCGGTGCGCTCGCGCTCGCCGAGTCCTGGCTCGGCGCCACGAAGGGCGCCCGCTCCTCGCTCGCGATCGTCGTGTCGACGCGATCGAGCGTTCCGCACGGGCCGTCGGCGAGGCGCTGGCGGATGCAGCGACGCTCGTCGACCTCGACATGGTCGCGATCGGCGGAGGCTTCTCGCAGGTGTCCGCCGACTACATCGACCTCGTGCAGCAGGCTCTCACTGCGAGCGCCGCGCACGAGTACTCGCGGCGGACTCGCGTCGTGCGCTCCGGCCTCGGCGACGAGGGGCCCCTCATCGGCGCCGCGGCGTTCGTTCTGCGCTGACCCCGAGCGACCCGCGCACCGCGAGCACGGCCAGAAGCGGCACCGCGGCGCACAGCCCTGCCGACACGAGCAAGGTCGTGCTCGACGCGGGATCGCGGCCGATCAGCAGCACCAGTGCGGGCACGAAGGTGCCGCCGAGGGCCCCGCAGGCGACCAGCGCGCCGGTGACGGCGGCGCTCCGTGCGGCGTCCAGGCGATCGAGCGCGAGCCCGACGATCAGGCCGTAGCTCGGCGCAAGCAGGGCGACCGCAGCCGCGAGTGCGACGAGGGCTCCGATCGGAGCCGCCTTTAGCAGGAGCCCTGCGGAGGCCATCAGCACAGCGGCTGCCGCCGTTCCGACGGCGAGGATCGCGACGGGCGGCACTCCTCGTCTTCGGAGCCCCGCGGCGCCGAACCGGCCGAGCGCCATCAGCGTCCAGAACGCCGTCGTGCCGAGTGCCGCGGTCGAGGGGGAGAGAGACAGCGTGCGCTCGGGGATCACGGCCGACCAGCCGGAGAGGACGGTCTCGACCCCCACATAGAGGGGCAGCGCCACGGCGAACGGTGCCAGCATCGCGAGACCCCCGAGGTCGCGGCGGGCGGGAGGGGCGGGAGGGGCGGCATCCCGGCGGGCGGCTCGGCCGGTGGCGAGGATCACGATCGTCGCGAGCGGCACCGCAGCGAGTGCGCTCAGCGCGGGCATGGCGCCGGCACCCGCCGCCACCGCGAGGGGAGTCACCGCCGCGCTCACGGCCACCGACCCGGTGAGCGCGCTCAGCACCCCGGTGGCACTGCCGACCACGGCGCCCTTCGCAGCCACGGAGCCTGCGGCCTCCACGAGGCCGAAACCCATGCCGGCGGTGGCCGCCGCGACTATGAAGAGCAGAGTGGTGTCGGCGCATGCTCCGGCCACGAGCGCGGCCGCCTGCAGTGCGCTGCCGACGATCAGAGTCGTGCGAGCGGGGCGCCGGAGCATCAGCGGGCCGGAGAGCAGGACGCCGACGAGCAGTCCTGCGAACA
Organism: Microbacterium sp.; assembly: GCA_019510305.1. Lineage (GTDB taxonomy): Bacteria > Actinomycetota > Actinomycetes > Actinomycetales > Microbacteriaceae > Microbacterium > Microbacterium natoriense_A. Next base: position 355,774 of record JAEKKN010000017.1, read on the forward strand.
GAGCGGGGACGGCCAGGCTCAGGTCAGCGCCGATGCTCCGTTCCGCGGCGGGCAGGACCGCCGGGACGAACGACGCGGTGACGCCCAGGCTCGCGAACGCCGCGAACAGGCCGGCGGGGGCGTGACGGCGCGAGCTGCTCACGCGCCCGAGGCTCGCACGTGGTGCACGGCGGCGAAAGTGTCGCGCAGCGCCTCCATCGATCGGTCGTAGTTCGACTGCGCGACGCCGATGAAGATGCAGTCGACGACCATCAGCTGGGCGATGCGGCTGCCCAGGGCACCGGAGCGGAACCCGGTCTCCCTGGCCGCCGTGGTGAGCACGATGTCCGCCTGACCGGCGAGCGGAGCGCCGGCGTGGTTCGTGATCGCGATGGTCGTGGCGCCGGCGCGCCGTGCCAGCATGAGGAACTCGATCGTGTCGGTGGTCGCGCCGCTGTGCGACACCGCGATGGCCACGTTCCCCGGCTGGAGGGTCGCAGCCGAGGTCCATGCCGCATGGTGATCCGACCACTCGAGCGCGGTCCTGCCGATCCGGGTCAGCTTGCGCTGCAGGTCGAGGCCCACGATCGAGCTCGCGCCCACGCCGAAGATGTCGACGCGGTTCGCGGCGGTGATGGCGTCGACGGATGCCCTCAGAGCCTCGGTGTCGAGGACCTTCGCCGTGTCGGCGAGTGACAGCGTCTCGGCGAGCGAGACCTTGGCGACGATGTCCGACAGGGTGTCGTTGCGATCGATGTCCCCCGAGACGTCGGGCAGCGCCGCAGTGTCGAACGTCTCGCGCTCGACGTCGCGGAGGACGTGGTTGCGAAGCTCGCGCACGTGGTCGTACCCCAGCCGCTTGCAGAAGCGGACGACCGAGGTCGTCGAGGTGCCGCATCGCTGCGCGAGCTCGGCCACCGAGTAGCCGGCGGTGGTGGCCGGATCGGCGAGGAACAGGTCGGCGATGCGCTGCTCGCTCGGGCGGAGCTCCGGGCGGATCGCGCGCATGCGGACGAGCACGGGGTGGGCGCCGGCGTCGTCGCGGGCGGCTTCGTAGGGCATGGGCAGTCTCCGATCGCTGATCACACAGTAGAGGAATTTTTGTTACATGAGAAGCGAACTTGGTGTACTTTTGGTGCACACCAAGACCGATGATGTTCGCGGGGCGACAACGGCGATGTGCCGACCCGACGCCGAAGCGATGCATCCCCAAGCCTGGAGGAATCAGCAATGAGCACAGCACGGCGGGCGTCGTTCGGCGCCCTCACAGCGACAGGGGTCGCCCTGGCCCTCGTCATCACCGGTTGTTCGGCGCCGTCGAAGCCCGCGCCGTCGGAGGGCGCAGCCGCCGGCGGCGACATCGTCATCGGTGTCACCAGCGACCCCGACACCCTGTTCCCCTGGAAGGCCACGCAGTTCCAGGCGGTGAACGTCCTGCAGAACATCTACGGCACCCTCACCGAGTTCGACGAGGACCTCAACGTCGTCCCCGGTCTCGCCGAGTCGTGGGATGTGTCTGAGGACGGACTCACCGTGACCTTCCACCTCCGTGACGGTGTCACCTTCGCCGACGGCAGCACCTTCGGCTCCGAGGACGTGAAGTACTCGCTCGACGCGATCGCCGCGGAGGCGACCGCCGCGGTCGCACGCAGCTCGCTCGCATCCGTAGCCGGCGTCGAGGCGACCGACGAGAAGACCGTCACGGTCACGCTGAAGACTCCGGATGCCGCGCTGCCCGCGAACCTGGCCGTGATCAACATGGCCATGCTCTCGTCGGACGACACCGAGGAAGGGCTCAACACGACGCCGAACGGCACCGGCCCGTTCGTGATGGAAGACCGCACGCCCAGCCAGTCGCTCACCCTTGCGAAGAACGACGACTACTGGGGAGACGCCGCCCTCCTGGACACGGTCGAGTTTCGGGTGATCCCGGACGAGTCCTCGATCGTCTCGGCCATGCAGTCCGGCAACGTCCAGCTCGCCGTGTTCGACGACCCGCTCGTCGCGCAGACCGCCGAGGGCGCCAACGTGACGGTGGCGACGACACCGCAGCTGAGCTACCACGCGCTCCAGCTCAACGCCACACACGGCGACCTCGCCGACGTGAACGTGCGTCTCGCGATCCAGTGCGCGATCGACCGTCAGGAGGTGCTCGACACCGCAGCTCTCGGTGAAGGCGAGGTCACCGGCCCGATCACGTCGCCCGCGTACAAGTCCGATCCCGACGCCCGTCCGTGTCCTGAGCGCGACCTCGACAAGGCAGCCGACTACCTCGACAAGGCGGGCAAGTCCGACGGCGTGACCATCAAGGCCATCGTCTCGCAGGGCGAGTACGCGACGTCGGTCAACGAGGCGCAGAACCTCAAGGCGCAGCTCGCCGACGCCAAGATCACGCTCGAGCTCGAGGTACTCGAGTCCGGCGCGTTCGTAGACCGCTGGATCGCCGCCGACTTCGACGCCGCCGTCGCCCTGAACGGCGGACGCCCCGATCCCGACGGCATGTACGGCCGATACTTCACCAGCACCGGAAACCTGAACAAGGTCGCCGGCTACTCCTCGCCCGAGCTCGACGCCCTGTTCGCTGAAGGACGTCAGACGGCCGACCCGGAGAAGCGCAAGGAGATCTACGCGCAGGTATCGGAGAACCTCGAGGACAACGCGGCGTGGATCTGGCTGTTCACCAGCTACACCTACACGGCCGCGGCGTCGAACGTCGACGGCTTCGTCCCCATGGCGAACGGCTCGCTGCAGTACCTGCGGACGACCTCCATCAAGTAAGCAGCGCGACGCGGCGGTGCGGGCCAGTCTCGCCCGCATCGCCGCCCCGACGACAGGCATCCTCCCGCCCATGTTCAGACAGCTCCTCCGCAACAGCGTGCTGCGCCGCATCCTCGCAGCCCTCGGCACGCTCCTCGGCGTCGCCGTGTTCGTCTTCCTGATGCTGCGCGCCATCCCCGGCGACCAGATCAGCTCCGGCCTCGGCACGGAGGCCGCGGCCCTGACCCCGGCTCAGCGCGCCGCCCTCGAGGCGTACTACGGTCTCGACCAGCCGCTCTTCGTGCAGTTCTTCTCATGGCTCGGCAACATCTTCACCGGCAACCTCGGCTTCTCCTCCCGTGCGCAGACCAGCGTGCTCGACCTCACCGCGGCGGCGCTGCCCGTCACGTTCGAGCTCGCGATCTTCTCCATCGTCATCGCCCTCCTGATCGGCATCCCGCTTGGAATGCTCTCAGCGTCCAAGCCCGACTCGATCAGAGACGGCGCCGGCCAGATAGTGGGCCTCGCGGGCCTGTCGATTCCGGCCTTCCTGCTCGGGACCGCGCTGCTCGCGGTGCTCGCCTCGTCGTTCGGGTTCAACCCCAACGGCCAGGGATTCGCGCACTTCTTCCAGGACCCCGTCCTCAACCTGCAGCAGATGCTGCTGCCCTCCATCGTCCTCGGCTTCGGGATCGCCGCCCCCATCATGCGCACCACGCGCACGGCCGTGCTCGAGATCCGCGCCAACGACTTCATCCGCACCGCACGCGCCAAGGGCGTGCCGCCGCGCCGGCTGCAGTTGCGACACGTGCTCGGCAACGCGCTTGTTCCGATCGTCACGATGACGGGTCTGCAGTTCGGCTACCTGCTGGGCGGGGCTGTCGTCGTCGAGCAGATCTTCTCCCTCCCGGGCATCGGACGCCAGGTCCTGCTCGGCATCCAGCAGAAGGAGTATGCGCTGGTGCAGAGCACCGTGCTCGTCATCGCGCTCGCCTTCGTCATCGTCAACCTGCTCACCGACCTGCTCTACCGGGTCATCGATCCCCGGGTGCGTGCCGCATGACCGACATCTCGCAGACCCCGACTCTCGCCCCCGGCGGCGGCAGGACCATCGAGCGCATGCGGCTGCTGCTGCGCAGCCGGAGCGGGCTCGCCGGGCTCGTCATCGTCGTGCTGCTCGCCGCGCTCAGCCTCGTCTCCGCTTTCGGGATGCTGCCGTTCGACCCGCTTGCGCAGGATCCGCCGTCACGGATGCAGGCTCCGAACGGCGCGCACTGGTTCGGCACCGATCAGTTCGGTCGCGACGTCTTCGCCCGCGTCGCGGCAGGCGTCGCGAACTCCGCCCTCATCTCCGTGGTCGCCGTCGCCTTCGCGACCGTCGTCGGCACGGTGTGCGGCCTCGTCGCCGGGTTCTACCGGGGCGTCTCCGACGGCGCCATCACCGCGGTGACGAACGTGCTGTTCGCCTTCCCGCCGCTGCTGCTCGCGCTGTCCCTGGCCTCTGTGTTCGACCGCAACTGGTTCACGATCGCGGTGGCCATCGCGATCGTCTACGTGCCGATCTTCATCCGCGTCACCCGCGGACCGGTGCTCTCGCTGCGCGAGGTCGAGTACGTCAAGGCCGCCAAGAGCACCGGCCAGAGCCGCATGGCGACGATGTTCCGCCACGTGCTGCCCAACATCACGTCGATCATCATCGTGCAGGTCACGCTGTCGCTGTCCTGGGCGGTGCTCACCGAGGCGTCGCTCAGTTTCCTCGGTCTCGGAACGCCGCCGCCCGCGCCGTCACTGGGGTCGATGATCTTCGAAGCCCGCACGCTCGTGACCATCGCCCCGTGGACCATGATCGCCCCCGGCGTCGTGGTCGTGCTGCTCGTGGTGGGACTCAACCTGCTGGGCGACGGCCTGCGCGACAGTCTCGATCCGCGCAACAGGGGAAGGCGATGACCGTGGAGAATCTGAGCACACTGGTGACCGAAGCCAGCGATCCGCGGTACGCGGATCTCGACCGCATGAGCGTGGCCGAGCTCGCGCAGACCATGAACGACGCTGATGCGACCGTGCCCGCAGCTGTCGGGCGCGCCCTGCCGCAGATCGTGCCGGCGATCGAGGCCGCGGCCGAGCGAATGTCGCGTGGCGGGCGCCTCATCTACGTGGGAGCCGGCACGCCGGGCCGGATCGGCGTTCTCGACGCCTCGGAATGCCCTCCGACCTTCAGCACCCCACCTGAGCTCGTGTTCGCCATCATGGCGGGCGGTACCGGCGCGATCGTGAATCCGGTGGAGGGCGCGGAGGACGACGCGGATGCCGGCGCCGCCTCCGTCGACCAGGCGGCGATCGGTCCGCTCGACACCGTGATCGGGATCGCTTCCAGCGGGCGTACGCCCTTCGTGGTCGCCGCGGTGCGCCGAGCCCGCGAGCGCGGGGCACTGACCGTCGGGCTGTCGTGCAACGTCGCAACCGAGCTCAGCGCCGCTGCCGATCACGGCATCGAGGTCGAGGTCGGGCCCGAGGTGCTCACCGGCTCGACCCGTCTGAAGTCGGGCACCGCGCAGAAGCTCGTGCTCAACATGTTCTCGACCATCGTCATGGTGCGCCAGGGCAAGGTCTACGGCAACCTCATGGTCGACGTGAAGGCCACCAACCACAAGCTGCGCGAGCGCGCGATCCGGATGGTGCGGACGATCGCCGATGTCGAGCGCGAGGAGGCGGTCCACGCGCTCGACGAGGCGGGGTACGACGTCAAGGTCGCTGCCATCATCCTCCGCCGCGGCGAAGACCTCGCCGCGGCGACCGCACGACTCACGTCAGCCGAGGGTCGGCTGCGCACCGCACTGGAGGAGGACTGATGCGCGTTCTCGGGCTCATCTCGGGCACATCGCACGACGGGATCGACGCGGCAGTCGTCGACTTCATCGAAGAAGACGGACAGCTCACCGGCGCGGTGCTCGCCGCGACCAGCGTGCCCTACGCCCCCGAGCTGCGGGCGCGACTGATCGCCGCGCTCCCACCTGCGCAGACCACGCTCGCCGAGGTGTGCGAGCTCGACACGCTCATCGGCCGGGCGTTCGCCGAGGTCGCAGCAGACGTGGCGGCGCAGGCCGGCGGCGTGGATGCGGTGTGCTCGCACGGCCAGACCGTCTATCACTGGGTCGACGGCGCGCACGCACTCGGAACCCTGCAGATCGGCCAGCCGGCGTGGATCGCCGAACGGGTCGGCGCGCCGGTCGTCTCAGACATCCGCATCCGCGACATCACGGCGGGCGGCCACGGCGCGCCGCTCGTGTCGTTCCTCGACGAGCTGCTGCTGCGCTCCCATGCGGGCACCGCGGCGGCCCTCAACCTCGGCGGCATCTCGAACATGACGGTGGTCGGGCCCGGCGGCCTCATCGCCTACGACATCGGCCCCGCCAACGCGCTGGTCGACGCCGTGATCGTCGAGCACGAGCTCAACCCGCTCGGCTATGACGACGACGCCGGCATCGCCCGCACGGGGGCGGTCGACGAGCCTCTGCTCGAGACTCTCCTCGCCGACCCGTACTACGCGCTCACCCCGCCGAAGAGCACGGGCAAGGAGCACTTCCACCTGGGCTACGTGCACGAGCACCTCGCCGCACAGGGACGGGAGATCCCGGTCGCAGATCTCGTGCGCACGCTGACCGAGCTGACGGTGCGCACCGTCGCCCGTGACGTGCGCGCAGCCGGCATCGGCTTCCTCGCGATCTCCGGGGGCGGATGCCGCAACCCCCTCATCCTCGACGGTCTTCGAGCGGCGCTCCCCGAGACCGAGGTCGTTCTGGCCGACGAGCTGGGCGCGCCCGCCGACAGCAAGGAGGCGATCCTGCTCGCGCTGATCGGCTGGTGCACGCTGCACGGAGTGCCGGCGATCGTCCCCGGGGGCACGGGAGCACGCGAGCCGCGCATCCTCGGCACCATCACGCCGGGCGTCGGGCCCCTTGTGCTGCCGGCGCCCCTGGGCGGCATCGCGGCTCTGACCCTGACGGCGGCATCGGCATCATGACCATCGAGGTGCGCCGCGCGACCCCGGACGACCTGTCCGGGGTGCTCGGCGTGTTCCTCGGATGCTGGCGCGAGAGCTATCGTGGCATCCTCCCGGATGCGGCGATCGAGGCGATGACCGACGAGCGTGCGCGGGCGCTGTGGGCGAGAGTGCTCGCGGACGACGAGGGCGAGGTGCACGTCGCGGAGCGCGAAGGGACGATTCTGGGGCTCACCCGCTTCGCCTGCACGGCGGACCGGGGCGCCGTGCACTCGCTGTACGTGTCGCCGCAGGCGCACGGCGGCGGTGTCGGCCGTCTGCTGCTGACTTCTGCTGTCGAGGCCCTGGTGGCCGCCGGTGCACGGTCTGCCGTGCTGTGGGTGTTCGCGGCCAACGCTCCTTCGATCGGGTTCTACGAGGCGCAGGGGTGGAGTGCCGACGGCGCCACCAGAACGCAGCCCGAGTTCGGGGAGCCGGAGCAGCGGATGCGCAGGGAGCTGCCATGAGCGTGGTCGACCGTCTGCGCGTGCTGCGCGTGTCGTCTCCGCTCGTGCGCCCGTTCGTGACAAACGTGCGCCGCGTCGACGCGCTCGACGTCGTCCTGATCGAGGCGACCGATTCCGACGGGCGCCGCGGGTGGGGAGAGGCAGCGATCAGCTGGCGGGTCACAGGGGAGAGCCCCGAGAGCGTCGCGGCTGTCGTGGCCGGTCCGTTCGCCGATGTCGTGCTCGGCGCCGGCGTAGAAGATGCCGACCGTCGTCTCGCCGGGGCGGCGTGGGGGAACGCGGCGGCTCGCAGCGCGATGGAATGCGCGCTCGTGGACCTCGCGGCGCAGGCGCGAGGGATCCCGCTGTCCGTCGCGCTGGCCGAGGACGCGTACCGTGCCCCGTCATCCGCGCCGCCCATCCGCATCCGGACCGACATGACGCTGTCTGCCGGCCTGCCCGACGATCTCGCCGTGCAGGCGGCAGCGCACGTCGCAGCCGGATTCCGCTGCCTCAAGACGAAGGTCTCGGCCGACACCGACGCGCTCGCAGGACTTCGCGCGGTCCGCGCCGCGGTGGGCGAGGGGATCGCGCTGCGCGTCGACGCGAATCAGGCGTGGGATGCGGCGACGGCGATCGCCGTCATCCGCTCTTGCGAGGACGCCGGCCTCGGGCTCGATCTCGTCGAGCAGCCGGTGCCGGCCGGCGACCTCGACGGTCTCGCTCGTGTCGTCGCGGCCGTCGAGACACCGATCATGGCCGACGAATCCGTGCGGACCGCGGCCGATGTGCGCGCCATCGCCGAACGGGGTGCGGCACACATCGTCAACATCAAGTTCGCCAAGACCGGTGGCCCAGCAGAGGCGAGACGCGCGGCGCTCACTGCACGCGAGCACGGACTCGACGTCGTCTTCGGCTGCATGATGGAGTCCGCCGTGGGCGTGACCGCGGCAGTTCACCTCGCGGCCGCGCTCTCGCCCGAAGGGATCCACGATCTCGACGCCGCGCTCTGGCTGCGGCGCTCTCCGGTCGTCGGCGGCATCCGCTCCGCCGCAGATCAGCTCGTGCTCGGCGACGTCGTGGGGATCGGCGTCGCCGGGCTCGACTCCGACGTCGACGCCGATGTGCTCGTCGACATCCGCGCGGGGGTGCGCGTATGAGCGCCGCAGATGCCGTCGAGGTCGTTCTCGCACACCCGTCGGCTCCCCTCGGCGCAGTCGCCGGGATCGCCTCCGCGCACGAGAACTCCGTGTCAGCGGGCGGATCGGCCTCGCTCGACGGCAGGGCTGTGACGACCGAGACGGCGTTCGACCTGGCCTCGGTGACCAAGGTCGCGGCGACGACGACGATGATCCTGCGCCTCGTCGCCCAGGGCGCCCTCGCCCTCGATGACACCGTGGCGCGTGTCCTGCCCGGCACGTCGTGCGCGCCCGAGACCACGATGCGCGACCTCCTGCAGCACCGGGCCGGGCTGTGGGAATGGCAGCCGCTCTATCTGTTCGACGATGCTGCGTCTTCGACGATCGACGCGCTCCCTCTGAGATACCCGCCTGGGCACGAGCGCCACTACTCCGACCTCGGCTTCATGCTGCTGGGCCGCATCATCGCCCGGGTCGTGGGCACCTCGCTCGACGCCGCCTTCGAGTCGCTGGTCGCGAAGCCCCTGGGCCTCAGCCGCACGGGCTTCGGGCGTGCGGTCGGACCCGTCGCAGCCAGCGCCCTCGGGGACGCCGCGGAACGCCGGATGGTCGAGACCGGGAAGCCCTATCCGGTGCTGACGCCGCGCCGCGACTTCCCCTGGCGCGAGCATGAGATCGTCGGCGACGTCGATGACGGCAACTGCGCACACGCGTTCGACGGCGTCGCCGGCCACGCCGGGCTGTTCTCGACCGTCGGCGACCTGCTCGCGCTGGGCTCCGCCCTCGCTCGTCCGCACGAGCATCCGGAGCTCTGGTCGGTCGAGTCCATTGCGGAGTTCTTCCGTGACGGCCCCGACCCCGGGCAGGCACTGGGCTGGCGCAGCGACCGCGTGCACATCGACGGTCGGCCAGAGCGGATGCTGTGGCATCCGGGCTTCACGGGGTGCGCCTTCGGCGTCATCCCCGGCGCCGGCGCGTCGATCGTGCTGCTCACCAACCGCCTCTTCGCCGCCGACCCCGTGACGACCGAGGTCCTGTGGCGTGCGGCCCTCCCTGAGATCCTCGGCCCGCAGGGCCGCCCCGACGAAGGAACGAGAACACCATGACCACCGATCCCGTCCTGAGCATCAGCGGCCTCGCCGTCGCCTTCCGCACCGGCGGAGAGCTCGTCACCGCGATCAGCGACATCAGCATCGACGTCGCCGCGGGTGAGACGGTCGCGATCGTCGGCGAATCCGGATCCGGCAAGTCGACCACCGCAGCCGCGGTCAACCGACTGCTGCCGGAGAACGGCGTGATCACGGCGGGTCGCATCCGCTTCGACGGTCGCGAGCTCACTGAGCTCGGCGAGAACGCGATGGTGTCCCTGCGCGGTGCGGGGATCGGCCTCGTCCCGCAGGATCCGATGTCGAACCTGAACCCGCTGATGCGCGTCGGGGCGCAGATCGGCGAGGCTCTCGAGGTGCACGGGCACACCTCTGGGGCAAAGACGGCGGAGCGGGTCGTCGAGCTGCTCGAGATGGTGGGCATCTCCGACGCCGCGAACCGTGCCCGCCAGTACCCGCACGAGTTCTCCGGAGGCATGCGTCAGCGCGTGCTGATCGCGATGGGCCTCGCCTGCCGCCCGAAGCTCCTGATCGCCGACGAGCCCACCTCCGCCCTCGACGTCACAGTGCAGCGTCGGATCCTCGACCAACTCGACGAGCTGACCGGCGAACTCGGCACCGCTGTGTTCCTGATCACCCACGATCTCGCGCTCGCCGCGGAACGCGCCGACCGGATCGTCGTGATGTTCCGCGGCAGGATCGTAGAGGAGGGGACCTCGGAGGAGGTGCTCGGCAATCCCCGGCACGAGTACACGAAGCAGCTCATCGCCGCAGCTCCCAGCCTCGCGTCGCGACGCGATCAGCGCGACCGACCGGAGCGCCACGACGCGACGCCGTTCGTCGAGGTGCGGGATCTGCGCAAGGAGTTCGCGCTGCGGTCGCCCAAGGCGGGAGAGCCCCAGACGTTCACCGCGGTCGACGGGGTGAGCTTCACGATCGCGCGCGGCACGACCGTCTCGATCGTCGGGGAGTCGGGGTCAGGCAAGTCCACCACGGCGAACATGGTGCTCGGTCTCGAGGATGCCACTTCGGGGTCGATCCTGTTCGACGGCGTCGACCTCACCGGCCTTCGCCGTCGGGAGCTGTTCGCCCTGCGCCGCAGAGTGCAGCCCGTGTTCCAGAACCCGTACGCATCGCTCGACCCGCGCTACACCGTCGCGGAGTCTATCGCCGAGCCCTTGCGGGTGCACCGCGTCGGCACGGCGGAGAGCAGGCGCGCACGCGTGCGTGAGCTCCTCGAACAGGTCGCACTGCCCGCCGCGATGGGCGAGCGGTTGCCGCACGAGCTGTCTGGCGGTCAGCGTCAGCGGGTCGCGATCGCTCGGGCCCTCGCGCTGGAGCCGGAGCTGGTCGTGCTCGACGAGGCCGTCTCAGCGCTGGACGTGCTGGTGCAGGCGCAGATTCTCGAGCTCCTGGGCGAGCTGCAGTCGCGTCTCGGGCTCAGCTATCTGTTCATCAGCCACGACCTCGCGGTCGTGCGGATGATCTCCGACGAGGTGCACGTGATGCAGCGCGGAGTCATCGTCGAGAGCGGCACGCCGGAGCGGCTCTTCGACGACCCGCAGCACCCCTACACGCGCGAGCTGCTCGCCGCGATCCCGGGGGCGTCGCTGGCGTCATGACCTCAGGGGCGTCGGTCGTCGTCGTCCCAGGGGCCTTCCCACCAGCCGGCGCGACCGTCGGACTCGTCTCCGCGGCCGCGACGGCGTGAGCCCACGAATCGCGCGATCATCACGATGAGCGAGGTCACGAGGCTCAGGGTGACGACGAGGAACAGCAGGTCGTTCTGGCTCATGGCCGCGTGCCTTCTGCGGCATCCGCCACGATCTTCGCGATGCGCGCCGCGCGGGTCTCCGCCCGCTTGGCCATGGCGATGTGCGTGAGGCCGAGCTTCTTGACCGACTTCGGGAAGGCGTCCCAGTTCGTGCGCGCCGCGGGCAGGGCGTCGAGCGCCTGCGCGAACTCGGGCGGCTCGATCCCGGCCTCCGGGCCGTCGAGCACCTCCCAGGCTCCGTTGGCCTTGGCGACGTCGAGCGCACGGATGCCGGCCGGCGCCAGCAGCCCCGCGGCCTCGAGCTCGGCGATGCGCGCCTTGTTGGTCGCGGCCCAGCCGCTCGACGGGCGCCGAGGAGAGAACCACTGCCCGACCGTCTGATCGTCGAAGGTGCGCACAGGGCCGTCGATCCAGCCGAAGCAGAGCGCCTGGCGCACGGCGTCTTCATAGCCGACGCCGACGTTCGTGTTGCCGCGCACGCTCAGCAGCCACACACCCGCGGTGCGTGCGTGGTTCTCGTCGAGCCAGGCGCGCCAGGCCGCGGCATCCGCTGCCCGCACCCGCTCACCTTCATCGAGAATGCCCACTCGTCACTTCTTCGTCTTGACCGTCGGGATGGTCTCGGTGATGCGGGGAAGCAGATCGGCGACCGACTGCACGATCTCGTCGGGGCGGAACGGGTACTTCTCGATCTCGGCCTGATCGCTGATGCCCGTGAGTACGAGCACCGTGTGCAGGCCCGCTTCGATTCCGGCGACGACATCGGTGTCCATGCGGTCGCCGATCATGCCGGTGCGCTTGGAGTGCGCGCCGATCTTGTTCAGGGCCGAGCGGAACATCATCGGGTTGGGCTTGCCGACGACGTACGGCTCCTTGCCGGTGGCCTTCGTGATGAGCGCGGCGATCGCGCCGGTCGCGGGGAGCGGTCCGTCGGCGCTCGGGCCGGTGGCGTCGGGGTTCGTGACGATGAAACGCGCGCCGTCGTTGATGAGCCTGATCGCCTTGGTGATCGCCTCGAACGAGTAGTTGCGCGTCTCGCCGACGACCACGAAGTCAGGGTTCGTCTCGGTCATGATGAACCCGGCGTCGTGCAGGGCGGTGAGGATTCCGGCCTCGCCGATCACGAACGCCGAGCCGCCGGGCAGCTGCTGCTTCAGGAAGTCGGCGGTCGCGAGCGCCGAGGTCCAGATGCGGTCCTCCGGCACGTGCAGTCCGCTCGTCCGCAGGCGCGCGGAGAGGTCGCGGGCGGTGAAGATCGAGTTGTTCGTGAGCACCAGGTAGGGGATGCCGGAGCTCTCCCAGCCGGCGAGCAGTTCGGACGCCCCGGGGATGGCGTCGTTCTCATGGACGAGCACGCCGTCCATGTCGGTGAGCCAGCATTCGATGTCGTCGCGTTGTGCCATGTGCACAGCCTAGAGGGCGAGGATGACGCGGAGCAGGCCGTCAGGCGCTGAGCCAGATCACCTCGGCGGCGTCGCCCACCGCGACGGGCGCCCCGTCGACCACGATCCCGTCGGCGGTCACCGTCACCTCGGCGCCCACCGCGACCCCCGCCGCCTCGATCACCCGCAGGACCTCGGGGTCCTGATCGCTCACCCGGAGCACGCGGCCGACGTGACCTACGGCGGCCTCGGCGAGCAGCACGAAGGGCTCGCGATCGACCTGGCCCGCGGAATCCGGAATCGCGTCCCCATGCGGGTCGAAACGCGGCCGACCGAGCCGGGCGTCGATGCCTTCGAGCAGTCGGTCGCTGATCGTGTGCTCGAGCACCTCGGCCTCGTCGTGGACCTCGTCCCAGCCGTAGTCGAACTCGCGCACGAGCCAGGTCTCGATCAGTCGATGCCGGCGGATGATCGCGAGAGCGCGCTCGGCGCCGGCATCCGTCAATCGCACCGCCCCGTACGGGACGTGCGAGACCAATCCTGCTGCGGCGAGCTTCTTGACCATCTCTGTCACGCTCGACGGCGCGATGCCGAGCTTCGCGGCGAGCACCGAGGGGGTGATCGGCGCGTCCTGCCACTCGGTGTGGGCGTAGACGGTCTTGAGGTAGTCGTCAGCTGCGGGGGATGCCACGGGTCCAGCCTAGGGATTCGCGACATCGACGAGGAGGCCGAAGGCGACTTGGCCGGCGAAGAACACGACGAGGAAGCCGAGCAGCGCCGCCGCGAGCGACAGTCGCCCGTCGAAGCCCTCGATCTGGGCGATGCCGATCTTCCTGGCGCGGAACGCGAGCACGAGAGTCGCGATGCCGAGGGCGAGCTGCACCCACGGACCGCCCACCGGGAGCACGTTCGGGAACGCGACCAGCAGGCCGCCGATCAGCCCGGTCGCGAGTCCGATCCACGTGAGAAGGCGGACGACGGATGCTGCGGGCATGTGATTCAGCGTATCCTCTCTCGGATCCGAGCCCTCGCGGCCTCCGGAATGAGCAGGGCGGTTTGCGCGGTCAGAAGTGCATCTGCTTCAGAGTGCCGTACTTGATGAGGAGCTCCTCGAGCGCGGGGTGCCCGTCGGGGTGGTCGAAACGGATGGTCTTCCCGGTGCCGTCGCCGAGGACGATGTCCGAGCCGTTGGAGAAGAGCAGCGCAGACCATTGTGCCGACCACACGACCGCATTGCGATCGTCGGATGCCGTCACGCCGCCCTCGTCGAGTTCGACGGTCGTGATTCTGTCGGTGCCCTTCACCGGGAAGACGGCAGGGAACTCGGTGTTCTCCCACTCGCGGAAGTACGCCGTCAGCCCGATGCGGGCCTGCGGCCAGCCGGCGCGCAGACTCCGGCCGATACGCGAGACATGCACCTCGCGCTCGGCCCATGCGCCCTCGGCATCCACGAGATTCAGCACGAGACTGCCGCCGATCGGGTACGTCTCCCGGAACAGCTCTTCCTGACGCCTGTCGGAGGCATCGAGGTCGCTGCTGGCGAGGAAGGGCTGTTCGCCGACGGCCTGCTGCCGGACGGTGAAGGTCCGCTGTGTCGCGGCCTTCTTGCGGCGTGAGCTCAGTACGCCGAAGAAGACGATGCCGATGAGCACGAGCACGCCGGCACCGAGAAAGATCAGGATTCCCAGGTCATCATCCACAGACGAAGAATAGCGGAGCACTGAATAGGCGTTCAATCAATGTCCGACGACACCGTCGGATCATCCGGTCGCGAGGAGCCACAGCAGTGCGCCGTTGAGGGTGATCAGGAGGATCGACGCCACGATCCCGGCCGCCGTCGTCCAGATGCGGTTCGCATACGACCCGAGAGTGCGTCGCTGTGCGGTGAGGACCACGAGCGGGATGAGGGCGAAGGGGATGCCGAAGGACAGCGCGACCTGACTGAGCACGAGCGCGAGCGTGGGGTCGACGCCGAGCCCCAGGATGACCAGGGCGGGGATCAGGGTCACGAGGCGTCGGGCCAGCAGAGGGATGCGCACGTGAAGCAGCCCGTGCATGATCTCGGCTCCGGCGTAGGCGCCGACCGAGGTCGATGCGAGACCGGATGCGAGAAGGCCCACGGCGAAGAACGTCGCGACCACGGGGCCGAGACCTGCGGCGAGTGCGGCGTGCGCGCCCTCCAGCGAGTCGGTGCCCTCCACGCCGGCGAGGTTCGCGGCGGCGAGCAGCAGGATGCACAGGTTCACGGAGCCGGCGATGATCATCGCGATCGACACGTCCCAGCGGGTCGCCGTCAGCAGACGCCGGATGCGCGAGGGTTCCGTGCGCACGGCCTCGGCGGCGGCATCCACCTTCTGCCCTCTCGCCCCAGACGAGCCGAACCGGTCGCGGGCGAGCGAGGAATGGGCGTAGATCGCGTGCGGCATGATCGTCGCGCCCAGGATGGATGCCGCGAGCAGCACCGAGCCGGTTCCTTCGAAGCGCGGGACGATTCCGCCGACGACTCCCGCGGGATCCGGCGGCGCGACGAAGACCCCCGCGACGAAGCCGAACGTGATGATCGCCATGAGCGAGATGATCACGAACTCGAAGTGGCGAGGTCCGCGGCGGCTCTGCACTGCGAGGACGATCATCGACACGGCGCCCGTGATGAAGCCGCCCAGCAGCAGCGGCACGTCGAAAAGGAGGTTCAGTGCGACCGCGCCGCCGATCACCTCGGCGAGATCGGTGGCCATCGCGACGAGCTCGGCCTGCAGCCAGTACGCCCGTCGCGCCCAACGGTTGCGCAACCGGGCGCCCAGCACTTCGGGCAGGCTCTGGCCCGTCACGACGCCGAGCTTTGCCGAGAGGTACTGGATGAGCCAGGCCATGATGTTGCCGGCCAGGACGACCCAGACCAGCAGATAGCCGTACTGCGCCCCCGCGGTCATGTTGCTCGCCACGTTGCCCGGATCGAGGTAGGCGACCCCGGCGACGAGCGCGGGGCCGAGCAGCCACAGGCTGCGAGGGGCGATGGCCGGCGGCGCCATGTCGATCACCGAATTTTTAGGCATGCCGAAATCGTAGCGGATTTTTCGGTCTACCTAAATAACGATCGGTCGACGGTTCTCGATGTCGGCATCCCGCGCGTGCTACACCAGGGAGGGGAGGGGAACCATGTCGCTGACGAGGACGAGCACCGCCTGGTGGGTGCTCTTGTTGCTGGCCGTGCTGAGTGTCTTCCCTGTGGCCGCGGCCACCATCTCGCAGGGGGCGGATGCCGGAGCCGACGTGATGGACTCCTGCTGGGCGAGCGACCTGCCCGACGGGGTGGAACCCCACGACAACACGCTGCGCACGGTCGAGATCACGTTCATCCCGGCGGGCCGCCTGTGCGACTGGGAGGCGGGGGACACGCAGACCGGCTGGCCCACGACCATCGCCGCACTGATGGGGAGCATCATCGCCGTCGTGGTCACCGCCTTCGCGCTGCGTTTCGGCGGAGCGGCCAGACGGGTCGTCACGCTGCTGCCGCTCGTCGCCATCGCGGTGCTGTGGTTCGTGATGTGGTCGAGCACGCTCTACGTGATCATCGACTGACCGGCACCGGTGTCGGCCGCGGATACGCTGGCCTGATGGACGACGCGCAGGCGGGCTCAGCGACCCAGGACTCGGCACAGCCGGGATACGGCGTCGGACCCTGGCCAGGGGAGTGGCCCGAAGAAGAGCACTACGACCCGGAGCTCCTCGCCCACGGCGACACCCGCAACGTGATCGATCGCTACCGGTACTGGCGCATGGAGGCGATCGTCGCCGATCTCGATCTGCAGCGGCATCCGTTCCACGTCGCGATCGAGAACTGGCAGCATGACATGAACATCGGTTCGATCGTGCGCAGCGCCAACGCGTTCCTCGCCGACACCGTGCACATCATCGGGCGGCGGCGCTGGAACAAGCGCGGGGCCATGGTCACCGATCGCTACCAGCACGTCGTGCATCACGAGACCGTCGAGGAGTTCGCCGCGTGGGCGGCGGATGCCGGCATCCCGGTCATCGCGGTCGACAACGTCGACGGGGCGGTGCCGGTCGACCGCGCCGAACTCCCGGAGAGCTGTGTTCTGCTGTTCGGCCAGGAGGGGCCGGGGCTCTCCGCCGAGGCGCTCGCCGCGGCATCCGCCCATGTCGAGATCACGCAGTACGGCTCGACCCGATCGATCAACGCGAGCGCGGCCGCCGCCGTGATCATGTACGAGTGGTGCCGGAGGTACGCCGGCTGAGTCAGCCGCGGGCGATGCCGAAGGCGTGCCTCCTGAGTGCGTTCACTCGAACACGTTCCGGTCAGCCCAGCCTGGCCTCGACGTTGAGGTCTCGACCCACCGTGACGCGCAGACCGTGCAGGTGGACCGCCGAGCCGGAGGGCGAGTCGTTGAGATCGAGAGTGCGGCCGACTTGCGCACGTACCGCTTTGCGAGCGGCGCGCAGCGCGAGCGCCACGATCGGGTTGCGGCTGCCGACCTCGAGTTCGTGCACCGTGACGACCGCGTCCGGGCTGATTCGCAGTCGTACTTTCGCCCGCGCCGAAGCGCTGAGCAGCCTCCATCGCGCGCGGACCCGGGCGGAGAGACGGATGCCGTCGGCTCCGTCCTGATCGAGGTCGACCCGGACGGAACGGATGACGAGACCCTCTGCGGCGAGAGCGGCGCGAGTCACACGCTCGAGCAGGGGGCCCACATCGGAACTGCGGATCGACGCGGAGAGCGTACCGCGCATCCCTCCGCCGTCGTCACGGAGTTCGGCGCCGAGCGCTGTCTCCGGCCGGGCCGAGTCGGTCGGCTCCGCATACTCGAGCCATTCGATCGGCGCATCGAGGAGTTCGACGTCGATCGTGAGCGGGATCTCGTCGATCTGCACCGGCGCGGCGATCAGCCGCACCCTGCGTGCGATCCCCGACCGCCGCGACCGGATCTCGGAAGTCGGGGACGATTCCGCCACGCCGCCTGTCGTGGCCGTCGCCGAGGGCTGTGGCCTCAGTCGAAGAGCCGCGCCGCTCGCATCGATCGTCAGATGCTCGAGGTCGTCGCCGCGGAGGTCGGCCGCGACCCGGACGTCGTCGAGGCCGTCGAAAACGTCGGCCGAAGCGGCGAGCTCATCGCGAATCCGGCGGATGACGGCATCCGCGTCTTCCGGCCAGGCGCTCATGCGTCCACCGCGATCCACCGACCCGAGCGCACCCGCCAGCCCAGCGTGCCGAGGCGCGCCAGAAGGTAGATGCCGAAGAAGGCGACAGCGAGCCAGATGAGGCCTGCGGCCCCGTCGACGCCGGTGGCCGCGATGATCCACAGCGCGGGCAGGAACGGCACCAGGTTGAGACCGCCGGCGACCGCCAGATACTTCGCGTCGTTCGCCCCCATCAGCACGCCGTCGAGAACGAAGACGACCCCGGCGATGGGCTGGGCGACCGCGAGCACGATCAGTGCGGGCTGCACGAGAGCGGCTACTGCGGCGTCTCCGGTGAAGACGATGCCGAGGACTCCCGACAGCGCCCCGATCAGAGCGCCGACGATCACGCCGAACCAGGCGCCCCACGCTACAGTTCGCGCCAGCACGCGATGCACCTGAATCTCATCCCCTGCGCCGAGCTCCTTGCCGATCAGCGCCTGGGCGGCGATCGCGAGAGCATCGAGGGCGAAGGCCGCGGCCGAGAAGATCGTGAAGACGATCTGCCATCCGGCGAGCTCGGTGGTGCCGATCCCGGTCGCGATGCCGACGGTCGCGAGCAGCGCCACGCGCAGGCTCACGGTGCGCAGGAACAACCAGCCGCCCGACCGCGCCGTGCTGCGGATGCCGCCGCCGTGCGCGCGCAGGGAGGCGCTGTGCTTCGTGGCGAGCCGCTGCACGACCAGTACATACGCGGCAACCATGCCCCACTGGGCGGTGACAGTGCCGGCGGCCGAGCCTGCGATGCCCCAGCCGAGTCCGTAGATGAAGACGTAGTTGAGCAGAGCGTTGGCGCCGAAGCCGAGACCGGCGATCCACAGCGGCGTCATGGTGTCCTGCATGCCGCGCAGCAGCCCGGTCGCAGCGAACACGATGAGCATGGCCGGCAGGCCCCACATCGAGATCACGAGGTAGGCGTTGGCCTCGGCGGCGACGGCGTCGCTCGCGCCGAACAGCGACACGAGCCACGGAGACGCCACGGCTCCGATCACGGCCAGCACGGCGCCGAGCCCGAGCGCGAGCCACATTCCGTTGATGCCGACGCTCACGGCTTCGCCCGGTCGGCCGGCGCCGAACCGTCGCGCGACTGCGGGCGTCGTCGAGTAGGCGAGGAACACCATGAGTCCGACGACCGTCTGCAGCACGGCGCTCGCGATGCCGAGACCGGCGAGCGGTGCGGTGCCGAGGTGCCCGACCAGCGCGGCATCGACGATGAGGAACGCGGGCTCGGCGATCAGCGCGCCCAGTGCGGGCACGGCGAGGCGCAGGATCTCGCGGTTCAGGCTCACCCTCCGAGCCTAGGGGGATGCGGCGACATGGGCGGCTCCCCTAGGGGCCCGATCGGCGCGCGCTGGGGTGGCCCCTCGCGTCGGTATCCGCGGCGGATTGCGGCAGTCGGCGCCACACGAAGCGGCGAAGTCCAGCTGGTCGCGCTTCGCGAACCCGCGGCGCACATCCTGGGGTGGCGCCTCGCGCCGGTATCCGCGGCGGATTGCGGCGGCGGGTGCCACGCGAGCGCCGCGCACGGCCCGAGTGCGCCCGGCGTACCCTGGAATCAGTCGGAGGTGCACATGACCGATCCACGAGAGGCCGCGGCCAGGTATCGCGCGCGGCAGCAGAGCGGCAGCGAGACGGATGCGGATGCCGAGACCGGCACGGCGCCGGGCGCAGGCGCGGCCGTGGACCGGGCCGCTTACATCGAAAGCGCGATCCAGGTGGCGATCCGCCGGGGCGATTTCGACGATCTGCCCGGTGCGGGCAAGCCGATCGAGGGGCTGGGCGACCACCACGATCCGGACTGGTGGATCCGCCGCAAGATCGAGAACGAGAACCTGACGGGGCTGGGGCCGCCCGCGATCCTGCTGCGCACCGAGGACCGCGAGCTCGACGACCAGCTCGACCTGCTCGGCCGCGAGTCCGACGTGCGCCACGTGCTCGAGGACTTCAATCGCCGCGTGGTCGAGGCCCGGCGGCAGCTGATGGGCGGCCCGCCCGTGGTGACGCAGCCGCGCGACATCGATGCGGAAGTCGCCGCGTGGGCGGAACGCCGCGCTGCGCGTGTGGCCCGGGTGCTGCCCGAGCCGCCGACGCGCAGACGCTTCGGCATCCGTCGTCGCCGTCCCTGACCTCCGCAGAGCCCTGGACCGGCGGTTCAGGCAGCCAGCGGAAAGCGGATGTCGAATCGCGATCCGCCGTCGGAGCTGTGTGCGCTGATCACGCCATTGTGCGCCTCGACGATGCCGCGCGCGATCGCGAGGCCGAGGCCCGCGCCGCTCGTGCCGTGGATGCCCGAACGCGGCGTCCGGGCATCGGTGCCCCGCCAGCCCGGCTCGAAGATGCGACTCAGATCGTCATCGGCGATTCCGGCACCGGAGTCCTGTACGGAGAGGAGCATCGACTCGTCCTCGCGATCCGTGCGGATCCGGATCGTCCCGCCCGGCGGTGTGTGCTCGATCGCGTTCGCGAGCAGGTTGACCATGACGCGCGCGAGTTCTCGGGCGTCTCCGACCACGGTGTGGTCGGGACTGGTGAGTTCGACGAGTGCGATCTCCTTGGCCTGCGCGATGGGGGCGAGCTCGGCGACGGCGTCGCTGACCAGATCGTGCAAGGACATCGGCTCGGACTGCAGCACGAGCGTGCCGGACGTGATCTTCGACAGCTGGAAGAGGCTGTCGACCAGGTCGGTCATGTGGTCGACCTGCCGTCGCATCTGCCGATGGAAACGGGCGGGGTCCTCCGCGAGACCGTCGTCGAGGGCTTCGGTCATCGCGCGCAGTCCGGCGAGCGGGCTTAGCAGATCGTGGGAGATCCATGCGATCAGCTCTCGCCGCGACCGATCGAGCAGCTGCACCTCTTCACGAGCGGCGGCGAGGCGCTCGCTCGTGGAGACGAGTTCATCCGCCACGCGTGCAAGGTCCGCGTTCACACCGCGCAGCCCGGAGCCGTCGATGCGCTCGCCGTCGCCGACCGAGTGCGTCAGCGTCTGCAGAGAGCGGATGCCGCGCACGAGCTGCGTCGCGAGAAGAATCGCGACTCCGAGCGCGACGATGGCGGAGATGCCGGTCACGACCACGACGACCAGGAGATCATGGGGAGAGATGTACATCGCCTCGGCGACCGCGAGCACGCCGGCGGCGAGAGACACGACGACGGCGAGGATCACGACGCACAGCTGCAGCATGAGCGAGCGCCGACGCAGCAGCCACAGCGAGATCAGGCCGACGAGGCCCACGAGCAGGGCGCAGGCGAGCGAGATCCCGGCGATCGCGGCGATGTCTGCGAACGGCATCACGATTCCCCCAGCTCCAGTCGATATCCCACGCCCCACACGGTGACGAGCACGGTCGGATTGCCCGGATCGTCTTCGATCTTCTCGCGCAGGCGCCTGGTCGTCACGGTGACCGTGGACAGGTCGCCGATCTCCCACCCCCACACGCTGCGCAGCAGGGTCGGCCGATCGAAGGTCTGCCGAGGGTGCTTGAGCAGGAAGGCGAAGAGGTCGAACTCGCGCACCGACAGCTCCAGCGGTTCTCCCGCCCTGGTCACGATCCGGGCCGAGGGGTCGAGGTGGAACGGGCCGAGATCGAACGGCGCCTCGCGTGCGAACTCGGGCAGGCTGCGCCGCAGCACCGAGTCGACGCGCAGCACCAGCTCCCTCGGCGAGAACGGCTTGACGACGTAGTCGTCGGCACCGGCCTCGAGGCCGTCGATGCGGTCGTCCTCCGAGCCGAGCGCGGTGAGCATGATGATCGGCACCGCGGATGAGGCGCGGATGCGACGGCACACCTCTGCGCCGTCGATGCCCGGCAGCATCCTGTCGAGCACGACGAGATCAGGCGCGCTCCCGGCGACAGCGGCGAGACCCGAGAAGCTGTCGGTCGCACTGTCGACGAGGTATCCGGCGTCGCGCAGATAGGTGTGCACGACTTCTCGGACGGTGTCGTCGTCCTCGATCACGAGCACGCGGCGGTCCGTGAACTCGGCGGCGTCCCCTGGCGGCTGCGGCATGGTCTCATCGTAGATTCCGCCGGACGCCGGCGGCCTCCGGATCCCGTGCGCCGCGGCATCCTTCCTCAGTTCGTAAGGAGTTCCGCGCGACCGCGCGGCCGGCGCTTCGTAGCGTCTGGGTATGAGGAAGCGCTGTGACATCGTCCTGCCGTGTCTGAACGAGGCGGCCGCGCTGCCCGGCGTGCTGGCCGCCCTTCCGGAGTGGGCAGGAGCGATCGTGGTCGACAACGGATCGAATGACGGTTCGGCCGCGATCGCGCGCCGAGCCGGGGCTCTGGTCGTCGACGCCCCTCGCCGCGGATACGGAGCGGCGGTGCACGCCGGCCTGTGCGCGGCGACCGCGCCGATCGTGGCCTTCAGCGATGCCGACGGATCGTTCGACCTCGGTCAGCTCGATCGCGTCGTCAGCCCTGTGGAACGGGGCGAGAGCGACCTGGTCTTCGGGCGGCGCCGCATCGTCACGGCCTCGGCCTGGCCGGTGCACGCACGCTTCGCGAACATGGTGCTGCTGACGATGGTGCGACAGCGCACCGGTCTTGCCGTGCACGACCTCGGCCCGTTCCGCGCGGGGCGACGGGAGCAGCTGCTCGCCCTCGGCCTCGAGGACCGCCGCAGCGGCTATCCTCTCGAACTGCTGCTGCGGGCATGGAGGGCGGGTGCTCGGATCACGGAGGTCGACGTCGACTATCTGCCACGCACGGGCCGGTCGAAGGTCACCGGCACGCTCCGCGGCACGGTCACGGCGGTCGTGGACATGCACAGGACGCTGCGGAGGCTCGCATGAGTGCGCGGACGACGATCGTCGTGATGGCGAAGGAGTGTCTTCCCGGGCGGGTGAAGACCCGGCTGCATCCGCCGCTCACGCTGGAAGCGGCCGCGGCGGTCGCCGCTGCGAGTCTCGCGGATACGCTCGAGGCTGCGACCGCGACCGGTCTTCCGGTCGTGGTGTGCGCTCAGGGCGACGTACCCGTCCCCGCCGGCGTGAGATCGATCCCGCAGGAGACGGGCGGACTGGACGATCGCATCGCCGCTGCGTTCGACCGAGTCGAGGGGAGGGTTCTTCTCATCGGCATGGACACCCCGCAGATCGACCCGATTCGGCTGTGGCGCATGGCGGACGACTGGCCCGACGACGTGGACGCATGGTTCGGCGCGGCTGCCGACGGCGGATTCTGGCTGCTGGGTCTCGACGCGCTGCCTACCGGGAGGCTCGGCGGATGCTCTCGCGGAGACCTCGTCCGTGGCGTGCCGATGTCGACTGCGGCGACCGGGCGATTGCAGCGCGAGCGGCTGGCAGGCGCGTGGCTCAGAGTGTCTGACGCTCCGGTGCTCACCGATATCGACGACATCGCCTCGTTGTACGAGGTCGCGCCCACGTTGCCGCCGCGCGGACGGCTCAGCCGGTTGCTCGCCACGATCCCCGAGCTGGGCATCGACCGAGGAGTCGACGCCTCGACGTCAGGTCACGGGATCAGGGGCGTGTCGTGAGCAGCGTGCAGACATCGCACTTCGGCGCCGGCGGCGAGGCCCCATACGATCTGGCTCTTCGAAACGGCGGGGGAGTCCTGCGTCTGGTCGAACTGGGCTCCGGATCTCCGATCTCTGCCAGGACCGTCGAGATCGGCCGTTTCCTGTCTGTGGCGGACGCCGCCGACGACTCGGTGATCGCGCGCGTGCACGGACCGGTGCTCGACGTCGGGTGCGGACCCGGCCGCATCGTGCGAGCCGCCATCAAGGCCGGTTTCCTGAGCCTCGGAGTGGACATCTCGCGCACCGCCGTCGAGCATGCCCGCGAGCAGGGGCTGCCGGTGTTGCATCGTTCGGTCTTCGATCCGCTCCCGCAGGAGCGATCGTGGGGCACGGTGCTGCTGCTCGACGGGAACATCGGCATAGGCGGTGCGCCGGCCGCACTGCTCGCCCGCTGCTCGGACGTCATCGCCGTCGACGGCAGCGTCATCGTCGAGGTCGACCCCGTCGCGACGACCGATCGTGGTTACGATGCGACTCTGGTGGACGGGCGGGGCCGGTCGAGTTCCGCATTCCCCTGGTACGACGTCGGGGCGGTCGCGTTGGGCGACCACCTGGAGGAGACCGGACTCAGGATCTCGGAGACCTGGACCGTTTCAGGACGCGCCTTCGTCTGGATGGTCCGTCGAGGCTGACGCCGTCTTCGATCCCGACGGAGCGGGTCTTTCGGCGCCCGAGTCCCGCCACGCTCAGCGCGGCCACCGAGCCGTCATGGACGACCACGACGGCGATCAGCCAGACGACCGCACTGAGCAGCTGCTCGAGATCCTGCCGGGACATCATGAGCCAGCATCCCCAGCCCACGGCCAGAACCCCGACGGCGACGAGACCGATCCGCAGAGCCTTCATCGCACGACCTCGATCGACTCGAGCCATTTCGTCTGGAGCACGCCCGGTCGCCCCGGCGCGATCACGCGCGCCGGGTAGCCGTGATCGAGATCGAGCCGCTCTCCGTTGAGGTGCAGCGCCACGAGGGTCAGCGGATCGTGTGCGTACTGCGGTGGCATGACGGTCTCTCGGAAGGCGCCGCGCTGCTGCATGCTGCGCAGGTGGACCGTGGCGTCGTGGGGAGCGTCGACCAGCGCCAGCAGGTCGCGCATCCGCACACCTGTCCAGGTGGCGTCGACGGTCCAGCCCTCGACGCACGCGATCGGCAGCACCTCGGTGCGCTGCGGCAGCTCGTCGAGTTCGGCGAGTGTGAGGGCGACGGAGGCGAGAGGACCGACGAGTCGCAGCCGCCAGTCGGGAGCCAGGGCGAGTGCGGTCACGTCCGCCTGCCGCGCCGAGCGATTGACCGGCAGATCCTGAGGGCTGCCCACTCGGGCCCGCGGCTCCTTCAGGCTGAACGGGCCGATCGGCGCCGCGACGTGTGCGAGAGCAGCCGCCCCCAAGACCGCAGACACTCCGGCCGCTCCCCACAGGAAACGTCGTCGCGAGATGTCATCGCTCATCGCGGATCCCTTCGGCGTGGGCGGGCTTCAGGATCTGCAGCGGTGTGCACGGCATCCGGTGGCTGCCCTGCGTCCGCTCTCCAGGCCTGCACGATCGCTGGCAGGTGCACGGCGACGTGCACCGCGATCGCACCGACGAGCACCCAGGCGAGCGCGAAGTGCGTGCGTCGGAAGGAGAAGTCCCAGGGGTACCACTGCAACGCGTTCAGCACACCGGTGACCGGCTCCATCAGAGCCGTCGCGACGAGCACGGCGACGCTCAGCCGCTCGAGCAGGTGGGCGACGCTGCGCACCGGCGGCCACGCGAACAGCTTCGGGAAGACGATCCAGAGCTTGGCGAGCAGCAGCGGGATGAGCAGTGAGCCGACCACGACATGCGCCCCCTGCGTCCAGGCGTAGAGGTGCACCGGTCGCGTCGGCATGGGCAGCCAGGGCAGCGGATCCTGCAGCAGGTGACTGTAGACGCCCGTGAGGAAGCAGATGAGGAACGCAGCGCCGAGCAGACGGCCCACCACGACCGCCATCCTCGTCGTGCGCAGCGGAGAACCCAGTGCGTGCTGCACCCGCTCCGATCGCTGCTGCAGCGCGCTCGACAGACGTTCGGTGACGGAACCCCTCGTCGCTCGGCTGGCCATGCTCTCAGTATGAGAAGCAGGTCCGGATGCCGGGAGCGGATCAGATTACAGACCGATGACGAGTGCGGTCAGGGGCGGAGATGTCTCCGGAGTGTAAGAAAATCGCCTGCCGCCTTCCGCCGTGCTCGCGCACTCTGGATTCATGACGGATGCAGGTGCGGAGACCGACGGGGCGACGATCGAGTTCGCGGTGATCGGGGGGTCGGGATTCGAAGCGCTCGACCTCGAGGCGCGCGTGGTCTTGCCGCCCGTCGAATCGCCGTGGGGAACTGTTCCCGAGATCGTGACCGGACTGCTGCACGGACGATCCGTCGCCTTCGCGCCGCGCCACGGCGCAGGACACCGGGTTCCTCCGCACCGCGTCAACGAGAGAGCCCTGCTGTGGGCGCTGCGCGGACTCGGAGCGGGGGTGCTGCTCACGACCAATGCGGTCGGCGGATTGGACGCGTCTCTGCGCCCCGGTGACTTCGTGCTGACGGATCAGCTGATCGACCGCACGCATGGTCGGCTCGACACCTATTTCGATGGCGAGTCCGACATCGCCGGCGTGCAGCACCTGCCTTTCGCGGAGCCCTACGACGGCGCGCTGCGCGAGATCGCGCTCGGTGCGCTCCGGGTGCTCGGCGAACGCGTGCATCCAGCGGGCACGAGCGTCGTGATCCAGGGCCCGCGTTTCGCGACGGCCGCCGAGGCTGCGTGGCACCGCGCGATGGGCGCGCAGCTGGTGAACATGACCCAGCTTCCCGAGGCTGCCCTCGCCGCCGAACTCGGATTCGCGCATGTGAATCTCGCGATCGTGACCGATACCGACACCGAGCGCGGCGGCACCGACGCCGACACCTCCGCGACTGCGGAACGCGTGTTCGCCGTCATGGCCCAGGCGCAGCCGCGCCTCAGCGCAGCCGTCGCCGCGATCATCGCCGCGATTCCGCCGGGGCATGCGTCGGCGCAGCGCCTCGCCCCCGACGTCGTCGAGGCTCTTCTGCGGTGGCGAGGATGAGCGGGCTGCTGCTCGTCACCGGGGGTGCGGGCTTCATCGGCTCGGCTGTCGTCACGGAGGCGCTCGCCGCGGGATGGCGTGTGCGCGTGCTCGATTCGCTGCGATCCGATGTGCACGGGACCGCACCGCATCCGTTCACGGACGTCGAGTTCGTGCGCGGCGACGTTCGAGACGATTCGGAGGTGCGGCGGGCGCTGCACGGCGTCGACGCCGTGTGCCATCAGGCGGCCAAGGTCGGTCTCGGCGTCAGCATCCGCGACGCCCCCGACTACGTCGCATCCAACTCTCTGGGAACGGCCGTGCTGCTCACCGCCATGGCCGAGGCGGGGATCGCGCGGCTCGTGCTGGCCTCTTCGATGGTCGTGTACGGCGAGGGCCTGTACCGCGATGGGGACGCAGTGGTTCAGGCTCCGCCCCGCAGCCGCGCCGACCTCACAGCCGGGAGGTTCGAGCCGCTCTCCGCCCGCACCGGCGAACCGCTGCACCCGATCTCGATCGGGGAGGAGCAGTCATGCGACCCCCGAAACGTGTACGCTGCGACCAAGCTCGAGCAGGAACTGCTGGCGCGGTCGTGGGCGCAGGCCGGCGGGGTTGCGGCGATGCTGCGGTATCACAACGTGTACGGGCACGGAATGCCGCAGGGCACCCCCTATGCGGGGGTCGCTTCGCTGTTCCGCTCGGCGCTGGAGCGCGGTGAGGCGCCCCGGGTTTTCGAGGACGGCAGGCAGCGCCGCGACTTCATCCATGTCGGCGATGTCGCCCGTGCGAACATCGCCGCGCTGGTCTGGACGGCAGAGGCTGCGCCGGGGACCGCGAGGGCGTTCAACGTCGCGACGGGCAGACCGCACACGATCGGCGAGTTCGCCGACGGTCTCGCCGCCGCGTTCGGGGGGCCGGCGCCTGAACGCACCGGGGAGTTCCGGATGGGCGACGTGCGGCACATCACGGCGTCGGCCGATCGCATCCGCGCGGAACTCGGCTGGCAGGCGCGAGTGGAATTCGAGGAGGGGGTGCGCGAGTTCGCGCGGGCACCGCTGCGTGCGGCGGTGTCAGGGTGACGGCCGCGGCGGCGCGTCCGGGGGTGAAGACCGCGGTCTGGGGCGTGGCCGTCGCTCTCGCGCTGATCGCCGCCGCGATCGCGATCCCGGCTCTGACCGGCTGGAACGTGCACGTCAACTCGTTCCCGCCGCTGCACGCCGAGTGGGCGCCGCGGCTCGGGCCCGGCACGGCGCTGGCCGTGCTGCTCGGGGTCGCCGGCGTTATCTGGGGGCCGCGGCTGGCAGCGTCCCTGAGCTGGGGGCGGATGCTGCTGCTCGCGTTCGCGGCATCCGCTCTCTGGCTGTTCGCGCTCGCGACGGTCGACGGTCTCGACGGGATCGGCGAGATCCTCGACCATCGCTACGAGTATCTCGGCACGGCCCGGCAGGTGGACGACGTCGGAGAGACTCTGCGCGAGTACGTCGAGCGCATCCCCTTCGCGCATCCCGACAACTGGCCGGTGCACATCGCCGGTCACCCGCCGGGCGCGCTGCTGTTCTTCGTCGTTCTGGTGCGGCTGGGGCTGGGGAGCGGACTGGCTGCAGGGAGCGTCGTCCTGCTGCTGGGGGCGAGCAGCATCGTCGCGGTCCTGATCACGGTGCGGACCCTCGCCGGCGGAAGCCTCGCGCGACGCGCGGCGCCTTTTCTCGTCTTCACCCCCGCGGCGATCTGGATCGCGGTGTCGGGCGACGGGATGTTCATGACGGTCGCAGCGTGGGGGATGTGCGCGCTCGCCCTCGCGACGCGAACCAGGAGCGTGCGCCTCATCGGCTGGTCGATCGTGGCCGGCCTCCTGCTGGGGTACTGCGTGATGCTCTCGTACGGGCTCCCGCTGCTGGGTGTCCTGGCCGTGGCCGTGCTGATCGCGGGGAGGTCATGGGCGCCGCTGCCGATCGCCGCCGTCGTGGCGCTCGGCGTCGTCGGCACGTTCGCGCTGAACGGCTTCCTGTGGTGGGAGGCCTTTCCCGTTCTGCAGCAGCGGTACTGGGACGGCATAGCCTCGCGGCGACCGTCAGAGTACTGGCTGTGGGGGAACATCGCGGCGTTCTGCATCAGCGCAGGACCAGCGGTCGGCGCCGCCGCGGCGGCCGTCGGAAGGTGGGGAGTGGGCGCGAGGAGATCGCGAACGAACTCGAATCCCGCGGCCGCAGCGGCACGAGGCATGGACGCGCGCACTGTCGTGCTGCTGCTGTGCGCCGCCGGCTGGTTGATGATCGTCATGGCTGACGCCTCGAACATGAGCCGTGCCGAGGTGGAGCGCATCTGGCTGCCGTTCGTGCCCTGGGCGACCCTCGGCTTGGCGCTCTACTCGGCGCGTGTGCGCCGATGGCTGCTCACCGGACAGATCGTGTTCGCGATCGTCGTGCAGACTCTGCTGCAGACGGGATGGTGAGCCGACCTGATCCGGATCGAATGTCTCCTGCGCCGCATAGGCTGTCTCCATGACCCTCCCCGCAGGCCTCGCCATCGAAGAGTTCAGCTCCGACATCCGTCCGCAGGACGACCTGTACCGCCACGTCAACGGCACCTGGTTCGCCCGCACCGAGATCCCCGCCGACAAAGCCCGATGGGGCGCGTTCCACATGCTCGCCGAACAGGCCGAGAAAGACGTCAGGGCGATCATCGAGGAGTCGCAGGACGCTGAGGAGGGCACGCTCGCCCGCAAGATCGGCGACCTGTTCGCGAGTTTCATGGACACCGCGCGCGTCGACGCCGCCGGTGTGACGCCGCTGGCCGAGACCCTCGCCGAGATCGACGCGCTCGACAGCATCCCCGCGTTCCTGCGCACCGTCGGCGCCTACGACCGCGACGGCCGTGCTCACCTGATCGGACTGTACGTCGACGGCGACCCCGGTGACCCCGAGCGGTACCTGCCGGTTCTTCTGCAGGGCGGTCTGTCGCTGCCCGACGAGAGCTACTACCGTCTCGACACCTTCGAGGAGACCCGCGCGAAGTACCGCGAGCACCTCGAGCGGCTGCTCGCACTCGCCGGTATCTCGGATGCCGCGGCGCACGCCGACCGGGCGATCGCGCTCGAGACCGAGCTCGCCTCGCACCACTGGGACAACGTGCGCAGCCGTGACGCCGTCGAGACGTACAACCTCAAGACCTGGGCCGAGCTGCAGGAGCTCGCCGGCGTCGACCTCGCGCCCTGGCGCGAGGGAGTCAGTCCGTCGAACCCGGTCGCTCTCGACGAGGTCGTCGTCTCTCAGCCCAGCTTCTTCGAGGCTCTCGGCTCGCTCCTCGTCGCCGACCGGCTCGATGACTGGAAGGCGTGGCTGCGCTCCCAGGTGGTGCACGCGGCCGCTCCCTTCCTCACAGACGATCTCGTGCAGGAGAACTTCTCGTTCTACGGCACCGAGCTCTCGGGAGTGCCCAGCATCCGCGAGCGCTGGAAGCGCGGCGTCTCGGTCACCGAGGGCGCCCTCGGGGAGGCGATCGGCAAGGTCTACGTCGAGCGTCACTATCCGCCGACGGCGAAGGCCGCGATGGACGAACTGGTCGGCAACCTCATCGAGGCGTACCGGCAGAGCATCACGACCCTCGAGTGGATGACCGCCGAGACCCGCGAGCGCGCGCTCGCCAAGCTCGACGCCTTCACGCCCAAGATCGGCCACCCCGACGTCTGGCGCGACTACTCCTCTCTCGTGATCGACCGCGACGACCTATTCGGCAACGTGCGCCGCGCGGCGATCTTCGAGCACGACCGTCACATCGACAAGGTCGGCAAGCCCATCGACCGCGCCGAGTGGCACATGCCGCCGCAGATGGTCAACGCGTACTACAACCCCTCGATGAACGAGATCGTGTTCCCGGCGGCCATCCTGCAGTACCCGTTCTTCGACGTGAGCCGTGACGCGGCGGCCAACTACGGAGGCATCGGCGCGGTCATCGGGCACGAGATCGGCCACGGCTTCGACGACCAGGGCAGTCGCTACGACGGCGACGGCAAGCTCGACGACTGGTGGACGGATGCCGACCGCTCGGCGTTCGAGGAGCGCACCAAGGCCCTCATCGAGCAGTACGACGCTCTGGTCCCCGAAGGGCTCGACGCCGAGCACCACGTCAACGGCGCCCTCACGATCGGCGAGAACATCGGCGATCTCGGCGGCCTCGGCATCGCGCTGAAGGCGTACGAGCTGTCGCTCGGCGGTGCAGAGGCCCCGGTGATCGACGGCTACACCGGCGTACAGCGCCTGCTGTTGTCGTGGGCGCAGGTGTGGCAGCAGAAGAGCCGCGAAGCCGAGACCCTGCGACTGCTCACGATCGACCCGCACTCGCCGACCGAGTTCCGCTGCAACCAGATCGTGCGCAACATCGACGCGTTCTACGAGGCGTTCGGCGTGACCGAATCCGACGCCCTGTGGCTGCCGCAGAACGCCCGTGTGACGATCTGGTGACCTTTCTCCGGAGTTCGTGAAGGATCCTCACTCACGAGGGTTACGATATCCGTGCTGCTGGGGAGTGCATCCCCATGGCATCCCGCAATCCAACCCCCCTCAAAGGATCACGCGTGGGCGCTCCCGAGCCGGTCGAAGGCTTCCGCCACTCGTCGAGCTCTGACTCTCCGTCAGGTCGGCGGTCTCAGCGCGCGGTACGGCGGCTGCCGCGCCGCGCGGCGATCGGCAAGCGGTCGTTCACCTCGACCCTGCGCTCTCTCGAGATGCTGGCGGATGCCGGTGCGCAGGTGTCGGTGCACGTCGTCGACCTCGATTCCCACGTGCACGTGCTCTCCGGCGACGACCACGTGACCATGCCGATCGCGGGACTCGGAGTCGTGCCGTTGCTCGTCGAGGTCGCGGCCGCGTTCGAGGCGGGAACCCTCGATCCGCTCGAGATCGTGGAGCGCGCCGCCACCGATCAGGTGTCGACCTCAGGGTTGTGGCGGCACCTGCACGCGCCGGCGCTGCCGCTGGAAGATCTCGCCGTGCTCGCGGCCACCGCGGGTGATCCGATCGCGGCGAATGCGCTGCTGCAGAAGGTCGGTCACGACCGCGTGCGCGAGCGCATCGAGTCGTTGGGGCTGCGGCGCACGGCGCTGCTCGACCGCTTCCGCGACCAGCGCGGTCCCGACGACGCCCCGCACGTCGCGGTGGGCTCGTCTCGTGAACTCGCGGGCCTGTTCTCCGCTCTGGTCAACTCGCAGGTCGTCGATGCGGCGGTGAGCGCCCAGGTGTCGGAGTGGCTCAGCCTCAACCAGGATCTCAGCCTCGTGGCGGCATCCACCGGCCTCGATCCGTTCGCGCACGACCACGACGCCCACGGGCTGCTGTTCATCAACAAGACCGGCCGTGACCGCGGTGTCCGCGCCGAGGCGGGCGTGCTCGCGGGCCCCCGAGCGGGCGTCGCCTACTCGCTGATCGTCTGCTTCGACGACCTCTCGATCGCGCACCGCCTGCGTGCGCACGACGCATTCCGCGTCCTCGGCGTCGAACTCATGGAATACACGCACTAGTTCTCCCGCCATCTAGCATCGAGGCATGCCTCACCCCGACTGGACCCCGCATCGCCGTGACGACGGAGAGCTCCTCGGCTGGATCCACCCGGAAGGCGACGAATGGGTCGCCGTCGACGTGCTCGGGCGCCCGAAATCCGCTCCCGTCGAATGGCTGGACGCAGAGGCCGCACTCGAAGAGCACGGCATCGCCTGGCTCGCGGAACCCTGGATGCTGGAGGGCGAAGGCGATCGTCCGCTGCGCGTGCGCATCGTCGAGGTCACGCCCGACGAAGCGGGTGCGCCCGGCAGGATCGTGGTGAAGATCGACGACTTCGGCGACATGACCCGTCCGGCGACCGCGCAGTTCACGCTGCCGTGGCCGATCCCCGACCGGTTGCGTCCGCCGCGCGACGGCGACCCCGATCCGCGCGAGATCACGCGCTGACGGTCAGCTCGGCAGCGACGGATGCTGCTCGGCCGAGCGCTGCCGGGGAATGAACAGCGACAGCACGACGGCCACGGCTCCGGCCACGATCGCGAGCCAGAAGCATACGTCGAACGCGGCGCGCGTCGGCACGGCGACGCCGTCGACCGTCACGCTCATCGCCGCGAGCACCCCGCCCATCACCGCCGAGGCGCTCGACGTGCCGACCGAGCGGAAGAGCGCGTTCAAGCCGTTCGAGGCGCCGGTCTCGTTCGCCGGCACGGAGCGCATGATGATCATCGGCATCGCTGCGAACGTGAAGCCGATACCGACGCCGATGAGGAGGTTGGCGACGAAGATGTGCCAGACCTCGCTCGACCACAGCAGCACGAACACGTAGGCGAGCACGATCGCGACGGCGCCGACGGTGAAGAGCGGTCTGGGGCCGACCGTGCGCTCGAGCCAGCCGGAGAGCGGGGAGATGACCATCATCACGAGACCGGCCGGCATGATGATGAGCGAGGCGCCCACCATGTCGAGTCCGAACCCCGAGCCGCTGCCGACCGGCATCTCGAGCAACTGGGGGAACGTGACGTTCGAGGCGAACAGGGCGAAGCCCATGCCGATCGCGGCGATGTTGGTGAACAGCACGGCGGGGCGGGCGGCGACGCGCAGGTCGAGCAGGGGGTCCTTCGTGCGCAGCTGGTACCAGCCCCAGACGAGCAGCACCACGATGCCGCCGATCACGCAGGTGAGCGTGAGCGGAGCGGTCCATCCCCACTCCGCGCCGCGGGAGACGAACAGCAGGATTCCGGTGAGTCCGATCGCAAGGCCGATGGCGCCGATCACGTCGAGCCGGCCGGAGGAGCGGAGCACGTCCTCGGGGACGGTGACGACGACCAACAGGAGTCCGATCACGCCCAGTGCCGCTGCGAGCCAGAACAGCCAGTGCCAGTCGGCGTTCTCGGCGAGGATCGCGGCCACCGGCATCCCGATCGCCCCTCCGACGCCCATCGTCGCGCTCATGAGTGCGACCGCCGTGCCCAACCGCTCGGGCGGCAGGGCGTCGCGCATCACGGCGATGCCGAGCGGCACCACACCGGTCACGGCCCCCTGCAGGGCACGGCCGATGATGACGCCCACGATCGAGCCCGACAGCGCCGCGATCGTCGAGCCCACGATGAGGAGGGCGAGCAGCACGATGATTACCCGGCGCTTGCCGTACATGTCACCGAGTCGGCCGGAGATCGGCGTGGCGACGGCGGCGACGAGGAGCGTGATCGTGACGACCCACGTGGTGTCTTCGCGAGACGCGTTCAGCAGGTGGGGGAGCTCGGCCTGCAGCGGCACGACGAGCGTGAACATGAACGACGAGCAGAGACCGGCGAAAGCCAGCACGGCGACGATCGCCCATTTCGGGGAACTGCGGGAGAGCCGTCTGCGTGCGCGCTCGTCGTTCTCTCCCATCGGTTCAGGCTATCGGCGTTCCGGAGAGCGGGACGCGTCGGCGCAGAACTGCCGGGTCACGATGGCAGGACGAATTCGCCCGTCTCGCCGGGGTTGACCGCGATCTCCCAGCGGAAGCCGTCGGGGTCGGTGAAGTACCCCGAGTACCCGCCCCACTCCCGCTGCACACCAGGACTGACCGGGGCCCCGAGCAGAGCGGCCTCGGCGAGCACATCGTCGACCTCGGCGGGGGTGGCGAGATTGTGCGCGAGGGTGATCGGTGCGACACCGGATGCCGGTGCCTCGCCGACCTCGGCCGTGAAGCCCTCGATCGACCACAGCGACAGGATCACCCGCTCCGCGACGGGGAACATGAGCACGTCGTCGCCGGAGAACACCGGCTCCCAGCCGAGGCCGTCGACGTAGAAGGCGCGGCTGCGAGCGAGGTCGGAGACGGCGAGGGTGATGAAGCTGACACGTTGCTGCATGGCTCGAGTCTGGCACTGCCGTCCGACATCCTGGTCGATCCGGAACCGCCGGACGGTTGAAGAGCGCAGAACTCGACCAGCGCCGGCGGCGGCACCGCCCTCCGGCGGGGCGAGGTTCCGCGATCCGTCTGAGAGGGGCAGACTGGACCCGTGCGCACCATCCGCGATCTCGACACCGTAGAACTCATCCTGGACGCCCAGGCTCTGCTGGACTCCATCCGCGGCCCCGAACGGGTCGTCGACGCCGGCACGCTCCGCGCCTTGCAGCAATCGGGCAACTACGTGGTAGGCCTGTTCGACGGCGAGGACGGTGAGGAGCGAATGGTGGGCGCGTCGATCGCCTTCTTCGGCGAGCCGGGGCGGCGCGCGATGCACTCGCACATCACGGCCCTGCGTCCCGAGTACCGCGGTCGCGGCTGGGGGCGCGAACTCAAGGAGCACCAGCGGCAGTGGGCGTTCTCGCGCGAGGTCGGCCGCATCAGCTGGACGTTCGACCCGCTCGTCGCGCGCAACGCGCACTTCTTCCTCACCGTGCTCGGCGCCAGGGTGACGGTTTATGCGGTCAACCAATACGGCATCTTCGGCGGAGGGGATGCGGGTGACGAGAGCGACCGCCTCGACGTCGAGTGGGCGCTCGCCGACATCGCGAAGCCCCCGGCATCCGATGCCGTGGTCGACACCCTCGCCATCCCCACGGATGTGGAGTCGCTGCGGGAGACCGATGCGGATGCCGCGCACGAGTGGCGTCTGCGTCTGCGCTCCGAGATGGAGGACCGGCTCGGCCGGGGCCTGCGCATCGCGGGCTTCGACGTCGAGCGCGGCTACCTCTTCACTGCCTGAGCGCCGCGCGCCACCACGATGTCGACCGGCCACCGTCCGGCTGACGTGGATTCGCTGGTGGCTCGTGCGTACCGCGGTGGCGCGGGTCGCGTGAGCGAGAGTTGCGGCGGAGCACGCGCGGATAGAATGGAGAGGCCCGCGTTCACGGGTTCCTCACCCGCATCCGACCATTGGAGCCACCGTGGCCGAACAGTCCCGTCTAGACAAGGTCATCGCCCTTGCCCGCCACCGCGGGTTCGTCTTCCAAGCGGGTGAGATCTACGGCGGTTCGCGGTCCGCTTGGGACTACGGACCCCTCGGGACGGAACTCAAGGAGAACATCCGCCGGCAGTGGTGGCAGACGTTCGTGCGCGGCCGTGGCGACATGGTCGGCCTGGACTCGAGCATCATCCTGCCCAAGCGCGTGTGGGAGGCGTCGGGTCACGTCGCGACCTTCACCGACCCGCTGGTCGAGTGCCTCCAGTGCCACAAGCGCTTCCGCGCTGACAATCTCATCGAGGACTTCGAGGCGCGCAAGGGCCGCAAGGCCGAGAACGGCCTCGCCGACATCCCCTGCCCGAACTGCGGTACCAAGGGCCAGTACACCGAGCCCAAGGCGTTCTCGGGTCTGGTGAAGACCTACCTCGGCGTCGTCGACGACGAGTCCGGCATGTACTTCCTGCGTCCCGAGACCGCGCAGGGCATCTTCGTGAACTTCTCGAACGTGCTCACCGCATCGCGCAAGAAGCCGCCGTTCGGCATCGGCCAGGTCGGCAAGGCGTTCCGCAACGAGATCACCCCCGGAAACTTCATCTTCCGCACCCGCGAGTTCGAGCAGATGGAGATCGAGTACTTCACCCCGCCCGCCGAGGCGCAGGAGTGGTTCGAGCACTGGGTCGAGGCCTGCTGGAACTGGTTCATCGACCTCGGCATCGACGCCGACAACATGCGCCGTTTCGACGTCCCCGAAGAGGACCGCGCACACTACTCGGCCGGCACCATCGACGTCGAGTACCGCTTCGGCTTCCAGGGCAAGGAGTGGGGCGAGCTCATGGGCGTCGCCAACCGCACCGACTACGACCTGTCGAGCCACAGCGAGGCCTCCGGGTCGTCGCTGTCGTACTTCGACCAGGCCTCGGGCGAGCGGTATACCCCGTACGTCATCGAGCCGTCCTTCGGCCTCACCCGCGCCATGATGGCGTTCCTCGTCGACGCCTACGTCGAGGAGGAGGTGCCGAACGCCAAGGGCGGCACCGACGTGCGCACAGTGCTGCGCCTCGACCCGCGTCTGGCCCCGGTCAAGGTGGCCGTGCTCCCGCTCAGCCGCAACGAGAACCTCTCGCCGCTGGCGCGCGAGGTCGCCGACACGCTGCGCGGATCATGGGCGATCGACTTCGACGACGCCGGCGCCATCGGCCGCCGCTACCGTCGGCAGGACGAGATCGGCACGCCGTTCTGCGTCACGGTCGACTTCGACTCCCTCGACGACCGCGCCGTCACCGTGCGCGACCGCGACACGATGGCGCAGGAGCGCGTCTCGATCGACGAGCTCGAGCGGTACCTCGCGGAGCGCCTGAAGGGCGCCTGACGCACGGCCGCGCCTCGTGCGCCGGCCGCGCCGAGACCCCCGCTTATCACCGAGACCCCCATCTGTTCACGTGAACAGGTGGGGGTCTCGGCGTCAGGTGGGGGTATCGGTGTCAGAGCTCGGAGGTAGGAGCGGATGCCGGGGCTGGCGCGCTGCCGGCGACCGCGCGTGCGTAGCGCTCCGACAGCAGCCGCAGCCGAGGGATCAGCTCCGGCGGGCTCTCGACCGTGAAGTCCATCATCAGCATCCCGATGTAGGCGGCGACCGTGTCGAGGCTGTCGGCGCCGGTGACGAGGATGCAGTGGCTGTCGTCGACCGGTTCGACGACGCCGACCGCGGCGTGGATGCGATCGAGCACCGCCTCCGCGGGAGCGTCTATGCGCAGGCGCGCGTGCACGACCCAACCGCTCACCGCGATCGTGCGCATCGCGAACGCCGTGTAGTCGCCACCGGGCAGCGGTGTCGGATCGAAGCGGCGACGCGTCGGCATCCGCAGGTCCATCCAGTCGACGCGGTACGTGCCCCATTCGCCCGCCTCAGGATCGCGCGCGACGAGGTACCAGCGTCGATGCCAGGTGAGCAATCTGTACGGTTCGACCAGCGAAGGGGCGCCCTCGTACTCGAAGCGCAGCCATTCCGTGTTGCGGATCGCACCGGCGATGGCCTGGAGAGACGCGGCGTCGACCTCGGGGTCCGGCGCATCGGTGTCGTTGTTCTCGGGGGCACGGTCGACGCTCGACCGCAGGGCGTCGACCGTCGGGCGCAGGTGCGAGGGGAGCACCTGCTCAAGCTTGGCGAGCGCCCTCGCCCCGGATTCGGCCACGCCCGCGATTCCGGCCGCTGCGCGGAGCCCGACCGTGACCGCCACGGCCTCCTCGTCGTCGAGCAGCAGCGGCGGGAGCTTCCCTCCGGCACCGAGCCGATAGCCGCCGATCGAGCCGCGACTCGCGTCGACGGGATAGCCGAGGTCGCGGAGCCGCTCGATGTCGTGGCGGACGGTGCGGCCGGAGACGCCGAGGCGGGCGGCGAGTTCGCTGCCTGAGCGCTCCGTCCCGGTCTGCAGCAGACCCAGCAGGGCGAGCAGGCGGGCGGTCGGATCGGCCATCGGCATCCTCTCGAAAGAAGTTCTTCAATTAGGAATGAATCCAGCCTATTGCGTTTCTACTCTCGAGATATGAAAAACACGAACCTCACCTTCAGCCCCTTCACCGTCTCGGTCACCGCCGCCGAGGTCGCCGATCTGCAGGATCGCCTGGCCCGCACCCGCCTTCCCCAGCCGTCACCGACAGAGGTCGCAGGCGCCGGCGACTGGGATGCCGGCACCCCGAACTCCTACCTCCGCGAGGCTCTGGCAGCGTGGCGCGACTTCGACTGGACAGCGGCTCAGGAGCGCATCAACTCCGTCCCGCACTTCACGACCGAGATCGACGGACAGAGCATCCACTTCATCCACGTCCGCTCCGTTCACGCCAGCGCGACACCGCTGCTCCTCGCACACACCTATCCCGGCTCCGCCATCGACTACCTCGAGCTGATCGACCTGCTCACTGACCCTGTGGCGCACGGCGGACGTGCGGAGGACGCCTTCGACGTCGTGATTCCGGACGCTCCGGGCTACGGCTTCTCTCAGCCCCTGGCCTCGGCAGGCTGGACGACCGCGAAGGTCGCGGCGGCCTACGACCGGCTGATGCGCGGGCTCGGGTACGACAGCTACGGCATCCACGGCTCCGACAACGGCGCGATGGTCGCCCGCGAGCTCGGGCTGCTCAACCCCGAGGGCTTCCTGGGACTGCACGTGCTGCAGCTGTTCTCGTTCCCTTCGGGTGACCCGGCCGAGTTCGAGAAGCTCGAGCCGCAGGATTACGCCGGGCTCGAGCACATGCAGTGGTTCCAGTCGGTCGGCGGCTACAACACGATGAACTCGTCGCGCCCGCAGACGGTGTCGGTGGGCATCAGCGACTCGCCGATCGGCCTGCTCGCCTACAGCGAGCTGTTCAACTCCTTCGGCAACGGCACCTCGCTCGTGCCGCTGGAGAAGATCCTGCTCGAGGTCAGCGTGAACTGGTTCGCGAACGCGGCATCCGGAATGTCCCGCAGCTATCTCGAGAACGCCCGCGTCGAGGCCGAGCCGCAGATCAACCAGGCGCCGACCGGGGTCGCCGTGTTCAAGGACGACTTCCAGACGATCCGCGTCTTCGCCGAGCGCGACAATTCGAACATCGTGCACTGGAGCCGCTTCGAGGAAGGAGGGCACTTCGCCGCCCTCGAGCGCCCCGAGGTTCTCGCCGCCGACATCCGCACCTTCTTCGCCGGCCTGCGCTGAGCGCCGGCACTGGTCCTCAGCGCCTCAAGACCCCCGCTTCTCACCGTGACCCCCCGTTGCATCAGGGGGTCGCGGCGAGAAGAGGGGGTCTCGGCGTCGCCGGGCGACGGAACAGAGCGGTCTCAGCCGGTGACGGTGAGCTGCACCTGCTCCGTGCCGCCCGCTTCGACCCAGGCGAGAGAGCGCTTCAGGATGCGCGTGAGCACGTCGAGATCGACCTGCTCGAGATCCTTGATGTACAGGCATCCGACGCCGGTGGTGTGCGGGCCCAGCGAAGCGAGGTCGTCGACATGTGCATCGACGCCGTCGAACAGGTAGATGGTCGTCGCCGCCTTGCGCGGTGCGAAGCTCAGCAGCCCGCTGTCGCCCTCGGTCCCCGTCGGGTAGCGGTAGTGCACCGAGCCGAAGCCGATGATCGTGCCCCAGGTGTGAGGTTCGCGCCCCGTGATCTCCTGCATGAGGGCCGTCAGCGTCTCGGCATCCCTGCGGCGGATCGCCGGGCTGGAGCGGGCGATGAGGCCTGCGACGTCGTCGCCGGTCGGCCTCACTCCTTCGCCTTCGCGGCAGCCTTCATCGCCTTCTTGTGCTCGCGCACCTTGCCGAGCGACTCGGGCGAGACGATGTCGGCGACGCTGCGGTAGGAGCCCTCTTCGCCGTAGGGGGCGGATGCTTCGCGCCAGCCCTCTCCGCGGAATCCGTACTGCTTGCCGAGGAGAGCGAGGAAGATCTTCGCCTTCTGCTCGCCGAAGCCGGGCAGGGTCTTCAGCCGCTTGAGCACCTCGGCGCCCGAAGGGTCGCCATCCGTCCAGAGGTTCTGCGCGTCGCCGCCCCACTGGTCGACGAGCTCCTGGCACAGCGTCTGCACGCGTGCCGCCATCGATCCGGGGAACCGGTGCACGGCAGGCGTCTGCTTGAACGCGGCGAGGAACTCGTCCGGGTCCATGCGCGCGATCGTGGGGGCATCCGTCGCCCCCGTGCGCTGCTCGATCTTGAGAGGACCGGCGAACGCGGTCTCCATCGGAACCTGCTGGTCCAGCAGCATCCCGACCAGCAGAGCCAGCGGGTTCTCGGTCAGCAGGGTGTCGGCGGCGGTGTCTCCGGTGATGTGAAGGGCCATGCCCCCAGTCTGGCACCGTTGCGTGCGCCCGCCTCGGTGAAGTTCAGCTGCCTCGGTCGAATCCACCGGATTCGTCCGAACGAGGCGCGCACCTCCGAGGAGGCGCGCGGTGGGAGCCGGCGAGACGGCGTCCGCGGGACTGCGTCAGGCGCTAGCGGATGCCGTGGCGTCGGGCTGTTCGGGTTCGATGCCGTAGAGCGTGCCGAGGGCGGCGGTGAAGTCGTCGGCACGGCCGCTCGCCGCGAGCTCGTGCGCACGAGCGGTCGGCGTGTGCAGCAGCACGCCGGTGAGATGCCGCAGCGCCTGCTCGACCTTGCCGTCTTCGTCGCCACGGGCACGGGCCCTGGCGATCTCGGTGTCGAGCAGAGAGAAGATGTGCGAGCGAAGGGCGACCACCGAGGGGGTGACGCTCTGCCGCGACCCCACCACGTGGAAGGTGTCGGCAGCCTCTCGCACGACGCTGCGCGCGGCATCCGTCGCCTGCAACTCTTCGAGGGGTGCGTGCAGGCGGATGGTCTCGAGGTCGAGCAGCGCGACCCCTTCGAGGCTCGCGATAGCCGGGTCGACGTTGCGAGGCATGCCCAGGTCGACGACCAGCTGGCTGCGGGCCGCTGAGCCCGTCGAAGCGCCCACCGGGCATCCCGTCGCGGCTATGCCGACCGGCCGCTGCAGCTGTTCGAGCCCGAGCACCGGCTCGGTCGCCGTGGTGCAGGTGATCAGCAGGCTCGACCGTGCGGCGGTGCGGGCGTAGTCGGCCTCGGCGACCGGACGGATGCCGTGCTTCGCGGCGAAGATCTCGGCCCTGCCCGAGGGCGAGTACACCGAGATGTTCTCGGCGCCGCGTTCGCGGAGCGTCGCGAGGGTGACAGCGGCGTAGGCGCCCGTGCCGACGAGCAGCACTCGTTCGGCCGACCAGTCGGCGATGCGGCTGTCGGCGAGCTCGAGAGCGAGGCGAACGAGAGAACGCCCGGCGCGGCCGAGAGCCGTGACGTTCTTGACCTTGCGCTGCGCTTGGCTGGCCCGCTGGAACAGGCGCTCGAGCTCCGGCGAGGTGGTGCCGTCCTTGCGGGCGGACTTCAGCGCGCGGCGCACCTGCCCGGCGATCTCGCCTTCGCCGGAGACCACGGACTCGAGGCCGGAGGCGACCGAGAACAGGTGCTCGGCGACGCGTCGTCCCGCGTGCACGGCGTAGGCGCCGTCGAGTTCATTGGCGGCGACGCCGGTGGCGGACTCGACCGCTTCGAGCACGGCTTCGACGCCGATGGCGCCGGCCGCTGTGACGGGCTCGTCGAGTTCGACGTACGCCTCGAACCGGTTGCACGTCGCCAGAACGACCGCACCCTGCACGCACGGCGCCAGCTCCACCAGGGTGGAAGCGACGTCATCGGGGGTGCGGCTCAGGCGTTCGAGCAAGTCGAAGGAGGCGGTCTTGTGACTCGCCGTGACACACAGCAGCACCCTTCGATTGTACCGTCGATCGGTTACCGCGGTGTTTCACGGATGAAAGGATGGATGCATGGCCCTCTCCGACGCTCCGCTCCTCCGCGCCCTCAGGGGCGACCGCCCCGCTCAGACGCCGGTGTGGTTCATGCGGCAGGCGGGCCGTTCGCTGCCCGAGTACCGCGAGCTCCGGGTCGGCACGCGCATGCTCGATGCGTGTCTCACGCCCGACCTCGCCGCCGAGATCACTCTGCAGCCCGTTCGTCGGCACGGCGTCGATGCGGCCGTCTTCTTCAGCGACATCGTGATCCCGCTGCGCCTCGCCGGCGTCGACGTGGTGATCGAGCCCGGGCGCGGCCCGGTGTTCGCGAACCCCGTGCGTTCGGCCGACGATGTGCAGCGCCTCATCGCGATCGATCCGGCCGATCTCGACGGTACGGCGATCGCCGCGGCCGTGAAGATCGTGACCGATGAACTGGGCGACACCGCGCTGATCGGCTTCGCGGGAGCCCCCTTCACGCTCGCTGCGTACCTTGTCGAGGGCGGTCCGTCGAAGGAGCACCTGCAGGCGCGGGCCATGATGCACGCCGATCCCGACTCGTGGAACCGCCTGGCCGGCTGGCTGGCGCAGGTCTCGCGGAGGTTCCTCGAGATCCAGCGGGATGCCGGAGCATCCGTCGTCCAGCTCTTCGACTCGTGGGCGGGCTCGCTCAGCCCGGCCGACTACCGGGCCTTCGTGGCCCCGCATTCGCACGCGGCGCTGGACGGCATCGGAATCCCGACCATCCACTTCGGCGTGGGGACCGGGCCGTTCCTCGCCGACATGCGCCTGGACGGCGTGGCCGACGCCGTGGGCGTCGACTGGCGTCAGCCCCTCGACGAGGCCGCTGCGATCCTCGGTCCCGACGTCACGGTGCAGGGGAACATCGATCCCGCGCTGCTGGGCGCCCCGTGGCCGGTCCTCGAAGCTCATGTGCTCGATGTGCTCGAGCGCGGGCGCGCGGCCAGGGGGCACATCCTCAACCTCGGTCACGGCGTGCCGCCCGAGACCGACCCCGATCAGCTCACGCGCATCGTCGAGCTGGTCCACTCCCGCTGATCCCGGCCCTGATCAGCGCCTCCAGGGCAGCCGGATCCGCAGGTCTCCGAGCCCGAACCGCCCCTCGGGCAGGGCGGCGCGGATGCGTTCGTCGCTGAAAGTGCGATGCGGGCGGAGGCCGACTGGCGGCTCGGGCGCGGGCGGCGCCGCTTCGCTCACGCCTTCTGCAAGCATCCGCGCCTGCGCCTTCGCGACGAGGGGAACCACCATCAGCCACTCGGTGAGCTGCGCGAGCACCCGGATCGTCCAGACCGGCATCGGGATGTAGGCGGGACGGCGCCCGGCGACGCGCGCGATGCGGCGGATGGCCTCGCCGAGCGTGACCTCGTCGGCGCCCATCACCGCGACCGTGGGCTCGGAGATGCGCCCCTCGAGCGCCGCGACGAGCACATCGACCGCGTCGTCGACCGGCACGGGGCGTGCCGTGCGCTCGCGGAACCCGACGGTCCAGAAGAACGGCAGCGTGCGCACGGCCCTGGTGACGTGATCGACCATGTGGTCGCCCGGGCCGTAGATCATGCCGGACTTGAGGATCGTGTGGTCGATGCCGGAGCTGCGGACGATCTCCTCGGCCGCCCACTTCGACTCGTGGTACCCGGAGCCGCAATCGGGGCGGGCGCGAAGGAAGCTGACCATCACGATCCGCCTGACTCCGGCGCGGCGGGCGGCCTCGACGACCGCCTGCGTCCCCTCGACATGCACCCGCTGGAAGGTCTGCTCGCCGATCTCGCGGTTGATGCCGGCGCAGTGCGCGACGGCGTCGCATCCCGCGAACGCGGCCGCGAGGGCATCGACGTCGGTGACGTCCACTCCGGTGCGGCGCGAGATCACGACCGGATCATCGAGGTGCTCCGCGAGATTGCGCCCGACGAAACCGCTTCCTCCGGTGATGGCCACTCGCATCGCTCTCTCCTTCGCCTGTTAGCTATCCGGCTAAACACTATCTAGCAAGGATGCTATATTGCAAACATGGCAGACAGCGCCTCCGACATCTTCGCCGCACTCGCGCACCCCACCCGTCGCCAGATCCTGCAGGATCTGAAGGAGGGCGAGCTCGCCGCCGGGGAGATCGCCTCGCGCTTCGCCGCCAGCGGGCCGACGATCTCGCGTCACCTGAGCGTGCTGCGCCAGGCCGGACTCGTCACCGAACGTCGCGACGCGAACCGCATCCTCTATTCCCTCGTGGGCGAGAGGCTCGCTCTCTCGGTCGGCGACTTCCTGTCGACGGTCTGCCCCGAGCAGATCGTGCTGCGCGAGGTCCGCAAGCGGGGGAGCAGCGGCACCACTGCAGAGGCCTGAGAGCGGCGTCGCCGCAGAGGCTGAGAGAATCGTGGGATGACTGAAGAGCCCCCCGCCCTCGCAGCCCGTGCCGCCGAGACCCACGTCGTCGTGATCGGCGGCGGCGTCGGCGGGCTCATCGCGGCTCGTGAGTGCGCGAAGGTCGGCATGCGGGTGACGGTGCTGGAGGCGGCGGATGCCGTGGGCGGAGCGATCCGGCGTGCGACGCTGGGCGACATCACAGTCGATGC
Source organism: Microbacterium sp. (assembly GCA_019510305.1). GTDB lineage: Bacteria > Actinomycetota > Actinomycetes > Actinomycetales > Microbacteriaceae > Microbacterium > Microbacterium natoriense_A. The sequence goes on from JAEKKN010000017.1 coordinate 399,962, forward strand.
GGGCGCCGAGAGCTTCGCGACCCGTGGCGGACACGTGCGCGCGCTCGTGGAGGAGCTCGGCCTGGGCGACCGCGTGGTGGCGCCGGCCGCCGGAGGCGCCTGGCTCGCGGGCATCCCCGGCACCGGAGCCGCTCCGCTTCCGGTCGGCGGCATTCTCGGCATCCCTGCGAATCCGTTTCAGGACGACGTTCGCCGCATCATCGGCTGGTCTGGCGTCTGGCGCGCCTACCTCGACCGTGTCCGTCCGCCGCTCACGATCGGCCACAACCACAGCCTCGGCAAGCTCGTCACCTCGCGCATGGGTGCGAAGGTGCGCGACCGGCTCGTCGCCCCCGTGACGACGGGCGTCTACTCGGCGTCTCCCGAAGACGTCGACATCGACATCGCCGCCCCGGGACTCAACGCCGCACTCACCAGCACCGGATCGCTGTCGGGGGCTGTGCAGGCCCTTCGCGAGGAGGGCGCCGCTCGGGCCGCGAAGGCGCCGGGATCCGCCGTCGAGGGACTCGACGGCGGGATGAGCGTGCTCGTCGACGCGCTGGTCGCCGATCTCGAGGGGCTCGGGGGCGAGGTCCGGACCTCGGCTCCGGTCACCCGCGTCACGCGCGAGGGCGCGGTCTGGACGATCACGGCAGAGGTCGACGTCGATGCTGATGAATCCGAGCCGTTGAGCATCGCCGCGGATGCCGTCATCGTCGCCACGTCCGAGTCGGTCGCCCGCGAGCTCTTGGTCGACGCGGCGCCGAGACTCGCCCGGATCTCAGGCGCTGACGCGCCAGAGATCGAGATCGTGACACTGCTGCTCGAGGCGCCGGCGCTCGACGCCGCCCCGCGGGGCACCGGGGTGCTCACGGTTCCCGGTTCGCACGTCGCGAAGGCGCTCACCCACTCGAGCGCGAAGTGGAGCTGGGTGCGCAGGGCGGCGGGTTCCCGCCACGTCGTGCGGGTGTCCTTCGGCGCGCAGGGCGAACCGGCCGCGACCGCGGCTCTCGACGACGACGATGCGGCGCGCCTGGCGCTGCACGAAGCATCCGCTCTGCTCGGCGTGCCGCTCGCCGCCGGCGATCTCGTCGCCTCCCACCGCGCGCGCTTCACGCAGTCGCAGCCCGCATCGATCATCGGAGCCGGTGAGCGTCGGGCGGCGGCGCGCGCCGCCGTGCAGGCGGTGCCCGGACTCGCGGTCGTGGGCGCGTGGCTCGCCGGCACCGGGCTCGCGCAGGTGATCCCCGACGCGAAGGACGAGGCGGATCGACTTCGGCACTCGCTTCTCTGGCGCTGACAGGCTGCGATCTGTCAACCCCCTGAGGAGTAGATGCCGAAATCGGCATATGGGGTTACGCTGGGAGCCTGGCACGCCACGAGTTGCTGGACAGTAACGAGAGGAGACCCCATGAAAGGGAAGATCGGACTCGTCGTCGGACTCGGCGTCGGATACGTGCTCGGCACGCGCGCAGGTCGCGAGCGCTACGAGCAGATCAAGACGCAGTGGCTGAAGGTCTGGAACCTCGACCCTGTGCAGGAGCAGGTCACGAAGGTGAAGAGCTTCGTCGGCGACAAGGCTGCAGCCGTACCGGGAGCGATCTGGACCGGCGTCGTGAAGGTGGCGAAGTCGGTCGGCGGTGAGGGAACCCCTGGCCAGAAGCTCGATTCCGCTCTCGCCACCGGCAAGGACGCCGCAGACGACGTCGCGAAGGCGGCGGATGAGGCCACCGCCGAAGCGCGGAAGACGGCCGCCAAGGCCACGGCCGCGAAGTCCACGGCTGCGAAGAAGGCGGACGACTGAGATGCCCCGCCCGTTCCGGGATCGCGCGGACGACAGCCTGCTGACACTGCTCGGCGATCTGCCCGAGCTCATCACGAACCTCGTCAAGGCCGAGATCGACGCCGCCAAGGCGTGGGTCTCGAAGACGTCGAAGGATGCGGGGGTCGGCTCGGTCTGGTTCCTGGTCGCCCTCTTCTTCCTGTTCTGGGCGGTTCCGGTGATCCTCGTGTTCGCGATCGCGGGGCTGTCGTCGTGGTGGCCCGTCTGGCTCTCGGCGCTGGCCGTCTTCGGCATCCTGATCCTGGCGATGCTGTTCTTCGGCCTGCTCGGGTTCCTGCGCTTCCGCAAGGTCCTCTCGCGCGAGAACCCCGCGCAGGCGGTCGCCACCGACATCAAGCTCGCGAAGGGATCCGGCAATGACGAATTCTGACTCCGCCGCCGTGTCGGCGACGGCACTGCCGAAGACCGCGGTTCCGCTCGGCATCGCCGACCCCGTGGCCTCTGCCCGCGCGGAGCTCAAGGCCGCTCTCGCCGCGATCGAGATCAAGGGCAACGTTCCTCGGCGACTCGAGAAGGCTTCGGCTCGCGCGGCGGTGAAGGCCCGGCGATTCGCCGACCGCAATCCGATGGGCGCCGTCGCCGCGGCGATAGCCCTCGCCGCTGTGGTCGGCAGCGCCGTCTGGGTGTTCGCCCGCGCCGCATCCCGCTGACCCGGTGCCGCCGCCTGGGTCCCTGAGCCCGTCGAAGTGCCGGTTCGCACCCTCCGCATAAAGGGGGCAGACTGGATGCATGTCCGACGAGCGCGAAGAGAACCCATCCGGCTTCACCCTCTGGGCGGTCTGGCGACGCAATCCCGACGTCCCGGTGACCGAATCCGACTCGACCGAACTCGAGACGATCGTGTCGTACATCGAGGACTCGGGAGTCACGGTGCGGGGCTTCTACGACGTCTCCGGCCTCAAGGCCGACGCCGATCTGATGGTGTGGCTGCACGGCGAGACCGCTGAGGATCTGCAGAAGGCGCTGCGGCGACTGCGGCGCACCGAGCTGCTGCGCACGCTGCTGCCGGTGTGGAACGTGATGGGCGTGCACCGCGACGCCGAGTTCAACCGCCAGCACGTCCCCGGCTTCCTCCGCGGCGTCGAGCCCAAGGACTGGCTCTGCCTCTACCCGTTCGTGCGCACGCCGGAGTGGTACCTCGCCCCTGAGGAGGAGCGACGCAAGATGCTCGCCGATCACGGCCGCAAGGGCGCCGCGTTCACGGGCGTCATCGCGAACACCGTCGCGGCCTTCGCTCTCGGCGACTACGAGTGGCTGCTGCCTCTCGAGGCCGACGACGTCACAGAGCTCGTCGATCTCATGCGCGATCTCCGCTACACCGACGCGCGTCTCTATGTGAAGGAGGAGGTGCCCTTCTACACGGGGCGCAGGCTCCGGTTCGACGAGATCGCGGACGTGCTGCAGTAGGTCTGCGATGAGCACTCCGATCAGGTTGGGGACTCGCCGCAGCGCGCTCGCGCAGGCCCAGTCCGGCCACGTCGCCGCCGCCCTCGAGAAGGTCGCCGGGCGCTCCGTCGAGCTCGTGCCGATCACGAGCGAGGGCGACACGAATCGCGCCTCGCTGTCTCTGATCGGCGGACAGGGCATCTTCGCCACGCGTCTGCGTGAGGCGCTGCTCGCGGGGGAGTGCGACTTCCTCGTGCATTCGCTGAAGGATCTGCCCACGAAACAGCCCGACGGCCTCGTGATCGCGGCCACGCCGCTGCGCGAGGACGCACGTGATGTCGCCGTCACGCGCGACGGCATCCCGCTTCACGAGCTGATCCCGGGAAGCCGGATCGGCACCGGCTCGCCGCGGCGCATCGCCCAGGTGCGCATCCGTGCTCCGCATGCGGACGTCGTCGACATCCGCGGCAATGTCGACTCGCGACTGCAGAAGGTGGCGACAGGCGAGTTGGATGCCGTCATCCTCGCCGCCGCCGGCCTGTCGCGTCTGGGCACCGACTCTCCGCTCCGCCGGGAGGAGCTCGGTCTCGCCGAGTGGCCCACCGCGCCGGGGCAGGGATCGCTGGCCGTCGAGACGAGGACGGATGCCGACCCCGAGCTGCTCTCGGCTCTCGCCGCGCTCGACGACGACAGCACTCGTCTCGCCATCACCGTCGAACGGGCCGTGCTCGAAGGGCTCGACGCGGGATGCCAGGCGCCCATGGCCGCTCATGCCGTCGTCGCAGGCTCGTCGGTGCGCGTCAGAACCGTCGTCTACGCCGCCGACGGAGCGCAACGAATCGGTCTCGACGTCACGGAGGACCTGAACGGGGAGTATATTCGTCGGAGCGGCAGTGGCAATGGAGCGGATGCTGCCGATGGTGCAGACCCGATGCACGCAGCACGCGAGCTCGGGTTGAATCTTGCCCGTCGGCTGCTCGATCAAGGGGCGGCTGACCTTGTCTCCCGAGAGCATTCCTCATGACTGAAATTCATCACGACCGGCCGCTGGACGGCTGGCGAGTCCTCGTTCCGCGCGGTGGACCGTGGGGTGACGGCGTCGCCGCGAGTCTGCGTTCGCAAGGGGCGGTCCCCGTCGTCGCGCCGCTCATCAACTTCGCCCCGACCACCGATCAGGCGGCTCTCGATCGCGCACTGGAGAAGCTCGCCGACGGCGCGTACGACTGGCTGACGGTCACGAGCGCCACCACCGTCGACGTGATGTTCGCGCATCGCGCGGTCGTGCCGCGCACGACCCGGATCGCGGCGGTCGGGGAGACGACGGCTGCGGCACTTCAGGCTGTGGGCTACGAGGTCGCGCTCGTGCCCGAGGACGACAACTCGGCCGAGGGCATGGCCGAACAGATCATCGCCCTCGAAGGCGGCGCGTCGCGCAAGATCCTGGCGCTGCGCAGCGAGATCGCGAAGCCCGTGCTGAGCAGGCTGCTGAAGAAGGCGGGCCACGACGTCGACAGCGTCGTCGCCTACCGCACCGTCGGCGTTCCCGTGACAGACCGCATCATGCGCGACGTGCAGAACGGACGCATCAACGCGATCCTCATCACCAGCGGGTCGGTCGCTCAGCAGGTGCGCGAGCAGTTCCCCGACATCCCCGAGAAGACCCTGCTCGCAGCCATCGGCCCCCGCACAGCGAAGGACGCGCTCAAAGCCGGTCTTCCGATCACGGTCGTGGCCGACCGCCAGACGGTGGATGCGCTCATCGACGCGGTGTCGCACTTCACGCTGCCGCACGCGGCGGACGAGCTCGCACCATGAGCTTCCCCGAGACGCGGATGCGCCGACTGAGGCAGTCGCCCGCCGTGCGGTCGCTCGTGCGCGAGACGTCGCTCGAACCGCGTCAGCTCGTGCTGCCGCTGTTCGTGCGCGAGGGGCTCTCGGAGCCTGTCGCCATCGGCTCCATGCCGGGTGTGCAGCAGCATTCTCTGGATTCGCTGCGCGCGGCTGCGCTCGAGGCGGCCGCGGCCGGCGTCGGCGGCGTGATGCTGTTCGGCGTTCCCGCGGTCCGCGATGCGCAGGGTTCGGGAGCCGACGATCCGCGCGGCATCCTCAATGTGGCGACCGAGGCGCTGGCCGCCGAGGTCGGCGACGCCCTCGTCGTCCAGACCGATCTGTGCCTCGACGAGTTCACCGACCACGGTCACTGCGGAGTGCTCGCCGCCGACGGTTCGGTCGACAACGATGCGACGCTCGAGCGGTACACGTCGATGGCGCTCGCGCAGGCGCGCGCGGGCTCGCAGCTGCTCGGGCTCTCGGGGATGATGGATGGTCAGGTCGCCGTCATCCGCGCAGCGCTCGATGCCGAGGGGTTCACCGACACGCTGCTTCTCGCCTATGCCGCGAAGTACGCGAGCGCCTTCTACGGGCCGTTCCGCGAGGCCGTGGATTCGCAGCTGCAGGGTGACCGACGCACCTACCAGCTCGACCCCGGCAACCGTCGCGAGGGCGTGCGCGAGGCCGTCGTCGACGAGGCGGAGGGCGCCGACATCGTCATGGTCAAGCCGGCCATGGCCTTCCTCGACGTGCTGCGCGAGGTCCGTGACACCGTCAGTATTCCGGTGTGGGCATATCAGGTCTCGGGCGAGTACGCGATGGTCGAGGCCGCCGCGGCGAACGGCTGGATCGACCGTCGCGCCGCTGTTCTGGAGTCGCTCGTGTCGATCCGCCGTGCGGGCGCGGATGCCGTGCTGACCTACTGGGCGACCGAAGCCGCCGGCTGGCTGCGCGACTGATCACGGCCGCGCCGGTCGTCCACCACCCCTCCCGGGTCGTTGAGAGAATGGATCCATGACCGATCGCAATGACGACCTGTTCGCCCGCGCCCGTGCGGTGACGCCCGGCGGCGTGAACTCGCCCGTGCGAGCCTACGGCTCCGTCGGCGGTACCCCCCGCTTCCTGGCGTCGGCGTCGGGAGCACGCGTGACGGATGCCGCGGGCAACGAGTACGTCGACCTGGTCGCGTCATGGGGCCCTGCACTGCTCGGGCATGCGCACCCCGAGGTGGTGGCTGCCGTGCAGGAGGCGGCGACGCGCGGACTCTCCTTCGGCGCGCCGACCGAGGGCGAGGTGGAGCTCGCGGCTCTGATCGCCGATCGGGTCCGGTTCGGCGACGCACGTCCGATCGAGCGGGTTCGACTGGTCTCGACCGGCACCGAGGCGACGATGACGGCGATCCGACTCGCGCGCGGTGCCACCGGGCGCGATCTGCTCGTGAAGTTCGCCGGTCACTATCACGGGCACTCCGACGGTCTGCTCGCGGAGGCGGGTTCGGGCGTCGCGACTCTCGCACTGCCCGGTTCAGCCGGCGTGCCCGCCCCGATCGCCGCACAGACCCTGGTGATCGGATACAACGATCCTGCCGCTCTCGACGCGGTGTTCGCAGAGCACGGCGATCGGATCGCGGCGGTGATCGTCGAGGCGTCGGCCGCCAACATGGGCGTAGTCGCTCCGGTGCCCGGGTTCAACCGGCTGATCGCCGACACGGCGCACGAGCACGGCGCCTTGATGATCCTCGACGAGGTGCTCACCGGGTTCCGCGTGCATCCCGCCGGTTTCTGGGGACTGCAGGCGGCGGCGGGCGAGGACTACCTCCCCGACATCTTCACGTTCGGCAAGGTCGTCGGCGGAGGGATGCCGTTGGCTGCTCTCGGTGGCCGCGCCGAGATCATGGATCTGCTCGCGCCGCTCGGGCCCGTCTATCAGGCGGGCACGCTGTCGGGGAACCCGTTGTCCGTCGCGGCAGGACTGGCGACGTTGCGCCTGGCGACGGCGGATGTGTACGACACGATCGACGCAGCATCCGCTCGTCTGGTGGCAGCCCTCGAAGGCGCACTGACCGACGCCGGGGTCGTCCATTCCGTGGCGAAGGCCGGCAACCTCTTCAACGCTTCGTTCCGAGCGTCGGCTCCGCGAGACTACGCAGAGGCGCAGGCCCAGGGTTCCTTCCGGTACGCGCCTTTCTTCCACTCGATGCGCGAGCAGGGCGTTGCCCTGCCGCCGAGCGTGTTCGAGGCCTGGTTCCTCACAGCGGCTCACGGCGAAGAGGAGCTGCGGCTCATCGAGGCGGCGCTCCCCGCTGCCGCGCGTGCGGCGGCCGACGCACAGGCCTGACTCTCGGTTTTGCGCCCGTCCCGTCAGAGCGGTGCGGACGGTTCCGCCGGGATCGTTGCGTTCCTGTGAGCATGTTCCAGACATCCGTCAGCAATGCGCTGGCAGACTAGGGTCATGGTGACGTTGCTCCTGGACCAGACGCAACTCGAGATCGTGCTCTCGCCGATCGAGCGTGCGGCGAGCTTCCACCGCGACAACGTGCGGATCGCCCGCGACACCATCACCAAAGTGCAGCTGACGGATGACGCGTGGACCTGGCTCCGCGGAGTCCCGGGTCCCGGCACGCACATCCCCGGTGTGTTCGCGGCGGGATCGTGGAAAGCCGCGGGAACCGTCGACTTCGTGCTGATCCGGCGTCGGCGGCCGAGCGTCGTCATCGACCTCGACGGCGACGACGACTACCGCCGGCTGATCCTCACCACACGCCACGGGCTCGCTCTGACCCAGGCGCTTCGGCTCGACGTGTCGACCGAGCCGGCCGACGTCGAGGAGATCGTGGCGACCGCGCCGACTCTGGTGTCGAAGGGCAGCAAGCGACCCGTGATCCGGCCGCGACCCGCCTGAGACCCGGACAGGAGAGAACCCCTCCGCGCCTGAGCACGAAGGGGTTCGGTCAGCCGGGCGCGATCAGTAGTGGCGGCGCTCGCCCTCGTGGTGGTCGTGCTCGCCCTGGTTGTGTTCACCGTGTTCCTGGTGCTCACCGTGTTCGTGGTGCTCACTGTGTTCGTGGTGCTCGCCGTGTCCATGGTCTTCGCTGTGCGGGGACTCGTCCTCGGCGTCGACGTGCTCCTCACCGCCTGCAGCGGTGTCGGTGTCGACGTGTGCGGCGTCTACGTGTGCAGTCTCGACGTGCTCCGAACCGTCGTGCTCTGCCTGCTCTGAGTGGCCGTTGCTGTCGGGTGCGCTGTCCCCGTGCTCGTCTGAAGCAGAGGCCTCGTCCGAGCCCTCGCCGAACGGGTAGGGCTGAGGCTCATCCTCGTAGTAGGCGCGTGCTGCGGCGGCGAGCATCGAGCTCACCGCAGCGGAACGCGGGTCGGCATCGTCGGCCTCGCCCGCCTCCTCGGAGGCGTCGTCGCCGTGCTCTTCGGCGGAGTCTGCTCGATCGGCCGCGCTGTCGAGGGTCGGGACCTCCTCGGAAGACTCCTCGCCGAGGCCCGCGAAGATCTCCGTGCCGACATGATCGTCTCCCGGCTCGCCGGGAGCGTCGACGGCGGAGGATTCAGCGGAAGCCGACGACCCGAAGAGGATCTCGTCGAACGACGGGCCCGATTCGGGCGACGCGCTCTCCTCGGCCGTCGCAGCGTCGGCATCGACCGGCACGTCCGCGGACTCGGTCTGCGCAGCGCTGCCGTCGGCGCGGTCTTCACCGCTCTCGGCGTTCGTCTCCTCGGCGTCGCCAGGAGCGTCGGCGTCGGCGTCGGCCTCTGCGCGCGGCTCCGTCTCGTCCCAGCCGGCGTCGGCATCCGTTACGGTCGCGACCGCTGCGGCATCCGCCTCGGCGTCGGTCACAGTGACCTCGGCGTCGGCATCCGCGGTGCCGTCGACTGCGATGACATCCGCCTCCGCGCCTGCGACGTCGGCAGCAGCAACGGCTCCGGCATCGACAGCATCCGTACTCGTACCTGCGGCGTCGATGTCCGACTCCTCGGCATCCGTCGTGTCGTCGACGACCACGTCGTCGGCTGCCGCCGCGATCGCGGGGCGCGGCTCGAACTTGCCGCCGCGGACGAGGTCGATGAACACGTCTTCGAGCGTCGGGCCGCGCTGCACGAGCGTGCTCAATGCGATGCCGGCGGTCGCGGCCAGCGCACCGACCGTCTTGGCGTCTCCGCCGCGCACAGTGAGACCCGAGCGCAGCACCTCGACCTCGAAGCCGGCCTCGGCCAGAGCCGCGGTGAGCGCGGCCCGGTCGGCGGCGTCCACGACGACCGATCCGGATGCCGGGTCGGCGAGGCTCTCGATGCCGCTGGAGAGCACGAGTCGGCCCTTCGAGAGCACGAGCACATGATCGGCGACCTGTTCGACTTCGCTGAGCACGTGCGACGACACGAGGACCGTGCGTCCTTCGTCGGCCAGGCGGCGCATGAGCAGGCGCATCCAGCGGATGCCCTCAGGGTCGAGTCCGTTCGCGGGCTCGTCGAACACGAGCGTGCCGGCGTCGCCGAGCAGGGCGTGCGCGACGCTGAGCCGCTGGCGCATGCCGAGCGAGAAGCTTCCGATGCGACCCTCGCGCTCGCCGTCGAGACCCACCAGCGCGAGCACCTCGTCGACGCGCGCCAGCGGGATGCCGTTGGCCTTCGCGGCGATCGTGAGCTGTCGCGCAGCGCTGCGCCGAGGGCGGTACACGGTCTCCTCGAGCACAGATCCGATGGTCTTGAGGGGCGTGCGGAGGTCGGCGAAGGCCACCCCGCCGATCGTGGCCGTGCCGCTGCTCGGCCGCACCTGGCCGAGCAGGATGCGCAGCGTCGTGGTCTTTCCTGCTCCGTTCGGGCCGAGTACGCGATTCGTGACGCGCGTGAACTCGAGCACGTGTCCTTCGGGCATGCGCGGCCCCTTTCTTGCTTGGGCAGTTCCATCTATCCTGCCGGAAAAGCTGCACGATCGTGCATTTCCGCTGTGGAATGCCGACAGATCAGACGGAGTAGCCTGGCTCTCGTGACCGAACCCACCGCTGCCCCGCGCGTCATCGTCCGCACCGAAGGAGCCCTGGGGAGACTCACGCTGAACCGCCCGGAGGCCATCAACGCCCTCGACCACGGCATGATCGTGCAGATCACCGCAGCGCTCGAGGCCTGGCTCGACGACACCGACGTGCAGATCGTGATGATCGACGGGGCAGGCGAGCGCGGCATGTGCGCGGGCGGCGACGTGCGCGAGCTGCACGCGCAGATCGTGTCAGGGCGCTCGGCGGAAACCATCGAGTTCTTCCGGGCCGAGTACGCGATGAATGCGATGATCGCCGAGTATCCGAAGCCGATCGTGGCGATCGCCGACGGCATCACGATGGGAGGCGGCATCGGCCTCGCCGGCCACGCCGCCATCCGCATCGTCACGGAGCGCTCGAAGCTGGCGATGCCGGAGACCCGCATCGGCTTCACCCCCGACGTCGGCGGAACCTGGCTGCTCGGCCGCGCGCCCGGCCGCTTCGGCGAGTACTTCGGTCTCACCGGCGGCACCATGAACGGTGCGGATGCCGTCTACCTCGGGTTCGCGGACCATTTCGTCCCGTCCGACCGGCTCGAGGCGCTGCGTGAGGCGCTGGCCTACCGTGCCGACCCGACCGGCCCCGCCGAGATCGTGCTGCTGTTCGACGAGACCCCCGAGCCCACCGAGCTGCCCGACGCGAGGGAGTGGATCGACGAGGCGTTCTCCGAGAACACGGTCGCCGAGATCGTCGCCCGGTTGCAGGCGCAGGGGACGACGGATGCCGCGGCCATCGCCGATCTGCTCGAAGGCCTCGCGCCCACCGGACTCGCCGTGACGCTCGACGCGGTGCGCGAGGCGCGCGCACTGCCGGACCTGCGCTCAGCCCTGGAGGGCGAATACCGCCGTGTGATGTGGTTCGTGACCCAGCATCCGGATCTCGTCGAGGGGATTCGCGCACAACTGGTCGACAAGGACCGCAACCCGAGGTGGGAGCCGGCGACCATCGCCGAGGCTGGGCCCGATGCGGGTGCCGACGCCAGGGCGTACGTGCCGCAGAGACCGCTCTTCTGACGTCGGGGACGCTGCGGGGTCCGCTTTCGAGAGCGGATGCCGCGGCCCTCCGCTGTTGACCTCAGTGCAGAAACCGCTGGCCAGGACGAAAAGGTTCGCTGTCAGCGAAGGTCATCCCTGTGGGGGATGCGAATGTCCGCGGCTCGTGGCACTCTATGTTGCGGCCGATTGTCGACCGGCATCCGCCTGCCGAGAAATCCGCCCCTCTGATCCCACAAGGAAGTCCGCCTGTGCTCGGGAAAATCCTCGTCCGCTATCTCTCCAAGTACCGATGGCTGCTCATCGGCGTCCTGGTGTTCCAGTTCGCAAGCGCCCTCGCCTCGCTCTACCTGCCGACCCTGAACAAGGATCTCATCGACAAGGGCGTCGCCCAGGGCGACACCGACTACATCTGGCGAACCGGGCTGTTCATGCTGTTCGTCTCGCTCGGCCAGATCGTCGCATCGATCATCGCGACCTACTTCGCCGCTCGTGCCGCGATGGGCGCCGGTCGCGACATCCGCGCCGACGTCTTCGCCAAGGTGAGCGGATTCTCCGAGCGCGAGGTCTCGCAGTTCGGCGCCGGCTCGCTGATCACCCGCAACACCAACGACGTGCAGCAGGTGCAGATGCTCGCGATGATGGGCGCGACGATGTTCGTCACCGCACCGCTGCTCGCGATCGGCGGCATCATCATGGCCGTCATCACCAACGCGAGTCTGAGCTGGCTCATCGCCGTCTCGGTGCCGGTCATGCTCATCGTGGCGCTGCTCATCATCAGCCGCATGGTGCCGCTGTTCCGGAGCATGCAGAAGAAGATCGACAACGTCAACCGCATCATGCGCGAACAGCTGACGGGCGTCCGCGTCGTCCGCGCGTTCGTGCGCGAGGACATCGAGGAGGAGCGCTTCCGCGGCGCGAACACCGACATCATGGTGGTCGGCCGCAAGATCGGCTCGCTCTTCGTGCTGCTCTTCCCGATGTTCATGCTGATCCTCAACGTCACGGTCGTCGCCGTGATCTGGTTCGGAGGCATCGAGGTCAACGCCGGCACGGTCGAGGTCGGCACGCTGTTCGCCTTCATGCAGTACATCGGCCAGATCATGATGGGCGTCATCATGTCCAGCTTCATGGCCATGATGATTCCGCGCGCCGCCGTATCCGCCGAGCGCGTGGGCGAGGTGCTCGACGCGCAGTCCACGATGACTCGCCCCGACAACGGCGTCACGGCATTCCCGACTCCGGGTGCTGTCGCCTTCGACGGCGTCGAGTTCACCTACCCGGGCGCGGAGTCGCCCGTGCTGTCGGGCATCAGCTTCGCAGCGCAGCCGGGAGAGACCGTCGCGATCGTCGGCTCCACCGGTGCGGGCAAGACCACGCTCGTCTCACTGATCCCTCGGCTGTTCGACGTGACCGGCGGCGGCGTGTTCGTCGGGGGCACCGATGTGCGCGAGGCCGACGTCGAGTCGCTCTGGGACAGCATCGGCCTGGTGCCGCAGCGCCCGTTCCTGTTCACGGGGACCGTGGCCTCGAACCTCCGTTACGGCCGCGAGGACGCAACCGACGAGGAGCTCTGGCACGCGCTCGAGATCGCACAGGGACGCGACTTCGTCGAAGAGATGCCCGACGGGCTCGACTCGCGCATCGCTCAGGGCGGCACGAACGTCTCGGGCGGACAGCGTCAGCGGCTCGCGATCGCCCGTGCGATCGTGCACCAGCCGCAGATCCTCGTCTTCGACGACTCGTTCTCGGCGCTCGACCTGACGACCGATGCCCGCCTGAGGCAGGCTCTGTGGCGCGAGCTTCCGCACGTCACGAAGATCGTGGTCGCGCAGCGCGTGTCGACGGTCACGGATGCCGATCGCATCGTCGTCCTTGAAGGAGGAACCATGGTCGGCGTGGGCACCCACGAAGAACTGCTCGAGACCAGCGAGACCTACCGTGAGATCGTCGAGTCGCAGCTGGGGGTGGACGCATGAGCGACAACACCGCATCGAAGCGCCCGCAGCGCGGTCGCGGCAAGACGGCAGCACCCGTCGCCGAGCCCGAGATGACCGCCGAAGAGAAGTACGAGGCCGAGCTCGCCGAGCAGGCCCGCCAGAACTCCGGTGACTGGGACAGCGTCGCACCGGGCAAGGCCGACAACTTCGGCAAGAGCTTCGGACGCATGATCGGACTCCTCAAGCCCTCCGCCGTCTGGTTCGTGTTCGTCTCGTTCCTCGGCGCCGTCGGCGTCGTGCTGTTGGTGGCGGCTCCCAAGGTGCTCAGCGAGGCGACCAACCTCGTGTACGCCGGCTTCATCTCGAACGAGCTCGCCAAGCCCAACGGCGACTTCCCCGGGTTCCCCGAAGGAACCACGAAGAGCGAGGTCATCGAGCAGCTGCGACAGTTCGGCCAGACCGACTTCGCCAACCAGATCGCGGCCATGAACGACTTCACGGTCGGTGCGGGCATCGATTTCGACGCGATGCGCTGGATCATCGCCGCCGTGCTCGCGATCTACGTGGTCTCGGCGCTGCTCAGCTGGATCCAGGGCTACGTCATCAACGTGATCATGGTGCGCACCATGTGGCGCCTGCGCGAAGACGTCGAGGCGAAGATCAACCGTCTGCCGCTGTCGTACTTCGACAAGGTGCAGCGCGGTGAGCTGATCTCCCGCGTCACGAACGACATCGACAACATCACGCAGACGATGCAACAGTCCCTCTCAGGGGCGCTCACGTCGGTGCTCACCGTCGTCGGCGTGCTGGTCATGATGTTCTCGATCTCGTGGCAGCTCGCGCTGGTCGCCCTGATCGCACTCCCTCTCATGGGAGTGATCTTCGGGATCATCGGTCCGCGCTCGCAGAAGGCCTTCGGCGCCCAGTGGCGCAAGGTCGGTCGTCTCAACGCGCGCGTCGAAGAGGCGTTCTCCGGCCACGCGCTGGTCAAGGTCTTCGGCCGCGAGCAGGACGCACTCGACAAGTTCCAGGTCGAGAACGAGGAGCTGTTCCAGTCGGCGTTCAAGGCGCAGTTCCTCTCGGGCATCATCATGCCCGCGATGACCTTCGTCGGAAGTCTCAGCTACGCCGCTCTGGCAGTGCTGGGCGGTCTCATGGTCGCCAGCGGTCAGCTGCGACTCGGCGACGTGCAGGCGTTCATCCAGTACTCGCAGCAGTTCTCGCAGCCGCTGGCCGAACTCGGCGGCATGGCTGCGGTCGTGCAGTCGGGCACCGCATCGGCCGAGCGCGTCTTCCAGCTGCTCGACGAGGACGAGCAGGACCCGGATGCCGAAGACGCCCCCACGGTCGTCGACGGCAAGGGAGTCATCGAGTTCGAGCACGTCGCGTTCTCCTATTCGGAGGACCGCCCGCTCATCACCGATCTCTCCTTCCAGGTCGAGCCTGGTCAGACTGTGGCGATCGTCGGCCCGACCGGCGCTGGCAAGACCACGCTGGTCAACTTGATCATGCGGTTCTACGAGCTCAGCGGCGGACGCATCCTGCTCGACGGGCAGGACATCTCCGAGATGACGCGCGACGACCTGCGTTCGCGCACCGGCATGGTGCTGCAGGACCCGTGGCTGTTCGCCGGGAGCATCCGCGAGAACATCCGCTACGGACGCTCGACCGCGACCGACGACGAGGTGCTCGCCGCCGCCAAGGCGACGTACGTCGACCGCTTCGTTCACGCCCTCCCCGAGGGCTACGACACCGTGCTCGACGAGGACGCCTCGAACGTCTCGGCCGGTGAGCGGCAGCTGATCACGATCGCCCGTGCGTTCGTCGCCAAGCCGTCGATCCTCATCCTCGATGAGGCCACGTCGGCCGTCGACACCCGCACCGAGCTGCTGCTGCAGCACGCCATGGCGGCGCTGCGCGAAGGACGCACCTCCTTCGTGATCGCTCACCGCCTGTCGACGATCCGCGATGCCGACCTCATCCTCGTGATGGAGCACGGCGACATCGTCGAGAAGGGCACGCACGACGAGCTCATCACGGCGCAGGGCGCGTATTGGCGCCTGTACCAGTCGCAGTTCGAGCAGGCGGCCGCCGACATCGACGCCGAAGAGGCTCTCACGGGCACGACGCCGGTCGTCGTCACGGGAGACGCCGAGGCTGAAGCGGATGCCGCGCGCGTCGGCGCTGTGGTCGGAGCTGAGAGCCCGGCCGCCGAGATCGCCGCGGCGGAAGCCGTGGTCGAGAACCGGGGTGAGGCTCCCAAGGCCTGACTCGTGCACGCAGATGCCCCGCCCCGGAATCCGGGACGGGGCATCTGCGTACGGCGGGGACCGCAGGCGGGTGGCTCTGCGCGGGCGGCTCTGCGCGGGCGGCTATTTGTCGGTCAGACCGAACAGCTCAAGCGGATGCGTGAGCCGCCACCACGGGCTCGGATCCTGCACGGTTCCCGCGAGCTCCAGTTCCGTCGTCGCCGTGTTCACCGGGCCGGTCGTCGTGAGCGTGCCGACCTCTGCGCCGGCCTTGCGCTTCTCGTCGAGGTCGAACTCCACGGTCGTCGTCGCGATTCCGCCGTTCCACAGCACCACGTCGGCATCCGCGTCCGTCACGATGTCGACCTCGGCACCCCAGAGGGTCTCCACGGAGCCGACGACAGTGCCCTCGGGTACCGTCGGCGCCTGAGTCTGCAGCTCGCTCTCGACCTGCGAGAACAGCGAGCGAGTCGACGCGAGGCGCATGTCGTCGTCCTCCTGCGTGAGCACCGACGCATACAGTCGCAGGGTCGTGTCGCCCACTGTGACATCCTTCGCCGTGAGCAGATTCCAGCTCTCATGGAGGGTGCCGGTCTTGACCCCGACGACCCCGGAATCGGCCATCATCCCGTTCGTGTTGCGCACGGTTCCGGCTCCGGGCAGGTCGACCGACGTCGTGCCGACGATCTCGGCGAACACCGGATTCTGCATGGCCTTCTGCGCCACCGCGATCAGGGCTTCGGGCGTCGCCACGTTGCGCTCGTCGAACCCCGACGGAGATTTGATCGTGATGCCGCTGATTCCGCGCTCGCTCAGCCAGGTGGCCGCCGCGTCGGCGAACGCGGCATCCGATCCCCAGATCTCCTTCGCGAGTCGGTCGATGTAGTTGTTGGCCGAGCCGAGCAGTACGCCCTGCAGCATCTGGTACTCGGTGAGCGAGCCGCCGACGGGCACGTCGAGAGCCGACTGGTCGCTGCGCTTGTATGCGAGGTACGACTGGCTGTCGGCCCTGGTGAACGAGAACGAGGGACCCTGCTCTCCGGGAGCCAACGGCATCCGATCGAGCACCATCATGGCCGAGACCACTTTGGAGATGCTCGCGATCGCCGCAGGATCGGTCGAAGACGCCAGTGTGCCGACACCTGCGATCCCGACGGCGGCGCTTCCCTGCGCGGGCCACGTGATCGCGGCGGCCTGAGCCGGTGTCGTCGAGAATTCCACGGCCTGCACCGTGGGGGCGATCTCGTGCAGGGGCCACAGCAGCGTCGCGCCCGTGTAGGCGCCGACGAGCGCGAGCAGAACGCCGACGGGCACGAGCACCCCTGGCCGGACGACGGCCGACCGGAGATGTGCGCCGGAGAAGAGCGAGGCCGCATCGTCACCGTCGGCAGCCGGTGACGCATCGGCCACCTGGGCAGGATCGATCCAGGTCAGGGCGGTGGCGTGGTCGTCGCCCTCGGCCCAGCGAGCGTCGGGAGCGACGGAAGCCGAGACCAGTGCATCGAGGTCGTCGAAGGCTTCTGCCGCAGCATCCGTCGTCACGTCATCGCCCACAGGTGCAGTGGCCTCGGCGGAGTCAGGAGCGGTCACCTGCCTACGGTACCGAACTCCGCTCACAGAACACCGGTACGACGGGTAATATCGACAGAACAACCACGGGAGTCCGGCGAGCCGGGCTGAGAGGGAGCGAATCGCGCTTCGACCGTCGAACCTGATCCGGATAATGCCGGCGCAGGGAGGAGTTCAGATGAGTACTTCCACGTCCGCTTCCACGACCGGCACGGCGTCCGGTCTTCGCAACGCCCAGCTGTGGCGCTGGCGCGTCGTCGACATCGTCGTGGCCAGCGTCATCGCCGTCGCCTGCGCCCTGATCTTCGTGCTGTGGAACGTCGGCTACCAGGGCCCTAGTACGCTGCTCGAACCGCTGCTCCCCGGTGTCCAGGCGCTCGTCAACGGGCCCTGGCTGATCGCCGGAGTGCTCGGCGGGCTGATCATCCGCAAGCCGGGGGCTGCGCTGTACACCGAACTGGTCGCCGCGGTCATCTCCGCGCTCGTCGGCAACGTGTGGGGTCCGCTCACGATCGTCTCGGGCCTCGTGCAGGGTCTGGGCGCCGAACTCATCTTCCTGCTGTTCCTCTACGGGGTGTGGAAGCTGCCCGTCGCGATCCTCGCCGGCGCCGCCGCCGGCGTCGCCTGCGGCATCAACGACGTGATCCTCTGGTACGCCGGAGCCGACACCGCGTTCACCGTCATCTACATCGCCTCGAGCACCGTCTCGGGTGCCGTCATCGCCGGCATCGGCGCGTGGCTGATCGCCCGCGGCCTCGCCGCGACCGGTGCGCTGAGCCGTTTCGCCGCCGGTCGCGAGGTCGCCGCACGGGTGTGACCGGCGCGGCGAACCCCGCCGCTCTCGAGGCGCGCGGCTGGGGCTGGCGGTACGCCACGCGGCTGCGCTGGGCGGTGCGAGAGATCGACCTCGCCATATCGCCGGGGGAGCGCGTGCTGCTGCTCGGCGCCTCCGGTTCGGGCAAGTCGACCCTGCTGCAGGGATTCGGCGGCGTGCTGGGCGGAGCCGACGAGGGGGAGACGCACGGCTCGCTTCTCGTCGACGGCCTGCCTGCCGCGCAGGCTCGCGGCAGAGTCGGGATGGTCCTGCAGGACCCCGACACGCAGACCATGCTCGCCCGTGTCGGGGATGACGTGGCCTTCGGCTGCGAGAACCTGGGCGTGCCCCGCCCCGAGATCTGGCACCGGGTGCGGTCGGCGCTGGATGCCGTTCGGCTCGACGTTCCCCTCGACAGATCCACGGCCGCGCTGTCGGGAGGACAGAAGCAGCGCCTCGCGCTCGCCGGCGTGCTGGCGATGAGGCCGGGGGCGATCCTGCTCGACGAGCCGACCGCCAACCTCGACCCCGTAGGTGTTCAGGACGTGCGGGACGCCGTCGCGGCCGCGCTCGATGTCACCGGCGCCACTCTCGTGGTGATCGAGCACCGCATCGACGTCTGGCTGCCGCTCGTCGAGCGGGTGATCGTGCTGGGGGCTGAGCCGGAAGGCACAGTCGTGCTCGCGGACGGTCCGCCCGACGAGGTGCTGGGCGCGCGCGGAGCGGAACTGGCGGCGTCCGGTGTCTGGGTTCCCGAGCATCCGCCCGCCGTGCCGCCGCCGCCCGCCCTCGCCCCCGGTGAACGGCTGATCGAAGCCCGTGGCCTCACCGTGGCGCGCAGCCGAGGAGTGGCCGTGGCGGGACCCCTCGACCTCGACGTGCATGCGGGCGAGGTCATCGGGATCACCGGTCCGAACGGCGCGGGAAAATCGACGCTCGGCCTGACGGTCGCGGGGCTCATCCCCGCCGAGAGCGGTCGGGTCACGGCCACAGCGGCGCTGTCTTCGGGTGAAGGAGCTGACCCGTTCCGGTGGTCGTCGACGTCGCTGCTCACCCGCATCGCGACGGTGCTGCAGACGCCGGAGCACCAGCTACTCGCGAAGACGGTGCGTGAGGAGCTCGCCGTCGGTCCTCGAGCGCTGCGCCTCGACGAGGCCGAGATCGCGCGTCGCACCGACGAACTCCTCGACAGGCTGCGGCTCTCGGCGCTCGCCGAGGCCAACCCGTACACGCTCTCAGGAGGCGAGAAGCGTCGGCTCACGGTCGCTGCGGCCCTGGCGACGCGGCCGCAGATGATCGTGCTCGACGAGCCGACGTTCGGGCAGGATGCGACGACCTGGGCCGAACTCGTCGCGATCATCGCGGCGCTCCGCGACGACGGAGCCGCGATCGTCGCGATCAGTCACGACGAAGCAGTGCTGCAGGCCCTGCACGCCCGTCGGTTCGAGGTGAGCCCGTGATCGATCCCCTCACTGCGCGCATCGAGCGCCGCGGCCCGATCGCGCCGCGATCGGCGCTCGCCAAGCTCGCCGCCGCTCTGCTGATCGCCGTGCCGCTGATCGTGTCGATCGACGTGGTGTCGGCATCTGTCGCGCTCGTCCTCGAGATCCCGCTGCTGCTGCTCGCGGGTCTCGGCGCCCGTGAGTTCTGGACCCGCACCGCGGTGCTGTGGATCGCGGCTCCGCTGAGCGCCGTCACGATCGCTCTGTACGGCACGACGAGCGGCGCCGTGCACTTCGAATGGCTGCTGATCAGGGTCAGCGACGGGTCGCTCTCGCTTGCGGCGGCGACCGCGGTCCGCGTCCTCGCGATCGGGCTGCCGTCGGTCGTGCTCTTCGTCACAGTCGACCCCACCGATCTGGCCGACGATCTGGCGCAGCGACTGCGGCTGCCGGCTCGCTTCGTGATCGGCGCGCTCGCCGGAATGCGGATGCTGGGCCTGCTCGCCGAGGACTGGAGGGCTCTCGCGCTCGCCCGTCGTGCCCGCGGGGTCGCGGATCAGGGTCGGATCCGCCGCACCCTCGGCATGGCGTTCGCGCTGTTCGTGCTGGCGATCCGACGCGGATCGTCGCTCGCCACGGCCATGGAGGCACGTGGCTTCGGCGGCTCGGGCGCGCGCTCGTGGGCGCGCGAATCGGTGTGGACCTGGCGCGACACAGTGCTTGTCCTCATCGCAGGCGTGATCCCTGCGATCGCGATCTGGGCGGCCGTCGCGACCGGCGCGTGGAACTTCGTGCTCGGCGGGAGCGCCTGAGTCAGGTCTCGTTCCAGAGCCGCCGGTAGTAGTCGAGGCGCTCGCGATCGGGGGCGATGCCGTAGGCGTCGATCAGCGTGTCCTGCCATCCGTCGCCCAGATTCCATTCCGTGCTCATCGAGGCGACGGCGATGTCGGCCCAGCGGTCGGCGACGCCGAGGGCGGCCAGATCGACATGGCCTGCGACGACGCCGTCGTCGGTGAGCAGCGTGTTCGGCAGGCACGCGTCGCCGTGGCACACCACGAGGCGGTCGACCGGGGGCGCATCCCGCAGATCGACGGGCACGATCGTGCCGCGTTCGGCAGCTCCCGCGGTGCGCGACCCGACGCTCCACTCCCACGGGCACTCGTCGATGGGCAGGGCGTCATGCAGCATCCGCAATCCCTCCCCGACCGCGCGGACCGCGCGCTCGGGGTCGTCGTGCCAGAGCGGATCCGCGGCGCTGCGTCCCCGGAGCGCGATCGTGACCAGCCACTCCTGATCGGCATCCTGGCCCTGGTCGAGCACCTCGGGAACCGCGATCCATCGCGACGCCCAGCGCATGCGCTCGGCCTCGTCGCGCATGTTCGCCTCGAGATCGTGCGGACCCCACTTGATGTAGCGGCCATCGTCGGTGCGGAACGTCAGCCCGCCGATGTTGTTGAGCCAGACCGGCGTCAGCGCGGCGCCTCGGGCGAGCTCGCGCACGCGTTCGGGCACGGCGATGTCCGGAGCGGGGAAGCTCACGCGTCCTGCAGCTTCCGCAGGGCCTCTTCCAGCACGACGGCGTGGTTGTGCACAGGATCGTGCGCCGCATAGACCAAGGTGACGACCGGATGCTGTCGCAGCAGGCCGGCCAGCTCCTGAAGCGCGTCGGCCGACTCTCCAGCGAGCTGCGCGCGGTAGCGGTCGGCGAAGACGCCCCACTCGCTGGCGGGAGCCGCGTGCCACTCGTGTCGCAGTTCCGCGGACGGGGCGGTCTCCTTCGCCCACAGGTCGATCGCGGCGCGCTCCTTGGAGACGCCGCGAGGCCAGAGCCGGTCGACGAGAACACGGAACCCGTCGTCCGCCGCGACGGTGTCGTAGGCTCGCTTGCGACGCAGTTCCATGGGTCCAGCAAACACCTGATCCCGATCGGCCGCCACTCCGATCGCGGTGACACTCGGAACCACGTATGCTGAAACCTGGTTTCAACTGGGACGCCGCACAACGATGTTCGAAGGAGAACTCACGATGCAGATCACTGGTCTGGGCGCGCTCATCACGGGCGGCGCCTCGGGGCTCGGGCTCGCAACGGGCAGGCGGATCGCCGCCGCCGGCGGCCACGTCACGATCATCGACCTGCCCTCGTCGAAGGGCGCCGAGCTCGCCGAGGAGCTCGGCGGGCAGTTCGTCGCCGCTGACGTGACCAGCGTCGACGAAGTGCATGCTGCGGTCGCCGCTGCACAGGCCGCGGCCCCGCTGCGTGTGGTCGTCAACTGCGCGGGCATCGCCCCGCCGGCCAAGGTGCTCGATCGCGAGGGCAACCCCGCCGTGCTCGCCGACTTCGAGCGGATCGTCCGCATCAACCTCGTCGGCACGTTCAACGTGCTGTCGCAGGCCTCCGCCGTGATCGCGAAGAACGACCCCACCGAATCCGGCGAACGGGGGGTGATCATCAACACCGCCAGCGTGGCGGCGTTCGACGGACAGATCGGGCAGCCCGCCTACTCTGCGTCGAAGGGCGGCGTGCACGCCATGACTCTTCCCGTGGCACGTGAACTCGCGCGCCACGGCATCCGGGTCTGCACGATCGCGCCCGGAATCATGGAGACGCCGATGCTGATGGGCCTGCCGCAGGCCGCGCAGGACTCGCTCGGCCAGCAGGTGCCTTTCCCCTCCCGCCTCGGTCGCCCCGACGAATACGCCGCACTCGCGCAGCAGATCATCGAGAACTCGTACTTGAACGGCGAGACCATCCGCCTCGACGGTGCGATCCGCATGGCACCGAAGTAAGACGACCCCTCCCGTCGCGAGAACGCCCGCTTTCCAGCCGGCTTTCCGGGATCTTCTGCGACGGGAACGAGCACAGACCAGGAGAAACCATGAGCACACTGGCAGGCAAGACCATCCTGATGTCCGGCGGCAGCCGCGGCATCGGCCTCGCGATCGCCCTTCGGGCCGCGCGCGACGGCGCGAACATCGCGATGCTCGCGAAGACCGACACTCCGCATCCGAAGCTCGAGGGCACGATCCACACCGCGGCCGAGCAGATCCGCGCGGCCGGCGGTCAGGCGCTGCCGATCGTGGGTGACGTGCGTGACGACGACGACATCACCGAAGCGGTGCTGAAGGCGCACGGCGAGTTCGGCGGCATCGACATCGTCATCAACAACGCCAGTGTGATCGACCTGTCGCGCTCGCTCGATCTGAACCCGAAGAAGTACGACCTGATGCAGGACGTCAACGTCCGCGGCACGTTCATGCTGTCGCGCGCGGCGGCGCCGATCCTCAAGGACGCGGCGAACCCGCACATCCTGTCGCTCTCCCCGCCCCTGAACCCGACTCCGAAGTGGCTCGGCGCACACACCGGGTACACGCTCGCCAAGTTCGGGATGACGATGGTCACGCTCGGCCTCGCCGCGGAGTTCGCCCGCGACGGGATCGCCGCGAACACCCTGTGGCCCCGCACGACGATCGCGACGGCCGCCGTGCAGAATCTGCTCGGCGGAGACAAGGTGATGGCTGCGAGCCGCACACCGGAGATCTATGCGGATGCCGCGTACGCCGTGCTCACCAAGCCCGCCGCCGAGTACACCGGCCAGACGCTCATCGTCGAAGACGTCCTCGAGGCCGACGGCGTGACCGACTTCTCGAGGTACGCCGCGATCCCCGGCACCCCGGACGACCGGCTCTTCCCGGACATCTTCCTGGACTGACGTCCCGCACGACGCCGCATCGGGGCCGACACGCCTCAGGAGCGATCGGATGCCGTCATCCGATCGGGTCCCGGGGGATGTCGGCCCCGAACTGTCTGCGATCCGATCGCGACACGCGTCGACACCGTCCGCCGTGGGCGCGCTGTTCCCTTACCGTTGTCGATATGGATGGGCCGGTGCTGAGCGGGGGCGTGATCGTCCTCGTCGCTGTGCTCCTGTGGATGCTGTACCTGCTGCCGTCGTGGCGCGGGCGCTTCCAGTACGACGCCGCCGAACGCAACGCCGTCCGTCTGAATCAGGCTCTGCGCGTGCTCGCCGAAACGAGTGAGACGCCAGGGGAGGTCCGCCTAGAGCTGACCGCACGGACAGCGCTCGCGCAGCAGAAGCTCGCCAAGCGGCTGCAGTCGGAGAAGGAGGCCGCCGAGCTCGTGCTTCTGCGCGAACAACTGGCAGCCACGAAGGCTGATCCTGTCGTGCGTCAGGCGCGTGCCCGTCGCCGGGTTCGCCTCACCGCCACGATCGCCTTGTTCCTCGGTCTCGTCGTCGCCGGTCTCGGCGCCTGGCAGCTCATCGCCACGCAGGCCTCGCTGCTGCTGTGGCTCGGCAGCGCGACCGTCGTAGTCGCGTCCTTCCTTCTGCAGCGGATGTCTTCGGTCGCTGCGAGGGCGGCGCGCGCCGCTCGTCGGAATGCTCGGAAGACCGAGCCCGCCGTGCATCGGGAAGCTCCGCCGCTCCACGACCAGGGGGCGGCGACCTGGACGCCTCGTGCCCTTCCCGAACCCCTCGTGTCGATGAGCGGGTCGCGCGCGCAGGCGGCGATGGCGCAGCACGATGCTCAGGCCGAACGTCGCAAGGCTGCTCGACTGGCCGAACTGCGAGAGCGCGCCGAGCAGATGGCGCCGCCCGCTCCGGTACAGCTGCCGCCCGCCGCCTCGTCGCCGTACGCGAAGATGGGACGAGAAAACCCCCCGCGCGAAGCCCGGGGGGTTTTCTCGTATCTGTCAGGCTGAGTGATTCGGGGAGCCCGCCGCAGCGGAGCGAGGACGGCGGAGTCCCCTTAGGTCCACAGAACGAAGAAGCCCCGTCCGAGCTCAGCTAGGACGGGGCTTCTTCTGTCCCTGCGGGCACCGTTCGTTCTGGTCCGGCGGTGCCGCCAGTTCAGCACCCCGATTGCGACACGCCCGGCGGACCGGCCTGATTTGCCCGATCCCCGGAATCCACGTAACTTATTACTTGTTCGCCCCACAGGGAAGCGGAGAGGCCGAGAGCCTTACCCCCCTCAAGCGGAGGACCACCTCCACCAGATCAGCTCCTCGGAGCGGATCGCAGACATACTTCTGTCTGACGTGGAGCTTCCGGATCCGGTTCGAGTCGATTTGACTTCGATCGCGAAACGGATAAGCTAGTCAAGTTGCCTCGGCGCGGTAAGCGCCTGGTTGCATGATCAGCTTCGAAGCATACGGCGTGTCGATTTGACAGGCCGGATCGCTTCGGTAAGATTGAGAAGTTGCCCTTCGGGCCTGACTGTGATGGTTGGGTCGGGGGAGCGTCCGATCCTTGAGAACTCAACAGCGTGCACTTGTCAAATGCCAAATAACCTCGACTCCACTTCGGTGGGGTGAGATTCCTTTGGATCAAAGACCAGTCCTTCCGGGGACTGGCAATGGATGAAGTCAGCAATGAATTTGTCTCTTTGGTCAGTTTCAAACTCGCTGCGTCACCGTTTTCCCGGTGGGGTATGCATTTCTTTTTTACGGAGAGTTTGATCCTGGCTCAGGATGAACGCTGGCGGCGTGCTTAACACATGCAAGTCGAACGGTGACATGCAAGTCGAACGGTGAAGCCCAGCTTGCTGGGTGGATCAGTGGCGAACGGGTGAGTAACACGTGAGCAACCTGCCCCTGACTCTGGGATAAGCGCTGGAAACGGCGTCTAATACTGGATACGAACTGGAACCGCATGGTTACTAGTTGGAAAGATTTTTTGGTTGGGGATGGGCTCGCGGCCTATCAGCTTGTTGGTGAGGTAATGGCTCACCAAGGCGTCGACGGGTAGCCGGCCTGAGAGGGTGACCGGCCACACTGGGACTGAGACACGGCCCAGACTCCTACGGGAGGCAGCAGTGGGGAATATTGCACAATGGGCGGAAGCCTGATGCAGCAACGCCGCGTGAGGGATGACGGCCTTCGGGTTGTAAACCTCTTTTAGCAGGGAAGAAGCGAAAGTGACGGTACCTGCAGAAAAAGCGCCGGCTAACTACGTGCCAGCAGCCGCGGTAATACGTAGGGCGCAAGCGTTATCCGGAATTATTGGGCGTAAAGAGCTCGTAGGCGGTTTGTCGCGTCTGCTGTGAAATCCCGAGGCTCAACCTCGGGTCTGCAGTGGGTACGGGCAGACTAGAGTGCGGTAGGGGAGATTGGAATTCCTGGTGTAGCGGTGGAATGCGCAGATATCAGGAGGAACACCGATGGCGAAGGCAGATCTCTGGGCCGTAACTGACGCTGAGGAGCGAAATCGTGGGGAGCGAACAGGATTAGATACCCTGGTAGTCCACGCCGTAAACGTTGGGCGTTAGATGTTGGGACCATTCCACGGTTTCCGTGTCGCAGCTAACGCATTAAGCGC
>JAEKKN010000009.1 GCA_019510305.1 Microbacterium sp.
CGGGGGGTGGGTTTCTGGATGTGGGGGAGTGGTTCGCCGTTCCGGGGGTGGGGGAGTTTGTGTGGGGTGGGCTGGGTGGTGAGGGGGTGCGTGTGGGGATGGAGGTGGATGGTGAGGAGGTGGGGATGGAGGTGGATGGTGAGGGGGTGGGGATGGGTGGGGGGTTCGTGCCGGGTGGGTTGGGGTTGCGTGGTGGGGGGCCGGCCCGGGCGGTGGGGGAGTGGTTCGCCGTTCCGGGGGAGGTGGCGGGGGTGGGGTCGGGGGTGGTTGGGGTGCCGGGTGAGTGGATGGTGTGGGCGAGTGAGGTGTATGGGGTGGTTTCTCCTCCTGAGGTGTGGCTGGAGCGGGGTCCGGGGGATGCGGGGGCGTGGGAGGCGGAGCGGTATTGGGAGGATGTGGCGAGTGTGGCGCGGGCGGGGATGGAGGTCGATCGTGCGGTGCAGGTTGCGGAAAGCTGGAGGCCGGGGCATGTGGAGGCGGTGCGGGGTGCCATGGAGAAGAAGGCGCGTGTCCTTGCTGCTGAGCGGTGGAACAGGGTCGGGGCCGAGGGTGGTGATCCCGCTGATGTCCGGCGTTACGGTGAACTGACGGGCTCTGGTTCGGAGTTCCGTGATCTGAAGGTGTGGGTGGACGGTGCTGTGTGGAAGCTGGTGGGTGGTGAGCGCCGCAGCGTGTCCCTTGAGGACATCCTCTCTGCCTGGCAGCGCTTGCCGCACAGTCAGCGCCATCTGCCTCTGTCCCAGTTGGCTGGTCGGGTTGCCGACGTGCTCGCGGCGTCCCCGGGCACGGGCCTGGGTGTTCGTGCGGGGCTGCGGGGCGGCGGCGGAGGATTCGAGGCGGAATTCACCGAGATTTTGGAGCTTGCGCCGGAGTGGGAAGATGCTTGGGATCATCTGGGTATGGAGTTGGCCTCCCGTGATGACATGAAGGTCGTGCTGGAGGTGGAGAACGAAGTTCTCTTCCGGGGTGCTGACGGTCGGTTCTACCGGGAAGAATCAGCCGCCCGGAGGACTGGAAGGGCGACCCCTGTTCATCCCTTCATCCCCGAGATTGTCAGCGAAGTCCAAAAGGTCCTACCTCACGAGACGGCAAGGAAAGATAAACGAGGCGCGTTCTTCGCGCTGCGCGCGGTGGAGCAGCGGCTGGAGCAATTTCATTCAGGTAGTCAGACTTTTGGGGAGGTTTTCCGTCTCGAGGATGGATGGAAGCACAGCGAGTTGGCCCGGGGTGCTGTCATCCGGCCCCGTGCCATCGGTGACGGGGAAGGTATGAACGTCCACTACTCGTTCGGCGTGCCGTTGGCTGGATTGCATGAATTCCTCGGTCATGTGCGGGACAATACGTGGCGTACCGCTTCGCAGGGCTTTCTGACCCGCCTGCATTTGTCTGACGCGTTGGAATTCGGTAATGAACTCGCCGTGCGCTACGCATTGTGGCGCGCCCACCGGGAGGTGCGCTTGAATGACGTTGTGACGGCCGGGAACTGGATTGCTGAGATCATTCCCGCAGATCCAGCGGTCGCAGCGCTTCGTGGGCATGCGGCACTGCTGTACGAGAGCACAGTCGGGATAGTTCAGAAGCATTCCTATAGCGGTCTGAGTAAAGTCAATATAGCGGTGCTTTCTCGTAATGACCACGCCGATATTCGTGAAGCCCTCAGTGCCGATGTTCAGGCGTACCTGGCCGACGATCAAGAGGCGATCCTGCAGACTGTCGAGGTGCTGATCGAGAGGCGGCTGCCGAACTACTGGGAAGATGTGCGCCGACTGCACCCCGATTACCCAGTATTGGACAGCTTTATGGATATTGCGCCCCCGAAGCTGGTGTCCGTAAGGGAGTTCGTTCGCGCAGGCTTGGTGCCTGTCAGTGCCAAGCCCCTACAGAGCAAGTACTTCGGCTGCACCAGTCTGCCTGCACTCGACAGGGGAGAAGGCGAAGAGGAGGGGCTGCCATTGGTCGTCGGAGAGGTGCGCGCGTACGGGGCGCGCCATGTCTCCGTGGCTGAGGCGGAAAGAAACTACGACCAGTTGGCGAGGCTGGCCGGCGACGCCTACGCGAGCGCGAGGGCCGCTACGGATGAGCAGGCCCTTGCCGATGCGTGGAACACCACGGACGAACTGATTAGCCTCGCTACGCAACCGGCGACAGGCCCTGCGACGGCAACTGCAGCTCTCCAGCGGGCGCTCACAGCCCAAGGGGTGGCCGACCGCTATCTGATCGCCAGAGGTCGGCCCCGGGCGCTGTCATCCGCGACGTTGGCCCTGCTGATCGGCCAAGTCGCCGTGCTGGACGGTCCGGACGCGGCTTCCGCCGATGTCGTCGGCATCCGCAAGGCGCTCCAGGAGGTACGCTCCGCGGTCCTCGGGGCGAAGACGGACGGCGTCATGCCGAAGGTGCACGCCGACGGCGCACTGTACGCCCTCGCTGGAGTCGAGCAGGCGGTCCAGGACACCGCTGCCGCTGCCGCTGCCGCTGCCGCTGCCGCTGCCGCTGCCGTGCCCCGGCCGCCCCGGCGTCGTCCGCTGGGGCCTCGTCCGCTCCGGCGTCGTCCGCTGGGGCCTCGTCCGCCTGCGTAAGAGGCCGGGTCCCCCGCGGGGACCTCGTCCCCTACCGTGAGCGGCAAGCTCCCGAGCAGCGGTGAGGGCACTTCGGCGGGTACGAACAGGCATAGTCGTGGCGGAGAGACCGTTGTCGCGGGGGCCGGACGACGACCATATGACGACGGCGACGTCAGCGCGCCGACATCCGATGTCGCAGGTCTCTAACCCCTGTCTTTCGTCCATGACTTGGAGCTTCAGTGCACTACAGAGTCATCGCTCCGGGCGCCCTTGCCGCCGCCTCTCTCCTGCTCGCCGTCCCGGCATCCGCGGCGACCTACACGCCTGGGGCCCAGGGCATAGGCGACCCCTACTACCCCGCCTACGGCAACGCCGGATACGACGTCTCCCACTACGGCCTGCGGCTGAAGTACCAGCCGGCCACGGACGAGCTGGAGGGCACGGCCACCTTGCGGGCCCGCACCACCCAGGACCTCTCCCAGTTCGACCTGGACTTTCTGCTGGATGTGAGTGAGGTACGGGTCAACGGCGTCGAGGCGGCGTTCACGACCTCCGGGGAGCACGAGCTGGTGATCACTCCCAGGACCGGGTTGGCCAAGGGCACGGACATCACCGTCGTGGTGCGCTACAGCGGGATACCGTCGTCGAAGAAGGCATACGGCTTCACCACCTGGCTGCGCACCGCGGACGGCGCGGTCGCGGCCAACGAGCCGGAGTCGGCGTGGTGGTGGTTCCCCAGTAACGACCACCCCCTGGACAAGGCCACCTATGACGTGTCGGTGCGTGTGCCGGAAGGCACCCAGGCCATCTCCAACGGCAGGCTCCGGTCGACGCGTTCCAGGGGCGGCTGGACCTCCTATCACTGGCGGTCGGACAAGCCGCAGGCCACCTACCTCGCCACTCTCGCGGTCGGGAAGTTCGACATCACGACCGGCAGGAGCCAAAGTGGCATCCCCATCGTCAACGCCTACAGCAAGAACCTCGGCGACAGGGACGGGGCGGCCCGGGCCAGCGTGGAGCGTACCGGGGAGATCGCCGACTGGCTGAGCGGGTACTTCGGGCCTTATCCGTATGATGCGCTCGGCGGCTACGTGCCGGACGTGCCCACCGGGTTCGCGCTGGAAACCCAGACCCGGCCCTTCTACAGTCCCCGGCAGTTCGCGAGCGGGCCCAACCCGTCGGTGGTAGTGCACGAGCTGGCCCACCAGTGGTATGGGGACGACGTTTCCGTCAAGGACTGGAAGGACATCTGGATCAGCGAGGGCTTTGCGCGTTACGCCCAGTGGCTGTGGTCCGAGCACGAGGGCCAGGGTACGGCGCAGGAGCTCGCCGACTACGTGTACGCCTCCCATCCGGCCGAGGACGCGTTCTGGACGGTGGCGCCGGGTGACCCGGGGCCGGAGAACCAGTTCGACATCGCCGTCTACGACCGCGGCGCGCTGGCGATTCAGGCACTGCGCGACGAGATCGGGGACAAGGCCTTCTTCGCCGTGCTGAAGGGGTGGCCGTGGGATCACTCCTACAGCAATGCGTCGGTCGCGGACTTCCAGCGGTACGCCGAGAAGGTGTCCGGCAAGGACCTGGGCGCGCTGTTCGACACATGGCTCTTCGAGCCGGCCAAGCCGGCGGGGCCCGCCGCGGCCCGTACATCTTCTCTGCCGGTTCCGCCCAAGTCCTGGAAGCAGATCGAGGCGACGAACGACCTGCACGAGCACTGAGCCGTCGGCGTCCCGCGGGTTGTCGGCCGCATCCTTCATCACCGGGTTGAACGAACCGCGAACCACCCAGCCAAGCGTGACGGGGCGCCGTGATGAAGCGCCCCCCGCGTCACCAGCGCGCCGTTTTCCGCTGAGCAGCGGACCGCCGCGCTGGATCTCTCCGCGCCTGAACGCCTGAGCGCCGGCAATGACGGTGCGTCGGCTTCGGCGACCGCCTGGGCCGTCACTGGAGCCAGGCGGTCATGTCATGGCCCTCACCCGGGCACCGATGTATGTACATTCAGTTAGGAATAGTAGTGCGAATACACAAGCTCGGCGCTGCCCTGGTGGGGGTCGCCGCCGTGCTGGCGCTGACCGCCGGGACACCTGCTTCCGAAGCGGCGGCCCCCGCCCGGCCATCCGAGGCGGCGGCCCCGGCCCAGACGGAAGCCGGCTCACCCGCACCCGGTGCCCGGCACAGCGAGCACGTGGTCCCCGGCACCACGGGGGCGGCGGCTCGGAAGAAACTGCCCGCCGAGGTCTCCCGGCGGTTCTACGAGCTCAACGCCTCCGGGCACGTCAGCCCGGGCGACGTCGCCAAGGACGCGCCGTCCGTAACGGATTCCACCACTAGCGCCTTGTCCCCCTGGACGGGGAGGTACCACGCCTACTGGGGCGTCTTCCCCACCGGCGGGACCATGCACGGCGCGCAGGCCACCCACAGCGTGAATCTCTCGACCCCGGTCACCGGCGACGACACCGTCTATGCGCCGACTCTGGACCCGAGCAACGCCACCTGCATCGAGATGACCACGATCTACTCCGGGAGCACGGTCTGGGTCGGCGCCTGGGACTGGTGTGCGGCAAGCCCGGGCTGGGGGAAGTACGTGGTCGTCAACTCCGACTTCCTGGACACGTACACCAAGAAGGTGAACGGCCGGCCGTCGTACTCGGTCCAGGACGTCCAGACCAATGCGACGACCAACGAGTGGACCTCGTACCTCTACAACTACGACACACACGAATGGGAGACCTTCTTCAAGAGCGCGGACACCAGCAAGCTGAGCAATACCGGCGGCGGCTGGGACATGATGGAGGTATACACGCAATACGACCCGACGACCGGCGAGGGTCAGTACTGCGCGGAGACCAAGGGCGCGGTGTTCCAGACCACGGGACTCAAGTACCAGACCTCCTACGGTGGTGGCTGGACGGCCGCCACGGAGGCCAACTCGAGCGTGGCGACCACGGTGAAGTCGTCCGACCTCGGTTGCTCGGATCTGTCCTACGCGGTGCTGACGCCGAACAGCGGGTTCTCCCTGACCAATGAGCAGAACCCGACGGGCCCCATCAGCAACTCCGCCGGCATGTGTGTGGACAACCGCCTGGGGAACACCACGAACGGCAACCCCGTCCAGCTGTACTGGTGCAACGACACGAACTCGCAGCAGTGGACGCTGCAACTCAACGGCACGATCATGGTCGAGAGCAAGTGCATGGCCGTCAAGGGCGGAGGCACGGCCAACGGCACCCTCGTGGAGCTGGACGACTGCGACGGCTCCGGTGGCCAGAACTGGCAGACGCGCGCAGACGGCACGATCTACAACCCGCAGTCGGGCAAGTGCCTTGACGGCACCGCCAATTACACCACCGCTCTCACCCAGCTCCAGATCTCGAGCTGCACCACCGCCGTCAAACAGCGGTGGAACATCCCCACCTGATCGCTCACCGAGGGCGGCTTGCCGAAGACGTGTTCAAGCACCCGGTAAGCCGCCCTGCAGCGGGATCCCTCGAAGCCTCCGATGGGGGCCGGCCTCGCACGGACAGGCGACTGCGATGGCCCAGGGCACCGGGCGCGCGCTTGCCTCTTCCCCCTGTCCGTCCTCTTCGTCATCCTCTGCCGTCCAGCCTGCTGCCCAGGCGTTGCTGAGCGCGGCCCTCACCGCCTCTTCAGACTCCTCCGGTTCCGACGACTCGCCTGGTTCCGCAGCTCGCTCGTCCATGTTCATCCCTCCGTCGGTCTGTTCATCTCCGCCGCACGTAGCAATAGTTCAGTGGCTAGTGGCGTCTCGTTCATCTCGAGGACCGTCGGGGGCCGTTTCGACCAGGGGGGCGCCGGCGGCAGTCACCCTGAGCGGGACATCGCTCCACGAGCACGCTCGATGTACTCACCATAGGATCGGCGGTGGGCCGGCCGGGTTGCCGCATGGAGCGCTGGGTCCGGAGGGGCCGTTCGGTCGTCCCTTTAGTGCCTGCTCCACTCCGATGGCTCAGGCTGAGTGCTGCCAGGCAGAATGGCCCGGCCCAACGAGCGCTCCCCACGTGATACCTGCCGTCCCGAAGTGCCTGTTCGGTCCCTGCCGAGGTCCTCTTGGTACCCGATGCGCGACGGCAGCGGTGGGCATGTCATTTGGTCCCCTACGGTGATCTACATCGGCCTTCCCCAGTCCCCTTCGGTAAGAGGCCATGCTGATGCCTGTTGAACCGCCCTCAGCGCCGGGGTGAAGGAAAGCGCCTTCTGCCGATGCGTACCGCACTGCGGGCGATCTCGCCGTTGGTCGGAAAGTTGGCGTTCGGAACGCGCCGACAAGCCAAGTCATGTGCGACCTGAGGGCATTGCCCGCGTCTTCCACTCCGCCCTTCCTGTACAGAGAGCCGAACGACGATGCTCGAAGAGCTTCATGCCACGTCCGAAGCAAAAGTCAGGCGGCCCAGTACGCGAGCCGACGACGTGGTCACTCGCCGGATGTCGGCTGTCTTCTTATCCTCTGTGCTCATCACGTTCCTCATCGCTTCCAGCGCACCTACACCGCTTTACCGCGTCTACCAGGAGAGCTGGCACCTGTCCTCCGGCACCGTCACCGTGGTCTACGGCGTCTACTGCCTGAGCGTCCTGGTCGCGCTCCTGACAGTCGGCTCGCTCTCCGACCATGTCGGCCGGCGGCCGGTCATCGGCGCCGCTCTCGTCCTCGAAGCGCTGTCCATGCTGCTTTTCCTGCAGGCCGGCGGTGTGACATCGCTGATCCTGGCCCGGACGCTCCAGGGTCTGGCGACGGGTGCCGCGACGAGTGCACTGGGTGCTGCCCTGCTCGACGTGACCAAGCGATGGGGCCCCTTGTTCGTCAGCATCGCGCCGCTCATCGGCATGGCGTTGGGGACGCTCGGCACGAGCCTGCTCATGGATCTGATCCCCACTCATCTCGGCAGCGTGTACACGCTGCTGTTCGGCGCGATGGCTCTGCAGACGCTCGGCTTGGCCTTTTTACCGGAGTCCAGGTCGCCGAAGCCCGGAGCCTGGCCTTCGGTGCTACCACGGATCCGCGCCCCCGAATCGAGTCGCCGAGCCCTCCTCGTCACCGCACCCGTATTCGTGGCCGTCTGGGCCCTGGGCGGCTTCTATCTGTCCCTGGGGCCGGACTTGGTCCAGGGCATCACAGGATCGGGATCGGCGACCGCCGACGGACTGATCGTCTCCCTGCTGACGGCCAGCGCGGTCCCCGCCGTCCTGTTGACCCGGGGTGCCGACGCCGGCCGCACGGCCTTGGGGGGGTCCCTGCTTCTGACGTCGGGAGTGGCCGTCACGTTGCTGGCCGCGCACCAGGACTCACGTACAGCCCTTTATGTGGGGACCGCGGTGGCCGGTGCGGGATTCGGCCCGGCGTTCCAGGGCGGTGTCCGTCTGGTGACAGCGAACGTACTCGCGACGGAACGGGCGGGGTTGATGGCCGCCATCTACGCCATCACTTATACGTCGATGTGCGTTCCGGTACTTGTCACGGGTCTGCTCGTGGGCGAATACGGCCTTTTGCACTGCACTCTGTTCTTCGGCCTTTTCGTCATGGCGCTCTCGCTGGCGCCGTTCGCGGGTATGGGGAAACTCTCCGCCCGCACACCAAGTAAAGTTTCGTGAAAGACAGGTGACATTGTGTTCCTCATCATGTTCAGTACGGCATCGTGATAATCAAAAAAGCGCGCATGCGCGTCTCAGTGCTGCTGGCATTTCTGGCGGCTATCGTTGTCACGGTGACAAGCACCTCCGTCACGGCACGGGCCGCCGACACGGAAAGCAAGGCGCCCACCGATTTCGTGGCCCTCCATGATGTGGCCCCCGCGATTCTGCAGGACATGCGCTACAGCACGCCCCACAATTTCATCGGCACGCCGATAAACGGCTATGTCGAACCGCTGTGCATTGTCACCGCTCCGACGGCAAAGGCCCTGGCCAAGGCGGAGCGCTACTTCCTGACGCGGGGCTTCACGCTGAAGGTGTACGACTGCTACCGGCCGCAGCGCGCGGTGGATCAGTTCGTCGACTGGGCGAAGGACCTGACCGACCTCAAGATGAAGGGCGAGTTCTACCCGCAGGTGGACAAGACCAACCTCTTCTCCGACGGGTACATCGCGGCGAAGTCGGGACACAGTCGTGGCAGCACGATCGACCTCACGTTGGTGAAGCTGCCGGCCCACTCGACCCGCCCCTACGTTCCCGGCGAGCAGCTTGAGCCGTGCTACGCACCGCAGGCGCAGAGGTTCCCGGACAACTCGATCGACATGGGCACCGGATTCGACTGCTTCGACACGCTTGCGCACACTCTCGACCCACGCATCACGGGAGTTCAGCACAGCAACAGGCTGCTGCTCAAGAACGAGCTCGAGTCCGTCGGATTCGTGAATCTCGCCGAGGAATGGTGGCACTTCACCCTCGCCGCCGAGCCCTACCCGGACACCTACTTCAACTTCCCCGTCACCCGTTCCTCATTGACCAGCTGACCGGAAAAACGAGGGTTAGGTCCATCGGCGTGCGGCGTGGTCTTCCCGACCGGAAGGCCGGCGCCGTACGCCTGCCGTCGGCGAGCAGTACCGCGCAGCGTAAGGAAGCACAAACCATGACCGAACAATTTACCGCTCCCCCGTCCGGGTCGCGCCGCAGGCCCCTGGTGGTGGTCCTCTTCGGCGGCCGGAGTTCAGAGCACGGCATTTCCGTGGTGACCGCGGGGGCCGTGCTGCGAGCCATCGACCGGACGAAGTACGACGTTCTGCCGGTCGGCATCACCCGCGATGGCCGCTGGGTCCTGACGGCGGACGACCCCGAGCGCATGACGATGGTCGACCGGCGGCAGCCCGCGGTCGAGCAGCTCACGGATTCGGACCGGGGCAACATCGTCGTCTCCGTCGACCCGACCGATCGAACCGTCGTCCGCAGCGAACACGGCACGGAGCCCAAGGTCCTCGGCGAAGCGGACGTGGTCTTCCCCGTACTGCACGGACCGTACGGAGAGGACGGCACTGTGCAGGGCCTGCTGGAGCTGTCCGGCATCCCCTACGTCGGCGCTGGTGTCCTCGCTTCGGCGATCGGCCAGGACAAGGAGTACATGAAGAGGGTGTTCAGCTCGTTCGGCCTGACGGTGGGGCCGTACCTGGTGATCAGACCCCGGGAGTGGCAGTCCGACCCCGCGGGTGCCCTCGCGAGAGTCAGCGGCTTCGCCGAGGGTTACGGCTGGCCGCTGTTTGTCAAACCCGCACGTGCCGGCTCTTCGATCGGTATCACCCGGGTCGACGGCCCGGAGGGGCTGGAGGACGCGATCGCGGAGGCGCACGGGCACGACGCGAAGATCCTGGTGGAGGCTCTGGTGCGGGGCCGTGAGATCGAGTGTGGCGTGCTCGAGTTCCCCGAGGGACCGCAGGCCAGCGTGCCGGCCGAGATCCCGTCGCCCGACGCACGGGCGTATTACGACTTCGAGGCGAAGTACCTCGACTCCACTCCCGGGATGGTGCCCGCGCCGCTG
The DNA here is from genome assembly GCA_019510305.1 of Microbacterium sp. Taxonomy (GTDB): domain Bacteria; phylum Actinomycetota; class Actinomycetes; order Actinomycetales; family Microbacteriaceae; genus Microbacterium; species Microbacterium natoriense_A. The sequence continues at coordinate 10,042 of JAEKKN010000009.1, forward strand.
ACCGAGAGCCAGGCCAGTGAGGTGCGCCGACTGGCCGTCAAGGCGTTCGAGGCGGCTTCTTGTGAGGGTCTCGTCCGTGCGGACTTCTTCCTCACAGAGGAGGGACAGTTCGTGATCAACGAGATCAACACCATGCCCGGCTTCACGCCCGTCTCGATGTACCCGCAGATGTGGCAGGCCAGTGGCATCGGGTACGGGGACCTGGTGGATCGTCTGCTCCAGGCGGCGCTGCGACGGAGCACCGGGCTCAGGTGATCTGAGCCTCAGCGCCTCACCACCTTCAGGGTTCACGCTCCTGCTCGTGACGTCTCCCGCCGCGAGGCGCTGGCGGCCCGGCGGACACTACTGCACGGCAGGTGCGTCTGAGGAAGCGTCCATGCACTGCCATGATATCGATTCGGCATCGTGGCGCTTCCATTAGGCAATGACGATGCCGAACGAGTCTAATCCGAAAATCCGGGTCCGTAGATCTGCTGAGGGGGTGAGCAGATCGGGATCTTAGTGACGTACTTGCTTCCCTGAATTCCTCGGCCAAGGCCTGCTCGAGAATAGCTTCGGATTCTCGGAAGTGTCACGGCTCAACAGACCGCGAGCACCATGTGGGTCCGATGGCCTACAGCCGAGATCAAGGAGGGGGTCTCCCGGGGCGGGGCCGGTTCGAAAATCGGTAGCTACCGCTTGGGCGCCGCATCGACCAGCATGCTTCGACGTCGACACCCAGTGCGGCCGCATCGTCGTGGCGCATGACTGGAGCACCCGCCGTCGAATGTCGATCGTGGGCGCTATACCTGAGTCCAGCATGAGCAGGGATGCCCAAAGGCGCCAATGCCGATTTGGGTAGATGCCATGCCGATTGGGCATCACCAAAGCCCAAGACGTTTCTCCGGATGGCAGTTCGACAGGAAAAGCGGCGCGGCTAACATGGCGTCATGGATATCGACCTCCGGCGTCTCCGCTATTTCGTGACGGTTGCCGAAGAGCTCAGCTTTGTGCGTGGCGCCGAACGACTGAACATGACGCAGCCCGCACTGAGTCGACAGATCCGTGCCCTTGAGGATGATCTCGGGGCGTCGCTGCTCCAACGCGGGCCACTGGGTACGGCGCTCACGCCGGCCGGTGGTCAGTTGCTGGAGGACGCACGGCCGCTGCTCGCGGCATCGCTGGCTTTGCAGCGGCGGGTCCGTCTCGCCAGCCGTGAGGGGCACCACTTCACCGTCGGCTTCATGCCAGGGGTCATAGTCACACCGATCATCAGGCAGTTTCGGGCGCTGGCGCCGGAGGTCAATGTGCAGGTGCTGCACACGACACCCACCGACCAGGTCGACTATCTGCTCGACGGTCGCGTCGACGTGTGCTTCGTCCGGCTGCCACTGCCGGTCGACACCTTCGAGATCGTTCCCCTGTTCCCCGAGCCGCGCGTCGCGGCTCTCTCTGACGAACATCCGCTGGCGCAGGCCCAGATCCTCGACATCGCGGAGCTGACGCCGTATCGCTTGCTGCAGGACTCCGATGACGTGCCAGAGTGGCGCGGCACCGACGTCGACGCCACAGCGGTGCGTAACCGCCAGGAAGCCGATCGGCCGACCTCGATCGAGGAGAGCCTGGAGGCCGTAGCGTCCGGCACAGGGTTCATCGTTGTCCCGGCCGGTCTCGCCGATTTCTACCGCCGCCCCGACATCCGTTACGTCCAGCTCACGGGGGTCGCCCCGCGCATCGTGGCGCTGGCGTACGCGAAGAATCGGAAGATGCCGTCCATTGAGCAGTTTGCCAAAATCGTGATCGCGGCGCTCGGTTCGGCGTAAAGGTTCCAGTGGGCGGCAGTTGTGCACACCCGGTGCCGAGGAACTGTGTCTGCGTCGGGCTCACTCTGTTCTCCGGCACGGCCTGGGATCTTTGATAGAGCACCGTCACTACCACGCCCACGGGGCAAAGGCGCACGGGAACGCACTGTACTGATGTCATGCCTGATCGGCATGACGCTTCCGCTAATCGGCATTGGCGGGTCGAGTCGTGGGCCCGCGATCCTCGACGGAGGACGGAAAACAGTTTGACTGAAGAGGTTTTGACCATGCGCCGTCGCGGCTCGCTCGTGCACGATGCCGGAAGCGGGTGTCCACGCACTTCTGCCCGATGCCACGACGTGACGGGGACGAAGCCCCCTTGTGCTGACCCGTCTGTGGGCGGGGGCCGAATCTCCCCATACCGCACGGTTGTCACAGACTGTCACCCGTGCGAGGCCCACGCTGCCGCGTCTCGCTTCCAGGCAGCGGTAGGCGGGGAGAGATGACTGCCTACGACTATGTGGTCGTCGGCGGCGGGACGGCCGGCTGTGTCGTCGCGGCACGACTGTCCGAGGACCCGGCGGCGCAGGTGCTTCTCGTGGAAACCGGCTCCGCAATCGGGCCGCCGGCCATGCACCTTCCGGTCGGGTTCCCGCTCATTCCGGCCACGGAGATCATCTGGTCGCGCTGGACGACGCCGCAGACCGGGACGCTGTCGCGCAGGCACCATTGGCCGGGCGGACGGGTCCTCGGCGGGTCGAGCTCGATCAACGCGATGATGCATGTCCGCGGACACCGTGCCGTCTACGACGGATGGGCGGACAACGGTGCGAAGGGCTGGAGCTACGCGGAGCTGCTCCCGTACTTCCGCCGGACGGAGACGGCGATGGGCCGCGACCCCGCCTTGCGCGGCGTCATCGGGCCGGTGTGGGCGGCGCCGACGACCCAGGTCGACGACGCGTCGCTGACTTTCCTGGACGCACTCACCGAGGCCGGTCACGATCTCACCGGTGACATCAACGGTGAACGGCAGCACGGTGCCTTCTGGTGTGACCTGGCTGGAGCGGGAGGCCGCAGGCAGAGCGCCGCGGACGCGTATCTGGTTCCGGTACTGGACCGGCCCAATCTGCACCTTGCCACAGAGGCGGGAGTCAGTCGCCTGCTGATCGAGCGCGGCCGCTGCACCGGCGTGGAATACACGTCCTTCGGCACAGTGGAACGGGCCGAAGCGCGCGGCGAGGTGATATTGGCGGCCGGGACAGTGGGCTCCGCCCACCTGCTGCTGCTCTCCGGTATCGGGCCCGCGGCACATCTGCGGGACGTCGGAGTGCCGGTGCTGGCCGATCTCCCCGGTGTCGGTGGCAATCTGCACGATCACCTGCAGTGCCCCGTGGTCTATGAGGCGGGGCGGCAACTGACCACCAGCCATGGTTTCAGTACGGTCAGTGCCCTGCTGCACAGTGGCGCGACAGCCGTTCCGGACGTTCAGGTGTTGCTGCTCGACGCTCCGGCGGGCACCGCGGACGTCGTAACGCCCGTGTCGGGGCACACAGTCGCCTTCGCTCACACGGCGCCCGTAAGCCGGGGAACGGTAAGGCTCAGAAGTCCGAACCCGCACCGGCTCCCGTTGATCGACCCGAACTATCTCGCCGAGAGCGGTGACCTGTCCGCCATGCTCGCGGCCCTCGGCATCGCGCGAGAGATCGGCCGCATGCCGGCTTGGCGTCAGTGGGGTGCCCTGGAGACCGCACCGGGAAAGGGGGACGACCTCGTCACCTACATCCGCAGGAACGCGGAATCCTTCTACAACCCGGTCGGCACTTGTCGGATCGGGATGGACGACCTTGCTGTCGTAGACCCGGACTTGAGAGTTCACGGCGTCGGCGGTCTGCGTGTCGCTGATGCCTCGGTGATGCCGTCGATCCCTAATACAGGAGTCAACGCGACGGTCCTGGCCGTTGCCGAACGGGCCGCCGACAGCATCCGACGCGATGTGAGAAGGCCCTGAGTCCCCGCTGGATGTCCAGACAACGGCCGCGCAGCGGCCTCTGAATGCGAAGGCACGGTAATGGTGAAGTTCTTGTGGCGGATGGTGGACGAAACGCTCGTCGGAGCAGTGATCTATGCACTTACGTGCCGGCTGCCCCGCGGCTTGCCTCGCACGGGCGTCATCGGTGCAGATATACAACAATCGCCCGCTCAGCGGGGCTGAAGGCCATGGGCGTCCATTCCGGCGCCGGGCTGCAACCGCCTTCTGCCTGACAGAGGGCCGAACAATGAAAAGGTTTTCACATGCCGAGCACTCAATGGCGCGAAGTTTTTCTGCCCGAGGAGAGCACCCAGCATACGGAACAGGCGCAGGTTTTCAGTGAACTGCAACGTAAACGGCTGAAGAAGCACGGCCACGGCAGAGCGCTGCACCGTAATCAAGTGGCTGCTCTGAAGGCCGCACTCATAGTGGAAGGAGGCCTTCCGGATTACGCACGGCAAGGGATTTTTGCCGCTCCCGCTGTGTTCGATGCGCATGTTCGGCTGTCCAATGGAAATTTCTCCGTCGACCGGGCTCCTGACATCCGCGGATTCGCGATCAAGGTGCTCGCGGCCTCGACGCCATCGTCCGTAGCTGTCGAGCAGAACTTCACGCTGGTCAGTCAGGAGACCCTGGCGGTCAGGGGCAGCGCGGACGTCGTCCAGATCGTTGATCTCTCCATGAGTGCGCCTGGCGCCGCGCTTCGTAAGGCCGCGATGAATCCGCAGCTCACACGCAGCGCTGTCGCGAACTTCCGCGACATGGCGAAACCGTTCAGCGGATTCGCCACGCACGACTTCTTCAGCATCATGCCCATCACGTTCGGCGATTACGCGGCCCGGTTGAAGCTGTGCGCCGCCTCGACGAAGATCAATAAAGCGGCGCGCAAAGATCTGGCCGCCGACATCTACACACGACTCGCGGACGACGATCTTGAATTCCTTTTCCAGGCCCAGTTCTTCGAGGACGAGACTCGTACGCCGATCGAAGACTCCTCGGTCCGATGGGACGCGCCATGGCTCACCGTGGCGCGACTGCGCCTGCCTCGGCAGGGACCGGACAAGGCGTTGGCCGAGACCGTTGAGAAAAGCAGCTTCAACCCTTGGATCGCGGCAACAGAGCATCGGCCTCTAGGAGAGTTGATGCGTGCCCGCCTCGCAGCCTATTCGCTCAGCTGGCAGAACCGGGACGTAACGCACTGAGCTCTTTCAGCGGTGCGGTTCCAGGGTGCGGTTGGCCGCGGTGATTGACGTCATCCGGTTCGGGCTGCACCTCGGTCTGTGGAAGATGTGCCAGGACGTCAGTCGTGGGACGCCGCGTTCGGCCGGTGCCCGTGCCGCGGTCAGTGCACGGGTGAGGGTTTGCTGGGCCGGTGTGAGTTCTCGGCCCGGTGGGCGTCTGAGGGGTGTCGTCACCCCTGGGCCGGCGCCCGTGTTGGC
>JAEKKN010000065.1 GCA_019510305.1 Microbacterium sp.
CACAACGTGACCGAGCGGCACTCCGCCCGGCAGAACGGCACCGACGCGTGCGAAAGCCGCCTCGCCGAATTGGAGGCGTTGGCCCGCGGCGCGCATCGACGACCTGCTTGCGCCCGGTCAGGTATTGCTCCGCCGGGCAGTCGCCGGGTTCGGCGTCGTCCTGCCGCCGCCCTAAGCGAAGCGTCGGACGAAGCGCCGTTGCCAGGGCGTCTCGACGGCCTTCGGGTGGTAGCGCTCGCGCACGTACGCGACCGCGTCGCGCGCCGGCATACCGTCGAGGACGGCGAGGCAGGCGAGCGCCGTCCCGGTGCGTCCCCGGCCGCCGCCGCAGGCGATCTCGACCCGCTCGCGCTGGGCGCGGTCGAGGACGTCCTCCAGCGCATCGCGCAGGTCGGCGGCGGATCGGGGCAGGCGGAAGTCCGGCCACGCGACCCACCGGTGCGGCCATGGCGACGGCTCGGGGCGGCGGCCGAGGAGCAGCAGACCGAACTCGGGAGGTACGGCGGGCGGTCCGTGCCGCAGCCCGCGACCCCGGACGAGCCGGCCCGACGGCAGCCGCAGCACGCCGGGCGCGGACTCGGCCCAGGTGCTCATCGCGGCGAGACTACCGTCGGAGAATGACCTCGCTGCGCCGCCCCGGACTGCTCCTGGAGCTCGACCTCACCACGGCGCCGATCGAGGTCGAACCCGACGACCTGCTGGCCCGGCTTCGCAGCCGGCACCGTCCGCGGCTCCGGGCCGTCCTGCGGGCGTTGCATCAGGCCGGCGACGACAAGCGGGTGCGCGGCCTCGTCGTCAAGGTCGGCGGCGGCACGTTGCCCTGGGCGACGATGCAGGAACTGCGCGCCGGCGTGACCGCGTTCCGGCGCACCGGGAAGCCGGTGGTCGCCTGGGCGGAGACCTTCGGCGAGGGCGGCAACGGCTCGGCCGATTACGTGCTCGCGTCGGCGGCGGGGGAGGTGTGGCTGCAGCCGTCCGGTGAGCTCGGCCTGGTGGGCGTGGCGGCCGAGACGACGTTCCTCCGCGGCGCGCTCGACAAGCTCGGCATCGAACCGCAGCTCGACAAGCGGCACGAGTACAAGAACGCCGCCGACCGCATCATGCGTCACGACTTCACCCCCGAACACCGCGAGGCGATCGACCGCGTGATCGGTTCCGTGTGGGAGACGGCCGTTCGGGACGTCTCGGTGGCCCGCGGGCTCAGCGAGGAGCGGGTGAGCGCCGCCGTCGAGAGAGCACCGCTCTCGGCGGACGAGGCACGCGACAGCGGGCTGGTCGACCGCCTCGGCTACCGGGACGAGGTGTACGCCGACCTCCGGCGCCGGTGTGGTGAGGACGTCGAGCTGTTGTTCGCCGATCACTGGACCCCGCCACGCAAGGCGGCCGACCTGGTGCCGCGCCGCCGAGGCTACGTCGCCCTCGTCGACGGGCACGGCGAGATCGTGATCGGCCGCGGACGCAGCGGGCCCCGGGGCGCGCAACTCGGCAGCAGCCGTGCGTGTGCGGCGTTGCGTGCGGCGCGGGAGAACGATGCCGTCAAGGCTGTCCTGTTCCGCATCGACTCGCCCGGCGGCTCGGCCGTCGCCTCCGACACGATCTGGCGCGAGGTCGTGCTGACCCGCCAGGCCGGCAAGCCGGTGATCGTCTCCATGGCCAACGTCGCCGGCTCCGGCGGCTACTTCATCGCCTGCCCGGCCGACGTCATCGTCGCCCAGCCGTCGACGATCACGGGGTCGATCGGCGTGTTCGGCGGCAAGGTCGTCGTCGCCGATCTCATGGAGCGGGTCGGGCTCGGCAGCGGCGCCGTCGAGCGCGGCCCGAACGCCCGCATGTTCTCGCTGAGGCGCGGTTTCACCGAGGCCGAGCGCGAGCGGCTGGCCGCCATGCTCGACCGCATCTACGCCGACTTCGTGCAGAAGGTCGCCGACGGCCGCGGGCTGAGTTGGGACGCCGTGCACGAGGTTGCCCGGGGCCGTATCTGGTCCGGCGCCGACGCGGCCGGCAACGGGTTGGTGGACGTCCTCGGCGGAGTCCGCGACGCCGCGGACATCGCGCGCGAACGCGGCAAGCTGCCGGCCGACGCCCCGGTGCGGCCGGCGCTGCACGTCCCGCCGATGGCGCGGTTGAAGCGCCCGACGTCGAGCGACGACCCGCGCGCTGCTGCGGCCACCGCGGCGTGGGGCGACCTCGCCGGCCTCGCCGCGGCGCTCGGCCTGCCGGCCGGCGGACCGTTGCGGATGCCCGAGCTGCGCCTGGCTTAGAAGCCAGCCGCGTCAGATCCGGAACCGGCCGACGAGCTCGCTCAACTCGGCCGCTCGATCAGCCAGCAGCTGCGCGCTCATCGCGATCTCCTGCTGGTTCGCCGAGGCCTGCGTGGTCGACGCCGACGCCGCCTCGGTAGCCGCGGTCGACTGGCGGATCGTCGCCACCGCGGCCTCCAACTCGGCCGACACCTGCTCGACGGCGTTCGCGATCGACGAGAACGACTGCGTGGCCCGAGTCGTCACGGCGTCGACCGCGTCGTCCCCGGCAACGCGGATCTCGACCACGAGCTTCTGTACCTCGTCAACACTGTGCGCGGTCTCCTCGGCCAGCCGCCGCACCTCGTCGGCGACCACGGCGAAGCCGTGGCCGTGCTCGCCGGCTCGAGCCGCCTCGATCGCCGCGTTGAGCGCGAGCAGGTGCGTCTGGTCGGCGAAGCCGGAGATGACCTTGACGACGTCGGTCACGCGCTGGGTGCTGCCGGTCAGTTGACCCATCGCGTCGCCCATGTCGGCGGCGACGGTGTTGCCCTGCGCGGCCTCACCCGAGGCGTGCGCCGACAGCTCGCGGACCCGGTTCACGATCGCCGCCTGGTGCTCGGCGCCGGTCGCGATCTCCGAGGTCGCGCGGGCGAGCTCGGCGAACGCCTGCGCCGACTCCTCGGCCGTCTGCGCCATCTGGCCCGACGTCTCCGCGACCTGGGTGGACGTGTCCGCAATGGCCCGGACGGTTTCGCGCAGCCGCTCGCGCATCGACTCGAAGGAGTTGCGCAGCTCGTCCTGCGGGCCGTTCGAGGCGACGGCCACGGTGAGATCGCCGTCGGCGACCGTGCGCGCGCCCTCGGCCGTCTCGCGCAGGTAGGTCGTCATTTCCCGGAAGGCGGAGGCGGTCCGTCCCAACTCGTCGCTGGTCGTGACGTCCACGTCGTGGGAGAGGTCGCCGCGGGCGATCGCGGAGGCCGCCGTGGTGAGCGCGCCTAGCGGGCGGGTCAGCCGGAAGGTGACGAACACGGTGACGAGGCCGAGCGCGAGCAGTGCGGCGAGGCCGAGCCAGATCAGCAAGGACCGCAGGCTCTCGGAGCTCGCGACCAGCTCGGCCGCCGGGGCGATCACGATCGTCCCCCACCCGGTGTGCGGCATCGGCTGGTAGAAGAACACGCTGTCGCGACCGGTCAGCGGATCGCGACCGCTGACGTGCCCGGGCCGGCCGGTCGCGACCAGCGCGGCGAGCGCGCGGTACGCGCGGGAGTCCTTGTGGGCCTTCGCGTAGGCGGCCAGCGTCGTCGTCCCGTCGAGCTTGGTCTTCGGGGACGCCACGAACATCCCGGCGCGGGTGACGATCATGGCGTAGCCGGAGTGCAGGAAGCGGATCTGCTGGGCCTGCTTGGTCAGCGAGGTCAGGCGCATGTCGACCCCGCCGACGCCGAGGAACCGGCCGTCCTTGGTCAGCATCGGCGTGAGGTAGCTCGCGATCAGCTCACCGTTGTAGACGTAGGGGTCGTTGACGAACTGGCGATGCGTGCGCTTCGGCGTCTGGTACCAGGCGTCGGCGGTCGCGCTGGAAGGCACCGGGTCGAAGGTCAGCGGTCCGGAAAGGCGATCCCAGTACTCCATGTAGCGGCCGCTGGCGTTCGAGCCGTCCTTGCCGCCGCGGTACTTCGAGTCCGGGCCCAACACGTTGGGTTCGTAGTTGACGTAGAAGCCGTCGCCGTCGGGGTTGGAGAGCGCGATCTGATGGGTGATCGCCGTGAGGCCGGCCCGGGTGACGCTGCCGGTCTGGCCGCCGAGGTCGGCCAGGGTTTGAGCGATCGTGAGGTTCTTGCCCGCCTGCGCGCCAAAGCGTTCGGCTGCGGCTGCCGCTGCGCGCTGTGCGGTCGCGTACTCCGCCTTGCGCTCGGTGGCGGTCGACTGGCGCACGGCGACGAGCACGAGCGCGCCGACGAGCAGCACGGCCGCGGGCAGTGTTCCGATCAGGATCTTCGCCCGTAGCGTGCGCGGGGCAAACCTCGTCCGGGCCACTACTCGTACCTCCGTCATTCGACCGAACCAGCAGCGCCCTCGGCGCCGTGGCACTTCCCAGTCGAATCGGCCGGGTC
>JAEKKN010000039.1 GCA_019510305.1 Microbacterium sp.
CGTCTCGGGCCGGATCGCTGCGCGCAGCGCGTCGGCATCCGACATCTCCACGGTCGTCGTCGCGACTCCCCACGGTGCGAACACCCGGGTGAGGAGACGGTAGGTGCCGCCGTAGGCGTCGTTGCCGATCACGACATGGTCGCCGGGCTTCAGGATGCCGCGCAGCAGCGCGTCTTCGGCCGCGAGCCCCGAGGCGAACGACAGCGCGTTCTCGGCGCCTTCGAGGGCCGCGAGCTGCGTCTCGAGCGACGACCGCGTCGGGTTGCCCCCGCGGTTGTACTCGAAGCTGTTGCGGAACCCGCCGATGCCGTCCTGCACATGCGTGGAGGCCTGGTGGATCGGCGGAATGATCGAACCCGTCGTGGGGTCTGGCGCCTGCCCGGCGTGGATGGCTCGGGTGGCGAATGCGTGATCGGACATGTCTTTCAGACTACGTCCGCACCCGCCACCCGAGATCCAGGGTTACGCCGGTGGTCAGCCCTTCGTCGATCCCGCGAGCAGGCCGCGCACGAAATACCGCTGCAGCGAGAAGAACACGATCAGCGGAATGATGATCGACACGAAGGCGCCGGCAGTGAGCAGGTACCAGTCGTTTCCTCGCGTACCGGTGATCTCGGCCAGCAGCTTGGTGATCGGTGCCGCCGCCCCGTCCGCGAAGACGAGGGCGACGAGCAGGTCGTTCCAGACCCAGAGGAACTGGAAGATCGCCACCGATGCGATCGCCGGCATCGTCAGCGGCAGCACGACCCGGAAGAAGATCTGCCCGCGTGATGCGCCGTCGACGCGTGCGGCCTCGATTATCTCGCCGGGGATCTCCGACATGAAGTTGTGCAGCAGGTAGATCGCCAGGGGCAGCGCGAACATCGAGTGCGCGATCCAGACCTGCGCGTAGCCCTGCGACGCCCCGAGCGGCGTCGTGATCTGGAGGCCGAACAGGTTGATGCCGCGGGAGAACGAGCTGAGCAGCGGCACCAGGGCCATCTGGATCGGCACGATCTGCAGCGCGAACACGAAGATGAACAGCGCGTTGCGGCCCTTGAAGTCGATCCACGCGAAGGCGTATGCCGCCATCGAGGCGATCATCAGAGGGATCAGCGTCGCCGGAATCGTGATGGCGATCGAGTTCACGAACGACTCGATGATCGTCAGCTGCGTCGTGCCCGATTTCAGCACCTCGACGTAGTTCTCGAGCGTCACCTGCGGGTTGGCGAAGAACTCCCACCAGCCGCTGGAGGAGATCTGGTCCTTCGGACGGAACGACGAGATGAACAGCCCGAGGGTCGGAATCGTCCACAGCACCGCGATGATGATCGATGCGATCGATGCCCAGGGGCGCGAGAGCCGCTTGCGGGCGCGCCCTGCGGAGGCCTCGAATCCGCCCCCGGTCGTGATCGCCCGTGTGCTCTGCGAATCGGTGGTCGCTGTGGCCATCATCGGATCTCCCGCTGCTTCTTGATCTGCCGGGCGTTGTAGATGACGATCGGCAGCACCAGGATGAACAGGATCACCGACAGCGCCGCGCTGCGCCCCGCCTCGAACTTGGAGAATTGGGTGTACATCTCGTTCGCGAGCACGCTGGTGCCGTAGTTTCCGGCGGTCATCGTGCGCACGATGTCGAACACCTTCAGCGAGGCGATCGAGATGGTGGTGAGCACCACTATCAGCGCAGGACGGATCGACGGCACGGTCACCGACCAGAACCTCTCCCAGGCGTTCGCTCCGTCGAGCTCGGCCGCTTCGAGGAGCTCCATGGGAACGCCCTTGATGGATGCCGAGAGCACGACCATCGCGAAGCCGGTCTGCACCCAGATAAGCACGACGATCAGGAACAGGTTGTTCCACGGCTCGTTCAGCAGCCACTGCTGCGGGGTGCCGCCGAACCACACGAGGATCTGGTTGAGCAGACCGATCTGCTTGAACTCGCCGCCGCGGTACTCGTACATGAAGCGCCAGATGATGCCGGCGCCGACGAACGAGATCGCCATCGGCATGAACACGAGCACCTTGTAGATCTTCTCGCCGCGGGTCCTGTCGATGAACACCGCGTAGGCGAGGCCGACGAGCGTCGAGACGAGTGGCACGAGGAGCACCCAGATGATCGAGTTGACCACCGAGGTAATGCCGTCGGACTGCGTGAAGATCCAGATGTAGTTCGTGAATCCGACGAACTCCTTGCCCGTCGAGTTCCAGAACGAGGAGTACATCGTCTGGATCGACGGCAGGATCAGGCCGACGAGCAGCAGCAGCATCGCCGGCGCCATGAAGGCGACCAGCTGGATCAGATATCCCGCACCGTCGCGGGACCTGTAGTCGAGGAAGAAGAACACGGCGCCGACCAGGACGGCCACGCCCATCGCCCAGTAATACGACTGGAAGAACCACATCACCGCGAGCGGGATGAGAAGGCACATCGCAAGGCGGATGCCGGTGTACAGGGCTCCCTTGCGCGGAGCGACGTCCACGAGGAGCAGGATGATGGCCACGACCACCGCGAAAGCGATGACGACGGCCACGGCCTGGAGGATCGGCGGAAGTGTGCCGATCCATTTGAAGAACAGTTGCGCGGTCACGGATTCCCCTTCATGACGCAGTGCGGAGGATCGGGTCCGCGCGGCGTTGCGCGGACCGCGGAAGAAAGAGGGCCGCCCCGCGGGGCGGCCCTCTTCACTCGATCAGCTGGAGGGCCAGCCGGTCTGGATCTGCGTGAGCACGTCATCCGTCGACGCGCCGTTGACCCAGTCGACCATGCCCTTCCAGAAGGTTCCCGCGCCCACTGCGCCGGGCATCAGGTCGCTGCCGTCGAACCGGAACGTGGTGTCCGGGTCCTGAAGGATCTTGATGGTCTCCTGCAGGATCGGGTCCTTCGCGTTCTCGGGGTCGAGACCGTTGTTGGCGCTGGTCACACCGCCCAGGCTGACGCGGCTGTTCGCCCACTCGGGGCTGGACAGGTACGCGAGCACCTTCTGCGTGGCCTCGGACTCGCTGAACGCTCCGACGATCTCGCCACCACCGGTGACGGTCGTCTCGTCGGCGGTCTTGCCCGGAAGCATGAACGCCCACACGTCGCCGTCCTCGGAGATGTTCGTGCCCTTCGGGTAGAAGCCCGAGAGGAACGACGCCTGGTGGGTCAGCGCGCACGATCCGTCGGCGACCTTCGGCGCGACATCGCCGAACGCGGTCGAGTTGATCGAGCGCACGTCGCCGAAGCCGGCGTTGACGTAGCTCGGGTTCAGCAGGATCTGACCGACCGAGTCGAATGCGCCCTTGATCGCGGGGTCGGTGAACGGCACGTCGCCGGCGACCCAGTTGTCGTAGACCTCGGTGCCCGAGGTGCGCAGCACGTAGTCCTCGATCCAGTCGGTGCCCGGCCAGCCGGTGGCCGTGCCGGACTCGAAGCCGGCGCACCACGGTGCGGTCCCGGTCTTCGACTGGATCGTCGCGGTCAGCGCGTTCAGCTCGTCGAGCGTGGTCGGAACCTCGACGCCCCACTCCTTGAACTTCGCCGGCGAGTACCAGATCCAGCCCTTGACGTTCGCCATCAGCGGCGCGCCGTAGAAGGTCCCGTCGACCGTGCCGTACTTCACCCAGTCCTCGGTCCAGTACTCCTTCGCGTTCGCCTCGACGTCGGCCGGGGCCGGCTTGAGGTAGTCGCGGCTGGCGAAGTCGGCGAGCAGACCCGGCTGCGGGAAGATCGCGATGTCGGGCGGGTTGCCGCCCTGTGCGCGGGTGCCGAGCTGCGTCTCGAAGTCCTGGCTGCCCTCGTACTTGATGGTGATGTCGTTCTCCGCGGCCCAGTCCTTCCAGGACTCCTGGAGGAGCTTCGCCTCGTCGTCGACGATCGTTCCGTAGATGGTGACGGTGCTCGAGTCGCCACCGCCGTCTCCACCGCCTCCGCCGGGTGCGCCCGGTGCCCCACAACCCGCCAGCGCGACACCCGCGACTGCCAGGAATGCGAGCGGCACCAGCCGCCGTGAACGCTGTGACAGACCCATGTGGTTCCTCCTCTTCGAGTAACTGTCCCCAAGTCTCGGCGCCCCTCAGCGACGCGATCGGGAACCGATTCCAGGCCAACCTACCGGCGGCCCCACCCCCGGCACAATGCCTCAGGGTCACAAGTTCGCATCCTCTTCCACGATCGGGCGCGTTCTCTTGGGAGCGCTCCCTCGGCTTTGGTGTGGAACCGGTTCCCTTCTGCGCCCGCGCACACTACGATGTCCAACGGCATACGTCGCAGAAGGTCGAGGAGGACCGGATGAGCACGATCGCGGACGTCGCGGCACGCGCAGGCGTGTCGAAGGCGACTGCGAGCCGCGCGCTCAGCGGCAACGGATACGTCTCGGACGCGACCCGGAAGAGGGTGACGGATGCCGCGACGGAGCTGCTGTATGTCGCGCACTCCTCGGCGACCAGCCTCGCCACCGGGCGCACCCAGACCGTCGGCGTGATCATGCCGGCGGTCGACCGCTGGTTCTTCTCCGAACTGCTCGCGGGCATCCAGGAGGCGCTGTTCGACCTCGACTACGAACTCGCGCTGTACGGCATCCGCGAGGGCACGACGACCAGGGATCGGCTCTTCGACACCGTCCTCCCCCGTCGGCGCTTCGACGGGATCATCGCGGTCGGCATCCAGCCCAGCGCTCACGAGCTCGAGCGCCTGCAGCGATCGGAGCGCCCGCTCGTGAGCGTGGGTCCGTACAGCGAGGGGTCGAGCGCCGTCTCGATAGACGACGCGGCCGCGGCCCGCATCGCCACGGAGCACCTCATCGACCTCGGCCACACCGATATCGCGTTCATCGGCGGGGCGCCGGATGCGGTGTCGCTGAGCTTCGGCGATGCGCGGCGCGCCGACGGTTATCTCGAAGCGCTGCGCGCGGCGGGCCTGGCCGACGCCGCACGGCTGATCGACGCCGGCCCGACCATGCCCGGAGGATACGACGCGGCTGTGGAGCTGCTGGGAGACCGACGCCGGCGCCCCACGGCGATCGTGGGGGTGTGCGATGAGGCGGCGATCGGCGCCACCATCGCCGCACGCCGGCTGGGCATCTCCGTGCCGGCCGAGCTCAGCGTCGTCGGCATCGACGATCACCAGCATGCGGCGATGTTCAGCCTCACGACGATCAGGCAGTCGCCCCGCGAACAGGGGCATGAAGCGGTGAGACTTCTGCGGGAGCAGATCGAGAGGCCGGATGCCGGCATCGAGCGGGTGGTGACGGCATCCGCTCTCGTGGTGCGCAACTCGACATCCGCACCTCGTCCCTGACCCTGCCGGAACGCACGAAGGCCCCGGGAGAACCCGGGGCCTTCGCAGAAGCGTCAGACGAGATTACTTGAGGGTAACCGTCGCGCCGGCCTCTTCGAGAGCAGCCTTGGCCTTCTCGGCGGTCTCCTTGTTGGCGCCCTCCAGGACAGCCTTGGGAGCGCCGTCGACGACACCCTTGGCCTCGCCCAGGCCGAGCGAGGTGAGCTCGCGGACGACCTTGATGACCTGGATCTTCTTCTCGCCAGCAGCCTCGAGAACGACGTCGAACGAGTCCTTCTCCTCCTCGGCCTCGGCAGCGCCTGCGCCACCAGCGGCACCGGCGACGGCGACGGGGGCAGCAGCGGTGACCTCGAACTTCTCCTCGAACGCCTTCACGAAGTCGTTGAGCTCGATGAGGGTCAGACCAGCGAACTGCTCGAGCAGCTCTTCGGTGGTGAGCTTCGCCATGATTTATCTCCTAGATAGATGGTTTTTGTAGAACGAGAACGCTGGTCGCTTACGCGGCCTCTGCGGTCTCCAGCTTTTCGCGAAGAGCGTCGATGGTGGCGGCAGCCTTGCCCATCGTCGCCTTCATCATGCCCGCAGCCTTCGCCAGCAGAACCTCACGGCTCTCGAGCGCGGCGTACTTGTTGACCTCGTCGGCAGAGAGGGCGTTGCCCTCGAAGATGCCGGACTTGATCACGAGAAGCGGGTTGGCCTTGGCGAAGTCACGAAGAGCCTTGGCAGTGGCGACGAAGTCACCGTGCACGAACGCGACGGCCGACGGACCCTTGAGGTCGTCGTCCAGCGCGGTGATGCCTGCCTTGTTGGCGGCGATCTTGGTCAGCGTGTTCTTCACCACGGCGTACTCAGCGTCCTGACGGATGCTGTTGCGCAGCTCCTTGAGCTGGGCAACCGTCAGACCGCGGTACTCGGTCAGCAGAACGGCGGACGAGTTCTCGAATGACTTCGTGAGCTCGGCAACCGATGCATCCTTCTGCGCCATGGTCACTCCTTGGTGTGTACGAGGCGCCTCACGGAGGTGAGACGCCGCCTCGACCACTCGCTCTGAAAATGAGAAGAGCTCCGGCGCAAGCGCACGGAGCTCTGAAAGTTCGTGACACCTGCGCGGGCCCCTGCATTGCAGAGCTTCGATCACCATGTGCTTGCGCACACGACGACGACCAGCGGTCTTCGGTTGCATCCACTGTACCTCACGGCCTCCCCCGTCCCCAAATCCGGGCTGCCGCCCGCCCGCCCTCCCGCCCGCCCCGTCCGTCCGCCCGTCGAGTTCACGTGCGCTCGCCGACCGCACGGTTTGTTGACGCGAAGAAGCCGTGCAGTCGGCGGCAAGGCGTGCGCTCGGGGACGGACAGCGCTCACGACCCCGGCCGGCGCTCAGGGTGCCGCGATACCGAAGGACGCCAGCCTCGATCCGAGCGCTCGCGCGGTCTGGATGTGCGGCGCCTCCCAGCGTGCGAAGCGCCACTGGGTCGTGCCGCGTATCCAGTCTTCTCGCCGCTTCTCCTCGAGGAGCACCTGCTCCAGCGGCTTCCCGGAGCGCAGAGCTTCATCACGGTACTTCCCCTGGCCGTCGAACTCGCCGAACACCCTGATGCCCTTCAACCCGAAGTCGACGAAGTGCCGCGAGCCGCCAGGTCCGTCGACGGGCACCTGCAGCTCCGGCGACTCGAACCCGAGCCGCAACAGCTGAATCCTGCTGACGCTCTCGCCCGGCAGCTGCGCGCGGCCATCCGCGAAGTCGCTGACCCAGCGAGCCTGCCGGATGCCTCGAGCACCTGGTGCGGCATCGAGACGCTCCTGCATTCCTCCACGCCATGAGGTGACGGCATCCAGAGCCCACTCCCATCCGCGCGCGGCCATCTGCCTTTCCGCGGCGTCCGCCACCGCCACGGCTGCCTCCACCGGAACCACGCGGATCAGATCGAACACGGTGCGAGCGAGACTCGTGCATCGGATGCCGTCGATCACGTTCACATCATCCGGGCCCAGCGCCGCCACATGCCGGTGCACATCGGGCGAACTCGAGATGCGATGTGGGGCGTCGGTCGTCATGTGGACCCGGGTCAGCCGCATCCCCCAGAGCGGGAGACGCCACAGCACCGCTGCCGATGAGTGCGACATGACCCCAGGACCGCGGGAGTCGCGCGCCACCGCGATGACGTGCGCGCGGTGCTTCTCCTCTTCCCACAGCGCCTTGCGCTCGTCTGCCGCGATGAACCACCCTCGACGGATCTGATGAAGCGCACCTCCCCGGATGGCATTCGCGATCCTGCGATCCGTCCAGCCGTTCAGGAGGAGGTCCGCCCGTGATCGCACGAGATGTTCGAGTGTCGGAGCCGTCGTTCCGTTCATGCGCCTCATGTTGCGTTCGTCCACGCCCGCACCGTTCGTCACCAGGGCAGAATCACCGAAAGATGTGGAAGATCCGCTGCTCCCCTCGTTTGTGCAGGAGGAGTCCAGGGGTCGGCGCGCTCACCGAGTGCACTGCTTGTCGCCGAACGCACGGGAACCTGGCGTCAGGATTCCGTGCGTTGGGCGAGTGGACGTGATCTCGACGCGTTCCGCGCGGCTGCGGATGCCGCACAGCGGCGTGTACGGGACGGGAGGGTCGGATGCCGGGGTTAGGGTCGAAGGGTGAATCCCGAACTCCAGGCGCGCATCGTGGCGGACTCCCGCGACCGCGTCGCGTGGATGCGTGCGCGCTCGCGCGGGATCACGGCGACCGACGTCGCCGGACTCACCAGCGAGAACTCGATCGCGCGTGCCGCAGACTCCAAACTCGGCGGCGGGCCGCGCTTCGGGGGCAACGCCTACACCGATCACGGGCGTCGCCGTGAGCCGGAGATCGCCGCGTGGGTGGCGGCGACGCATGGGATCCTGCCCTCATCAGCCCTGTTCCGGGCCGAGGTCGAGCACCGCCACCTGGCCACACCCGATGGAATCGCGGTCGACGCCGACGGGCGCATCCGGCTGGCCGAGATCAAGACGACGAACAAGCCGTTCCGCGGCATCCCTCGCACCTACCTCCGGCAGGTCTGGTGGCAGCAGCACGTGCTCGGCGCCGAGCGCACCCTTTTCGTGTGGGAGGAGCACGTCGACTTCGCTCCCGTGCACGATGAGCCGAAGTGCGTGTGGATCGACCGCGACGACCGTGAGATCGGCAAGCTCGTCGGCCTCGCGACCGCCCTGATCGACGAGCTCTACCGCCGCACCACCGGCCAGGCCGTGCCGACAAGAACGGCGGATGCCGCGACCAGCCGCCGTGAGCAGCTCCGCGAGCGCGACGCGTTCCGGGCCTTGGCGCTCGCGGACTGACGCGTCCCCGGCGCTCAGGTGCAGGTGTTGTTGCCGCCCAGCCCCAGCAGTCCGCCGACGGAGAGCGTACGCGTGACCGTTGCGGGCGATCGCCAGTTCAATCCTGCAGCCGTGAAGACCTTGACCGTGTTCGTGGCACCGAGCAGGCCACCGGTGAGCAAGGTGCCGAGCACGCTCGCGCTGAGAGTCGACGAGTAGGTCCAGGGTCCGGTTCCGGTCTGTGAGATGTTCGCCGGAGGCACCGCGACATCCTGGATGGTCAGCCGTTGGAACCCCTTGTCGTGTGTCGACGTCCACGTGATGGTGAACCCGGTGAAGGTGCCGAGGAAGCTCGTCACCGAGCATGCGGTGACCACCGGAGTGACAAGAGTGAGCGCCGCGAACGACCCGCTCCCGAACTCCGGGTCCGCCCATGCGGCATCCGTCTGCTGCACGGGCGGGGCAGCTCCGAGCCCGATCAGCAGCGCCAGCCCCGCCAGCCCCGCGACCACGCGTCGACGGTTCACGACTCGTCCCCCACATCACGAGAACGGCGTCGACGCGTCGCGACCAGCAGCATCCCGCCGACGAGCAGCACGGCCCCTCCGGCGAAGATCCCGTAGACCACGGGCGAGACGCCGGTGGTGGCGAGTCCCCCGCCCCCGCCTATGGTCGCGGATTCTCCTGCCCCCGTGGCGTGGACGAGCACATCTGTGCGCCCGCCTTCATCGCCCGCGGCGAGCGCGATCGAGAGCCGGACATGTGCGGTCTCCGTGTCCGCCATCCGGGTGAGCACCACCTCGGCACCGTCGCGCGGCAGACTCCAGTCGGATCTCAGCACGGTCTCACCGCCGGGGCATCCGCTCGCAGCCCAGGGCTGCATGCACAACGTCGCGTCGACGACGAGCTCCGCATCTCCTGTCGCGCTCACGCCGATCGTGACGGTGCCGGGATCGGGAGCATCCGCGCTGACGGCGACGTCCCACTGCACGGGCTCGCCCGGAAGCAGCGAGCCCGCGGCATCCCAGTCGGCCACCGACACGAGTCGCAGAATCTGTCCTTGGACGACCTGCGTCGTGGACGCGGCCCATGCCGGCTGCGCCGACAACGCACCGACCGCGACCAGTCCGACCAGCAGGAGCGCGCGCTTCATGGCGCCCCCTTCTCTCGGGGCCAGAACGCCCACACCACCAGTACCGCCGCGGCGATCGTGATGCCGCCCAGCACGAACGGGTTGCCCATGCCGACGATGACCGTGGCGATACCCGCGACCGAGAACAGCACGATCCGCCCGGATGTCACGGTGTACGGCGCGGGATCCTCGACCGCGTTCGCGTCGCCCTTCAGCGTGATGACCCGCTCGCCCGGGATCGAGCCGTCGCTGATCGAGGTCACACGGTGCGTGACAGGCAGGTCACCGGCGCGGTCGACGGTGATGACATCGCCGATCTCGATCTCGGAAGCCGGAATCCGCTGCACGACGGCCACGGACCCGGCGGGTATCGTCGGGGACATCGAGCCGGTTTTGAACATGATCAGAGTGATCCCCGCGGTGTAGGCGAGGATCACGAGCACGATGCAGATCACGCCCCCGATAGCCGCGATCCACAGCAGCACGTCGGCGAGAAGCTTCGCGAGCCCGCGACGACGAGGAGCGGATGCCGTCGGCGCCTCCTCGGCGCGCAGTTCCCTCCTCGTCGTCCCGGTCGTCGTCATCGCCTCTGCTCCCGCGCTACGAGGAGGTCGCCACGAACGACCATTTCGCGGTCAGGCTCGTGCCCTGCGCAGCGGTGTTCGCCCCCGTGGGCAGCGTCACCGCGAAGCAGTAGTTGAGCGCCGTGCCGCCGTTGGCAGCGAGAGCGCGAGGCGCAGACGACCCTACGGTCAAAGCGGCGTTCGCCGGCAGGCCGGTGGCATCGCCGCCCGTGAACGTCGTGCTGTCACAGGTCGTCGTGCTGGCCACGGTGCGCACGCCGTACGTGAGGTACTGTCCCAGACCGGCGTTGTTCAGAGGGTCGGCGACTAGCTGCAGCGTGCCAGTGGTGGACGAGGCGATCGTCTTCACACTGAACAGCACGTACACGGTGTCTCCGGGCGTCATCGCCGCAGCGGTGGCGGGCAGCTGGAACGCGAGCGATGCGGGCGCGGCCGCCGTGTTGTGCTCGGCGAACGCACCGCCGTTGACCGACCCGACGATGCCGAAGCGGCTTGCGGTGAACGTGCCCGATCCGAACTCCGAGTCGTTCCATGCAGCGAGGGTCGCCGCCGCCCCCACGCCGAGGACGAGCCCGCCGGCGAGAAGGGCCCGTATCCGCCGGGAGCGCAGCCGCTTCGCGTCTCTCGACTGTCTGCGGGTGTGCATCTCAGCCTCAGTTCGACGTCGCCGCGAACTCCCAGACGCCGGTCGCCGTGCCGCCCTCTGTGAGACCTGCGCCGGCTGTGGCGACGATGCAGATCTTCTGCGCGACGCCGGGGTCGGGATCGACAGGTGCCGCAAGGGTGAACGTGGATCCGGCGGTCGACGCGCTGAGGCTCGTCCCCGAGAGCAGCAGCGTGCCGCCGGTGGCCGAACTGTCGCAGGCCGCGGCCGCGCCGATCGCGTAGATCGCGTACGAGATGTTCGCAGCATTGGCACCTGTGCCGGACTCGAGCGACGTCGTGACGACGGCACCGGTGGTCGTCGCCGCGTCGAGACGCACCCAGAACGGCGCGTACACGACGTCGGTGGGCGAGAGGTTGTCGAAGTCGGTGGAGAAGGTCACATCTGCGGCCGTGCCTGCCGTGTCATGTTCCGCGTACGCGGCGCCGTCGATCGACCCTTCGAGGTTGAACGATCCCGCCGTGAACGTGCCGTTCGCGAACTCCGAGTCGTTCCACACCGCGAGTGTGACCGCCGTACCGATGCCGAGCACGAGCCCGCCCGCGAGAACCGCGAGGACCTTGCGCTGAGTTGCCGTTGTACCCATGTGATTTCCCCCTCAGGAAGTCCGATGATCGAGGCGGAATGCATCTGGGAACGGCCACCCCCTCACGTGACCGGCACCCGCTCTCGTTCCACATCATCACCCACTCGACGTCCACCCACAAGGCCTTGCGCATCACGATTGCATACCCGATATCCCGATATAACTATGACGCGCCTCCCCGTCATCGGCGTCGGTCCTACCGCAGCACCCGCCGCGCCTCGGCGGCGATCTCGGCCGCGACGACGTCGAGCAGGGCCGACCGCAGGTTCCACTGCTGCCAGTGCAGCGCGACCTCGAGCGTCGGCCCCCCGAGCGGCACGAGCTCTGCGGAATCCTGCAGCACGGGCACCATCCCCCATCCGAGTCCCAGCTGCACCGCGAGGGCGTAGTCGTGCGAGGCGGGCACGTAGTGCCGCGGAACACCCTGATGCGTCACCCCCATCGACTCGAGCCATTCGTGCTGCAGGGCATCGCGGCGATCGAAGTCGACGAATGGCGCGCGGTGCAGGGCCTCGACGGTGACACCGTCGCGGAACCAGCGATCGACGTAACCCTGCTCCGCCATCGCCCGATACTCGAGCACGCCGAGCGGCGACACCGAGCATCCGGCGACAGGCGTGCCCTCGCTCGTGACCGCCGCCATGACGGCGCCCGATTCCAGCAACCGTGCGGTGAAGTTCTGATCGTCGCGGTGCAGGTCGACGTCGATCGCGTGAGAGGCCGACAGTCGGGCGAGCGGCGCGAGGAACCACGTCGCCATCGAGTCGGCGTTGACCGCGAGCGGGATGCTTGTGCGAGCCCCGTCCGCTTCGAGCCCCAGGCCCGCGAGGGCATCGTGCTCGAGCAGGGCCATCTGCCTGGCGAACCGCACGACGGCCTCTCCCGACTCCGTCAGCTGCGCGGGCTTGGAACGCACGACGAGCACCCGGCCGAGCTGCTCCTCGAGCGCCTTGAGCCGCTGGCTCACCGCCGACGGAGTGATGGCGAGCCGCCGGGACGCCGCATCCAGGGTGCCCTCGTCGGCCACTGCGGCGATGGTCGCGGCGAGTTCTGGATCGATCTTCACATAAGCAATGCTAATGCTGCTGAAGAAATCATCGCTGGTGCTGTTGACTGATCCTTCCTACCGTGGGAGACATGCTCACCGCTCTCGCCGGTCTCGGACTCGGCCTCTCCCTCATCGTCGCGATCGGCGCGCAGAACGTGTTCGTGCTGCGCCAGGGCATCCGCCGAGAGCATGTGCTGGCGGTCGTGACGATCTGCGCCCTGTCTGACGCGGTGCTCATCATCGCCGGCGTCGCCGGTCTCGGCTTCCTCATCTCGGCCGCACCTTGGCTCGTCGTCGTGGCCCGCTGGGCGGGCGCTCTGTTCCTGCTCTCCTACGGCGTCCTCGCCGCTCGCAGAGCGTGGCGAGGCGGAGAGGAGCTCGAGGTGGATGACACGGGCGCCGCGGCATCCGCTCCCGCGGCATCGGCCGCCACCCTCACCCGCACCCGTCTCGCGCCGGTGATCCTGACGACCCTCGCCCTGACCTGGCTGAATCCGCACGTGTACCTCGACACGGTGCTGATGCTCGGATCCATCGCCGCGACGCACGGCTCCGAGAGGTGGCTCTTCGCCGCAGGGGCGGTCGTCGCCAGCATCCTCTGGTTCAGCGCCCTCGGGTTCGGCGCCCGCTACCTCGGCCGCTGGCTGCGCACCGAGCGCTCGTGGCGCATCCTCGACGCGGTCATCGCCGTCGTCATGATCTCCCTCGCTGTGACGCTCGTCGTCCCGGTGCTCGGCGCCTGAACCCCGACCGCCGAAGACACTCCGATCACCGGAACAAGCGGACGATCTCGTCCATCCGCGCCTCTTCCAGGGCGGGATCGAGACGCTCATGCCGTTCGAGTTCGCTGACGCCGTGAAGCATCGACCACAGCAGTTCCGCACGCACCGTCGCGTCTGCCCCGCCACCGGCACTGCGTCGCATCACCTCGAAGCCGTCCCGCAGCACCTGTGGCGTCTGCTCCGCGGCGAACACGATGCTGGTGAGCGCCGTCGACATCGCCTGGTAGACCGCGGCGTTGCATCGCGCGAACCGAAGGTAGGCGTCGACCACGCGCGGCAGAGCGTCGTCGGATGACGCGGATGACGCCTCCTCGAGATCATCCAGCAATCGCGAGAAGCCGTCGAGCACGACCCGTTCCACCATCTCCTCGCGCCCGCGAGGAAAGTGCTTGTAGAGCACCGGCTGGCTGAATCCGATCACGTCGGCCAGTCGGCGTACGGTCACCGCAGTCCAGCCCTCGTCCTCGGCGATGCGGCGCACCGCCGCGACGATGCGCTCTTCACGTTCGGCGAAATCGGAGGCTTGCGTCCTTCGGCTCATGCAGCTAGGTTAGCAGCGCTAACCATTAGCACTGCTAACTATAGAACGGGACTCATCATGGACATCGTCTTCACCATCGCGGCCATCCTCGGCATCCTGAGCGTCGCTGTGATCTTCGGCACGGATGTGCTCGCCGCCGCCGTCCTGCGCAGCGCGTACGCCGACGTCGACGACCGCACGCTCGTGCAGTCGGCAGGGCGCGGTCACTACTACGGTGACCGCCGCCTGCCTGCAGCGGGGATCACGGGCGTCGTGATGTCGGTCGCGGCCTGCGTTCTGGCGTTCGCGGGAGGCTCGCCGACGGCGGGAGTCCTCGCCGCCGTCGCCGTCGCCCTGCTGCTGATCTGGCTCGTGCTCTTCGCCCGCATCGCGAAGCCGATCAACAAGACTCTGACGGACGCCGCCCTGGCGGACGTCGTTCCGGCGAACGCACGAGCGCTGCAGAGACGATGGGAATCGATCATCGACGTCCGGGCGGTGCTGCAGGGTCTCGCTCTTCTCGCGATGTGCGTGTCGCTCGTGGTCTGATGAGAGCGGGGCTCAGGACCCGTCGAGAGGGCGCAGTATCCGTTTCAGGAACCGTTGCGTCCTCTCTTCGCGCGGAGCCTCGAAGATCCGCTCCGGAGCCCCTTCCTCGACGACGACCCCGCCATCCATGAAGAGCACGTGATCTGCGGCCTCGCGCGCGAAGCTCAGCTCGTGCGTCACGACGACCATGCTCCAGCCCTCGTCCGCGAGTTCCTTGATCACAAGGAGCACTTCGCCGACGAGCTCCGGATCCAGTGCGCTCGTCGGTTCGTCGAACAGCAGCAGATCGGGCTTGAGAGCGAGCGCCCGGACGATGCCCACGCGCTGCTGCTGCCCGCCGGAGAGCTGATGAGGCCGAGCATCCGCCTTGTCGGCGAGGCCGACCCGTTCGAGGAGCGCGTGCGCCTCCGCGACCACCTCATCCCTTGGGCGCCGCTGCACCCGCCACGGCCCCTCGATCACGTTCTCGAGCACGGTGAGGTGCGGGAACAGGTTGTGGTGCTGGAACACCATGGCCGAGCGGTCACGCAGGGCGAATCGCTGCTTCTGGGTCACCTTCGCCGAGAAGTCGAGCTCGGGGCCGCCGTCGACGGCGATCACGCCGGCGTCTGGCGTCTCGAGGCCGTTCAGCGAGCGCAGCACGGTGGTCTTGCCCGACCCGCTAGGGCCGATCAGCACGACCACCTCGCCGCGGTGGAGGGTGAGGTCGATCCCTCGCAGCACCTCGTTGCGGTCGAAGCTCTTGTGCAAGGCGGTCGCCGCGAGCAGCGGCGCCGATCCGTCAGTGCGCGACACGGCTGTCGAGCCTCCTCTCGATCAAGCCCTGCCCGGAGGAGAGCACCAGGCAGATGACCCAGTAGACGAGTGCGGCGGTGAGGTACACGACCATCACCTGATATGAGGCGGAGGCGATCTGCTGCGCCACCCGGAACAGCTCGGTCACGAGGATCGTCGAGGCGAGCGAGGTGTCTTTCACGAGCGAGATGAACGTGTTCGACAGGGGCGGCACCGACACCCGCGCAGCCTGCGGAAGGATGATCCGCGTCAACGTGCGGGAACGGTTCATGCCCACCGTGTATGCGGCCTCCCACTGCCCCTTCGGCACCGACAGGATCGATGCGCGCACGATCTCTGCACCGTAGCCGCCGACGTTCAGCGACAGCGCGATGATCGCGCTCGGCCACGGGTCGATCGTGAGACCTACCGCGGGCATGCCGTAGAAGATCACGAACAGCTGCACGAGCAGAGGCGTGCCGCGGATGACGGAGATGTAGAACCTTGCGATTCCCGAGAGCACCGGGTTCACCGAGATCCGCATCAGAGCGATCCCGATCGCGATCACGAGCCCGAGGGCGAAAGAGGCGAGCGTCAGTGGAATGGTGCCCAGCAGCGCCCCCAGAGCGATCGGCCCGAGGGAGTCCAGGAACAGCTGCCAGGCATCCATCCGTCGAATCTACTCGGAGACGTCCTCGCCGAAGTACTTCTCGCTGATCTCGGCGAGCGTGCCGTCGGCCCTGAGCTCCTCGAGGGCGCCGTCGACAGCCTCGACGAGGGCTTTCTTGTCCTTCGTGAACGTGAAGGCCTGCTTGCCCGCGTCGTCGGTCTCGGCGGCGATCTTCAGTCCGGTCGGGCCGTCGGTGGTCTCGTAGTCGAGGAAGGTGAGCTTGTCGTTGATCGTGGCGTCGACGCGGCCCTGGCGGAGCAGCGCAACGGCCTGCGACCATCCTTCGACGGCCTCGACCTTGGCGCCCGACTCGACGGCGAGGTCGTTCCAGTTGCTGGTCAGCGACTGAGCCGAGGTCTTGCCCTCGAGGTCGGCGAAAGAGCTGATCGAGTCGTCGTCCTCGTTGACCACGATCACGCCGGGCGAGACCGTGTAGGGCGTGCTGAAGAGGTAGCTCTTCTCGCGCTCGTCGTTGATCGTGACCTGGTTGGCGATCACGTCGAAGCGTCCGGCGTCGAGTCCTGCGAAGATCGCATCCCACTGCGTCTCCTGGAATTCGACCTTCAGGCCCAGCTTGTCACCGACGGCCTGGATGATCTCGACGTCGTAGCCCGTCAGGTCGCCGGTCCCGTTGTCGCCGTGGAAGCTGAACGGGCGGTACGTGCCCTCGGTCGCGACGGTGAGCGTGCCGTCTTTCACGAGGCCGAAGTCGGACCCGGACTCGCTCGAAGAGCTGCTCTCGGCGGGGGCGGTGGAGCCGCTGCAGGCGGTGAGCGACGTTGCGGCGAAGATGAGCGCCGTGACGGCGATGAGACGACGGGACATGTGAACCCTCCTGGGGTGTGGGATGTGCGCGAGTGCTGTGGCGCGGAACTCATTCACAGTACGCGGTTCCGGCCATGGGACCGTCCCCGATGACGCCGGGTTTCGCGGATGACGGGGAGAACGCGAATCCAGCGGGATGCCGGGGCCGAACGTGGTCGACACGGCGCCCTTCTGGATGTAACGGCCCTTCGAGCTCGACGGCTTGAGGCGGACGATCTCCTCGAGAGCTGCGTCGATGTTCTCGTTCAGCTGCTCGGTGGTGAAGGATGCCTTGCCGACGACGAAGTGCACGTTGGCGTGCTTGTCGACGCGGAACTCGATCTTGCCGCCCTTGATCTCCTCGACGGCCTTGGCCGTGTTGGGGGTCACGGTGCCGGTCTTCGGGTTCGGCATGAGTCCACGCGGACCCAGGACCTTTCCGAGACGACCGACCTGGCCCATGAGCTCCGGGGTGGAGACGGCCGCGTCGAACGCGGTCCAGCCGCCGGCGACCTTCTCGATGAGCTCGGCGACCTTCTCGATGAGCTCGGCGCCGCCGACCTCGTCGGCGCCCGCGGCGATCGCAGCCTCGGCCGCGGGGCCGGTGGCGAACACGATGACGCGAGCGGTCTTGCCGGTGCCGTGGGGCAGGATGACGGTGCCGCGCACCATCTGGTCTGCCTTGCGGGGATCGACGGCGAGCTTCAGCGCGACCTCGACGGTCGAGTCGAACTTCGCCGAGCCGGTCTCCTTCGCCAGGGCGACAGCCTCAGCGGGAGTGTAGAAACGGTCTGCCTCGATCTTCTCGGCGGCAGCCTTGTAAGCCTTGGACTTCGTAGCCATGATTATTCTCCTCAGCCCTCGACCGTGATGCCCATGGAACGGGCGGTGCCGGCGATGATCTTCGAGGCGGCCTCGATGTCGTTCGCGTTCAGGTCGGCCTGCTTGGTCTCTGCGATCTGACGGACCTGGTCCTTGGTGATCTTCGCGACCTTGACGGTGTGCGGGGTCGCGGAGCCCTTGGGGACGCCTGCGGCCTTCTTGATGAGCTCCGCCGCCGGCGGGGTCTTCAGGACGAACGTGAAGCTGCGGTCCTCGTAGACGGTGATCTCGACGGGGATGACGTTGCCGCGCTGCGACTCGGTCGCGGCGTTGTACGCCTTGCAGAACTCCATGATGTTGACGCCGTGCTGACCGAGCGCAGGGCCGATCGGGGGCGCCGGGTTGGCTGCACCGGCGTTGATCTGAAGCTTGATCAGGCCGGTCACCTTCTTCTTGGGTGCCATTTCCTCTTCCTTTCATCGAACAGATGCCGATTGCATCCGCTCTCCCGCGGGCCCGGCTTCTCCGGACCGCGGTCGTCCGCGCACGCCGAGGGCGCGCACAAACCAGACAAGTCTACCTGATCCTGCATCCTTCGCTCGACCTGCCGCCCGCGCGCGCGACCACTTGCACGATTCGGGCACAGTTGCACGACCGAGCAGCCGGAAAGGTCGTGCAGGTGATCCCGGATAGTGCAGGTGATCCCGGAGGGGCGCGCCGCATACGCGAGAACGGCCGCCCCCGGAGGGGCGGCCGTTCTCGTGAGACGTGATGTCAGATCATCTTGGTGACCTGGTCGAACGACAGCTCGACCGGGGTCTCGCGCTCGAAGAGCGAGACGAGGACCGTGAGCTTGCCGCTCTCGGGCTTGATCTCGCTGATCGAGCCGGGAAGGCCTGCGAACGAGCCCTCCTTGATCGTGATGGTCTCACCGATCTCGAAGTCGACCTCGGCGGGCAGCGGGCGGGCGACGGCGACGCCGCCCTTGGCTGCGATGTTCTTGGCGGTCGGGACGTCCTTGACCTCGACGAGCGCCTTCAGCATGTTGAAGGCCTCTTCGAAACGCAGCGGCGTCGGGTTGTGAGCGTTGCCCACGAAGCCGGTGACACCGGGCGTGTGACGCACGACAGACCAGGTGTCTTCGTTGAGCTCCATGCGCACCAGCACGTAGCCGGGGATGCGCACGCGGTTGACCATCTTGCGCTGGCCGTTCTTGATCTCGACGACGTCCTCCATCGGGACCTCGATCTGGTAGATCTCGTCCTCGACCTCGAGCGTCGACTTGCGCTGCTCGATGTTCGCCTTCACCTTGCGCTCGAAGCCGGCGTACGAGTGGATGACGTACCACTTGCCCGGCAGCATGCGCAGATCGGCGCGGAAGGCCTCGTAGGGATCTTCCTCGGCGTCGTCGTCGGGCTCAGCGGCGTCTGCGGCGTCGACAGAGGCCTCGACCTCGTCGACCACGTCGGCCGCCGCAGCGATCTCCGCGACCTCGGCGGGATCGAGCACGGGCTCGTCCTCGTCACCGTTCACGTCGGGGCCGTCGTAGGGGGCGACCTGCGAAGCGGCAGCCGCCTCGAAGTCTGCCGCTTCCTCAGCCACAGAATCATTGAGGACTTCAGCGGCAGCCTCAGACTCAGCCGCTTCGTCCAGGTTGAGAGCGTCGTTCACGATCGCGTCCGCCTCCGGGTCGTCGATGTCGATGTCGTCGTCTGCGCCATCCTCGTCGGCATCCTCATCCTCGATGTGGATCGCGACGTGCTCTGCCGAGGTGACCGAGAACTCCTCTGCGGCGAGCACGTTGCCCTCCTGGGCCTCGTCCTCCTCGCTGGACTGCTCTGCAGCGGTCGCCCAGTCGGCGTCGTCGGAATAGCGTTCAGACACGTTTTTCTTCTCCATGTGTGCGGCCGGGGCCGCGGTGGCATCAGGTGCCCGGAACCCCGAACACCACGTGCGTCAGCCACGCGAACAGGGTGTCAAGTCCGTAGACGATGCCCATCACGATCAGGACGAAGACGAGGACCACCGCGGTGAACTTGATCAGCTCCTTGCGGGTCGGAGTGACGACCTTGCGAAGCTCAGCGATGACCTGGCGGAGGAACAGTGCGATGCCTCCGAAGAACCGGGCGAAGAAGTTGCGCTTCTTCTCTCGGGTGGCACCGGTCGCGACGACCTCGCCACGCGGTTCTTCCTGATCCATCCTGAATGTACCTTTCGTGTGCCAGCGATGCGCTGACGCGCAGGGCGGACAGGAATCGAACCTGCAACCTGCGGTTTTGGAGACCGCTGCTCTGCCAATTGAGCTACCGCCCTAGAGGCCAGATGACCTCGGGTTGGTCGTCTGCTCCCGTTCCCCGAACCCGGATCTGTCGAACCGGGGCACAGCGAAAGATTGCAGACAACAACTGCTCCACCAGCATACGGCATCTGCGGGACGCTCTCGAACCAGGGGATCGAAATGCGCAGTTGTTAGGCTCGGGGGCGGGCGAAAGCCGGGAGGGAGCGCACGTGAGCGCTGAGGTGCAGCAGTTCCAGGTCGACCTGCGCGGCGTGGTCGACCTGCTCAGCCGGCACATCTACTCGAGTCCGCGGGTATACCTGCGCGAGCTCCTGCAGAATGCCCGCGACGCCATCACGGCGAGACGCGAGGTCGACGGCGCCGGTGGCCGGATCACGATCACCCCTCTCAGCGACGCCTCAGGCGAGTTCGTGCTGCGCGATGACGGCGTCGGCCTGACCGCCGCAGAGGTCGCCGACCTGCTCGCCACGGTCGGGCGGTCGTCGAAACGAGACATCTTCGACATGCCGCGCAGCGACTACCTCGGACAGTTCGGCATCGGCCTGCTCAGCTGCTTCATGGTCGCCGACACGATCGTCATCCGCTCCCGCAGCGCCCGCGGCGGTGCTGCGGTGGAGTGGACAGGCAGTGCCGACGGCACGTTCCAGGTGGTCGAGCTCGACGAGGAGCTGCCGATCGGCACCAGCGTGCACCTCGTGCCGCGTTTCGATGCCGACGACCTGCTGCGCCCCGCCGCCGTGCGCGAGCTCGCCACGACGTTCGGCGAGTTCCTGCCCGTGAGTGTGACGATCGACGCGCCGGGCGGCGCGGTCGACGTCACTCACCCCGCACCGTTCCTCGGAGCCGACCCCGACGAGGTCGCACAGTACGGACGCGAACTGCTCGGGGCCGGCCCGCTCGATGTGATCGAGCTGTCTGAGCCGGCCACGGGAACACGCGGAGTCGCCTATGTGCTGCCCTTCGCTCCCCCGCCCGGCGCCCGTCAGGCCACGCGCATGTATCTGGGGCGCATGCTGCTCTCGGAGCGCGTCGACGACGTGCTGCCGGAGTGGGCGTTCTTCGTTCGCGCCGTGATCGACTCGACGGGTCTCGCACCGACGGCGAGCCGCGAATCGCTGGTGGAGGACGCAGCGCTCGAGCGCGTCCGCGAGCAGCTGGGAGCCGGCATCCGGCGCTGGGTGCTCGAGCTCGGTCTCACCGAGCCCCACCGGCTCGCGCAGTTCGTCGCGATCCACGAGGTGGGCTTGAAATCGCTCGTTCGGCATGACGAGGAGCTCGCGCGGTTCATCACGCGCTGGCTGACCCTCGAGACCACGCACGGGACGATGCGGGTCGGCGAGCTCGTCGAACGCTATCCGCACGTGCGCTTCGCCGCGACCGTCGACGAGTTCCGTCAGGTCGCCGGCATCTCCCCGGCATCCGAGATCCTGGTCAACGGCGGCTATCTCTACGACGCCGACCTCATCCGCATGCTGCCCGAACTCCATCCCGAGGTGACGGTCGAACAGGTCGACGTCACGGGAGAGCTCGACCGGCTCGATCCCCCGCCGCTCGACGACCGCGACGCCGCGGTGGCGCTCGAATCCCGCGCCGGCGACGTGCTCGCGGCATCGGGCTGCACGGTGGTCGTCCGCTCGATCGATCGCCCCGACCTCGCGGGTCTCTATGTGGCCGATCCCGAAGTGCTGCGCACGATCGACCGGCGTCGTACCCGGGGTGTGACCGGCTCGCTATGGGGCGGCGTGCTCGATCGCATCGACAGCTCCCTGTCCGCAGCGCGAGACGACGATCTCCGTGCGCGGCTCTGCCTGAACTGGTCGAACAGAGTCGTGCGCGCACTCGTGCGCGTCCAGGACGACGCCGTCTTCGCGCGGACGGTGCAGTTGCTCTACATCCAGTCGCTGCTCGCGGGACATCACCCGCTGAGCGACGCCGATCGTGCGCTGATGACCAGCGCGCTCACCGACCTCGTCTCGCTCTCCGCCGGCATCGAAGGGGACGCCGTTCCCTTCGACACACTCTGAAAGGCCCGTGATGGCACGACCGAAGAAGCGCTTCCCGCAGCTGCTCGAAGAGATCGATCGCACCCCGTGGGGCCCCGCGGAGCAGGCGCTCGTCGCCGAGGCCGTCGCCTTGGCGCTCGAGATCGGCGACGAGCAGCTCGAGTACCAGGCGCGCATGCGCCAGACCGCCTCGGCCAACATGGGCGGCGCGACAGACGTGATGCTGAACTCGTTCGCGTGGTGCCTCGCGCATCACGACGCCGACCCGCAGCGCTTTCCCGCCGACCTCGACAACGGCGGCGCCGATCTGATGTGGCAGTTCAAGTGGATGGCCTCCGCCCTGCGCTCCTCTCCCGCGTTCTCGGGTGAGCAGATCTCGGCGGTCCTCGACGATATGGAGTCGCACTACCGGGCGGCGGGGCTCGGACTCAGCGGCGTGCTCACGGCGCGCTTCGAGGACGCCTGGGATGCCGGACGCATCGACGACGCCGAAGCGCTGCGTGTGCAGCTGGAGGCCACCCCTCGCGACGAGCACAGTCACTGCGACGCGTGCGGCCGCAGTCAGTTCGCGGGATTCTTCGCGGACACCGACCGGGATGCCGACGCCATCCGTCTCGTCGAGGAGATGATCGAGGGCGGCTTCTCCTGCGGTGAAGAGCCGGAGCACGCCCTCTCCCGCGTGCTGCTGCCGTATCTGCGGGCCGGACGCTTCGATGAGGCGAAGAGCGCCCACCTGCGCAGCTACCGACTCGCCAAGGACAATCCCGACAATCTGCGCATCGTCGCGAACAACATCGTGTTCACCGCGCTGACCGGCAACGAGGCGCGCGCGCTCGCCCTCATCGAGCGCCACATCTCCTGGCTCGCCCACGACGGTCTCAACGTCGACGCGCATTTCGCGGCGTTGTCCGCTTTCGCGGTCGCCCTCGACCGCGTGACGGCCACCGGGCACGGCAGCACCCCGGTGCGTGGTGCCGATGCCGCCGACCTGATGTCTCTGTTCGGCGAGCATGACGGGCCGTGGAGCGCCGAGGACCTCGCCGGCGCGTGCTGGGATGCCGCCGAACGCATCGGCGCGGCCTTCGACGAGCGCGACGGGACCTCCGGCCATGCCCGATCGCTCGAGCGCATGCGCGCTCTGGCGTCGGAGCAGTACGACGTGCCGATCCGCTCCGACGCGTTCGTGGCCGCGCCGGCGGCATCCGTGCCGCTCGACGCCGACGGCTGGTTCCAGCGGGCGAGCGATCTGGCGCAGTACGGCGCGGAGAAGGAGACTCTCGCGGCCCTCCCCCGCGCCCTCGAGGTCGACGATCCGGCGAAGCGGGCGCAACTGCAGTCCATGCGCATCGGCATCCTCGTCGCCCTGGACCGTGCCGAGGAGGCTGCGGAGCTGCTGCCGGCTCGCATCGGAGCGCTCCGCGAGGCCGGGCTCGAGGCCCAGGCCGACCTCGAGTCGCGACTGGGTCTGGCCACTTTCGGGCTGAACACACCGGAGGCGGCGGAGATGCTCGAACAGGAGCTCACGGCATCCGACTCCCTGCCCGCGTGGTCTCGCGGCGATCTCGCCCTCAGCCGCGCCTCGCTGCACCTCATGGCCGACGAGCCGGGTGCGGCGCTGGATCTCGTCGAGCACGCCGCTCGGCACTTCACTGAGGCCGCCGACGCGCGCCTCGTGAACACCACGACCCTCGTCGCGCTGTCCTCACTGCTCAGCGCAGGCGACGTCGATGCGGCATCCGCTCTGCTCGACCGCTTCATCGAGCAGGACGACCTCAGCACTGGCCACCGCGCACGGGCTCTCTCCATGCGCGCACGAGTGCGCGGAGGTGGCGATCGATTCGCCGAAGGTGCGACCGACGCCGACGAGGCCTGCCGCCTGCTGGCCGGGCTCGGCGCCACGTCGGCCCTCGCCTCGACGCATCTGCTCGCCGGTGCGCTCTGGGAGGACGCGGGCGATCCCGAGCAGGCCGTAGCCCGCTACCGCGTGGCCGCGCGGTTCGCGGAACAGGACGGCGATGACGCCACGGCGGTGAACTTCCGTCTCGCTCGAGGCATGCTGGCTGCAGGCGACGCCGAGGAGGCCGCAGAGCTGTTCGGCACGGTGCTCGACCAGGAGGAGCAGTCGGAGGTACCCGCGGGTTCCCGCGCCATGACCGCCTCGATGCTCGCTCGGGCGCTGACCGCGTCGGGCGAGTTCGGGCAGGCGGTGGGCGCCTACGGCTACGCGGCCGAGCTCTTCGGGGAGGCCGAGCAGCACGCCGATCAGGCGCTGGCGCTGCTCGAGCGTGCGAAGATCCTCGCCCGGTTCGACGAGCACGAGGACGCGATCGAGATGCTCGAGTCCGCCGCTGACGCCGTGCGCAAGGACCCTGAAGCCGTCGGCACTCTCGCAGACGTGCTGCACAACCTCGGCCAGGCCTATGGCGGGCAGGGCGACGAACGCGCCTTCGCCCTGTTCGACGAGGTCGCCGCTCTCGCCCAGCAGCACGACGCCGGCTGGTTGCTCGCCGACGTCACCGACTCACGCGGACGTGCACTGGGCGCACTCGGTCGTATCGACGAGGCGGTCGCTGCGGCGCTCACCGCGGCCGACGGCTTCTCCGCTCTCGGCGACGAGGGATCCGCGGGGGGTTCCGAGCTGTACGCCGCAAGGCTCCTCAGCGGCAGCGAGCGCGAAGCCGACGCAGTGCCCGTGTACCGCGCGGCGCTCGATCGGGCGGCGCAGTTCCCGCCGCTGCGCGAGGTCGCCGCGCTCGAGCTCGGCACCGTCCTTGAGTCTCTCGGCCGCCACGGCGAAGCGGCAGAGGTGCGCGCCCTGCTCGACTGAGCCAGCATGTCTCGTTACGATCCGGGGGGCGACACGCCAGATCGGGGGACGAAACGTGGAATTCGTCCCCCGATCTGGCGTGTCGGCCCCGGAAGTGGTGTGTCGGGATCGTCCCAGAACACGAAGGAGGGGACGGATGCCGCGGCATCCGTCCCCTCCCTCCGTACGCGATCAGGCGACGCGGATCAGCTTCTTGTTGACGAACTCGTCTGCGGCCAGCAGCCCCATCTCACGTGAGGTGCCGCTGCGCTTGACACCCCCGAAGGGCAGTTCGGGGCTGTCGGCGAGCACCACGTTGACGTAGACCATGCCCGCGTCGATGTTGTTCGCGACGCGCTCTGCCTGATCGGCGTCGGTCGTGAACACATAGGAGCCGAGACCGAACGAAGTGTCGTTGGCGATCGCCACGGCCTCGTCCTCGCCCGCGGCGCGGTAGACGACCGCCGCGGGGCCGAAGAGCTCCTCGCGGTACACGTCCATGTCTGCCGTGACGTCGGCGAGCACGGTCGGGGCGAAGAACGCTCCCTCCCGAGTGCCGCCGGTCAGCAGCGTCGCGCCCTGCGACACCGCGGTGTCGATCTGCTTCTGCAGATTCTCCGCTGCGGCCAGCGAGGAGAGCGGGCCGAGCACCGTGTCCTCCTGCGTCGGGTCGGTCGCCGTCACGGCGGCGAGAGACGCGGTGAACTTCTCCACGAAGGCGTCGTACAGCTCGTCGGCGATGATGAAGCGCTTCGCACCGTTGCACGACTGGCCGTTGTTGTCCAGACGCGCGTCGACGGCCGCCTGCACCGTCGCCTCGAGATCGTCGGTGGACAGCAGGATGAACGGGTCGGATCCGCCGAGCTCGAGCGCGACCTTCTTCAGGTTGCGTCCGGCCACCTCGGCGACGGCGGCGCCCGCGCGCTCCGAACCGGTCACCGACACGCCCTGCACGCGCGGGTCGGCGATGATCGTCGCGGACTGCTCGTTCGTGGCGTACACGTTGACGTAACCGCCGTCGGGCAACCCCGCGTCACGGTAGATCTCCTCGAGCAGCGCCGCCGACTCGGGGCACTGCGGAGCGTGCTTGAGGATGATCGTGTTGCCGAGAACCAGGTTGGGACCGGTGAAGCGCGCGACCTGGTACGCGGGGAAGTTCCACGGCATGATGCCGAACAACACGCCGAGGGGTGCGCGACGGATCACGGCGGTGCCCTCCCCCAGAATGTCGATCGGCTGGTCGGCGTTGATCTTCTCGGCGTTGTCGGCGTAGAACTCGATGATGTCGGCTGCGAAGTCGACCTCGCCGACGGCGGCGGCCAGCGGCTTGCCCATCTCGCGCACGATGATCGCTGCGAACTCGTCGCGGCGAGCGCGGTGGCCCTCGGCGATCCGGCGGATCACGGCCGCCCGCTCGGCCACGGGAGTGCTTCCCCAGACGGATGCCGCGGCGTGTGCGCGCGCGATGGCGTCGTCGATCTGCGCGTCCGTGAAGGTGTCGTAGGTGGCCACGGTCTCGCCGGTGGCGGGGTTGATGACTGCGTAGTCGGTCATTTCTTCGTCCTCTCAGCTGACCGGGATCAGCGTGTACTTGGTGGACAGGTACTCGTGGATGCCCTCGAGACCGCCCTCGCGCCCCACGCCGGACTGCTTCACGCCGCCGAAGGGGGCGGCTGCATTCGACACGACGCCCACGTTGAGACCCATCATGCCGGTCTCGAGCTTGTCGATCATCCGCTGTCCGCGCTGCAGGTTCTCGGTGAACACGTACGACACCAGTCCGTACTCGGTGTCGTTGGCGAGGCGCACGGCCTCATCCTCGTCCTCGAACGTCGCGATCGCGAGCACGGGGCCGAAGATCTCCTCGCGGAGGATGGCGGAGCCTGCGACGACGTCGGTGAGCACGGTCGGCTCGTAGAACGTGCCCGTGCCCTCGAGGGCCTTGCCACCCGCGAGCAGAGTGGCGCCGCGGTCGACGGCGTCGCCGACGAGCTCGGCGGCCTTGGCGACGGCATCCGCATCGATGAGCGGGCCGATCGCGACGCCGTCCTCGGTGCCGCGGCCGATCTTCATCGCGTTGACGCGCTCGGTGACTTTGCGCCCGAACTCGGCCGCGATGTCCTTGTGCACGATGAAGCGGTTGGCCGCCGTGCAGGCCTGGCCGATGTTGCGGAACTTGGCGGCGAGCGCGCCCTCGACAGCCTTGTCGAGATCGGCGTCCTCGAACACGACGAACGGCGCGTTGCCGCCCAGCTCCATCGACACGCGCAGCACGCCCTCGGCGGCCTGCGCGATGAGCTTGCGGCCGACCTCGGTGGAACCCGTGAACGAGAGCTTGCGCAGACGGGGGTCGGCGATGATCGGAGCAGACAGCGCGCTCGAGCGCGAGGTCTGCACGACGTTCACTACGCCCGCCGGAAGACCGGCCTTCTCCAGCAGCGAGGTGAAGTACATCGTGGTGAGGGGCGTGAGCGCCGGGGGCTTGATCACGACCGTGCAGCCGGCGGCGAGAGCCGGGGCGATCTTGCGCGTCGCCATCGCGAACGGGAAGTTCCACGGCGTCACGAAGAACGACGGACCCACGGGGCGCTGCGACACGACCATGTGGCCGGTGCCCTCGGGGTTCAAGCCGTAGCGACCGGCGATGCGCACGGCCTCCTCGCTGAACCATCGCAGGAACTCGCCGCCGTAGCCGACCTCGCCGCGTGCTTCGGCGAGCGGCTTGCCCATCTCGAGGGTCATCAGCAGCGCGATGTCCTCCTTGTGCTCCTGCACGAGGTCGAAGGCACGGCGGAGGATGTCGCTGCGCGTCCGCGGCGCAGTGGCCGCCCACGACTCCTGTGCCGCGACAGCGGCGTCGAGGGCGCGGATGCCGTCGGCCGGGGTGGCATCGGCGATCGTGCGGATGACCGCTCCGGTCGACGGGTCCTGCACGTCGAAGGTCGCGCCGGTCTCGCCGTCGACCCACTCGCCGCCGATGAAGAGGCCGGTGGGGATGCTGTCGAGCAGAGCCTGCTCTGTCTGAGTGCTCATGGGTTCTCTTTCTGTGAGTGCGTGCGGGGGTCAGCGACGGCGCAGGCTGGGCGGGGCGTCCGCGCCCAGCGTCTCGCCGCGGAAGAAGGCGGGTCGGCGGATCGCCTGCCACACCATGATCACGATGCCGACGCCGATGATGCCGACGCCGAGCACGAACACGAGGCCGACGCCGCCGATGCTCGACCCGCTGCCGTAGGCAGGGTCCATCGAGTCGATGAGGGTCGTCACGAACAGCACCGCGAGGATGGCGCCGCCGACGAGCGGGAACAGGAAGGTGAAGAAGAAGCTGCGAGCCGAATCGAACCACTGCCTGCGGAAGTACCACACGCACGCGAAGGCGGTGAGGCCGTAGTAGAAGCAGATCATCATGCCCAGCGACAGGATCGTGTCGGTGAGGACGTTCTCGCTGACCAGCCGCATCACGGCGTAGAAGACGGATGCCACCACTGCAGAGACGATCGTCGAGTACCCGGGGGTGAAGAATCGCGGGCTGACCCTGGCGAACTTCTTCGGCAGGGCGCCGTAGTGCCCCATCGCCAGCAGGGTGCGGGCAGGGCCGACGGCCGTCGACTGCAGCGACGCCGCCGAACTCGACAGCACGGCGAGCGAGACGAGGAACGCCAACGGGCCGAGGATCGGATCCGACAGCGCGAAGAACACGTTCGCCGAGATGTCCTCGTTCGCGAGGCCGTACTCGCCTGTGCCGACGCCCGCGAACATGATCAGGCCGATCGCGAGCAGCAGGTACAGGGCCACGACCACCACGACCGTGACCATGGCGGCACGGCCCGGGGTCTTCGCCGGGTCCTTGGTCTCCTCGTTCATGGTGAGGACGACGTCCCAGCCCCAGAAGATGAAGATCGACAGCGACAGCCCTGCGGCGAAGGCGCTGAACGACGGCACTTCGAACGGGTTGAACCACGACCACGAGAACGCGGTGGGCTCGGGGGCGTCGCCCGAGACGGCCTTGACGATCGCGACCGTCGCGAAGACGATGAGCACGAGCACCTGGAAGCCGACGAGGACGTACTGGAACTTCTGCGTGGTCTGCATGTCGCGGTACGACACCAGCGTCGCGCCGAGCATGAAGAGCAGGCACACGAACACGTTGATGAACGGGTTGAACGCGAGGTCCGCGATCCCCGGGTTGCCACTGACCTGGGCGATCAACAGAAAGAGGAACTCGACGGCGATGCCGGCGAGATTCGACAGCACGATGACGGTGGCGGCGATGAGGCCCCATCCGGTCATCCAGCCGATCCACGGGCCGAACGCCCGCACTCCCCAGGTGAACGAGGTGCCCGAGTCCGGCATCATGCGGTTGAGCTCGCGATAGCCGAAGGCGGTCAGGAGCATCGGGATGAATCCGACGAGCATGATCGCGGGCACCTGCGTGCCGACGACGGCGACCGTCGGTCCGAGCGACGCGGTGAGCGTGTAGGCCGGGGCGATCGTGGAGACGCCGATGACGACTGCTCCGACGACGCCGACCGCCCCTGCGCTCAGTCCTTTCTGGGAGATGCCGGTCGTCACACCGGATGCGGGCTCCGTCGCCCGGTTCGAGCTGCTCATCAGCGGACTCCTGCTTCGGCGCGGGTGCGCGGGACGACGATCATGGGTACGGGCAGTTCGTGCAGCATCTTCGCTGCGGTGGAGCCCAGGAACAGACGACGCGGCTGCGCCAGTCGGCTGGAGCCGACGAGCACGACCTCGCCGGGGAGCCACGAGAGATTCGCGACCGCATCCTCGACGGTGTCACCAGGGGCCTCTTCGACCTCGGCCTTCAGTTCGTCGGGCAGAAGGCCCTGTGCCACGGTCAGCACGTCGTGGGCGTGCTGGTCGCCGACCAGGCGGATCGCGCCCGTGTCGAGACCGGGTGGCACGTCGAACGGCACGAGCGACACCAGACGCAGCCCCACCTGGGATTCGGTCGCGATCGCGGCGGCCTCGTCGAGGAGGTTGTCGGCACCGGCTCGGTTGCCGACGGCGGCGGTCACTCGCGGCAGGACGTGGTCATCCTGGTCTGCGGTGCCGGCGGGTGCGAGGGCCACGGGGATGGTCGAGGAGTGCAGCAGCTCGGACGCCACGCTTCCGAGACGGTGACGGCCGAAGATGCTGCCGCTCGCCGTGCCGATCACGATCAATCGCGCGTCGAACTCCTCGCCGGCGGCGATCAGCCCCTCGGCGAACGAGTCGCCGAAGCGCACATGCGCGGTGCGGGTCAGTTCCTGCGGCAGCCGGACGACGGCATCCTCCAGCCACTCCTTCGCCTGGCGGCGGATGTGATCCTCGTATGCGCGCTCCGGAGGCACGGCGGCGCTGCGGGTGCCCTCTGAGGGGAGCACGATCACCAGGTGCAGCACCGCCCCAAGGCTGCGCGCGAGCCGCGCGCCGAGGGCCGCGGCATCGGCGCCGGCATCCGTCGCCGTGTAGCCGACGACGATCGCGCCGGCCATCAGCCTGCGTCGCGGCTCGAGGCCACGATGTTCGATGCGGCGAGGTGACCCATGCGGATCGCGCCGTCGACGTGCTGGTAGCCGGCGCCGGCCAGGTCGCTGCAGGCGAAGTGGATCGGCCCGACGGGCGTGCGCAGATCGGCGCCGTAGCGGTGCAGACCGCCCATGTCGAAGCTGGCGGCGTATGCGCCGCGGGTCCACTCCTCCGTGCCCCAGTCGCTCTCGTAGTACACGACCGGGTTCTTCGCCTCCGGACCGTAGTAGTGCGACAGCGACTCGAGGATGCGCTCCTTGCGCTCCTCGGCCGTGAGGGTGAACACGTCGTCGGCGTTCTGGTCGGACACGAAGCCGACCAGGGTGCCGCGGTCGTCGCCGTGGTTGGTGTTGTCGTACGCCTCGTGCACGAGCTCGTACGGGCTGAACGCGGTCGCGCTCAGGCCGCTCTCACGCCAGAACGGCCGCTCGTAGACCGCATGGACCTTGATCACGAAGCCCATGGAGATGTGCTGGTGCATCTGGTGCTGGCGGCGCGGGAGCGCGGGCACGAAGGAGATGCGGTTGTAGAGCACCGGCGCGAACGCGAGGATCGCGTATCGCGCCTTGACGGTCATCTCGTCGGTGGTCGCAATCACGAACTGGGTCCCTGAGCCTGTCGAAGGGTCGGACCATTCGAGCGTGCGCACCGGCTGGTTCAGGAAGACGTCGTCGCCGAGACGCTCGGCGAGCAGCACCGGGACCTGCTGCAGACCCCCGACGACGCGCTTGTCGAGGATGAAATCGGCGTCGACGAGGTTCGAATAGGAACCGGCGGATGCCGCCATCAGCAGCGACTGCAGCAAGGAGAACGCGTGCGTCGGCTTGGTGAGCATGGCGGAGCCCGTGGCGAAGGCGAGGTTGCGGACGGCCTCGTCGTCGTCGGTCTGCTGGCGCAGCCACGCGTCCCACGTGATCGTGTCCCACTCCTGGGCTCTCGGGTGCGCCCACGGCTGGTCGGGGTCGATCTCTGCGACCATCGCGTCGAGCAGCGAAGTGATCTCGGCGATGACCTTCTCGGTCTCGGCGGACACGGGGAACATCTCACCGGTGAAGCGGTGGGTCTGCCCATCGGGGTCCAGGTAGACGCTGTCGCCGTCCCGATAGCGGCTGTACGTCTCGAGACCCAGCTCCTCGATCGTGTCCTTGAGCGCGTCCTGGTCGGGAGACACCCACTGTCCGCCGATCTCGAGCATGGCGCCGTCGATGACGTCGGTCCACAGGCGTCCGCCGACGCGGTCTCTGGCTTCCAGCACGGCGACCGACAGGCCGGCTCTGCGCAGGTCGTTGGCGGCCGTGGTGCCTGCGGCACCGGCGCCGATGATCAGTACGTCGCGAGTGATCTCAGTCATCGTGCAACTCCTTTGTCGTGAAGAGAATGTGCCGGCCGCGACTCGAAATCCCCCGACACGAGTCGCGGCCGGACGTCTTGATATCGGCTCAGAGTGCCGAAAGTGCCGCTGCGACGACGTCGACGCCCTCGTTCAGGAGGTCGTCGCCGATCGACAGCGGAGGCAGGAAGCGAATGACGTTGCCGTAGGTGCCGCACGTGAGGACGATCACGCCCTGCGCGATGCACGCCTTGGCGACGGCCGCGGTGAGCGCGGCATCCGGAGCCTTTGTCTCGGGGTCCACGAACTCGGCCGCGATCATCGCGCCGTGGCCGCGGATGTCGCCGATGCGGGCGTCGCTCTGCTGGATCGCCGCGAGACGGGTCTTGAGGATCTCGCCGAGCTCGCGGGCGCGCTCGATCATCCCGTCGTTCTCGAACACATCGATCGCGGCGAGCGCCGCGGCGCAGGCGATCGGGTTGCCTCCGTAGGTGCCGCCGAGACCACCGGAGTGCGAGGCGTCCATGATCTCGGCGCGGCCGGTGACCGCGGCCAGCGGAAGACCGCCCGCGATGCCCTTGGCTGTCGTGATCAGGTCGGGCTCGATGCCGAAGATCTCGCTGGCGAACATCGCACCGGTGCGGGCGAATCCGGTCTGGACCTCGTCGGCGATGAAGACGACGCCGTTGGCGCGGCACCAGTCGACGATCGCGGGGAGGAATCCGTCGGCGGGGACGATGAAGCCGCCCTCGCCCTGAATCGGCTCGATGATGACGGCGGCGAGGTTGTCGGCGCCGATCTGCTTCTCGAGCTGGAGGATCGCGCGGGCCGCAGCCTCAGCTCCCGTGAGTCCGTCGCGGAAGGGGTACGACGCGGTGGCGCGGTACACCTCGGGTGCGAACGGGCCGAACCCGCTCTTGTAGGGCATCGCCTTGGCGGTCAGCGCCATGGTGAGGTTCGTGCGGCCGTGGTAGCCGTGGTCGAAGGCCACGACGGCCTGGCGGCCGGTGTGCTTGCGGGCGATCTTGATCGCGTTCTCGACCGCCTCAGCGCCGGAGTTGAACAGCGCGCTCTTCTTGGCGAAGTCGCCGGGGGTGATGCGGTTGAGGGCCTCGGCGACCTCGATGTACGACTCGTACGGCGAGATCATGAAGCAGGTGTGCGTGAACTGCGCTGCCTGAGCGGCGACGGCGGCCGCGACCTTCGGGTGCGCGTTGCCGACCGTGGTTACCGCGATGCCCGACCCGAGATCGATCAGCGAGTTGCCGTCGGCGTCGACGACGACTCCGCCGCCGGCGGCGACGGCTGCGACGGGGACGGTGTGACCGACGCCGGCGGCGACCGCATCCGCCTTGCGGGCGAGGATCTCGGCCGAACGGGGGCCGGGGAGCTCGGTCACGAGACGACGCTCCTGCGGGAGGTCGGGTCCGCCGAGGGGAACTGCAACAGCTGCGGTGTCGAGGAGTGCCATGTCCGCGAGCGTATGCCGCAGCACTTCCTCCACGCATTCGCCGCTCTGTACAATCTTGATCAGAGATTCACCGATGTGTACAACCAAGGAATACATGCCTGACACCGATCACCCCACGCTGCGCGCTCTGCTGCACCGGCGCGATCTCGACCTGACGCTCGTCTCCGATGAGCAGGCCCTGCCATCGGGCGCCCTCGATCGTGAACTGCGCTGGGTGCACAGTTCGGATCTGGCCGACCCGACGCCGTTCCTCTCCGAAGACCTGGCGCTGCTGACCACCGGCACGCAGTTCGACGTCGACACCGAGATCGACGTGTACGTGCGCCGACTGTCGGATCGAGGCGTGCTCGGCCTCGGCTTCGGCACCGAGGTGCACCGCTCCGGAATCCCCGATGAGCTCCTCGCAGCGTGCGACGCACACGCGATGCCGCTGTTCGAAGTGCCGTACCGCACGCCCTTCATCGCGGTCGCGCGGGCACACTCCGAGGCGATCGCGGCGCAGGCCTACGCTCGCCGCTCCTGGGCCCTCGACACGCAGCGCGCTCTCGCCCTGGCCGCTCTCCGTCCGCACGGGCTCGACGCGACGATCTCAGAGTTGGGTCGCAGGCTCGACGCCTGGACGGGCATGTACGACGCCGCCGGCGCTCTGCGGTTCGCTCACCCGCGCGACGGCCTCGACCTCGAGACCCTCGCTCTCCTCGGCGAGCGCGTGATGGAGGTGCTCACCCGGGGCCTCGAGGCCGGGCAGGCCCTCACGATCGGCACTCAGACCTTCATGCTGTTCACCGTGGGGCGCGGGGGCCACCTGCGCGGGGTGATCGCGCTCGCGCTCGACGCCCTCGACCCCGAGGCCCGCACCGTGGTCACCTCGGTGATCGCGATGGCCGGCCTCGCGCTCGAGCAGAGCGAACAGCTCGCGCGGAGCCGTCGGCGTCTGCACACGCAGCTGCTCGGATCGCTGCGAGATGACGATCCCTCCCTAGCCCGGCGGGTGCTCGGCAGCATCCCTGCCGCCCCGGTGGTGGTGGCGGTGGCCGCCGATGCGCCCGCGGGGCCCCTCGTCGACTGGTGGGAGCG
Source organism: Microbacterium sp. (assembly GCA_019510305.1). Lineage (GTDB taxonomy): Bacteria > Actinomycetota > Actinomycetes > Actinomycetales > Microbacteriaceae > Microbacterium > Microbacterium natoriense_A. The sequence goes on from JAEKKN010000039.1 coordinate 34,005, forward strand.
CCGGCGCTCCGAGCACGGCACAGCGTCCTTCGTGGCGGAGACCGACGATGGCGTGGTGATCTGCGTGTCGGCCGGCGACGAGGCGCTGTTCGACGAAGTCGCCGCGCGTTTCGGCATCCGCATCGGCATCTCCGCACCGGAGCCGTACGACGCCTTCTCCCGCGCACACGCGCAGGCCCTCACCGCGCTGCGGCAGCAGGGGAACCCCGCGGCCGTCCGCTACGCGGATTCGGTGGGCTCGAGCATCCTCAGCGCTCTCGCGACCGACGAGGCGCGCGTCGTGGCCGAGTCGAGACTCGCTCCGCTGCGTGCGCACGATCAGCGGCACACCGGATACCTCGAGAAGTCGCTTCGCACGTGGCTCGAACACGATGCCAAGGCCGAGTCCGCCGCTGCCGCGCTCGGTGTGCATCGGCACACCCTGCGCTCGCGGATCGCTCAGGCCGGCGGGCTGCTGGGAATGGACTTGGCCTCGTTCCCCGCCCGTGCCGAGGTGTGGACGCTGCTGCAGACCGCCAGAGACTGAGTCGTGCTCCCCCGGGCCGAGGGGAGTTCACCCACGCCTGTCGAGCTCCTCGAGCAGCGCGGCCACGGTGCCGCGGTACTCCGGGCCGTGACCGGGGAAGATCCGCGACTCGGGCAGGTCGCGCAGTGTCTCGAGGCTTCGCCTGGTCTGCGGCGCATCGTCACTGAACGGCGCGAGGCGTGCCCCCGCTGCACCGGTGAGCACGTGACGGGTGGTGATGGCGTCTCCGAGGAAGAGCGCCTCGACCTCGGCGACCCTGATGGCCGCGGACCCCTTCGTGTGGCCGGGGATCGAGATGATCTCAGGGCGACCGGGCAGATCGAGGACGTCGCCGTCGGCCATCGCGGTGACCACCTTCGGATGCGTCTTGCGCAGCGCTCCTCGGCGCAGTCCCTTCCAGATGAAGCCGAGCGACGGGCCGAGACGCCAGGCGTCGGGCTTCACCCCTCGTGCAGGAACCGCGCCCGTGGCCAGATCTGCATCGGGTTCGAGCACATGCACCGGAATGCCGTGGCGCGAACGAAGCTCTTCGGCGATGCCGATGTGATCGTCGTCTCCGTGGGTCAGGACGACACCGCGGATGTCGGCGATGTCGCGCCCGACCGTTGCGAGGGCCTTGCGGAGGATGCCGAGGTCGCCGGAGAGTCCGGCGTCGATGAGAGTCACGCCCTCATCGGTCACGATCGCGTGGATGGCGATGATGTCGTCGCCGATGCGGAGGATCTGAGCTGTCATGTTGGCTACGATACATAGCCTTGATGGCTACAGTCAATAGCCATATGCTGGAGTCATGCCCGCCCCGCAGAGAGTCAGCGCCGAGACGCTCGTGACCGCCGTCCGCTCCATCGCGGAAAAGGACGGAGTGGATGCCGTGACGATGAGCGCCGTCGCAGCCGCGGTCGGGGTGCGCGCACCGAGCCTCTACAAGCGCGCCTCCAACCGTCATGAGCTGCTGCGGCTCGCCGCTGACGACGTCGCCCGCGAGCTCGGCGAAGAGATCGCCGAGCTCTCCCGGCGGGTCGACGACCCCCGCGAACTGCTCGCCGGGACCGCCCGCGCCCTGCGCGGCATATCTTCCCGCTCGCCGAAGGTCACCACTCTGCTGTTCTGCGCGCCTGCCCCGCTCGCGGGCCCTTCGCCGGAGCTCGTCGCACCGCTCATGGCCACCCTGCTCGCCGCGGTCACACGACTCTCCCCCGAAGACCCGCTCTCGGCCGCACGCACGCTCACGGCGTGGGCGTACGGCTTCAGCACCATGGAGCAGAACGGCGGTTTCCGTCAGGGCGGCGATGTCGACGCCGCCTTCGAACGCGGTCTCGACATCGTGCTCGCCGGCATCGGCGCCTGAGCCGGCTCTCGATGTTCCCGTCGCAGAAAGTCCCGGTATTCGGCGGCGATACCGGGATCTTCTGCGACCGGAACGCGCCCGAGGAGACGGCGCTCACACCGGGGCGTGCGCCTCGAGGAACTCGTACACGTCGGTGGTGTCGACGCCAGGGAAGGCGCCGGTAGGAAGAGTCGCCAGCAGGGTTCGAGGGGTCTTCACGTTCGGCCAGGAGTTCTCGCGCCACCGCTCCTCCAGGTCGGCCGGAGCCCGTCGGCAGCACACCTCGACCGAGTGCTTCGACACTCCGCGATGCGGGGTGTCGCGACCGACGAACCACTTCGTGTCGTCGAAGCGCACGCCCACGCTGACCGAGTGCAGCCCTTCGCTCGACGCCTCCACTCGGGCCGTGCACCAGTACGTGCCGTTGCCGGTGTCGGTGTACTGGTAGTAGGGATTGAAGCGGTCGTCCTCGTCGAACACGACGCGACTCGTCCATCGACGGCAGCACATCTGCCCCTCGATCGCGCCGAGCCTGTCGGTCGGGAAGTTGACGTCGTCGTTCTCGTAGGCCTTGGTGATCGTGCCCGACTCGTGCACCTTGAGGAAGTGCACCGGGATGTCGAGGTGCCGGGTCGCGAGGTTCGTGAAGCGATGCGCGGCCGTCTCGTACGACACGGAATAGGCGTCGCGGAGATCCTCGATCGAGATCGCCCGGCGGCTCTTCGCCTCTTTCAGCATAGGCACGACGTGATCCTCGGGGATCAGGAGCGCTCCGGTCAGATAGTTCGTCTCGACGCGCTGGCGCAGGAACTCGGCATAACTGCGCGGTTCGGAGTGACCCAGCATCCGGCTCGACAGCGCCTGCAGCACCGAGGTGCGCGCATCGCCCTTGGCCTGCACCTGGCTGGAGAGATAGAGACGCCCGTTCGCGAGATCCGCGACGCTGCGCGTGGTCTGCGGGAGGTCGGGCGCGTAGTGCAGCGTGAAACCGAGATAGGCGGCGATCTCGGATGCCGCGCGCTGGGTCAGTGGTCCGCCCGAGTGCCCGACCGCGGTGAGGATCTCGGATGCCTTGGCCTCGAGATCTGCGAAGTGGTTGTCCTGCCGGCGCATGAGGTGCCGGAGCTCCACATTCGCCCGCCTCGCCTCTTCCGGCGTGGCGGCACGTTCGTCCTTGAGCCGGTCGATCTCGCCGTGCAGGGCGAGCAGAGCCTTCAGGGCGTCCGTCGGGAGGCTCTTCGCGATGCGGAACGGCTCGATGCCGAGGGACTGGAACGTCTGCCCCTTCATCGCACGCTCGAGCGCGATCTCGATCGCGCTGCGCTCGTCGAGAGGCTCGCCCTCCAGCAGCGCGTCGATCGACACGCCCAGGGCGCGGGCGATCGCCTGCAGCTGCGTGAGCTTGGGCTCGCGTTTGCCGGTTTCGATCATCGACATCTGGCTCGGGGCGCGATCCACCGCCGCCGCGAGGGCGTCGAGGGTCATGCCGCGAGACGTGCGCAACTGACGGATGCGGCGGCCGATCGTGAGGGCGTCGGCGTCTTCTTCGACGAAGGAAGCGGTCATGGCCGTGATTCTGTCACAGAAACAGAATTTTGATCAATCTTCACACGCCGTTTGGTCGGTCGAGGTGCGGAAGTTCACCCAGAGTGGTGTTCAAGCCACCCGGCGTCGAGGCCGGATCGACCGAAGAAAGGACTTCTGATCATGAGCACTCCCACCATCACCGCACCGATCCAGACGGCGCAGCAGGGGCCGGCGATCGCAGTCACGGGCCCGATCCGCGAACGCTACGACGAGGTCCTCACGCCCGAGGCCCTCGCGTTCCTCACCGAGCTGCACCACCGATTCGGCGGACGTCGCCACGACCGCCTCGCCGACCGGATGCGTCGCCGCTTCGAGATCGGCAACGGGCACGACCCCCGGTTCCGCGACGACACCGCGCACATCCGCGAGGATCGCGACTGGCGTGTGGCCGGCGCGGGCCCCGGCCTCGAGGACCGCCGCGTCGAGATCACCGGCCCCACGGACCCGAAGATGACCATCAACGCCCTGAACTCCGGTGCGAAGGTCTGGCTCGCCGATCAGGAGGACGCGACGAGCCCCACGTGGCAGAACGTGATCGAGGGACAGCTGTCGCTCAGGGATGCGATCCGCGGCGAGCTGTCCTACACCGCCCCCGCATCCGAGACGGGTCCTGGCAAGGAGTACCGCGTCACCGCCGAGCGCACCCCCACGATCGTGATGCGTCCTCGCGGATGGCACCTGCCCGAGAAGCACATCGACTTCACCGATCGCGCGGGCCGGCGGATGTCGGCATCCGGTTCTCTGGTCGACTTCGGCCTCTACTTCCTGCACAACGCTCAGGCGCTGATCGACGCGGGTCGCGGACCCTACTTCTACATCGCCAAGCTCGAGTCGAGCGAGGAGGCGAAACTGTGGGACGACGTGTTCTCGTTCGCCGAGGAGTACGTCGGCATCCCCCACGGCACGATCCGCGCGACTGTCCTGATCGAGACCCTGCCTGCGGCCTTCGAGATGGACGAGATCCTCTACGAGCTGCGCGACCACTGCGCGGGCCTGAACGCCGGGCGCTGGGACTACATCTTCTCGATCATCAAGAACTACCGCGGTCGCGGCGCACGCTTCGTGCTGCCCGACCGCAGCGAGGTCACGATGACCGTGCCGTTCATGCGGGCCTACACCGATCTGCTCGTGCAGACCTGCCACAAGCGGGGCGCCTACGCGATCGGCGGCATGAGCGCATTCATCCCGAACCGGCGCGACCCTGAGGTGACCGCGCGGGCGATCGAGAAGGTCTCCGCCGACAAGAAGCGCGAGGCCGGCGACGGCTTCGACGGCACCTGGGTGGCCCACCCCGATCTGATCCCCACCGCGCAGGCGGAGTTCGACGCCGTGCTCGGCGAGCGGCCGAACCAGGTCGATCGTCAGCGCGACGACGTGCACGTGACGGCATCCGATCTGCTCGATCTGCACATCGGGCGTCCGATCACGGCACGGGGCGTGCGCGACAACGTGTCGGTGGCGATCCGCTACCTGGAGGCCTGGCTGCGGGGCCTGGGAGCCGTGGCCATCGACAACCTCATGGAGGATGCCGCGACCGCCGAGATCAGCCGCTCGCAGGTGTGGCAGTGGATCCACCAGGACCGGACGACCGAAGACGGCACGGCGATCACACCCGAGTACGTCGAAGGCCTCATCCGCGAGGTGCTCGCCCAGGCCACCCGTTCCGCGGGTGACCGTTTCGAGGATGCAGCGGAGATCTTCCGCGAGGTGGCGCTGCGCGAGGAGTTCCCCGCTTTCCTCACTCTCGGCGCCTACTCCCGGTACCTCACCGAGACCGACTGACCGCTCACCGACGACGAAGGACCTGACATGACCCAGTACGAGAACGACATCGACGCGATCCAGACGCTGAAGGACGCGAACGGCTCCGCATGGCGAGCCATCGACCCGGAGTCGGTCGCGAGGATGCGGGCGCAGAACCGCTTCCGGACAGGACTCAAGATCGCGCAGTACACGGCCGACATCATGCGCCGCGACATGGACGACTACGACGCCGACTCCTCTGTCTACACCCAGTCGCTCGGGGTGTGGCACGGCTTCATCGGGCAGCAGAAGCTCATCTCGATCAAGAAGCACCTGAAGTCGACGAACAAGCGCTACCTGTACCTCTCCGGCTGGATGGTCGCGGCGCTGCGCTCCGAGTTCGGCCCGCTCCCCGACCAGTCGATGCACGAGAAGACGGCCGTCCCCGCCCTGATCGAAGAGCTCTACACGTTCCTCCGCCAGGCCGACGCACGTGAGCTCGACCTGCTGTTCACCCAGCTCGATGCGGCTCGTGCGAGCGGTGACGAGACCGCGATCGAGTTCATCCAGTCGCAGATCGACAACTACGAGACCCATGTGGTGCCGATCATCGCCGACATCGACGCCGGCTTCGGCAATCCCGAGGCGACGTACCTCCTCGCCAAGAAGATGATCGAGGCCGGCGCCTGCGCGATCCAGATCGAGAACCAGGTCTCCGATGAGAAGCAGTGCGGCCACCAGGACGGCAAGGTCACGGTGCCGCACGAGGACTTCATCGCCAAGCTCAACGCGGTCCGCTACGCGTTCCTCGAGCTCGGCATCGACAACGGCGTCATCGTCGCCCGCACCGACTCGCTCGGCGCCGGTCTCACCCAGAAGCTCGCGGTCACCCGTGAACCCGGCGATCTCGGCGATCAGTACAACTCGTTCCTCGACGTCGAGGAGATCTCGGAGGCGGAGCTCGGCAACGGCGACGTGGTCATCAAGCGCGACGGTGCGCTGCTGCGGCCGAGGCGCCTGGCCAGCAACCTGTACCAGTTCCGCCCGGGGACCGGTGAGGAGCGCGTGGTCCTCGACTGCATCACGTCGCTGCGCAACGGCGCCGACCTGCTGTGGATCGAGACCGAGAAGCCGCACGTCGAGCAGATCGCGGGCATGGTCGACGCGATCCGCGAGGAGATCCCGAACGCGAAGCTGGTCTACAACAACAGCCCGTCGTTCAATTGGACGTTGAATTTCCGTCAGCAGGTGTACGACCTGCTCGCGGAGCAGGGTGAGGACGTCTCGGCGTACGACCGCGACAAGCTGATGAGCGTCGAGTACGACGACACGGAGCTCGCGCGGCTCGCCGACGAGAAGATCCGCACGTTCCAGCGCGACGGATCGGCCCGCGCGGGGATCTTCCACCACCTCATCACGCTCCCGACGTACCACACGGCTGCACTGTCGACGGATGACCTCGCGAAGGGCTACTTCGGCGACGAGGGGATGCTCGCCTACGTCAAGGGAGTCCAGCGCCGTGAGATCCGCGGCGGGATCGCGACGGTCAAGCACCAGAACATGGCCGGAACCGACATCGGCGACAACCACAAGGAGTACTTCGCCGGTGACGCCGCTCTCAAGGCGGGCGGCCAGCACAACACGATGAACCAGTTCAACTGACGCCCCCTCCGGCGGGCGTCGCGCCCCTCCCCGCGCCCGCCGGAGACGTCCCTCGCCCACCTCGGGGAGGGGCGCTGCTCGCCTCCCCACGAGCAGCGCCCTGCGGGGTGGTGACGGCACAATCCCCAGGCGTGCAGTCAACCGATCGCGTCCAGGATGACTCCCAACATCCCGAACGGCGAAGCTGTCCCGATCCAGACGACGACCGACACGATGACGGTCATGACGGGAAGGATCTTGGAGCGTCCTCTTCTGATCGCGAGCCAGACGCCGATGCCGCCAAGCGTGATGCCGAGTATCGGCACCAGCACCGCGACGATCATGCTGAGATACTCGATTCCCCACCAGAGCATGCCTCTTGCCGCGTCAACACTGCCCTCCACGAGATCCCGTCGTGCGTCCACCCCCAGCGACCGGAGGGAGAGCAGATTCTCCTTCTCCTCGATCGGTTCGGATCGACACTCGTCAGCCATTGCCGCGATCACTTTCGACCGCTGCCTGCTTGCGGAAGCGATTACCCAACCATCCCAAGCCGACAGAAACGACCATCAGTGCCAGGAAAGGCACTATCTCACTCGGGTAGTAACCGATGATGCTCATCTTCACCCCGAAGATTACGAGCCCGATCACGCCGAGGGTGATGAGCAGCCAACCGATTGCGGACTTGGACATCCTGCCTTCTTTCTTTGTCATGACTATGAGATGCGCTTCAGTTTGATCACTCGATGCCGGCCGCTTGCGTACGAACGACGGTCCCAGATGTTCGCCTTTTCCGTTCCGTCGGAACAATGCGGATCACGTCGCCTGCTCGCAGTGTGTTGAATCGCCGCAATGCCGGTGACTAGTCCGCCGCACCGGTCGCGGGCACGACGTACGCGAGGTCGTCGCAGGTGCCGCTCGTGCTCCACAGCACAGCAAGACTGGCGCGCACGCCATATTCCGGTTCCTCGTCGTCACAGACGCTGATCCACCGATACGAGTCCCCACCTCCCAGAATCTCCACTTGGAAACCAGCAGGTGCTTCCAAGGCAGCCCGGACGGCCTCCGCCTCGGCCTCGGGTACCATTCCGAGTCCGGGTTTGAACCCTTGTGGCAGGAACCCGCGGTAGACGGTGAGTTCCTCCTCGCCGTCTATCGCGAAATCGCCGAGTATGCGCCCATAGGCAACGGGGATGCGGCATGCCCGACCGTCTTCAGCCGGCTTTCCGAAGATGTCGACATCGAACGCGCAGGCGCGGGAGTCCGCAGAGTACACCGCGAAGAGTTGGATGAACGGTCGGTCCTGGGGATAAGTGACGCCAGACATCGAGGCGAGTTCCAAGGTCCGCGACGGTGTCGTATTCGCGACAGAGATGGAGGTTGTCGCCTCGATGATGACCGAAGTTTCCCCCGGCTTATCCGAACTGGGGTCGACGACCACATCGAGGAACCTGCTGTGCACCTCGACGTCCATCGAGTAGCCGTCCTCATCCGTCGCGGGGATCGTCATCTGCAGGTCACCGGGCTCCGGGCTCGGCTCGGGCTCCTCCGTGGGCACGTCCCTGGGCTCTTCCGTGGACTCCTCTACGGCAGCGACCTCTTCCGAAGGAGGCCCAGGAGCTGCATCCGGCGACGAGCATCCGACGAGGATGCCGCAGAGGAGTACGACGGCGGAGGACACGATGACTCGAGGCTTCATGCGGCTCAGCGTAGGGATGAGGACCCTGCCACCCCACCGAAATGTTCGCTTGCGAACGTACGACTTCTCCAGTCATCGATCTCGTACGTCGCCACCGCCGCCGAGGAGACCGCGCTCACATACAGACTGGTCTGTCGAACTCGAACGTCTTACCCTCGACCGTGAAGCTGCCCTCGGCGCAGAGTGGATCGCCTCCTGGGCGGTTCAGCGTGTACGTGTAGATCGTTCTCGCGTTCGAGACCGTGTCCGACTCACCGTCGTCATAGCTGGGATTAGACAAAGGATAGATCCGCACGGTGATCGAGTTGCCGAGCTCGAGCGCATCGTAGCGAGTGATCCGGCCCCATCCCGCCTGGCACTTGTCAGACCACATAACCTCGAGCAGCGCGTTGAGTTTCTCGTCCTGGTGGGCGGCTCCCACTTCGGAATCGTCGATGCAGGCGGTCTTCGCCGGATCGAGACCGTCTTCGACCTTTATCTGCACCCGCTCCTCGGCGGCGAGAGCGAGCCCGTCGGAGGTTCCCCAGTTGTAGCCGACAAAGCATCCCGCAGCTCCGCCCAGCAACAGCACCGGCACCGCGGCCCCCAGCATCAGCAGGAGCCGCCTGCGCGAGCGGCGCTCGACAATCTCGCCGGCATCCTGAACCTCCTCCGATCGCGCGCGGGCGAGCCGATCCCGTCGTGCGATCCACTCGTCCGGGTCCGCTCCCAGCGCCCGCACGATGCGATCTACGGTGCGCGGAGAAGGGAACTGACGTCCGTTGAGCGTCTCAGAGATCACCGTTCGCGAGATGTGCGCCTCCCGCGCCAGCCGATCGAGCGTGGGCTGATTCGCGCTCAGACGAAGCTTCCTCAGATCGGAGGCGAAAGCTGCGAGTGTGTCGGTGTCAGGTGCATCGGACATCGTCGGGTCTCCTAAGGCGAGAACGGCAGTCGCCGCCGGAACGGCGGCCGTCGAGGCGAGGCGGCCTCTGATCGACGGCGGTCAGCCTCTCCTGTCTCTTTTTGTACCAGTCCATACGGATCCGAACAGTCTCCCCGACTGTTCAAACCCGTCGGATGGACGTTCCCGCATGATCTTTCTGCCTCTCGATCCATCATGCCTGTGGATAACTTCGGCGGAGCCGGGGCCTCCGCACGTACTCTGCTCGCATGACCGAGATCACCGCTCCCCCGGCGCACGGAAGCGTCCGCCGCGCCGTCGGCATCGTGCTCCTGATCGTCGCCGCTCTGACGACGGTCCCCGCTGCCGTCGCCGGTATCGCCGAGGCTACGCTGATCCCCGACAGGGCGCCGCCCGAGGCGTTCCTGCTGCCGGGGCTCGCGGCGTGGCTGATGACGTACACGTGGTGGTTCCACGCGGCGCTGATCGTGATCGGCATGATCCTCGTGTTCGAGGCGCCGCGAAGAACCTGGGCCGCACTCCTCGGCGTCGCAGTCTCGGTCAGCTGGGTCGTGGCGATGGTGTTCCTGATCACCTCCGGCATGCTGTTCCCGCAGGGGGCATAGCCTGGAGGCATGAGCGACGTCTGGGCCGGGATCGCCGGCGAGTTCCTCCACCTCTATCCGCGCGGATGCCGGATCCTCGCGGTCGCGGGAGCGGATGCCGCTCGCTCCCGTCGCGCCGCGGACGACCTCGCCGAGGCGCTGCGTGCCGCGGGTCAGGAGGTGCGGCGCGTGCACAGCGCCGACGGAGACGAGCAGGCTCTGCGCGACGACGTGGTCTCGCCGTTCCGCGCCGCGCAGGAGCCCGCGGTGCTCGTCGTCTCGGGCCCTGGCATCCTGCTCGGCGCCACCGCTCGCGGAATGTGGAACTTCGCCGTGTGGCAGCTCGAGGGTGATGAGCCGCCGCACACGGTCGCCGATGCGATCGTGGACATGACAGACCCCGACGCCCCGACGCGTCGCTTCGCGGACTACTGCGCGGCGCCTGCGGCCTGGGGCGCCTGACTCAGCGGAACGACGCCGCGACTGAGCCCCGGTGGTAGTCGAACACGATGCTCGTGCGCGTCGAGGCGACGCTCGACTGCGCCGACAGGTGCTCGAGAACGAACTCGCGCATCTCCGAGGAGTCGGCTACCGCGATGTGGAGCAGGAAGTCGTCGTCGCCGCCGAGGAAGAACAGCTGGATCACCTGCGGCAGCACGCGTACCCGCTCGGCGAACTCGACGATGCTCTCGCGTCGCCCGCTCGGGCGCAGTGTCACGCCGATGACCGCTTGGAGGCCGGCGCCCAGCATCCGCTCGTCCACGCTCGCGTGGAACCCGGTGATGACGCCCCGCTCGAGAAGCGATCGCAGGCGCGCGTGGGCGGTCGACGGAGCGACGCCCAGGGTGCCCGCGAGCTCGGCATTGGTCATGCGACCGTCAGCCGCGAGCAGACTCACGATCCGGGCGTCGATCGGGTCGAGCGCGGGGGCTCGCAGAGTATTCGGTCCGGGGGCTTGCGAAGGCATCTCCATCCGAACGATTATTCAGGATCCGACCGCCGGGCGAATAGTCTTCAGCGAATCTTCCCGTGAGCCGACGTTTCTGCGATCCTGACTTCACCGCCATCATCTCAGGAGGATCGATGAAGATCGCCGTGCCCACCGAGGTCAAGAACAACGAGAACCGCGTCGCGCTCACCCCCGCCGGCGCCGACCGCCTCGTACACGAGGGGCATCGCGTGCTCGTGCAGTCGGGCGCAGGGCTCGGCTCCGGCATCGCCGATGACGACTATCGCGCCGTCGGCGCGGAGATCGTCGCCACCGCCGACGAGGTCTGGCACGATGCCGAGCTCCTCATCAAGGTCAAGGAGCCGATCGCTCAGGAGTACGGCTTCCTGCGCCCTGATCTCACGCTCTTCACGTACCTTCACCTGGCCGCCGACCGCGCCCTCACGACCGCGCTCGTCGAGGCCGGCACCACGGCCGTCGCCTACGAGACCGTGCAGCTGCCCGACCGCAGCCTCCCGCTGCTGGTGCCGATGAGCGAGATCGCCGGCCGCCTCTCGGTCACGATGGGCTCGTATTCCCTGCTGCGCTCGAACGGCGGCCGCGGCATGCTGCTCGGCGGCATCGCGGGCGCCCCGCGTGCGAAGACCGTCGTGATCGGCGGCGGCGTCGCGGGCGAGCACGCCGCGGCGAACGCTCTCGGTCTCGGCGCGCAGGTCACCGTCATCGACATCTCGCTGCCGCGCCTGCGCGAGCTCGAGCACCGCTACGGCGGCGCTCTGCAGACCCGGATGTCCAGCCGATACGACATCGCGGAGGAGCTCGCCACGGCCGACCTCGTGATCGGCTCGGTGCTGATCCCCGGTGCCGCGGCCCCCAAGCTGGTCACCGACGCCATGGTCGCCGCGATGAAGCCGGGGTCGGTGCTGGTCGACATCGCGATCGACCAGGGCGGATGCTTCGAAGGCTCCCGTCCGACCACGCACGACGATCCGACCTTCGCCGTCCACGACTCGATCTACTACTGCGTCGCGAACATGCCGGGCGCGGTGCCCGCGACCGCGACGAGGGCGCTCACCAACGCGACGATCCCCTACGTGTCGGCGATCGCCGGCAAGGGCTGGGAGCGCGCAGCATCCGACGATCCGGCCCTTGCGAAGGGCCTGAACGTCCACGGCGGCCGCGTCGTGCTCGAGGCCGTCGCCCGTGCGCACGGCCTCGCCGCCTGAGGACTGCGCCACGCTCGCGGCGACGGCCGCGCGCCCGAGATCGGATGCTTCGTTACAGCCGTGTTTCGTCTTTCTCTTGCGCGGCGCGTCGCCGCCGTGATGGAGATGTGACGCCCCCGTAAAGTCCCTGCCGCACGCTCGGAACACCTCCCCCCTAGCGTGGCCGATACGCGAACCAGCGTGAAGCGCCACCCTACGGAGGTCTGCCATGGCAACATCCACCGACACCCTGCGCACGATCGATGCGGCATCCGGGGCCCTCGCCGAGCGCCCCGGCCGCTGGCTCGACGGCTGGAACGCCGAGAACGGCGAGCAGTGGGAGTCGCAGGGCCGCGCGATCGCGAAGCGGAACCTGGGCTGGTCGATCTTCGCCGAGTTCCTCGGCTTCGTGATCTGGCAGCTGTGGAGCGTCGTCGTCGTCATGCTCCCCGCCGCCGGATTCGACCTCACCAGCGGCGAGCAGTTCTGGCTCATCTCGCTGCCGACACTCGTCGGCGCGACTCTGCGCATCCCCTACACCTTCGCGGTGGCCCGCTTCGGCGGCCGGAACTGGACGATCGTCTCCGCCGGCCTCCTGCTCATCCCCGCCGTCCTGCTGGGCATCGTCGTCCAGCATCCGGAACTCCCCTTCGGCGTCCTGCTCCTGGTCGCCGCGCTCGGCGGAGTCGGCGGAGGCAACTTCGCAAGCTCCATGGCGAACATCACCTACTTCTTCCCGCAGAAGGAGAAGGGCTGGGCGCTCGGCTTGAACGCGGCCGGCGGCAACCTCGGCGCCGCTGTCGCGCAGTTCACGGTGCCGATCGTCGTCACTCTCGGGGCTGCGGGCACGCTGAACCTCAGCCTCGCCGGCTGGTTGTGGGTGCCGCTGATCCTGCTCGCGATGTGGGGCGCGTGGCGGTTCATGAACAACCTCTCGACGGCGAAGACCGACTTCGCGGGGGTCGCTGCGGCCCTCCGAGAGAAGCACCTGTGGATCATGGCGTTCCTCTACATCGGCACCTTCGGCTCGTTCATCGGGTTCGCCGGAGTCTTTCCGAAGCTGATCGCCGACCAGTTCCCCGAGTTCTCCACACTCTCGATCGGCACCGCGAGCGTCGGGCTGGCGTTCCTCGGCGCGCTGACCGGATCGCTGGCCCGCCCCTACGGCGGTCGGCTCGCCGATCGCATCGGCGGCGCCCGGATGACGATCGCCGCGTTCACGTTGATGATCGCCGCGACGGTCGCGGTGATCCTCACTCTCCCACTGCACAACTTCTGGCTCTTCCTCGGCCTGTTCCTGCTGCTGTTCATGGCGACGGGCATCGGCAACGGCGCGACGTACCGCATGATCCCCTCGATCTTCGCCGCCCGGGGCGCGGCACAGGCTGGTACCGAGCACGCGGTGTCCACTCAGCGCCAGGGTGCGGCCGCCGTCGGGATCATCTCGGCTGTCGGCGCATACGGCGGATTCCTCATCCCGCAGGTGCTGAACGCATCGCAGGCCACCACCGGCCGGTACGACTCCGCGTTCTGGGGCTTCGTGGTCGCTTACGCCGTGATGGCAGCGGTCACCGCCGTGATCTATCTCGTGCCGCGGGCGTCGCTCGACCGCCGGATCGTCTGAGGGCGTGCGCGTGTCGCCGCACAGAATCGTGCTGATCGGATTCGGGCCGGTCGGCGCACGGTTCGCGGAGGAACTGCTGCCCGCGGTCGAAGACGGCCGAGTGGACCTCACGATCGTCGGCGCCGAGTCGCACGATCCCTACAACCGGATCATGATCGCGGAGTATGCCGCGGGTGAGATCGAGCGCGAGTCGCTCACGACCGCGGTCGCCGCGGACTTCACCGCGGCCGGCGCCTCGGTGCTGCACGGTCGACGGGTGACGCTGATCGACCGCGAGGCATCCGTCGTCGTGCTCGACGACGGATGCCGACTCCCCTACGACCGCGTCGTGCTCGCCACCGGCGCCAGGGCGAATCTCCCCGCGCTGGACGGGATCGACCGCCTCGGACCCGACGCCTCCGGGCTCGATCACGCGCTCACCGAGGGCGTGTGCGCCGTGCGCAGCCTGGAGGACGCGGAGCGTGTCAAAAAGGTCGTGGATGCCGGGGGCCGCGTCGTGATCCTCGGCGCCGGCGTGCTCGGCATCGAGTTCGCGCTGCTGCTGGCCGCAGCCGGTGCGATCCCCCGGCTCGCCCACTTCGGACCGATCCCGATGCCTCGGCAGCTAGACCGGGGCGCCGCCCACGTGCTCGCGGGATCCCTCGATCACGCGGGGGTCACGGTCGTCCCGCACATGCGCGCGGAGGGCGTCGTCGTCCGCGAGGTCGACGGCATCCGGTCGTTCCGAGCTCTCGTCTCCAGCGACGGCAAGCGCATCGAGGGCGACCTGCTCGTGCTCTCCTGCGGTGTGCAGGCGCGCACTGAACTCGCGGTCGACGCCGGTCTCCGGGTCGCTCGCGGTGTTCTCGTCGACGACCGGCTGCGCAGCTGGACCGACCCTCGCATCCACGCCATCGGCGACGTCGCGCACCTCGCCGACCCGATCGTCCACGCGCACGAGCGCGAGGTTCCCGGTGGCCCCTCCGGGCTGATCGGTCCCGGCTGGCGCCAGGCGGACTGGCTGGCTGCGGCGATCGTCGCCGAGCTGGAGGGTCTGGAGGTCGAGCCGTTCGCCGAAGAGGTGCCCGGGGTCGTGCTCGTGAAGGCGAGCCAGGTCGATCTCGTGTCAGCCGGCGATGTGCAGGCCGACCCCTTCGCGCCGACGCCGGTGGGTGAGAAGCCACGCGAGGTCGCGCTGTGGGCCGATCCGCAGCACGGCACCTACGTGAAGATGACGACGACCGACGGTGTGCTCGACGGCTTCGTGGCGATCGGGATGCCGCGAGCCGCCGCCGAGCTGGCCGTGCTGTACCAGCGACGAGGCGAGCTTCCGAGCGACCGATCGCTGCTGCTGCGGCTCGATGCGGCCGAGGCGGCTCTTCCCGTACCTCAGGGACGCGAGGCCACGGTCTGCATGTGCAACGCCGTCACGGCCGGCCAGATCGAGGACGCGGTGGCCGAGCACTCCTGCACGAGCGTGGAGGACGTCGGCAGGTGCACCCGGGCGGGTACCGGCTGCGGTGGCTGCCGTGCGCGGATCGCAGATATGCTGACCGCTCTGGAGGTCGCCCCCGCATGACCGACACGCACTGCCCGTACTGCGCGCTGCAGTGCGCCATGACGCTCACCGCGACCCCCGGCGAGCGCCTTCCCGTCGAGGTCGCCGGTCGCGATTTCCCCACCAACCGGGGCGGGCTCTGCAAGAAGGGCTGGACCTCTGCCGAGCTGCTCGGCAGGGCCGACAGGATCACCGCCCCGCTCGTGAAGCAGGCCGACGGGACCTTCGTCGAGGCAGGCTGGGCGGAGGTCCTCGACCGCATCGCCGCCGCCGTCACGCGACTGAAGGCCGAGAGCGGCCCCGACGCGATCGGCGTGTTCGGCGGTGGCGGCCTTACGAACGAGAAGGCGTACCAGCTCGGCAAGTTCGCGCGCATAGCGCTGGGCACCCGCCTGATCGACTACAACGGGCGCTTCTGCATGTCTTCCGCGGCCGCGGCCTCGAACCGCGCCTTCGGCCTCGACCGGGGTCTGCCGTTCCCGCTCTCCGACCTCGACACGGCTGACGCCGTCCTCGTTCTCGGCTCGAACATGGGCGACACCATGCCGCCGTTCGTGCAGCACCTGCAGGGAGCCAGAGGCCGCGGCGGGCTCATCGTCGTCGATCCGCGGCGCTCGACCACGGCCCGGCTCACCGAAGACGGCGCGGGGATGCACGTGCAGCCCGTCCCGGGGACGGACCTGGCACTCCTGCTCGGCATCGCCCACGTCGTCGTGGCCGAAGAGCTGTACGACCGCGACTATCTCGACGAGCGCACCGTCGGCTTCGAGGCTGTCCGACGCTCGGTGTCGTCGTGGTGGCCGGCCCGCGCGGAGTCCGTCACCGGGGTTCCTGCCGAGACGATCCGCGCCGTCGCGCACCGTCTGGCCGGTTCCTCTTCGGCGTACATCCTGACCGGGCGCGGAGTCGAGCAGCACGTCGACGGCACCGACACCGCGACGGCCGCGATCAACCTCGCCCTCCTGCTCGGCCTCGTCGGGCGCCCTGGGTCCGGATACGGCACGCTCACCGGGCAGGGGAACGGGCAGGGTGGCCGCGAGCACGGTCAGAAATCCGACCAGCTGCCCGGCTATCGCAAGATCATCGATCCGGCCGCCCGCGCTCACGTCGCCCGCGTGTGGGGTGTCGACCCCGCGATCATCCCCGGCCCCGGACTGCCCGCGGTGCAGCTGCTCGAGCGATGCGGAGCTGCCGACGGAGTGCGGATGCTGCTCGTGCACGGGGCCAACGTCGTGGTCTCTGCGCCGGACGTGTCGCAGGTGCGCGCCGCACTCGGGCGGCTCGACCTCCTCGTCGTGAGCGACTTCTTCCTGTCGGAGACGGCGCAGCTCGCCGACATCGTGCTCCCTGTGCTGCAGTGGGCCGAAGAGGACGGCACCATGACGAACCTCGAAGGCAGAGTCATCCGCCGTCGGCGTGCCGTCGATCCGCCTCCCGGAGCCCGCAGCGAGCTGTGGATCATGCGCGAGCTCGCCGAGCGGCTCGGCGCCCCTGGTACCTGGTCGCTCGACCCCTCCGAGGTCTTCGACGAGCTCGCCCGCGCGTCGGCCGGCGGCATCGCCGACTACTCCGGCCTGTCGCACGCGCTGCTCGACACCGGCGTCGAGGCGCACTGGCCGTACCCGGCCGGTTCCACAGGCACTCCGCGGCTGTTCCGCGAGCGCTTCGGCCACGACGACGGCCGCGCGCGTCTGGTCGCGGTACGGGCGCGTCAGCCGGAGACTCCGCGAGGCGCGGAACTCAGCCTCATCACCGGCCGCCTGCTCGCGCACTATCAGTCGGGCACGCAGACCCGAAGAGTGGCAGAGCTGAACGACCTGCACCCGCGCATCGTCGCCCAGCTGCATCCCCTGACCGCGCGCGACCGAGGTGTGGCGGAGGGGTCCCGCATCCGCCTGTCGAACTCCCGCGGCGCGCTCGAGGCCGATGTCGAGCTCACCGACGGCATCCGCCCCGACACGGTGTTCCTGCCCTTCCATTACTCGGGAGCGGAGAGTGCGAATCTGCTCACGAGTGCCGCGACCGACCCGCACAGCTCGATGCCGGAGTTCAAGAATGCCGTGGTCACCGTCGAAGCGATCCCGGCCGGCGCCGAGTAGCATTTGACGTGTGACCGAACGCGCACCTCTCTCCCGCAAACTGTCCGCAATCGCCGAGTCCGCGACTCTGAAGGTCGACGCCAAGGCGAAGGCCCTGAAGGCCGAGGGCAAGCCCGTCATCTCGTACGCCGCCGGCGAGCCCGACTTCGCGACGCCGCAGTTCATCGTCGATGCCGCGGCAGAGGCTCTCGCCGACCCCGCGAGCTATCGGTACACGCCGGCCCCTGGCCTTCCGGCCCTCCGCGAGGCGATCGCGGCGAAGACGCTGCGCGACTCGGGCCTCGAGGTCTCCCCTGCCCAGGTCATCGTCACGAACGGCGGCAAGCAGTCGGTCTACCAGGCCTTCCAGGCCGTGGTGAACCCGGGCGACGAGGTGCTGCTTCCGGCGCCCTACTGGACCACCTACCCCGAGGCCATCCGCCTCGCCGACGGCACTCCCATCGAGGTGTTCGCCGGCGCCGACCAGGAGTACAAGGTCACCGTCGAGCAGCTCGAGGCCGCCCGCACCGAGCGCACCACCGTGCTCGTGTTCGTGTCGCCCTCGAACCCGACCGGCTCGGTGTACACCGCCGAGGAGACCAAGGCCATCGGCGAGTGGGCCCTCGAGCACGGCATCTGGATCGTCTCCGACGAGATCTACCAGAACCTCACCTACGAGGGCGTCAAGGCGACCTCGATCGTCGAGGCCGTGCCGGACGTCGCGAACCAGACCATCCTCGTCAACGGCGTCGCGAAGACCTACGCCATGACCGGCTGGCGCGTGGGCTGGATGGTCGGCCCCGCCGACGCCATCAAGGTCGCAGGAAACCTGCAGTCACACCTGACCAGCAACGTGAACAACGTCGCCCAGAAGGCCGCGATCGCCGCGCTCAACGGCCCGCAGACCGAGGCCGAGCAGTTCCGCGAGGCGTTCGACCGCCGCCGCCGGCTGATCGTGTCGGAGCTGTCGAAGATCGACGGCCTCGTGGTGCCGAACCCGCTCGGCGCGTTCTACGTGTACCCCGACGTGCAGGGCCTGCTCGGCCGCACCTGGGGCGGCGTGACGCCGACCACATCGCTCGAGCTCGCCGACCTCATCCTCGACCAGGCCGAGGTCGCGGTCGTCCCCGGAGAGGCCTTCGGCCCGTCCGGTTACCTCCGCATGTCGTACGCGCTCGGCGACGACCAGCTCCTCGAGGGCGTGCAGCGCCTGCAGCGGCTGTTCTCCGCCTGACGCGTCTCGTCGCTTCGACTCGATGATCGCTCGATGACCGGAACTCCGGTCGTCGAGCGATCAGAGCGAGACGGGACGCTGCGAGATCCGTCAGTCCTCGGGGTGGAAGCCGATCAGCCAGCGGATGCCGTAGCGGTCGACGACTGTTCCATCGAAGTCGCCCCAGGGCCGCTCCTGCAGCGGGTCGATGACACGTCCGCCCGCGGCGAGCTGGTCGAACCAACTGGTGAGGGTCGTGGCATCCGCGGTGCCGAGCAACGACAGGAACATGCCGGCCATCTGCACGGCGTCGTCGTCGGCTCCGGCATCCGCTCCGGCGATCTCGACGGGACCTGCGAGCTGGCCGTGCGCGATCGCGTCGCCCGGGCCGTCATGGCGACCGGCTGCCGCGTAGTCGAGCAGCTGAAGCTCTCCGCCGAAGACGGCCTGATAGAAGCCCAGCGCCTCGGCGGCGTTGCCGGGGAACAGCAGGTAGGGGATGAGTCCGCTCATGCCGTGAGTGTACGCCGGGCTAGAGCTCGACGCCCACGAGCACGGGCTCTGGCTGCAGGACGAGACCGAACTCCGAGTGCACGCGGCTCTGGATGAAGCGGGCGAGTTCCGAGACCTCCGCCGCGCTCGCTCCGCCGCGATTCGTGAGGGCGAGAGCGTGCTTGGTCGAGACCGAGGCACGCGAACGCGGCAGCTTGAAGCCCTTGCGGATGCCGGCCTGCTCGATCAGCCAGGCCGCGCTGACCTTGACCTCGGCACGCTTCTGCGTCTGCACCGGCTGCGGGACCAAGCCGTCGTACGACGTGAGCGGGATCACGGTGACAGCGTCGAGGTCGGGTGTCACCGGCCACTGCGGGCACTCGGGCGGCAGCGCCCTGGCGACGCTCTCCGGCACGATCGCGTTCTGGAAGAACGAGCCGACGCCGTGCGTGTCGGGATCGTTCGCGTCGAGCAGCATGCCCTTCGATGCGCGGGTCGAGAGGATGCGCTCCCGCACCCAGCTCAGCAGCACCGGCTCATCGCTCTCGAGGCCGAGCGCGCGACGCAGCTGCGCGCCTCGCACCACGCGCTCCCCCGCCATGGCGAGGTCGACCGTGATCGAGAGGATCACGGCTCGGCGCTGCGGCTCGCTGCCGTAGTGGTGTTTGAACACCGAGGTGCGGAATCCGAGTCCGAGGTCGGATGCCGGCACGGTGACGATCTCGGACGTGTGCTCATCGAGCAGCTCGACCTCGGCCAGGGTCTCCTGGATCTCCTGGCCGTACGCCCCGATGTTCTGCACGGGGGCGGCGCCGACCGTTCCCGGGATGCCGCTCATCGCCTCGAGCCCCGCGTAGCCATGCTGCACAGCGTAGGCGACCAGGTCGTCCCATCCGTGCCCGGCCTGTGCGCGCAGGCGGATGCGACCGGGGTGCGGAGAAGGCAGCTCCTCGATGCCTCGCGTGAGCACGCGGATCACGGTGCCCTCGAACGGCTCGTCGCCGACGAACAGGTTCGACCCGCCACCCAGGACGAACCAGTCGTCTCCCCGCGCCCAGACGTCCTGCAGCGCGTCGACCAGCTCGGCGGTGGTGGTCGCCTCGAGCATGCGCTCGGGCGCCGCGCCGGTCTGCAGCGTCGTGAGCGCGGACAGGCGGATCGGCTCGACCTCGCGCATCAGATCGCGACGCGCAGCTGCGCTTTGACGAGCACGGTCGCCTCGCCGAAGGTGACCTTGAGGTCGATACGCGCAGCGGTCTCGTCGACGGCTCCGACGGTCGCGAGGACGTGGACGTCGGCACCGCTCTCAGGATCGACGACGACGGGCTTGGTGAATCGCACGCCGTAGTCGAGGATGCGAGCGCTCGGGTCGAGCGTCGCGACGACGACGGACGAGGCGATTCCCATCGTCAGCATGCCGTGCGCGAGCACTCCGGGCAGTCCGACGGCCGCCGCGACGTCGTCACGGTAGTGGATGGGGTTGAAGTCTCCCGAGGCGCCTGCGTACCGCACGAGCGACTCCCGGGTCAGATGCACGGTGCGCTCGGCGACCACGTCTCCCACGGTGAACGACATCAGGAGGCCCCTTCTTCCGAGCCGACCAGCAGCACGCTGGTGGCCGTCACGACGTGGCTGCCCTCGGCATCCGTGATCTCGGCCTCGCTCGTGATCATGGCGTTCCCGCCCATCATGCGGATGCCGGTGACCTTCAGACGGCCGGTCAGTTCGTCACCCGCGACGATCGGCCGCGTGTAGGCGAAGCGCTGCTCGGCGTGGATCGTGCGCGCCAGCACGATGCCGGAGTCCGGCTCGGCGAGCAGCTGCTGCAGGGTGTGGTCCTGGATGACCATCGCGAACGTCGGCGGCGCAACGACGTCGGCGAAGCCTGCGGCGCGCGCGGCGTCCACGTCGGTGTGCTGCGGGGCGTCGGCGTAGACGGCGCGAGCGAACTCGCGCACCTTCTCACGTCCGACCAGGTACGGGGCGGTCGGCGGGTATTCCCGGCCGACGAGATCTTGGTTCACTGCCACCTCTCGATCCTACTTTCCCGAACCGACCGGCCTGTCTACTTCTGGGTCCCTGAGCCTGCCGAAGGGCGGCCTTTGATCGCCTTCATCGCCATCTGCGCCGCGATGACGACGAGGTATGCCGCGAACAGGATGTTCCCCGTGAGGGGATCGATCAGAGTCGCGAGCCACGCGCCGAGCGCCGTGGTCGTGCACGCCGAGACTCCGATGAGCGCGGCCGCCACGAGGTCGACGTTGTGGTTGCGCAGGTTGCCGATCGTTCCGGACAGTGCAGTCGGGATCATCATCAGCAACGAGGTGCCCTTGGCGACGAGGTCGCTGGTGCCGAAGGCGATCATCATCGCAGGAACCACGATCACGCCGCCGCCGACGCCGATGAGGCCCGCGATCACACCGGTGGCGACGCCGAGCACGACGAGCGATATCCCGCTCAGCCAGTTGAGGTCGAAGTCGGCGTCGCGGGAGGGGATCACCAGGAAGAGCGTCACGATCACGACGAGGAGGAAGATCACGAACGCCCATCGCAGCACCGTCTGCGAGATCTTCGGCAGCAGCCGCGTGCCGATCTGCGCTCCGACCACGGATCCCGCGGCGAGGATCAGCGCCGGAACCCAGGCGACCGAATCGTGCACCGCATAGGAGATCACGCCCACCGTGGCCGTGGGGATGATCGCCGCGAGCGACGTGCCTGCTCCGAGGCGCTGGTTGAAATGCAGCAGCAGCACGAGCAGCGGCACGATGACGGTGCCGCCTCCGACTCCGAAGAGTCCGGAGAGAAGACCGGCGACGAGGCCGATCCCCACGAACGATGCGTAGGCGCGAGGCCCTCGGCTCAGGCTCTGGACGTCACTCACCGCTTCAGCCTACTCGCGGGCAGCGCTCGGCCCCGGATGCGGGTGAACCCTGGGACTGGGTGCCATTGTGTGCGACACTGGATCGCATCGGACGCCGGCGTCCGCAGACCCGGATCGAAGGAGATCTCATGGTTCGCAGTTCCTACCCCGACGTGGAAATCCCCGACGTCTCCATCCACGAATTCCTGTTCGGAGACCTCGATGAGTCGCGGCTCGATGCCATCGCACTGGTCGACGGCATGAGCGGCGCCACCACGACCTATCGGCAGCTTCTCGGGCAGATCGACCTGTTCGCCGGCGCCCTCGCCGCGCGCGGCGTCGGCGTCGGGACGAAGGTGGGCGTGCTCTGCCCGAACGTCCCCGCTTTCGCGACCGTGTTCCACGGCATCCTGCGAGCAGGGGCGACCGCGACGACGATCAACTCGCTGTACACCGCCGACGAGATCGCGAACCAGCTGACCGATGCCGACGCCACCTGGCTCGTCACCGTCTCTCCTCTGCTCGCCGGGGCACAGGCCGCGGCCGAGGAGCTCGGGATCGAGGCGGATCACGTGATCGTGCTCGACGGCGCCGAGGGGCACCCCTCGCTCCCCCAGCTCCTCGGAGAGGGGCACAGCGCCCCAGCGGTCTCCTTCGATCCCGCGACCCACATCGCGGTGCTCCCCTATTCCTCCGGCACCACGGGACGACCGAAGGGAGTCATGCTCACCCACCGCAACCTCATCGCGAACGTCTCCCAGTGCCGCTCCACGATCTCTCTCGCCGACGACGACCGCGTCCTCGCTGTGCTCCCCTTCTTCCACATCTACGGCATGACGGTGCTGCTGAACTTCGCTCTGCGCCAGCGTGCAGCTCTCGTGACGATGCCGAAGTTCGACCTCGTCGAGTTCCTGCGTGTGGTGCAGGAGCACCGGACCAGCTGGGTCTTCATCGCTCCCCCGATCGCAGTCGCCCTGGCGAAGCACCCCCTCATCGACCAGTACGACCTGTCGGCGATCAAGGTGATCTTCT
Organism: Microbacterium sp.; assembly: GCA_019510305.1. Lineage (GTDB taxonomy): Bacteria > Actinomycetota > Actinomycetes > Actinomycetales > Microbacteriaceae > Microbacterium > Microbacterium natoriense_A. The sequence continues at coordinate 57,006 of JAEKKN010000039.1, forward strand.
CCGGCGCCGCGCCTCTCGACGGCACCCTGGCCACGACCGTCGCGAACCGGCTGGGCTGCGTGGTGTGCCAGGGGTACGGAATGACAGAGACGAGCCCGGTCACGCACGCCATCCCCTACGACCGCCCCGACATCGACCGCTCGTCCGTGGGCATGCTGCTCGCGAACACCGAAGCGCGGCTCCTCGCCGAGGACGGCGCCGATGTCGAGGTCCCGGCATCCGGCGCCAGCGAACCGGGCGAACTCCTCATCCGCGGGCCGCAGGTGATGCAGGGCTACCTCAACCGTCCAGACGCGACTCAGGAGATGCTGGACGCCGACGGCTGGCTGCACACGGGTGACGTGGCGACCGTCACCCACGACGGGGTCTTCCGGATCGTCGACCGCCTCAAGGAGCTCATCAAGTACAAGGGCTACCAGGTCGCCCCCGCCGTGCTCGAGGCGGTGCTGCTCGAACACCCGTCCATCGCCGATGCCGCCGTGATCGGCACACTCGACGACGACGGCCAGGAGGTGCCGAAAGCGTACATCGTGGTGCAGCAGGGCGCCGAGCTGGATGCGGATGCCGTGATGGCCCACGTCGCCGCGCATGTCGCGCCACACGAGAAGGTGCGTCAGGTGGAGTTCATCGGCGCCATCCCGAAGTCGGCCTCGGGCAAGATCCTGCGCAAGGACCTGCGCGCCCGCGCGTGATCGCACGACCGACTCCCCAGGCGCCAAAGACGAAGCCCGCCACCTCCGAGGAGGTGGCGGGCTTCGTCGTACGCTGGGCGCTTACTCGGACTTCTCCTCGGCAGCAGCCTCGACGGTCTCCTCAGCGGGAGCCTCGGTCTCGGCGACCTCAGCCTCGGGAGCCTCCTCGACAGGAGCCTCCTCGACGACCTCGGCCGGCTTCTCAGCCTTCTCGGCCTTCGGAGCGGAAGCCTTCTTGGCCGACTTCGCCTTCGGGGTGACGGGCTCGAGGACGAGCTCGATCACTGCCATGGGCGCGTTGTCGCCCTTGCGGTTGCCGATCTTCGTGATGCGGGTGTAGCCGCCCTCACGGTCGGCGACCAGCGGAGCGATCTCGTTGAACAGCACGTGAGCGGCGTCCTTGTTGGAGCGCAGCACCGTCATCGCACGACGACGCGCGTGCAGGTCGCCGCGCTTGCCGAGCGTCACGAGACGCTCTGCGAGCGGACGCAGGCGCTTCGCCTTGGTCTCGGTCGTGGTGATCGACTTGTGGGTGAAGAGCTGCGCGGCGAGGTTGGCAAGCAGCAGGCGCTCGTGGGCGGGGCCGCCTCCGAGGCGGGGACCCTTGGTGGGCTTGGGCATAATCGTCTAACTCCTGGTCAGGAAAGGTCGGGTATCAGAAGGACTCGTCTTCGCTGCCGCCGTAGAAGTGGGCGCCGTCGAAACCGGGCACCGAATCCTTGAGCGACAGACCGAGCGAGATGAGCTTGTCGCGCACCTCGTCGACCGACTTCTGGCCGAAATTGCGGATGTTCATGAGCTGCGTCTCCGAGAGGGCGACGAGCTCCGAAACGGTGTTGATGCCCTCGCGCTTCAGGCAGTTGTACGAGCGCACGGACAGGTCGAGGTCCTCGATCGGCATCGACAGCTCGCTGGAGTTCACAGCCTCCACCGGTGCCGGGCCGATCTCGATGCCCTCAGCCTCGACGTTCAGCTCGCGTGCGAGGCCGAACAGCTCGGTGAGCGTCTTCGCAGCCGAGGCGACGGCGTCGCGGGGGCTGATCGACGACTTGGTCTCGACATCGAGCACGAGCTTGTCGAAGTCGGTGCGCTCACCGGCACGAGTCGCCTCGACACGGTAGCTCACCTTGAGGACCGGCGAGTAGATCGAGTCGATCGGGATCTGACCGGCCTCTGCGTACTCGTTGCGGTTCTGCGTCGCCGAGACGTAGCCACGTCCACGCTCGATGGTGAGCTCGAGCTCGAACTTCGCGGTGTCGTTGAGCGTCGCGATGACGAGCTCGGGGTTGTGCACCTCGACACCGGCCGGAGCCGAGATGTCGGCGGCGGTCACTTGGCCCGCACCGGTCTTGCGCAGGTACGCCGTGATGGGCTCGTCGCGCTCGCTCGACACGACGAGCTGCTTGATGTTGAGGATGATCTCGGTGACATCCTCCTTCACGCCGGGGATGGTGCTGAACTCGTGCAGCACGCCGTCGATGCGGACGCTGGTGACAGCGGCGCCAGGGATCGACGACAGCAGGCTGCGACGAAGCGCGTTGCCGATCGTGTATCCGAAGCCGGGCTCCAGAGGCTCGATGATGAACCGGCTCCGGTTCTCGACGATCTTTTCCTCGGTCAGTGTGGGACGCTGTGCAATAAGCACTCTGTGTTCCTTTCGATCACATGCCCGCTATATGACATGTGGTGGGGTGAGGTCTTGAGTTGTGACGTTGCCGTCGGGCCCGCAGCCCTGGCGCGATGCCCCGGGGCGGGCAGTGAGTCGCCCGCCCCTCACAGGGCGAGCGACTCATGGAGCCTGATCAGACGCGGCGGCGCTTCGGCGGGCGGCATCCGTTGTGCGCCTGCGGAGTGACGTCCGAGATCGAGCCGACCTCAAGGCCGGCGGCCTGGAGCGAGCGGATCGCGGTCTCGCGGCCGGAGCCCGGACCCTTCACGAGGACGTCGACCTTCTTGACGCCGTGCTCCGCAGCCTGACGGGCAGCGGACTCGGCAGCCATACCGGCGGCGTACGGGGTCGACTTGCGGGAGCCCTTGAAGCCCACGCCACCCGACGATGCCCAGGCGATGACGGCGCCGGACGGGTCGGTGATCGAGACGATCGTGTTGTTGAACGTCGACTTGATGTGGGCCTGGCCCAGCGCGATGTTCTTCTTTTCCTTGCGGCGCGGCTTGCGCGCGGCGGCCTTGGGTGCAGCCATGAAAGTGTTCTCCTAGTCCCTGGGGCCGCTGCTTAGCGGGCCTTCTTCTTGCCGGCGACGGTGCGCTTCGGGCCCTTGCGGGTACGGGCGTTGGTCTTGGTGCGCTGACCGCGGACCGGGAGACCACGACGGTGGCGGATGCCCTCGTAGGAGCCGATCTCGACCTTGCGGCGGATGTCTGCTGCGACCTCGCGGCGCAGGTCACCCTCCACCTTGTAGTTGCCTTCGATGTGATCGCGAAGTGCGATGAGCTGGTCGTCGGTGAGGTCCTTCACGCGGATCGACTCGTCGATCTCGGTGGCCTTGAGGATCTCGACCGAGCGGGTACGGCCGACGCCGTAGATGTAGGTAAGGGCGATCACCACGCGCTTGTCGCGCGGGATGTCAACGCCGGCAAGACGTGCCATGCGGTTCTCCTGGATGTTGTGGAGGTGTGGAGCAGGATCGGTGCTCGGGCCTCCGCCCCGAGGTGTCCCCCACTCGCGTGGGATCTGATCCTGCCGTTATGTATTGAGTTGTGAGTCGGATCTGTGCTGATCAGCCCTGGCGCTGCTTGTGGCGCGGGTTGCTCTTGCAGATCACCATGACGCGGCCGTGGCGGCGGATCACCTTGCAGTGATCGCAGATGGGCTTGACACTGGGATTGACCTTCATGATGTGTTCCTGTTCGCTGTCTTCACCGGGCAGGCAGGGATGCCTGGGGTGTTACTTCTCGACCGATCAGCGGTAGCGGTAGACGATGCGCCCGCGGGTCAGGTCGTAAGGGCTGAGCTCCACGACCACGCGGTCCTCGGGGATGATGCGGATGTAGTTCTGCCGCATCTTTCCTGAGATCGTTGCCAGAACCTTGTGTCCGTTGGTGAGCTCAACGCGGAACATCGCATTGGGCAACGCCTCGGACACGACGCCCTCGATCTCGATGACACCGTCTTTCTTAGCCATAGCCTCGCTGACGCTTCTGCAGACCGGTCGATCTGCGGTGGGTGATTTGGATTGCGGTGCCGCACCGACTCAGACACGCCGAATCAAGGCACAAGGCACCAAAGATCTATGATATCCGACGGCGCCGGTTCCAGCAAGCTGGGGCCGGCGCCGTCGGCGGAGATCACTTGGCGGAGTCGTCGCCCTCTGTGCCGGTCGTCGCCGCGCCGGCCTTGGCAAGGACGTCCTCGAGCTTGGTGATCTCCCCCGCGTTCAGGTCGAGACGTTTGCCGTTGACCTCGACGGTCGGAGTGCCCTTGATGTCGTGGCTCGTGGTCTGCGATGCGACGAAGTTCTTGTACGTGCCGTCCGCGATGCAGTCCGCCGCTGCGCCGGCGCCCGCCTGGTCGGCGAGCGAGGCGAGCTCGTCGTCGCTCAGGCCGACCGAGTTCTCCTCGGGCTGATTGGCGAAGAGCGAGTTGAAGAACGTCAGCGCAGCGTCCGGAGCTTCGGCGGCCACGCAGTACATCGCGCTCGCGGCACGGGTCGAGTACTTCGTGTTCTGCGAGTACCGATCGAGAATCGAGACGGGGTGGATGTTCAACGTGATCGCGTCGTTCGCCGCGGCTGTCTGCAGCTGCTCGCCGTACTGCGTCTCGAAGGTGCCGCAGATCGGGCACATGAAGTCGACGTAGGTGTCGACCTCGTCATCGCCGGTGCCGAATGTGATCGCACCCGTCTCCTGGTTCACGATCGCGCTCTGCGGTGCGGTGCCGGGGCCGGTCGCCAGCGAATTCGCCCACCACACGGCTGCTCCGATGGCGACCAGTACGACCACCACGGCCGTGGACACGCCGACGACGAACCAGTTCGTGCTCTTCTTGGCGACTGCCATTGCTTTCCGATCTGTCGAGGCTCACGCGCGTGAGTCCGGCCTGAAGTCTTCGGGTGTATGCACACCCATGCAACCATTCTGCCTGGTCTTTCCTATGCAGTGGTTGTGTTCGTCTCGATTGCCGCGAGACATCATCTCGCGCGCGAGACACCTGCTGCGGCGTGGTGTTTCGCGCGCGGCTCGGTTTCTCACTCTCTCTGCACCGGTGCCCGGAAAATCAGATCGTCCACGGATCGTGCGGATTCGGAGGGACGCCGGCTCGCCGACGAGCGGCAGACGGACAGGATGCTGCCATGCCTCTGCTGCTTTCCTCACGGGCGTCGACGTCGTCGCCGCTTCCGCTTCTCACGTCGTCCGAAGCGCGTCTACGCGGTGTGCGCCATCGCGGCTCCGACTGGCTCCGCGTGCGGACCGGGGTCTATGTCGATCGCTCGGCATACCAGAAGCTCAGCCCCTCAGAGCGTTACGCAGTGCGCGTGCACGCGTTCCTCCGGACTCACCCCGACGCGATCCTCTGTTTCGAGTCCGCAGGCGTCATCCACGGCCTGCCGACGTTCGGCGAGACCGAGCACATCCACGTGTACGACCCCTCACGCGCCCGGTCCCGCCGCTTCAGCGACGTGTGCGTGCACACGAGTGAGGATTCGCGCCAGGTGGAGCGGGTCGACGGCACTCTCGTCACGTCATTGCTCGACACGGTCGTCGACCTCGCCAGGGTGTTGCCGCCGGCGCGTGCCGTGGCTGTGGCGGACAGCGTCGTCTCGCCGGTTCAGGGAGGGACGCTTCAGCTCGATGAACTCCGCCTCCGCACGGGCGAGCAGGTGAATCGACGCGGACGCCGCCGTGCGTCGTGGACGTGGGACCACACCGTGCCGCTGTCGGAGTCGCCTGCCGAGAGCGTGAGCCGCCTGGTGATCGCGTGGAACGGGTTCGAGACGCCGGCCCTGCAGCAGGTGTTCCGCTACGAGGGGCATGAGGACCGGACGGACTTCTACTTCCCATCCTCCCGCGTCATCGGCGAGTGCGACGGCTGGCAGAAGTACGCGCTCGGCGAGCCCGAGAAGGCAGCGAAACTCCTCGCCGACGAGAAGCGGCGAGAAGACCAGCTGCGCCGGCATCGGCATCCGTTCGCCCGATGGGATCTGAGGGATGCCTGGAAGTCGGCGCCTGTGCGAGAAGCGCTGCTTGCCGCCGGCGCAGAGCTTGTGCGCCCGCCGGAGACCGGGATGCTGCGGACACTCGCAATCCGTTCCCGCGAGAAGCCATTTCGCGCCTTAGACACCACGCCCGGCGCAATGTCTCGCCGACGGAATGATGACTCACCGCCGAAGTGATGTCTCACGCACGACCGGGCATTCACACGCCCGGCCCGCCCGCCGGAGACTCCCCCCTCAGCCCGACGAGAAACCATTTCGCGCACGAGACACCACGCCTGGCACGATGTCTCGCGCGCAGAGTGATTTCTCACCAAAATGAGTCCTGCGGAAGGAATACCACGCCTGGCGCGCAGCCGCATGCGGCGCTAGGCGATGGGAGTGGGGACGACGCCGAAGGGTGCAAGGCCCGCGGCTCCGCCGTCCTCGGCAGTCAGCACCCAGATTCCATCGGCGTGCACCGCGACGCTGTGCTCCCAGTGCGAGCCGTCGGAGCCGTCGATGGTCGAGACGGTCCAGTCGTCGTCTTCGACGAAGGTCTCCTCGCCGCCGGCGGTGACCATCGGCTCGATCGCGAGCGCCAGGCCCGGCTTGATCTCGGCGCCGGGGTCGGGCGTGCGGTAGTTGAAGACGCTCGGCGCTTCGTGCATCTTGCGACCGATGCCGTGGCCCACGTACTCCCGAAGGATCCCGTAGGTGCGCCCCGAGACCTCCGAGACGCCCTGCGCCTCGATGTACTCCTGGATCGCTGCGCCGAGATCGCCGATGTGCGAGGCGGACGCCATCGCGGCGATGCCCGCCCACATCGACCCCTCGGTAACGCGCGAGAGCTCCTGCCGCCGGGCGACCAGCCCGGCATCCGCCTCGCCGGGAACGACGAAGGTGCGGGCGCTGTCGCCGTTCCATCCCTGGAACTGCGCTCCCCCGTCGACGGAGACGATGTCGCCGGCCTCGAGCACCCGGTCGCCCGGGATGCCGTGAACGACCTCTTCGTTCACCGAGACGCAGATCGTGTGGTGGTATCCGCGCACGAGCTGGAAGTTCGACTCGCCTCCGCGCTCCAGGATGACGCGGTTCGCCTCGGTGTCGAGCTCGAGAGTCGAGACTCCAGGCCGGATGAGCGGAGCCACGGCATCAAGCGCCGCTGCTGTGATCAGCCCCGGCTCGACCATCGACCGCAGCTGTGCCGGGGTCTTGTAGATCGAACGACGGAACATCTCAGACGGCGACGCGGAGACCGCGTGCGTCGAGAGCGGCGAAGATGCGCTCGGTGATCTCGTCGAGACTGCCCACGCCGTCGATGGTGTCGACGATGCCGCGGGGACCGTACACCGACAGGATCGGCGCGGTCTCGTTCTCGTAGATGTCGAGACGGTGCGCGATCGCCTCGGGGGTGTCGTCGGTACGCCCCTGCTCGGTGGCGCGAAGCGCGAGACGGGCGATGCTCTCTTCACGCGGCACGTCGAGCAGGATCACAGCGTCGAGTGACTCGCCACGCCCTGCGAGGAACTCGTCGAGGTGCTCCACCTGGTGGGTGTTGCGAGGATACCCGTCGAGCAGGAAGCCTGCTGCCGCGTCGTCCTGGGAGAGGCGGTCGCGCACGATCGCGCTCGTCAGCTCGTCGGGGACGAGGTCGCCCGCCTCGAGGATCGCCGTGACCTGCTGGCCGAGCTCGGTGCCCTCTTTGATGTTGGCGCGGAAGATGTCACCGGTCGACACCACCGGGATGCCGAACGACTCCGCGATGCGCACGCCCTGCGTGCCCTTGCCGGAACCCTGCGGGCCGACGATGAGGAGACGAGCGGATGCAGTCATCGGAGGAGCCCTTCGTAGTGACGCTGCTGCAGCTGCGCATCGATCTGCTTGACCGTCTCGAGTCCGACGCCGACGATGATCAGGATCGACGCGCCACCGAACGGGAAGTTCTGGTTGGCACCGACCGTGGCGAGGGCGATGAGCGGGATGAGGGCGATCAGACCCAGATAGATCGAGCCGGGGAGCGTGATGCGGGTGAGCACGTAGTCGAGGTACTCGGCGGTGGGCCGACCGGCGCGGATGCCGGGGATGAAGCCGCCGTACTTCTTCATGTTGTCGGCGACCTCGACCGGGTTGAACGTGATCGCCACGTAGAAGTACGTGAAGCCGATGATCAGCAGGAAGTACGCGAGCATGTAGATCGGGTGGTCGCCCTTGGTGAAGTTCGTGGTGATCCAGGTCACCCACTCCGCCGGCGTCGAACCGTCCTGCGGCGTGTTGAACTGGGCGATCAGCGCCGGGATGTACAGCAGGGACGACGCGAAGATCACGGGGATCACGCCCGCCATGTTCACCTTGATCGGGATGTACGTGTTCGTGCCGCCGTACGTGCGGCGTCCGACCATGCGCTTGGCGTACTGCACGGGGATCCGTCGCTGCGACTGTTCGACGAATACGACGAGCCCCATCACGACGATGCCGACTGCGATCACCATCAGGAAGATCTCGAAGCCCTTGGTCTGCCAGATCAGGGACATGGCGCCGGGGAAGGTCGCGGCGATCGAGGTGAAGATGAGCAGCGACATGCCGTTGCCGATGCCGCGCTCGGTGACGAGCTCGGCGAACCACATGATGAGGCCGGTGCCGGCGGTCATGGCGATGATGATGAGCAGCTGCGCCCACCACGCCTCGTTCGTGAGCAGGGTCTGGCAGGCGGCGACGTCGGTGTTGCCGAAGAGCTGACCGCTGCGCGCCACCGTGACCAGCGTGGTCGACTGCAGCAGTGCCAGAGCGATCGTGAGATAACGCGTGTACTGGGTCAGCCTGGACTGTCCGGCCTGACCCTCCTTGTGCAGCGCTTCGAAGTGCGGGATGACGACACGCAGGAGCTGCGTGATGATCGTCGCCGTGATGTACGGCATGACGCCCAGCGCGAAGATCGACAGCTGCAGCAGCGCGCCGCCCGAGAAGAGGTTGACGAGTCCGAGCAGTCCGTCGGTCCCGTTGTTCTCGGCAAGACATGCCTCGACGTTCGGGAAGTTCACGAATGGAGCCGGGACGTTGGATCCGAGGCGGTAGATGGCGACGATCGCCAGGGTGAAACCGATCTTCCGACGCAGGTCGGGCGTGCGGAAGATCCGCGCGATGGCGCTAAACAAGGGCGTTCCTCCTGAAAAGGTTGCCAATCCCGAGAGATGGCTGAAAGACCAGGGTAACTCAAAAGAGGGGCCGGATTTCTCCGACCCCTCTTTCGCAGTGGTTACTTGACGGTTCCGCCCGCGGCCACGATCTTCTGCTCGGCAGAACCCGAGACCTTGTCGACCGAGACGGTGAGCTTCACGGCGATGTCGCCGTTGCCGAGAACCTTGACCTTCTCGTTCTTGCGAACGGCACCCTTGGCGACCAGGTCGCTGACGGTGACGTCGCCACCGGCGGGGTACAGCTCCGCGAGCTTCTCCAGGTTCACGACCTGGTACTCGACGCGGAACGGGTTCTTGAACCCGCGCAGCTTCGGGGCGCGCATGACGAAGTTCACGCCACCGCCCTCGAAGCCCAGACGCATCTGGTAGCGCGCCTTCGTGCCCTTGGTACCGCGACCGGCGGTCTTGCCCTTGGAACCCTCACCGCGTCCGACGCGGGTCTTGTCCTTCTTGGCACCGGC
>JAEKKN010000067.1 GCA_019510305.1 Microbacterium sp.
CGCATACGGCGGGTCTCGTGGATGATCGGCTGCACGTTCGCGGCGATCTCCGGCATCCTGGTGATGCCCTTCATCGGCCTCAACGCGATCGGCCTGACGTTCCTGGTGGTCCAGGCCTTCGGCGCTGCGGCGATCGGCGCGTTCTCGAGCATTCGTCTCACCTTCGCCGGCGGGCTCGCGATCGGCATCCTGACGAACCTCGCGCAGAAGGTCGCGATCGGTCACGAGAAGCTGTCCGGCCTGCCGGACAGCGTCCCGTTCATCGTGCTGTTCGTCGTGCTGCTCGTTCTGCCCAGGCGCCGGCTCGTGCCGCACGTTGCCACCGAGCAGCGTCCCCAGCTGCAGTACCGGGCACCGGGACTCGTGCGGGCCGCCACCGGTGTGCTGGTCCTCTTCGGCCTGGCACTGATCCCGTACGTCGTGGGCAGCGACAAGCTCGGGTTCTTCACGATCGGGCTGACCCAGGTCGTGGTCATCCTGTCGCTCGGGCTGCTGGTGCGCACGTCTGGCCAGGTGTCGCTCTGCCACGCGGTCTTCGCGGCGATCGGGGCCACGACGTTCTCGCAGCTGGCCGTCGACCATCACGTTCCGTGGTTCATCGCTCTCGTGGTCGCGGCGCTGGTGGTGGTCCCGGTCGGCGCTGTCGTCGCCATTCCGGCGATCCGGCTCTCGGGACTCTTCCTGGCCCTCGCGACCTTCGGTTTCGGCGTCCTCGTCGAGCGTCTCGTGTACGCGCGGGGCTTCATGTTCACGGCCCTGCAGAACGGTCGGAAGATGCCGAGGCCCTCTTTCGCCTCGTCGGACAAGCAGTACTACTACCTCGTCCTCGCGTTCGTGGTCGCCGTCAGCCTGGTCATCGTCTGCGTCATCCGGTCGCGGCTCGGCCGGATGCTGCGGGGACTGTCGGAGTCTCCCGTCGCCGTGGCGACGATGGGTCTGTCGACCAGGACCACTCGCTTCTTGGTCTTCTGCCTGTCGGCGTTCCTGGCGGGTGTCGGCGGCATCCTCTACGGCTGTTCGGTGAACTTCGCCAGCACCACCGACCCGCACTGGTCGTCGTTCCAGTCCTTGGTGCTCCTCGCTGTGCTCGCGCTCGCGCCCTTCGCCGAGCCCTGGTACGCGATCTTCATGGGTGTCACCGCGGTGATCCCCGCCTACTGGACGGACCCGAAGGCACCGTTCTGGCTGAACGCCATGTTCGGGTTCTTCGCCGTTGTCGTGTCCCTGCAGGGCCAGCAGCCGACGGTGCCGGCCCGGCTGCAAGCGCTGGTGGAGCGGTTCCGGCGACCGTCGCCTCTCCACGACGTCTCCACGGAGGCCCTGCCACCCCCCAAGGTGGCGGCCGGTCGTGCAGGCCTTGTGGTCAACAACCTCAACGTCCGCTTCGGGGGCCTCGTTGCCGTCGACGGGTTGAGCTTCACGGCGCGGCCAGGGCAGATCACCGGGCTGATCGGGCCGAACGGCGCCGGCAAGACCACCACCTTCGACGCCTGCAGCGGCCTCAACCGGCGCGTCGACGGAACGATCAGCATCCACGACCGCGACGTCACCAGGCTCGGGCCGGCAGCTCGTGGGCGCCTCGGGCTAGGGCGCACCTTCCAGCGCATGCAGCTGGGGGACTCGCTGACGGTCACGGAGAACGTCGCGCTCGGTCGTGAGGCCGGCTTGGCGGGAGCGGCGCCGTGGCGTCAGCTGGCTGCCTCGCCTGCGAGACGTCGCGAGACCCTGCGGGCCACGGCTCACGCGCTGGAGCTGTGCGGCATCGCCGATCTGGCAGAGGTCCAGGCGGGGGCCCTGTCCACCGGCCAGCGTCGGCTGGTCGAGCTGGCCCGCTGTCTCGCGGGCGACTTCGACGTCCTCCTGCTCGACGAGCCGTCCAGTGGGCTGGACCGCTATGAGACAGCTGCCTTCGCCGAGGTGCTGCAGCGCGTGGTCGATGAGCGCGGCTGCGGGATCCTGCTCGTCGAGCACGACGTAGCGCTGGTGATGAGCATCTGCGCGTACGTCTACGTCCTCGACTTCGGCAGCCTGGTCTTCGAGGGCACGCCGGCCGAGGTCGCTGCCAGCCCGATCGTGCGCGCGGCGTACCTCGGCTCGACCGACGTCACGCCGATCGCGACGCAGGAGGCGACGCTGTGAGCGCCCCCGCCTCGGCCGAGCTGCACACGTCGAGCGCCACTGGCGAGCTGGTCCTCGAGGTCGAGGGGCTGACCACCGGTTACGGCCGTACTGTCGTCGTCCGCGATCTGTCGCTGTCGGTCCCGGCCGGCGGCGTCACCGCCGTGCTGGGCCCCAACGGCGCCGGCAAGACCACGCTGCTCCGCGCCGTCTGCGGGCTTCTCCCCGTGAGCAAGGGACGAGTCCGGCTGTTCGGCGAGGACGTGACGAAGGTCGCCCCCTTCCAGCGGTTCGCCCGCGGCTTGTGCCACGTGCCCGAGGGGCGTGGCATCTTCCGGGGCCTCACGGTCCGGGAGAACTTGAAGCTCCAGGCCGGAGGGCGTGACGAGAGTCGAGCGATCGAGCTCGCCGCATCGGCGTTCCCCATCCTGCGCGATCGGCTCGGTCAGACGGCGGGGACCTTGTCCGGCGGACAGCAGCAGATGCTCGCGATGGCGTCTGCCTACGTCCGCAACCCACGGTTGGTACTGGTGGACGAGGCCTCCTTGGGTCTGGCACCGATCGTCGTCGACGAGATCTTCGCGTTCCTCGCGGGCCTGCCCGAGCGCGGCAGCTCGATCCTGCTCGTCGACCAGTTCGCGCCCCGTGCGCTCGCCATCGCGTCCACCGCCTACGTGATGCGTCGCGGGGAGATCGCCTTCTCCGGCACGGGCAAGGAGCTGCTGGAGGGCGACCTGTTCAGCCAGTACGTCCAGGGCTCGGGAAGCGACACCACCTGAACTGAGCCACCTCAGTACGGTCGACCCGAAGGCGGGAGAGGGACGGAATGCTCGACATCGGCTCGGTGGGCATCTGGTGGAGCACGGCCTACGACCGATCGCCGTTCGGCGCGGAGGCCGAGGCGCTCGCCGAGATCGACGATCAGGGGTGGGGCGCGGTGTGGCTCCCTGAGGCCACCGGGCGTGAGGTCATGGCGCACTCGGCGCTCGCGCTGTCGGCGACGCGGAGGATCCCTGTCATCCCGGGTATCGCCAACCTCTGGGCCCGCGACGCCGTCGCCATGGCCAACGGTGCGCGAACGCTTGCCGAGGCCCATCCCAACCGCTTCGCCCTGGGCGTCGGCGTGAGTCACCGCTTGGTCGTGGAGTCGCGGGGGAGCAGCGGGGACTACTCACCGCTCGAGACCGTCACGCGCTACCTGGACCGCATGGACCAGGCGCCCTACACGGCGGCCCGGCCGGCGGAGGAACCGGCGCGCCTGCTGGCGGCCCTTGGCCCGCAGATGCTGCGGCTGGCTGCCGCGCGCACGGCCGGCGCGCACACCTACACGGTTCCCGTCGAGCACACGGCCCTTGCCCGCGAGGCGCTCGGTGACGGTCCCGTCCTCGCGGTCGAGCAGAAGGTCGTGCTGTCCAGGGACCCCGACACCGCACGAACCACCGCCCGGAAGTTCCTTCCTCTCGCCCTGCCGAACTACCGGAGCAACCTGCTGCGCTGCGGGTTCGACGCGGACGACCTCGAGGACGGCGGAACGGACGAGGTGGTCGACCGTCTCGTCGCCTGGGGTGAGGTCGACGTGGTCCGAGCTCGCGTCGAGCAGCACCTGTCGGCCGGCGCCAGCCATGTCTGCCTCCAGGTCCTTCCCCTGGACCGTCAGCTGCCTCGTCACGAGTGGCGCAGGCTCGCCGACGCGCTCATCACGGCCCCTGTCTGACGCCACACAGGCTCGCATCGGGGATGCCGGGTCCGGGGACTTCGCGATAAGGTACTTTCATCTATCTATTTTTCGCGAGGAGTGGGCGAGCATGAACATCCGGTTCCTGCTGGAGATGGCCGCCGAGGGCATGCCGGACAGGGTCGCCGTCGGATCCCGGACGAGCGGCGTCACCTACAGCCGCCTGTGCGAGCAGGCCGGCCGGGTCGGTCGGCTGACCCGCGAGTCCGACCTGGGAGAGGGCCCGGCGGAGCGGCTGGCGCTGCTCGACCTGAACTCCCCCCTGCTGCCGGCGATGCTGTTCGGAGCCGCCGCGGCGGGAGTGCCGTTCGTCCCGCTGAACTACCGCTTGGCAGACGCACCGCTGCGCGACCTGGTCGCGCGCAACGCACCAGCGCTCCTCGTGGTCGACCCACCGGTGGTGAGCCGTCTCGGCGAGCTGCCGGGCAT
>JAEKKN010000040.1 GCA_019510305.1 Microbacterium sp.
CTGTAGATGATGACTATGACCGGAGCGATGATGATTGCGACTATCAACCAATCAAGCGTCGGTGACGTCGCCGAGATCAGCGCCGCAGATTGCGTGGTTAGTCGCGCCGACATCAACGAATGCTGGAGCGACACTCCAGGCGCGATGACCACGGACCAGAGGGCGATACCCGTGGAGGCGGAGGTGAGAAGTAGCGTCAATGCGGCATGGGCGGTCACCACCATGACCTGCCAGACCGCGAGTATTGCGGTGATCACGTACAGGAGCATCGCGACCAGCAGCGCGATCGTCGAGCCGAGCGAGACGTCGCGCGCGGCTCGAATCGCACCGAGTACGGCTAGCCCGCTCCCCATCGTGATGAGGCTCGTGCGGCGCTTCGAACGTCGGTGTGCGGCGCTTGAGGCAATCGCCCCGCCTTGGGAGTGTCCGATGAGGACGACGTGCTCGTCGGGCGGTCTTCTGATGGCCTCGGAGACCCGTTGGATCACGGCTTCGCGAGTATCCTCATCGCTTGTCCACCCCAGTGCATTCGACGCAAGCCTGCGCGTGTGTGGTGATATGAAGATCAGTGGGACTCCGAACACAAGCGCGAGCAGGGTCAGCGCGCTGATCACGAGGATCCACGCCATGCTGCGGAAGACTCTCCAGATGCCCGCCGCAACACTCATCGTCGAGCGCCATGGGTGGCGGATCGATTGGCTTACGCCGGGCAGCCCTGAGAGCACGTTCATGATGGCCCACCCGTTTACGAGAGCATGTACGCCGCACAGAGTGAGCAGCGTCCGGATGAGCCAGAAGGCCGTCGTCCAACGTCCAGGCGTCCCGATGAGGTCATACCAACTGATGGGGTCGATGACCGCCTGCGCGCCTGACGGGTGTTCGACATGCTTGTGCTTTGGTGCGAACTCCTCGCAATCGTGCTCGCATTCGGTCGATCGCCAGCCCGAACCGGAGGTGGACAGATGAGCGGCCAACCGTTCGACGGACTTCTCTGCGAACTTTTCATGGTCGTTCGTTCCGATGCCGTGCAACACCGGAACATAGATGCGGCGGAGTCGGGACGGGTGCACAGGTCTGGAGGTTGACGCCATACGACGTTGATATCCGAAGTGTCAGACATCGCCCTGATGGTGAGCCTGATGCCGACCATGCCGCTCACCGCACGCCCTGTCTCCAATCAGACTCTTGCCCGACTGGGAGCGCGCGAACGGCGTGGATGCCGACAGCGTGCTGATGGGCGAGCGCGCGCTGCTCGCGTATCGAGAGCTCTAGGTGTTCGACCCGAACGGCATCAGGGTGCGAGCGCTGCCGATGCTCGATGCGTCCGAGCAGGTCGCGCTCGAGCGGATCACTGCGGGAGGCGGCGTTCGACTCGCACAGGAGCGCCTGCCGTGGCCGATGGCGATGGACGCGTTGCGGGCAGCGGCATCGTCGTAGCTGTTCGGCGAGTCGTCGTGCTCGCATTCATCGCGGAGCGACTGCCACACGTGAGGGTTCACCCCACCGCCTGACCGCGCTATGCCCACGGCGAACACGGGCATACAGCATCCGCCCGGTGGTTACTCTCGATGTATCAGCGCTTCGACCCTCCGTGTCCCGGCACCCGGAATGCGAGGAACGAACCAAGGAGTCAACAATGTTCGAGAGATTCACGGACCGAGCCCGTCGAGTGGTCGTCCTCGCCCAAGAAGAGGCGAAGATGCTCAACCACAACTACATCGGCACTGAGCACATCCTGCTCGGCCTCATCCACGAGGGCGAGGGCGTCGCCGCCAAGGCGCTCGAAAGTCTCGGCATCTCCCTTGACGCCGTCCGCGAGCAGGTGCAGGACATCATCGGCCAGGGTCAGCAGCAGCCGACCGGTCACATCCCCTTCACGCCGCGCGCCAAGAAGGTGCTCGAGCTCAGCCTCCGCGAGGCCCTTCAGCTCGGCCACAACTACATCGGCACCGAGCACATCCTGCTCGGCCTCATCCGCGAGGGCGAGGGCGTCGCAGCCCAGGTGCTCGTCAAGCTCGGCGCCGACCTCAACAAGGTCCGCCAGCAGGTCATCCAGCTGCTCTCCGGCGCACCCGGGCGCGAGCCCGCCGCCGTCGGCGCACAGACCAACGACTCGCCGGCCGGCGCTCAGGGCGGATCCGCCGTGCTCGACCAGTTCGGTCGCAACCTGACCCAGGCCGCCCGCGACAACAAGCTCGACCCGGTCATCGGGCGCGAGAAGGAGGCGGAGCGGGTCATGCAGATCCTCTCCCGCCGCTCCAAGAACAACCCCGTCCTGATCGGCGAGCCCGGCGTCGGCAAGACCGCCGTCGTCGAGGGGCTCGCACAGGCCATCGTCAAGGGCGACGTGCCCGAGACGCTGAAGGACAAGCAGCTCTACTCGCTCGACCTCGGTTCGCTCATCGCCGGATCCCGCTACCGCGGAGACTTCGAGGAGCGCCTGAAGAAGGTCACCAAGGAGATCCGCACCCGCGGCGACATCATCGTCTTCATCGACGAGATCCACACCCTCGTGGGTGCGGGTGCCGCCGAAGGCGCGATCGACGCCGCCAGCATCCTGAAGCCGCTCCTCGCACGAGGCGAGCTCCAGACCATCGGCGCGACCACGCTCGACGAGTACCGCAAGCACTTCGAGAAGGATGCTGCGCTCGAGCGCCGCTTCCAGCCGGTGCAGGTGAACGAGCCGACGCAGCCGCACACGACCAACATCCTCAAGGGACTCCGCGACCGCTACGAGGCACACCACAAGGTGCAGATCACCGATGGCGCCCTGGTCGCCGCGGCGAACCTCGCCGACCGCTACGTCTCCGACCGGTTCCTGCCCGACAAGGCGATCGACCTGATCGACGAGGCCGGCGCACGCCTGCGCCTCAGCATCCTGTCGTCCCCGCCCGAGCTGCGGGAGTTCGACGAGAAGATCGCCGACGTCCGCGAGCAGAAGGAGGTCGCCTCCGAGGAGCAGGACTTCGAGAAGGCCGCGTCGCTGCGCGACGAGGAGAAGAGCCTCCTCGCGGAGCGTCTGCGCCTCGAGAAGCAGTGGCGCTCGGGTGACGTCTCGAGCCCGGCCGTGGTCGACGAGGGTCTGATCGCCGAGGTGCTCGCTCAGGCCACCGGCATCCCGGTCTTCAAGCTCACCGAGGAGGAGTCCAGCCGACTCGTCTTCATGGAGAAGGCCCTGCACCAGCGCGTCATCGGTCAGGAGGAGGCGATCGCCGCCCTCTCCAAGACGATCCGCCGCCAGCGCGCGGGTCTCAAGGACCCGAAGCGCCCCTCTGGTTCGTTCATCTTCGCCGGCCCCACGGGTGTCGGAAAGACCGAGCTCGCCAAGGCGCTCGCCGAGTTCCTGTTCGACGACGAGGCAGCTCTCATCTCGCTCGACATGAGCGAGTTCGGTGAGAAGCACACCGTCTCGCGTCTGTTCGGCGCCCCTCCCGGATTCGTCGGATTCGAAGAGGGCGGTCAGCTCACCGAGAAGGTGCGCCGCAAGCCGTTCAGCGTGGTGCTGTTCGACGAGATCGAGAAGGCCCACCCGGACATCTTCAACTCGCTCCTGCAGATCCTCGAAGAGGGTCGCCTGACCGATGGTCAGGGTCGCGTGATCGACTTCAAGAACACCGTCATCATCATGACCACCAACCTCGGTGCACGTGACATCGCCGGTGGTCCCGTCGGCTTCCAGATCGAGGGCAGCAACGCCACGACCTACGAGCGGATGAAGGGCAAGGTCAACGAGGAGCTGAAGCGCAACTTCAAGCCCGAGTTCCTGAACCGCGTCGACGACATCATCGTGTTCCCGCAGCTCAACAAGGAGGAGCTGGTGCAGATCGTCGATCTGTTCACCAAGCGCCTCGGCGAGCGGCTGCTCGACCGCGACATGACGATCGAGCTGTCGACCGCCGCCAAGGAGCGTCTCATCGAGATCGGGTTCGACCCGGCTCTCGGCGCCCGCCCGCTGCGTCGCGCGATGCAGCACGAGATCGAGGACCGCCTGTCGGAGAAGATCCTGCACGGCGAGCTCTCCTCTGGCGACCACGTCAAGGTCGACGCCGAGAACGGAGAGTTCCTCTTCGAGCACGGTCCGCGTGGCGAGAAGATCGCGGTCGGCGTGAACACCGGCGGCGAGATCACGGCCACACCCGACCTGGCGGTCGCCAGCGGGGAGTGACCCGGGATCACCGGATCGAACGGGGCGGATGCTGACGGCATCCGCCCCGTTCGTCGTATCCGGGGAGGGGACGTGGTCCGCCACCCCGCTATCCACCTGTCACCACCGGACGAACGTCGGGAACCTGGTGGCGGGTCGAGAAGGTGGTGGCGCGCGGGATCCGCCGACGAGGCGAGTGCGGCGCAGCATCCTGGCAGGCGCCTGGACCTAGGCTTGAGTACGTGAGCGACTACATCGTCCGTCCGGCCCGCAGCACCGACATCGTCGGCATCCGCAACCTCCTGCAGCCGATGGTCGAACGTCGCATCCTCCTCGGCAAGGACCTCGCGGTGCTCTACGGCGCCGTGCAGGAGTTCGTCGTCGCCGAGGCCGACGGCGCGCTGATCGGATGCGGTGCGCTGCACGTGTTCTGGGAAGACCTCGGCGAGGTCCGCACGCTGATGGTCAGCGACGAGTGGCTGCACCACGGCGTGGGCCGGGCGATCGTCGACCGGCTCGAGGAGCACGCCAAAGCCCTCGGCCTCAGCCGACTGTTCTGCCTCACCTTCGAGACCGAGTTCTTCGGTCGCCGCGGTTACACGCCCATCGGCGAGCAGGTCGTCGACTCCGATGTGTACTCCCAGCTGCTGCGCAGCGGCGACGCCGGCGTCGAGGAGTTCCTCGACCTGGCGCACGTCAAGCCGAACACGCTCGGCAACACGC
Source organism: Microbacterium sp. (assembly GCA_019510305.1). Taxonomy (GTDB): domain Bacteria; phylum Actinomycetota; class Actinomycetes; order Actinomycetales; family Microbacteriaceae; genus Microbacterium; species Microbacterium natoriense_A. The sequence goes on from JAEKKN010000040.1 coordinate 4,868, forward strand.
GGATGCTCAAGAAGCTCGGTTAGCCTGGAGGAATGCCCCGCCGTTCCGCCGCCGTCTATCGCCGTCGGCGGTTCGTCCTGCTTCTCGCGCTGATCGTCGTCGTCGCCGTCATCGGCGTCTCGATCTGGCTCCTGGTCGCCAAGCCCTGGGCGAACGCGGCCGAAGCCGTCGACACCCCGACGCCGACTGCGCCCGTGACCGATACGGCATCGCCCGAAGCGACCGACACCACCGGAGCCAGCGCCGAGCCGACGAACGAGGAGACTCCCGGCATCGTCGCCTGCGAGGCGAAGGACGTCGCGATCGAAGCGCTCACCGACGCCGACACCTATGAGGCGGGTGTGCTGCCGCAGCTGTCGATCCGGCTCACCAACAACGGCTCTACCGACTGCACGATCGACGTCGGATCGAGCACTCAGGTGTTCACGGTGTCCAGCGGCGACGACGTGTGGTGGCGCTCGACAGACTGCCAGCAGAATCCGAGCAGCATGATCGCGACCCTCGCGGCCGGCGCCACTGTCGAGAGCAAGACGCCTGTCACCTGGGACCGCACCCGATCGAGCGTCGAATCCTGCGCCTCGGAGAACCGTCCGCACGCCCCCGGTGGCGGCGCCTCGTACCACGTCGACGTGCAGATCGGCGGGTTCGAGGGAACGGTGTCGAAGCAGATCCTGCTCTACTGAGCGCGAATACAGACTCGTACTCAGAATTGGTGCCCACAGCATCCGTTCTTTGGGATACCATTGACTTGGCTCTCTGAACACGCGGCATCATGCCATCCCCAGTGGCGTCGACTTACAGCGTCCCCAGCGCTTCGACACCGCCGCTCGAGAGCCCAAGGGCCCTCTCGAGTACCCCAGTCCCCAATGTGGGACTCGAGAGGGCCCCAACTCTATCCAGGTCGTCTTTTCGCGCACGGCCCGATGAGCCGTGAATAAGCTGGAGTCATGGCAGCGAAGAAGGCGAAGCCCGGCAGCAAGAAACCGGCACCAGAGGAATTCCGATCGGATGCTCTGGCAGCGGCGTTGGAGAAACAGGATGTCGCCGCGGTCGCCCTGGCGCTCCGCCATGGAACCACGGTCGTTCCCCTGGTCAAGCCCGGTGCACGCGACAACCCGCTCGACACCGGCGAAGTATGGACGTATCGGGATTCCCGCACCGGCGACCTCGCGCTTCTCCTGTTCAGCGACGCGAAGCACAAGCCCGACAATCTGCCTCCGGGCGTCGGGATCTACACCGCTGACTGGCTGAGGCAGTTCCTCGCCACTCACCCCATCACGACGGTCTTCCTCGACATCGCCGGCCCGCACCCGATGCAGGCGTCGCCCGAGGAACTGCTGAAGGCGCTCGACGCCTGAGCTTCCGCCCGAATCAGAACGGCGGGATGTCGTCTTCGTCGCGACGCTGCGTGCTGCGTGAGCGCACGTCGCCGAGCGCCGCGCGCAGTGTCTTCGAGCGATCGTCGATCACCTGTTCGTAGCCGAGCCGCTTGGCCTCGGATCGGCGCTGGGCGAACTGTGTGACCGGGCGCACCTCGCCGGCGAGGCTCAGCTCTCCCACTGCGGCGACCGTCCGCGGCACCGCGCTGTTGCTCAGCGATCCCGCCACCGCGATCGCGATCGCGAGATCTGCCGCGGGTTCGGTGAAGCGCACCCCGCCCACCGTCGAGACGTACACGTCCTGGTCGCTGACCTTGATGCCGGCGCGGCGCTCGAGCACGGCGAGCACCATCGCGACCCGTGACCCGTCGAGCCCGTGCACCACCCGCCGCGGGTTGGGCGCCGTGGTCCTGATGGTCAGCGCCTGCACCTCGACGAGCATCGCACGCCGCCCCTCGAGTGCGATCGCGACGCACGTTCCGGGCTCTGTCGCACCCTGTGAGAGGAACAGCCCGGAGGGGTCGGGCACCTCGGCGATGCCGTCGCCGGTCATCTCGAAGCATCCGACTTCGTCCGTCGGGCCGAAGCGGTTCTTCAGCGCCCGCAGGAAACGCAGCGAGGTCTGCCGGTCGCCCTCGAAATGGCACACGACGTCGACGAGATGCTCGAGTACGCGAGGGCCGGCGACCTGACCGTCTTTCGTGACGTGCCCGACGATGACGATCGGCAGGCCGCGCTCCTTGGCGATGCGGATCAGCGTCGAGGCCACCTCTCGCACCTGGCTGGGCTGACCCGCGGCCCCGTCGATCAGCGACGACGCCACGGTCTGCACCGAGTCGACGATCACGAGCTGGGGCTGCACCTCGTCGATGTGCCCGAGGATGGTCGCCAGATCGGTCTCGCTCGCGAGGTACAGCTCGTCGTGCAGCGCGCCCGTGCGCTCGGCGCGCAGACGCACCTGGGCGGGCGACTCTTCGGCGCTCGCGTACAGCACCCGGCGCCCGGCGATCGCGGCCTTCGCGGCCACCTCGAGCAGCAGCGTCGACTTGCCGACGCCGGGCTCGCCGCTGAGCAGGATCGCCGCTCCCGGGACGATGCCGCCGCCCAGCACGCGGTCGAACTCGCCGACCCCGCTGGTGCGGCGAGGCGAGTCGATCGTCGTGATCTGCGTGATCGGGCGGGCGACCCGATTAGATGCCGGCGCCACCGCTGTCACGCGCTGGACGATGCCGGTCTGGGTGCCCTGCTCCTGAATCGTGCCCCACTGCTGGCACTCGCCGCATCGGCCCGCCCACTTCGCGGTCGTCCAGCCGCATTCCGTGCAGACGAAAGCAGGGGGAGCGGGTTTGCGGGTGGCCATCACACAAGGCTAGTGGCGGCATCCGACACGGGATCCGATGCGCCCGGCCGCCCGTCTTCTGCAGGTGCGGAAGGCCGCGTCAGCGGCGCCTCCGGCCGAGTGATGCGCGGGCGCTATCGGCGGAATCCGAGATCCCTATCGCCTGGAGACGTTATTCACGGCCCAACAGGCGGATTGCGGATGATGCCCAGAACATAATGGAGACATGGCCAGCGCCGGGCCCGTCTGCGGGCCGATCTCGAGCTTCTCCAGAGTGCAGATCCTGCACCTGGTGCAGAGCCGAGCCGATCGCACGATCGGCGAACTGTGCGAGGCCACCGGTCTGCACGCGAACACGGTGCGCGAGCATCTGCAGCGTCTGATCGACGGCGGCTACGTGATCGCCCAGGTCGAGCGCCGTGCGACTCGGGGTCGCCCGCGTACCCTGTACAGCGCGGCCACCGGTGCGCCAGGGGCGTCCAGCCCGGTCGCCCGAGAGAAGGCGAAGGCCGCTGCGGTCCGTGGCGACATCATGCGACGGATCGTCCCCGGCGCAGCATCCGATCTGGGGCCGGCCGCCGACAACCAGCTCGACGCCCTGATCGAGCACCTCGAGGAGAGCGGTTTCGAGCCCGTCATCGACGGCACGCGCCTCACAGTGGAGCTCACCCCGTGCCCGCACGCGGCGGCGCGTCCGGAGGACCGGCCGGTGCTGTGCCAGGTGCATCTGAGTCTGATGCAGGGCGTGCTCGCCGAAGCCGGCGGACCGCTCACGGCGTCGTGCGTGCGAGGCGAGCAGTCGGAGTGCACGGTGCATCTGAGCGACACGCGAGCGCAGTTGGTGGACGCAGGAGGAGTGACACATGGAATGGCTTGATCCGCTGATCCTGAGCCGATGGCAGTTCGGTCTCACCACGGTCTACCACTACCTGTTCGTGCCGCTGACGATCGGCATGGTCACGGTCGCCGCGATCTTCCAGACGGTCTGGGTGCGCACGGGCAAGATCGAGTACCTGCACCTGACCCGCTTCTTCGGCAAGATCTTCCTCATCAACTTCGCGATGGGTGTGGTCACCGGCATCGTGCAGGAGTTCCAGTTCGGGATGAACTGGTCGGACTACTCCCGATTCGTCGGCGACGTGTTCGGCGCCCCGCTCGCCTTCGAGGGTCTGTTCGCGTTCTTCTTCGAGGCCACGTTCATCGGGCTCTGGATCTTCGGCTGGGACAAGCTGCCGCAGAAGCTGCACCTCGCCACGATCTGGTGCACGGCGGTCGGCAGCATCCTGTCGGCGTACTTCATCATCGCGGCGAACGCGTTCATGCAGAATCCGGTCGGCTACGTCTTCAACCCGGAGACGAACCGCGCCGAGCTCACCGACTTCTGGGCCCTGCTCACCAACCCCGTGGCGCTCGCGGCCTTCCCGCACACGATCTTCGGCGCCTTCATGTTCGCGGCCGGCGTCGTCATCTCGGTCTCGGCCTGGCACCTCGCCCGCAAGCAGCACGAAGAGACGATGCGCAAGTCCTTGAAATTCGGGCTGTGGGGGATGCTCGTCTCCACCGCGGGCGTCGTGCTCTCCGGAGACCAGCTGGGACTCGCGATGTACGCGGCGCAGCCCATGAAGATGGCGGCCGCCGAGGCGACGTTCAACACGGTGTGCGGCGCCGACGCATCCTTCAGCCTGTTCACCCTGGGTACTCCAGACGGCACGTCCGAGCTGTTCTCGATCCGCGTGCCCTACCTGCTGTCGCTGCTGTCGACGCATTCGCTCGACGAGTGCGTGCACGGCATCAACGACCTCAACGCCGAGTACGCGCAGACCTTCGCGGGCACGGGCCTGACGAACTTCGCGCCCGTGCTGTGGGTCACCTACTGGGCGTTCCGCTGGATGATCGGCCTCGGGATGCTGGCCGCACTCGTCGCGGTGATCGGTCTGTGGCTGACCCGCAAGAGCGCCAAGAAGGAGCCGGCGCCGTGGATGTGGAAGCTCGCGATCTGGTCGTTCCCGCTCGCACTCGGCGCGAACATCGTCGGCTGGGTCTTCACCGAGATGGGCAGGCAACCGTGGATCGTGTTCGGGCTGATGTCCACGCGAGACGGCGTCTCGCCCGGGGTCAGCGGCCTCGAGGTGCTCATCTCGCTGATCGCCTTCACCGCGATCTACGCCGCCCTCGCGGTCGTGGAGATCAGACTGATCATCCGCGCTGCGCAGAAGGGCCCCGACACCACCGAGCAGCCCCACGAGGAGACGGCCCAGCTGTCGTCTGTCGTGTACTGAGAGACGGAGAAGACCGTGGAATACCTCTGGTTCTGGATCGTCGCCTTCTTCTTCGTCGGCTACTTCGTGCTCGACGGATTCGACTTCGGAGTGGGCATGTCGCTGCCGATCCTCGGCAAGGACGACGTCTCACGGCGCCAGGTGATCAACTCGATCGGGCCGGTGTGGGATCTCAACGAGACCTGGGTCATCGTCGCCGGCGCGTGCCTGTTCGCCTCGTTCCCCGAATGGTACGCGACGCTGTTCAGCGGCTTCTACCTGCCGCTGCTGCTGATCCTGCTCGCGCTGATCCTTCGCGGAGTCTCCTTCGAATACCGCCACCAGCGCGAATCGGCCCGTTGGCGGGCGGGTTTCGACCGCATGATCGTGATCGGCTCGGTCGTACCCGCGCTGCTGTGGGGCGTCGCCTTCGGCAACATCGTGCAGGGCGTCGCGCTCGACGAGAACCACATCTTCGTGGGCGGGCTGCTCTCCCTGCTGAACCCGTACGCGCTCCTGGTCGGCGTGACGACGCTGCTGATCTTCTTCCTGCACGGCGCGCTGTTCGTGGCGCTGAAGACCGACGGCCAGGTGCACGCCGATGCCCGGCGCCTCGCGAAGCTGCTCGCAGGCCCCACCATCCTCGCCGCGGCGGGGACCGTGGTGTGGACCGTTCTGATGGCCGCGGGGCGCGAAGCGCCGCTGCTGCCGCTCGTCATCGCGTGCGGAGCCATCGCCGCCGTGGCACTGATCACCGCGGTGCTGTTCTCGACCCGGGGTCTCGACGGCCGGGCCTTCGCGGCCGCGGCCGTGACGGTGGCGTCGGCTGTGGTGATGCTGTTCAGCGCGCTGTTCCCGTACGTGATGCCGTCCACCATCGACGATGCCTTCAGCCTCACGATCGAGAACGCCTCGAGCACCCCGTACACGCTCACGATCATGAGCTGGACGGCGCTCATCGCGATCCCGCTCGTGCTGCTGTACCAGGGATGGACGTACTGGGTGTTCCGCAAGCGCGTCACCCGCGTCTCGATCGAGGCGGCGGCCGCGCACTAGCGCGGCACCCATGAAACCCCTCGATCCCCGTCTGCTGCGGTACGCGAGCGCCGCGCGGCGGTTCGTCGCGGCATCCGCGCTGATCGGGGTGGTGCAGACGGCTGTCACGGTCGCGTTCGCCTGGGTTCTGACGGATGCCGTCACGGGTGCTCTTGACGGCCGCGCCGTCGGGGCGCAGGTGGCTTGGCTGCTGGGGTTGGCCCTGTTGCGCGGACTGCTGATCGCCGCATCGGATGCCGCCGGCACGAGAGCCGCGGCATCCACCGGCTCGCAGCTGCGATCGGCCCTGATCGCCGCTGTCGGGAAGCTGGGCCCGGGATGGCTCGCACAGCGCAATCAGGCGGCGCTGGCGGTTACCGCCGGGCACGGGCTCGACGCCCTCGATGCGTACTTCGCCCGATACATCCCGCAGCTCGTGCTCACCGCGATCGCGACGCCGGTGATCGTCGCGGTGATGTGGTGGCAGGACTGGCTGAGCGGGCTGACGGCGCTCGTCACTCTGCCGCTGATCCCGCTGTTCCTCGTGCTGATCGGCATGGCGACCCGCACGGTGCAGAAGCGGCAGTGGAACACGCTGCAGACGCTCGCCGTGCGCTTCGCCGACACCGTGCAGGGGCTGTCGACCCTCCGCCTGTTCGGACGCGATCGTCGCGCGGCCGACCGCATCGAGCAGACCGCCGACGACTATCGCCGCGAGACCATGAAGGTACTGCGGTTCTCGTTCCTCTCGGGTTTCGCGATGGAGCTGCTGGCCTCGCTCGCGGTCGCCCTGATCGCGGTGTCGATCGGGTTCCGGTTGCTCGCGGGCGACCTCACGCTCGAGGTCGGGCTGTTCGTGCTGTTGCTCGCCCCCGAGGCGTTCCTGCCGATCCGGCAGGTCGGCGTGCAGTTCCACGCCGCGGCCGAAGGCGTCGCCGCGACCGAGGACGTGTTCGCGGTGCTGGATGAGGCCGGTACCACGTCTTCTTCCTTCCCCTCCTCCTCATCCTCGGAACGTCTGCAGGACACGGACACGGATGCAGGAATCGACGAAGGCGTGTCGTCCCGCAGACGTGCGCCGGTCCTGCAGACATCCCGGGGGAGTGGGAGGCTCGTTGTCCGCGACGTGCGGGTGCGCGAACTCCCGCCTGTCTCGTTCACCGCGGGTCCGGGCGCGATCACGCTCATCGAGGGGCCGAGCGGCGTCGGCAAGTCCAGCCTGCTCGCAGCCCTCCGCGGCGCGACAGCGTTCGACGGCGCGGCGACGATCGACGACGTCGACGTGCGCGACGTGGGCCCGGCCGAATGGCTCGCCTGGGCCGATCAGCGTCCGCAGCTGATGCGCGGCACGATCGCCTCGAACGTCGCCCTCGGCGATGCGGAACCGGATGCCGACGGCATCCGCTCTGCTCTCATCGCGGCCTGCGCGGATCTCGACCCCGCGCTCGAACTCGGCGTGCAGGGGAGCGGGCTGTCGGGCGGGCAGGCGCAGCGCGTCGCGGTCGCGCGCGCTCTCTACCGCCATGCCGCCGATCCCCGGCGGGTGCTCGCGCTCGACGAGCCGTCCAGCGCTCTCGACGCCGACACCGAGGCGCGACTGTGGGCGTCGTTGCGGGAGAGGGCGGATGCCGGGGCCACGATCCTGCTCGTCTCGCACCGCCGATCGGCGAGGGAGATCGCCGATCAGATCGTCACGCTGGGGGTGAGCGCATGAACCGCGTGCTCAGAGCGGCCCAGCCGCCGCTCCGCCGCTTCCTGCCCGGGCTCGTCTGGGGTGTGCTGTCGTCGGCCGCCGCCGTGAGCCTGCTCGCCGTGAGCGGCTGGCTGATCGTGAGCGCGTCGATCGTTGACTCGCTCGTGCCGCTGTCGATCGCGGTGGTCGGGGTGCGCTTCTTCGCCGTCTCGCGGGCCGTGACCCGGTACCTCGAGAGGCTCAGCGGGCACGATGCGGCCCTGCGGCAACTCGCGACGACACGTTCCGACATGGTGCGCCGGCTCATCCCGTTGTCTCCCGCGGGGCTGGGCGGCACCGATCGCGGGCGCGTGCTCACGGCGCTCGTCGACGATGTCGAGAACCTGCAGAATCTGCCGCTGCGCGTCGTGCAGCCCCTGGTCGTCGCGGCGCTGGTCGCCGTGGGCGCCGTGGGTTTCGTCGCTTTCGTCTCCCCAGTGGCCGCCCTGACGCTCGCGGCCTGCCTGCTGCTGGCGGCGGCGGCATCGATCGGCCTCGGCTGGTTGCTGGGGTCGAGAGCCGAGGCGTCGGTATCGTCACACCGCGGGGATCTGTCGGCCGCGCTCGTCGACTACTTCGGCAGCCTCGACGTGCTGATCGCGTACGGGGCGGAACCGCAGGCGCGCGAACGCATCGCCGTCGCCGATCGGGCTCTGCGCCTCGCAGTGCGCCGCGCGTCGGTCGCACAGGCCGTCGCAGCCGGGGTCGTCTCGGCGGCCGCGGGAGCGGCCTCGGCGTGGGCGCTCGCCGCCGCGGCTCCCGGCCTCGTTTCCGGTGGGATCGACGGACCGTGGCTCGCGGTCGTTGTGCTGGTGCCGATGGTGGTGTTCGAGATCTTCGGAGCGGTGCCGATCGCCGCCGCATCGTGGCGCAGCGTGCGGGCGAGCGCTCAGCGCATCGAAGAGGTGCTGCCCTCGTCGTTCCCGGCGGAACTGCGGACGGACGACGGAGCGGATGCGTCTTTCGACTCGGTGCCGACGGTGCGGCTGCGCGGGCTGAGCGCGCGCTGGCCGGGTGGAGCACAGGCGCTGGCCGGTGTCGACCTCGATCTCGCACCGGGGGAGCGCGTTCTCGTGGCGGGCCCGAGCGGCGCGGGCAAGAGCTCGCTGGCCGCCGCGCTGGTGGGATTCCTTCGCGTCGAGGGAGAGTATTCCCTCGGAGACATGAACGCCTCCGAACTGTCGGGTGAGGCCCTCCGCCGCACGATCGGTCTGTGCGAGCAGAGCCCGCAGCTCTTCGACGAGGACATTCGGCAGAACCTGCTGTTCGCCAGAGACACCGCGACCGATGCTGAACTCCTCGAGGTTCTGGAGCGGGTCGGTCTCGGCGGGTGGGTGCGTGAAAGAGGCGGCCTCGATGCCCGGGTGGGTGATCGCGGAGCACTCGTGTCGGGCGGCCAGGCCCAGCGCATCGCGCTCGCGAGGGCGCTTCTGCGCAGATTCCCCGTGCTCGTGCTTGATGAGCCGACCGCAGGCGTCGACCCTGCGGCATCCGAGGCTCTGCTCCGCGACCTGCTGGGTGCCGCGGGGGCGCAGTCGGTGCTGCTGATCTCGCACGTCGCTCCGCCCGAGGGGGCGGTCGATCGGGTGGTGCGGCTGGAATCGGGGCGAACCGTCTCGTGAGCTTCTCGGTTGGTGCCCCGTGCCCGCACGCGCCCCGATTCGCATCCGGGCGGTATCTCCTCTAAGCTTGTCCGCGGTGACGTGTCCGAGCGGCCGAAGGTGCAACTCTCGAAAAGTTGTGTAGGGTAACCCCCTACCGTGGGTTCAAATCCCACCGTCACCGCCATGGAAACCCCCGAGAGATCGGGGGTTTCTTCGTGTTCGGCGTGCGTCCGCCTGCAGGACGACTAGCGCCAGGGCATGTGCTGCAGGCACCAGGTGTTGCCGTCGGGATCCGCGAAGAACGCGTAGAACACTCCGCCGAGGTCCTCGACCTCGCTGATGTCGACACCGCGTTCGACGAGTCGAGCGCGGGAGGCCTCGATGTCGGCGACCACCAGGTGCAGGCCTCGCAGTGATCCGGCCGGCATGTCGAGCGTCGGCAGGCCTTCGGCGAGCGTGATCGAGCACGCGGAACCGGGCGGAGTGAGCTGCACGATTCGGACACCGGGCTTCGGATTGACGTCGACGTCGAGACGGAACCCGAGCTGGTCCTGGTAGAAAGCCTTGGCCCGTTCGATGTCGGTGACCGGCACTGGCACGAGCTCCAGCAACAGCGCACCGGGCGGCACGGGCGGGTTGCCTGGATCGTTCGGGATCTCGCTGGCGGGGGAGGAGGTCGTGTCGGTCATGGGGACATCTTCCTTCGCCGGCCGCCGAAGTTCCAGCCCCCGACGGTCCATGCGTAGAATCAGCGCCCCATGCTCGCGCAGCCCATGCTCGCGCGGCCCGCTCGATCGCGATGGTGTCGGTGAGCCTCAGTCCGCGTCTGCTGAGAAGACCGGGCTGAGGAAGCGGCGCTCGTAGCGGCGGATGCACTGCGTTCTGCGCGCCAGTTCGAAGGCCTCCACACATTCGGGGTCGGTCTTCGACGCCGTGCGGTAGACCTCGTACGCTGCCAACGAGGGGAACGTGAACAGCGCGAATGCTTCGTCGCTGTCGCCTTCGCTCGGCATGAAATACCCGTGGTGGGTTCCTCCGTGCTTCGCCACAAGCCGGATCCACGCGCGGCCGTACTCGGTGAAGACGTCGAGCTTGTCGGGGTCGATCTCGTAGCGCAGGTGAACGGTGATCATGTCGTTCATCTTCTCAGAGCGCGGAGATCGCGATGACGGATGCTGCTCACCCCACCAGGGGGCCGCCCCGCTTCCAATAGCCGAGAAACGACACATGTTCCTTCTCGATTCCGAGATCGGCGGTGAGGTACCGGCGGATCGTCGTCGTCGTGCCGGATTCCCCGGCGATCCATGCATAGAAGGCGGCGTCGGAGCGGGCGCCCTCGCCGCGTTCGGCGCCCCATGCTCGCACGGCTCGCTCGATCGCCGCGGAGTCGCCGCTGTCGCGTCGCACGCGTTGCACTCGTGCGACGAGCGGTGCCGCTGCTGAGACGAGGTCATCTGCGGCATCCGCGCATTCGATGATGACGTCGGCGCGCACATCGGGTGCCAGCGAACGGAGGATGCCGAGCAGGGCCGGGAAAGCCGTCTCGTCAGCGATGAGCAGGAACCTCCGTGCGTCGCCCGGCTGCCAGTGCAGGCCGTATCCGGTCCACCCCATGCGTGCGTCCGGTCCGGTCACCACGAGGCGATCGCCGGGAACGGCCGTGGCGGCCCATGTGGATGCGGGACCGGCCGGGTCGTGCAGGAAGAAGTCGACATCGATCTCGCCCTCGTCCGCCCTGATGGCCGCCGGTGTGTAGGTGCGGAGCACGTTCCGCTGCTCTTCGGGAAGACTGCGCCATCGGGAGTACCAATCGGACGGATGCGGGGTCGGCTCGTCGAGCAGCCCGAAGTCGGCGATGCCGCCATCAGGGAGCGGCAGCACGACTTTGATCCGCTGGTCCGTGCCCCAGTCGGCGAAATTCACGAGGCTCGAACCGGCCAGCGTGAGCCGGACGAAGTGCGGGCTGAGCATCCGGCGGGCGCGCACCTCGACAGGGAACGCGCTGTAGGCCCACGGGCGCTCCACGGTCACGATCGCGACCTCGCCGGGGCGGAGCCGCGCAGCGGCACCACGAGCGGTCCACCGGTCACCGGATCGGGGATCACGACGTTCGCGAGGCCGAAGACCTCGTGCACCCGTTCGCTGGTGATCACGTCCCCAGGCGCCCCCTCGGCAACGATGTGCCCGTCGCGCATCGCGATGATGTGGCTCGCGTATCGCGCGGCGTGGTTGAGGTCGTGCAGCACGGCGACGAGCGTGCGCCCTTCGGCGTTGAGCTGGGCGAACAGCTCCATGAGCTCCACCTGGTGCGCGACGTCGAGGAAGGTGGTGGGTTCGTCGAGCAGCAGCAGATCGGTGTCCTGCGCGAGCACCATCGCCACCCACACGCGCTGGCGCTGACCACCGGAGAGCGCATCGACGGGCCGGGCAGCGAGGTCGGTGGTGCCGGTCGCGTCCAGAGCGCGCCGGACCGCCTGCTCGTCGGCATCCGACCACTGGCGCAGCAGATTCTGATGCGGATAGCGGCCACGCGCCACCAGATCGGCGACCGTGATGCCGTCGGGCGCCGTCGCGCTCTGCGGCAGCAGGCCGAGTCGGCGGGCGACCTCCTTCGCCGGATACGAACTGATCGTCTGTCCGTCGAGCACGACGCGTCCGTTCGAGGGAGCGAGCAGTCTGGACAGCCCGCGCAGCAGCGTGGATTTGCCGCAGGCGTTCGGGCCGATGATCACAGTGAATCCGCCGGTAGGAACAGTCACCGACAGGTCGCGGACGACCTCGGCGCGGTCGTACGACAGAGTGATCCCCTCGGCGGACAGCCGAGAGGTCGACGTGTGTGGCGGTGTCTCAGGCACGGCGGCGGATCTCCAGGATGATCATGAGGATGAGATAGGCGCCGCCGACCGAAACGGTCACGACGCCGACGGGCAGGGCGACAGGCAGCACATGCTGTGCGACGAGATCTGCTCCGAGCAGCAGCACGCCCCCGAGCAGCCCGGAGAGCACGAGCGAGAGGTGCGGAGTCCGAGCGGTGAGGCGGGCGATCTGCGGTGCGGCGAGCGAGACGAAGGCGACCGGACCCACCACCGTCGTGGCCGCTGCGATGAGCACGACTCCGGTGAGCAGTGCGGTCGCACGGATCGCGGTGGGCCTTGCGCCGGTCGAGGCGGCCATGTCGTCACCGAGCCCGAGTTGACGCAGTCGCGGCACGAGCATCAGCGCGAGGACGACGAACGGCAGCGCACACAGGAGCGCCCCTACGAGCGGACCCGCCGTGACGCCGTTCAAGGAGCCGGTTCCCCAGGCCGAGGCGAACATCGCCGTCTCCAGCTCGATCTGCAGCAGCATCCACGTGTTCAGCGAGGCGAGGACAGCCGAGACGCCGATGCCGACCACGATGAGCCGGAAGCCCTGGATGCCGCCCCGCGCGGAGAGGATCCAGATGAGCGCAGCCGTCGCGAATCCTCCGAGGAGGGAGCCGGCGGTCAGGGCCGGCCAGCTCCCCGAGAAGAGCACCAGCGCGAGCAGCATCCCCGTGAATGCGCCGTTCGATAGCCCGAGGATGTCGGGGCTGGCGAGCGGGTTGCGCGTCACGGTCTGGAACAGCGCGCCCGCGACGCCGAGCAGCGCACCGATCGTGATCGCGGCGATCGACCGGGCGAGCCGCCAGTCGATCACGACCGTGCGGTCCATGGCGTCGCCGCCGCCTATGAGGGTCCGCACGACCTCGAGCGGTGAGAGAGGATACGTGCCGAGGCCCAGCGACAGCACGCCCAGCACGCCCAGCGCGACGACAGCCGTGAGTCCGACGACGATGCTGCGCAGGCGCACTGGCATGCGCAGCGGACCGCACCGCAGCAGCACACGACGGTAACCCGCATCGGCTGTCGATTTCATCGGCGACGGCCCCCTCACAGTGCGCTCGCGGAGCGACGACGGGCCAGGAGGATCAGTACGGGCGCGCCGATGAAGGCCGCCACGATCCCGACCGGCACCTCTGCCGGGGCGATGATGATGCGGCCGAGAACGTCGGCGAGCAAAAGGATGACGGGAGCCAGCACTGCAGAGAGCGGGACGATCCTTCGCTGGTCGACGCCGAACGTCCAGCGGATCACGTGCGGCACCATCAGTCCTATGAATGAGATCGGGCCGGCGAGAGCGGTGGCGGCACCCGCGAGGAGTGTGACGGCGATGACGACGCCGATGCGGATGCCGACGACGTTCGCGCCCTGCGCGCGCGCGACGTCTTCGCCGAGGCCGACCGCGTTCAGGCCGGGCGCGAGGGTGAGGGCGAGGACGAGGCCCGTCACCACGAACGGGAGCACCGGCAGGATCACGTCGTAGCCGCGTCCGAGCAGCGACCCCGCGTTCCAGCTGCGCATCGATTCGAAGGCGTCCGGATCGCTGAGAGAGAGGCCGGTGGTGATGCCCGACAGCACGGCGCCGAGCGCGACCCCGGCCAGGGTGAGCCTCAGAGGGTCGGCGGAGCCCCGCCCGGATGACCCGATCAGATAGACCGCGATCGTGACGACCAGCGCCCCGAGGAACGCGAGCCACACGAACTGCGACGCGTCGCGCAATCCGAGGACGCTCACTCCGAGGGCGACTGCGAGCGCGGCGCCGGCGTTCACGCCGAGAATCCCCGGATCGGCGAGCGGGTTGCGTGTGAAGGCCTGGATGAGCGCGCCTGCCACGCCGAGGGCGGCGCCGGCCACGAGGCCGGTGACGGTGCGGGGTATGCGCAGATCGAAGAGGATGTAGTCGGTCTCGGCGGTGCCCTGGCCGCGCAGCGTGGTCGACACGGCTTCCAAAGAGAGAGGATTGGCGCCGACGGAGAGCGAGAGCACGACGGCCAGCGCGAGCGCGGCGAGGAGGATGAACATCCCCCCGGCCGCACGCGCGCCGCGTCGAGGAAGCCGCGTCGAGGGCGCCGCGGTGTCGGAGCGAGAGGTCAACGGCTCGTTTCGAGGAAGGACTCGATGTCGTCGAGCACGGCCTGCGCGCCCTTGGGTCCGACCCCGGAGACCCAGTAGCTCGTGTCGACGAGGGTCACCGACGGAAAGGCGCCGGCGTTCTGGGTGATCGCCGCGGGGATCGCCGACTCGTCGTCGACGTCGGCCACCGTGATGAACACGTGGTCGGCCTGCGCGGACAGGATGTTCTCGGGCGAGATGTCAGCCTGCAGACCGTCGGCCCAGTTCTGCTCCGGGATCGTGAAGCCGGCGCACTCGAGCAGGCTGCCCGAGAACGACACGGGTCCGTACAGGCTGAGAGTCGTCTCATCACGGGGACGGATCAGCTGGGCCGTCTCACCCCCGACCTCGTATTCGTCGGCGAGCGACGCGCAGCGGTCGTCGACAGCGGACAGCAGATCGGCGACTTCGTCCTCGCGGTTGAGCGCGTCGCCGATGAGCAGCGCGTTGTCGCGCCACGGATCGGCCTGCGTCGCGATGAAGACCGTCGGAGCGATCGACGCGAGTTGGTCGTACAGCTCGGAATGCCGCGCCTCGGTGCCGAGGATCAGATCGGGCTTGAGAGCGGCGATCGCCTCGAGATCGGGCTCGGGGACGGTGCCTACGGCTTCGACTCCGTCTGCGCCCAGGTACTCCGGCGCCCCCGTCACATTGCTCGCGACGGCCGCGCCGACCGGCACGATGCCGACCGCGACGGCAGTGTCGAGTTCGAGCGGCTCCAGAGTCACCACTCGCTGAGGGTCGTCGGGGACAGCCGTCGTTCCCCGCGCGTGCTCGACGTCGTGCGTGCCGGTGGACTCGGGCGCGGCATCCTCTTCGGCGGGAGAATCGACAGCACAACCGGACAGCAGGAGCAGAGCGCAAGCCGAAGCGGCGAGGAGCGCACTGGAGCGGCGGCGGGCACGTGAGGGCATGACGGATCGTCTTTCTGAAGGGGATACGGGAAAGTATGGGGAACCTTGGTAAGGCAACCCTAACAGGCGTCGGGAGAGCTCGCGGTCCGGCATGGGCCCGGAGTCATCCGGCTTCCGGAGGGCTGCGTGGCGGACATACGTGACTTCGGCAGTCTGCCGAAGTTCCCGCAGAGATCCGGATCCACTGTCCTTCTAAGCTGGCTCCCATGAGTGACGAGACCGGCCGAGCGGTGATCGCGGATCTGTGCCGCATCCCCAATCCCGACGCGATCGACCGCACGGAATTCGTGGAACTCGGGAGTGTGTCGCAGTTCGTCTCGATCCGCGGCCGACGCGCGACCAATCCGGTGCTCATCGTGTGCCACGGTGGGCCGGCTCTTCCCTCGTTGCCCTCGTCCTGGATCTGGCAACGAGCGGTCGAGGACTACTTCACCGTCGTCAACTACGACCAGCGCGCCAGCGGCAAGTCCGCGGCACGGGCAGGCGGCGAGATCGATCTGAGCATCGACAGGTACGTAGACGATCTCATCGAACTGATCGCCTGGGTGCAGAACGAGCTCGGCGTGAGAAAGGTGGGCGTTCTGGGCCACAGCTGGGGGACGATCATCGGTCTCCTTGTCGCCGAGCGGCGACCCGACCTGCTCTGGGGCTACGTCGAAGTCGGGCAGGTGATCTCCGGCGTGGAGAACGAGGCGGAGAGCTTCCAGTTCGCTGTTCGCAGTGCGACTGCGGATCGGAATGCGGAAGCCGTTGCGGAACTGCAGGCGCTCGGCGAGTATCCGGGAGCCCAGCCGCTGACGACGGAGCGAATCCTGACCTGCAGGAGATGGGCGCAGCACTACGGAGGGCTGTCTGCCTATCGATCCGACTCCGCGTACTTCATGGAATCGCAGGACCTTTCGTCGTACTACACGGACGAGGACCTGGGTCTGATCGGCGTCGGACAGCAGGTGACCATGCCGCAGGTCCTCCCCGAGTTGCTGTCCTTCGACGCCCGGGAGCGCACCGCGTTCGAGGTTCCCCTGCTGCAGTTCCTCGGCCGCCACGACTGGACGACTCCGACGGCTCCGGTGACGCGCTGGTTCGAGCGAGTGACCGCGCCGTCGAAGGACGTCGTCTGGTTCGAGGACTCGGCGCACCTGTGCATGTTCGAAGAGCCGGGGAAGTTCGTGGTAAGTCTCGTGAACCTGGCACTACCGCACGCCGTGGCTTGATCACGCCGCCTTCTTCAGCCTCACGCTCAGCACGACAGCGGAGACGAGGAAGAAGATCGCGCCGACGGCGGCATAGCCGGCGACGCCGATGATCATGCTGCTGCCCTGCAGGCCCTGGAACAGGAACCCGGCTCCGGCGAGCAGGGAGATGCCGCCGGAGAGCATCTGCGCGATCTGGCCGCCGTTGCGACGGTTGTGGATCGCGGTGATCAGCTGAGGGGCGCCGGAGACGATCGCCCACGCGCCCCACACCGCGAGGGCGGCGGAGAGCGAGATCGACGAGGTGACGCCCAGCGCGATCGTGACGATGATGCTGACGGCGACACCGATCCACTCGGGAGTCTTCGAGCGCTGGCGATCGGGGTTCGAGCGCAGCTGCCACAGCACGGCGCCCGCGTCGAACAGCGGATAGACGATCAGAAGGATCGTGAGAAGCGCGTTCGGCTCGGTCGTCTTCGCGGAGGTGGCGAACATGATGACCACCCAGATGATCGCGAAGGCGAAGCGGACGAAGTAGAGGGAGCGAAGCGAGCGGGTGTACGAGTGGTCGGCCATGGTGTCTTCCTGTCTGAGTCATAGGTAGAGTTACTAGTTCGTCTACCGAGATGACGGTAGACTATTTCGTATACCTGCGCAAGCCGCGCGACTCGATTCGGAGGCAGCCATGCAGTCGGAAACACCTTCCACGACGCGCACCGGCATGCGCGAGCGGATCCTGGAAGCCACGAACGGCGTGTTCTACGCCCACGGCATCCGTGCGACCAGCGCCGACCGCATCATCGAGCAGGTGGGCATCACCAAGGTGACCTTCTACCGCCATTTCCCGAGCAAGAGCGATCTCGTGGTCGCCTACCTCGAAGTCCAGGCCGCGAGGGAGCAGGCCTGGTTTACCGGTGTGCGGGTCGCGGGCGATCCCCGTGCGTCCCTGCGCGCGATCGCCGAGGGAATCGGAGCGGCCAGTTGCAGTCCCGGCTTCCGCGGCTGCGCGTTCATCAACGCGGCGGCCGAGTTCTCCGACCCTGACGATCCGGTGAGAGGGGTCGTCGCCAGGCACCGACGGTGGATGCTCGACGAGTTCACCAGCATCGCCGCAGAAGCAGGTGTCGAAGACGCGGAGGCCGCGGGCCGGCGCCTCATGATGCTCCGCGACGGGGCCATGGTCAACGGCTACCTGGGCGATGCGGCATCCGTCGCCGACGCGCTCTGGCCGTCGTTCGGCGCCGTGCTCGCGACGGCCTCGAAGCGTCGAGAGGCATGAGCGAGTCCGGCGCGGTCGGCGGCAGACGCCCCGGCCGGACGCTCCTCGTCGGATGCGGATCGCTTGGCACGCAGCTGGGACTCCGGCTGGTCGCCGAGGGCAACGAGGTCATCGCGCTGCGCCGGACGACCGAGGGGCTCCCGGCCGAGTTCGCCGTGATCACCGACGACCTGAGCGTTCCGCGCCCGCGGGAGCTTCCCGGCTGCGATTCGGTGGTGATCACTCTTCCTCCGGGCGCCGGTTTCTATCGAGCATCCCTCACCGCGCTCGCCGAGGCGTTGCCCGAGCGTCCCTCCCGTTTCGTCTTCGTGTCGTCGACGCGTGTCCTCGAGGGCTCCGCCGGCGAGACGCCCCTCACAGAGGAGACCGGGCCCCACCCCACCAGCCCGCGGGCGCGCGAGCTGCGGGACGGCGAGCTGGTGGCCACCGAGCTCCTCGGAGCGTGCATCGTCCGTCCCGCGGGCATCTACGGGCCAGGGCGCGAGTCGCTGATCCGCAAGGTGCGCGAGCAGGCACCCGTCGACTACTCCCGCCGTACGAATCGCGTGCACCAGGACGACCTGGTGAGCTTCCTGCACATGATGCTGACCGCCGAGTCTCCGCCCGCTCTGGTGCACGCGGTCGATCAGGCGCCCTCGCGGCTCGGCGACGTGGTGACTTTCATCGCCGAGCGGCTCGGAGTCGAACCGCCCCCGCACATGGTTCCCGAGGTCGGCGGGGGAACGGTTCTCGACGGAAGCCGGATGCACGGGCTGGTCGGCGCGCTGGAGTTCCCCTCGTTCCGAGAGGGCTACGAGCGGTTGCTCAGCGGAAGTCCCCATCCGCAGACTCGATGATCTCGCGCATGACGTCGCGGGTGATCTGCTCGCGCCCGCCGTCGGCCCACTCGTGCACGACGAACGCCGCGCCGATCTCGTCGAGGTAAGCGGCGGTCTTCTCGAGGCGAGGCACGACGTCGATGTGGTCGTTGCCGAACAGTGCCGCGGTGTAGACCGGCTCGCCGGCGCGGATCGAGTTCCGCAGTTCGATCGTGGAGCGTCCGGTGATGCGGTAGAGCGCCTTGAGCACCTCGCCCGGGAGGTCCGGGTTGCCGGCGATCGTGAGCGACAGTGCGTTCTCGGGAGCGGTCATGACTCCATCTCACCATGCGCAGGCTCCCGCCCGTCCCGTCTGCAGGCCGAGATCCCTTCCGCATGCCGAGAACGGCGATCCGAGCATGCAGACGGATTCTGAGCACACGGACGGCACACGGACGACCCAGGAACGGCACCGGGCTGGACGATCGCCGCCGCCGCATCCAGACTGAGAGGGCACGTGACCCGGTGGAAGGAACCCATGAAGAACGCGGACGTGATCGTCGTCGGGGCGGGAGTCGCGGGGCTCACTGCCGCACGGCTGCTGCAGGAGCAGGGGCTGACCGTGATCGTGCTCGAGGCACGTGATCGCGTCGGTGGACGCGTGCACACGATGCGCGACGGGCGGGTGACCGACGTCGGCGCCTCCTGGATCCACGGCATCACCGACAGCCCTGTCGCGGCCGCCGCCGAGGCGTTCGGCATGCCGACCGTCGAGTTCACGGTCGGCGGCTTTCAACCCGACAGCCGGCCGATCGCCTACTACGGCCCCGAGGGCACCAGGCTCTCGGATGCCGAGGCCGCCCGCTTCGCCGCCGACATCCACGAGGTCGACGCCGCCCTGGCCATGGTGGTCGCGTCCTCGGCGCCGGACGCCTCGTACCGCGAGGTCACGGAGGCGGCTCTCGAGGGCATGCGCTGGGATGCCGAGCGCACGCAGCGCGTGCGCGAATACCTCGAGCATCGCGCCGAGGAGCAGTACGGCGTGTGGATCGAGGATCTCGCGGCGCACGGGCTCGACGACGATTCGATCGACGGCGACGAAGTCGTCTTCCCGAACGGGTACGACGAACTGCCGACGCACCT
The DNA here is from genome assembly GCA_019510305.1 of Microbacterium sp. Lineage (GTDB taxonomy): Bacteria > Actinomycetota > Actinomycetes > Actinomycetales > Microbacteriaceae > Microbacterium > Microbacterium natoriense_A. The sequence goes on from JAEKKN010000040.1 coordinate 24,514, forward strand.
GGCAGACGGCCTCGACGTCCGCCTCGGCCACGTTGTCACGCGCGTCGAGTGGAGCGACGGAGTGCGGGTGAGCACGGCACGGCAGGATCTCACAGCGGATGCCGTAGTGCTCACGCTGCCCGTCGGGGTGCTGAAGTCCGGCGACGTGGAGATCGTGCCGTCGTTGCCTCGGATCAACGCCGATGCGCTGGCTTGCCTCGAGATGAACGCCTTCGAGAAGGTGATTCTTCGTTTCCCGGTGAGGTTCTGGGACGAAGACGTGTACGCGATCCGACAGCAGGGCCCCGCTGGGCGCTTGTGGCACTCCTGGTACGACCTCACTCCGCTGCACGATGAGCCTGCGCTGCTCACCTTCGCCGCAGGTCCCGCCGCCCGCGGCATCCGCGATCTGGATGACGCCCAGGTCGCCGATGCGGTGATGGCGCCGCTGCGGCGACTGTTCGGCGGCGACATCCCTGCGCCCGTCAGCGTGCACCGCACCGCCTGGCAGGACGACCCTTTCGCCCACGGCTCCTACGCCTACATGACCGTGGGGTCGACGACCGCGGATCACGACGATCTCGCGACTCCGATCGGCGGCATCCTGCACATCGCCGGCGAGGCGACCTGGACCGATGATCCTGCGACCGTCCCCGCGGCGATGCTGTCGGGGCATCGCGCGGCCGAGCGGATCATCGGGCGGGATATCCCGATCGCGAGCCTGTGGTCGCAGGTCTGACTTTCGTCACCGCACGGTGACGACGCTCAGCTCGGTCGTCGCGGTGTCGCACATCGTCAGCTGCCACACGGCTCGCCCGTCGTCCATGACCCGCGCCATCTCGACGATCAGCGGACTCGGCCAGGTTTCACCGGACTCCTGTGCGGCGTCGTATGCGCTCTTCGTCAGGTTCTGCTCGGCTTCGGTGAGTTCGACTTCCTGCGTGGCGATGACCCCGAGCGTCTGGGCGTCGAGGAACACCTCTCGTCCGTGACTCGGGTCGTTCACCCGCTCGCCGAAGAAGTCCTCGCGCGCGTCAGGGGAGCGCACGCGCCAGGCCCATGAGTCGTCGTCCAGGTATTCCAGGCGCAGCCCGACGATCGTCCCGATGCCCTCAGTCTCACCGGGAAGGCTCTCGATGAAGTCCGACGGCCATGCGAACTGCGGCGGCGTGCAGGTGCCAGGGAAGTTCTCGCCCACCGCGCTCGGAGGACTCGGCATCGTGGAGCATCCGACCAGCGCGAGCGCCACAAGCAGGGTCGCGCCGATCCGGCCGCGACGGCTTCTTCCGCTCATCAGAATCCCCCCGGCTCCGGTCTGTCACTGGCAGGCTATCGGTTCACTCCGCCGACCCCGCCGCAGGTGCTGGGGCACCGCCCTGCGGGTCACGTCGCGTCGCAGTTCTCCATCCGTTCACCGGCCCTCAGTACGATTAGCGCCCTGCGGCACCCCGATCAGTGCTGCCCGAACGGATCGTGAGGACCCCATGGCAAAGAAGACCAAAGCGCAGAAGGCTGCGGAAGCTGCGATCGATGCCGCCGCGATCGCCGCCAAGGACGCGAAGAAGCTCAGCAAGTCCCTCCCGAAGAAGGACGGCAAGAAGCTCCGCGAGCTCGTAGATGAGGCGAAAGACGCGGCCCAGCCCTCGAAGAAGAAGCTCGCCGCCAAGCCCCGCAAGGTCGAGAAGGTCGCGGTGGCCGCGACGGCGCGGCTCGAGAAGACCGCGGCGAAGCTCGGGGCCAAGGCTGCCGCGAAGAAGGCTTCCGACAAGAAGGCTTCCGACAAGAAGGCTTCCGACAAGAAGGCTGCCGACAAGAAGGCTGCCGACAAGAAGGCTGCCGAGAAGAAGGTTGCCGAGAAGAAAGCGCAGAATGCCGCGGGCAAGGCATCGGCGAAAGACAAGAGCGAGAAGACGCAGGCCTCGAAGAAGACGGATGCTGTCGCCACCGTCACCATCTCGAAGAAGTCCTCGCCCGCAGCCGTGGTCGAAACCGCACCCGCGACGGCATCGGAGGATGCCGAAGCGGCCACTGCGGAATCCGCTCCGGCAGCGGTGGTCAGAAATGCACCGGAACCTGCCGTGGGAGATGCGGATTCGGCCACCGCACCGAAGCGCGCCGCGGCACCCGCCCGCAGGCGAGCCGCAGCACCCGCGAAGAAGCCCGCGGCGCCGACGAAGAAGCCCTCGAACTCGGTGACGGACGCCACGACGCCGGCACGAAAGTCCCCCGCCCGCAAGCCCGCCGCGAGCACCGCACCCGCCAAAGCCACCACCTCAGCGGCATCCGCTGATCTCGCCGCCCTCTCCGTCGCCGCCCTCCGCGACCGCGCACGCGAGAGCGGACGCACCGGCTACTCCCGCCTCACCAAGGCGCAGCTGATCGTGTTGCTCTCGGCCTGAGCGTCGAGAAGAGACGGCAGACAGACCGACAGTGGCAGACGCGCAGCAGGGCTACGACCGCACCGACCTGGCCCCGGATCCCCGGACCCTCATCGACATCCTCCGCGACACCGCAGCGCGCTTCCCCGACGCCTCGGCGATCGAAGACGCGGTCGGCGCTGTCAGCTACGCCGAGCTGATCGCCCGCATCAACGTCACGGCCGCTCGTCTGCACGAGCAGGGCGTGCGCCGCGGAGACCGCGTCGGCGTGCGGATGCCGTCGGGCGAGCGCGCCCTGTACACGTCGATCCTGTCGATCCTCGCTGCCGGAGCCGCATACGTCCCGGTAGACGCCGACGACCCGCAGGAACGCGCCGACCTCGTGTTCGGCGAGGCGAAGGTGCGCGGCATCATCGGTGCAGGGGGCGTCTTCACGCCGTCTGACGCACAGGGGGCGAGCGACCTCTTCGCCGGCGACGCCCCGCACCCCAGCACCTCGGCCGTGCCGATCGTCGCGCCGCCCACGCCGGACGACGACGCGTGGATCATCTTCACCTCGGGGTCGACAGGCACCCCGAAGGGCGTGGCGGTCTCGCACCGATCCGCGGCGGCCTTCGTCGATGCCGAGGCGCGGCTGTTCCTGCAGGATGCACCGCTCGGTCCGGGCGACCGCGTGCTCGCAGGGCTGTCGGTCGCGTTCGACGCCTCGTGCGAGGAGATGTGGCTCGCCTGGCGTCACGGCGCCTGCCTGGTGCCGGCTCCGAGAGCCCTCGTCCGCTCGGGCGAAGACCTCGGACCGTGGCTCGTCGGCCACGGCATCACGGTCGTCTCCACAGTGCCCACGCTCGCGGCCCTCTGGCCGCAGGACACGGTCGAGAACGTGCGCCTGCTGATCTTCGGCGGCGAATCGTGTCCGCCCGAGCTCGTCGCGCGTCTGGTCGGCGAAGGGCGCGAACTGTGGAACACCTACGGGCCCACCGAGGCCACGGTCGTCGCCTGCGCCACCGTCATGCGCGGCGACGGCCCTGTGCGCATCGGCCTGCCGCTCGACGGCTGGGCGCTCGCCGTGGTCGACTCCGAAGGGCAGCTCGTGGCCGACGGCGAGACCGGCGAGCTCATCATCGGGGGAGTGGGCCTCGCCCGCTATCTCGATCCCCTCAAGGACGCCGAGAAGTACGCCCCGATGCCGACGCTGGGCTGGGAGCGCGCCTACCGCTCGGGCGACATGGTGCGCGCCGACCCCGAGGGCCTCATCTTCCAGGGCCGCGTCGACGACCAGGTCAAGATCGGCGGCCGGCGCATCGAGCTCGGTGAGGTCGAGGCCGCTCTTCAGGCGATCGACGACGTCACGGCCGCCGCAGTGGCGGTGCGCAGGACGGATGCCGGCATCGCCCTGCTCGTCGGCTACGTCGTCCCCGCCGCGGGCTTCGACCGACAGCGTGCCCGCGCCCAGCTCGCGGAGGCCCTGCCGGCGCCGCTGATCCCGCTGCTGGCCGTGGTCGACGATCTGCCGGTGCGCACCTCGGGCAAGGTCGACAAGGCGGCTCTTCCCTGGCCGCTCATCGACACCGATGCGGGCGATTCCACCTTGTCGGGCACCGCAGCCTGGCTCGCCGAGCAGTGGTTCTCGGTGCTGGGCATGCGCCCGACCGAGGAGAGCGCCGACTTCTTCCAGCTCGGCGGGGGTTCGCTCGCGGCGGCGCAGCTGGTCTCCCGCATCCGCACCCGCGCCCCCGAGTTCACGATGGCCGACGTCTACGACCTCCCGAAGCTGGCTCAGATGTCGGATGCCGTGGAGGCGGCCTCGGTCGACGAGGACGTGCACTCCTTCACCGCAGCGACGCCGACCCCCAGGCGTATGCAGTGGGTGCAGACCCTGCTCGGCATCCCGCTGTTCATCCTCTCGGGCGCCCGCTGGATCACCTGGCTGCTCACGGCGAGCTGGCTGCTGCAGCTCGTGCCCGGCTTCGACTTCCTGCCCGACGCGCCGCTCTGGGCGATCGTCATCGGCCTCCTCGTGTTCACGACCCCTTTCGGGCGCATGGCGCTCTCGGCGCTCGTCGCGCGGCTGCTGCTGGCCGGCGTGCGCGGCGGCGACTACCCGCGCGGCGGCTCGGTGCATCTGCGCCTCTGGCTCGCCGAGCAGGTCTCGCACCAGGTCGATGCCGTGGGGCTCGCCGGCGCCCCCTGGGTGATCCACTATGCGCGCGCCCTGGGCGCGCGCATCGGCAGGGGCGTCGACCTGCACTCCCTGCCACCGGTCACCGGCATGCTGCACATCGGCGACGGCGCCGCGATCGAGCCGGAGGTCGACCTCGCCGGCTACTGGATCGACGGCGACACCGTCCGCATCGGCGAGATCCGCATCGGCGCCGACGCGACGGTCGGCGCGCGCAGCACCCTCGCACCGGGCACGAAGATCGGTCGCGGTGCCGAGATCGCGCCGGGTTCCGCGGTGTTCGGACGCGTGCGCGCTCGCCAGCGCTGGGCAGGATCGCCCGCCGTGCGGGTGGGGGGCAAGAGCGTTCCGTTCGCCTCGGAGGCGCCGCCGAAGCGTCGTCGCTGGCTGTGGGCGTACGGAGCCTCGTCGGCTCTGCTCGGACTCCTCCCGTTCGTCGCGTTCGCCGCAGGCGTGCTCGTGTTCGCCTCCGGCGTCCGCGGCGCCGACACCCTGAACGCGGCGATCGGCGCGTTCGCCGCGTGGCTCGTGCCGGCAGTGCTCGTCACCGGACTCGTCTTCGCCGGTGCTGTGGTGCTGTTCGTGCGGCTGCTCTCGATCGGTCTCACCGAGGGGGTGCACCCTGTGCACGGGCGCGTGGCGTGGCAGGCGTGGACGACCGAGAGGCTGCTGGATTCCGCCCGCACGCTGCTCTTCCCGATCTACTCGAGCCTGTTCACCCCGATCTGGCTGCGCATGCTGGGCGCCAAGGTCGGCCGGGAGGTCGAGGCGTCGACGGTGTTGCTGATCCCCTGCATGACGGTGATCGACGACGGTGCCTTCCTCGCCGACGACACGATGGTCGGCACGTACGAGCTCGGCGGCGGATGGATGCGCATCGCGACCGCCCGGATCGGCAAACGCGCGTTCCTGGGCAACTCCGGTCTCGCAGCAGGCGGGCACCGGGTTCCGAAGGACGGCCTGATCGCGGTGCTCTCCGTCGCCCCGGAGAAGTCCAAGCCCGGTTCGTCCTGGCTCGGGTCGCCCGCGGTGCGGCTGCGCCGGGTCGTGAACGACTCCGACCTCGAGCGCACCTATCGGCCCCGGCAGTCGCTGCGCTGGGCGCGAGGACTGTGGGAGTTCAGCCGCATCCTCCCCGTGTTCGTCACCTGTGCGCTCGGACTCGCCGTCATGCTGACGCTGGCCTGGTTCACCGAGACCTGGGGATTGGGAGCTGCGATCCTCCTGTCCGGCGGCGCGATGCTCGCGGCCGGGGCATTCGCGGCGGCCATCACCACGGCCGCGAAGTGGATCTTCGTCGGCCCGATCCGCGCCGGCGAGCATCCGCTCTGGTCGAGCTTCGTGTGGCGCACCGAGGTCGCCGACACCTTCACCGAGATGGTCGCCGCGCCCTGGTTCGCGAATGCGGCCGCCGGCACTCCGGCGCTCGTGGTGTGGCTGCGGAGCCTCGGCGCGAAGATCGGGCGGGGCGTCTGGACCGACAGCTACTGGCTTCCCGAACCCGACCTCGTGCGCCTCGGCGACGGCGCGACCGTGAACCGCGGATGTGTGGTTCAGACGCATCTGTTCCATGATCGTGTGATGAGCATCGACACGGTCACCCTGGAATCGGGCGCCACACTCGGCCCGCACTCCGTCGTGCTGCCGGCCGCGACCATCGCAGCCGACGCCACGGTGGGTCCGGCATCCCTCGTGATGCGCGGCGAGACGGTCCCCGCGGGCAGCCGCTGGAGCGGCAACCCGATCGGGCCGTGGCGGGCCGTGACCGTGCGCGCCTACCAGGCCGAAGGCGCATGAACGTCGACCCGTACACGCCGCACGCGGGTGATGCCCGCATCCGCGTCGAGCACTACGACCTCGACCTCGACTACAAGCTCACGACCAACCGGCTGACGGCCACGGCCGTGATCGACGTGCGCATCGCGCAGGAGACGACGACCTTCGGTCTCGACCTGGTCGGCCTGCGCGCGAAGAAGGTGCGCGTCGAGGGGCTCCCGAAGGCGGGATTCAGCCAGACCGATCGCAAGCTGAAGATCGCTCTCGGCGCCCCCGTCGAAGCCGGAACGGTGCTGCAGGTCGCCGTCGACTATGCGGGCGCGCCGAAGCCGCGTCGCACCCGCTGGGGCGCGCTCGGCTGGGAGGAGCTCGAAGACGGCCTCCTGGTCGCCTCGCAGCCCACCGGGGCGCCCACCTGGTTCCCCTGCAACGACGTGCCCTACGACAAGGCCACGTACCGGATGCGCGTCACGACCGACCCCGGTTACGCGGTCGTCGGCTCGGTGCCGCCGAAGCGTTCGACGTCGAAGGGCCGGGCGGTGTGGGACTTCGACATCGCGGTGCCCACGGCGACGTATCTGATGACGCTGCAGATCGGCCAGTACGACGAAGAGCGGATGCCGCTGGGCGCCGTGGCCGGCCGAGTGTTCTTCCCGCGCGGGCTGACCGCGCGGGTCCACGCGGATCTCGAGGATCTCGCCCGGATGATGACCGTGTTCGAGGAGGCGTTCGGACCCTACCCGTTCGCGGAGTACACGGTCGTCGTCACTGCGGACGAACTCGAGATCCCGCTCGAGGCGCTGGCGTCGGCGATCTTCGGCGCGAACCACATCGACGGCGAGCACGGACTCGAACGCCTCATCGCGCACGAACTCGCGCACCAGTGGTTCGGCAACAGCGTCGGCGTGGCGCGCTGGCAGGACATCTGGCTGAACGAAGGCTTCGCCTGCTACGCCGAATGGATCTGGTTGGAGGCATCGGGAGGCCCCTCAGCCCATGCGAAAGCCCTCGCGCACCATGCGCGACTCGCAGATCTCGAACAGGACGTCGTCCTCGGAGATCCCGGCCCTGACGCGATGTTCGACGATCGGGTCTACAAGCGCGGGGCGCTGACGCTGCATGCGCTGCGGCTCACGATCGGCGACGAGGCATTCTTCCGGGTGCTGCGCACGTGGACGGCCGAACGGGCCTACGCGACAGCGGTGACGGCCGACTTCATCGCGCTGGCATCGGCGGTGAGCGGGTCTGCGCTCGACGCGGTGTTCTCTCCATGGCTCGACCAGTCGGCGGTGCCGCCGCTGCCCGCAGGTCCCGCCGACACCGAGGCGGCCCCGATCACCGGGCCCATCCTGGGGCTCGGCGGAACTGTCCCCTGGGATCGATCGCGACACTGATCAGATAGCCCTCGGGCGCAGCAGCGGTCGAGACCTCGATCGGCGCGCGACCGGCGATGCGTGCGGTCGTGCCATCGAACCGGATATCCGTCGGGGCGATGCGCAGACCGCGTCCGTCGGCCTTGACGACGGCCTCGATCATCGTCCACTCGCGCAGCGTGGGAGGTTCGCGCGGCGCGAAGAGCGCGGCGAGCTCGGTCAGGCGCGCAGCGCCGCGGTCGGCCTCGACGTCGATGCCGACGGATGCCGCGTCATCCGCTCGGGCGATCGCTCCTACGGTGAGGTCCCCGGCGTGGCTGAGGCTCAGCACCGTCGTCCCCGAGGAGGTCCGCAGGGGGCCGTGCATCGTCGAGCCGCACGTCGGGCACTCATGCGCGATCGAGTCGTCGGGGACCCCCGCATCCTCCCGCAGCCGTCGCAGCACGGCGTTCCGCGCATCCGCTCCGCTCGCCCACACGACGCGCACCCGCCCGTTCCAGACGGTGGTGGCGTCGCTCTCGGGCATGCGAGAAGCCTAGGGGAGGTGGATTTCGTGCGCGGGCGCGACTCGGCCCGGTACCGTGAAGGCATGCAGCAGGCTCTCCGCACGTTCGGCCGCATCCTGGCCGAGCACTGGCCTGCCCTGATGGCGTGGTACCTGGGCGGCGAGGTCGTCCATCGGCTCACGATCGAGGTCGCGGGCATCGTCGGCGGATACACGACCCTGGGGGGACTGCTCATCCTCCCCATCGCCGTGGCGGCCCGCCTGGTGTCGTACGTGGCGATGTACCTCACCGTGCGCCCCTCGCTCCCGCATGCCGCGACCGACGAGCGCATCAGCTACCGGGAATTCGCGCGCACCGTGTTCGTATCGATCCTCCCGTTCTTCGCGTTTTACGAAGCGTGGGGGATGCTGGATGCGGATCGCAGCGCGTTCCTGAAGATCGCCATCTACGTCGGAGTCGCCCAGTCCGGATATGGCGAGGAGGAGATCGGCGATCGAGCCGGTCTGATCAGCGTCGGCGTGCTTCCGGTCACGGTGCTCCTCGTGGCGCTGGCGGTGCGGGTCGTGCTCGCGCGATTCGAAGATCGGCTGTCCGCGCCACTGCGAGTGCTCGCGACGTATGCCGAAGTGCTGTGGACCTTCATGCTGGTCACGCTGGTCGGTCAATGGTGGCGCGGCGTCAGCGAATGGCTGTCGCAGCGCACGGGCGCGAACTGGCTGCGGGATGTCGGAGACTGGTTCGCCGCCCACCTGCCGCCCGTGGCCGGTCTCTGGGAGGGCGGGAGCTGGTTCATCGGCATCGTGATCGCAGTGCTCATCGTGCCGGCGGCTTGGCTCGCGGTGGTCGGCGTCATCTACGGCACGACCTTCGACGTGCAGTCAGGGCTCGGCAGATGGAGCGACACGGCGCTTCGCGGAACCGCGCGGTCACTCGCACGCACGCTCGTCGTGCGTCTCGAGAGCCTGTGGGCCGCAGCCGCCGTGATCTGGCGCGGTGGCCCGGTGACGTTCGGGACCACCGCACTCGCCTACGCCCTCTGGATGCTGGTCGACCACGCCGGCACGCGCGGCGTGCTGCAACTGATCGGCGGGCATGACACGGACTTCTGGAAGGCCTATCTGCCTGTCATCCTCGTCGCCGTGGCCGCGGTGGTCGAACCGCTCCGGGTCGCGCTCATGGCCACGGCCTACGACGCCGTGATCGGGAGACCCGAAGCCGGACTGGACGCAGGGTCAGGGCTCGATGAGGAAACGGGTGACGGCGCGATCCTCGCCGTCGATGTCGAGGAAGAAGGGCCCCTCGGCGTCGTCGGGCACGAGGAACACAGAGATGATGTCGTAGGGCTCTGACTCGTTCATGCAGTACGCCGCGCCTGCGTCGTAGGGCACGTCTATCACGTCGTCAGCGTCGAGCCAGGTGCGCGAACCGTGCACTTCCGAAAGCGTCACACGGCCGCAGCTCGCCGAATCGGGACCGCCCGATCCTCGCATGTGGACGCTCACGACCCTGGTGCCGTCGGGGGAGGGGTACTCGTCCCAGCGGGCATCCTCGAGCGTGAGCTCCTGCCCGGCGATCTCGGTCGTGTCGTCCTCGACGACGGTGATGGTCTTCTCCTGCCGCTCGGCGATCGGTATCACATCGAGCCACAGATGCACGCCGGCCACCGCCGCGACGCAGAACATCAGCGCTGTGAGCGCGAGACGATGCGTGCGCAGCCAGGTCACGGCATCTCCTCGATCGACGGCTCAGCGATCTCGATGCTGTGTTCACGAGGCAGGTCGTCGAGGTGGAGCGGCACCACGATCACGTCATCCAGGTGCGGTGTGGAGTGAGGCGTCGACACCCGGATCTCCGCGTCTCCGGTCGTGATGTCCTCTGGCAGCTCGAACGCCACCATCCCTTCGGTGTCGGTGCCGACACGCAGGCCGACGCCGATCAGAGACGTCGACGGCCGCTCGCTCGCGATGAACTCCCGACCGTCGACGACGAGCTTCATCAACCGTATGGCGGCGTCGACCTCGGTCTGTGTCGCAGCGGCCGACAGACTCACGACGAACCAGTTGCCATCGGCGTGCCATTCGTCGTCGACCGTGACACGATCGGCGAAGCGCGCTTCTCCGACTCGTACGATGAGGTCGCGCGAGGCTACCGGTTGATCGGCTGCTCCTCGGATGAGGAACGGGCCGTCCTGCGCCACCGGATCGGGCGTGACGGCGGCGACGGTACCGGCCGCGAGGACGAGAGCCGCGCCGGTGAGCCAGGGGAGTACCTTCTTCATCCACCCGCCTCCAGGTCGATGCGGGCGACCAAGGCGCCCTGCCGCCACGTCACTGCACTCGACGCGACGACGATATTGCCGTGGCGGGGGTCGGCCTCGTGCACGTCGAGCACGATCCCGTCGGAGCCGAGGTCCGCCGTCTTCACCGTCCAAGCCACGGTGATGACAGCGGGCACCTCAGGCTGCAGGAGCGGTCGGCGTGATGACGTGACGTCGCGCCAGTACCGCGCGCTGCCGATCTCTGTCACACCGGACAGGTCGAGCATCGGAGAGGCCGTGTTCAGCAGATTCGACGAGACCTCGTCTGCGCTGCCGTCGACGCCGATCGTGCTGTCGCTGAGATTCTCGAGCCGCATCGTCACGAGGAGCAGGCTCTCGCCCTCATCAGCCTCGAGGAACTGCTCTTCCACGGCATCCGTCACCTCGACGTCGAGAACCGTGATCGAGTACGTCGGCAGGCGCACCTCCTCGCCGAGAGCCGTCGCCGCAGGTTCGTTCTCGGCGGTGTCGAACGCGCCCACGGCGATCAGCGCGGCTGCGGCGGCGGCCAGAGTGCCGACCGTGATCCAGGCGGGAAGCGCGCGACGGGAGAACACCGAGCGGAACCCGCGCGCTGCGATCGCCCGCGCGCGGTCGCGGGCGCCCCGTACATCGATCACCCGCCCAGCCTATTGGGACCGCTCCGGCATGTCATGGGCTCAGGCCGGTGGTGCCGCGGCGCATAGGATCGATCCGTGACTGACTCGACGCCGCCGCTCGGCCTCCTCCTCGACGTCGACGGCCCCATCGCCAGCCATGTGACGCGTTCGATCGCCGTCCCGAGCATCGTCGCCGACCTCGCCGCGCTCGCGAACCTCGGCGTACCGATCGCCTTCAACACAGGGCGCTCCGACGCGTTCCTCCGTGAGCAGGTCGTCCCGCCGCTGCTGACCGCGGGCCTCGACGCCGGCGTGCGGGTGTGGGGCATCTGTGAGAAGGGGGCGGTGTGGATGCGGATCACGGCCGCGGGCGCTCAGGAGGTGACCGTCGACGAGGAGCTGCGGATGCCGGCGGCCTTCGGCCGCGACGTCGAGCGGATCGTCCACGACGATTTCGCAGACCTCGTCTTCTACGACGACACGAAGCGGGCGATGGTCTCGGTCGAGCAGCGCACCGAGATCGAGAACGATGATTTCCTCGCAGGTCAGCCTGCTCTCAACCGGGCCATCGCCCAGGCGATGAGCGATCAGGGCCTCGGTTACGAGTGGGGGGAGAAGCGCGTCCCGGATGCCGACGGCCGCGTGGACTACCGGATCGATCCGACCATCATCTCCACCGACATCGAGTCGAACCGCGTGGGCAAGGATCTCGGTGCGAGCCTCATGCTCGCCTTCCTCGCGGACGAGGGCGTCCCCCTTCCGCGCGCATGGCGCACCATGGGCGATTCGCGTACCGACTACGCGATGGCCGACTGGCTGCACGAGAACGGGCACGAGGTCGTGCACGTCGACGTCCGGCCCGCAGACGGGGTGCCGGCGACCCCGTACCCCGTGCGCCAGCATCCGACGCTCATCCACGACGAAGCCGGCGCCCGCTATCTGAGTCGCTGGGTGGAGATCGCGCGAGGCGCGACGGACGACGACGCCGATCTCGTCTGATCGAGTGGCGTGAGTTGCCAGGCCGCGCCTGCGCGGGTTACAGTTCGGGTGTGTCTCTGACGTGTCGTTGTTGTCGCTGAGCGCTCCGCTCACCTTCGACTGACCCCCGACACCTGCGCGCGTCTCGAGACGCGCGCCCCTGAAGATCAGGAACAACTTCCGTGCGCTACGCCCAGCACATCGCCGAACTCGTCGGCCACACGCCCCTCGTCCGTCTGAACTCCGTGACCGCCGGCATCCGTCCGACCGTCCTGGCCAAAGTCGAGTACTTCAACCCCGGCGGATCCGCGAAGGACCGCATCGCCGGCGCGATCATCGACGCCGCCGAGCGAGAAGGACTGCTCGCGCCCGGCGGCACGATCGTCGAGGCGACCAGCGGCAACACCGGCACCGGCCTCGCGCTCGTCGCCCTTCAACGCGGCTACCGCATGGTGTTCGTGGTTCCCGACAAGTTCGCCGGCGCGAAGGTCGCCACTCTGCGCGGCTACGGCGCGGAGGTCGTGGTCACGCCGACCAGCGTCGAACCGACCGACCCGCGGTCGTACTACAGCGTCGCCGCCCGCCTGGCCGCAGAGATCCCCGGCGCTTTCAACCCGAACCAGTTCGCGAATCAGAACGGTCCGCGCGGGCACTTCGAGACCACAGGGCCCGAGATCTGGGCCGACACCGACGGCCGGGTCACCCACTTCGTCGCGGGCATCGGCACCGGCGGAACCATCACGGGCACGGGCCGGTATCTGAAGCAGGCCAGCGAAGGACGGGTTCGCGTCGTCGGCGCCGATCCTGAGGGGTCGATCTACTCGGGCGGACCGATCCACGGCTATCACGTCGAGGGCGTCGGCGAGGACTTCATGCCGCCGACGTTCGATCCTTCGGTCGTCGACGGCTACGAGCGGATCTCAGATGCCGAATCCTTCGCGATGACGCGTCGCCTGGCCGCGGAGGAGGGGCTGTTCGTCGGCGGGTCCAGCGGCATGGCGGTCGTCGCGGCTCTGCGCACGGCGGCCGAGCTCGACGAAGACGACGTCGTGGTCGTGCTGCTGCCGGACCACGGCCGCGGCTACCTCGACAAGCTCTACGACGACCAGTGGCTCGCCGAACGCGGATACGACGTTCCCACTCGGCCGGTCGATCCCGTCGTCGCGGAGGTGCGCGCGTTCCTCGCGGATCAGCAGGTCTCGAAGGCGTAGCCCGCATCTCCGGGGGTGCGCAGCTCCCGGTCGCGCAGCACCATGGACGGCGGCGATTCCGGATCGGCGCACATCTCGGCGAACGGCCGCGGCAGCTCGTCGACGTACTCGATGTCGATCACGTGGTCGCCGTACACCTCTGTGTACGCCTCGCACTCCGAGTACGCCGCGCACTCCTCGGTCACGGCGAAGTCGAACCCTGCGCGGTCTCGCAGGGTGTCGGCGTCCTCTGCCGCGTTCTTCTGGCCGGCGGCGATCCCGGCGTCGTGGGCGAGCTCGACCAGGCGCGTCGCCAGGGTCAGGTTGTCGTCGAGCGTGAGCGCCCCGTCCGACCGGGTGTAGGAGTCGAGGTTGTCGAACTCGACCGCGTCGAAGCCGGCGGCCGCGCATCCCGCGATCCAGGGCTCGATCATCGCCGCCACGCGTTCGCGTCGATCGGGCGTCGACGTGTCGAGCAGGGCTTCATCGGGCCAGTCGGGATCGAACACCGTCTCTCCATCGCGCTGCAGCAGCAGGTCGTCGGGCCAGGACTCGAGCTCTCCTGGCTGCGTCTGGAAGCCGTTCACGTAGCAGATCGAGTACACGCCGTCGACGGGCAGCTCCGAGCGGTCGCGGGCGACGACGCCCACCGCGCCGGCGGGCGGATACGCGCCGCCGAGCTGGTAGTCGGGCTCGGCCCCGGCCGGCGGAAGTGCGACGTCTGCGGCATCCGCTGCGCACCCGCCGAGCCCGGCGGCCACGGTCAGGATCAGGGCGAGCGCGAGAGCGGAAGCCGGTCGACGCCTCAGTTCCGTGCCCCGTACAGTGCGCCGATCTCTTTGGAGCCCATTCCCTGCGAATAGGTCGGATGCTGCGGCCAGCCCTCGGGGGACTCCTCCCACTCCTCCTGGCGTCCGTAGGGCAGCAGATCGGCGAGAGCCTGCAGATGGCTGAGGCGCTCGGTGCCCCGTCCGTTCGAATGCCACGTGCGGTAGACCGTGTCGCCGTCGCGGAGGAAGACGTTGAGGGCGAAGCCCGCGTTCGCAGGCGCGCCCACGTCGGCGCCGAAGGTGCTGTCGGCGCTCGAGAACCACTGCATCCGATTGCCGACGCGGTCGCGGTAGGCGAGCAGCTCGTCGATCGGGCCGTTGCTCACGATCACGAACTTCGCGTCGTAGTAGCGCTCGAGGAAATCGAGGCGGGTGAACTGCGAGGTGAAGCCGGTGCATCCGGGGCACTGCCACTCGTTGCCGTCCGACCACATGTGGTTGTAGACGATCAGCTGGGAGCTCCTGTCGAAGACGTCGGCGAGGCGCACGGGGCCGTCCGCGCCGACGAGGGTGTACTCGGGCAGCTCGACCATCGGCAGACGGCGTCGCTGCGCCGCGATCGCGTCGAGTTCGCGCGTGGCTGCCTTCTCGCGCACGCGCAGGGCGTCGAGTTCGCGCTGCCAGGTGTCGGCGTCGACGACAGGGGGAAGGGGAGTCGTGCTCACGGTGGACCTCCGTTGGTGGCGGGCGACGATGCCCTCAGTCTGCGCCGCGTCGCCGACAGGGTCAACGGGGCACCCCTTCGGCTTCCTGCGCAGGATTGCGGCGGATGCCGATCCATGACACGACTCCACCCAGCACGAGCAGGACAGCGGTCACGATGGCCGCGCTGTGGAAGCCGGCGAGGTTCAGGGTGCCGCCGACGATCGTCGAGATCATCGCGACGACGAGCAGACCCGCGACCCGTGCGACCGCGTTGTTGACGGCCGAGGCGATGCCGGAGTGCGCCTCGTCGATCGCGCCGAGGATCGCCGCCGTCAGCGGTGCGACGGTGAGAGACAGGCCGAGGCCCATCACGATCATCGCCGGGAGCACCTGCCACCAGTAGTCGAAGTGCTCCGAGACGAGCAGCAGCATCACTGCGCCCACCGCCATGATGAGCGGGCCGACGGTCATGAACAGCCGAGGGCCGAGACGACCGGCCCAGGCGCCGGCGCGAGAGCTGACGAGGATCATCAGGATCGTCATGGGAAGGCTCGCGAGCCCGGCGGCGGTGGCCGGAAGGCCAGCACCCTGCTGCAGGTACACACCCACCACGAAACCGTTCAGCGACAGCGCCGCGTAGACGAACAGCGTCGCGAGGTTGCCCCAGGCGAAGTCTCGCACACGGAACAGCGACATCGGCAGCAGAGGCGAGGTCGAGCTCTGCTGCCGCCAGAGGAATCCGCTGAACAGCACGACCCCGGCGACCCCGGGGATCCAGATGACCGGCGACATCCAACCTCTGGTCGGCTGCTCGATGAGCGCGAACACGACGGCGCCGAGCCCCAGGGCGCACAGTGCTCCGCTCCACCAGTCCACGCGCACGCCGCTCGGGTGCTCCTGCAGCTTCAACCGGGCGAGCAGCACGAGGTTCACCGCGATCGGGATCACGTTGATGAGGAAGACGAAGCGCCACGACAGATAGTCGACGAAGAGTCCGCCCAGCAGCGGGCCGACTAGTTGGGCCGCGGTCGTGAACGCGGTCCACACGCCGATCGCCCGCGATTGCACGTCGGCGCGCATGGTCGCCGTGATCAGGGCGAGCGAGCTCGGAACGAGCAGGGCTCCGGCCGCGCCCTGCAGAGCGCGCGCGATGATCAGGACGAGGGGATCGGGGGCTGCTGCCACCGCGACGGAGGCGACGCCGAAGGCGATCAGGCCGATGCGCATCACGAGCACCCGTCCGTATGCGTCGGAGACGGAGCCGGCGAGCAGGATGAGTGCGCTCAGAGTGATGAGGTAGGAATCCACCACCCACTGCTGCGTCGTGATGCCGCCGCCGAGTTCGCGGCTGATCGCGGGCAGGGCCACGTTGACCACGGTGCCGTCGAGGAAGGTCACGAACGAGGCGAGGACCGCGATCGCGATCACGAGCCGCTGCAGAGGAGCGAAAGAAGCCACGATCGGAACACTACCGTCGTGAACGGACGCGAGGGGCGGATGCCGGTCAGGCGCTCATGCCGGAGAGGTACAGGTCGCGCAGGCCCGCCACGCCGCCGCGCTGATAGGCGCGCTCCTGGCGTTCGGCACCCGTGCCGTCGGCACGGATGCGTGCGAACTGCTCGACCACGAATTCCTCGTCCCCGAGGTCGGCGAGCACGGATCGAGCATGGTCGAGCATGGCCGAGGCCACCTCCCAGAACGGGCCCACCTCGCCGGTGGTCGGGTCGATCACACGTGACTGCGTGCCTCGCCGCGCGGCGGTCCACATCGATGCGTCGATGGCGTCGGGTTCGGCGGGGCGTGCGCTCGCCGAACCTGAGAGGATCAGCGCTCGCGCGAGCGCGGCGGCGAACAGGGTGTCATCGGTCGTGAGCTGTGCGTCGAACACCCGGACCTCGACGGTGGGGAAACGCCGGGAGAGTCGCACTGCCCAGGCGATCGAGGCCGCGTCGCCGATGGCGCCCAGCGCCACCAGACGATCCACGCGAGCGGTGTAGTCGTCGAGATCGTGAAAGCTCGGAGGGCACCATGAGGACGGCAGGCGGCGGATGAGGATGCTGCGCCAGCTCGAGAACCCGGAGTGCCTGCCGTGCGCGTACGGACCGTTTCCGGTGAGGGCCAGCAGCGTCGGAAGCCACTCCCTCACGCGATTGAGAGCGCGCACGCGCTCCTCGTCGTCCTGCACCTCCACGTGGACGTGCAGGCCGTTGACCTCGTGGTCCTTCGTGATCTCTGCAAGCTGGTCCGCGACTTCGTCGTAGTGCGTCGACGGCGACACGACGAAGCCAGCGGGAGCGATGAACGGCGTCGCTGAGGGGGCGGCGACCGCTCCCTGCTGAGAAGCGTGCTCGGCCAGCAGACGCCGCATCCTCGTCAACTGCTCCCCGGCCTCCGCTCGCGTCTCGGCGGGACTGGTGGCGCACTCGAGCTGACAGGTCAGATACTCCGGCATCACCTCACCGCCACCGCGGCGGCCCGTGATGCGTTCGCGCGCTCCGTGATCCATCCCGATCGGTGCGAGCGTCTCATGATCCAGGACGACGAACTCCTCCTCGACGCCGAAGCGCGCGGACATCAGGACCTAATGATCCCGCAGGTCGGAGATCAGCTCCGACTTGCGCTTGCCGCTGTAGCCGTGCAGACCCAGCTCCTTCGCGCGCTTCCTGAGCTCGTCGACGGTCCAGTCCTCGTAGTCGCCGTGCTCGCCGCCTCGCCGCCCGACCGCACTGCGACCGTCTCGCGCTGCGGCATTCGAAATGCGTGCGGCCTTCTCCTTCGAGGCGCCGTCGTCGCGGAGTTCCTCGTACAGCTTCGGGTCCTTCAACGAGTTGTTCCTGCGTCCTGGCATCAGAATCTCCTCTCTGTTCCCGCGCTCCACGCGGCTTCCGGCAGGGCGACCTCCCGAGGGAGGGCCCTGCCGACGCGCGGGGAGCTGCTTGCACCTACTTGTCGAAGGCGTCTCGGACGTTGTCGCCCGCCTTCTTCGCGGCGTCCTTCACGTCCTGGCCCGCCTGCTTGGCTGCGGCCTTGGCCTGATCCACCCGGCCTTCGGCCTCGAGGTCCTCGTTGCCGGTGACCTTGCCGACGCCTTCCTTGACCTTTCCGCCCATCTTCTCGGCAGCGTTCTTCATGTCGTCTCCGACGCCCATGGTGTGCTCCTTTCGCGAAGCGATCAGTGGAACGGCCACTGTCGCACGAGATGAGCGTGATCACGACGGGATTGACATCCGGCTTCGCATCCGTCTAAGGATCGCCCATCGACGCGGCGAGCGGCGAGGACTACTCTGGCGGCAAGCGGACGATTCCGCCCGCTGACCCGAGACGAGAGCGGTGTGCGATGGACTCGATGATGATGGGCGCCATGTCCAAGAACATGATGTCGATGCCTGACATGGCGATGATGGACATGTCTGTCATGCAGGCGTGCATGGATGCGTGTTCGGCGTGTGAGCAGGCGTGCACCGTCTGCTCGACGCAGATGATGGACTGCGCCCCCGCATGCATGAACTGTGCAGACATGTGCAACACCATGATGCGCTCCATGATGCGGATGCAGGGCATGACGCCGGCCTCGATGATGTCGATGCTCGACGCCTGCATCGAGATGTGCCAGACCTGCATGGACATGTGCATGATGCATGCCGATGACAGCGACGTCTGCCGGATGTGCGCTCAGTCGTGCAAGGCCTGCATGGACGCCTGCATGGCCATGAAGGACATGATGATGGCGTCCGCCTGACGAGCCCTCAGACGGAGGCGACGTTGAACTGCGTGCGGCCGACCGCCAGCACGCCATAGCGCACGTGCAGAGCGACCGGGCTGCCTGGCGCTGCTTCGAGCGCAGCGCCGGTGGCGTTCCACAGCGCGTGCGCGTCGCCCTCGAGCGTGCGCACGACGAGTTCGCCGGTCGTGGCATCCGCTCGCTCGACGATCGCGTCGACCCACTCCGACGGCGTCGCCGACGCGAGCCGCGCCTGGATCAGGTGCAGGCCGTGACCGGAGGCGAACGAGGAGCAGATCTCACCGCGCGAGCACATGCACGCCGAACGCTCACGCACCTGAAGGGGCGGAAGGAAGTTCTGCGGCGTGGACACGGGTTTCTCCTGTCGGTCGAGGCGTTTCCCGCAAGAGTAGGTCGGGCGTGTCGGATCGGGAAGCGCATCCGACACGCAGTGAAACAAAGAGGCGTAGGATCGACGCGTGTTGTTCTCGATGAGCGCCCACCCGGCGCGGAACGGAGCCGCAGGCGCGTTCAGCGCCGCGGGCAGAGGCTGAGGATCAGCCGGAGGCGGAACGCCCGTCGCCGGCGCTGAGACGTACCCACCTCCATCCTTCTCACGAAAGCACTCATCACTCATGCGTCCCCTCGACGAGCGCGCCATCCGCGCGTCCTTCATCAACGCCTCCCGCAAAGAGGTCGCAGACCTCAACCTTCCCGTCGGCTTCGCCGACATCGACTTCGACAAGCTCGACTATCTCGGGTGGGTCGATCCCAAGCTGCCTCGCCGCGCCTATGTCGTCGCCCGGCTCGAAGACGATCCCGTCGGCATCTTCCTGCAGCGAGCCGAGCAGCGGCTCGCTGCGCGCGGCCAGTGCTCCTGGTGCGAGGACGTGACGCTCCGCAATGACGTGCAGCTGTTCGTCGCCCGCAAGGCAGGCGCCGCCGGACGCAAGGGCGATGCGGTCGGCACTCTGGTCTGCGCCGAGTTCGGCTGCTCGCGGAACGTCCGGATGCTGCCGCCGCTGGCGTATCAGGGCTACGACCGCGAGCTGGCCAGGGACCTGCGGATCCTGCGCCTGCAGGAGCACGTCTCGGGATTCCTCACGGAGGTCAGCGGGTAGCCGCCTTAACCCGTTCCCACGCGGGGCCCGCGTTCTCTGTCGCAAGCCGCGCGAACGCGCGGAAGCTCGATGCTCCCGGCCAATCGGCCGGGAGCATCGCCGGCGGCAGTCCAGGGTCGGTGTAGGGCAGCACGCGCCATCGGTCGATCAGATGGACGTACGCGGCGAACGGCTCTTCCGGCAGAGTCGAGAGGGACGTCTGGAAGCTCTCGTGCGCGGCGCGGAGAGCGGCGAGGTCCCACCAGGAGACTGCGGCCTCGACGAGCGAGCCGGACGGCACCGGGGTCGCCGTGGAGAACAGCGTCGCCCAGGGGCGCGCATCGAGGTCGTCGAGGATCTGCTCCACCTCGCCCTGCAGGTGGCCGGGGCAGATCCACAGAGCGGATGACACGACTCCCGCCCCGATGAACTGCAGCCGCTTGCGCAGCTGATGGCGCACGTTCCTGGCGCTCTCCGGAATCGAGAACGACACGAGGCACCACGTGTCGGCATCCGTCATCTCCCGCATCTCGAAGATGCGTCGATCGCCGCGCTCCAGCATGGGCACGGCGTCGGGGTTCAGCAGGTACCCGGGAACGCCGTCGCGCTCGGCGAGCAGCAGGCCCTTCTGCTTGAGTCTGGTGACGCCGGTGCGTGCCTGCGACTCGGGGATTCCGAGTGCACCGGCCAGGGAGACCAGCGCGGACGCCGAGATCCACCCGCCGAGCCGGCGCAGATACAGGCCGACGAAAGTCCGCAGAAGCGAGGCGGTGCTGCCGGGGCGTGCGTCGATGTCATCGAAGACGGGGGTCATCCCGTGGGTTCCTGGATGGGTCCCGGGGCCTCTCGAAGAGCGTCGCGCACGGCCAGGACGCCGGTCACGGTCTCGACGTGCGAGGTGCTCAGAGGCGAGAGACCCAGACGGATGCCGTCGGGGAAGCGGAAGTCGGGGATCACGCCGTCGGCCCACAGCCGCTGGGTCACGGCGCGGAAGTCGGGATGGCCGATCGTGATGTGGCCGCCGCGGAGTTCTGCATCTCGTGGGCTCAACAGGCGCACGCCGAGCGGGGCGAGCACCTCGTCGAAGGCCTGCACCGCGAGATCGGTGAGCGTCTTCGACTTGGCGCGGACGCCCTCGATCGTCGCCTGCTCGATGCGGTCGAGCATCCCCTGCATGGGCAGCATGCCGAGCACCGGAGGGGTTCCGCTGATGAACTGGCGGATCGTGGTGTCGGGGACGTAGGAGGGTCCCATCGCGAACACGTCGGCGGCGCCCATCCACCCCTGGATCGGCTGCCGAAGCACGCCGTGATGAGCCGTGCGCACGTAGGCGAAGGCCGGGGCGCCCGGTCCGCCGTTCAGGTACTTGTACGTGCAGCCCACGGCGAGGTCGGCGCCCCATTCATCGAGCCGCATCGGAATCACGCCGACCGAATGGCACAGGTCCCACAGCATCAGCGCACCGGCTTCGTGGACCTTCGCCGTGATGCCCTCCATGTCGGCGAGAGCACCCGAACGATAGTCGACGTGGCTGAGCACCACGAGAGCCGTGCGCTCGGTGACGGCATCGGCGATGTCGGAGATCTGCACGCCCTGCACCGGATCGGCGCTGATCCATCGCACGGTCATGCCGGACTCGGCCGCGACACCCTCGGCGACGAAGCGATCGGTGGGGAAGTTGCCCTGCTCGATCACGATCTCGGACCGGTCTCTGCGCTCCGCGGTGGCCGAGCGCATGAGCTTGTACAGCAGCACGGTGGTCGAGTCGGCCACGACAGTCTGCCCTGCGGCTGCACCCAGGCAGGCCGCGCCGATGCGGTCGCCGAGAGCGACGGGCAGATCCATCCACTGCTCGTCCCACGAGCGGATCAGGCGGGTGCCCCAGTCGCCGCGCACGAAGTCGGCGATCTTCTCGCCGATGTCGCGCAGCGGGCGGCCGAGCGAATTGCCGTCGAGGTAGGCAGTGACACCGGGCATCTCGGCGAAGGCGTCGAGGTGCGAGCCCAGCGGGTCGGCGGCGTCGAGGGCGCGGGCGGTCGTGAGCAGGTCGGTCATGTCACACCTTCAGGATCTGTGCGTGGAGCGGGTCGGCATCGCCGGCGGGCAGGAGCAGGCGGACGGATGCCGGATGGGAGGGATCGACGGGATCGAGGGTTCGCAGCAGGTCGGCGCCGTCTATGCCGGCCTCGCGCAGCGCGTCGATCTCGTGCGGATTCAGATCGACCGGAGTCGGACCGTTGCCCATGTCGGTGCCGTACAGCACGGCGCCGCCCGCCGCGTGGAAGCGGCGGACGTTGTCGATCGCCGTCGCCAGGGCGGCTTCGTCGTGGATCGAGAGGGTCGAGATCCAGGAGACGGACGCTGCCTGCTCTCCGATCTCGTCGTCCGAGAGCCGCTCGGTGAAGGGAGCGTGCGCGAGGATCGCGGCCCCCAGGCGGACGATGCGCTGCGCTTCGCCGACGCCCTCCGCGTGGGCGACGACCGGCAGGCCGCGTGCCGCGGAGAGTTCGACGATGGCGCGGAACATGTCGTCGTCGAAGACGGGCCCGGCGGTGCTGTTGCTCGCGACCTTGATGCGGGAGGCGCCGGCATCCGCCATCTCGGCGACGGCGGATGCGGCATCCGCTCTGTCCGCGATCTCGCGGAACGAGCCTGCGGGCGCCCAGGAGCGGTCGGAGGGATAGCCGCCGACAGGAGTGAGGAACGCGCCCGCGAACTCGATCGACGTTCTGCGGACGTGTGACTGGTCGTCGGGCGAGGAGCGCAGCGACGAGACGAAACGCGGATTCCCGCCCAGATCGACGACCCTTCCGAGCCGCGATCCGGCCAGCAGGGTGTGGTCGACGAGCTGCAGATGCACGTGGTGATCGGTGAAGCCGCCGATCACCGTGCCATCCTCGTGCGGGAGGGTCTGCATCAGCCGCCGATCTCGGTGCGCACGGTGTACAACTCGGGGAAGAATGTCAGCTCGAGCGCGCGCTGCAGGAAACCGACGCCGCTCGACCCGCCGGTGCCGATCTTCATGCCGATCGTGCGCGAGACCGTCTTGAGATGACGGAAGCGCCAGAACTGGAAGTTGTCCTCGAGGTCGACGAGGTCCTCGCAGGCTTCGTACAGGTCCCAGTGCTGCTGCGGATTCACGTAGATCTCGCGGATCGCGGGCACGAGCTCGGGGGTCTCGCGGTAGGGCTCGCGCACGTCGCGGTCGAGGATCTCGGCGGGCACCGGCAGGCCGCGGCGCGACGCGTACCGCAGGAACTCGTCGTACAGCGTCGGCTTCTCCCACTCGGCCGTCAGCAGCGCGAGGTTCGCCGGGTGATCGCGGAAGACGCTCAGCATCTTCTCGTTCTTGTTGCCGAGGGCGAACTCGACCGCGCGGTACTGCACGGACTGGAAGCCGGAGGAGCTGCCGAGCGAGCCGCGGAACTGTGCGTACTCGGTCGGGGTGAGTGTCGCCAGGATCGACCACTGCTGGGTCATCACGTCCTGGATCTTCTTGATGCGGGCGACCCGCTTGAGCGCTTCTCGCAGATCGTCGCTCGCGAGCAGCAGGCGGGCGGAGGACAACTCGTGCAGCAGCTGCTTGAGCCAGAGCTCGGTTGTCTGATGCTGAATGATGAACAGCATCTCGTCGTGGTGCTCGGGGGTGCTGACCGGGTGCTGCGCGGTGAGCAGCTGATCGAGAGCCAGATACGACCCGTAGGTCATCCGGCCCGTCAGGTCGGTGACGATGCCGTCTTCGAGCGCGCGCTCGTTCTCAGTGCTCATGCCCCGAACATATCACTTTCGTGGCGAGCGTCACAGGTGTGAAATGTTAAACAGATCCTCCACGCCGGCGTCGTGCTCCGCATCGGGTTCGAGGCGCGTCCGGCGGGTCTCGAAGACGCCGAGGATCACCGCCGTGATCAGCCAGACGACGGCGAAGGCGGCGCTGAGGAGCAGAACGGCGACAACGCTCCAGAACACGACGTTCAGGAAGAGCGTGAAGAAGAACGCGCTGAGGTCCATGCGCTCAGCGTAGACGCCGGGGCTCGAGACGCGCAGTGCCCGCCAGCGGACTACAGCGCCGGCGTGCGGGGCGGGGGAGTGCGGCGGGAACCCGGAGCGCCTGCCGCCTCGAACGCCGCAGCCAGAACCAGCAGCTTCGCGTCGTCGTAGGCGCGGCCGGCGAAGGTGAGGCCGATCGGCATCCCGATGTCGGCCATCAGTCCCATCGGCACCGTGACCGTCGGGATGCCGAGATGGCGCACGGCGAGGTTGCCGTTCGCGATCCAGGTGCCGTTGCGCCAGCCGAGATCGGCCGACGCCTCGTCCACGTCCATGTCTGCGGGGCCGACGTCGGCGACGGCGGGGAAGACGACGGCATCCAGGCCGAGAGAATCCATCCACTCCTCGAGATCGGCGCGACGGGTCTCCTCCAGACCGCGCAGCCCGCCCTCGAGCTCCGGCATGTCGAGGAATCCGATGCCCGGATGCTCGCGCACCCAGCCCGGGTACTCGGCGATGTCGTCGTCGAAGCCGGTGTAGCGGTCGGCCAGCGCGCCCGCCGGGTGTGGGAAGATCGCGGCGCCGTCGACGTCGGCGAGAGTCGAGAGGTCAGGGTCGCCGTTGGCCTGCAGGAAGTCCTCCCAGCCCCATGCCGACAGGTCGACGATCTCCCGCTTCAGGTACTCGGGAGACACCAGACCGCGGGTCGCGATCGTCGGAGCCCCCGGGCGGTCGCCCTCGTAGTTCGACACGACGGGGAAGTCGACCTCGACCACGGTCGCGCCGGCCGCCTCGAGGTCTCGGCGTGCGGCCTCCCAGCGTTCGATCACCGACGCGCGGGTCTCGATGCGCTGCCCGGTCGGCCCGCCGATGCCGGGATCGTCGGCGGTCCCGGCATCCGGATCGGCGTTGATGTACATGCGCGGGATGCCGAT
>JAEKKN010000001.1 GCA_019510305.1 Microbacterium sp.
ATCTGGAAGACCTTCTCGCTGGTGGCGCTCATCACCCTCGCTGGATTGCAGAACGTGCCGAAGGAACTGCGCGAGGCGGCGGAGATCGACGGTGCTGGCCCGTTCCAGCGCTTCCGCAACGTGACTCTGCCGGTCATCTTCCTGCCGCTCACCATCGCCTGCGTGCTCCGAACCATCGAGGCGGTGAAGGTCTTCGACATCATCTGGGTGATGACCCGCGGCGGCCCGCTCGACAGCACCAAGTCCTTGAGCATCCTGGTCTATCAGGAAGCCTTCTCGTTCCGCCATGCCGGCTATGGCGCGTCGCTCGCCATGCTCTCCGTGGCGCTCACACTGCTGCTGATCGCGGCCTACAGCCGGGCGGTCAGACGCCAGGCGGTGGTGTGATGCAGCAGATCACTCTCGGACGCATCGCCGCCTATGCCGCCATGATCCTGGTGGCGCTGGTCATCCTGGCGCCGCTCGGCTGGATGGTCGTCATGAGCGTCACGCCGACCGTCCAGCTGACCAGCGTGCCGTTGCGCTGGATCCCGGAGACGCTCGACTTCTCGCGCTACGAACGCCTGCTCAGCCTGGAGCATAACAGCGACGGCGAGGTCTTCCTCTACGCGCTCCGCAACACCTGCTGGGTGGCGGCGGGCACGACGGTGATCGCCTTCGTGCTCTCGGTGCCGGCGGCCTGGGCTTTCTCGCGGATCGGCGGGCGGACCAAGTGGGTGCTCTATCTGATCGTCGGCACCTATATGCTGCCGCCGCTGATGTTCGTGGTGCCGCTCTACCGCATCCTTGCCGCGCTGAGTCTGCTGAACTCCCCCTGGGCGCTGATGGTGGCGGACAGCACCATCGTGCTGCCCTTCACCACCTGGCTCTTGAAGAGCGGCATCGACAACATTCCGGTCGAGATCGAGGAGGCCGGCGCGATCGACGGTGCCTCGCTGTTCCGCACCCTCTGGGCCATCACCTTGCCCCTGGCGCGGCCGCTGATCGGCACGACCTTGTTGTTCTCCGCACTGATCGTCTGGGACGAGTTCCTCTATGCGATCCTCTTCACCAGCGACAGCCGGGCGCAGACCCTGACCGTGGTCATCGCCAATCTGGCGAGCGGCCGGGTCTCGGATTTCGGCTTGCTGGCGACCGCCGGCGTCATCGCCGCCGTCCCGCCGGTCATCGTCGGCCTGGTGCTGCAACGCTCGATCGTCGCCGGCTTGACCAGTGGCAGCGTGAAGGGCTGACCGCGGCTGAGCGCCGAGCACCGTGATCGCTGGGCGCGGCGTCACGGCGGGGCGCTGGTTTTCCGCGGTTGGGGAGTTGCCGGTCGCCAATCATATCGGTATCAAGGAGCTTGAGCTGGAGCGTACCGCGGCGCTGGAAGGCGATGCTTTGCGCGACTACACCATCCATTACGTCTGACGAGAGCGCGCAACCGATGCCGAAAGTCACCTGGATCCTGAAAGACGGGAAAGAGATCACCGCCGAGGTGCCGCTCGGTCACAACCTGATGGAAGCGGCGGTCGCCAAGAACGTGCCGAATGTGATCGGCGAATGCGGCGGCTGCCTCTCCTGCGCGACCTGTCATGTCTATGTCGAACCGGATTGGTATGCCAAGACCGGTGCCCCGGACGACATGGAAAGCGACATGCTGGAGATCACCGTCGCCGAACGGAAGCCGACCAGTCGCTTGAGCTGTCAGATCAAATCGGTGCCCGAGCTCGACGGGCTGATCCTGCGCGTTCCCTACATCTGATCTGCTGCCAGCGATGCCGGATCCGATCGTCATCCTGGGTGCCGGTCAGGCGGGCGTCGCCCTGGCGGCAAAGCTGCGGGCGCTCGGCTATGCGGACGGCCTGATCCTGGTCGGCGCGGAGGCGGTCCCGCCCTATCAGCGCCCGCCGCTCTCCAAGAAATATGTGTCCGGCGAACTCGAGGTCGAGCGCCTGCTGATCCGGCCGCGCGACTGGTACGCGGAGCAGCGGGTGGAGTTGCGGCTGAACGCACGTGCGACCGCAATCGCGCCGGCTGCGCATGAAGTCGCCTTCGCCGACGGCTCGACCCAGCGCTATGCCAAGCTGGCGCTGACCACCGGTGCACGCCCGCGGCGGCTGCCCGACACGATCGGCGGTGCGCTGCCCGGCGTACTTGCGATTCGCGATCTGGCCGATGCCGATGTGCTGGCACCGGAGCTGCAGCCGGGCAGGAACCTGCTCGTGGTCGGCGGCGGCTATATCGGCCTGGAGGCCGCTGCGGTCGCCGCGAGCAAGGGCCTGCGGGTGACCGTTCTGGAGGCGGCCGATCGCATCCTGCAACGCGTCGCCGCCGCCGAAACATCGGTCTATTTCCGCGACCTGCATCAGCGCCGCGGGGTCACCATTCGCGAAGCCGGGGCACTGGAGCGGCTGGAAGCGGAAGCTGGGCGCGTTGCTGTCGCGGTGCTCAAAGACGGCACGCGGATGAAGACGGATCTCGTAGTGGTCGGCATCGGCGTCGCGCCCGATGACGATCTCGCCCGCGTGGCAGGCCTGCTGGTCGAGAACGGCATCATGGTGGATGGGCAATGCTGCACCTCCGATCCCGATATCTTTGCCGCCGGCGACTGCGCCAATTTTCCGTGGCGCGGCGCCCGTACGCGGCTGGAATCGGTGCAGAACGCGGTCGAGCAGGCGGAGCATGCGGCGGCGGCGATGCTCGGCGCGGTCGAGGCCTATGCGCCGGTGCCCTGGTTCTGGTCCGATCAGTACGATGTGAAGCTGCAGATCGCCGGGCTCAACCGCGGCTATGATCAGGTCGTCGTTCGCGCCGGGAAGCGGCCGGGGAGCCAATCAGTCTGGTATTACCGGCAGGGTGGGTTGATCGCGGTCGATGCGATGAACGATGCCCTGGCCTATGCGTTCGGGAAAAAAGCCCTGGAGAGCGGCAAGACGATTCCGCCCGCTGTCGCGGCCGATCCCGCCGCCGATCTCAAGGCGGCGTTGGCCTAGAGTTTCAAAACAGCTTGGTCGGCGCGCCGGCGGTGTCTTCGATCGCCTCGACGAACTGCCGGGCGCGGAACGGCTTCTCCAAGGTCCGGTCGGCGCCAGCGCGCGCTGCCGAGGCGAGCAGGTCGCCGGAAGTGAGGCCGCCGGCGCCGGAGACGGCGATGATCCGCACCGCAGCGTTGGTCTGGCGGATCTGCAGGATGGTCTCGATGCCGGATTTCTCGGGCATGAAGATGTCGGTGACGATGATATCCGGTTGATGCGCCGCACACTGCGCGATGCCTTCGTCGCCGGTGCCGGCTTCGATCACCTCATGGCCTTCCGCCTCGAGAATGCGGCGGGCCAGGATCCGGAATTCCACTTCGTCGTCGATGACCAGGATGCGCACGCTGGACGCCTCCATCAATGATCGGTGCCGGTTGCCCGCAGCGGCGCGGATGCCATGATCGCCGGTGCAATGGTCGCGATCTTCGCCGGAACCGGCTTGGTGATGCAGCGGGCCATGGGCAAAGTCACAGTGACGGTCGTGCCGCGGCCCTCGATGCTGGCGATCGACACTTGGCCGTCATGGAGCTCGATCAAGCGCTTGGAGATCGCGAGGCCGAGGCCGGTGCCTTGCGGTTTCTGCACCCGCGGCGACTGGGCCTGATGGAATGGTCGGAACAGGTTCAGAAGCTCCGTCTCGGGTATGCCGATTCCGGTATCAGCGACGCTGATCTGCATGCCGCCGTCGCTGGTTCGCCCCGCGGCGACCAGGACCGTGCCGGAGCTTGGCGTGAACTTGATGGCGTTGGAGAGGAGGTTCAGCAGCACCTGCTTCACCATGCGCTCGTCGGCATGGAGCAGCGGCAGATCGGCATCGATGCTCTGGATGATCTTGATGCTGACTTCCTGAGCACGCTGGCGCACCAGTCGGATGCATCCGGAGATCAGGCCGACGATGTCGATGTCCGCCGGCTGGACCACCGCCTTGTTGGCCTCGAGCTTGGACATGTCGAGGATGTCGCTGATCAGGTCCAGGAGCAGGATCGCGCTGTCGTAGATGTCGCCGGCATACTCCCCGGTCTTCTCCGGCGAGGCCTCGATCGTGC
>JAEKKN010000012.1 GCA_019510305.1 Microbacterium sp.
CCAGAAGGACCAGCACCCACTCCGGGGGCACGAACGCCACGTCGTACGTGGGCGCCTCTTCTGCGGCCGAGAGCAGGCCGGTGAGCGCATCGGGCATACGTTGACTCCTTCGTCTTCGATCCGTCGTCGACGACGGATCCCGATGAGACTAGGGAATCGGGCTGACGCAGGTGCGGTATCCCGCATTCCGGACGGTTGTGCGCGTAGCGTGAGTTCTGCGCATATTGCGCGAGAGGAGCACCGGTGCCCGCGACGACGACGATGAGACCGCGCTTCGCGACGCGTGCCCTGCTGCTGCACCTCGCCACCGTCACCCTCGTCGTCGTACTCTGCACGGGCGTGTACCTGCTCCTCGCCGTGCAGCAGCTGCGCGCAGAGGCGGAGTCGACCGCGCTCGGCATCGCGCGGACGCTGGCCGAGGATCCGCAGGTGCGGGCCGAGGTCGCACGTATCTCGGCGTCGGATCAGGCGCCTGATGCCGAAGCGCTCCGCGACGGCGACCTGCAGCGCATCTCGGCAGGGGTCACCGCTCGCACCGGTGCGCTGTTCGTGGTGATCACCGACGACCACGGCATCCGTCTCGCCCACCCGACTCCTTCACGCATCGGAGAGGAGGTCAGCACCCCGTACCAGGAGGTGCTCGCGGGCGAAGAGGTCGTCGACTGGCAGACCGGCACGCTCGGAGACTCTGCTCGAGCGAAGGTCCCGGTCCGCGACGATGCGGGCACGCCGGTCGGCGAAGTGAGCGTCGGATTCGAGCGGGCGGGCGTGTTCGACGACCTGCCGCCCCTGCTGACGGTGGTGGCCGCCACCGCTGTCGGAGCGCTGACCCTCGCCGTTCTCGCCTTCCTGCTGCTCCGCCGCAGATGGGAACGACTGACGCTCGGCGTGCAGCCGGAGGAGCTCGTGGCGCTGGTGCAGAACCAGGCCGCCGTGCTGAACGGAGTGGACGACGGGGTGCTCGCGATCGACACGCACGGCGTCGTTCGGGTGAGCAATGACGCCGCCGATCGGCTTCTCGACCTCGACTCCCCCATCGGACGCCGCCTCGACGGTCTCGGCCTCCCCCGGGCCGTGCTGGACGCGGTCACGGGGGCGCGCACCGGTTCGAGCGCGGTCGTGGACGATCGGATGCTGTACCTGGATTCTCGTCCCGTGGTGCGCGAGGGTCGGCCGTTGGGCCACGTTCTGATCCTCCGCGACCGCACCGATCTGGTCGCCCTGACCGAAAGGCTCGAGACCGTGCGCACGATGACCGCAGCTCTGCGCGTCCAGCGACACGAGTTCGCGAATCGCATGCACGTCGTGGCCGGACTGATCGATGCCGATCGGACCTCGGACGCCCGCTCCTTCCTCGGCGAGCTCGTCGAACGCGGATCCGTCGCCTTCCCCGTCGCAGGGCTCGCCCTCCTCGCCGACCACTTCCTGCGCTCCTTTCTCGGCGCCAAGGGCGTCGAGGCCGGCGAACGAGGTGTCACGCTGCGCATCGCCGAAGAGACGCAGCTCATCGGAACCGTGATCGCAGCCGAAGACGTCGCGGCCGTGCTCGGCAACCTCGTCGACAACGCCGTCACCGCGGCAGTGGCGGGCGAGCGCACTCCGCGCTGGGTCGAAGTGGCCGTGCTCGGTGATGACGATGCGCTCGTCGTCACCGTCTCCGATTCGGGCGCCGGGCTCGGAGACGCCGATCCGCTGACGCCGCGAACGGCAGGCGATGACGTCTCCGACCGGATACACGGGCACGGACTCGGCATCCCGTTATCCCGCGAGATCGCACGCCGCGGCGGCGGAGACCTCTGGGTGATCGACCCCGGCGGTCCCGAACACGGCGCGGTGTTCGCCGCGCGTCTGGGCGGAGCCGTCGATCCCGCCTCCGCACAACCGAAGGATCAGCCGTGACCGAACCCCTGCGAGTACTCATCCTCGACGACGACTTCCGTGTCGGACAGCTCCATCGGGGAATCGTCGACGATCACCCCGCCTGCGCAGCAATGGATCCTGTGCGCTCGATCGCAGAGGCGAGAGACAGCATCCGCATCGCGCGACCGGATCTGCTCCTCGCCGACGTCTTCCTCCCAGACGGCGACGGCATAGCGCTCGTGCGCGACGCCGGCATCGACGCGATCCTCATCTCGGCAGCCGACGACGCCCCGACCGTGCGCCGCGCCTTGCGGTCAGGGGCGGTGGGATATCTGGTGAAGCCGTTCGAGCGCCGCGCGCTCACGGGGCTGCTCGACCGCTATGCGCGATACCGGAACCTCGTCGCCGGCGATCGTGCCTTGCGCCAGGAGGACGTGGATCGTGCGCTGGCGATCCTGCACGGGGCCGGCGAACCCGTCTCGCTGTCTCGTTCCGCGACCGAACAGCTCGTGCTCGCCGCGCTCGGCGACGGCGAGGCCTCGGCTGCAGAGGTCGGCGAGCGGGTCGGCATCTCCAGGGCGACAGCACAGCGGCATCTGGCCGCTCTCGCTGCACGGACGGTCGTCGACGTGCGCCTGCGCTACGGCGCGACCGGGCGCCCCGAGCACCGCTACGCGGTGCGGACCTGAGCCCGACCGGTCAGGACTCGGAGCCGACTGCGGCGAGTCGAGCCTCTTCATCGGCCTGGATGGCCGATTCGATGATCGGCTCGAGAGCGCCGTCCATCACCTGGTCGAGGTTGTACGCCTTGAAGCCCGTACGGTGATCCGCGATGCGGTTCTCCGGGAAGTTGTACGTGCGGATGCGCTCTGAGCGGTCCATGGTGCGGATCTGCGACTTGCGGGCGTCGGATGCCACGGCATCCAGCTCCTCCTGCTGCCTGGCGAGCAGGCGTGCGCGGAGGACGCGCATGGCGGCCTCGCGGTTCTGCAGCTGCGATTTCTCGTTCTGCATCGACACGACGATCCCGGTCGGCACGTGCGTGATGCGCACGGCCGAGTCGGTGGTGTTGACCGACTGGCCCCCGGGACCCGACGATCGGAACACATCGATCTTCAGATCGTTCTGATCGATCTGGATCTCCTCGGGCTCGTCCACCTCGGGGAACACCAGCACGCCGGTCGTCGACGTGTGGATGCGCCCCTGCGACTCGGTCGCCGGCACCCGCTGCACGCGGTGCACACCGCCCTCGTACTTGAGGTGCGCCCATACGCCCTGCGCCGGGTCGGTCGATGAACCCTTGATCGCGACCTGGACGTCTTTGTAGCCGCCGAGATCCGACTCGTTGCGCTCGAGCAGCTCGGTCTTCCAGCCCTTCGACCCGGCGTACTGGACGTACATGCGCAGCAGGTCGGCGGCGAACAGGGCGCTCTCGGCGCCGCCCTCGCCAGCCTTGATCTCCATGATCACGTCACGCGCGTCGTCGGGATCGCGCGGGATCAGCAGACGCCGCAGCCGCTCCTGTGCGGACTGCAGGCCCTCCTCGAGGGCTGGCACCTCCTCGGCGAAGGCGTCGTCCTCGCGGGCGAGCTCGCGAGCAGCGTCCAGGTCGTCGGATGCCGCGGCCCACGCGTCGTAGGCCGCGACGATCCTCGACAGTTCGGCGTATCGGCGGTTGACCCGCTTCGCCCGTGCAGCGTCGGCGTGCACCGCCGGGTCGGAGAGCTCCTCCTGGACCCGGCGATGCTCGTCGATCAGCGACTGGACGGACTCGAACACGCCCGGCCTCAGCGGATGTTGCTGTCGTGACCGCCGGCCGGCAGGGTCGGGATCGACTTCTGCATCTGAACCAGGAACTCGACGTTGGAGTGGGTCTCCTTGAGCTTGCCGAGGACGACCTCGAGAGCCTGCTGCTGATCGAGACCCGCAAGGGCGCGACGCAGCTTCCAGGTGATCTTGACCTCGTCGGAGCTGAGCAGCATCTCCTCGCGGCGGGTGCTCGACGCGTTGACGTCGACCGCGGGGAAGATCCGCTTGTCGGCGAGTGCGCGAGAGAGCCGGAGCTCGCTGTTGCCGGTGCCCTTGAACTCCTCGAAGATGACCTCGTCCATCTTGGAGCCGGTCTCGACGAGCGCGGTGGCGAGGATCGTGAGCGATCCGCCGTTCTCGATGTTGCGCGCGGCGCCGAAGAAGCGCTTGGGCGGGTACAGCGCCGAGGCGTCGACGCCGCCGGTGAGCACACGACCGGATGCCGGGGCGGCGAGGTTGTAGGCGCGGCCCAGGCGGGTGATCGAGTCGAGGAGCACGACGACGTCGCGGCCCAGCTCGACGAGGCGCTTGGCGCGCTCGATCGCGAGCTCGGCGACCGTGGTGTGGTCCTCTGCGGGGCGGTCGAAGGTCGAGGCGATGACCTCGCCCTTCACGGTGCGCTCCATGTCGGTGACCTCTTCGGGACGCTCGTCGACGAGCACGACCATGAGGTGGACCTCGGGGTTGTTGGTCGCGATGGCGTTGGCGATCTGCTGCAGCACGATCGTCTTGCCGGCCTTGGGCGGCGCCACGATGAGGCCGCGCTGGCCCTTGCCGATCGGGGCGACCAGGTCGATGATGCGCTGGGTCAGCTTCTCGGGGGCCGTCTCCAGGCGCAGGCGCTCCTGCGGGTACAGCGGAGTGAGCTTGCCGAACTCGACGCGGTTCGCGGCGTCGTCGACCGACAGGCCGTTCACGGAGTCGACCTTCACCAGAGCGTTGTACTTCTGGCGCCCCTGCTGCTCGCCTTCTCGCGGCTGCTTGATGGAGCCGACGATCGCGTCGCCCTTGCGGAGGTTGTACTTCTTGACCTGTCCGAGCGAGACGTAGACGTCGCTGGGACCGGCGAGGTAACCGGTTGTGCGCACAAATGCGTAATTGTCGAGGACGTCGAGGATGCCGGCGATCGGGATGAGGACGTCGTCCTCGCCGATCTCGGTGTCGAACTCGTCGACGGGTCCGCCGGTGCGGCGCTTGTTGCGCTGACGGTTGCGGCCATTGGCCGAACCCTGCTCGTCGTCGCCTGACTGGCTGTTGTTGTTCTGCTGCTGGTTCTGCGGCTGACCGCCCTCGTTCTGGGGCTGGCCGGCCGCGCCGTTCTGACCGCGACCGCGGTTCCGGCTGCGGCTGCGGCTACGGCCTCGGCCGCCCTGCTCATCGCCATCGCCCTGCTCGGAAGCAGACGATCCGGAGTCGTCTGCCGAGGCCGTCTCCGCCGGCTTCTCGGGTGCATCGGCCTTGTCAACCGGCGCGGACTGAGCGTCTGCGGCGTCTGCGGTCTCGACGGGCTTCTTTGCACCGCGGCGACCACGGGGGGTCTTGGGGGCGGTCTCAGCGACCGGTGCCTCGGACGGGGCCGCCTCGACGGCTGCCGGAGCCTCAGCGGGCTGTGCGGTTTCGGCCGCGGGCGCCTCGGTGGTCTCGGCGTCCGCCTTCTTGGCGCGGCTGCGACGAGGAGCCTTCGCCTTGGGTGCGGCCTCGGCTGCGGGGGCGTCGGTCGCAGGAGCCTCGGATGCCGGCGCCGCCTCGGCGGCCGCCTTCTCCGCCTTCGCCGCGGCAGTGGCGGTGGTGGCGCGGCGCGGTGCGCGCTTGCGTGCCGGTGCTGCCGGCGCCTCAGCGGTCACGGTGTCGGCGGCGGGGGCCGCGTTCTCGTTCACAACGGACGAGTCGTTCTGGGTCTCGGAGAAATTCTCCACGAGTACTCC
Source organism: Microbacterium sp. (assembly GCA_019510305.1). GTDB lineage: Bacteria > Actinomycetota > Actinomycetes > Actinomycetales > Microbacteriaceae > Microbacterium > Microbacterium natoriense_A. The sequence continues at coordinate 5,595 of JAEKKN010000012.1, forward strand.
CTCTTTGGTCTCGGAGACACGAGCGTTCCGCGCACAACGGGTGCTGCGCGCGATCGCACGGGCTGACGCTCGGCGCCAGCCGGCCTTGGCACAGAACTCACAGAGGAGCTGTGGATCAAGGGTTTGCGTGCGGGTCCTGCAGAGTTGCAATGGGGCCAGATTCACGCAGTTACGTGGAGCCCTCCGCTCGTTCTCCCACTGTACCACCACGCACGTCGACCGCGAGCAGCAGCGCGTCCCACGGGGTGTCGGTGACGCTGGCAGCCAGTTCCACGGCGTCCTGGCGGCTTCCGGGTCCGTCGGCGAGCACCAGCACACTGGGTCCTGCTCCCGAGACGACCGCCGCGAAGCCCGCCGCGCGCAGCGCCTGCACGAGCCGCTGCGTCTCGGGCATGGCTTCGGCCCGGTAGTCCTGGTGAAGCCTGTCGGCGGTGGCGTCGAGCAGCAGCTCGGGGCTCTGCATGAGCGCCGCGATCAGCAGGGCCGAGCGCGAGACGTTGAAGACCGCGTCCTCCGTCGACACGTGCGGAGGCTGCAGCGAACGAGCCTTCGACGTGGACATGGTGTACGAGGGCACCAGCACGAGGGGCGAGACGCCGCGATGCACCAGCAGCTTCTTGTGCTGCGGGCCTCTCTCCCCCACCCACGCGATCGTCAGACCTCCGAACAGTGCGGGCGCCACGTTGTCGGGGTGCCCCTCGAGCTCGGTGGCGAGGCGCAACAGGTCGGCATCGCCGATCTCGGCCTCGCCCTCCAGCAGACCCTTCGCGGCGAGGATGCCGGCAGTCACCGCCGCCCCCGACGAGCCGAGCCCGCGGCCGTGCGGAACGCCGTTCTCCGCGATGATGCGCAGCCCCGGCATCTCGCGACCGAGGTCGGCGTATACGTGCGCGATCGTGCGGACGATGAGGTTCGACGCGTCGCGAGGGATCTCATCGGCTCCTGTTCCCGAGACCTCTATCTCGAGCTCCCCGGCCGGCAGCTCCGTGACCAGAAGCGAGTCGTAGATGCTGAGCGCGAGCCCGAGGGTGTCGAAACCGGGGCCGAGGTTGGCGCTGGTGGCCGGAACCGTGACTTCGACGGTGCGTCCGAGCACCATCGTCACTCCCCTTCCACGCGCAGCACAGACACCACGCGCTCGACGACGGAGCTCTCGGCGAGAGCGTCGACGGTCGCGCTGAGGGCCTCCTCGGTCGCGCGGTGCGTGCCGATGATCAGACGCGCGGTCGGCTCGGACTCGCCCTCGACGGTCTGCACCACGGTCGCGACCGAGACGCCGCCGTCGCTGAGGATGCCGGCGACGGTCGCGAGCACGCCCGCGGCGTCGGCCACCTGGAGGGTGATCTGGTAGCGCGTGGTGACGTGGCCGATCGGCACGACCGGCAGGTTCGCCCTCGTCGACTCGCCCACGCCGACGCCGCCGGCGATGTGGCGACGAGCGGCGGAGACCACGTCTCCGAGCACGGCCGACGCCGTCTGCACGCCGCCCGCGCCCGCTCCGTAGAACATCAGAGGTCCGGCGGCCTCGGCCTCGACGAACACCGCGTTGTTGGCTCCGTGCACGTTCGCGAGCGGGTGGGACTGCGGCACGAGTGCCGGGTAGACGCGCACCGAGATCGACTCGGCGCCGTTCGCCTCGATGCGCTCGCAGACCGCGAGCAGTTTGATCACGAAGCCGGCTGCGCGAGCCTCCTCGATCATGGACGCGGTGATCGAGGAGATGCCCTCGCGGTGCACGGCGTCGAGCGGCACTGCGGTGTGGAACGCGAGGCTCGCGAGGATCGCGGCCTTCTGCGCGGCGTCATAGCCCTCGACATCCGCCGTGGGATCGGCTTCGGCGTAGCCGAGGCGCTGAGCATCGGCGAGCACCTCGGCGAAGTCGGCGCCCTCGGTGTCCATCCGATCGAGGATGTAGTTCGTGGTGCCGTTCACGATGCCCATGATGCGCACGACGCGGTCGCCAGCAAGAGAATCGCGCAGCGGACGGATGATCGGGATCGCACCGGCGGCGGCTGCCTCGTAATACACCGACGCTCCGACACGATCGGCTGCTTCGAACAGCTCCGGTCCGTGCGTGGCGAGCAGCGCCTTGTTGGCGGTGACCACATCCGCACCGGAGCCCAGGGCGAGCAGGATGTTCGCTCGTGCGGGCTCGATGCCGCCGATGAGCTCTATCACGATGTCGGAACCGAGGATGAGCGAATCGGCGTCGGTCGTGAACAACTCCTTGGGAAGCTCGACGTCTCGAGGCGCGTCGACATCGCGGACGGCGATGCCGGCGAGCTCGAGAGCGGCTCCCGCGCGGTCGGCGAGCTCGTCGCCGTGTCGCAGCAGCAGGCTCGCCACCTGGGAGCCGACGGCCCCTGCGCCCAGCAGCGCCACCCGCAGTCGTCGATACTCAGCAGTCATGGGGACTCCTTCAGAGGTGTGTCTGTGCCGGGTGCCGCACGGGCGCCGGGCAGAAGGTCAGCGTGCGCTGTCGGTCACGGATGCGGGATCGATCCCCGCGTCGCGCGCCAGCACGTCGGCGATGGTCTCGCCGCGCACGATGACCTGTGTGCGGCCGTCGCGCACCGCGACGACCGGTGGACGGGGAACGTGGTTGTAGTTGCTCGCGAGAGGTGCGCAATAGGCCCCGGTCGCGGGCACGGCGAGCAGGTCGCCCGGAGCGAGGTCGGCGGGGAGGTACTCGTGATCGACGACGATGTCGCCGGACTCGCAGTGCTTGCCCACTACTCGGCTGAGCTGCGGCGCGCCGATGCCGGCACGCGAGGCGAGCCGTGCCGAGAACTGCGCGCCGTACAGGGCGGGCCGCGCGTTGTCGCTCATGCCGCCGTCGACGCTGATGTAGCGGCGCACGGCTCCCGAGCCGAGCTGCACATCCTTCGTGGTACCCACCTCGTAGAGGGTGATCCCCGCGGTTCCGATGATCGCGCGCCCCGGCTCGAAGGCGAGAGCGGGCACCTCGATGCCCCGCGCGGCGCACCCTTCCGCGACGGCTGCGACGATCTCCCCGGCGAGCGTCTCGATGGGCGTCGGATCGTCGACGCGCGTGTACGCGATGCCGAATCCACCCCCGAGGTTGAGCTGAGGCACCGGCCCGCCCTCGAGGAGCGCGGCGTGGAGCTCGAGCACCCGCGAGGCGGATTCGCGGAAGCCCGCGACGCCGAAGATCTGCGAGCCGATGTGGCAGTGGAGCCCCGCGAACTCGAGTCCGGGGATCTCGCGGATGCGGGCCACCGCGGTCTCGGCATCCGCCAGCGGGAAACCGAACTTCTGGTCCTCGTGCGCGGTCGCCAGGAAGCTGTGGGTCTCGGCGTGCACGCCGCTGATCACACGCACGAAGACGCGCTGAGTGGCATGCACGCGCGCCGTGATCGCCGCGAGCCGCTCGATCTCGATCGCGCTGTCGACGATGATCGAGCCGACGCCGACCTCGACGGCTCGTTCGAGCTCGCTCATCGACTTGTTGTTGCCGTGGAAGCCGATCGCCGCGGGAGCCACGCCAGCGGCCAGCGCGACCTCGAGCTCGCCGCCCGTGCACACGTCGACGCGGAGTCCCTCGTCGACGACCCAGCGTGCGACCGTCGTGCACAGGAAGGCCTTGCCGGCGTAGTAGACCTGCGCGGTGGTCCCGTTGTCGGCGGCTGCGGCGTCGAAGGCGAGACGGAAGGCGCGAGCACGCGAGCGCACCTCGTCCTCATCGATCACCAGCAGCGGGGTGCCGAAGGTCTGGGCCAGAGTCGTCGCACGGATGCCGGCGATTTCGAGCGTTCCGTCGGAGTCGCGGGCGACGGATGCCGGCCACACCGCAGGGGCGAGGTCGTTGGAGTCGTCGGGCACGACGAGCCATTCCGGGGCGAGCGAATCGACAGGGGAAAGCAAGGAGCACCAATCGTGGATGATTCTCGGGCGGGATCGCGCACAGCGAGGCTGACCCGATTCTAGGGCACCCGCGAGCGGCCATCCGTCACGGTGACGCGCCGCGTCAAGCCCCTGGGTCGGTGCTGCCGCGGCTCGTAGTGTGGAGCGTGATGACTACCGACTCGCGCACCTCAGACATCCGTCGCCCTGGCATCGGGCAGCGCGCGACGGCGTCGGCGATCCGCTGGGCGCTCACGCTGCGCCCGGTGCGCGCCGCACTGCTGTACTCGGAGCGCCGCGGGCCGATGCTCGCCGACAGCGTCACCTACCGGGCGCTCTTCAGCGTGTTCGCCGGCGTGCTGCTCGGCTTCTCGATCGCCGCCCTGTGGTTGAGCGGGAACCCGGTCGCGTGGAAGGCGATCGTGAGTGCCGTGGAGGCGGCGATCCCCGGCCTCATCGGGAAGGGCGGCGTGGTGCATGTAGACGAGCTGCAGCAGCCGATGTCGCTGTCGATCGCCGGCATCGTCTCGCTCGTCGGTCTCGTCGGAGCGGCGCTGGGCGCCATCGGCTCGCTGCGCACGGCGGTCCGCGTCATCGCCGGCACCGCGCACGACGATGTGCTCTGGGTGTGGGTCGTGCTGCGCAACCTGCTGCTCGCGATCGCGATCGGCGCCTCCTTCGTCGCATCCGCGTTCATCACGATCGCGGGCAGGGTCGGCATCACCTGGCTCCTCGGCATGATCGGTCTCCCCGATCGCTCCCCCGTCGCTGAGTGGGCTGTCCGCCTGCTCTCGCTGCTCGTCGTCTTCGCGCTCGACGCCGCCCTGATCGCCGTCGTCTTCCGTCTCCTCTCGGGCATGCGCGCATCCCGTCGCTCGCTGCTGAGCGGCGCGCTGATGGGCGGCGCCGGGCTTCTCGTGCTGCAGGAGCTGTCGGGGCTGTTCGTCGGCGGCGCGTCGAGCAACCCTCTGCTCGCCTCGTTCGCCACGCTGCTGGCGCTGCTGATCTGGCTGAACCTGTCGGCGCAGGTCATGCTCATCGCCTGCGCCTACATCGTCACCGCCCACGAAGAGGAGCACGACCGCGTGCGAGCGCGGTTCGGCGCGACGACTTTCGACGCACGTCGAGTGCAACGGGCGGAGGTCGATGTGGCGATCGCCAAGGAGGCTCTGCGCGCCGCGCAAGATGGCGCGGCAGCGCCGGCACGCGAGAAGAAGGCCTGAGCTTTCAGGCAGGAACCGGGGAACCGATGAACGTGCGACGCGCATCCGTCGGAGTGACCGGCGCGACGATCTCCTTCGTGGAATGGCGACCGGTCCTCCCCTCGGGCCGGACTGTGCTCCTGCTGCACGGCGGCGGAGCGGACAGCGCCGAGCTCTCGTGGGGCGAGGTGGGTCCGGCTCTTGCAGCCGCCGGGCATCGTGTGATCGCGCCCGACCACCCCGGATTCGGATCGAGCCCGCGAGCGGACTGGACCCTCAGCCAGGAGCGGCTCGTGTCATACGTCGGGGAACTCGTCGACGCGCTCGAGCTCCCCGACTACACGATCGGCGGACTCTCGCTGGGCGGCGGCATGGCGCTGGGCCATCTCATCGACCGACCGGGCCGGGCCCGGAGCGCCGTGCTTCTGGGAACCTACGGTCTGATGCCTCGCCTCGCAGACGGTCTGCTCGGCCGATTCACGCACTTCGCCTCGTACTCTCTCGTGCGCACCGGCCTGCTCACCTCCCTCACGCGGTCCTACTCGCGCAGCCGGCGGTCGATGGAGCGCGGTCTGCGCGACATCGTCCGGGATCCTGCCGCGCGCACCCCTGAACTCGTCGACGCGGTGCTGGCCGAGGCCTCGGGCACGGGTCTCGCAGTGTTCGGCGAATGGCAACGTGATCAGGTGCTGTGGAACCGGCTCCGCACGGCGTATACGGGTCAGCTCCCGTCCATCGCCACACCGACGCTCCTCGTCCACGGAGACCGGGATTCCGGCGTACCCATCGGGCATGCGCAGGCAGCGGCGCGCCTGCTTCCTTACGGCGAACTCCTGGTGGTCCCCGAAGCCGGACACTGGGTCCAGCGTGATCGTCCTCAGACCGTCATCCCGGCGATCCTCGATCATCTCCGAGACACCGGAGCGACGACCCGTCGCTGACGACGAGCACCGGCACCGTCAGCGTCCGGGGCAGACGCCCTTCTCGAGGAGAGTAGGGTCGGTCGCGATCGCGCCGTTCACGTCGACGTCGATGACCGCCTCGCTCCCGTCGATCGTGAGCGCCGTGAGGGTGATCCCGGCCGGCAGCTGATCGGCGATGCAGACGCGCTGCGGCTCGGTGAGCCGTTCCCCGATCGACCCGAGCGACGAGCCCACCTGAGAGGCGTCTACGACGAGACCGCCGACCGTGAGCTGCACCGGCGTGAGCTCGAGGTCGCCTTCCGCGACCCCCGGCGTGAGGGTGAGCGTGATCGGGACCGACATTCCGAGCACTTTGGCCGATCCGGCCACCGTCGCGTCCGGCGCATCGAACGCGACGGAGTCGACGGGCAGGTCGGTGCCTGCGAGGAGCGCAGTGAACTGCGTCTCGTCGATGCGGATGGTTCCCGCGGCTCCGTCCAGGTCACCGCCGCTGAGCGGCACACCGGTCGCGGTGACATCGACGGCGCCCGTGATCCCTTCGAGCGTCACAGCATCCGTCGACAGGTGAAGACTGTCCAGGCGGCCGCCGATGAGCTGCGGCAGCAGGATGCCCGCCGCGTCGACGTCGAGCTGCTGGTCTGCGGGTAGATCGAGCTGCTCGACCACCATGCCGCGGACGATGCCGGGGAGAAGCGCGCGGGCGAGAAGTTCAGCGGCGACGGCGAGCGCGGCGATCACCACGACCACGATGAGCAGGACCCACGGCCAGCGCTTCCGCCGGCGGGTGCGGGGCGGGGCCAGAGTTCCTCGCTCGCCCGGGATGACGAGCGTCTCATGCTCGCCGCCGGACTCGGGGTACGGCAGGGTGGGATTGTCGTCGCTCATCCCCCAATCCTGCCGCACCCGTCGGGTCACATGCGCTCGGGGGCGGACACTCCGAGGAGCGCCAAGCCGTTGCGGAGCACCTGGCCCGCGGCGTCGTTCAGCCAGAGCCGCGTACGGTGCACGCTCTCGACGGGGTCGTCGCCCTGCGGGATCACCCGGCAGTTGTCGTACCAGCGGTGGTAGAGACCAGCCAGCTCCTCGAGGTAGCGGGCGACGCGGTGCGGTTCGCAGATCTCGGCGGCGAAGCCGACGATGCGCGGGAACTCCTGCAGCGCACCGAGAAGCGCCGCCTCGGTCTCGTGCGTGAGCGTCTCGGGTGCGAACACGCTGCGGTCGACGCCGGAATCGGCCGCATTGCGGGCAACGTTGTGCGTGCGGGCGTGCGCATACTGCACGTAGAAGACGGGGTTGTCGTTCGTGCGCTTCTGCAGCAGTTCGGGGTCGAGGTCGAGCGGCGAGTCCGCGGGCGAGCGCTCCAGCGCATACCTCAGCGCATTCGTGCCGATCCAGGCCTGCAGGTCGTCCATCTCGATGATGTTGCCCGCGCGCTTGCTGAGACGGGCGCCGCGGATCGACACGAGCTGGCCGATCAGCACCTGGATGTTCTTCTCGGGGTCGTCGCCGGCCGCACCGGCGATCGCCTTGAGGCGGTGCACGTAGCCGTGGTGGTCGGCGCCGAGCAGGTAGATCTTGTTCTGGAAGCCGCGATCGCCCTTGTTGAGGTAGTACGCGGCATCGGCGGCGAAGTACGTGTACTCGCCGTTCGAACGACGGATCACGCGGTCCTTGTCGTCTCCGAAGTCGGTCGTGCGCACCCAGACGGCGCCGTCCTCGTCGAAGACGTGGCCCTGCTCGCGCAGACGGTCGACGGCCTGATCGATGAAGCTCGTGCCGTCCTCGCCCTTGGCGTGCAGCGTCCGCTCCGAGAACCAGACGTCGAAGGGCACGTTGAACCGCTCCAGCGAGCCCTTGATCTCGGCGAGCTGATAGTCGTAGGCGAGATCGCGCGCGACGGTGAGCTGCTCGTCATCGGGAAGACCGAGCAGATCGGGGCGGGCTTCGAGCACGCGGCCGGCGAGAGCAGCGATGTACTCGCCCGGGTAGCCGCCCTCAGGCGTTGGCTCTCCCTTGGCGGCCGCGACGATCGAGATCGCGAAGCGGTCCATCTGCGCACCCGCGTCGTTGATGTAGTACTCGCGCACGGCGTTCGCCCCGCTCGCGAGCAGCAGCCGCACGATCGAGTCGCCGAGGGCGGCCCAGCGCGTGTGGCCGATGTGCAGCGGACCGGTCGGGTTCGCCGACACGAACTCGACGTTCACGCTGACGCCCTGCTGCGAGTCGTTGTGGCCGTAACTCTCGCCCGCGTCGACGATCGTCTTGGCGAGCGCGCCCGCGGCCGCGGCGTCGAGACGGATGTTGATGAACCCGGGACCGGCCACCTCGGCGCTCGAGACGCCGTCGATCGTGGCCAGACCGTCGGCGATCTGCTGGGCGAGTTCACGCGGGTTGGTCCCGAAGGGCTTGGCCAGGCGCATGGCGACGTTCGACGCCCAATCGCCGTGGTCGCGGTTGCGGGGACGTTCGAAGACGATGTCGGATCCATGAATGCCGCGTCCCGTCGCCGCCGCACGCTCCCCGCGGTGCTCGCCATCGCCGTCGTTCTGGCGCTCGTGGCCGTCTTCCTGGGTGTGTGGCGCCCCTGGTCGCAGGCCACGTCCACGGCGCAGGTCGCCGGTGCGGGTTCCGAGGAAGCCGTCACGATCGCTCCCGCTCCCCTGGTGCTGCCGGAGCATCCGTCCGTCCTCGTCTTCGGCGACTCCTGGACGTACGGATCCGCCGCATCCGACCCGACCCTGGGATACGCCTACGTTCTCGCCGAACTCCTCGACGGCGCGACGACCGTGAACGGCGTCCGTGGCAGCGGCTACCTGAAGCCGGGCCTCGACGGGCCGGCCTTCGGCGAGCGCATCGCCGCGCTCGATCCCGCGCTGTCGCCCGACCTCGTGATCATCCAGGGTTCGATCAACGATCGCGAACAGGGCGAGGCCGGCTATCGAGAGGCCGTGACGGCGGCCTGGGACGCGATGGCGGCCACCTACCCCGAGGCGCAGATCGTGATCCTGGGGCCGGCCCCGCATCTGCTGCCCGTCGGTGCCGGAACCGCCCGCGTCGACACGGACCTCGCAGCCCTCGCCGCCGAGCGCGGCTGGTGGTACATCTCGCCCATCGGGGAGAACTGGATCACACCGTCCAACTATCTCGACGTGATCGACGTGGATTTCGGGCGCAGGCACCCTTCCACCGAAGGACACCGCTATCTGGCCGAGAGGCTCGCCGCCGATCTCGTCGATCTCGGCGCTGCTCCGGTCACCGTCGCCGGTGGGTCGGAGAGCACCTCCAACCAGTGATATTGTCGTTCGGTGCGCCTCCGTAGCTCAGGGGATAGAGCGCCGGTTTCCGGTACCGTAGGTCGGGGGTTCGAATCCCTCCGGGGGCACGTTGGGTTGTACGCGGATGGTATATGAACACGTACGCGTAACCCCCAAGTACGAGAAAAGCCGCCTGGTTTCAGGCGGCTTTTCTCGTTGGTGAGCAACGGGAAGCACTAATCGGGGGCTTCGATATTCCTTGGCGAACAAAGACGGCCCGAAGGTGGGCACCGCGACCCGTAACTGGGCATGCTGGCGCCGACCTTCGAGCCGGTGATCTGACTGGGGTGAGCCCTGTGGCTATGTGCGGGCTGGGCTAAGTTTTGCCCGACCCCGCTGATGGGCCACGCGCTGCTGGGGCGAGCTGCGGCGTGGCTTGCGCTTCTTGGCGCGCGGAGCTTCAATACCTGCCTCGTAGTCGAGACCGTCTTCAATCTTCTGAGCGGCGAAGTCCCGAATCTTGTCCAGGTTCGCTGCGACGACGGTCATCGTGGCGAGGAAGTACTTGTGCAGCGGAACCCCGGAGGCGGCGGCGGGAACCGTCCTCGAGTGCATGAGTGCCGCCGTCCTTTAGGTACGCGTTGAAGGACTCGACGCTGTTGCGGCCATGGCCGTACATCTCACGCCAGTCCTTCGATCCGTACTGATACTCCTGGGCGAACTTGCCGCCCGCCTCAGCCGGGAAACTGACGCTAGTGACGTTGTCGCATACCTTTGCGGGGCCCTCCACGGGTCGCCTGATGATCGTGAGAGGCACCTTTCCCGACGCGAGCTTGTTCGGCTTGCGCGGGCAAGAAGCGGTGGGCGTGTTGGCGCCTGCCGGGCAGGACCATGGCCTCTTCCCGTTCGGCTTCTGAGCACCCTTCGGGCTGAAAAGGTACGGTGCTCGTGCTTCGACAGCGCTGAGCCATTGCTCGAGACGCTGTCTTGCCCGCGAGGCGCGCTGCGACTTCGTGAGTGAACGGTTCTTGTCGTCGGCGTCCTCGCCGGCTCGGTAGCGTTTGCTTGCGTCGATGAGCGTCTGTGGCATCGAGGCGCAGTACCAGTTGCCGTCGACCATGATCGCTCCGGCGTAACTGTCCTGATAGCCGAGGAAGTTCTTGTGGTAATCCATAACGAGCTTCGCACCGGTGGAGCGAAGATAGTTCTGGAGATCGGCTTCTTTGGCACCCGGAAGGTACGCGCGGTCCCCGATGTTGGCGCCGAGGACGCGCCCGAACCGCCGCTCGGCTCGGGAACGCCGGATAGCGCCGGCCCCGAGCCGACCGCACTCGCGCGAGACTTCTACGCGACGCTCGAGCACGGGCTTCGCGCTCAGCACTTAGTTAAAAATCCTCCGGACGCCACCCTTCGGCGTACCCCTCTGCCAGAAGCACAAGGTCCGTATCCCCATCGACTTCGCGCAATCGCCGGATGGCATCTGCCAGCTGTTCCTCGCCACCCGCGACACGCACGAGACCGTCCCAGGTGAGTCGATCTTCTTCCCGGACGTGCCGGGTGTCGCCACTTTGGGAGCGCGCGACCGAAGACGCCGACTCAAGAAGCGCTCGAATTTCAGTGGGTTCGCTCAACGCGGGAGGAACGTATTCCTCCCCCTGACGCTCGGCGACCAGCCAATAGACCCTGAACAGATTCCACTCGCTTCTGGGGTCGGGCGGCGAGACCGACATCACTTGTCGGAGAAACGCATCGTCAAGCTCCGACGTGCACCCCGCGGAGATGAGGGCGTTGTTCGAGTCTTCGACCCGGCCGACGCTGCGGATTAGAACCTCCTGTGAGGAGTAGGAATGGACTCCGGCGATGATCTCGCGCACGGCCTGATCTCGGACGTTCTCGTCGGGGAGCTGCTTCAGCAGACGAATGACGACGCGAGTTACCACGATGTCTGGACGCATCAAGTCGAACATGCCTCGGTTGCGGCGTTCCGGTATCGCGGCGATGAGGTTCAACAGCGTCGTGGACGCCGGCACGACCGACTCGATGGGGTACTCCCCCTGATACGTCTCAAGCCCTGTGATGACGGATTCGAGATCCCCCGCCGGCACCGATTCGAGGTAGTCCTTCAGCGCGTTCGCGTCCGAGATCCGTGAGTACGCGATCTCGGCCTGTTGAAACGAGCGAAGATCGGATGGCACTGTTCGTCCGAAGTAGAGGTCGAGAAAACCGATGTATGCGACGCGGTGCGCTCGCTTCCAACCATCTGAGGATGAGGACCCAAAACTAGTATTTTCGATGTAGGCGCGTCCGGCCGGGAACAGTCGCTGGATGAGGGCACGAACGACTTCCTCGTCGGGACCAGCATCTTCGAGCAACTTTTCGATGGCGGCTTTGTGGTGCGCCTTCTCGCTCCGGTCGTAGTAGCCCTGCGGTTCTGTGAGCGCGACACGAGCGGCGTGAATGGCGGCGAAGACCTCGGGACGAAATACACGGAGCGCTTCCAGCGCCAGAAGGTCGACTACTTCGATCTGTTCGCCGAGCGCTCGGATCGTGGGGCGGGCGGAAAGCCCGAGGCGTGTGACGTCGCGCAGGCTCCCGATAAGGGGCTCGATGATCTCAACGAAAACATCGGACCAGATGCTGCCGGTGAAGCGCAGGTTGTCAACGTCCTGAAGGATCACGTTGAGACGCTCGAACACCTGCGCTCGCAAGAGTTCTGCGGGAATCATAGGCACGTCGAAGCTTAGTTGCAGGATTTTCTCTAGGTACGAGCGTCCTGGCACCCCACCTTCGGTGAGCGCTTGTTCGACGCGTCGTCGGTCGAATGCCAGCACATAGATGATGTTCGGAAAGCTGGCGGTAAGACGCACCAGTTTGAAGATGTCGCGGATCTCGCTTGTAGTCAGTCGGTCGATGTCGTCGATAACTACAACGATGGGATCGTCGAGTTCTAGGAGAGCAGTCGTGACTCTCTCCCGGAAAGTTCGACTGCCCTTCTTACGCTCGTTCCACCAGTTCGCCGCCGTCTTCGTCGCCCGGAAGGCGCGGTCAAACCAGTTCCCGAACCCGGGAATCAGCGCAAGCGGACTGAGCACATCACCGTACTTATCGAGGCGCTCCGCGATGAGGCCGAACTTGGATTGGTCCTTCAGACGCAACTCTGCCGCAATCTCGCGAAAGAATGCGTCCGTCAGCTGCTGGTCTCCGGAGAACACCCACGGATTGAACTCGACGACCGGCAGCTCAGGGTTCTCAGCGAACTGCTCCCGCATCAGATTGACGAAGGAGCTCTTACCGTGTCCCCATGCCCCCAACACTCCGATGACTATCCCTTGTGAGGCGTCAAGTTCTCGAATGGAGCGTGCGAAGTCCCATGCGACGGTCGCCCTCCCAAGAACATCTTGCTCAGATGTGGTGATGGGGTTGTCTGCGGGCAAGAGAGTTTCGTCATTCACAGGTCCTCCAGCGAACTCGTCAATCCTGACGCTAGCGCTTGATGCGGCCGTTCGTCATCACATCCAGTGTCGGAGTAACCGGGGGTTATCACGACGGAGCGGGTGCGAGTTCAGGCGATGTCACCGACGTTCGAAGCATGAACACCCGGCACGAGTCTCGAGAGCCAGCCAGACATCCTCAGCGACAGAAGTGCCCCACTCACGCACTATTGTTGGGACCTCTTCTCGGCGTGATCCTGCCGTCGCAAGGCAGTGGGTCTCACCGAAGACCGTCCGCGTGATCACGAAATCCGCCCGCGTGGACGCCCGTTCAGAGCGTGCTCGGAAGCCTGGTAGTGGCACCTCACGGCATCGGCCACAAACTCAAACGTGCGAGAAGGTCGCTGAATCAGTGAAGAACTTCCCACCGCGGTCAGGGGCCGCCGAGGCGATCACACTACGGCGCTCTGGAATCTAAGCATCGACAGAGGGACCGGCCTCCCAGAGGGGGTGTCTGAAAAGACCACCACAGGGATCGCGACGAACTCGATCTCGGCCACTATCTCGTTCACATCGAATTCCAGCCACTGCGCCGCATCCGCATGCGGGAGATCACCCGTTAACGCTTCGTCGGCCAACAGCAAGCTGAACGGTGG
>JAEKKN010000013.1 GCA_019510305.1 Microbacterium sp.
GACCGGGCCCGGTGTCGCCGCAGCGCCGGTGATCAGGACGGATGCCGCCACCGCCGCCACAGCGACGGCGGCGCGCAGCATCCGCCGCACGGTCATGCGTCCGGTGCCTCACGCAGCGCCGCACCCGGCTCCTCGCAGCGGCAGACAGCCGGCGACCAGGCCGAGCGAGCGAGCGCCGCGTCGCCGATCGGGTTCACACCCGGCCCTGCCGCCAGCGCATGACCGGCGAGGGCGTGCAGGCACTTCACGCGCGAGGGCATGCCGCCGGCCGAGATGCCGTCGATCTCGGGAACCTCGCCGAACTCGGCGCGGTCGCCGAGATAGGCGTGATGCGCGGCGAGATAGGCCGCGGCGATGTCCTCGTCGTCGGCGAGGAGCGCCGCCAGCTCCGGCATCACCTGAGTCGCCTCGAGAGTCGACATCGCTGCGGTCGCAGCCGGGTGCGTGAGGTAGTAGAACGTCGGGAACGGCGTGCCGTCGGGCAGACGAGGGGTGGTCGCGACCACGGTGGGGTTGCCGCACGCACAGCGCGCCGCGATGCCGACGACGCCGCGCGCGGGGCGCCCGAGCTGCGCGGAGACGACGGCGAGCTCGGCGGGAGTGGGGGCGGCGAAGGGCGGCGTGGTCACGGCTCCAGCGTACGGGAGGCTGCCGAGAGGATGCCCAGAGCGTTCCCGCTCGGGCGCGTCACTGCGCGGGGACGGCCGTCTGGCTGAGACCCGCGGCGGTGAGCGTTCGCAGCAACTGCGGCATCCAGTCGGCCGGCTTCTCTTCGAGGGTGTCGCTCACCGGCTCCTGCTCGCGTGGCAGAGCGGCAGGATCGAGGTCGTTGTCGACGAGGTACACGACCTCGCCGGGCTTGACGTAGTACAGCCGCTCGCGCGCTTGGGTCGTGATGTACGCAGGATCGTCCCACCGCTCGCGCTCCTTCTCGAGCGCCGCGATCTCGTCGTGCGAGACCTGGATCGACGCTTCGAGGGCGGCGATCTTCTGCCTCTGGTCGATGAACGTCCCCATCGTGGGCACGAGCACCCAGGCGCCGAGCACGACCAGCGACAGCATGATCACCGAGAAGGCGGACAGACGGATGCCCGAGGCCCACTCGCGCACATCGACGCTGCGCGTGGCCTGCCGGTCCCTGCGAGCGGCGGGCTTCGACGCGGGGGCCGGTGCACGGGGAGACGGAGAAGGGGGAGCCGGACGTCTCGCCATGGCTCCCCCTTCTTTCGTGCCGCTGGGTCAGCGGCCCTCGACGTGTTCAGTCAGCGCGTGCGCGTCAGCCGATCAGGCGCTGAAACGCGGGAAGGCTGAACGACCGGCGAAGACTGCCGCGTCGCCGAGCTCCTCCTCGATGCGCAGAAGCTGATTGTACTTCGCGACGCGCTCGGAGCGAGCAGGCGCACCCGTCTTGATCTGGCCCGCGTTCGTGGCGACGGCGAGGTCGGCGATCGTGGTGTCCTCGGTCTCGCCCGAACGGTGCGACAGCATCGCCGTGTAGCCCGAGCGCTGCGCGAGGCTGACGGCGTCGAACGTCTCGGTCAGGGTGCCGATCTGGTTGACCTTGACCAGCAGCGAGTTGGCGACACCGCGCTTGATGCCATCGGCCAGGCGCTGCGGGTTGGTGACGAACAGGTCGTCGCCGACGAGCTGCACCTTCGAACCGAGAGCCTCGGTGAGGAGCTTCCAGTTGTCCCAGTCGTCCTCGGCCAGCGCGTCCTCGATCGTGACGATCGGGAAGTCGTTGACCAGACCCTGGTAATACTCGATCAGCTCGGGGCCGGTCCAGTCCTTGTCGTCGAGACGGTAGACGCCGTCGTTGAAGAACTCGGTGGCGGCGACGTCGAGGCCGAGCGCGATGTCCTTGCCAGGCGTGAAGCCCGCCTTCTCGATCGCCTTGATGAGGAACTCGAGGCCCTCGCGGTTGCTGGGCAGGTCGGGGGCGAAGCCGCCCTCGTCGCCGAGGCCCGTGGCGTAGCCGGCGGCCTTCAGTTCGCTGCGCAGAACGTGGTAGGTCTCGACGCCCCAGCGCAGCGACTCGGAGTAGGACTCTGCGCCGATCGGCGCGAGGAAGAACTCCTGCATGTCGATGCCGTTGTCGGCGTGCTCGCCGCCGTTGATGACGTTGAACAGCGGCACGGGCAGCAGGTGTGCGTTGGGGCCGCCCAGGTAGCGGAACAGCGGCAGATCGGCCGAGTCGGCGGCGGCCTTGGCGACCGCGAGGCTGACGCCGAGGATCGCGTTCGCGCCGGTGCGCTGCTTGTTCTCGGTGCCGTCGGTCTCGTTGAGGATCTCGTCGACGATGCGCTGCTCGCTCGCCTCGACGCCCTCGATCGCCGGGCCGAGCTCGTCGATCACCGCGGAGACGGCCTTGAGGACGCCCTTGCCGCCGTAGCGGCTCTTGTCACCGTCACGCAGTTCGTACGCCTCGAACGCGCCGGTGGATGCTCCGGAGGGGACGGCTGCTCGCTGGACGACGCCGTCGTCGAGGAGCACCTCCACCTCGACGGTCGGGTTTCCGCGCGAGTCGAGAATCTCGCGTGCGCCTACAGCCTCGATCAGTGCCACAGAAGTGCTCCTTGTTCGGAAAAGTGTTGTGGTGGAGCGACGTCGATCCGTGGTCAGTCTAGCCCGTCGCGTCGGCGCGATTTCAGACGTGGACCGGCTCAGACGACGAGTGCGATGGCGACGCCGTCCCAGCCTTTGACGCCGACCGTCTGCAGCGCGGTGGCATCGAAGCGCGGGTCCTCTCCCAGCATCCGCAATCCGTCCCTGGTGCCGATCACCTTCGGGTCCGTCGAGTCCTCGCGCACGATCTCTCCCTCGCGGCCGATGTTGTCGAGCACGATCACGGTGCCCTGTCGACCGAGCCTGGCGGCCCAGTCCAGGTAGATCGTGTTCGACTCCTTGTCTGCGTCGATGAACACCAGGTCGAACGGCCCGTCCAGCGTCGGCAGCACGTCTGCACCGCGTCCGACGCGGATGTCGACGCGGTCGCCGACTCCTGCCGCGTCGATGCTCGCGCGAGCCACGGCCGCGTTGTCAGCCTCGGCCTCGACCGTGACGACGCTCCCCTCCGGCCCCACGGCGCGAGCGAGCCAGATGGTCGAATACCCGCCGAGCGTCCCGATCTCGAGCACCCGCCGAGCACCGCTCATCCGAGCGAGCACGCTCAGCAGCTTGCCGCCGACGGGCGCGACCTCGATCTCCGGCAGACCGGCCGCGCGCTGCGCATCCAGTGCCGCCTCGAGTCCCGGGTCGTGGCCGACCAGCGTGTCGGCGAGGAAGACGTCGGCTGCGGCCCAGGCCGCGGGGGTGGAATCCATGTCCTCAGCCAACCCGCGTCGCGGGTCGCGGTCAAGGGGCGGCGGGAGCCGGATGCGTGGGAGGGACTGCCGAGCCGGCGAGGTCCGGCTGTCGCCGGAGCTGACCCGTGAGGACGAGCACGACGACGACCACCGCGACCACGATCCACCCTGCGACACCGAGCGGGCCCGCGAGGGCGAGATCAGGCTGCGCAGCCGCGAACAGCACGATGAGCCCGCCCGCGGCATTCAGCGCACCGTGCGCGAGCACGGCCGGCCAGATCGACGCGGATCGCAGGCGCAGCCAGCCGAGCAGGATGCCCCACGCGACGCACCCTCCGATCATGAACAGGACCCCGGTGACGTCGGTCCGTCCGAAGTTGTATCCGAGCAGGATCACCGGGCTGTGCCACACGCCCCAGATCGCACCGCTCAGAACGAGTGCGG
Source organism: Microbacterium sp. (assembly GCA_019510305.1). GTDB lineage: Bacteria > Actinomycetota > Actinomycetes > Actinomycetales > Microbacteriaceae > Microbacterium > Microbacterium natoriense_A. The sequence continues at coordinate 3,750 of JAEKKN010000013.1, forward strand.
GCCACGTTCCCATCGGCCGCAGCGCCGGAACGAGCCAGCCTCGCCATCCCAGCTCCTCACCGAAAGCGAGGATGCCGTTGAACAGGGCGGCGAGCGGAATCGTCGCCACCTGCGCGGCGACGACGATGCCGACGGGAGGCAGCGGCGTGCCAGGAGGCAGAGCTTTCTCGAGCTCTCGGGCGAAGCCGGAGAACGCGAAGTCGAGCTGCACGAATCCCAGAGCCACTGCGAGCAGGATGCTGAGCGCGACGAGCAGTGGCGGCACGAGCCAGCCGATGACAAGCATCCATATGACGCGCTTCGCAGGGCGCAGCGGCCAGATGCCGAGGAAGCGCAACCGCTCTCCCCGGGGCACGGGGCGCAGCACGGCCATCACCAGCACGACCGCGACCGCCGGGGTGAACATCATAGCGGGGAGCAGAACACCCGCCAGCGGATTCCCCAGACCGCCATCCAGCCAGAGAGGCAGGGCGACGAGCCAGGCCAGTCCGAGGGCGAGGACGACGAAGGAGATGGTGGCGATCGGACGGATGCGGATGTTCATGAATCACCTCGGGTAGGGCCGTCGACGGCTCGGATGCGGAGGGCATCGAGGACCGCCGCGGCATCGGATGCGCCGTCGACCGTCACCACGAATACCCGCCCGTTGGTCTGCGTCACCTGCAGCGCTTCACCGGCGCGCAGCACGATCCCCCGGCGCCCATCGACGGCGAGCCGCCAGCCCCACCCTCCGAACTCGCGGAACGGGTCGAGCTGGACCACGTCGACCTGGGCGATGCGGTCCAGCGGTACGTGGTTGCTCGGCCATCCGAACAGCGAACGCGCCCGGAGTCCTTCGGAGTTCACTCGCACCCTGAAGACGATCATCGTGCCGGTCACGAGCGTCATGACCACAGTCAGAGCCGCGAGCATCCCCCACGCTCCCCTGCCGCTCGCCGCGACGAACACCGTGGTGATCACCAGCACGGCGAGCGCCACGACGAGCACGATCACGCCCGAACGGGCCATCGTCGCCGTGCCGAACCAGACGACGCGCTCACTCGATCCGAGCGGGATGCTCGGATCGAGAGGCTCCGGCTCCGCGGACACCAGAGGACTCTGCGGCTGCAGGAACCAGCCGAGCACCGCGGCCGCGATGAGCAGACCGAAGCCGAGCGCGACCCAGCCGCCGATATCCGGTGCATCCGCAGCATCGGCGAGTCCGCGCTGGATACCCGCTCCTGCCAGCGCGATGACGGCGATCATCACCGCGACGCCGAGGTTCACCGCACCGAGGAATCGCGCCGTCGACGACCAGGGGCCGATCGTCGAGCTGCTGTTCTGCGGGAAGCGGTGTGCGGTCAACGCCAGAGCCGCATCCAGCACGACCACGGCCGCGCCGATGCCGACCGTGACGACGACGTACACCCATTTCGGCGAGAAGCCGTCGACGCCGTCGGTCCCCCAATGCGTGGCGATGGGATCAGGAAGAACCGGCATCCACGCGATGATGGTCGCCGCGGCGAGGATCAGGATTCCGAGTGGAGCGATCACACCCACCCAGAGAAAGGCAGTACGCGAGCGGCGGGCGTCGTCGTTCATGGTGCAGTCTCCTTCACGAGAGCAGCGAGCGTGGTTGCGGAGACTCCCAGCTGGGCGGCGCGGGCCACGAGTGCGTGGATCTCCTGTGCGAGGTCGGTCAATGCCGCGGCCGATGCCGAGACGACGGCGCCTCTGCCGCGCCGCAGATCGACGAGCCCCTCGTCCCGCAGCTGCTGATATGCGCGCAGAACCGTGTGCACGTTGATGTCGAGAGCGGAAGCGACTTCGCGGGCGGTCGGAAGTCGATCGCCCTGGACCACACGCCCGCTCACGATGTCCGCGCGGATGGAAGCGGCGACCTGGTCGAAGATCGCCGTGGGGCTGTCAGCGTCGATCCGAATGAGCATGTCACCTCCACTAGTTATAGATCAACTATAACAATTGTGGGATCCCTGCAGTGATTTTGCCGAGAATCGTCGCCACCCTCACACTGACCCCATGCGCATCACTCCTCGCCGCCTCGCCATGGGCATGAGCCTGTGGATCCCCAACCTCTTCAGCGGAATCCGCATCCGACGTTTCAGCGAGGACTGGACCCACGCCACCGTCGAGCTGCACGTGAACGTGTTCACCCGCAACTACGTCAAGACCGCATTCGGCGGCTCGATGTCCGCCATGACCGACCCCTACTTCTTCATGCTCGTCATGCATCAGCTCGGTCGCGACTACGTGGTGTGGGACACCCGCGGCGAGATCGAGTTCGTGAAGCCGGGCCGAGGTGTGCTGACCGCCGAGTTCGAGGTGTCGCGAGAGCGAGCCGAGGAGATCCGCGAACGGGCGAAAGGCGGAGCGAAAGTGCTCGAGTGGTTCGACACCGTGATCACCGACCGCGACGGCGACATCGTGGCGAAGGTGCGACGCGAGGTGTACATCCGCGAGAAGAAGCGGGTCACCGCGACCCGTTCCTGATCGGTCAGAGCGCGCCGGATGCCTTCGGCCGCGTGGATCCCCTCGGGATCAGCGTCGGTGCGAGCGCCACGGTCTCGTGCGAGGTCGCGGCTCCGGAGACGAGTCCGAGCACGAGTTCGAGGGCGGCCCGGCCGCTCTCCTCGAACGGCTGCCGCACGGTCGTCAGATCGAGAGCGGCGGCGACCTCGCCGTCGTCGTAGCCGACGACGGCGAGATGCTCGCCCTCGGGCCTCCCCCGCTGCCCTGCCAGGATCGCGGCGGCGAACTGGTCGTGGTTCGCGGCTATCGCCGTCGCTCCGGCATCCGCCGCTGCACGGAACACCCGCTCGTCGATCGCCTCCGGGCTGCTCACGGCGATGCCGGTGACCGCGACGTGCTGCTCGATGCCACGGATGCGGAGCATGCCGGCGGACACATAGGCCGGGGAGCGCTGCGGCTCGTGCACGAACAGCACTCGGCGGTGACCGAGCCCTGCCAGATGACGGCCGATCTGCGAGCCTCCGTCGAGGTCGTCCACGAGTACCACCGGTCCCCCGACGTCGGCTCGTGCGGGCACGACATCGACGTACACGACGGGGATGCGCGCCGCACGGCTCGCGCGCCGGGCTGCGCCGCCGAGCGGCACGCCCATGACCACGAGGCCCGCGACATCGGTGCGTGTCGGCAGCACATCGAGCAGTGGCTCGTCGGCCGCTGCAGCGGAGTCCAGGTCGTAGGGGATGATGTCGACCGCGGCATCCCGCGCCCGCCGCAGCATCCCGGAGAGCCGACGAAGATACGAGGGGTAGCTCGTGAAGGGCGCGGCGACCGCGATCCGCGCGGCGCCCACGCGCCGCCCAGCGGTCATCCGGTATCCGAGTGCCGTGGCCGCCTCGACGATGCGCTCTCTGGTCTCAGGGCGCACCCGATGCGGGGCGCTCACGGCCAGCGACACGGTCGAGATGCTCACGCCGGCGCGCGCCGCGACGTCGTAGATGGTGACCCGCCCAGGGCGTGCTCGCATACGCCGACCTCCGCGCTTCATCGAAGTTCTTCGATTGCTCAGACTAGTGCGCAGTCCATCGAAGGAGATGCCCGATGCCGAGAACGTCCCGGTTCCGCCGCCCGATGCTCGACAGCGCTGTCGCCGCGCACGAGAAGCGGATGGCTCCTCTGGTCGCGCCCGAACCGGCCGATCCCGCCGGGCGTCGACGCGTCGCTCAGGAGAACGACGCCGCCGTGTCGGCCGCGCTGGGAATCGAATCACCGGCGACTGCGTCGGAGGTCCGCACCGTCGCCGTCGACGGACACCCCGACGTGCGCGTCCGCATCTACTGGCCTGGTGACGAGCCGGCGTCATCGGATGCCGGGCTTCCGATCCTCGTGTACTTCTACGGGGGCGGTTTCACGATCGCGGGGATCGACTGGGTCTCGTGGGACGCTCGGTTCCGCGAGCGCGCGCGGGATGCCGGCGTCATCATCGTGGCCGCCGACTACGCGCACGCTCCAGAGAATCGATACCCCGTGCAGCCCGAGCAGTGCTGGAGCGCATTCGAGTGGACCGTCGAGCACGCCGAGGAGATCGGCGGACGACGCGACCGGGTCGCGGTGGGCGGCGCCTCATCTGGTGGCGACCTGGCTGCCGCCGTCACGCTCATGAACCGCGATCGGGCGCGGCATCCGATCGCCCTGCAGCTCTTGGAGAACCCTGCTCTCGACCTCACCATCGGGCATGCCGATATGCGCGGAATCAGTGCAGGCATGCCGGGGGTGATCGTGCGAAAAGCAGGACGGTCGCTGGTGCGGCAGTACCTCGGTGACGACATGTCCAAGGCGCGGCATCCCTACGCCTCGCCGCTGCTCGCCCCCTCGCACGAGGGTCTGCCGCCTGCGCTGATCATCACCTCCGAGCTGGATCCGCTGCGCGGAGACGGAGAGGCCTATGCGCGCGCTCTCTCGGCGTCGGGGGTGCCGGTCACGGCCCTGCGATTCATCGGGCAGACGCACGGCTCCCTCGGGTCCACCGGCTTCGTACCGGCGGCCGACGTCGCGCATCGCCTCATCGTCAGCGAACTCCGTGCGCTCCATCAGGCGGGTGCGGAATGAGCGATCTCCCTCCCCTCAGCTCCCCTGTGCTCGACTGGATCCGCCGCGCCGAGGAGCTCTCCGAGTCCCTCCCCGGCACCGGATCCGCCGACGTCGTCGCACGACGTCGGGCTGCACGCGAGCTGAGCGATCGGCTCGCCCTGGAGTTCACCGACCCCGCACCGGCCGGGGTGGATGTCGACGAACTCCATCTGGCCGGCGGAGACGACCCTCGCCGCGCGCGCCGATTCCGCTCGTCCGGTGCAGTCGGCCCGCAGCCCACCATGCTCTGGCTGCACGGCGGCGGCTGGATCGGCGGGACGATCGACGAGATCGTCAACGAGCGCATCTGCGCCGATCGCGCCCTACGCTCGGGCGTGCAGATCATCTCCCTGGAGTACCGACTCGCGCCGGAGCATCCGTTCCCCGCAGCCGTCGACGACGCCGTCGCCGCATTGGCCGACCTGCGGGCCCGTGCCGACGAGATCGGCGTCGACATCGCCGCTCTGGGGATCGGGGGAAACTCCGCCGGCGCCACCATCGCGGCGTCCGCCGCCCTGCGCGAGCGCGATGCGGATCGCCCGCTGATCCACCAGGCTCTGGAAGTGCTGCCGGCCGCGCTGCGACCGGCAGGCGAATCCTTCGACCGATACCGGCGCGCCTCGGGGATGATCGGCGCCGAGCATCTCGCCGACGTCTACCGCGCCGGCGCGCCCCTGTCCGCGGCGTCGCCGCTCGACGCTCCCGACCATCGCGGCCTGGCGCCCGCCCTCATCTTCGCCGCGGAATTCGACCCGCTCCGTGACGGCGCCGTCGCCTACGCACGGGCGCTCGAAGCGGCGGGCGTCCCCGTAGTCCTGCACATCGGCGAGGGGCACGTGCACGGTTCCCCCGGCATCACCACCTGGCAGGGCGCGCGCGACTGGCACGACCTCTTCGCAGCCGAACTCACCGCCGCCTACTCGGTCGCGGCGGCAGACCCGATCACCACCCGAACCGTCTGGAGACGATGATGTCCACCCATGCTGTCGATCCCGTGTTCCCCTCCCCTCCTGTGCCCCCGCTCGCCGAGGACGCGATCCCCGGCGAGCGCCAGAGCTGGTGGTTCTGGGTCGCCTTCGCGCTCACGTGGTTCGCGACCGGCATCGCGCAGGGCGTCGCCGGCGTCGCCGTGCCGCAGCTGCTGAAGGAGTGGGATCCCGAGCAGGCGACCGGCAACCTCAGCATCGTGCTGACCGTCGGCGGGGCGGCGATACTCATCACCACGCCGATCTTCGGGCGGCTCAGCGACCGCTCGATGTCGCGACTCGGCATCCGTCGGCCGTGGATCCTCTACGGCGTGCTCGTCGCCGCGGCCGGCTACGTCGTTCAGGCTTTCGCCCGCGATCTGCTCATGCTGGGCGCCGGCGTGATCCTCGTGCTGATCGGCTGGGGAGCCGTATCGATGACCGTGCACACGCTCTTCGCCGACCAGATCCGCCGGCGCATCCGCGCGATCATGTCCGCCGTCACAGGGGCCGCGACGACGCTCGGGATCCTCGGCGGTGTCGCGCTCGCCGGAAACGTCGCAGGCACAGGTCAGGCAGGCATGTTCCTGATCCCCGGCGGACTGTCGGTGCTCCTCGCGATCACGCTGTTCTTCTCCTTGCGCGACCTTCATCGCACGCAGCCCGCACCGCCCCTCGACTGGCGCGCCGTGCGGGAGACCTTCTGGCTGAGCCCGCGGCGGTACCCCGACTTCGCGTGGGCCTGGACGTGCCGATTCTTCATGACGGCCTCGATCGTCTCGGTGACGAGCTACCTGTACCTCACGATCTCCAGCCGCTTCGGCATCGACGATCCGGCAGAGATCGCCGGCATCCAGACGCAGGCGACCGCCGCGTTCACGGTGATGAATCTCGTGATGGCGTTCGTGTTCGGAGTGGTCTCCGACCGCACGGGCCGCCGCAAGCCGACCGTCGTGATCGGCGCGCTGACGAGCGCCGCCGGGCTCGTCTTCGCCGTCGCTTTCGGCGACATCGCGTTCTTCCTCATCGGCATCGCCATCGTCGGCGCCGGCCAGGGTGCGTACATCGCCGCCGACGTCGCGCTGATGACCGAGTGCCTGCCATCGACCGAAGACGCGGGCAAGGATCTCGGCATCGTCGCGCTCGCCTACCTGCTCCCCGGTATCCTCGTGCCCGTGTTCGGCTTCTTCGTGACCCGCATCGACTCGCCCACGGGCGAGAACTTCGTCGCCCTCTACGTCGGCGCGGTCGTGATGGCCCTCCTCGCCGCCTTCGCCGTCACCCGAGTCAAGGCGGTGCGATGAGCGACCGCATCCGGATGCCGCGGGCAGCACGCGCGGAGTACCGACGTCTTCAGGCCGCCCCCGACATGCCGCCTGCCACTCACCACGGAGTGCACAGGGAGCAAGGGATCCCGGTGATCGCCGATGACGGCGCCGAGCTCCTCACCGATCATTGGTGGGCGGACGGCGCCGGTGACAGCACTCTGCTCGTGCGCACACCGTACGGGAGGGACGGCGCCGCCGGCGTCGCGCGCTTCATCGCCGAGCGCGGACACCACGTCGTCGTCCAGAGCTGCCGTGGCACCTTCGGGTCTGGTGGCCGGTTCCGTCCGCTGCACGACGAAGCCGCCGACGGCCAGACGACGCTGCGCTGGTTGCGGGTCCAGCCCTGGGCGACCGGCCGCGTGCACTCCTGGGGCGGCAGCTACTTCGGGGTGACGCAGTGGGCGTACTGCGACGGCGAGCTGCGCCCGGATGCCATGGGCATCGCCATCTCCGCCCGCCGCTTCGACGACGCGATCCTCTACCCCGGCGGCGGATTCTCGATCGACACGCCGCTCACCTGGGCCTATGCGCTGGGCATCCAGGAACGCCCGCTCCCGGCACGGCTGTGGGCCCTGCTGAGAGCGAGGCGTGCGCTGATCCGTGGATCGCTCGCGATCCCGCCTTCGAAGGCTGTTCCGACGGCCCTCGGCGAGGACCCCGACTTCTTCCGGGACTGGGTCGAGCACAGCGATTCCGGAGATCCCTGGTGGCAGCCGATGCACTTCGCGTCCGATCCGAGAACGGTGCCTCCGGTGACGTTGATGGCCGGGTGGCAGGATCTGTTCCTCGTGGGCCAGCTGCACGACCATGCAGCGCTGCGCGACGCCGGAGTGCCGGTGCGGCTGGTGGTGGGCGACTGGATCCACGGCGCCCCGGAGACGACGGTGATCGGCGTGCGGGAGGCGCTGCACGAGTTCGCGGGCACTCTGGTCACGGCGGATGTGCGCGTCGAGGTCAGTGGTGGCGGCGGTTGGCGGGACCTGCCCGCCTGGCCGCCGGAGAGCCGGCGGCAGGAGCAAGAGCTCACGCTCGCGGGCGGCCTCGTGCCGCGCGACGCGACGCAGACCTCGGGGACGCTCGGCTATCGCTATGACCCGGCCGACCCCACGCCGGACGCCGGCGGACGCACCTTGAACCCGTTCGGCGCCGGGCGCCGCGACCAGCGCCGCCGTGAGAGCCGCGACGACGTGCTCGTCTTCACGGGCGAGCCCCTGGCTTATCCACTGCTGGTGATGGGCGACCCCTCGATCGAGCTGACGATGTCCTCGACGAACCCGCGCGCCGACGTCTTCGTCCGCGTGTGCGAGGTCGATCCGAAAGGGCGATCGACCGCGATCACCGACGGCTATCTCCGGCTCGCGCCCGACGCGGCCGCCGGGGAGCTGCGCCGCATCAAGCTTCCGCTCGCCCCTCTCGCGCACCGGTTCGCCGCCGGCAGCCGCCTGCGGGTGCAGGTGTCGTCGGGAGCTCATCCCCTGCATCTGCGCAACCCCGGGACCGCTGACCCCGTGCGCGATCTCTCACGTCTCGTACCCAGCGACCAGATCCTTGCGCTCGGCGGCGACACACCGGCGGTGCTCTCGCTTCCGGCGGCGCCGTGACGACACTCGCCGTTCACCGAGGCATGGCACGATGACAGGATGCCGCTCGCTCGCCGTCTGACGCTTCGGGATGCCGTGGCCATCGGCCTCGGTTCCATGATCGGCGCCGGCGTCTTCTCGGTGTGGGGACCCGCGATCTCGGTCACCGGAGACGGCCTGCTCGTCGCCCTCCTGATCGCGGGTGTCGTCGCCTTCTGCAATGCGACGGCGTCCGCTCAGCTCGCCGCCGCGCATCCCGTGGCGGGGGGCACCTACGCCTACGCCCGCGCCGAGATCGGCCCGTGGTGGGGGTTCGTGGCCGGCTGGTGCTTCGTGATCGGCAAGATCGCGAGCTGCGCGGCCATGGCGATGACCTTCGCCGCCTATGCAGCGCCGGCCGGATGGCAGGTGCCCGTGGCCGTCACGGCCGTCGCGGCCCTGTGCGCGGTGAACTGCTTCGGCGTCACTCGCACAGCGCAGGTCACGCGCATCCTCGTGGTCGTGTCGCTGATCGGGCTCGCGATCGTCGTGGCCGCCGGTTTCAGTGCGGCCCCGGCGGCGGCCCCCGCACCTCTGCCCGACGCGACGGCGTACGGGGTGCTGCAGGGCGCAGGCCTGCTGTTCTTCGCGTTCGCCGGGTACGCCCGCATCGCGACGATGGGCGAAGAGGTCGCCGATCCCGCTCGCACGATCCCGCGGGCGATCGTGCTGGCCCTCGGCGGCGCTGTGTCGGTCTATGTGCTCGTCGCAGTCGTGACGCTGCTTGTGCTCGGGGCCGATGCCGCGTCGAGCTCGGCGCCGCTCGCCGATGTCGTCCACCGGGCAGGCTGGTCGTGGCTCTCACCCGCGGTGCGGATCGCTGCCGCCGCCGCTTCGCTCGGCGCCTTGCTCGCACTGCTCACCGGCATCGGTCGCACGACGCTCGCCATGGCGAGGGAAGCCGATCTGCCGCGGTTCCTGGCGAAGGTCGATGACCGCTGGCAGGTGCCGCGGCGGGCGGAGCTCGTCATCGCGACGATCGTGATCGGAATCGTGCTCGTCGCCGACCTGCGCGGGGCGATCGGTTTCTCGTCCTTCGGCGTGCTGCTGTACTACCTGATCGCGAATGCCTCCGCGTTCCGCCAGAGAGCGGACGCCCGACGTTACCCGCGATGGCTGCAGGTCGCCGGCGCGCTCGGCTGCCTGCTGCTCGTGAGCACCCTGCCCGTCGTCGCGTCGCTGGTCGGCACGGGCGTCGTGTTGGTCGGCGTCGGATATCG
>JAEKKN010000014.1 GCA_019510305.1 Microbacterium sp.
GACGCGGTAGTGGTCCTCGCCCAAGTAGCGGGGGTCCATGATGCGCGACGTCGAGGTCAGCGGGTCGATTGCCGGGTACAGACCCTTCGACGCGATCTCACGCGAGAGCTCCGTGGTGGCGTCGAGGTGGGCGAACGTGGTCGCCGGAGCCGGGTCGGTGTAGTCGTCGGCGGGGACGTAGATCGCCTGCAGCGAGGTGATCGAGTGACCACGGGTCGAGGTGATGCGCTCCTGGAGGAGGCCCATCTCGTCGGCGAGGTTCGGCTGGTAGCCCACGGCCGACGGCATGCGGCCGAGCAGCGTGGAGACCTCGGAACCGGCCTGCGTGAAGCGGAAGATGTTGTCGATGAAGAGCAGCACGTCCTGCTTCTGCACATCGCGGAAGTACTCCGCCATGGTCAGGGCGGACAGGGCGACGCACAGACGCGTCCCCGGCGGCTCGTCCATCTGGCCGAAGACGAGGGCGGTCTTGTCGAAGACGCCCGCCTCTTCCATCTCGTGGATGAGGTCGTTGCCCTCACGGGTGCGCTCGCCGACACCGGCGAACACCGACACACCACCGTGGTCCTGCGCGACGCGCTGGATCATCTCCTGGATGAGGACGGTCTTGCCGACACCGGCGCCACCGAACAGACCGATCTTTCCACCCTGCACGTACGGGGTGAGGAGGTCGATCGACTTGATGCCGGTCTCGAACATCGTCGTCTTCGACTCGAGCTGGTCGAAGTTGGGAGCCTTGCGGTGGATCGGCCAGCGCTCGGTGATCTCGATGGTCTCACCGGGCTCGCCGTTGAGGACCTCGCCGATCACGTTGAAGACCTTGCCCTTGGTCACGTCGCCAACGGGGACCGAGATGGCCTCGCCGGTGTCGCGGACCTCCTGGCCGCGGACGATGCCGTCCGTCGGCTTGAGGGCGATCGCGCGGACGAGGTCGTCGCCCAGGTGCTGAGCGACCTCGAGGGTGATCTCGGTCGACTCCTCGCCGATGACGATCGTGGTCTTCAGCGCGTTGTAGATGTCGGGGATCGAGTCGTGCGGGAACTCGATGTCGACAACCGGACCGTTGACGCGTGCGACGCGCCCGACGACCGCGGTCGCCGGCTTGTCAGCCGTAGCGGTGGGGGTCATTTTCGTCTCTCTCCTGATGGTCTATTTGCTCGACGAGAGGGCGTCGGCGCCGCCGACGATCTCTGCGATCTGCTGCGTGATCTCCGCCTGGCGCGCGTTGTTGCGCAGACGGGTGTAGTCGGTGATGAGCTTGTCGGCGTTGTCGCTGGCCGACTTCATCGCCTTCTGCGTCGCAGCCTGCTTTGCGGCGGACGACTGCAGAAGAGCGTTGAAGACGCGGCTCTGGATGTACACCGGCAGGATCGCGTCGAGAACGGTCTCGGCGTCCGGCTCGAACTCGTACAGCGGGTAGACGGTGCTGCCTGCCTCCGAGTCGTCAGCTTCCGCGATCTCCAGCGGAAGCAGGCGCACGGACTCCGGCTCCTGCGTCATCATGCTGACGAAGCGGTTGAACACGAGGTGGATCTCGTCGACGCCGCCGGCGTCTCCCCCGCGGGTGAAGGCCTCGAGCAGCGTGGCCGAGATCTCCTCCGCAGTGTGGAACGAGGGGGTGTCGGTGTCACCGGTCCACTCGGCGGCCGCGCTGATACGACGGAACTGGAAGTACCCGACGGCCTTGCGGCCGATCAGATAGAACACCGGCTCCTTGCCCTGCTCGCGCAGGAGCTCGGCAACCTCGAGACCTTCACGGAGGATCTGCGAGTTGAAGGCTCCTGCGAGTCCCCGGTCGGACGAGAAGATCACGACCGCGGAGCGGCGGATGTTCTCGGGTTCGCGGGTGAGCGGGTGGTCGACGTTCGAGTGCGTCGCGACGGCGGACACGGCCCTCGTCACGGCCCGCGCGAAGGGGCTGGACGCTTTGACGCGTGCCATCGCCTTCTGGATGCGCGAAGCCGCGATGAGTTCCATCGCCTTCGTGATCTTCTTGGTCGTCTGAGCAGAAGAGATCTTCTGCTTGTAGACCCTGAGTTGAGCGCCCATGAATCAGTACCTTCGCGCGATTACGCGCGACGACCCTTGACGATCTTCTCCTGGTTGACGTCCTCAGCCTCGGCTGCGGCGTGCTCCTCGTGACCAGGGGCGCCGATGGCGTGGCCCTTGCCGCCCTGGAACTCCAGGATGAAGGCGTCCGTCTGCGCGGTGAGCTCGGCGACCGTGTCGTCGTCGAGGACGTTCGTCTCACGCAGGGTGTCGAGCACCTTGGTGTTGCGACGCAGGTAGTCCAGGAGCTCGCGCTCGAAGCGCAGGACGTCCTCGACCTCGATGGTGTCGAGCTTGCCGTTCGTTCCGGCCCAGATCGAGACGACCTGCTCCTCGACGGGGTACGGCGAGTACTGCGGCTGCTTGAGCAGCTCGGTCAGACGCGCACCGCGCGACAGCTGACGACGCGACGCCTGGTCGAGGTCGGATGCGAACATCGCGAACGCCTCGAGCGAGCGGTACTGCGCGAGCTCGAGCTTCAACGTTCCCGAGACCTTCTTGATCGACTTGACCTGAGCGTCACCGCCGACTCGCGACACCGAGATACCCACGTCGACCGCGGGACGCTGGTTGGCGTTGAAGAGGTCGGACTGCAGGAAGATCTGGCCGTCGGTGATCGAGATCACGTTGGTCGGAATGTAGGCCGAGACGTCGTTCGCCTTGGTCTCGATGATGGGAAGACCCGTCATGGAACCGGCGCCGAGCTCATCGGAGAGCTTCGCGCAGCGCTCGAGCAGACGGGAGTGCAGGTAGAAGACGTCGCCCGGGTAGGCCTCGCGGCCCGGCGGGCGGCGCAGCAGGAGGGAGACGGCACGGTAGGCCTCGGCCTGCTTCGACAGGTCGTCGAAGATGATGAGGACGTGCTTGCCGCCGTACATCCAGTGCTGACCGATGGCGGAACCCGTGTAGGGAGCCAGGTACTTGAAGCCGGCGGGGTCGGATGCCGGAGCGGCCACGATCGTGGTGTACTCCAGAGCGCCGGCCTCTTCGAGCGCGCCCTTCACCGAAGCGATGGTCGAGCCCTTCTGGCCGATGGCGACGTAGATGCAGCGGACCTGCTTGTTGACGTCGCCCGACTCCCAGTTGGCCTTCTGGTTGATGATCGTGTCGATCGCGATGGCCGTCTTGCCGGTCTGGCGGTCGCCGATGATCAGCTGACGCTGACCGCGGCCGACCGGGATCATCGCGTCGATGGCCTTGATGCCGGTCTGCATCGGCTCGTGGACCGACTTGCGCTGCATGACGCCGGGGGCCTGGAGCTCGAGTTCGCGGACGCCCTCGGTCGCGATCGAGCCGAGGCCGTCGATCGGGTTGCCGAGCGGGTCGACGACTCGACCGAGGTAGCCGTCGCCGACGGGGACCGAGAGGACCTCGCCGGTGCGGGTCACCTCCATGCCGGCCTGGATGCCGGTGAAGTCGCCGAGGACGACCACGCCGATCTGGTGCTCGTCGAGGTTCAGCGCGAGACCCTTGGTGCCGTCGGCGAAGGTGACGAGCTCATTCGCCATGACACCGGGCAGTCCTTCGACGTGCGCAATGCCATCAGCGGCGTCGATGACGGTGCCGACCTCGGTCGCCGCGGCCCCGGTGGGCTCGTATGCTGCGGCGAAGTCCTTCAGCGCGTCACGGATGACGTCGGGGCTGATCGATAGTTCTGCCATTGTCTTCCCTTTGTATCTGGGTGCGCGGTTCCCCGCGCGAAGTCGTGTTAGCCGACGAGCTTCTGGCGAAGATCGGCGAGTCGGGCGGAGATGCTGCCGTCGATGACGTCATCCGCGATCTGCACGCGCACGCCGCCGAGCACGGTGGGGTCGATGACCACGTTCAGCGAGATCTCCCCGTCGTAGCGGCTCGACAGAGCCGCCCCGAGGCGAGAGCGCTGCGCGTCGCTGAGCGGCGTCGCGCTGTGAACCGTGGCGACCTTGCGACCGCGCTGAGCCGAGACGATGTTGATCGCGCGGTTCAGCAGCTGGCGGATGCGACGCTCGCGAGGCTGGCGGACCAGCGACGAGACGATCAGCGTCGCGCCGGCGCTGACTCCCCCGGCGAGAAGGCGTTCGACGAGAGCGCCCCTGGCGTCTGCTCCCCCGAGGCTGCTGCCCAGGGCGAGCTCCAGTTCCGGGTTCGCCGCGATCACCCGGGAGAAGCCGAACAGGTCGGCCTCGATGTCGGCCTGCGGCTCGGCGATCGCCGTGGCGCGGATCGCGAGCTCCTCGATTCCGTCGACGAGCTCAGCGGCCGACGACCAGCGTTCGGCGACGACCGTCCGCAGAACGCTCTGCGCGTTCTGCGAGTATCCGCCGAACACCGTCGAGACGACGTTCTGTCGCGCCTCGACGGGTGCCGAGGGGTCAGCGAGCGCGCCGCTCAGATGCGACGAGTCGCCAACGGCGCGTGCTGCGGCGAAGAGCTCCCGCGCAGTGTCGATGCTGACGCCCGACGCCGCGGCAAGCGCCTGAGTGGATGCCGCGAGTGCCTGAGTGGTCGCGCTGCCCATTACTTGGCCGCCTCGAGGTCCGCGAGGAACCGGTCGACGACAGCCGTCGCACGAGCGTCGTCGGAGAGCGTCTCGCCGACCACGCCACCGGCGAGGTCGAGAGCGAGCGAGCCGACCTCGGTGCGCAGCGAGACGAGAGCAGCCTGACGCTCGGCCTCGATCTGCGTGTGAGCGGTCGCGGTGATGCGTGCGGCCTCACCGGTCGCGGCATCCTTCGCCTCGGCGACGATCTTCTTGCCGTCCTCGCGGGCGGCCTCACGGATCTCACCGGCCTCGGTGCGGGCCTCGGCAAGCTGGCGAGTGTACTCCTCAAGCGCGGCCTCGGCCTGCTTCTGAGCCTCGTCGGCCTTGGCGATGTTGCCCTCGATTGCAGCCGAGCGCGCATCGAGCAGTGCATACATCTTGGGCAGTGCGACCTTCCACACCACGATCAGGATGATGATGAAGCAGAGGCCCGACCAGATGATGTCGTACCACGCGGGGATCAGCGGATTGTGGGCCGCCTCTTCCGCTGCGGACGTGACAAGAGCGTTCAGCATCCTGTCTCCTTATCGAAGGGGTCGGATTACTGGAAGATGAAGTAGGTCGCGATGCCGATGAAGGCGAGCGCCTCGGTGAAGGCGATACCGATCCACATCAGGACCTGCAGGCGACCGGCCAGCTCGGGCTGACGGGCGACGCCCTCGATCGTCTTGCCGACGACGATGCCGACGCCGATGGCCGGGCCGATGGCTGCGAGGCCGTAGCCGACGGTCGCGATGTTGCCGTTGATTTCAGCGAGAACCGTAGTTGCGTCCACGGGTTTTTCCTTTCGTTGGGTGGGAAGGCAGTTGTTGCCGACCCGCTCAGTGCTCTTCTGCGACCGCGAGCTGGATGTAGACCGCGGTGAGGATGGTGAAGACGTAGGCCTGCAGGAAGGCCACGAGGACCTCGAACAGGGTGAAGGCGAAGCCGAAGGCGAGGGTTCCTGCGCCGAGCGCGATCCAGCCGCTGCCGAGGGTGAACACGAAGAACTGCGTCGCCGAGAAGAACAGCACCAGCATGAGGTGCCCGACGATCATGTTCATCAGCAGTCGGAGCGTCAGCGTCACGGGCCGGATGATGAAGGTCGAGATGATCTCGAGCGGCGTGACGATGATGTAGAGGAACGGCGGCACGCCAGAGGGGAACAGCGAGTTCTTGAAGAAGTTCTTCGGGCTCTTCTTGATGCCGGCGTAGATGAAGGTCACGTAGCTGATGATCGCGAGCAGCAGCGGCACGGCGATGATGCTGGTGCCGGCGATGTTCAGGAACGGGATGATTCCGGTGAGGTTCATGAACAGGATCATGAAGAAGAGCGTGGTCAGGATCGGCAGGAACCGACGACCGTCCTTGCGACCGAGCAGATCCTCCGCGATGTTCACGCGGACGAAGTCGAGACCCATCTCGACGACGCTCTGGAAACGACCGGGGACGACGCGCATCTTCCGGGTTCCGAGCCAGAGCACCAGGACGACGATCGCCGTCGCGAGGAACTGGATGAGGTGGATGCGGTGGATGACCAGGTCGCCGATCTGGAACACGGCATCCGGGAAGAACTCATCGATCGACGGTCCGTGGAACTCGCCGTCAGAGGCGAGTCGGGGCATCAGGGTCGCAGCAAGATTGAACAGCGCGGGCTCCAGCTTCGGGGCACCGGTCAGAACCGGGGCGACGATGGTCGGTGTGCTTCACAGCGCAAGCGCTCGCGGACGAGCGGCGGGCACATGTCAACCCTATCAGAATCTGAGGGTCCCCTAAGACGCCGGACCGCTGTCAGGAGTACGATTCGCAGCCCCGGGCGCACGGTCCTCCGGCACCTCGGTGGGCAGCGAGACGTCGCTCACGACGGGCAGTCTCATCCTCATCAGCACGACCACGTCGATCACGAGCGACATCAGAACACCGGCGACGATGGAGAGCAAGAACACCGTCGGGTGGATCCACGGCTGTCCGCTCACGAGCACCATCACGAGGAAGAACACGCCGAGCTTGACGAGCCACCCGCCGAGGACGATCGCGAAGAACAGCTGCACGTAGAGCGGCTCGCCGTACCAGCGGTTCGCGACGAGGATGCTGATGCCGGTGATCGCGAGGAACAGCGCCGCGATGAGCACCCCGAGCAGACCGCTGACGAGGCCAGAGCTCTGAGCGACGAGGTAGCCGACGCCGCCCGCGATCACCGCGAGGACACCGGTGGCCACGGCCGACCAGATCAGGGTGCGCCGCAGGATCGGCGTGCTGGAAACGGGGCTCGGGCTCATCAGGGCTCCACGGTGTTCTCGTCGGTTGCGGCGGCGTTCGCAGCTGCCGCTCGCGCCGTCTTCTTGCGGCTGCGGGTCGGGTTGAGGGTGATCACGAGGCAGGCGGCGATGCCCACGACGCCGAAGCCCACGCCGGGGAGATACTGCCCTGGCCAGTCCTCGCGCGCGCCGACGTACATCAGCAGCACTGCGAGCGAGATCACGGCGGTCCACGCGTAGAAGATGAGGACGGCGTCGCGATCGCGGTGGCCGAGGTCGAGCATCCGATGGTGCAGGTGCTTGCGGTCGGGAGAGAACGGCGATCTGCCCGCGCTCATGCGCCGGAGCACGGCGAGGCCGAAGTCGAGCAGAGGCAGGAGCACGACCAGCAGCGGCAGCAGGATCGGGATGAACGCGCCGAGGAGCCCGGAGCGGCCGATGCGCTCGGGGTCGATCACCGAGGGGTCGAGCTGCCCGGTCAACGAGATCGCCGACGTCGCCATCAGCAGACCGAGCACGAGCGCTCCCGAGTCGCCCATGAAGATCTTCGCGGGGCTCCAGTTCATCGGGAGGAAGCCGAGGCAGGCTCCGATCAGCACCGCGGCCAGGAACGTCGAGAGGTTGAAGAAGCTCGACGCGCCCGTGTCGCGGGTGACGATGTACGAGTACGCGAAGAACACGCCGTTCGCGATCAGGCACACGCCCGCGACCAGACCGTCGAGTCCGTCGATGAAGTTCACGGCGTTCATGACGATCACGATCGCGAACATCGTCATCGTGATGCTGAGCCAGCTCGAGAAGACGAGCATGTCGCCGAACGGCAGCGACAGGATCTGCAGCCCTCCGCCGATCGTGATGATGCCGGCCGCCAGGAACTGGGCGCCGAGCTTGATCATCCAGTCGAGATCCCACAGATCGTCGACCACGCCGATCACGGCGATCAACAGGGCCGCGCCGAGGATCGACCACATGGCCTGCGGCGGCATCCAGATGGTCGAGAAGAACGGGTTCGCGGCGGAGACGCCGAAGGCGGCCGCGATGCCGAGGAAGATCGCGACGCCGCCCAGTCGCGGGGTCGGCGTCTTGTGCACATCGCGCTCGCGGATGCCGGGATACAACTTGAACCGCAGACTCAGACGCCACACCACCGCGGTCAGGGCGAAGGTGATCGCGGCGGTGAGGATGACCGTGAAGAGGTACTGCTTCACGAATCCCCGTCCGCTTCGGGCTCCGGCTCGAGCAGATCGCCGAGGATCTCCTCGAGCTGCGCGCGGCTCACCGCGCCGTGACGCAGGATGCGCACTTCCCCGGCGTCCGCAGCTCCGCCGCGGGCGACGAGCGACGTGGCGTCGATGATGGTCGAGGAGACGCCCTCGCCGCTCGGGCCGCCGTCGAGGTACACGGCGATGCTGTCGCCCAGCATCGCCTCGGCCTCAGCGGCGGAGACCGCGGCGGGCTGTCCTGTGAGGTTGGCGCTGGAGACCGCGAGCGGACCGGTCTCGGCCAGCAGCTCGAGGGCGACGCGCCCTTCCGGCATCCGCACCGCGACAGTGCCCTTGGTCTCGCCGAGGTCCCACACCAGCGACGGCTGAGCAGGCAGGACGATCGTGAGGCCGCCGGGCCAGAACGCGTCGATCAGACGCTGCACGGGCTCAGGCACGCTCTCCGCGAGGGCGACGAGGGTGTCGGTCGAGCCGATCAGCACGGGAGGCGGCTGGTCGCGGCCGCGACCCTTCGCATCGAGCAGTCGTTGGACCGCCGTGGGCGAGAACGCATCGGCGGCGACGCCGTAGACGGTGTCGGTGGGGATGACGATGAGCTCGCCGCGGCTGACGGCCTGGCGCGCGTGGCGCATACCGGCGAGCAGCTGCGCTTCGTCACCGCAGTCGAAGATGGAAGACATGACCTGTCGATTCTAGCTGTGAGCTTCTGGACGACCGCGGGTCACGGTCGGAGCGCCGTCGTGAGCCGGTCGCGGAGGGTGAGATCGCGGTGCGTGGCGGCAGCCCGCCAGCCGTCAGCGGTGAGGATGCTGCGGATCTGCTCGCCCTGCAGTTCGCCGTGCTCGATCACGAGCAGTCCGCCACCACGCAGAAGCTCGAGCGCGCGAGTGCTCAGGACGCGGACGACGTCGAGACCGTCCTCTCCCCCGTACAGCGCCATCGCAGGATCGAACAGCCGCACCTCGGGATCGCGAGGGACGGCGGCATCGGGCACATAAGGCGGGTTGGAGATGACGACGGATGCCGTGCCGTCGAGCTCGCGGAACGCGTGCGCCAGATCGTCGTTCACCAGCGTGAGGTTGTCGATGCCCGCCGTGTTCCGCTGCGCCCACGGGAAGGCATCAGGCGACAGCTCCGCCGCGTACACCCGTGCGTGCGGCACCTCCGTAGCCATCGCGAGCGCGATCGCTCCGCTGCCGGTGCCCAGATCGACGCCGATCGGCTCGGGGTCCGCAGCGCTCAGGAGAGCGTCGATCGCGTACTGCACCACCGTCTCGGTCTCGGGCCGCGGCACGAAGACCCCCGGCCCGACGGCGAGCTCGAGGTGACGGAACGGCGCAGTCCCGGTGATGTGCTGAAGAGGCTCGCGCGCGCTTCGTCGGACGACGACGGAATCAAGGGCCTCCGCATCCGCATCGTCCGCGACGGCACCGCGGATGATGGCGGACTGCACCTCTCCCCTTCGCATGCCGAGCACGTGAGCGGCCAGGAGTTCGGCGTCGACCTGCGGGTCGGGCACGCCGGCCTCCGCCAGGCGCTGTGCGGCGGCGCGCACGAGGGTGGAGATCGTGGTGTCGGGCATGTCCTCCAGCGTAGAGCGCAACGCTCCGTCACATATGCGTCACTGAAAGCAAGCTCCCCTAGGCTTGCGGCAGTCACCCCGTCTTGGAAAGGCTCACACATGCCCGGCATCCATTCCGACATCACGACCGCGTTCGGCAACACGCCGCTGGTCCGCCTGAACCACGTGACCGAGGGGCTCGGCTCCGAGGTCCTCGCGAAGCTCGAGTACTTCAACCCCGGTTCCAGCGTCAAGGACCGTCTCGGCATCGCGATCATCAACGCGGCAGAGAAGGACGGGTCGCTGAAGGCCGGCGGCACGATCGTCGAGGCCACGAGCGGCAACACCGGCATCGCGCTCTCCCTGGTGGGCGCTGCGCGCGGCTACAAGGTCATCCTGACGATGCCCGCGTCGATGTCGAAGGAGCGCCGCGTGCTGCTGAAGGCGTTCGGCGCCGAGCTCGTGCTCACCGACCCGACCGTGGGCATGAAGGGCGCCGTCGCCGAGGCCGAGCGGATCGCCGCTGAGACGCCCGGCGCGATCCTCGCTCACCAGTTCGAGAACGAGGCCAACGCGCAGATCCACCGCGAGACCACGGCCGAGGAGATCTGGCGCGACACCGACGGCGAGGTCGACATCTTCGTCGCCGGCATCGGCACCGGTGGAACCATCACCGGCGTCGGCCAGGTGCTCAAGGAGCGCAAGCCCGGAGTGCAGGTCATCGCCGTCGAGCCGACCGCGTCCCCTCTGCTCTCGCAGGGCACGCCGGGACCGGCGAAGATCCAGGGCATCGGGCCGAACTTCGTTCCGCCCATCCTCGACACCACCGTCTACGACGAGGTCGTCACGGTCGAGTTCGAAGACGCGCTCTCGACGTCTCGCGCACTCGCCGCCCGCGAGGGCCTGCTGGTCGGCATCTCCAGCGGCGCCGCCGCATGGGCGGCTCTCCAGGTCGCCGCTCGCCCCGAGAACGCCGGCAAGAAGATCGTCGTGATCATCCCCGACACCGGTGAGCGCTACCTCTCCACCGCGCTGTTCGAGGACCTGCGCGAAGACTGATGCGAATGCCTGGATGGGTCGGGCGGATGCGCGAAGACGTCGCATCCGCCCGACTCCGTGACCCCGCGGCACGCGGCGGCCTCGAGATCGCGATCCTCTACCCCGGCCTGCACGCCATCTGGGCGCACCGGATGAACCACGCTCTGTGGGTGCACGGTCTCCGCTTCCCTGCACGTCTCGGTTCTCAGATCAGCCGCTGGCTGACCGGGGTCGAGATCCATCCCGGCGCGACCATCGGACGCCGCTTCTTCATCGACCACGGCATGGGCGTGGTGATCGGCGAGACCGCGGAGATCGGCGACGACGTGATGCTCTATCACGGCGTGACGCTCGGGGGCCGCACGCGCGACGCGGGCAAGCGGCATCCGACCCTCGAAGACGGCGTCGTCGTCGGGGCCGGCGCGAAGATCCTCGGTCCGATCGTGATCGGCGCGGGGACCGCGATCGGTGCGAACGCCGTGGTCACGAAGGACGCGCCCGCCGACTCGGTGCTCACCGGCATCCCCGCAAAGGCTCGCTCGCGCGTGGCCGGCGAGAACCTCGCGCACCTGCTGTCAGCGCCCGACTACTCGATCTGATCAGCGCTCACGCGCCTTCTGCACCTTCTTCTTCAGGAAGACCATCGGCAGCAGGACGCTGCCGATCGCGGTGACCAGCCACACGACCACGGCACCGAGCAACCAGGCCGCGATGCCGTCGATGCCGAACCCGTCGATCGGCAGCAGCACCACGATGATCAGCGCGATCAGGGTCGAGAAGATGCCGATCCCGCCCATCAGCACGGGTGCGTAGCGATCGGCCAGCTTGGCGACCCACGGGGAGAGAACGCTCTGCAGCACAGCGAAGATCACGATGCAGAGCACGAATCCCCACCAGTGCGACCACTTGATCTGGAAGCCCTCGAGCAGCAGATCGGCGACGATGAGGCCGATGCCTGCGGAGACGAGGTACAGGAGCGAGCGGAACAGGAGCGTGATCACGGGCCGAGCATATCGCTCAACCGCCGGAGGCGGCGGGAGGCCGGGGTGTCCGGATCTCCCGCCGCCGAGGGATCACTGGGCCACGAAGAACGGGATGGCTCCCGTCAGCATGCCGACTCCGAGCATCACGAGCGAGACGATGGCGGCACGCCACAGCACCTTGCGGTGGTGGTCTCCCAGGTTCACGCTCGCGAGCGACACCAGAAGCAGAATCGCGGGCACGAGCGGGCTCTGCAGGTGCACGGGCTGGCCTGTGATCGACGCCCTCGCCATCTCGACGGGATCGATCCCGAAGTTCGCCGCGCTCTGCGAGAGCACAGGAAGGATGCCGAAGTAGAACGCGTCGTTCGACATGAAGAACGTGAACGGGATCGACAGGATGCCGGTGATGGGCGCGAGGAACGGCCCGAGGGCGGGCGGGAGCACGTTCGTGATCCAGTTCGCCATGGCGTCGACCATGCCGGTGCCGGTGAGCACTCCGACCAGGACGCCGGCGGCGATGACCATCGAGACGACGCCGACGATGCTGGGCGCGTGTGCGACGATCTCCGACGCCTGATCCTTGATGCCGCGGAAGTTGATGAGGAGGGCGATCCCCGCGCCGACCATGAACACGTACGGCAGCGGCAGGATGTCCAGCACCAGCAGCACCATCACGGCGATGGTGAGCGCCAGGTTGAACCAGATCAGCTTCGGACGCAGGGTCGGCCGAGCCGGATCCAGCATCGTGTCGGCCATCGCCGTGTCGGTGGGATCGACGCTCGCCGCGGCGACGGGGCCGTGGCCACCGGCGACGACGACGATGTTGCCGGTGCGCAAGGAGGCACGCGCGCCCGGCTTGGGCTCTGCGCCTCGGAAGATCTTGGGCACGCTCGCCAGTGCGCCGCCGTCGGCTCCCGTGAGCAGGCCGTCCGAGTCGAGGCGTCCGAGACGACTGCGCTCCTGCAGACCGAGGATCCACGCGAAGCCGAGCGTCACGACCAGGCCCGCACCGAGGGCCGGCAGCATCGGGACGAAGATGTCGGTCGGCTGCAGGCCCAGAGCAGTCGCGGCGCGCACCGTGGGCCCACCCCAGGGCACGATGTTCAGTGTGCCGTTCATGAGACCGGCGACGCAGGTCAGGACGACCGGGCTCATCCCGAGGCGCAGATAGATGGGCAGCATGGCCGACGTCGTGATGATGAAGGTCGTCGATCCGTCGCCGTCGAGCGAGACGGCGCCGGCGAGGATGGCGGTGCCGAGCACGACCTTGGCCGGATCGTCGCCGAGCAGTCGTGTGATCACTCGGATGAGCGGATCGAACAGGCCCACGTCGATCATGATGCCGAAGAACATGATCGCGAACATCAGCAGCGCCGCGGTGGGCGCCATCTTGCCGATCGAGTCGAGGATCATGTCGCCGAGACCGAGGCCGGCTCCTGCGAACAGGCCGAACGCCGTCGGCACGAGGATCAGGGCGACCATGGGCGTGAGCCGCTTGGTCATGATGAGCGTCATGAACGCCAGCACCATCGTGAAGCCCAGAAGGACCAGCACCCACTCCG
>JAEKKN010000041.1 GCA_019510305.1 Microbacterium sp.
CCCAACGGCGACCTCTACGTCGAGGTGACCGTGAACCCCCACCCCGCGTTCAGCCGCGACGGCGACGATCTGCTGGCGACGCTCGAGGTGTCGATGACCGATGCGATCCTCGGCACCGAGACCACGATTCAGGGTCTCGACGGCGAGGTCGACCTCGAGATCCGCTCCGGAGTGCAATCCGGCGACGTGCTCACGATCAAGGGCCGCGGCATCACCCCCCTGCGCGGCACGCAGCGCGGCGATCTCCGCGTCGGTGTGCAGGTCGTCACGCCGACCAGGATCGACGCTGCGCAGCGCAAGCTCATCGAGGACTTCGCGAAGAAGACGAAGGCGCCCGCCCCTCAGCTGGCGCAGTTCCAGCAGGGGCTGTTCTCGAAGCTCCGCGACCGCTTCCGTTCGCACTGACGATGACGCTGCACTTCCTGGTCGAGTCGTCGACCGACTCCGATGCCGGCGACATCGTGTCGCTGACAGGCGCCGAGGCCAAGCACGCCGCCGTGGTCAGGCGTCTGCGGGTCGGAGAAGCCGTCACCGTGGGAGACGGGCGAGGAGTCTGGCTCACGGGTGTCGCCGAGGAGGTCGCACCGTCCCGCGTGGACGTGCGCATCGCGCAGCGTGTCGTGCACGCGATGCCGGAGCCGCGTCTCGTGCTCGCGCAGGCCCTGGCGAAAGGCGATCGCGACGAACTGGCGGTGCAGGCCGCGTGCGAGCTCGGCATCGACGAGATCGTGCCCTGGCAGGCGGCGCGCAGCGTGTCGCGATGGGAAGGGCCGAAGGCGGCGAAGGGTCGCGAGCGCTGGGCGACGATCGTGCGCGAGGCCGCGAAGCAGGCGCATCGGGCCTGGGTGCCGGAAGTGACTCCGCCCGTCTCCACCGCCCAGCTCATGGAGTGGACCGAGACGCACCGAGTGCTGCTGCTCGATCCGACGGCATCCGTCCGCCTCTCGGAACTCGAACCGGACGGGCGCGACCTGGTGCTCGTGGTGGGCCCGGAGGGCGGCATCGCCCCGGAGGAGCTCGATCGGCTCGCGGATGCCGGTGCCGAGCGTGTGCTGCTCGGCGACACCGTGCTGCGCACCTCGACTGCGGGTCCTGCGGCGATCGCCGTGCTGTCCGCGCTGCTCGGCCGCTGGTGAGCTGCGCTCACTAGACTGGGACCATGAGCGAGCCTTCGATCTTCACGCGCATACTCACCGGCGACATCCCCGGCGAGATCCTGCTGGAGACCGAGCGCATCTTCGCGATCCGCGACATCAACCCGCAGGCTCCGCTGCACGTCCTGATCATTCCGAAGACAGGGGACTATCGAGATGTCACCGAGCTCGCAGCCGGTGACCCCGATCTGCTCGCCGAGATGGTGGCGGTCGCCCAGCGACTGGCCGACGAGCACGCCAACGGCGAGTACCGGCTGATCTTCAACAAGGGCGCCAGTGCCGCTCAGTCCGTCTTCCACGTGCACGCCCATGTGCTCGGCAACTTCGAGGAGAACAAGCTCGTTGGCTTCTGACGACACCACTGAACGGATCTACGCCGACGGCGTGGCCATGGTCCAGCTGCTCGGTCCGCAGGATCGGCTACTGCGGATGCTTGAGAAGGAGCATCCCGACGTGCAGGTGCTCGTGCGTGGCAACGAGATCACCTTGACGGGCGAGGCGGCAGCGGTCGCCGCGGCCCGACGATTGGTCGACGAGCTGCTCACCATGACCAGGAACGGGCACGACCTGGCGCCCAGCGATGTCACGAGCTCGGCGCAGATGCTGCGTCGAGACGGTGGCCCCCGGCCGAGCGAAGTGCTCGGCGAGGCGATCCTGTCCACGCGGGGCAAGGTGATCCGACCGAAGACCCCGGGTCAGAAGGAGTACGTCGACGCGATCGAGGAGAACACGATCGTATTCGGGATCGGCCCCGCCGGCACCGGCAAGACGTACCTCGCCATGGCGAAGGCCGTGCAGGCGCTGCAGCGCAAAGAGGTCACGCGCATCATCCTCACGCGTCCCGCCGTCGAGGCGGGCGAGCGACTCGGATTCCTCCCCGGCACGCTGACCGACAAGATCGATCCCTACCTGCGGCCGCTGTACGACGCGCTCAACGAGATGATGGATCCCGAGATCGTGCCGCGGCTGATGGCCACGGGGACGATCGAGGTCGCCCCCCTCGCCTACATGCGCGGGCGCACGCTGAACGACTCCTTCGTCGTGCTCGACGAGGCGCAGAACACCACGCCCGAGCAGATGAAGATGTTCCTCACCCGTCTGGGCTTCGGCACGAAGATGGTCGTCACCGGCGACATCACCCAGGTCGACCTGCCCCAGGGATCCTCCGGGCTCCGCCTGGTGACCCGCGTGCTGAACGACATCGACGACATCCACTTCTCCCGGCTGACGAGTGAGGACGTCGTGCGTCATTCGCTCGTCGGACGCATCGTCGACGCGTACAGCGAGTACGACGAGAAGCGCACGGCGCAGCGCTTCGAGCGCGAGCAGGCGGCCGAGTTCGCCAACCGCGCCGATCGCCGGGGCGCACAGCGCCCCGGCCCCAGAGACCGGATGCCGAAACGAGGACTCTCATGATCGAGATCAACAACGAGTCGGCGATCGATGTCGACGAGACCGTGCTGCAGCGGCTGACCGACTTCAACCTCGCCCAGCTGCACGTCAGCCCCGACGCCGAAGTGGCGATCGTGCTCGTCGACGAGGGCGCGATGGAAGCCCTGCACGTGCAGTGGATGGACGAGCCGGGCCCGACCGATGTCCTGAGCTTCCCGATGGACGAGCTGCGCCCGGGTACGGAGGACCGTCCGACGGCCCCCGGTCTGCTCGGCGACATCGTGCTGTGCCCGCAGGTCGCCGAGACGCAGGCGCAGGCCGCGGGCCACACGCTGATGGACGAGCTGATCCTGCTCACGACCCACGGACTTCTGCACCTGCTCGGCTTCGATCACGCCGAACCCGACGAGGAGCGTGAGATGTTCGGTCTGCAGAAGGAGCTCATCCAGGGGTTCGCTGCGGCTGAACGCCGACGATGACCGTCGCCTTCCTCCTGATCGGCGCCGTGCTGCTGGTCGCCTTCGGAGGCCTGATGGCGGCGATCGACGCCGCATTCGGGGTGAGGTCGCGCGCCGACCTGGAGGAGATGGGATCCGAGGGGCGCAACGCGCATCAGCTGGCGCGCATCGCCGCCGATCCTGAAGCCCACGTGAACGCGGTCGCTTTCATCCGCGTGCTGTCAGAGACGACGGCCGCCGTGCTGGTCACCGTCGCATTCTCGAACCTCTTCGAGAACATCTGGTGGGCGATGCTCGCCGCCGCCGTGCTCATGACCGGCATCACCTTCGTGCTCGTCGGCGCCAGCCCGCGTACCTTCGGTCGTCATCATGCGGATCGGATGCTGCGCGCATGCGCACCTGTCGTGCGCGGAGTGCGGATCATCCTCGGCCCGCTTGCGCAGGGTCTGGTCGTGCTCGGCAACCGGGTGACGCCGGGCGCCGGACGCAGCACCTTCAGCTCCGAGGAGCAGCTGCTGAGCATGGTCGACGAGGCGGCGTCGAACGCCCTCATCGAAGAGGACGATCGGGATCTCATCCATTCGGTCTTCGATTTCACGGATCAGTTCGTGCGCGCGGTGATGGTGCCGCGCACCGAGATGGTCGCGGTCGACGCCACGGCGACGACGAGCGAAGCGATGGCGCTGTTCCTGAACCGGGGTGTGTCTCGGATGCCCGTCGTCGATGACGAGGCCGACGATGTCGTGGGCGTTCTCTATCTCAAGGATCTGGTGCAGTTCGCCTTCCGCGACGAGAGCGCCTGGCGCGCCGCATCGATCCGGCCGATATCACGCCCCGCCACCTTCGTCCCCGAGTCGATGCGCGCCGAGACCCTCTTGCAGCAGATGAAGCGCGATGCCGTGCACGTGTGCCTCGTGATCGATGAGCACGGCGGCATCTCGGGCCTCGTCACCCTGGAGGATCTGATCGAGGAGCTCGTCGGTGAGATCGCGGACGAGTACGATCAGGTGTCGGCGGAAGTCGTCGATCTCGGCGAGGGCAGGTACCGCGTGAGCGCCCGTCTTCCGCTGGAGGATGTCGGCGATCTGTTCGGACTCGAACTCGAAGACGAGGACGTCGACTCGATCGGCGGACTGCTGGGCAAGACGCTCGGACAGGTTCCGCAACCGGGAGCCGCGGCGGTCGTCGACGGCCTCCTGCTCACGGGCGGGGCGTCGAGAGGGCGCGGCCGTGGAATCGCGACCGTGTTCGTGGAGAGGGCGCCCGGAGCGCCCGATGAAGGAGAAGCAGACGATGACTGAGCAGGCCAGAAGCGGCTTCGTGACCTTCGTCGGACGCCCGAACGTGGGCAAATCCACCCTGACGAACGCGCTGGTCGGCGAGAAGATCGCGATCATCAGCGACAAGCCGCAGACGACCAGGCGGGCGATCCGCGGCATCGTGAACCGCCCCGAGGGGCAGCTCGTGATCGTCGACACGCCCGGCATCCACAAACCTCGTACGCTGCTCGGCGAGCGGTTGAACGATCTCGTCGAGCAGGTTCTCGGCGATGTCGACGTGATCGGCTTCTGCGTGCCCGCGACCGAGAAGGTGGGCCCCGGCGATCGCCGGATCGCCGCATCGCTCGACGGGCATCCGCGGGCGAAGAAGATCGCGATCGTGACCAAGACGGATGCCGCGAGCCGCGATGAGATCACGGAACGGCTGATGGAGGTCGATTCGCTGCGCGAGGACTGGGCCGCCGTCATCCCGCTGTCGGCGCTCACGCGTGACCAGCTCGAGGTGCTGTCCGACGAGGTGCTGGCGCTCATGCCGACCGGCCCCGCTCTCTACCCCGAGGGGATCACGACCGACGAGACAGAAGAGGACCGCATCGCGGAGATCATCCGCGAGGCCGCCCTCGACGGAGTGCGCGACGAGCTTCCGCACTCGATCGCCGTGGTCGTCGACGACATCGCTCCCCGTGAGGGAAGCGATCTGACCGACGTGCACGCGTCGATCGTGGTCGAACGCGACAGCCAGAAGGCCATCATCATCGGTCACAAGGGCTCGCGCCTGCGTGATGTCGGGGCGAAGGCTCGCGGCGAGATCGAAGGACTGCTCGGCACCCGTGTGTTCCTCGGACTGCACGTCAAGGTCGCCAAGGAATGGCAGCGCGATCCGAAGCAGCTCGGCCGACTCGGATTCTGACATGGGCGCGCTCCGTCACCAGGCGGCGAGGCCGCCGCTGCCGCCCTCATGAAGGCGAGCAGCGAAGACCCGAACTCGCTGCGCAACGAGGTCTTCTCCCGTGTGTTCGATGAGAACTGGGCTGCCGTCAGACATCACGTCGAATGCGTGGTCGACGACGATGCCGAGGTGACCGAGATCGTCTCAGAGGTCTTCTTCAGCGCGTGGTCGCGACTGAAACCGCACCGACCGTACGATCGCGCCTGGTTGCTGAAGTTCGCCGATCGGTCTCTGCGCCGGCGATGGAATCGAGTGGCCGACCGCCCCGCGGTGACCGCGGCCGTGCATGCCGGCCTCTCGAACGAGGACGCGGAGAGCGGGGCATCCGCAGATCACGCTGAAGTCCTGAGAGCTCTCTCTGGTCTCAACGTGCGCGAACGGCGTATCATCATGCTCACGTACTGGGACGGACTCGCGGTGGGGGATATCGCCGGGTCGATGGGTGTTTCCCGTGCCTGTGCGGATCGGATTCATCGTCGCGCACACGAGAAGCTGCGCCGGGGGCTGGGCCTGGAGGGGGCAACTGATGCCGAAGATCACTGACGAGGAGCTGGATCGGCTGCTGGTCGAGGCCGCACCGGCTCGCACGCCGATCGACGCGAAGCCGGACGCTGAGGCCCTCGCGATGCTCGAGCGGATCATGGCCACCGACCCGCACCCGCACCGGAAGCGCAACCGCGTGATCGGTGTGCTCGCCGGCCTTGCGGCCGCTGTCACCGCCACAGTCATCGGCGTCAACGTGCTCGTGCCGACGAGCGCCGCGGTGGCCGGCTCTCCTCAGCCTCTCGATTTCTCGGGCGCGAGCACGGTCGCGGAGACGATCGAAGATGCACAGGCTGCTCTCGCCGCGGGGCCAGGACCCGTCGAGCCGGTGAGGTTCGTGCGCTCGGCGACGTGGTCGTTCAACATCGACGCCGACTACGGCACCTCAGTGGTGGTTCCGCAGCTGGTCACGCTGCAGTGGGACGCCGATCAGTCCGGTCGGGTGACGGTCATCGACGGCGCCCCCTATGACCCTTCCGATGCGTCGGCGAACGTGTCGGCGGAAGTCACCAGCAGCGGTCGCGTCTCGATGGACCTGAAGATGGCTCCCGGCGAGTTCGCGAGTCCCGTGGCCGCGCCCCCCGGAGCGGCGCGCGAGGACATCGCGGCCGCCCTCGTCGCGTTCGGGATGCCTGCCGATCCGACTTCCTACGACGTGCTGCTGGCGGCTTCGGCCCTGCTCGAGCAATGGACGCTGACCAACGAGCAGGAGTCGCAGATACTCGCGATCCTCGACGACACGGAGGGCGCTACTTCTCTCGGTACGACCGTCGACCGGCTCGGCCGCGACGTCGCCGGTCTGCGCGTGACGTCTGCGGATGGCGCGGCGAGCGATGTCGTGCTGCTCTCGGCCGACTCCGGCCGCATCGTCGGCTTCGAGCGGACCAACATCCTCGAAGACGACGTGCTTCCAGCTGGGGCGGTCATCGCCTACCGTCTGTTCGACGTGCCGGAGGAGGTCGCGAAGTGACGGCGGTCCGGTCGCTGATCGCGATCGCGACGGGTGTGCTGCTGGCGATCACGGCTGTGTCGCCGGCTGATGCGGTCGATGACGGACGCGTCGACGTCGCGCCGGAGGTCGCACAGATGCTGGAGGAGGTTCCCGGCGGCGTGCTCATCGACGGACATCATGCCGTCTGGCCGGCGCTCCACATGGAACTCGTCGTTCCGACCGGTTCGCCGCGCTCGTTCTCGGCGTCGTCGGTGGGCCCGTGCCCGAGCGGCGGGGTCTGCCTGTTCGCGGGATACTCCCTCGGCGGCACGATGCTCGCGTTCAGCACGTGCGGAATCCACTCCATCCCCTCTTCGTTCAGTGCGCGCTCGCTCGCGCATGCGCGCTCCTCCGGGTACACACAGGCCCGCAACGGGACGACGGTGCTCGCCACGGCGTACGTCGGCGGATGGGCCAACATCTACGGCACGACGACGAATCTCCGCTGCGTCCTCTGATACCTGTGCCCCGCTGTGTCAGTCGACCTCTCTGAAGGCCGAAGAGACGATCACCACGCCGTCGCCGTAGAGCGCATTCACGGAGTCCTGCAGGGTGCCGTCATCCCACGGGACCTCCACCCAGACGTAGCCCCGCTCGGTCCGGACCTCGGTCGCCTCCGCGCCGAGTCGCTCGGTGACGTCGTCCTGTATGCGAGCGAGCTCGGCATCCGCCGTCGTGCCGACCTCACCGCCCGTGGGGTCCTCCGGTCGAATCGGGTCGTACAGGGCGAGCATGATCGGCGGATCTGTCACGGCGACCTTCTCGCCGTCGAAGATGCCGTAGACGGCGTAGGTTCCCCAGGTCGTGGTGTCGGCCGTCTCACTGCCGTCGACGCCCTCCCAGGTCCAGCCCTCGAGCGGGACACCCGAGCACTGCGGAGGGTGGGATTCGGCGACCGCCCCCAGACAGAGCTGCACATGGCCGCCGTCATCGATCACGGTGCCCGTCGCGATCACCCGCCCGTCGGGTGCGGGCGCCGTCACGAGCGACACACTGGTCGGTGCAGGCGAGCTTCCCGGCGAGGTGCTGCAGGCGGTGAGCGCGAGAAGCGCTAGGGCGGATGCGACGCCGACGATGGCGCGGGTGCGAGGGGTGCTCATACCTGTCAGTGTCGGCGGAGGTCCGATCGTCTCAGCGGGATCGACCTGCTAGCATGGCGGCATGCCTTTCGGCGGTCTGCTTCTTCTTAGCTGCCGCGACGAGTCCTGATAACTAGGGCCTTCCTCGTCGCGGCGCTTGTGTTGGCCCGTTCAATCTGACGAAGAGAAGAAGCCCCATCATGAAGAACAATCAGCGCCCGTCGTCGATGCCGATTCACAAGTACCGGCCCTACCACGAGCAGCTCGCCGTCGAACTCCCCGACCGCACCTGGCCGGACGCCCGCATCACGCAGGCGCCCAGGTGGTGCGCCGTCGACGGCAATCAGGCTCTCATCGACCCGATGTCGCCCGAGCGCAAGCGAGTGATGTTCGAGTTGCTCGTCGGCATGGGGTACAAGGAGATCGAGGTCGGCTTCCCCTCGGCGAGCCAGACCGACTTCGATTTCGTTCGTCAGCTCATCGAAGAGAACCTGATCCCGGACGACGTCACGATCCAGGTGCTGACCCAGGCGCGGGAGCATCTGATCGAGCGCACATACGAGTCGATCGCCGGAGCCAAGCAGGCGATCGTGCACCTGTACAACTCCACCAGCGTGCTGCAGCGCGAGGTCGTGTTCCGCACCGACAAGCAGGGAATCGTCGACATCGCACTCGAAGGTGCTCGACTGTGCCGGAAGTTCGAGAAGACGATTCCCGACACGCAGGTGTACTACGAGTACTCGCCCGAGAGCTACACCGGCACCGAGCTGGAGTTCGCGGTCGAGGTCTGCAACCAGGTCATCGAGATCTTCGAGCCGACGCCCGACCGCAAGGTCATCATCAACCTGCCCGCGACCGTCGAGATGGCCACGCCCAACGTGTACGCCGATTCGATCGAATGGATGAGCCGCAACCTCGCCCATCGTGAGAACGTCATCCTGTCGCTGCATCCGCACAACGACCGCGGCACCGCGATCGCCGCGGCCGAGCTCGGCTACATGGCCGGAGCGGACCGCATCGAGGGATGCCTGTTCGGCAACGGCGAGCGCACCGGAAACGTCGACCTCGTCGCGCTGGGCATCAACCTGTTCACGCAGGGCATCGACCCGCAGATCGACTTCAGCGACATCGACCAGGTCAAGCGCACGGTCGAGTACTGCAACCAGCTGCCGGTTCCCGAGCGCAGCCCCTGGGCGGGCGACCTCGTGTTCACCGCGTTCAGCGGCTCGCACCAGGACGCGATCAAGAAGGGCTTCGAGGCGATGGCGGCGACGGCCGAGGCCGAGGGCGTCACGGTCGACGAGATCGAGTGGGCGGTGCCGTATCTGCCGATCGACCCGAAGGATCTCGGACGTTCCTACGAGGCCGTCATCCGCGTCAACTCGCAGTCTGGCAAGGGCGGTGTCGCGTACCTGTTGAAGGCAGACCACGCGATCGACCTGCCCCGCAAGCTGCAGATCGAGTTCTCCGGGGTCGTCCAGGCGAAGACGGATGCCGAGGGCGGCGAGCTGACGAGCGAGCAGATCTGGTCGATCTTCTCCGACGAGTACCTGCCGGCCGACGACTCGGCGGCGAAGTGGGGCCGCTTCGAGCTGCTGGCCACGCAAACGCGCAGCGACATGTCGGGCGAGGTGATCCTCGACGTCGTGCTGCGCGACGACGAGCAGCAGCTGACGGTCGCGGGTTCCGGGAACGGACCCGTCGCGGCGTTCGTCGAGGTGCTCCGTGAGCAGGGCTTCGACATCACCGTGTACGACTACGTGGAGCACGCCCTCAGCGCGGGAGGCGACGCGCAGGCGGCCGCCTATGTCGAGCTGCAGGTCGGCGACCAGCGCCTGTGGGGCGTCGGCGTCGACGGAGACATCTCGACCGCCTCGCTCAAGGCGATCGTGTCGGGTGTGAACCGCTCGATCCGCACCCGCGCGCAGGAGCTCGCCGCCGTCTGAGACGTCTCGCTCCCCGTCCGGGGACGACCTTTTCGCTCCCAGGTGGCGCCTCTGGTCGGAATCCACGCAGGATCCCGACCAGAGGCGCCAGTTTCAGTTCGGCGGGTATCGAGGACGCGGTACCTCTGGTCGGATGGGCTGGCGGATTCCGACGGCAGGTGCCATATGAGGGCCGCGGCGTTCGGCCGGCCGCGGCAGGTGACCGAGGGCTCAGTCGGCGGGGGGCTTGATGATGGGGATCATGCCGGTCTCCGCGGCTACACGGCGCCGGTAGAGGCGGCGCTGCTCCGGCAATGAGACGTCGAAGCTCACGGCGAGGATGCGGATCACCGCGGTGACGACGATGCCGATGATCGCGGCGAGGGTGACCGACATGCCGAAGCCCTGCACGGCGATCGCGATGAAAGCGCATCCCGCACCCGCGGCGACGGCGTATAGCGAGCCGACGTGCATGATCGCGGTCGGCAGGCCCATCAGCATGTCCCGCAGCACCCCGCCCCCGACTGCGGCACATGCGCCGATGAAGACGGCCGGGACGGGCGGGACGCCGAATGCGATCGCCTTGCTCGTCCCGAAAGCGCCGAACATTCCGATGACGACGGCATCGAGCACGACGATGACCTTGTTGAGTCGGTTGAAGAGTCCGGCCAGCAGCATCCCGAACAGCGCCGCACCCGTGGCCGTCACCAGGTACCAGTCGCTCTTGAGCGAGGCGGGCGGTACCCCGAGCAGGATGTCGCGGATGAGTCCGCCGCCCATGCCGATCATGATGCCGATGATCGCGACACCGAGCCAGTCCAGGCGTCGCTGCCCCTGGAATCCCGAGGCGAACATCGCGCCCTGCACGCCGCCGAGGCCGACGCCGAGGAGATCAGCCCAGAGCGGAACGGTGAAGAGCGGTTCGGTCACCCCTCTATTGTCCCGCACGGAGGATAATCGAGAGGTGCCGACGTACCGAGATGAAGCGGTGATCCTGCGCACTCACAAGCTCGGTGAGGCGGATCGCATCGTCACCATGCTCTCGAGACGACACGGCAAGCTGCGCGCGGTCGCGAAAGGGGTGCGGCGCACCTCGTCGAAGTTCGGCTCGCGCCTCGAACCGTTCATGGTCGCGGACGTGCAGCTGTACCAGGGGCGATCGCTCGACATCGTGCAGCAGGCGGAGTCGCTGGGTTCCTACGGCGCCGAGATCGCCGCGCACTACGATCGGTTCACCGCCGCCAACGCCATGGTCGAGACGGCCGATCGCCTGAGCGATTCCGAGGCGACGCCCGAGCAGTATCTTCTGCTGGTCGGCGGGCTCCGCGCGCTCTCCCGGGGCGAACACGCCGCGCGCAGCATCCTCGACTCCTATCTTCTGCGCGTCATGGCGTTGTCCGGCTGGGCGCCCTCTCTCGGGGACTGCGCCCGGTGCGGTGCACCCGGTCCGCATGCGAACTTCATCGGACAGCTCGGCGGGATGGTGTGCCGGAATGACGCGCCGGCGGGAAGTCCCAAGATCGCAGAACGGACGATCGCATTGCTGCGATCGCTCATGGCGGGGGAGTGGGAGATCATCGACGCGGCTTCTCCGGTCGAGACCTCGGCGGCATCCGGACTCGTCGCCGCCTACGCCCAATGGCACCTCGAGCGCGGCATCCGCTCGCTCGCTCACCTGGAAGGAAACCGGTGACCCCGAAGCCGTACACGCACAAGGATGCCGTCGCATACCGTCCGCTGGACTGGACCGGAGTGCAACCTCCCGCGTTCCCGAAGGTTCCCGAACACGTGGCGATCGTCATGGACGGGAACGGCCGGTGGGCGAACCGCCGGGGACTGAACCGCATCGAGGGGCACAAGGCGGGCGAGGAGGTCCTGCTCGATGTAGTGGCCGGCGCCATCCAGGCCGGTGTGAAACACCTGTCGGTGTACGCGTTCTCGACGGAGAACTGGGCGCGCTCGCCCGAGGAGGTGCGCTTCCTGATGGGGTACAACCGCGATGTCCTGCACCGTCGGCGCGATCAGCTCAACGAGTGGGGTGTGCGGGTGCGCTGGGCGGGGCGGAAGCCGCGCCTGTGGGGCAGTGTGATCAAGGAGCTGCAGTACGCCGAGCAGCTCACCCGCGGCAACGACGTGCTCACCCTCACGATGTGCGTCAACTACGGAGGCCGCGTCGAGCTCGTCGACGCGATGCGGGCGATCGCGTCGGATGTCGCCGCCGGGCGGGTCAAGCCGAGCGCGATCACCGAGAAGACGATCCGGCGCAACCTGTACATCCCGGACATGCCCGACGTCGATCTGTTCGTGCGCAGCTCGGGGGAGCAGCGGACCTCGAACTTCCTCCTGTGGGAATCGGCTTACGCCGAGATGGTCTTCCTCGACACGCTGTGGCCGGACTTCTCCCGCGAGGAGCTGTGGCGCGCGATCGGCGTGTACCTCTCGCGAGATCGCCGCTTCGGCGGCGCGGTGGATTCGCCCGATCAGGCCTGAGCCCGCAACCACCGCTCGGTCTCGCGCGGATTCCGCAGCCGCACGATCGTCAGGTGCGGGAAGCGCTCTTCGACGACCGGCATCCGCTCGCTCCATTTGCGCAGCGTCCTCGTCTGCCAGAGCAGGATGTTCTCCTCAGGGTCGCGGCGGAACATGCTGAGAAGGCCGCGCTCGGTGTTGCCGTTCCACAGACGGGTGCGCAGCAGCTGTCGTGACGCGGTCCGGCGGATGAGGCGCGCGCGCACGACCCGGTACGGATAGTCGAGCCACAGCACCACCTGCGCGCGCGGGGCGAGGATGTCATCCGTCCCCTTGCTCGTGTACTGCCACTCGGTGACCCAGCGATCCTCTCCGGCGAACGCGCGCACGTCGTCGAGGAAGCTCGGACGAGGGGTCCAGTCCGGACCGTGGAAGAGTCCGTCGATTTCGATGTGGCGGAGTCCCCATCTGTCCTCGACCCGCCGAGCGAGCGTCGTCTTGCCCGAACCGGTGACGCCGGCGATCAGCACTCTGTCGGGTCGGAACGGCAGGAGATCGGCGGAAGAGAGCATCCGAGAAGCCTAGAACGGAATAGCGCCCGGGCGCATGCGGTTGGATGAGAGTGTGACTGAACCCATCTCGATCGACATCTGGTCCGACATCGCCTGCCCGTGGTGCTACATCGGCAAGCGCAATCTCGAGAAGGGTCTCGACGCGGTGGCCGCTGATGAGGACGCCCCGCAGGTGAACATCACGTTCCACTCGTTCGAGCTGTCGCCCGACACTCCCGTCGACTTCCACGGCGATGAGGTCGACTTCCTCGCAGGTCACAAGGGCATGCCGCGCGCGCAGGTCGAGCAGATGCTCTCACACGTCACCGGTGTCGCGGCGGAGGCCGGTCTCGCGTACCGGTTCGACCTTCTGCAGCACACCAACACCGTGAAGGCGCACGAGCTGCTGCACTTCGCGAAGGCCCAGGGTCTGCAGCACGAGATGGAGGAGCGCCTGATGTCGGCGTACTTCACCGAGGGCCGGCATGTCGGCCGCATCGACGATCTCGTCGATCTCGCGATCGAGGTCGGACTGGATGCCGACGAGACCCGTGAGGCTCTCGAGTCGGCTGCCCACCTGCCCGCCGTCCGTCAGGATCAGGCTCAGGCTCAGGCCTACGGCATCCAGGGCGTGCCGTTCTTCGTGATCGACGGCCAGTACGGCATCTCGGGTGCGCAGCCCCCTGCGGCTTTCGAGAACGTGCTGCGCGACCTCTGGTCGAAGCGCGGCGACTCCGTGGAGGCGTGACCCGCCGCGCTTCGACCGGCCGTCAGACCTTCTGCTGAGCGGGAGCGAGCGGCAAGGGCTCCATGGGCTGATCGTCTGCGGTGAGGTCGATGCCGAGGTCGCGGGCGTAGACGACGCGGGTCGAGATCGACACGGCCTCGCCTGATTCGGTGAGCTCGAACACGCGACCGCCGCGCATCCTGTTGCGTTCGGCCCCTTCGAGTCCGTACGCGCCGAAACCCGTGCCCGGGGCGTAACCGAGTCTGACCCCGTAGTAGTCGCCGACGTAGTCGTTCACATGGTCATGCCCGACGAAGACGCCCTTCACATCGCCGCGTTCGAGGATCGCGTTGAACATCCCGGAGTTGAACGGACCGGGGCACTCGTCTTCGTTGCGCTCTCCGACGATGCCGTGGCGCGCCCTGCCGCGGGCGGCATCCGCCTCCGTGCGGGTGTCGACTCCTCCCCACCACATGAAGCGGTGCTCCCACAGCGCGATGTGGATGAACATGAGACCTGGCACCTTGCGGCCACCGCGTCGCTCGAGAGATGTGGACTGATCGCGATACCAGGCGACCTGGTCCATGCGCAGCCAGTCCCACGTGGGGTAGCCCGAGAAGTCCTGGCCGTTGATCGCGTCGGGTGCGTAGCGACCCGAGTCCATCATCCACAGTGCGAACGCATCGCGGTTCTTCTTCGTCGACGAGGCGACCGGCACGAGGGTGTTGCTCGTGCCCGTCAGACCAGCGGCGTTGTCGGCGTTCAGATTCCAGGCGTACGAGCGGTAGATCTGGAGCATGCCCGCTTCGTCTACGCCCGACTCGGGCAGGGAATCCTCGTCATGGTTGCCGTAGGTGACGGCCCACGGGATGCCGCGCGACTCCATGGGCCACACGACGTTGTTTATCGCCTGCTTCACCGCGAGCCGGGTCTCGCAGCCACTCGAGATCACGTCTCCGTTGATCACGACGAAATCGGGCTTCTCCTGGTCGAGGATCTTCTCGATGAGCTCGACCGTGCGTCGATCGGTCTGCTCGTCATCCTGAGTGTCGTTGAACTGCACCACCTTGAACGTCCCGTCGGCGCGGAATCGCAGCTTCGGGGCGTTAGGCCGCGGCTTCCCTGCGCCTGAGCCGGCGGCTGCGGCAGGAGCGGGTGGTGGCGCCGGATCGGCGTGCGCGGCACTCACCGGCAGGGCGGCGCCCAGGGCGCCCAGCGCTCCGGCAGTGAGGACGGCGCGTCGGCTCATCGGCATTCGATCGGGCATTCCTGGTCTCCTTCGTCGTGCGGCGGGATTCGCCGCGGCGAGACTAGGGAGTGCAGGTGGCGACGATCTGACCTCCAGGTGAACACGCGTTCACCTGGAGGGGCGTCAGAGCGCCCGCAATCAGCCGACGCTGGAGAGCGCCGCCTCGATGGCTCCGACGATGGCGGGGTCGTCCGGCGTCTGCTTCGGTCGGAAGCGCTGCACCGATCCGTCGGGGGAGACGAGGAACTTCTCGAAGTTCCACTCGACCCGCCCGGCTTTGCCGCCGGCATCCGGAGTCTCCTTGAGCGCCTTGTACAGTTCGGCGGCGCTCCGGCCGTTCACCTTCACCTTGTCGTTGATCGGGAACGTGACGCCGTAGGTGACCGAGCAGAACTCGAGGATGTCTTCGACCGAACCCGGTTCCTGTCCGAAGAACTGGTTGCACGGGAAGCCGACCACGCTGAAGCCCTTGTCACCGTAGCGACGCTGCAGTTCTTCGAGCTGTTCGTATTGGGGGGTGAGGCCGCATTTCGAGGCCACGTTCACGACGAGGACGACGTCGGCGCCGAGATCGTCGAGCGTCTTCTCCGCTCCCTGGGCGTCGACGAAGGGGATGCTGCGCACTGCGGAATCGGTCATATCCACAGCTTAGGTCGATGGGGCGCCATGGGCTCCGCGTCTGGGAGAATGGAAGGGTCATGACTGTCGCCACCGCTCCCGCCCGCCCGCTCCGCATCGGACCGATCGACCTCGACGTGCCCGTCGTGCTCGCGCCGATGGCCGGCATCACGAACACCGCGTTCCGTCGCCTCTGCCGCGAGTACGGAGCAGTCCTGTACGTAAGCGAGATGATCACCTCGCGCGCACTGGTCGAGCGCAACGAGAGCACGATGCGCCTGATCCGCCACCACGAGTCCGAGACACCGCGTTCGATCCAGCTCTACGGCGTCGACCCGAAGACGATCGCCGACGCGGTCCGCATCATCGTGGCCGAGGATCATGCCGACCACATCGACCTGAATTTCGGATGCCCGGTGCCCAAGGTCACCCGTCGTGGCGGGGGAGCGGCCCTGCCCTGGAAGAACCGTCTTTTCGCCGACATCGTCACGCAGGCCGTCAAGGCGGCGGGAGACATCCCGCTCACTGTGAAGATGCGCAAGGGCATCGATCACGACCACCTGACCTTCATCGAGGCGGGCCGCGCCGCCGAAGACGCGGGGGCGGCGGCAGTCGCGCTGCACGCACGGACCGCCGGCGAGTACTACTCGGGTCACGCGGACTGGAACGCCATCGGCGAGCTCAAGCAGGCCGTCACCAGCATCCCCGTTCTCGGGAACGGCGACATCTGGTCTGCGGAGGACGCCGTGCGGATGATGGAGCAGACCGACTGCGACGGCGTCGTCGTCGGGCGCGGCTGCCTGGGCCGCCCGTGGCTGTTCGGCGACCTCGCCGCGGCATTCGGCGCAGAGACGACGCCGGTCGACGCGACCCTCGGGTTCGTCGCCGACGCCTTCCGCCGTCACGCCGAACTCCTCGTCGAGTTCTTCGATGACGAGGATCACGGATGCCGCGACGTGCGCAAGCACGTCGCCTGGTACTTCAAGGGCTACCCGGTCGGCGGCGACATCCGCACGGGACTCGCGATGGCATCCAGCCTCCAGCACATCGACGATCTGGTGGGCCAGCTCGATCGCGATGCGCCTTACCCCGGGGCGGATGCCGAGGGGCAGCGCGGTCGCGCGGGCCGACCGAAGCGCACCTCCCTGCCCGACAAGTGGCTCGAGTCCCGGGAGATCGGCGAGTCGACGTCGGAGATGATGCGCGGAGCGGAGATCGAGAACAGTGGCGGCTGATCTGCAGGCAGGCTCAGCCGCCCAGCGGACCGACGGCTACGACCCGCGCGACGCCGAGCGCTACTTCGCCGAGACGCACCGATCCGAGCGAGATGACTTCGCGCGCGATCGCGCGCGCGTGCTCCACTCGGCGGCCTTGCGTCGTCTGGCCGCCAAGACGCAGGTGCTGAGCCCCGCCAGCACCGCCGACTTCGCGCGCAACCGGCTCACGCACTCCCTCGAGGTCGCCCAGGTCGGTCGCGAGCTCGCCACCGCACTCGGCGTCTCGGCCGATGTGGTCGACACCGCGTGCCTCAGCCACGACCTCGGCCATCCGCCGTTCGGCCACAACGGAGAGCGGGCGCTCAACGAATGGGCGGAGGACATCGGCGGCTTCGAAGGCAACGCACAGTCGTTGCGCATCCTCACCCGGCTCGAGGCGAAGGTGCTCGACGATGACGACCGCTCCGTCGGTCTGAACCTCACGCGCGCGAGCCTCGACGCCACCTGCAAGTACCCGTGGACTGCCGACAGCCCGGTTCCCGACCCCGGCGGCCGCCTCAAGTTCGGCGTCTATCCCGATGACGAGCCGGTGTTCCGCTGGATGCGCGAGGGGGCGCCGGGGCGGCTTCGCTGCATCGAGGCCGAGATCATGGATCTCTCCGACGACATCGGCTATTCGGTGCACGACTTCGAAGACGCGATCGTGAACGGCTACGTCGACGTCGCGCAGCTGTCGGACGCGCGTGAGCACGAGGCGTTGATCGACCGCATCCAGCAGTGGGTGGGCTACGACTTCACCCGCGACGAGCTCGCCGATTCGCTGTACCGTCTCGCCGGGCTGCCGATGTGGTTGAACTCCTTCAACCGCTCCCGGCAGGACCTCGCCCGGCTGAAGAACCTCACCAGCGACTTCATCGGCCGGTTCGCCCGCGCGTCCGTGTCCGCCACGCGGGAGGCGTACGCGGGGCCTGCGCTCGTGCGCTACAACGCGCACGTCGTCGTGCCGCGCGTCGTCGAGACCGAGATCGCGGTGCTCAAGGGCATCATGGGCCAGGCGATCGTCACGATCGACGCTCGCAAGGGCGTCTACAAGGAGCAGCGACGCGTGCTCAAGCGTCTGGCTGACTCCCTGTGGTCGACCGATGCCCTGTGGTCGGCTGGCGCCGACGTGCTCGAACCCGCGTTCGCGGCGGACTTCGTGGCGGCGGCGAACGATGCCGAACGTGCAAGGGTCGTGGTCGACCAGATCGCGAGCCTCACGGACCAGAGCGCGATCGACTGGCACAACCGCCTGGTCGGGGAGATCGACCCCGCCGAGGTAGGCATCTGGAGCCCACGGCACGCGCGCCCGGGGGCTCACCCTGCGACACCGGCCGAGCGCCGCTCCGTCGCCGAGGTGCGCTGATGCCCCGCATCCGTCAGGCCGATGTCGACGAGGTGAAGGCGCGCACGAACATCGCCGACATCGTCGGAGAGCGCGTCGCGCTGAAATCTGCCGGCGTCGGATCGCTCAAGGGTCTGTGCCCCTTCCACGACGAGAAGAGCCCGAGCTTCCACGTGCGGCCGCAGGTCGGCTACTATCACTGCTTCGGCTGCGGGGAGTCGGGCGACGTCTACTCCTTCCTGCGTGAGATCGACCATGTCAGCTTCACCGAGGCCGTCGAGCGGCTGGCCGGACGCATCGGCTACTCGCTGCACTACGAAGACGGCGGGGCGGCGCCCGAGACGAGCGGACGGGCCCGGCTCTACGCCGCGAACACCGCAGCGGCCGAGTTCTTCCGTGCGCAGCTGCTGTCTCCTGATGCCGAAGCCGGCAGGCGGTTCCTCGGCGAACGGGGGTTCGATGCGGGAGCGGCGGCGCACTTCGGCGTCGGCTTCGCCCCTCGTGGCTGGGACGGGATGCTGAAGGCGCTCACCGCCCAGGGATTCACGAGAGACGAGCTCAGCACCGCCGGTCTCGTCTCGACCGGCCAGCGCGGCGTGTACGACCGCTTCCGCGGACGCCTGGTGTGGCCCATCCGCGACGTGTCGGGGCAGACCATCGGATTCGGAGCCCGCCGTCTGTTCGACGACGACAAGGGCCCGAAGTACCTGAACACCCCGGAGACGCCCATCTACAAGAAGGCGCAGGTGCTGTACGGGCTCGACCTGGCCAAGAAAGACATCGCGCGCGGAGATCCGCGACGTGTGGTCGTCGTCGAGGGTTACACCGACGTGATGGCCTGCCACCTCGCGGGTCTCACGACGGCGATCGCGACCTGCGGAACCGCCTTCGGCACCGATCACATCAAGGTGCTGCGCCGGGTGATGGGCGACGACAACGCCTCGGGCGAGGTGGTGTTCACCTTCGACGGCGACGAAGCGGGGCAGAAGGCAGCCCTGCGCGCATTCACCGAGGACGACCGGTTCAAGGCGCAGACCTTCGTGGCTGTGGCTCCCGACGGACTCGACCCGTGCGATCTGCGCCTGCAACGGGGGGATGCCGCGGTGCGCACCCTCATGGATGCCAAGGTGCCGATGTTCGAGTTCGCGATCGACCGCAGGCTGGGGGGTTTCGATCTCTCGACGGTCGAGGGCCGCGTCGGCGCACTGCGTGCGGCGGCTCCCATCGTCGCCGAGATCAAAGATCCGCTGCTGCGTCCCGGCTACGAGCGCGTCCTCGCACGCCGCCTCGGCATGGACCCGACCGAGGTCCGCAGCGAGGTGCGGCGCTCGGGTCGCACCGCTCCTCCCGATGCTCCCCGCCACGAGCAGCCACACGGCGATGGGCCCTCAGGCGGGCCGGCGCTCGCGCCCGTGACGCTCGCGAGCCTGCCCCGATCGGCGGAGGTCGCGCTGGAACGCGATGCGCTGATGGGGGCGCTGCAGTACGGGCACCAGGTCGATCAGGGCCTGTTGGGCAGGGCGTTGAGCTCGGCATTTCGCACGCCGGGTCTCGACGCCGTGCGCGAAGCGGTCGCATCCGCCCCCGACCGCACCAGGGCGGGGTGGGTGACCGAGGCGGTCAACGCCGTGCGTGAGCCCTATCGCTCCCTCGGCGGCGAGCTGCTGATGACGCCGTTCCCGGCGCGTGACGAGGCCGGTGCGGTGGCATCGGCGACAGATCTGTGTCGGCGTCTCATCGTGCGCAGCCTCGACGATGAGAAGAACGAGCTGCTGGGGGCGGT
This sequence comes from Microbacterium sp., assembly GCA_019510305.1. Lineage (GTDB taxonomy): Bacteria > Actinomycetota > Actinomycetes > Actinomycetales > Microbacteriaceae > Microbacterium > Microbacterium natoriense_A. Next base: position 19,770 of record JAEKKN010000041.1, read on the forward strand.
GCAGCGCGTGCCCGCCGACTCCGACGGAGGCCGCGCACTGCGCATGCGCCTGCGCGATCTCGACGTCGAGCGTCAGCGCTTCGCCGAGTCGTAACGGGTTCCGCCGCCGCGCGCAGGGCAGGATGGAACCATGTCCCGCCGGCACGACCCCACGCACGCGATCGACTGCTCGGATCTGGTGATCGACCGTGCAGGCCACTGATCGCCGACCCCGGCCGTCGACGGCGTCACCTTCTCGCTCTCACCTGGCGGACTGATCTGCGTCGCCGGCCCCACGGGGTCGGGAAAGTCGTCGCTGGTGCTGGCCCTTGCCGGTTCCACGGATCCGTCCGTGCGCATCGTGGGCGGCAGTGCACACGTGTGCGGCGTGAACGTGAGGCGTCCTGGGCGCAAGCATCGGGTCCTGACCTACCGCACCGGATTCGTGCCGCAGGGCGCCGGAGCGGATCTGCCGCCTCGGCTCACGGTTCAGGAGGTCATCGCCGAGCCGATCCTCGCGCGGGAACGACGGGTGAACACCAAAGCCCTGTCGATCCGTGTGGCTACTCTGCTCGACGAACTGCATCTTCCACTCGGGACGGCCGCGAAGTTCCCATATGAGCTCAGTGCCGGCATGAGGCAGCGTGTGGCGATCGCTCGGTCGTTCGTCCTCGAGCCGCGTGTTCTGATCGCCGACGAGATCCTCGCGAACCTCGACCTCGAGGTGCGTCCGGTGGTCTTCGACGCGATCACCCGTCGACGCAAGGAGCTGGGTATGGGGGCGCTTCTCGTGACGAACGATGCCGACTTCATCCGCGAGCTGAACGCCGAGACGCTCATGCTCAGAGGTGGCCACGTCGTCGCTCGGGGTGTCGGCAAGGACCTGCTCTGGGCGCCGAACGCCGAGGCGGATTCGCAGCCATGACGTCCCCGTGGCTCGACACGCCCGAGGCGTGGCCCGTGTCACGACCACGCGAAAGTATTTGCTAGGATTGACGAGTTGCCCGCGCAGCGGAGCACATTCCTCGGTAGCTCAATTGGCAGAGCAGCCGGCTGTTAACCGGCAGGTTCTTGGTTCGAGTCCAAGCCGGGGAGCCAAGACCCCCGGCCTTCGCATGAAGGCCGGGGGTTCTCCCTTTCCCACCCCAGTCGATGAAGGCCTGGCGGATGTCCCGATCCCCGCAGTTCGCGCAGCTCGGCGCCCTCCTGCTCGAGGCAGGGTTCTCGGCGACCGACGCACGCGACGCTCTCGAGGAGATCCGCGAGCGCATCGCGCCGGAGGAGGAGCTCTCCTTCGCCGTTCTTCCGGAAGCGGTGTTCGTGTCGCCGCTCACGGGCGAGGCGGGCTCGATCCTCAGGATGAGCTTCGCGTCGTCGTTGTCGACCCGGCAGTCCGCGATGGTGAGCCGCATGATGCACCGCCTGCGCGACGGTCGGATCACGCTGGAGCACGCGCTGGGCGCGGAGCAGCAGCGCATCAGAAGTGCGACGATGCGGATGCCCCTGGTGCGCTGGACCGCCGGCAACACTCTGCTCGCCGCCGGGCTGGCCGTGCTGTTCCGGTGCCCCTGGTGGGCGGTTCTGGTGGCGGCCGTCGTCGCGGGGCTGATGGGCGCGCTGTCGGTGCTGCTGCGGCGCATCCGACCCGCTGCCGCGATCGTGCCCTTTCTCGTCGCGCTGCTGTCGACGGTCCTCGTGAGCGAATCGGCGGCGATGCTGGGCTACTCCTCAGTGCCGCTGTTCGCCGTCTGCGCGCCGATCGCAATCCTGGTCCCTGGCGCTCTCGTCACGAACGCACTTCTCGAACTCACAGCGGCGGATGTCGTCTCGGGTGCATCCCGGCTCGTCTACGGCATCGTTCAGTTGGGTTTCATGGCTGCCGGGATCGCCGCCGGAAGCGCATGGATAGGACTCATCATCGACCAGGACTCCGCGTTCCTGCTCGCCGACGTCAGCGGGGTGCTGAGCGCCGGCCCCGCCTGGGCATCGCTGCCGTCGGCCGGGTTCAGCTGGATGGGCGTGGCAGCCCTCGCGATCGGCATCAGCATCGCGTTCGGCGCCGGGTACCGGCTGACCGCCGTGAGCATCGCCGCGATGGGCGTCGCCTACGCCCTCCTGGTGCTGATCGCACCGTTCGCCGGGAGCGCGATCGCGACCGGCGCCACAGCGTCTGTGCTCTTCATCATCGCGAGGCTCGTCGAGCGCTCGTCATTCGCGATTCCGGCCACGATCACTTTCCAGCCGGCGTTCCTGCTGCTGGTACCGGGAACCGTCGGCCTCGTGGCGATCACGTCGTTCGACGTCGCCCCCGTCGCCGCGGCTCTCGCCGTGTTCGTGAGTCTGTGCATCGGAACGAAGCTGGGCTCCATCGTGGTCGACACCCACTGGTGGCGGCTGTTCCGGCGTCGGTCGAGCGCAGTATGACAAGAGAAGAGGCCCCGCCGACTGGCAGGGCCTCTCCTCTTGCTGTGTGAAAGTCGCTCAGAGACCGGTGCCCGCGAGCGAGCCGGTGGTCTGCCCGGCGGGGTTCGTGACGACGCACTGGATGACGCGGTCGTTCAGCTGGTCCCAGGTGTCCTGGGTCGGGGTGATCGGGTAGACCTCGAGCGTCGACGAGTTGTAGTCGATGCCGATGAAGTTGGTGAAGGCGTCGCCGATGCACTCCTGCGAAGCGGCGTCGACAGCCTCGCTGGAGAACTCGCCGTCGTCCATCTTGAGCTCGTAGTAGACCTCTTCATCGTGCGGCTCTTCGCAGGGGACGACGTCGGCGTCGGAAAGCAGACCCTCGGGGCTCTCCATCTTGCAGTCGCCGACCTTCAGCGCGAAGATGTCGATGTTCGAGCTCTCGGTGACCTGGCCGGACTCCTCGTCGCGGTCGGCGTCTCCCGAGCCGCCGCCGAGGATGCCGTTCAGCGCGCTACAGCCGGTCAGTGCGAGCGACAGTGCTGCCGCAGCACCTGCGAGAGCAAGTGCGCGACGCGTGCGCAGTTTCATCATGTGTACCCCTCCAGAGACAATGGTGCGCGGGCGCATGAAGGCACCCACAGATATGACGCTATCTCGCCAGAAGTCTGTGATGCAACTTGAAAATGCCTTTGATCAGGCTGGGAGAGTCATCCCTCGAGGTCGTCGATCCCGGGCGTCCAGCTGACGCCGGGACGGCCCCATCCGCGCTTGCGGGCGATCTTCTGCACGGTCTTCCAATCTCCGTCCGACAGCCGGTCGACGTAGATGATGCCGTCGAGATGGTCGAACTCGTGCTGCATGATCCGCGCACGCCATCCGTCGACGTCGATCGAGACGGGGCCGCCGTCGAGATCGGTGCCGGTGACGCGCACGCGCTCTGAGCGACGCAACGGGAAGCGCTCACCGGGGAAGGACAGGCATCCTTCCGATTCGAGATCGGGATCCGGGTCGCCCGGCTCCAGAGGCACCATCCACAGCTCGGGGTTGATGAGAACGCCGCGCCAGGGCTGGTCGTCGTCGTCCACGTACGAGTATGTGTAGATACGCAGAGGCACGCCCACCTGCGGAGCGGCGAGTCCGACGCCGGGCGCCGTGTCCATGGTCTCGTACATGTCCGCCACGAGCGAGCGGATCTCGTCGGTGATGCCATCGACGGCAGATGCGGGGGAGTGCAGGACGGGATCGCCCATGATGCGAATCGGAAGTACAGCCACGCCATAACCCTACTTGGGCGAAAGCGCCGGGTAGTGTCGTAGGGTGAGCATTTCGGTGTGGCTGAGCAGCGAGGACGTGAGCGAGCAGCTCGTCGGCGTCTTCAACAACCCCAAGCTCCTGCTCGGCATCCCGCTGGCTCTGGCCGGTGCCGTTTTCATGTCGCTGGGCGCGCAGTACCAGCACCGAGGCGTCGAGAAGGTCGAGCAGCTCAGCGGTTCGGATGCTGCGTCCGGCCTCACCTTCGATCAGCTCAAGCGCCTTCTGGCCCGGCCGTCCTGGTTGATCGGAACGCTGATGCTCGCCCTGGCGATCGTGTGCCAGCTCTCGGCACTGGCTGTGGCGCCCCTGATCGTCGTGCAACCGCTCGGGGCGATCGCCCTGGTCATCACGACCCTCCTCAACGCCCGGGTGTCGGGTCACACGCCCACCAAGCAGTCGATCACAGCCATCGTGTGCTGCGTCGGCGGCATCTTCCTCTTCGTCTCCTTCGCCGCAGTGTTCGCGACCGAGAAGGCCATCGGCGACATCGAGCTGTTCACGATCCTGGCGATCCTGCTGGTCGTGATCATCGCGCTCGGCGCCGCCTGGCTCGTCCTGCGCCACCGGATGCGGGCGCTGTTCTACGTGATCGGCGCCGGCATCCTCTACGGCTTCGTCGCCACGCTCGCGAAGGCGACGATCAACCGCATCGAGAACGGCAGCTTCGACTGGATCACGGTGATCTGCGTGATCGCTCTCGTCGCGGCATCCGCGGTCGGCGCGTACTTCGTGCAGACCGCCTACGGCTCGGGTCCGCCCGACCTCGTGATCGCCGGCCTCACCGTTGTCGACCCGATGGTCGCCGTGCTGATCGGCATGCTCGTGCTGGGCGAGGCCGCGGCCGCCCCCGGCTGGGTGCTGGCGATCTTCGGCCTCGCCGGCGCGATCGCCGTCTTCGGCGTCGTCGGGCTGGCCCGCTATCACCCTCAGGTGCTCAGCGAGAGCCAGGACCTCGGCATCGAGCGGGGCTCGAGTGCCGGCCCTTCGACAGGCTCAGGGCCCCAGTAGCTCCCAGTGCCACTAGGGCTCAGTGCCCAGTAGGTCAGGGCCCCAGTAGCTCAGTAGGCCGGGTCGATCAGGTCGGGGGAGACCTCTGAGGCCGCGGCCTCGTCGACGAAGAACACCGTGCGCTTGCGGCCCTTCGCGCCTGCTGCCGGCACGCTTGTGTAGCTCGCCCCTGCAAGGGCGAGCCCGAGAGCGGAGGCCTTGTCGGCGCCCGTGATGACGAGCCATACCCGCTTCGACGAGTTCAGGACGGGGCGCGTGAGCGTGACACGTTCGGGCGGAGGCTTGGGCGAGTCCCGCACGGGAAGCACCGCGGCATCCGTCACCGTCACCTCGGGGCGATCGGGGAAGAGCGAGGCGATGTGCCCGTCGGGGCCGACTCCGAGGAAGCAGACGGCGAAGGTCGGCCACGGGTTCTCGTCGGTTGCAAAACGGGCGAGCTCCGCGGCATACGCCGCGGCCGACTCGTCGAGACCGAGTCCGCTGTCGGGCCCGGCGACCTCGTGCACGTTCTCGGCGGGCACGTCGATGCGATCCAGCAGGGCCTCGCGGGACTGCACGGAGTTGCGATCGGCGTGGTCGCGCGGAACGTAGCGCTCGTCACCCCACCAGAAGTGCACGAGCGACCAGTCGATGCCCGCCGAACGCGGATTCTCCGCGACGGCGCGCAGCACCGAACCGCCCATGGAACCGCCGGTCAAGGCGATATGGGCGACACGGCCGCTGCGCGTGCGAGCACGCAGACGCGTGATGAACCTGTCAGCCACTCTGGCCGCGAGTGCGGCCGGGGTGGGTTCGACGACGACCCGCTTCTCTGCGGGCGCTGCCTGCATCGACATCATTCTCCTGTCTCGGGCGGACCCAGCTTCTCCCAGCCCTCGGTGATGACTCGACCGTACAGGACGTCGGGGTCGAGGCGACGCAGCTCCTCCGCGAGGCACTCCCGGAGAGTGCGCCGCGGCAGATGCAGGTCGTGGTTCGGCTGATCGGGCTGCGTGAGCACCGCGATGCCAGGCGCCGGACGCTCGAGCAGGATGTCTCCCGCTGCGCGCGTGAGCCGCACGGACTTGATGCCCTCCTGCCAGTTCTCCGGATCTTCGTACGACCAGCGCACCGGCACGTCGAGAGCCATCTGCAGCCACGCGGCGAGCAGCGCCGTCGAGGGCGACGCGGAGGCCCCGCGGACCTCGACGGCCGTGACCTCGTCGAACGGCGGCTGGTCGAGCACGGCGGCGAGCTGCTCACGCCAGTGCGTGAGACGAGTCCAGGCGAGGTCCGTGTCGCCGGGTGCGTGCGTCGCGCCCAGAAGGTCCAGGCGCTCGCGCACGTCGGACGCCGTCGCGGCATCCGTGATCCGGCGCTGTGCGATGCGTCCGAGGGGCGACGCCGATGGCGCGGCCGGCGCGTCCTCGGGCCACCAGGCGACGACGGGCGCGTCAGGCAGCAGGAGACCGGTGATCAGGCTCTCCTCGTTGCTGGCGGCTTCGCCGTATGCGCGGAGCACGACGACCTCGCTCGCCCCGGCGTCGCCGCCGACGCGGATCTGCGCGTCGAGACGGGACTCGCCGTCACCGGTCGTGAGCACGATCACCCGCATGGGGTGCTCGCGAGAGGCGTCGTTCGCAGCGTCGATGGCGGCTTCGGCGACGCCGTTGCGCGCCGAGATCACCAAGGTGAGCACGCGCCCGAGGGCGACCACGCCGCCCTCTTCGCGCGCCTTGACGAGGTTCTTCGCGACCTGGCTGACGGTCGTGTCGGGAAGGTCGATGATCACGGTCGTCTCCAGACTCGTCCGTCGCGGGCCAGCAGGGCGTCGGCGGATGCCGGGCCCCAGGAACCGGATGCGTACTGCTCGACAGGACCGCCCTCTGCGGCCCAGAACTTCTCCACCGGGTCGAGGATCTTCCAGGAGAGCTCGACCTCCTCGTGGCGGGGGAACAGGGGAGGGTCGCCCAGCAGGACGTCCAGGATCAGCCGCTCGTACGCCTCGGGGCTCGCCTCGGTGAAGGCGTGGCCGTAGCCGAAGTCCATCGTCACGTCACGCACGTTGGTGCCGTTGCCGGGGACCTTGGAGCCGAAGCGGAGCGTGACGCCCTCGTCGGGCTGCACGCGGATGACGAGCGCATTCTGCCCGAGTTCCGAGGTGTTGCTGCGGCCGAACAGGTGCTCCGGAGCGCGCTTGAACACGACGGCGACCTCGGTCACGCGGCGGCCGAGACGCTTGCCGGTGCGCAGGTAGAACGGCACGCCCGACCAGCGGCGCGTGTCGATCTCGAGCTTGATCGCGGCATAGGTCTCGGTGGCGGACTCCGGGTCCATGCCCTCCTCGTCGAGGAAGCCGGTCACCTTCTCGCCGCCCTGCCAGCCGCCGGCGTACTGCCCGCGGGCGGTCGCGAGCGCCAGGTCGTCCGGCACGTGCACGGCCGCGAGCACCTTCTCCTTCTCAGCCCGCAGATGCTCGGCCGAGAGGCTGATGGGCTCCTCCATCGCCGTGAGGGCGAGGAGCTGCAGAAGGTGGTTCTGGATGACATCACGGGCAGCGCCCACGCCGTCGTAGTAGCCGGCGCGGCCGCCGACGCCGATGTCCTCGGCCATCGTGATCTGCACGTGGTCGACGTAGTTGCGGTTCCAGATCGGCTCGTACAGCTCGTTCGCGAAGCGCAGCGCCAGGATGTTCTGGACCGTCTCCTTGCCGAGGTAGTGGTCGATGCGGAAGATCGAGTCGGCCGAGAACGCGACCTCGAGGGCTTCGTTCAGCTCGCGAGCGGATTCGAGGTCGTGACCGAAGGGCTTCTCGATGACGACGCGGCGCCAGCGGTCCTCGCCCTGATCCTCGCCGACGAGTCCCGAGTCCTTGAGCTGCTGCGCGACCACCGCGAAGGACTTCGGCGGGATCGACAGGTAGAAGGCGTGGTTTCCCATGGTGCCGCGCTCGGTGTCGAGCTGGTCGACGGTCTCCCGGAGCTTGGCGAAGGATGCCGGGTTGTCGAACTCGCCCGAGACGAACCGGATCCCCTGGAGCAGCTGCTCCCAGGTCTCCTCGCGGAACGGCGTGCGGGCGTGCTGCTTGACGGCGTCGTAGACGACCTTCGCGAAGTCCTGATCCTCCCAGTCCCGGCGGGCGAACCCGACGAGGGCGAATCCGGGCGGCAGCAGGCCGCGGTTGGCGAGGTCGTAGACCGCGGGCATGAGCTTCTTGCGCGAGAGATCACCGGTCACACCGAAGATCACGAGGGCGCTGGGCCCTGCGATCCGGTTGAGGCGACGATCGTCAGGGTCGCGCAGCGGGTTGTGCCCGCGCGAGATGGGAACAGACATCGGTGGGGGATTCTCCTGGCTGTTACTTCTGGGCTGCTTCGAAAAGGGTGAGGACGTCAGCCGACGAGTCGGTGATCGTCAGCGTGACGACCGGACGGCCATGATCGGCGAGAACGGCCGCGTCGCCCGCGGCCTGCGCCTGGATGAGCTGACCGAACGTGAACGGGCGGTCGGGGATCTCGAGATCGACGTCCGTCCGCTCGAGGATCTGCACGAACACGCCCTGTGCGGGGCCGCCCTTGTGGTACTGGCCGGTGGAGTGCAGGAAGCGGGGTCCCCACCCGAACGTGGCCGGTCGCCCCGCGTCCGCGGCGACGAGCTCTCGGAGGCCCTGCAGCTGCGGGACGTCGATGCGGTTCACGTAGGCCTGGATCGAGACGTAGCCGTCTTCGCCCAGACGTGCCCAGAGCGCGTCGAGGACGCCCTCGACCGTTCCTGACGCTGCGAGGGCGGCATCCGAGACGCGGACCTCGACGCCGTTCTCGACGAAGACCGGTGCCGTGGGTTCCGGCCGCACGTCGAGCAGACCGCGGGCTGCGACCTTCGCCGATTCGACGTCGGGCTGGTCGAAGGGGTTGATGCCGAGCAAGTGACCGGCGATGGCCGTCGCGTACTCCCACACGATGAACTGCGCACCCAGCGTGCCCGAGACGAGGATCTCACCGGGGTGCTGCTCGCGCAGATGGAACTCGTTCGCGTCGTCCACCAGCCTGACGATCTGCAGATCGGTCGGCGTGGCGTCGAGCTCGGGAGAGACCGGAAGAAGGACGACGGGAAGGATCCCGGTGCCCTGCTTGCCGGTGGACTCGGCGATCAGCTGCTCGATCCAGTCGGGCAGCCCTTCGATGTGCGTGCCGTCGGTGACGAGCCCCAGCTTGTCGCGGCGAGGACTCGTGGCCGCGATGGCGGCGGCGAGACGCAGGGCAGGGTTCTCGGCCGAATCGACCGCGACCTCGAGCAGAGAGGCCTCTGCTTCGTCGAGGAGTTCGGCGACGTCGACGCCTGCGAGCCCCGAGGGCACGAGGCCGAACGCGGTGAGCGCGGAATAGCGTCCGCCCACGTTCGGATCGGCGTTGAACACGCGATAGCCAGCTGCTCGCGCCGACACGTCGAGAGGGGAGCCCGGGTCGGTGACGACCACGATCCGCTCCACCGGGTCGATCCCGAGATCACGGAACGCGGCCTCGAACGTGCGCCGCTGCGAGTCGGTCTCGATCGTGGATCCCGACTTCGACGAGACGACGAGAACCGTGTTCTCGATGCCGTCGTCGAGGGCCGCGAGCACCTGCCCAGGAGCAGTCGAATCGAGGATCGTCAGCTCGAGACGTGCGGTCTGCGCGATGACCTCCGGCGCGAGCGAAGACCCGCCCATTCCGGCGAGCACGACGCGCGTGACGCCCTTCCGAGCGAATTCCTCGCGCAGCGCGACGATCTCCGCCACGAGCGGGCGAGAGACCGTCACGGCTTCGACCCACCCGAGCCGGACGGAGGCCTCGGCCTCGGCATCCGCACCCCACAGCGTGGCATCGCCGTTCGTGATGCGGGAGGCCACGAGGTCGTGCACCAGACCGGGAACGGTCTCGTCGATGGCGGCCTTGGCCGCGCCCGACGCGTGCAGCGCGAATGTCATCGCTGCGCCTCGAGCCCTTCCTTGACCTGGGTGAGCAGATCGTGCCACGAATCGATGAACTTGGCGACGCCCTCATCCTCGAGAACCTGGGTGACATCGGCGAAGTCGATGCCGAGCTCCGCGAGTCCGGCGAAGACCGCGCGAGCCTCCTCATAGCCGCCCGTGATGGTGTCACCGGTGACCACGCCGTGGTCGAACGTGGCCTCGAGCGTCTTCTCGGGCATCGTGTTGACGACGCCCTGCGCGACCAGCTCGGTGACGTAGAGCGTGTCGGGCAGAGCCGGGTCCTTCACGCCGGTCGACGCCCACAGCGGGCGCTGCAGGTTGGCGCCGGCCTCGAGGAGAGCCTTGGCGCGGTCGCCTGCGAAGGTCTGCTCGTAGAGCTCGTATGCGAGACGGGCGTTCGCGAGGCCGGCCTTGCTCTTGAGAGCCTCGGCCTCGGGGGTGCCGATCGCCGACAGGCGCTTGTCGGTCTCGGTGTCGACGCGCGACACGAAGAACGAGGCGACGGATTCGATGGTCGACAGGTCGATGCCCGCGGCCTTCGCGGTCTCGAGACCCGTCAGGTACGCGTCGATGACCTCGGCGTAGCGCTCCAGGCTGAAGATCAGCGTGACGTTGACGCTGATGCCGGCGCCGATCGCCTGGGCGATGGCAGGAAGACCGGCCTTCGTCGCGGGGATCTTGACAAGCAGGTTCGGACGGTCGACCTTCGCCCAGAGCTCCTTGGCCTGCGCCACGGTGCCCTCGGTGTCGTGTGCGAGATCGGGGGAGACCTCGATCGAGACGCGGCCGTCGACGTGGTTCGACGCCTCCCAGACGGGACGGAACACGTCGAGTGCTGCGGCGACGTCCTGCGTCGTGGCCGCGAACACGGCCTCCTCCGCGGTCGCGCCGGATGCGGCGAGCTCGGTGACCTGCGCGTCGTACGACGTGTCGTCGGGGTTGGTGATCGCGTTCGCGAAGATCGTCGGGTTCGTGGTGACGCCGACGACGTTGCGCGTCTCGATCAGCTCGGTCAGGTTGCCGGAGTTGATGCGGGCGCGAGAGAGGTCGTCGAGCCAGATGCTGACGCCGGCGGCTGCGAGATCTGCGGTGGGGGTGCTCATTGTCGTGACTCCTTGATCAATTGGCCTGTGCGGCCAGGGTCTCGCGGGCGGCGGCGATGACGGCCTCGGTCGTGATGCCGAACTCGCGGAACAGGGTCTTGTAGTCGGCGGATGCGCCGAAGTGGTCGATGCCGACGGAGCGGCCGCGGTCGCCCACGATGCCGCGCCAGCTGAGGACGGAGCCCGCTTCGACGGACACACGGGCGGTGACGGATGCCGGCAGCACCGACTCGCGGTAGGCCTCGTCCTGCTCGGCGAACCACTCCAGCGACGGGGCGGAGACCACACGGACGTTCACGCCTTCGGCGGCGAGAGCCGCACGGGCGTCGACGCCCAGCTGCACCTCGGAGCCGGTCGCCACGATGATGACGTCGGGGGTGCCGTTCGGCGCCTCGGCGAGGACGTAGGCGCCGCGGGCCGTGTTCGACGCCGAGGCGAAGACCTCGCCGGATGCAGCGCCCTCACCACGTGCGAACACCGGGATGTTCTGACGGGTCAGCGCGATGCCCGAGGGGCCGCCGTTGCGCCGGAGGATCTCCAGCCACGCCGCCGCGGTCTCGTTCGCGTCGGCCGGGCGCACGAGCGTGAAGTTGGGGATCGCGCGCAGGGTCGCGATCTGCTCGACCGGCTGGTGCGTGGGGCCGTCCTCGCCGAGGGCGACGGAGTCGTGCGTCCACACGAAGATGCTGGGGATGTCCATCAGCGCGGCGAGCCGCACCGGGGGGCGCATGTAGTCGCTGAAGATGAGGAAGGTGCCGCCGAACGGACGTGTCGGACCGTGCAGCTTGATGCCGTTGACGATCGCGCCCATCGCGTGCTCGCGGATGCCGAAGTGCAGCACGCGGCCGTAAGGGCTGCCCGACCACTCGTGGGTCGACCACTCGGCGGGGATGAAGGACTTCGCGTCCTTGATCGTGGTGAGGTTGGACTCGGCGAGGTCGGCCGATCCGCCCCACAGCTCGGGGAGCTCGGCGGCGAGGGCGTTGATGACCTGGCCGGATGCGGCGCGGGTCGACACGTCCTTGCCGGCCTCGAACACGGGGAGAGCCGAGTCGATGTCGGCCGGGAGCTCGCCCGCTTCGAGGCGGTCGAGCAGCACCTTGCGCTCGGGGTTGGCGGCGGCCCAGGCGTCGAAGGACTCCTGCCAGGCCGCGCGGGCCTCGGCTGCGCGGGCTGCGAGCCCGCGGGTGTGGGCGATGACGTCGTCGGCGACGGCGAAGTGCTGCTCGGGGTCGAAGCCCAGGACCTTCTTGGTCGCGGCGAGCTCGTCGGCGCCGAGGGCGGCGCCGTGGATCTTGCCCGAGTTCTGCTTGCCGGGCGACGGCCAGCCGATGATCGTCTTCAGGATGATCAGCGACGGCTTGGAGGTCTCGCCTTGCGCGGCCTCGATGGCGGCGTGGAGCTCGGCGACGTCTTCGACGTACTCGCCGCTCTTCTTCCAGTCGACGACCTGAACCTGCCAGCCGTACGACTCGTAGCGCTTAGCGACGTCTTCCGTGAAGGCGACGTTGGTGTCGTCCTCGATGGAAATCTGGTTCGAGTCGTAGATCGCGATGAGGTTGCCGAGCTGCTGGTGTCCGGCGAGCGAGGACGCCTCGCTGGTCACACCCTCCTGCAGATCGCCGTCGCCGGCGATGACGTAGATGAAGTGGTCGAACGGGCTGGTGCCGGCCGCCGCCTCGGGGTCGAACAGACCGCGCTCGTAGCGCGAGGCGTACGCGAAGCCGACGGCCGAAGCCAGGCCCTGGCCGAGCGGCCCCGTGGTGATCTCGACGCCCTTGGTGTGACCGTACTCGGGGTGCCCGGGGGTGAGGGAGCCCCATGTGCGCAGCGCCTTCAGATCGTCGAGCTCGAGCCCGAAGCCGCCGAGGTACAGCTCGACGTACTGGGTGAGGGAGGAGTGACCCGCAGACAGGATGAAGCGGTCTCGGCCGAGCCAGTCGGTGTCTGTCGGGTCATGACGCAGCACCCGCTGGTAGAGGAGGTAGGCCGCCGGCGCCAGGCTCATCGCGGTGCCGGGGTGGCCGTTGCCGACCTTCTCCACGGCATCCGCAGCCAGAATGCGTGCGGTGTCCACCGCGCGCCGATCGATCTCTTCCCACTGCAATTCCGACACGGTGAAGCCCTTCTCCAACAGTTCGAGAGCGCCCGGATTGCACTGTCGCGGTCCGCAACGATACGGATGGGGATGCTTGAGCGCCGGGCGCGCGAGTGATTTCAGCATAGCGCTGCGTGTCACCTCGTTACATCGTCTTACAACGCTTCACCTCGCTCAGAATTCCGATGTGAGAACACGGGCGACGGCGGGGAGGCGTCGACGGGTGTCGTAGACTGAAAGGGCTGTCTATGCATGCGCTGAGGAGGCGATCGAGATCTCGACGATGTCTGATCAGACCGTTGTGAAGAAGTCCATCGGTCGCACGGTGAAGGCCTATGTCGCCCTCACGAAACCGCGAGTGCTCGAGCTTCTGCTGGTCTCCACGGTCCCCGTCATGTTCCTCGCCCAGGGCGGGATGCCGGACCTCTGGTTGGTTCTCGCGACGGTGATCGGCGGATCGATGAGCGCGGGATCCGCGGCCGCGTTCAACATGTATCTCGACCGCGACATCGACGCGCACATGCACCGCACCGAGAACCGGCCGCTCGTGACCGGCGAGATCACCCCGCGAGGCGCGCTCATCTTCTCGTGGACGCTTGCGATCCTCTCGACGGTGTGGCTCTGGGCCACGACCAACTGGCTTGCAGCCGTGCTCTCGGCATCCGCGATCTTCTTCTACGTGGTGATCTACACGATCATCCTCAAGCGGCGCACCGAGCAGAACATCATCTGGGGCGGCATCGCGGGGTGCTTCCCCGTGCTGATCGGGTGGGCGGCGGTCACCGGGTCCCTGGACTGGCCCGCGTTCATCCTGTTCGCCCTCATCTTCCTCTGGACGCCGCCGCACTACTGGCCGCTGTCGATGAAGTACAAGGACGACTACGACGACGTCGACGTGCCGATGCTCGGCGTCACGCGCAACGCGTCGCAGGTCGGCCTGCAGGTCATCCTGTACGCGTGGGCAACGGTCGCCTGCTCGCTGCTCCTCGTGCCGATCGCGGGCATGGGCCTGGTCTACACCGTGTCGGCTCTCGTCTTCGGCGGCTGGTTCATCTACGAATCGCACCGTCTCTACAACCGGGCCGTGCGCGGTGGCGAGGCGCGGCCGATGCGGGTCTTCCACGCCTCGATCACCTACCTGACGCTCATCTTCGTCGCGGTCGCGATCGACCCGCTGCTGCCCTTCTGAAGGCTGTTGTCGTACTGAGAAGAGACAGAGGCGGGACTCATCGACATCGATGAGTCCCGCCTCTTTGTCTGTGTCAGCTGCGACGCGTGTCAGCTGCGACGCGTGTCGGCGAGCTCGCTGTCGGCGTCGGCAGCCGGGTCCGTGACGGGGGCGGATTCGTCCACGACCTCGGGGTCGGCCTCCGCCGCAGTCGTGCGCTCTGCGGCCTCATCCAGCGGGGCGTCGGCGGCGGGCGTGCTCCAGTCGATCGGCTCCAACGGCGCCGGAGCGGCGGCCGGGATGATCGAGCGCACGGCGACGAGCGCCAGGGCGATGAGGATGCCGAGGATGCCCGCGCCGACGAGGACGGAGCCGAGCACCGCGAGCGACTGACCGACGTAGACCTCGACGCCGGTCGCGGTCTGGTCGAGGAGCTTGGCCGTCATCGTGGTCAGCTGAGAGTTGACCAGCCAGCCCCCGACGACTCCGGAGGCGAGGGACAGGACGATGAGCAGCCAGAAACCGATGCTGCGGGTGAGGGACTTGTTCATGTCCGCCACTGTGGCGGACGGATCATGGCGTCGCCGATGAGCGAGCTATGCGTCGGCTGAGCCGCTCAGCTGTGCTCCGCCACCGGGCGCTTGAGGTTCAGCACGACGACGGTGTACGCCGCAGCGGAGAGCGAGGCCAGGATCATGTGGATCCCGACGAGGATCTCGGGGAGTCCCTCTCTGGCCTGCCATACGCCGACGCCCACCTGCACGAGGATCGCGACGACGAGGGCCAGGAGCCACCTGCGCGGCCTCAGCCTGAGCATCCACGCAGCGACCGTGAGCACGGAGACCAGGGTCGCGAGGATGTAGCCGGGCCATGAGTGCACGTGGGCGAGAATCGTGGCGTCGAAGCCCACGCGCTCGATGTTCGCGTCGCCCGAGTGCGGTCCGTTGCCCGTCGTGAGAACGCCGAAGAAGATGGTCGCGGCCAGCGCGACCCCTGTCACATGAGACACGACCGCGAACCACGTCGGCACCGCGCTTTCACGCCGGCCGGGCTCGGCGTACATGCGCACGAGATAGGCGGCGGTCACGCACACGAGCAGCAGAGAGGACGTGTAGTGGAAGCCGACGATGAACGGATTCAGATCACTGATCACCGCGAACCCGCCGACGACGGCCTGCATCATGATCCCGACCAGCGTCACCCAGGCGAGCACCGCGAGATCGCGGCGCCGGGTCGTACGGCGCAGGGAGTCGACGGCGCCGGCGAGAACCGAGAGCAGCAGCGCCGTGGACATCAGAGCCGCACCGAGGACGGGACCCATCGCCGCGGAGGCGATGTAGACCACGACGGCGAGGACGATGCCGCCGAGCGCGAACCACAGGGCGCGCACGAGGAGGCGGCGTCCGCCGATCGCGTGCAGCGTCAGCAGCAGGACTGCGAGTGCGAGGAGTCCGACCACGCCCGTCATCGTGCGGTTGCCGAATTCGATCAGGCCGTGCACGCCCTGGTCGGCGTAGATCGGCACGAGGGAATCGGGCGTGCACAGGGGCCACTCCGAGCATCCGAGTCCCGACCCGGTGAGGCGTACTGCGCCCCCGGTGCCGATGATCACGACCTCGGCGAGGAACGACAGCCAGGCGAGGACCCGCAACGGCGTTCCGAAGGCACGAGGACCAAGAATCTGGACTCGACCCAGGAATCCGGCGTCGGTCGCGGTGGATTCGGGAGCGGCTGCGTCGGGCATGGCACCTCCGGAACCCTCTGGACGCAGACACGGCGGCCCGGATGTCAGAGGGAACCTGTAGAATCGGGATGTTGGGATGGCCGCGAGACTGCGGTACTCATCCCTGACAGTTTAGGCGCGATGGAAGCGCCGGTGATGAGGGCCCACCAGCGGCACCCGCTCCCGCAGACTCGACGGGGATCAAGTGTGTCGGGGCGGATGACACCGTTTGGGACCTAAAAGGAGAGTGTGTGATGTCGGATGTGCTGATCGACCGCCCGGAGCTCGAAAGCCTGGGGGTGTATGAATTCGGCTGGCATGACGAAGATGCGGCTGGAGCCATCGCCAAGCGCGGGATCTCTGAAGAGGTGGTCCGCGGGATCTCGGCTCTCAAACACGAGCCCGAATGGATGCTGAAGACCCGCCTCAAGGGGTACCAGCTCTTCGGCCGCAAGCCGATGCCCACCTGGGGTGCAGACCTCAGCGAGATCGACTTCGACAACATCAAGTACTTCGTCCGCTCGACGGAGAAGCAGGCGCAGTCCTGGGAAGACCTTCCTGCTGAGATCCGCGAGACGTACGAGCGCCTCGGCATCCCCGAGGCCGAACGCCAGCGTCTCGTCGCCGGCGTCGCCGCGCAGTACGAGTCGGAGGTCGTGTACCACCAGATCCGCGAGGACCTGGAGCAGCAGGGCGTCATCTTCATGGACACCGACACGGCCCTGCGCGAGCATCCCGAGTTCTTCGAGGAGTACTTCGGCACCGTGATCCCGGCGGGCGACAACAAGTTCGCCGCCCTGAACACCGCCGTCTGGTCGGGAGGATCGTTCGTGTACGTGCCCAAGGGCGTGCATGTCGAGATCCCGCTGCAGGCGTACTTCCGCATCAACACCGAGAACATGGGCCAGTTCGAGCGGACCCTGATCATCGCGGACGAAGACAGCTACGTGCACTACATCGAGGGCTGCACGGCGCCGATCTACAAGTCTGACTCGCTGCACTCGGCCGTCGTCGAGATCATCGTGAAGAAGAACGCCCGCGTTCGGTACACCACGATCCAGAACTGGTCGAACAACGTCTACAACCTCGTCACCAAGCGCGCGGTCGCCCACGAGGGCGCCACGATGGAGTGGGTCGACGGCAACATCGGCTCCAAGGTGACGATGAAGTACCCGTCGATCTACCTGATGGGCGAGCACGCCAAGGGCGAGACCCTGTCGGTCGCCTTCGCGGGTCCCGGTCAGCACCAGGATGCCGGCGCGAAGATGATCCATATGGCGCCGTACACGCAGTCGTCGATCGTCTCGAAGTCGATCGCCCGCGGTGGCGGTCGTGCCGGTTACCGCGGCGAGGTGCGAGTGGACGCCAACGCGCACCACTCCGCGAACACGGTGCGTTGCGACGCGCTGCTGGTCGACACCAAATCGCGCAGCGACACGTATCCGGCGATCGACATCCGCGTCGACGACGTGCAGCTCGGCCACGAGGCTACGGTGTCGAAGGTCAGCGAGGAGCAGCTCTTCTACCTGCAGTCCCGAGGCATGCCGGAGGACGAGGCTATGGCGATGATCGTGCGCGGCTTCATAGAGCCGATCGCGCGCGAGCTGCCGATGGAGTACGCGATGGAACTGAACAAGCTCATCGAGATGGGCATGGAAGGCAGTGTGGGATGACCGTCCCTCTGACGATGATTGGAAGTGTCGGCTAGTGACGGCCCCTACGACCGCGCCCGTCGAGGCGCAGCACGACAACGCCCATGTGGACCCCGCCGCTCAGGTGGCCGATGCTGGATTCGTACCGGTGCAGACGCGTTCCGAGCGGCCGCACTCCTTCGAGCCGGCCGACTTCGGTTCTCCCTCCGGTCGCGAGGTCAATTGGAAGCACACCCCTGTGGCGAAGCTCGCCCCGCTCTTCGCGGTGTCGGAGGCGAACGACGGCGTGAGCTACACGTTCACCTCGGGTGAGCAGTATCTCGCCGCGCCCCTCACGGCCGCCGACGCGCCCCGTGGCGAGGTCTTCCTCGCCGAGGACGTGACTGCGGCGGTGGCGTGGCAGGGCGCGAAGGACGCGCTGCACATCCGGATCCCGCGGGAGGAAGAGGTCGCAGAGCCGATCCTCCTCGAGATCGCAGGACTCGGAGCCGACCGTCGCGCCGACGCGCACATCGTGATCGAGGCGCTCGAGCACAGCTCGGCCACAGTGGTGCTCCGGCACACGGGCGCGGCGCAGTACGCGCAGAACGTCGAGATCATCGCTCGCGACGGGTCCACGCTGTCCGTGGTGAGCCTGCAGCAGTGGCAGGACGAGGCGATCCACACGGCGGCCCACCAGGCCCGTGTCGGCGCCGACGCGACCCTCAAGCACTTCGTGGTCAGCTTCGGGGGCGGCATCGTCCGCGTGAACCCGAATGTCGAACTCGCGGGGAACGGCGCGGAGGGATACCTCTACGGTCTGTCCTACGCGGACGCGGGGCAGCACCTCGAGAGCCAGGTCTACCTGCATCACAAGGGCGCACACACCAAGGGCGACGTGCTGTACAAGGGTGCGCTGCAGGGCGAAGGTGCGCACAGCGTCTGGATTGGCGACGTGCTGATCGGCAAGGACGCGACGGGCACCGATTCGTACGAGGCGAACCGCAACCTGGTGCTCACCGAGGGTGCGCGCGCGGATTCGATCCCGAACCTCGAGATCGAGACGGGCGACATCCTGGGCGCGGGCCACGCCAGCGCCACCGGTCGCTTCGACGACGAGCAGCTGTTCTACCTGCAGGCACGCGGCATCACCGAGGAGGAGGCACGCCGCCTGGTCGTGCTCGGCTTCCTCACCGACATCGTGCAGCGCCTCGGCATCCCCGCCCTCGAGGGCGAGTTGCTCGCCGCTATCGAGACGGAGCTCGCGGAGGTGAGCGCGTGAGCGCCGAACGCGTCTGCGGCGTCGCCGATCTCGAGACCGATACGCCTCTGCGGGTCGATCCCGCCGGCGTTCCCATCACCGTCATCAAGGACTCCGAGGGCGTCATCCACGCGATCGGCGACACCTGCACGCACGGTGACATCTCCCTGTCCGAGGGCTTCGTCGAGGGTGACACGGTCGAATGCTGGGCTCACGGCTCCGCGTTCTCGCTGCTCACCGGCAAGCCCCAGAACCTCCCTGCTTTCGAGCCCGTCCCTGTCTACGTCGTCGAGATCGACGGCGACGACGTGCTCATCGACCCGACTGTCACGAAGGAAGTCTGAATGTCTGTTCTCGAGATCCGCGACCTGCACGTCACGGTTGAGACCGAGGCGGGGACCACCCCGATCCTCAACGGAATCACCCTCACCATGAGCACGGGCGAGACCCACGCCATCATGGGCCCGAACGGCTCGGGCAAGTCCACCCTGGCCTACACGATCGCCGGTCACCCCAAGTACACGGTGACCTCCGGCTCCATCACCTTCGACGGCCAGGACGTGCTCGAGATGACGGTCGACGAGCGCGCACGCGCGGGACTCTTCCTCGCGATGCAGTACCCGGTCGAGATCCCCGGGGTCACGGTGACCAACTTCCTGCGCACCGCGAAGACCGCGCTCGACGGCGAGGCGCCCTCGATCCGCTCCTGGACCAAGGACGTCAAGGCTGCCATGGGCAACCTTCGCATGGATCCGAAGTTCGCTCAGCGCAACGTGAACGAGGGCTTCTCCGGCGGCGAGAAGAAGCGCCACGAGATCCTCCAGCTCGAGGTGCTCAAGCCGAAGTTCGCGATCCTCGACGAGACCGACTCCGGTCTCGACGTCGACGCGCTGAAGATCGTCTCCGAGGGCGTCAACCGCGCCAAGGAGTCCACCGGCCTCGGTGTGCTGCTCATCACGCACTACACGCGCATCCTCCGCTACATCCGCCCCGACTTCGTGCACGTCGTCGTCGCAGGGAAGATCGTGGAAGAGGGCGGACCCGAACTCGCGGATCGCCTCGAGGAAGAGGGATACGACCGCTTCCTCGACCCCGCCGCTCCGATCGAAGCGTAGGCTGATCGCATGACAGCCACCCTCACGGACCAGAAGTACGACGAGGTCACCGAGGCTCTCAAGGACGTCATGGATCCCGAGCTCGGGATCAACGTCGTCGACCTCGGACTCATCTACGATCTCGCATGGGATGACGAGAACGATGCTCTCGTCATCCACATGACGCTGACCAGCGCAGGCTGCCCGCTCACCGACGTGCTCGAGGAGCAGACGGCGCAGGCTCTGGACAACGTCGTCGACCGCTTCCGCATCAACTGGGTGTGGATGCCGCCGTGGGGTCCGGAGAAGATCACCGACGACGGGCGCGACATGATGCGTGCGCTCGGTTTCGCGATCTGACGCCGAGCAGCCCTTTGCCGCACAGCGGCCTCGGCGCTCTGGCGTCCCGAGGCCGGTCGGGCTGTGGCGAGTCGACACCCGGAGGAACATGCACGAGGTCACAGCGCTGACGCTCGCCGAGCTCCGCGAGCGCAGCAGCGAGAAGTGGCGGGAGTATCCCGCAGACGTTCTGCCGCTGTTCGTCGCCGAGACGGACTTCCCGTTGGCGCCCCCTGTGGCGGCTGCATTGCAGCGTGCGATCGACACGGGGGACACGGGCTACATCGCCTCTCGCAGTCCGCTCGCCGAGACCTACGCGGCGTTCGCGAAGCGCCGCTTCGACTGGGATGTCGATGCGGCCCGCATCCGCTCGACCGCGGACGTCAGCATGGGGATCGTCGAGATCCTGCGGCGGGTCGTGCAGCCGGGGGAGCGTGTGATCGTGACGCCGCCGGTATATCCGCCCTTCTACGACCTGGTCGAGGAGGCGGGCGCGGAGGTCGAGCGCGTGCCCCTGCGCGACACCGGCACCACCTGGAAACTGGATCTCGACGGCATCCGCACAGCGTTCGAAGACGGAGCGCGCGCGATGCTGTTGTGCAACCCTCACAATCCGACCGGGACGGTGCACGACCGGAGCTCGCTCGAGGCCCTCGCGGAGCTCGCCGCGGAGTTCGACGCGATCGTCGTCTCCGATGAGATCCACGCGCCTCTTGCGCAGCCGGGCGCCGGTTTCACCCCGTTCCTCTCTGTCGGAGCCGCCGCCCAGCGCGTTGGCTATGCGGTCGTCAGCGCCAGCAAGGCGTTCAACCTCGCCGGTCTCAAGTGCGCGCTCATGGTGGCGGCGCACGAAGACAGCGCTGCCGTGCTGCGCGGCCTTCCCGTCGAAGTCGTCTGGCGCACCGGTCAGTTCGGGCTTCTCGCGGCTGTCGCGGCTTTCAGCGAAGAGAGCGACGTCTGGCTCGACGGCCTGTTGCACACGCTCGACCGCAACCGCGTGCTGCTCGAAGATCTTCTCGTCAGGCACCTCCCGGAGGCTCGCTATCGGATTCCGGACGCCGGCTATCTGGCCTGGATCGACGTATCGGCTCTCGGACTCGGCGACACCCCCGCCCGACGCATCCTGAAGGAGGCGAAGGTCGCGCTCAACGACGGGAGCGCGTTCGGCGCCGAGGGTGAAGGTTACGTGCGGCTCAACTTCGGCACGAGCCCCGAGATCATCACCGAGGCCGTCGAGCGCATCGCGTCGCTCACGCGTCGATGAGCGGAGTGCAGAGCGCCGCATCGATCTGGGATCGGGAGCGCATCTGGGTCACAGCGGGTGCATCGGCGCTCATCTTCTTCGCAGCGATCGAGGCCCTGGCGGTCACCACGGTGATGCCGGTCGTGAGCGACGCACTCGACGGCGATGCGCTGTACGCCATCGCTTTCGCGGGAACGCTCGCGACGAGCGTGATCGGCATGGTCGCCGCCGGTGCGTGGTCGGATGCGCGCGGCCCTCGTGGCGCGCTCTATGTGGCCGTCTCGCTGTTCATCGCCGGCCTGCTGATCTCTGGATTCGCGACGACGATGCCGCAGTTCCTGATCGGGCGCCTCGTCCAGGGGCTCGGCACCGGTGGTCAGACGGTCGCTTTGTACGTCGTGGTGGCTCGTCTGTATCCGCCGCAACTGCACGGACGGGTGTTCGCCGCATTCGCCGCTGCCTGGGTCGTCCCGTCGATGATCGGGCCCTTCCTCGCCGGCGCCGTCGCCGAGTATCTCGACTGGCGCTGGGCCTTCCTCGGAGTGGCGGTGCTGACAGCCGTCGCGTTCCTCGTGATCGTGGTGCGCCTGCGCCACCTCGACCTCGGGCACGGCGCCCCGCAGGACCGGCGCGCGCTGCGCCGACGGCTGCTTCTGGCGGTGGTCGTGGCGGCCCTCGCGGTCCTCGTCGGCTTCTCGGCCGACATGGCGCCGCAGGTCGGCTGGCCTCTGGCGCTCGGGTCGCTCGTCGTCATCGGGTTCGCCGTCGTGCCCCTTCTTCCACGACGCACTCTTCGTGCGGCTCCCGGCCTGCCGAGCGTCGTGCTCACCCGGGGTCTGGCCGCGGGGGCGTTCTTCGCCGCAGAAGCATACGTGCCGTACCTGCTGATGGAACGGTTCGGATTCACGTCCACCTGGGCGGGCATCGCGCTGATGCTCGCGGCGTTCGCCTGGGCGGGGGCGTCCGCCCTGCAGGGGCGGATCGGGGATCGCCTAGGCAACCGCCGCATCGCCGCCATCGCACTGGGATCGATCGTTATGGCTCTGGTGTGCATCCTACTCGCGGCGCTCTACGGCATCTTGCTCGTCATCGTCGGGTGGGGATTCGGAGGGGGCGGGATGGGTCTCCTCTATCCGCGCCTGACGGTGCTGACCCTCGCGTACTCGGGCGAGGGCGACCAGGGGTTCAACTCATCGGCGCTCTCGATCGCCGAGAACACGGGCTCTGCCCTGGCTATCGCCGTGGCAGGGCTCGGGGTCGCAAGTCTCGGCGGCGGAGCGGGAGCGTTCAGCGCCGTCTACGCGTTGTGCATCGCACTCGCGCTGCTGGCCGTCGTCCCCGGCCTCAGGCTCGGTCACGCGGCTGAGAAGCGCTGATCCCGGCGATAGCAACGACTCCCAGGTCGAAGACGCTGTCAAGGCCCGCGGTGGGATCGATCTCCTCTGCTGCTGCGGCGGCGGCGGCCCCGTGGCTCTCGGCATGCATGCGCAGCTGGGCGAGGGTGGTGTGCCCGAGGATGAAATGAAGCAGGGCGGTGGCGCGGTCAGTGCTCTGCGGGCCTAGCGACGCCTCGAGTGCGATCTGGGCGTGAGAGGAGCCCAACCGCAGAGCGTAGGTGCTGAGAACCAGCTCGGCACCGTCGCGGTACGCGAAGAGAGCATCGCGGATGCTGCGGGCGGTCGTGAGGACGTCGTCGTCGGTCACCGGGATCCGGGCCGTGATGCGGTCGGCCAGCTCTGCGAGAAGCTCCTGCTTGTTCGCGAAGTGCCAGTACAGGGCGCTCGGCTGCACCTCGAGACGTGCGGCGATGCGTCGCATGGACAGATCCGCGAGCCCGACCTCGTCGAGCAGCGCCAGAGCGGCACGGGCGACGCTGTCGCGATCGTGACGGGCCGGGTTGTGATCGGGGCTCATGGACTCACTATAGTGAACACCGTTCAAGTGAACAGTGTTCAGGAAGGAATCCGCATGCCAGACAGCGGCCGCAGCATCGCCCGCATCGCCCTCTTCGCCGCACTCATCGTGGTGTTGGGGATGGTGACGATCCCCCTCCCCGGCGGAGTGCCGATCACCGCGCAGACCCTGGGGGTGATGCTCGCGGGCACCGTTCTCGGCCCCCGACGAGCCCCTCTTGCCGTGCTTCTCGTGCTCGTACTGGCTGCGATCGGCTTGCCCGTGCTCGCCGGGGGCCGAGGCGGTCTGGGCGTCTTCGTGGGTCCGACCGCCGGATACCTCCTGGGTTGGATCGCAGGAGTCGTCGTGATCGGTCTGATGACCCGCTCCGCGCGGATCACGTGGGGGCGTACGGCGTCGGCGGTCGTGGTGGGAGGCATCCTCGTCGTCTACCTCTTCGGCATCCCCGTTCAGGCGCTCGTCCTCGGCATCGATCTCGCTGCCGCCGCACTGTCCACGGCTGTCTTCGTTCCTGGCGACCTCCTGAAGGCTGCCGCCGCGACCGTGCTCACCCTGGCGCTGAGCCGGGCGTATCCGCCGGCGTTCGGTGATTCACCGCGCATCGAGCGGGCGACGACAGATGCGCGGACTGCGGCCTGACACAGCGCACCGCGGCATCGCTCTCGACGGTGTCACGGTGCTCGGCGGCGGACACCGCATCCTGTCGAACGTGAGCGTCGGACTCGATGCGGCGCGCATCGCCGTGATCGGCGCCAACGGCTCGGGGAAGTCGACCTTCGCCCGCCTGCTCGACGGACTGGTCGAGCCGACGTCGGGAAGCGTCCATGTGCACGGGCTGGACGTTCGACGTCATCGAACCGAGATCCGCCGGCGCGTCGGCTTCGTGTTCACGGATCCGCAGGCGCAGATCCTCATGCCGACGCCGGCAGAGGATCTCGCCTTCTCGCTCCGCGGTCGTCCGCGCGACGAGGTGAGAGCACGGGTGGCGGAGACACTCGCCCGGCACGGCCTGACGGACAGAGCGGACGCCCCGGCATCCGCTCTGTCCGGAGGGCAGAAGCAGCTGCTCGCCATCGCCTCGGTGCTGATCACCGACCCCTCTCTCATCATCGCCGACGAGCCGACCACTCTGCTCGACCTCCGCAACGCGCGCCGCATCGGCGACCTGCTGCTGTCGCAGGCCGCGCAGGTCGTGCTCGTCACGCACGATCTCGAACTCGCGGCACGGTGCGACGCGGCACTGCTCTTCGACGGCGGCGAGATCGCCGCCGTCGGGGAAGCGGATGACGTCGTCTCGCACTACCGGAGACGGTGCGAGTGATCCAGCTGTACTCGCCGGGGACGAGCGCCGTGCACCGGCTCGGAGCGGGCGTGAAGCTTCTGATCCTGGCCGCAGCGGCACTCGCGCTCTCCCTCGTGCCGCCCTCTGAGTGGAGCATCGCCGGGGCGCTGGCGGCGGCGAGCTCGCTCTATGCGCTCGCGCGTCTTCCGCTGCGCGTGCTGGTCGGGGAGATCTGGCGGCTGCGATGGCTCGTGCTCGTCCTGGGCGGCGCGCTGCTCGTGTTCGTCGGCCCGGTCGCCGCGTGGATCAGCACGGGCCGCGTGATCGCGATCGTGCTGCTGGCGAGCCTGCTGACCCTCACCACGCGGATGGGCGAGCTGATCGAGGTGCTGCGCGGTCTGCTCGCTCCGGCGCGGCGATTCGGCATCGACCCGGAGTCGGTGACGATGACGATCGCCTTGACGATCACCATGATCCCGGTCGTCGCAGGGTTCGCCGCCCAGGTACGGGAGGCTCAGCGTGCACGCGGAGCACGCTCGGGTCTGCGCGGCGTCGTGCCGCTCATGGTGCGCACGCTCCGCCACGCCGACGAGGTCGGTGACGCGCTGGCCGCTCGCGGTGCAGTCTGAGCGTGCGCCACGAGGCGCTGAGCCAGCAGCATGGCCGCGACAGCCGCTGTCGCTGTGAACGGGGTCGTGCCCACGACCAGGAGGAGTGCGACGGCGCCGACGCCGAGACCGACGGCGCCGACCGATCGGCTGATGCCGTGGGAGAAGGCGGGTGCCGCCTTCTCCTCGAAGCGTGAGAAGGCGACGGCGACCGCAGCGGTCAGGGCCAGCGCGGTCAGGAGCCAGAGGGGGCGGCCGAGCCACCACAGGGCACTGCCGGGATCCGGGAGCACCACACCGTGGGTCATCGCGAAGATCGCAGATGCTCCGGCCATCGCGAGAAGCACCGGCATGTGCCAGAGATAGATCGTCATGGTCCGGCGATTGACGAAAGCGCTGACCGCGGCGATGCGAGGACGCGTGCTGAGCAGCGCGATGCGCTCGCGGAACAGCGACAACAGGCTGAGATGCACCAGCCCGACCAGCAACAGTGCGCCTGTCGGCGGATTGATGTTCGCGATGAGATCGGGGGAGTAGACACCTGTCGCGAAGGAGAGGAGGAGGGCCGCCGCGGCGCCCGCCGCGATGAGGCCCCTGGTTCTCGGGCGGAAGGCGTCGACGCTGCCGTCGGCGAAGAAGAACCCGAGCTGTTGCAGTGCGAGCCAGACGAAGGCGAGATTGACGAAGCCGATCCCGTCGATCCCGGTCACTGACCGGGCGAGGTCGACGGCGAGTGCGAGGCCGGCGAAGACAGCGATCGTGCGCAGCGGGGCACGATCGTGCAGAGCGGAGAGTGCGGGAAGGAGTGCCTGGCAGAACAGGAACACTCCGAGGAACCAGAGAGGCTGCCCGTACCGGAACCCGGCGACGGCCACCAGATCGAGCGGAACGCCGGCCAGAGTCAGCACGGCGAGCGTGGCGCCGACGACTCCGATCACTATCATCGCCGGACGCAGGAGCCGATGGATCCGGGCGGCGACGAAGGCCGACGCGGTACCGCCGCGTTCGCGCTGTCGGCGGTAGGCGACGAGGCCGGCGAAGCCGCCGATCACGAAGAACAGCGGCATGACCTGCAGCAGCCAGCTCAGGGGCACGATCCACCAGGCTCCGTCGCTCGCGTTCGCGAAGACCGGGCCGGTGTCGGTGACGGTGACGCCCACCATGATGGCGTGCAGCAGGACGACACCGGCGACGCACACGGCGCGGACGAGGTCCACACCGGTGTCGCGGACGGGGATGCGGGGCGCGGTTGGGACTCCGGTCGACGGTGCGTGCACGATGGCCATGGTTCCTCCTCGGAAGCGGTGTCCTCGGAGACTATGGACGTGGTGTCCATGCAGACATCACACCGCGGTGCGGTTTCGCCCCCTACCGTGGAGGGACATCGCGCCGGAACAGGCCATGGCGGTTCAGGCGGAGGGCTCGACCAGACCCGTGTCGTACGCGAGGATCACGGCGTGCACCCGGTCGCGCAGGGAGAGCTTCGCGAGCACCTTGCCGACGTGGGTCTTCACCGTCTGCTCAGCGATGAAGAGGTCTGCAGCGATCTCGGAGTTCGATCGGCCTTTCCCGATCAGGACGAGCACCTCCCGCTCGCGTTCTGTCAGATCGTTCAAAGCCGAGTTCGCACGTGTTGTCCGAGGGCGTCGACCGGCGAACTGCTCGATCATGCGACGGGTCACGCTCGGGGCGAGGAGTGCGTCTCCGCCGGCGACGACCCGCACGGCGTGCACGAGCTCCTCCGGCAGTGCGTCCTTGAGGAGGAAGCCGCTGGCGCCGGCCTCGAGCGCGTCGTAGACGTAGTCGTCGATGTCGAAAGTGGTGAGCATGATGATCCGCGGCACGTGGGCGGCCGGATACGACGGACCCAGGATGCGGCGGGTCGCCTCGATGCCGTCCAGCTCCGGCATCCGGACATCCATGAGGATGACGTCGGGATCGAGTCGTGCCGACAGGGCGACCGCTTCGGCGCCGTCGGCCGCCTGGCCCGCGACGCGGATGCCCTCGTGCGCGCCAAGCAGGGCGGCGAAGCCGGCTCGCACCATGGCCTGGTCGTCGGCGATGAGGACGTTGATGGTCACGAGGTCTCCTGGCGGGTGGTGTCGGCGGTTTCGGTGAGAGGGAGCGAGGCGCTGACTTCCCAGCCGCCGTCCGGGGTCGAGCCGGCGATCAGGGCGCCACCGAGCAGTTCGGCCCGTTCGCGCATCCCGCGAAGGCCATGTCCCGGACCGGTCGAGATGTGAGACGAGGTGGCGGGCGGCGGTGCGTTTCGCACGCGGATGCCGACGGCCGCAGCATCGGTCTGGATCCGCACGGTTACGAGTGCACCAGCGGCATGACGGACGGCGTTGCTCAGAGCCTCCTGAGTGATCCGGAAGGCGGCGATCTGCACGGTGGGCGGCACCCGCGCGCTGTCGCCCGTGATCTCCAGTCCCACGGTGACGCCGGCACGTCGCACGGTGTGGACGAGGGCCGGCACATCGGCGATGCCCTGTTGCGGGGCGAGCTCTGCCGTCTGATCCTCGGTGCGGAGCACCCCGAGCATCCGTCGCATCTCGGTCAGCGATTCCCGGGCGGTCGCGGCGATGCTGTCGAACTCCGTCGCGGCTTCTGCGCTGATCTCAGGCAGGCGATAGCGAGCGGTCGACGCCTGAACCTGCACCATCGACAGGCTGTGGGCGATGACGTCGTGCAACTCCCTCGCGATGCGGGTGCGCTCTTCGACCAAGGCGCGACGGGACTGCTCGAGCGCCGCATGCTCGCGTTCTCTGGTGAGCTCGGCGCCGATGCGCACCCGACCCGCGAGCAGCGTTGCGATCATGAACATGGCGGAGGCGACAGATGCCGTCACGATGAGGTCAGCGGTCACGCTTCCCGCGGTCGCCGCAGTAGCGACGATCTCAGGTCGCAGCAGCGGGGCGATGAGCGACGATACGACGCCGATGACGAGCGGGAACGCGCCGTAGCGGGCGCCGTGTCGGAAGGTCACGATGCCGACGAGGAGCACGAAGGTCAGCAGGGCAGGAACCGACCACGGCCAGGGCGCGGCGATCGCGAGCGTCGGCGACACGATCAGAGGCAGGACGAAGGCGGCCCCGCAGAAGAGGGCGACAGCCGGGCGAGGGCGAGTGATCGCCAGCAGCGGCGAGACGCAGAGCGCGGCACCCAGAATGAACGAGAGCGGCAGGGGAGTGCCGTACAGGACCGTCTGGACCGGCACCAGCACGGCGAACAGCACGACGACGGCCGCGCACACAGCGACGAGGGATGCTGTGCGGCGGCTGATCCGCGGTGTGCGCGGTGTGCGCGGTTCGCGTCTGCGGCGTCGTGCCATGCCTGTCATCCTGCCATCTGCACCGCAGCGGTGCGTCGCCGACGAGCTGTCGTCACGCGGTCGATCACGAGTCCGATGATGAGCGCGACCCCGATGCCGACCGCCGCGCTGAGCAGAGGCTGGTCCTTGATCCACGAACCGGCGAAGAGTCCGATCACGAGGCTCAGGGCGCTCCAGCTGATTCCGGCGAGCACGCTGAGCGGCAGGAACCGACGCCACCGGAACCCGAGGGCTCCGGCCGACATGTTCACGGCCACTCGTCCGACCGGGATGTAGCGGGCGCCGAGGATCAGTGCGGCGCTGCGCTGGTCGAGCGCGCGTTCTGCGTGCCCGAACGCGGCCTTGACGCGGGGTCGCCGCATCCACGAGAAGCGGGTCGTGCCCACTCGCCGGCCGATGGCGAAGGCGATGTTGTCGCCGATCACGGCGCCGAGTGCGGCGATCAGACCGAGGGGCGCGAGCATCCAGAGGTCGCCCGTGGAGACGGCGACGGCCGCGGCCGCGACGAGCACCGTCTCACTCGGCACCGGGGGGAAGAACCCGTCGATGATCGTGACCGCGAGCAGCACGAGGTAGAGCCACGGCGAGGCGACGGTCTGCAGGATGAGTTCGTTGATGACGTCCACATCTCGACGTTAGAAAGCCCGTACCGTCCGGGGCATCACTCTGAGGTATCGACCGCATCCCTCCCCGGAGTGACATCCGAGCCCGGGCGGTGGACCTCGAGGCGTAGGCCGAACGCACAGCCGCGGCGATCTATACTGGGAGGTCGGCCGCTCGGCCTGTCAACCACCCCCTGAACGATCGGACGTCCCGCTGTGCTCGCCGTGCACGAACTCGAGATCCGCGTTGGCGCACGCCTGCTCATGGAGAACGTCTCGTTCCGCGTCTCCGATGGCGACAAGATCGGACTCGTCGGGCGCAACGGCGCCGGCAAGACCACGCTGACCAAGGTGCTCGCGGGTGACCTGCTCCCTTCGGGTGGAAGCGTCACGAGGTCGGGAGAGCTCGGCTATCTTCCGCAGGATCCGCGCTCGGGCGATCCGGAGATGCTGGCACGCACGCGCATCCTCGATGCTCGAGGTCTCGGCTCACTCGCGCTCGGCATGGCCGAGTCGACGGTCGCCATGGGCTCGGATGATCCGGCTGTGGCGGAGAAGGCGATGAAGCGCTACGCGCGGCTCACCGAGCAGTTCGAGGGGCAGGGCGGGTACGCCGCCGAGGCAGAGGCGGCGTCGATCGCCAACAACCTCTCGCTGCCGGACCGCATCCTGGACCAGCCGCTGAAGACCCTCTCGGGAGGCCAGCGGCGCCGCATCGAACTGGCCCGCATCCTGTTCTCCGACGCGCAGACGATGATCCTCGACGAGCCCACCAACCACCTCGATGCCGACAGTGTCGTATGGCTGCGCGAGTTCCTCAAGAACTACAAGGGCGGCCTGATCGTCATCAGCCACGACGTCGAGCTCGTCGGCGAGACCGTCAACCGCGTGTTCTACCTCGACGCCAACCGCCAGATCATCGACACGTACAACATGAACTGGAAGAACTACCTGCGCCAGCGGGTGGCCGACGAGGAGCGCCGCAAGAAGGAGCGCGCGAACGCCGAGAAGAAGGCCACCACCTTGCAGCAGCAGGCTGCGCGCTTCGGTGCGAAGGCGTCGAAGGCGGCCGCAGCCCACCAGATGATCGCCCGTGCCGAGAAGCTCCTCGCGGGTCTCGACGAGGTCCGTCAGGAGGACCGCGTCGCGAAGCTGCGCTTCCCGAAGCCCGCCCCCTGCGGCAAGACGCCGCTCATGGCGTCGGGACTGTCGAAGTCGTACGGTTCGCTGGAGATCTTCACCGACGTCGACCTCGCGATCGATCGCGGATCGAAGGTCGTGGTGCTCGGCCTCAACGGTGCCGGCAAGACGACGCTGCTGCGCATGCTCGCGGGCGTCGACCAGCCTGACACCGGCCAGCTCGAGCCCGGTCACGGTCTCAAGGTCGGGTACTACGCGCAGGAGCACGAGAACCTCGACGTGAACCGCTCGGTGCTCGAGAACATGGTCTCCGCCGCCCCTCACATCACCGAGACCGAGGCTCGCAAGGTGCTCGGCTCGTTCCTGTTCACCGGGGACGAGGTGCTCAAGCCCGCAGGCGTGCTCTCGGGCGGCGAGAAGACGCGGCTGTCGCTGGCCACGCTCGTCGTGTCATCCGCCAACCTGCTGCTGCTCGACGAGCCGACGAACAATCTCGACCCCGCGTCGCGTGAGGAGATCCTCGGCGCGCTCGCCCACTATGAGGGCGCCGTCGTTCTCGTCTCGCATGATCCGGGCGCCGTGCAGTCGCTGAATCCGGAGCGCGTCCTGATCCTCCCCGACGGCGTCGAGGACATCTGGAGCCAGGAGTATCAGGATCTGATCGAGCTCGCGTAGTCCGCTCGCACGCGGATGATCGCATGTCGTCCGAGCGGTGTCCGCGCTCGGTGGCATAGTCGTGAGAGTGACGCCCGAGCCTGAACCCGCCCGCCGATACACCGCTGACCGGCTGCGTGCGCTGCCTTCGCTCATCGGCAGCGCGCCGCCCCTCGACATGGCCGCTCTGCCGCGCGACCCGGTCACGCTCTTCGAGACCTGGCTGTCGGAGGCGATCGAGCTCGGCATGGCTGAACCGCTCGCGGCGACTCTGGCCACCCTGGACGTCGACGGGCTGCCGGACGCGAGCACGCTGATCCTGAAGGGCGCTGAACTTCTGGTGGCAACCCCTCGTACGGGCCGTGCGCGTACGAGGGCACGTCGTCGAGGCGGATCCGCACGAGAGCGCGGCCGACTTCGCGGCCCGATCGTCCGCGGCTCGAGACGGACTCGATCCCGGCGACTGGACGCTGTGGCGGATCGTTCCTGCGCGCGTCGAGTTCTGGCAGGGAGAGACCGATCGACGTCACTCCCGGATCGTCTACGACGCCGCAGCCGATCGTTGGACGCGCGTAATCACGGGCAAAGCGGCTGACGACGCTCGGGAAGGGGCGCAGGAATGAACGGATTCCAGGTCATCGAGATCGGAGCGCTCGACGAATGGCGCGCGCACCACGGCGGCTTCGATGCCGCACGTGCGCGTGACGGGCGCCGTGTCGTCGATCACGAGCTGACGATGCAGTACATCGGACTCACGGCGAACGCTCTCCAGCCGGGCGAGGAGGCCGGGTACTGGCATGTCCACTCCCGAGTGGAAGAACTGTACGTCTTCCTCGAGGGTCGGGGACAGATGGGCTTAGACGATGAGATCGTCGAGGTCGGTCCCGGAACCGTGATCCGCGTGGGTCAGGGCGTCGCACGCACCTGGCGCGCGCGACCCGATAGCGCCGGTGAGCTGCGCTGGGTGTGCGTCCGGGCCGGAGGAGACGAGCTGCCGCACCTGCCGGACGACAGCGCTCGTCTGCCCGAGAGGCCGATGCCGTGGACCGAGTGAACCGTGCGTGAGCCGCTCCCGCCCGCTCCGTCGCATCTGCCGTCATTCGACGACGACTTCGCGGGAGGGCTCGACACCGCGAAGTGGATCCCGCACTATCTCCCGCACTGGACCACGCCTGAGCGATCCGAGGCTCGCTACGGCGTCACAGCCGAAGGGCTCGAGCTGCGGATCGAGGAGGATCAGCTCGACTGGCGTCCGGAGGACGCGCCGCTACGGGTGTCCAACCTGCAGACGGGGGAGTACTCCGGCCCGCTCGGCTCCCATCGGGGCACGCACCGCCATCGCCCCGACGGGCTCGTCGTGCGCACCGAGACGCCCTGCCGGTTGATGTTCGCGCCGCACCGCGGACGCATCGACATCACGGTCTCGGCCGGTGCCGACGAACGCTGCATGCTCGCCGCCTGGCTCGTGGGCACCGAGCATCTCTCCGAGCTCGATTCCGGGGAGATCTGCGTGTTCGAGATCGACGGGTCCGCGGTCGGGCCGACGACATCTGCCCGGACCGGCATCAAGGCGCACCACGACCCCCGGCTGAGCACCGACATGGCCGAGGTGCAGCTGCCCTTCGACGCACGCGAGGCGCACACATGGACGGTGATCTGGGGCGACGGCGAGACGATCATCGGATGCGAGGGCGTCGTGCTGCGACGGATCCTCCAGGCGCCTGACTACCCGATGCTCCTTCTGATCGACCTCTTCGAGATCGGTCGGGCGAGCGGTTCGTACCCGAAGGCCGCGACTGTTCGACGGGTGACCGCCTGGACATCGTGAAGATCAGCGCGCGTCGAGCAGCTGGTCCTCGATGTCGGCGTCGCGGTCGCGGCTGCGCTTCTTCTTCTCCCTGACCGGGGCGCCCTCGAGATCTTCGCGGTGCTTCACGATCTCGGTGCGGATGATGTAGCCGATGAAGATGAAGCCCATCAGCGCGAAAAGGATCCACTGGATCGCGTACGACAGATGCGGACCGGGGTCGTCGGTGGGGGAGTCGAAGGAGCCGAGGGCCGGCGCCGCAGGATCTTCGCTCACCAGCTGCCCGTAAGCGCTCGTCACGACGTCACCACCGACGATGTCGGCGACGGCTGGCAGGTCGATCGTCGCCACCTGACCCGGGGGAGCGCCTCGCGCAGGTGCGGCTGCTTCGCCCTCGCGCAGTCGTACGACGACGTCGACCGTCCCGCTCGGCGGTGCGGCGACGGCGTCGGGCGCGTCACCCGAACCGGGGGCCACCCATCCGCGATCGACGACGAACACCCGACCATCGTCGGTCTGGAAGGGCACCAGCACTTCGAAGGCGCTCGTGCCGCCGTGCGGCCGGTTGCGGACCAGGAGCTGCTCGTCGGTGAGATACTCGCCGTGCAGAATCACGGGATGCCACTCGTCATCGGCGTGGAAGACGCCATCGGTCCCGATCAGATCATCGAGCGGGACCGGTTCGGCATCGTAGTTCGCTTCCACGAGGGCGATCTGCTCGCTGCGCGAAGCGTTCCGGTCGAACTGCCAGTGCGACAGGAACACGCAGGCCACGGCGAAGCCGATCGCGACCAGCACGTACACGCTCCAGCGCAGCATCCGCTCTCTCATGCGGGAACCCCGTCGCGCACCGTCACCGGGAAGTCACGCGCTGCCAGGTAATCGCGCAGGAACTCGACGTGGTCATCGCAGGCCAGCCAGATCTTCTCACGGTCGGCCGCGTGGATCCGCGGATTGCGCCACACCACGCGCTTCGTCGCCGCGTTCCGGCACCCGGCGCGCGAGCACACCAGTTCGTTCACTCGCGGTCCTGCCGGCTCTCGTGGATCGTGATGATCGAGGGATCGTCGTCTCCGGCCGGCGAGTCGGCGACCGCAGGCGCCTCGAGCTGCTGCAGCGGCGATTCGGCCGTGGTCTCGGTGCTGTCGCTGCCGGCGTTCGCGAAGACCACGGCGATATAGGGCAGCACGGCCGCGGCGATCGCGAACACCCAGGTGTACCAGCCGTACGGCTGGATGAACACCATGAGCCCGAAGCACAGGATGCGGATCGTCATCGTGAGGGCGTAGCGGCGCACACGATGGTCTGCCTCGTCCCGCGGCGACTGCGGAAGGGAGGTGACAGCGGGCACCAGGCGCTTGTTCTTCACGATGCATCCAGCCTACGCCGCCGAGCGCCCCGCGGCGCGCCCTGACGCGTCAGCTGTAGTCGACGAGGAAGGGGATCGTGAAGGCTCCGAAAGCGAGGAAGACCGCGAGGCCGATGAGGATCTGAGCCACCATGAGGCCCACGCCGATGTAGCCGGTGATCAGACCGCCGATCGCCATGCCGCGACCGCCGAGCGCCGGGTTGTTCTTCGTCTGCTTGAGCCCCATGTGTCCGGTGATCACAGCCACGACCGAGGCGACGACCGGAAGCCAGAGCCAGAAGAGCACGAGTCCTGCGATGCCGCAGATCAGAGAGGTGATCGCGAGTCCGCTGTTGGGGCGCGGCGGGGCGTAGGCGACCGGTGCGTACTGCTGCGGGTAGCCGCCGTACTGCTGCGGTGCGGCTCCGTACGGCTGCACAGTGCCATACGGCTGCGCTGCGCCATACGGCTGCACTGCGCCGCTGGGGTGGGCGGTGCCGTAAGTCTGCGGTGCAGTGCCGTAGGGCTGAGGCGCAGGGCCGCCGGGCGGCGGCGGAACGGCTGCGTCAAACTGCTGCGGGGCGACGCCGTAGGTCGGAGGCGGTGGCGGCACGGCGGGCGCGGCAGGTGCCGGGGGCGCGGGAGGCGCCGG
Source organism: Microbacterium sp. (assembly GCA_019510305.1). Taxonomy (GTDB): domain Bacteria; phylum Actinomycetota; class Actinomycetes; order Actinomycetales; family Microbacteriaceae; genus Microbacterium; species Microbacterium natoriense_A. The sequence continues at coordinate 54,429 of JAEKKN010000041.1, forward strand.
AGGCTGGACCGCGAACCGCGGGTCCGAAGCGTTCGGGGGGATGCTGCTATCGCTCACGTCGGCGCCTTTCGTCGGGTTCAGCGTTCCAGTCGGGTCTGGTTCTGTCAAACTTCGGCACCGGTCGGCTCACTGCATCCTCGATAGGATCGATCCGACCGGCCGTCGGCCGTTGCACGGTCAGATCAGGAGTGGAAATGAGTTCTCAGCGCGTGGTCCTCGTCACCGGAGGAAACCGAGGCATCGGCTTCGCGATCGCGGAGCGCTTCGTGCGCGACGGTTACAAGGTCGCGGTCACGGCGCGCAGCGGTGAGGGCCCCCAGGGCACTCTCACAGTGAGGGCCGACGTGACGGATGCAGCGTCACTCGACGCCGCCTTCACCGAGGTCGAGCAGCAGCTCGGACCGGTGGAGATCGTGGTCGCGAACGCCGGCATCACCAAGGACACACTGCTTCTGCGCATGAGCGAAGACGACTTCGACAGCGTGGTAGCCACCAACCTCGGAGGGACGTTCCGGGTCGTCAAGCGCGCGTCGAAGGGCATGCTGCGTGCGCGCTTCGGCCGGGTCATCCTGATCTCGAGCGTCGTCGGACTGTACGGCTCGGCGGGTCAGGTCAACTACTCGGCCTCGAAGAGCGCGCTGGTCGGATTCGCCCGCTCGCTGACACGCGAACTCGGCGGTCGCGGCATCACCGCCAACGTCGTCGCCCCCGGGTTCATCGAGACCGACATGACTGCCGAGCTTCCCGAGGAGACGCAGAAGCAGTACAAGGCGAGCATCCCCGCCGGGCGCTTCGCGACGCCCGACGAGGTCGCCGGCGTCGTCACCTGGCTGGCGGGAGACGACGCCGGCTACATCTCCGGCGCGGTCATCCCTGTCGACGGCGGTCTCGGGATGGGGCACTGACGCTCAACGAGCGATCGCCTCGTCGATGAGCTGTGCGAGGCGCGCAGGCGTCGAGAACTGCGGCCAGTGGCCCGACCCGATCCTCACGACCTCGACCTCGTCGATGGCACGGAACTCGTCGGCGTACGGTCCCCACTGGTCGAGCTCCGACTCGAGGGTCTCCTGATCGAGCCCTCCCATCAGCAGCGTGGCAGGGACGCGGTAGCGCGCGCCGTCATCTCCGAGCTCGATGGGATCGGTCGGCACGCGTGCGGGAACGCTGTGCACGAGAGACGCCGTGCGAGCACGGGTCGCGTCGTCGAGGTCATCGACGTCTTCTGCGGGGAAGAAGTCCCACCCGGGGAACGGGATGACTCCGTCGACGACATCGAACTCGCTGATGCCGTGGCCGGACGGCGGCGGAACGGTGTCCACGAAGATCACGCGCGACACCAGGTCTGCCCGAGCGTCGACGACGCCCCATGCGACGTTGCCCCCTCCGCTGTGCCCCACGACCACTGCCTGGCCGCCGACGGCGTCGACCGCGGCGACACCGGCGGCGACCCACTCGGCTATGCCGATGGCGCCTGATTCGGCGGACGGGGCGCCGAGGCCAGGGAGAGTGAGGGGATGCACGCGGTGCCCGGCGCGTTCGAGCGGCGGGATCACCTCGTTCCAGCTGGAGGCGTCGAGCCAGAGTCCGGGGATGAGGATGATGTCCATGGAGCTGAGGGTAATCGGGGCTCCGGACATCCGCTACGGAAGCAGCGCGATGACTTCGCCAAGGTTCTGAGGGCCGATCACGAGGTTCGCGGCCGCGCGGACCGCGGGCTTCGCGTTGAAGGCCAGGCCGAGACCCGCGACCGCCATCATCTTCAGGTCGTTGGCACCGTCGCCGATGGCGATCGTCGCCCGCGGCGCAATGCCGAGTTCGGCAGCCCAGGCGAGTAGAGACGATGCCTTGGCCTCGGCATCCACGATCTCCCCGTCGACCCGCCCTGTGAGCGCACCGTCGGCGACCTCGAGCCGGTTCGCCCGCCATCGGTCGACGCCGAGTCCGGGGGCGACGCCATCGAGGATCTCGTGGAATCCGCCCGACACGACGGCCACCACGCCACCGCGCCCGTGCACGGCCGCGGTGAGATCGCGCACACCCGGCGTCGGCTCGATGCGAGCGCGCACGCGCTCGAACGCCGACGTCGGCACCCCCTGCAGGGCTGCGACCCGGCTGCGCAGACTGTCGGCGAAGTCGACCTCGCCGCGCATGGCAGCCTCGGTGGCCGCCTGGACCTCTTCGCGCCGCCCGGCCTCGTCGGCGAGAAGCTCGATCACCTCGTTGCGGATGAGCGTGGAATCGGCATCGAGGACGACGAGGAAGCGCGCGGCAGTCACAGGTTCGAGCCTAGCGACCGCCGTGCGCCTCGCGCGTCGGATGACGTCAGCGGTCGACGAAGACGCCCTTGCCGACGACGGTGATCCCCGAATCGGTCACAGTGAATCCTCGCGCCAGGTCGCGCTCGCGATCGACGCCGACCGTGGCGCCGTCGGCGAGCACGACGTTCTTGTCGAGGATCGCGCGGTGCACACGCGCACCCGCACCGACACGGACGTGGTCGAACAGCACGGAGTCGGTGATGGTCGAGCCGCCGCCGGCGAGAGTCCACGGACCGACGACGCTGCGTTCGACGTGGGTTCCGGAGAGAACGCAGCCCAGGGAGACGATCGAGTCGATGGCGTTGCCGATGCGCCCGACCGAATCACGCACGAACTTGGCGGGCGGCGAGTTCACGGCCTGCGAGTGGATCGGCCATTCCATGTTGTACAGGTTGAAGACGGGCAGCGTGGAGATCAGGTCCATGTGGGCGTCGAAGAACGAGTCGATCGTACCCACGTCGCGCCAGTACGAGCGGTCGCGCGGCGAGGAGCCAGGGACCTCGTTCTGCTTCATGTCGTAGTAGCCGGCCTCGCCACGCTCGACGAAGTACGGCACGATGTCGCCGCCCATGTCGTGTCCGGACGTGGGCGACTCGCCGTCGGCCTCGACGGCGGCGATCAGCGCGTCCGCATCGAAGATGTAGTTGCCCATCGAGGCGAGGACCTCGTGCGGTGCGTCCGGCAGTCCTTCGATCTCCGTCGGCTTCTCGAGGAACTGCTTGATGCGGCCGGATTCCGTGTCGGCGTCGATCACGCCGAACTGGGAAGCGAGGGCCAGCGGCTGGCGGATGCCGGCGACCGTCGCCTTCGCGCCGGAGGCGATGTGCGCGTCGAGCATCTGCTGGAAGTCCATGCGATAGACGTGGTCGGCTCCGATCACCACCACGATGTCGGGCTTCTCGTCGTTGATCAGGTTGAGGCTCTGCAGGATGGCGTCGGCCGAGCCTGAGAACCACCGCTTGCCGAGTCGCTGCTGCGCCGGAACCGAGGTGACGTACGAGTCGAGCAGAGCCGACATCCGCCACGTCTGCGAGATGTGACGGTCGAGGCTGTGGGACTTGTACTGCGTGAGGACCACGATCTGTCTGAGACCGGAGTTTATGAGGTTCGAGATCGCGAAATCGATCAGTCGGTACTGTCCGCCGAACGGCACTGCAGGTTTTGCGCGGTCTGCCGTGAGGGGCATGAGTCGCTTGCCCTCGCCGCCGGCGAGGATGATGCCGAAGATCTTCTTTGGTGCGGACATGGCTCCACCCTAGAGGGCCATTCCCGTCGTGTACTAGCGTTTCGAACATGCGAGTTGAAATGATCACGAAGGAGTACCCGCCGGAGATCTACGGCGGTGCCGGGGTGCATGTCGCGGAGCTGGTTGCAGCCCTCCGCGAACGCATCGACGTGAGCGTCCGCGCATTCGGCGCGCCTCGCGACGAGACCGGCACGTACGCGTACCGGGCTCCTTCGGAACTCGCGAACGCGAACGCCGCGCTGCAGACTCTCGGCACCGATCTCGAGATCGTGTCGGCGATCTCGGATGCCGACCTCGTGCACAGTCACACCTGGTACGCGAACTTCGCCGGTCACATCGCCTCGCAGCTGCACGGCATCCCGCACGTGCTCACGGCGCACAGCCTCGAACCTCTGCGCCCGTGGAAGGCCGAGCAGCTGGGAGGCGGATACGCGGTGTCCAGCGGCATCGAGAAGCTCGCCTACGAGAACGCCGCCGCCGTGATCGCGGTGAGCGCGGGGATGCGCAACGACATCCTGCGCAGCTATCCGAACGTCGACCCGGCCAAGGTTCGGGTGATCCACAACGGCATCGACGTCGAGCGTTGGCGTCCCGTGCACAACCCCGAGTTCCTCGCGTCGATCGGCATGGACCCGAACCGCCCTTCGGTCGTCTTCGTCGGTCGCATCACCCGCCAGAAGGGCCTGCCGTATCTGCTGCAGGCCGCGAGCCGATTGCCGGCCGACGTGCAGCTCATCCTGTGCGCAGGCGCTCCGGACACGCCGGAGATCATGGCCGAGGTGCAGGAGGGGGTGCGTCTGCTGCAGCAGACGCGGGAAGGCGTCATCTGGATCGAGCGGATGCTGCCGCGCGATGAGCTCTCGGCCATCCTCACGGCCGCCACGACCTTCGTCTGCCCGTCGGTCTACGAGCCGCTCGGCATCGTGAACCTCGAGGCCATGGCATGCGGCGCCGCGGTGGTCGGCACCGCGACCGGCGGAATACCGGAGGTCGTCGACGACGGCGTCACCGGCCGCCTCGTTCCGATCGAGCAGGTGCAGGACGGCACGGGCACCCCGGTCGATCCGGAGACGTATGTCGCGGACCTCGCGGCGGTGCTCACCGAGGTCGCTGCGGATCCGGTGAAGGCCGAGGCCTACGGAGAAGCCGGTCGAGAGCGCGCCAAGGAGGAGTTCAGCTGGGGTGCGATCGCCGACACCACGCGCGCCCTCTACGAGGAGTTGACCGACTGAGCCGATAGGCTTGGCAGCATGCCACGCGCTCTGGAATTCACCGACGTCGTCGTGCGCCGCGAAGGGCGCAACATCATCGATCACGTGACCTGGCAGGTGCAGGACGACCAGCGCTGGGTGGTGCTCGGGCCCAACGGCGCCGGCAAGACCACGCTGCTCCAGCTGGCCGACACGCTCATGCATCCGACGTCCGGCACCGTCGAGGTGCTGGGGGAGACCCTGGGCCGCACCGACGTGTTCGAGGTGCGTCCGCGCATCGGATTCGCGTCCTCGGCTCTCGCCAAGCGCATCCCGCGTGACGAGACGGTGCTGAACTCCGTGCTCACGGCTGCGTACTCGGTTCTCGGACGTTGGAACGAGGAGTACGAGGGCATCGACGACCGTCGCGCGCTGCGCGTCCTCGCCGAGTGGAAGCTCGATCACCTCGCCGATCGCCTGTTCGGGACGCTCAGCGATGGCGAGCAGAAGCGCGTGCAGATCGCCCGCGCGGTGATGACCGACCCGGAGCTGCTGCTGCTCGACGAGCCGACCGCATCGCTCGACCTCGGCTCGCGCGAAGAGCTGCTCGCGCTGCTCAGCGGTTACGCCTCGTCGCCGTCGACACCGGCGATGCTCATGGTGACGCATCACGTCGAGGAGATCCCGGTCGGCTTCACCCACGTGCTGCTGATCCGCGAGGGCAAGGTCGTCGCAGCCGGTCCGATCGCCGAGTCGCTCACCGCCGAGTCGCTCACCGAGGCGTTCGGCATGCCGATCGTGCTCACCGCCGACGGCGGTCGCTACGCCGCGCGCGCAGCATCCTGATTCTGCTAGACTCGACCCTTGGTGCTCTCTGCACCGCAGACTTCCCCGACCCTGGCACAATCCAGGGCATCAGCTAAGGAATCCCATGAAGACTGACATCCACCCCGACTACCAGGCCGTCGTGTTCCGCGACCTCGGCTCGGGCGAGACCTTCCTCACCCGCTCCACCGTCACCAGCGACAAGACCATCGAGCTGGACGGTGTGGAGTACCCCGTCATCGACGTCGAGATCTCCTCGGCCTCGCACCCGTTCTACACGGGCAAGCAGCGCATCATGGACTCGGCCGGTCGCGTCGAGAAGTTCAACCAGCGCTTCAAGGGCTTCGGCGGCTCCAAGTAAGGACCGTCACGACGAAGGCCCCGTTCTCCTCGGAGAGCGGGGCCTTCGTCGTGATGTCGGAGGGTCAGATGTCGATGACGATGTGATCGCCATCTATCGTGCTCGGGGGATCGCCAGGTGCAGGGGCCGGTGCCGTCCGACGCGTCTGACGGTCGCGCTCCATGCCGGCCTCGTATGCCGACGGCATCCAGATCGCGTCGAAGGCGTCGCCGAGTCCACCGCCCGCGTTCTCGTACTTCTTCTCGAGCGGCGTCTTCGAGTATGCGATCACGACCACGACGATGACCGCGCTCGCGATCAGCAGGAGGATCGCGACGGTCACGAGGTATCCCAGCACGTCGCCCACGAGCCCAGGCTAGACGCAGGCCGCAGAGCGTGGCATCCCCCGTGAGAGGGATCCTCAGCGGATGCTGCGACCGTGCGCGAGGTCGATGAGGCGGGTCAGCACGGGGCCCGACCGCACGCCGTTGTGCTCGTGCTCGCTGGTCACCCACGTCTGAACGCCGGGCAACAGGGAAGCGGTCTCCAGCGAGAACTCGAGCGGCACGTACACGTCGTTGACGTACACGGCGGCGGCTCCCGTCGCCCCGGAGGCGGCGATGGCCTCGGAATCGTAGATCGCAGGCCATTCGAACTCGGCGAGTGCGAATGCCACGTCACGCCAGGGCCGGAAGGCGGGGACGGTCTCGGTCCACTCCCGACGGATGTGCTCGCCGGTGAACAGCGTCACGTCGTCGCGGAAGTCGTCGGGCTCGACCCGCTCGGCTGACCATCGTGTGGCCTGACCGCTCGCGTAGCTCGATTCGTGGAACGCGAAGTACATCGGGTTGCGGCCGCTGAACGGCATGGCGTGCAGCAGGTCGTGTCGGAAGGCGTTCGATGAGGGATCCCGCTCGAGCAGCGACCAGAGCATCTGCCAGCCGTCGTTCGTGCCGAGCGCCGAGCCGACCGAGCGCAGGCGGGACGCGGAGACGACCTCGCCATCGGGCAGCACGATGCCGCCGGCATCCGCGCGGTCCACCAGACGACGCATGACGTCCCTGTGCTCGGGGAAGCGACGATAGTACTTTTCGGATGCCGTGCGCATCTTGTCGTAGCAGAGCGCATAGACATCGTCGGCCGGGCGGCTGACGGTGCTGAGGCCGCCGGTGATGAAGACGTCGTCGAGGGATGCGGCATCGGTGGTCAGATAGGCCAGGGTGGTGAATCCGCCGAAGGACTGACCGAGGACGCTCCACGAGGCTGCGCCCAGGTGCTCTCGAACGGCCTCGCAATCGCGCACGATCGCGTCGGCGCGCAGGTGCGTGAGGTGCTCGGCGACGAACGCCGACCCCTGTTCGAGATCAGCATCCCCGACGGGGGAAGACAGCCCGGTCCCGCGCTGGTCGAGCATGACGACACGGTAGTGCGCGAGCGCCTCGTCGAGCCAGGCCGGTGAGGTCGACGAATGGAACGGGCGAGGCGCCTCGTGACCGGGGCCACCCTGAAGGAAGACCAGATAGGGGAGTGCTTCGCCGCCGTCGCGCGACACGACGCGCGCGAAGATGTCGATCGTGCGCTGGTCGGAAGGATCCGACCAGACGAGCGGGACGGTGAGAGTGTGCTCTTCGACGGTCAGATCCAGCATGCGACGGACAACGGTGCTCACCCGTCGAGCCTAACGCCCCGGGTCGCAGTTTCTGCCGTCGTCGCCGACTACATCACGTTCCCGATGTAGGAGTACTTGACGAACACCTCGGCTGCCAGACCGGACTCCTCGAGCACGCCCTGCACGGCGTTCATCATGTAGTTGGAATCCCAGCCCATGTAGAGGAAGTGCGACTCGTCCAGCTCGTCCCACTGTCCCTTCCACGCCATCTCGCTGTAGATCGGACCGCCGTGCTTGGCGCAGTACGACAGCGCCGCCTCTCGCGTGTCGGTCCACGCGCGGCGCATCACCCGGTTGAAGAGGTACCTGACATCGGGCACCTCCCACCGCTCGCCGCGGTACTCGACGTAGTCGAACTCGCGCTCCCATCCCGCGGGCCAGCCCCGACGACGGACCGCATCGAGGATGGGGGTGAGCCCGTCGTCGTCGATCTCGGGCAGCGCCGGTCGTGCCCAGATCCGCAGCAGTTCGGCGGTCAATCGAATCGTGCGCCGCGTGATCGCTGCGGAGTTCCAGACCTCGACGGAATCCAGCTCTCGCGTGGCGGGTACGGCGCTGCGTGCATATGCCTCGACGCGTTTCACCGGATAGGCGGCGCCGAACACGCGCTCGGCGAGCCGCGGCTCAAGCAGCGTCAGGTTGCCGAGCGTCGGGGCGAGGGCGCGCAGGCTGTTCTGTTCGTCGTCGCCGTACTCGGACCAGGAGCGGATGCCGTCGCCCGACCAACTGTCGCCGGGGACGGCGGGCACGAGCTTCTCCACGTCGTAATCCAGCGGCTCGTCGACTCCTTCGAGGCGCCCCAGCACATATGCCGCGTGGGGGAGCTCGGAGTACTTGAGCACCGCGCTGACGCGTTCATCCGACGGCGTGATGCGGGCCACGGCGCGCGCGAGCGACTCCCGCCCCTCGGCGCGGGCGCGGCACAGGCGCGCGATGAGACGCTCGTTCGGCAGGTTCACCAGGGTGCGACGCAGGTACAGGGCCTGGATCCACTCGAGGGTCTCGATGAACTCGTCGCGGTCGATGACTCCTCGCACGTGATCGCTGTACACGCTCAGCACGAGCGGATACGCGGCACGGCCGAAGGTGTTCACGAAGCGCAGCTGCTGAGCGATTCCGGCATCCGGCTCCTTCGACGGATCGAGCAGGACGCCGTAGATCTCCGCGAAGTGGCGCCAGATCTCGGCATCCGCCTGCAGATGCTCGACGTCGACGCGCGGGAAGGACTGACGGAAGGCGCTGTACACGCCGTGCTCGCCGTTCGCGGCGACTTCGCGCCCCGTCGTCATCACGAGGTAGTGCCGCCAGAAGGCGCCGATCGCCTCGCCGGTGTGCTGCTCGATGGGAAGCCAGAAGCGCGCTTCGACCTCGAGCTGCTCGGCGTGGGTGAGTCCCATCAGGATGTAGTTGTGGATGAGCTCGTGATCGCGCAGCGGCTCTCCGGTCGAGTTGAGGCTCTCGAAGATCTGCTGGGCGTTCGCCTCGGTTCCGAGCGTGATCGACACGTGCTCGAGACGCTGCAGACCGCGCCAGATGCGCGGCACCTCGCCGACCTGCACCTGGCTGCGGAAGAAGGCGTAGTTGTCGTCGAAGCGGGATTCCCGGTCGGCGCCCGCACGGCGATCGAGCACGACCGACTCGTAGAGGTCGGCCCAGGCGTCGTGGGGGCGCAGACGCGTGCGCGCCGGGTCGTCGGCGCGCACCAGAACCCGTCCGAGTTCGTCCGCGAGCGTCGGATCGCTCTCGCGCACGGCGTGCTGGAGAGCTGCGACCAGCAGCATCAGGGTCGTGATGCGCTGTTGCCCGTCGATCAGGATGAGGTCGGACGCCTCGGACGAATCATGCGCGGAGAGGATCGATCCGATGAAGTGGCGGTGCCCGTCGTCTTCGTCGGCGACGGCGCGGATATCGGCGAGGAGCCGCTCGCATCCGCCGATGTCCCAGCGGTACTGACGCTGGTACACGGGCACCAGGATCGTGGTGGATCCGGCGGATAGCCACTCGATCGTGTTGACAGCCGTCGCCTCGACATTGGTGGCAGTGCTCATGCGAAAAAGTCTATGCGGATAAACCCGGCGACCATCCGGGGCGCTCCGAGGTCGCGCTGTTAGGCTTGCCTTATCAGGGCCTGTTAAAACGTGCTGGCCCCCGATGAGAGGATCTGGTTCAGATCATGGGATACATCAAGTCCGCCGCCCTCGAAGAAAAGGGCTTCGTCATCCTCGACAGCTACGGCGAGGAGGTCGACCCGCGGGAGTGGCTCGACATCGAGTACGTCGACTGGAAGTCGTCCGGCGACACGCGCTTCTCGCCGCTCGCCAGCGCCAAGGGCGAGATCGAGTGCAACGGTTTCTGGAACCACAAGCCGCCGCGCACCGACAAGGACGGCGTCTGGATCGACTCGCAGACCGCGCTCGCGCCGACCCTGACCGCCCGTGCCAAGGAGCCCGGCGCAAACGTCGGCCGCTGCCGCGTCATCGAGCTGCAGCCGACTCCGTACGGCGAGTGCCTCTACAACCTCCACCAGGACGACAACAACCGTCTGAACCCCGACGGCACCGGCTGGGTCGTGCGCGGATTCTTCAATCTGACAGACGACAAGGACAGCTACTTCGTCCTGCGTGAGAACCGCACGGACCCCAGCATCGAGTACCGCATCGCCCTCCCGGCCGGTGCGCAGCTCATCGTGGACACCCAGCGCCTGTGGCACGCCACCACGCACAACGGCACCGAGCCGCGCTACTGCCTGATCACGTCGTGGGAGTCGGGCCCCGAGCTCGACGCGTACATCGAGAAGTACCACGGCACCGACCAGCACGAGCAGGTCGAGGTGCCCCAGGAGGTCCTCGAGGCCGGCTACGCCGAGCAGGCTCAGCGTGACGCGGCCCGTGCCGCTTACTACGCGGCCAAGGGGCAGCAGGTCAAGCAGGCCATGAGCGAGGCCTGACCCTCTTTCGGGTCGCCGAGCCTGTCGACACGCACGAAGGCGGGAATCACATCCTTGTGATTTCCGCCTTCGTGCGTGAGAATAGGCGCATAACCGCATATCGCGCCACACTTCGTTGGTTTCAGGTCGTTGGGGAAGACGCACCTGATGAAACGGAGAGATCATGGCGACGGCTTACGCACGTGGAGTGGTGTTCATCCACTCTGCGCCTCGCGCGCTCTGCCCGCACCTCGAGTGGGCGGTGGGTCGCGCTATCGGGCGTGCGGTGAACTTCGACTGGGCCGACCAGCCGGTGCTCGACGGTGCCCGCCGGGCGGAGTTCTACTGGGATGGCCCTGTGGGCACAGGTGCGGCCCTCGCGACCGCCATCCGAGGGTGGGAGCACCTGCGTTTCGAGGTCACCGAGGATCCCACGCCGCGCAGCGACGGCGGACGCTGGATGCACACACCCGATCTCGGCATCCACTATGCCCAGACGGATGCCGCAGGCAACGTCGTGATCGGCGAGGATCGGATCCGCTACGCGATGGAGATCGCGGCGGGAAACGTGGTCGAGCTGCAGCGCGAACTCGATATCGCGCTCGGCTCGGCCTGGGACGAAGAGCTGGAGCCGTTCCGCCACGCGAGCGATGACGCGCGTGTGGTGTGGCTCCACAAGGTCGGATGAACCATGGACCTGGAGTGGGAAGGCGTGAGTACCGGATTCCGGTGAGTCGCCCCGGACGCTGAGAAGACGTATCCCACTCCAACGACGAGAACCCCGCCTCTGCGCACAGGAGGCGGGGTTCCCTCGTCGTCGCGGCAGCTCAGATGACGGCGGTACGCGTCTGCTCGGCGGCGGCGCTGGCGGTCGCGCCGCCGAGGACCTCGTCCCATGCGCGGCGCAGCCGCGACATCGCCTCCGACATCCGGTCGGGGGTCAAGGTGATCGGGATGCGCACGCGGCGCTCCAGCACGCCTCCTGTCGAGAACCGCGGGCCCGGGGGGAGGATGAGCCCGTGTTCCCGCGCGGCCAGCGACAGAGTGGTCGAGATCGGTGCCTCCAGATCCACCCACGCCGACAATCCGCCATGCGTGGGCGGCATCGCGAGGCCGATCGTCTCCAGCCCGGCGGCCGCCGCCGCGCGACCTGCGTGCAGGCGCGAGCGCACGTGCGCGGAGAGCGCCGGCATGTCTTCGAGCAGATCGACCGCGATGCACTGCTCGAGCAGTGCGGTACCGAGCTCGAATGACGGGCGTACGGCGAGCAGCCGCTCGATCAACGATCGCTCCGCTCTGATCCAGCCGATCCTCATTCCGCCCCAGGCGATCTTCGACATCGAGCCCACGGTGATCACACTCGGGCTGTATGCCGCCATCGGCAGTGGTGACCAGCCCCGGTCGATGTCGAGCTCCGTCGTCGTCTCGTCGACGATCAGACGTGTTCCCGAACTGCGAGCCGTCGTCGCGATGCGAACGCGCTCCGGGTCCGACAGAGTCGCACCTGTGGGATTGTGGAAGTCCGGGATGAGGTACGCGACGTGCGGACGACTGCACAGGAGAATGTCCGTCAGATGCCCCTGATCCCAGCCGTGCCCATCGACGGGGGTCGGCAGGAGTCGATAACCGTGGTGGCGCAGCGCCTCCAGTGCGTGCGGGAACGTCGGCTGTTCGACGAGTGCGCGCTCTCCGCGGCGTCCGACTGTGGCCAGCACGAGGTGCAGGGCGTTGAGCGCACCGGAGGTGATGATGATCTCATCAGGATCGGTGTCGACGCCCCGCTGCACGAAGCGCTGGGCGACGGCTTCGCGCAGCTCGGGCATGCCTCGCAGCGAGTAGCCGCTCGTCGCTCGCAGTGCGGCGAGCCGGGGGAGCGAGCGGACCGTCGCGTCGTAGAGGCCGGGAGTGGAATCCATCGATGCGATCGAGAGGTCGATCGCGGAGTCATCATGATCTGCGGATGCGGATCCGCGTGCGTAAGGCAGCGCGACGCGTGTTCCCCCGCCGTGCAGACGGCTCACGTAGCCGCCCTCTTCGAGAAGGTCGTAGGTGCGCGTCATGGTCGAGCGGGACCGCCTGAGCTCGAGAGCGAGCGAGCGCTCGCTGGGCAGACGCTCTCCGACAGTGAGCCGTCCGTCGAGGATCAGGGCGCGGATGTGCTCCGCGAGCGCCGCCGCGGTCGCACCTGCGACGATCTGCGCGTCGAGCTGCTCGACGAGTCGTGAAGCCATGCATCTATTCTGCCCCCGAAGTGGACTGAATTCACCAGGCCACTTTCCCTCGAGTGGCCCGCGGATTCGACGGGGCGAGAGCGTGAGGATGGCCGTATGTCGACGTCCCGCACCCGAACCCCCCTGTCGAAGATCTTCCTGCCGATCGTCGTGACGAGCCGCCGTGACCTCGCCGAGCGTCTGCTCCAGCTCGTCGTCGGCCTGTTCCTGTACGGCGTGGCTCTGGCGTTGATGATCCGCGGAGGGATCGGTGTGTCGCCGTGGGACGTGCTGGCGATCGGAGTGTCCGGAACGGGCGGCATCGGCTTCGGTCTCGTCACCAATCTCATCGCCGCCGTGGTGCTCCTGCTGTGGATCCCGCTTCGCCAGCGGCTGGGGCTCGGCACCGTGATCAACGCACTGCTGATCGGCCCGAGCGCTGACCTCGCGCTCGCCCTGATACCGCCGATGCCGTCGATCTGGGTGGGTGCTCCCGTGTTTCTCCTCGGTCTCGTGCTCCTCGCCTTCGCGACCGGCCTCTACATAGCGGCTGACTTCGGTCCGGGTCCTCGCGACGGGCTGATGACGGGGCTCGTGCGCAGGACCGGCTGGCCCGTGTGGATCGTGCGCACCCTGATCGAAGGCACCGTGCTCGTGATCGGGTTCCTGCTCGGCGGCCCCGTCGGCGTCGGCACCGTGATCTTCGCTTTCGGCGTCGGACCGCTCATCGGATGGTTCCTGCCGCGCATCACCCGGATGCGACAGGAACGTTCGCGCGTGCTCGCAACGGCCTGACCCCTTCACGACGAAGCGGCCCCCGGATCCGATCCGGGGGCCGCTTCACGTGTCAGGCGCGCTCAGTCAGCCGCGCTCAGTCCTCCGCGCCGGCGAACGCGACGACCGCGTTGTGACCGCCGAAGCCGAAGGAGTTGCTGATCGCGTACAGCGTGCCCTCGCCGAGCGGCTGGGACTCGCCCGACAGCTTGAACGGCACTGCCGGATCGGGCTCGGTCATGTTGATCGTCGGCGGGGCGACGCGGTCACGCAGGGCGAGGAGCGTGAAGATCGCCTCGAGTGCTCCGGTCCCGCCGAGCAGGTGTCCGGTCGACGCCTTGGTCGCCGAGACGGGGATGTCCTTGAGGCGATCGCCGAACACGCGCTGCAGGGCGACGTACTCGTTCGGGTCGCCGACCGGGGTCGACGTCGCGTGGGCGTTGATGTGGGCGATCTGGTCGGGAGTGATGCCAGCCTCTTCCAGGGCCTGAGTGACGGCACGCGCGGCGCCGGAGCCCTCGGGGTCGTTCCCGGTGATGTGGTAAGCGTCAGCGGTCACGCCGCCGCCGAGCACATAGCCGTAGATCTTGGCGCCGCGGGCCTTCGCGTGCTCCTCGGTCTCGAGGATGAGGACCGCCGCGCCCTCGCCCATCACGAAGCCGTCGCGGTCGATGGCGCCGGGGCGCGAAGCGGTGGCGGGGTCGTCGTTGCGGCGGGACAGGGCCTGAGCCGAGGCGAAGGACGCCATGGTGATCGGGTGGATCGCCGACTCGGTGCCGCCGGCGATCACGACGTCGGCGAGCCCCTCCTGCAGGTGATGGAAGGCGTGGAGGATCGACTCGGTGCTCGAGGCGCACGCGCTGACGACGGTCTGCGCGTAAGCCCGCGCGTGGAACTGCAGCGACAGGTTGCCCGCGGCGGCGTTCGGCATGAGCATGGGCACCGTCAGCGGCATGACCCGGCGCGGTCCCTTCTCGCGCAGCGTGTCCCAGGCGTCGAGAAGCGTCCACAGGCCGCCGATGCCGGTGGCGAAGTCGACGCCGAGGCGCTCAGGCGCGACCTCGGGGGATCCGGCATCCTCCCACGCCTCGCGAGCCGCGATCAGAGCGAACTGCGACGAGGGGTCGAGGCGCTTCGCCTCGTGGCGGGGGAGCACCTCTTCAGGGCGGACGATCGCCTCGGCCGCGAAGGTGACGGGCAGCTCGTACTGCTTGACCCAGTCGTGCTCGAGCGTGCGGGTGCCGGACATCCCGGCGAGCAGGTTGCTCCAGTTGTCGGGAGCAGTCCCGCCGATGGCGGACGTGGCGCCGATGCCGGTGACGACGATGCGCTTGGTCATGGTGTGGTTCCTTGTCGTACGGGTTACGTGCGAGATGAGGGCAGAGTGGAGGATGCCACGCCCCGCGGATGGCGGGGGTGGCATCCCGCCCGGATTACTCCTGGCCTGCGACGATGAAGCTGACGGCGTCGCCGACGGTCTTCAGGTTCTTGACCTCGTCGTCGGGGATGGTGACGCCGAACTTCTCCTCGGCGTTGACGACGATCGTCATCATCGAGATCGAGTCGATGTCGAGGTCGTCGGTGAACGACTTCTCGAGGGCGACCTCGGAGGCGTTGATGCCGGTCTCGTCGGTGATCAGCTCTGCGAGGCCAGCGAGGACCTCATCGTTGGTGAAAGCCATGTGGTCTTCCTCTTTCTTGCGGGTTGTTTTCGGAACCGTGGAACAGTCTAGAGAAGGTCGGGGCGTTCTCAGGGGAGGACGACGACCTGTGCGGCGAACACGAGCCCGGCGCCGAAGCCGATCTGCAGGGCGAGGCCACCGGAGAGCTCGGGGTGCTCGGCCATCAAGCGGTGGCTTGCAAGCGGGATGGAGGCGGCGGACGTGTTGCCCGTGGTCTCGATGTCGCGGGCGATCACCGTCGTGTCGGGGAGCTTGAGCTGCTTGGCGAACTCGTCGATGATGCGCATGTTCGCCTGGTGCGGGATGAACGCGGCGATGTCGGCCGGTTCGACACCCGCCTTGTCGAGCGCCTCCCGGGCGACCTTGGCCATCTCCCACACGGCCCAGCGGAAGACGGTCTGACCCTCCTGCCGCAGCGTGGGCCACGGCACCTGGCCGTCGCGGAACTCGGTCAGCGTGCCGTTCATGCCCACGGCATCCGCCTTCGAGCCGTCCGATCCCCAGACGGCCGGCGCGATGCCCGGCGTGTCGCTCGGGCCGATCAGCGCGGCGCCGGCTCCGTCGCCCAGCAGGAACGAGATGCTGCGGTCGGTCGGGTCGACGATGTCGGACAGCTTCTCGGTGCCGATCACGAGCGCGTACTTCGCCGCGCCGGCGCGGATGAGCGCGTCGGCCTGAGCCACGGCGTAGGCGTACCCCGCGCAGGCCGCGTTGATGTCGTAAGCGGCGGCGGGGTTCGCGCCCACGCGGTCTGCGACGATCGCCGAGACAGACGGCGACTGCTTCGGGTTGCTGATCGTCGCGACTATCACCAGGTCGACCTGGTCGGCAGGCACGCCCGACTTCTCGATGGCCTCGAGACCGGCGATGGCGGCGAGATCGATGGCGTCCGTGTCTTTGTCGGCGCGCACCCGCGTGATGATGCCGGTGCGCTGACGGATCCACTCGTCGCTCGAGTCGATCGGGCCCACGAGGTCGTCGTTCGGGACGGCGTTCTCACCGCGCGCCGCTCCGTAGGAGTAGATGCGCGTGAAGGCGGGACCGGTGAGCTGGTTGAGAGTGGCGCTCATGCGGCGTCTCCGTTCAGCAGCGCGACGGCTGCGTCGAGGTCTTCAGGGGTCTTCACGGCGACGGTGGGTACGCCCCGCAGCCCGCGCTTGGCGAGGCCGACGAGAGCGCCCGCGGGGGTGAGTTCGACGAGGCCGGTGATGCCCTGTTCGGCGAAGGACGCCATGCACAGGTCCCAGCGCACGGGGGACGACACCTGGTCGACGAGGAAATTCAGCGCGGTGGCGCCGTCAGACACGGTGGAGCCGTCGCAGTTGGTCCAGAGCGTGACGTCGGGATCGGATGCCTCGACGCCGGCGACCGCATCGCGGAGGGCGGCGACGGCGGGCGCCATGTAGGGGGTGTGGAACGCGCCGGCGACCTGCAGCGGGATCACGCGGGTGCCGCGCAACGGCTCCTCGGCGAGGGCGCCGAGTGCGGGAAGCGCACCGGCTGAGACGATCTGCCCCCCGCCGTTGTAGTTCGCGGGCGTGAGGTCGAGTTCCGCGAGTCGTGCCAGCACGGCGTCCTCATCGCCGCCGAGCACGGCGCTCATGCCGGTCGGCGTCTGCGCGGCGGCATCCGCCATCGCCCGTCCGCGCACGCCGACCAGGCGCATCGCGGTGTCGGCGGAGATCACGCCGGCACCCGCCAGCGCGGCCAGCTCGCCGACGGAGTGCCCGGCGATGCCGTCGGGGCGGCGGCCCGCGCGTTCGAGCAGCTGGCGCTCGGCGATGAGGGACGCGGCGACGATCAGCGGCTGCGCGATGCGCGTGTCGCGGATGGTGTCTGCGTCGGACTCGGTGCCGTGGAGGAGGAGGTCGACCTCCGCGGCTTCGGAGTAGGCGGCGAGCTGCTCTGCCACACCGTCGAGTTCGAGCCAAGGGGAGAGGAAGCCCGGGGTCTGGGAACCCTGACCGGGGCAGGCGTAGACGATCACCTCACCATCTTGCCAACGTTTGGGCGTGCGCGGTGGATGAACCATCACAAGATTCGCGAGAACGCTTGTGTGTGGCGCACAGAATCAGCGTGCCGTACGACGCTGCGGAGGGCGTCGACGGATCTGATCGGCGGCCCCGATCGACCCGAGGACCAGCGCGGTCTGCAGGATCAGCGCCTCGCGGGGACCGGTCGCGTCCCACCCGATGACCTCGCTGACGCGCTTGAGACGGTAGCGCACCGTGTTCGGATGGACGAACAGCTCGCGTGCGGTGGCCTCGAGGGACCGGCCGTTGTCGAGATAGCTCCACAGCGTGGTGACGAGATCGGTCGAGTGCGCCTGCAGCGGTCGGTAGATCCGCTCGATCAGCGTCTGCTTGGCGAGCGGATCGCCGGCGAGGGCGCGCTCGGGGAGCAGATCATCGGCCTCCACGGGGCGCGGGGCGTTGCGCCAGGCGCGCGCGACCGCGAACCCAGCGAGCGCGGCGCGGGCGCTCTGACTCGCGTCGACCAGCGCCGCGACGGCGGGACCCAGCACGACGTACCCGGGGCCGAAAGACGGCTCGAGCCGCGTCGCGATCTCCTGAAAGCCGAGTTCGTCGTCTTCGCCGTCCTGACCGGCTACGCGGGCGCGTCCGAGCACGAGGACGAGCCGCGAACCCTGCACTCCGATGAGCACATCGACGCCGAGCTTCCTGGCGGTGCGGCGGACGAGATCGACGTCGAACTGCGGGGGAGTCGTGCCGACCAGCACGGCGACCTCGCCATGTCCGTGCCAGCCGAGCGCCGCGATGCGGCTGGGCAGCTCCTCGTCGGCCTCGCCCGTGAGGATCGAATCCACGACGAGCGCCTCGAGGCGCGCATCCCAGAGGCCTCGCGCCTCGGCGGCACGGGCGTAGACGTCCGCGGCGGCGAAGGCCACATCGCGGGAGTACAGCAGGATCGCCTCGCGGAGATCGTTGCCCTTGCCGGCGACGCGCTCCTCGGTCACCTCCACGGTGACGCGGATCAGCTGCAGCGTCTGCTGCAGGCTCACGCTGCGCAGCAGCTCGCGTGGAGCGGCGGCGAAGATGTCAGCGGCGATCCATGGCGTCGAGGTCGGGTCGTCGTACCACTGGATGAACGAGGTGATGCCCGCCTGGGCCACCAGCCCGACCGCGGAGCGGCGGGCTGGTGGCATGTCGGCATACCAGGGGAGCGTGTCCTCCAGCCGCTTGATCGTCACCGAGGCGATGTCGCCGGAGATCCGGCGCAGCCAGGTGAGGGTCGCGGCCTTGTCCATGCCGGTGGGAGACGAGTCTGTCACCGATGGCTCAGCTTTCGCCGCCCGCGTTGCCGCTGGTGCCCGCGTTCACGTCGTGCAGGCTGTACTTCTGGATCGCCTGCGCGGCGAGCGAGCGGTCGACGACGCCGTCTTCAGCGAGTGCCTGCAGCGTGCGCACGACCATCGACGGCCCGTCGATCTTGAAGTAGCGACGAGCGGCGGCGCGCGTGTCGGAGAAGCCGAAGTCGTCGGCGCCGAGCGTCGCGTAGCGGTTCGGGACCCACGGACGGATCTGATCCTGCACGGCGTGCATGAAGTCGCTGACCGCGACGACCGGGCCCTCGGCGCCCTGCAGCTTCTGGGTGAGGTAGGCCGTGCGGGGCTCCTCCTCCGGGTGCAGGAAGTTGTGCTCGTCGGCGGCGAGGCCGTCGCGGCGCAGCTCGGTCCACGAGGTGACCGACCACACGTCGGCGACGACGCCCCAGTCGTTCTTCAGCAGCTCCTGAGCCTCCAGAGCCCAGGGCAGGCCGACGCCCGAGGCGAACAGCTGGGCGCGGGGGCCTTCACCTTCGCCGGCGGACACGCGGTGGATGCCGCGGACGATGCCGTCCACGTCGACGTTCTCAGGCTCGGCCGGCTGCACATAGGGCTCGTTGTACAGCGTGATGTAGTACATCACGTTCGGGTCGGGGTGGTTGCCGCCGTACATGCGCTCCAGGCCGTCGCGCACGATGTGCGCGATCTCGTATCCGTAGGCCGGGTCGTACGACACCGTCGCCGGGTTCGTCGACGCCAGCAGGTGCGAGTGTCCGTCGGCGTGCTGCAGGCCTTCGCCGGTCAGCGTGGTGCGACCGGCGGTGGCGCCCATGATGAAGCCGCGGGCCATCTGATCGCCGGCGGCCCACTGGGCGTCGCCCGTGCGCTGGAAGCCGAACATCGAGTAGAAGATGTAGATCGGGATCAGCGGTTCGCCGTGCGTCGCGTACGACGTGCCGATGCCGGTGAACGCCGCGAGGGCGCCCGCCTCATTGATGCCGACGTGCACGATCTGTCCCTGCGGGCTCTCCTTGTAGGCGAGCAGGAGCTCCCGGTCGACCGAGGTGTAGTGCTGGCCGTTCGGGTTGTAGATCTTCGCCGTCGGGAAGTACGCGTCCATGCCGAAGGTGCGCGCCTCATCGGGGATGATCGGCACGATGCGGTGACCGAAGTCCTTCGAACGCAGCAGGTCTTTCAGCAGGCGGACGAACGCCATGGTCGTGGCGATCTCCTGCGTGCCGGAGCCCTTCTTGGGCAGGGCGTACGCCGAGTCATCCGGCAGCGACAGGCCGACGTGCGTCGAGCGGCGCTCGGGCAGGAATCCGCCGAGGCTGCGGCGGCGCTCGAGCATGTACTGGATCGTCTCGTCCTGGGGTCCCGGGTTGTAGTACGGGGGCAGGTACGGGTTCTCCTCGAGCTGCGCATCCGTGATCGGGATGTGCATGGTGTCGCGGAACGTCTTGAGGTTGTCCAGCGTCATCTTCTTCATCTGGTGGGTCGCATTGCGGCCCTCGAAGTGCGGGCCGAGGCCGTAGCCCTTGACCGTCTTCGCCAGGATGACGGTCGGCTGCCCCTTGTGCTCGGCCGCGGCCTTGAACGCCGCGTAGACCTTTCGGTAGTCGTGGCCGCCGCGCTTGAGGTGCCAGATCTGGTCGTCGGTGTAGTCCGATACCAGGGCCGCTGCGCGCTCGTCCTTGCCGAAGAAGTGCTCGCGGATGTACGCGCCGGACTCGGCCTTGTAGGTCTGGTAGTCGCCGTCGGGCGTGGCGTTCATGATGTTGAGCAGGGCGCCGTCGGCATCGCGGGCGAGCAGGTCGTCCCACTCGCGGCCCCACACGACCTTGATGACGTTCCAGCCGGCGCCGCGGAAGTACGACTCCAGCTCCTGGATGATCTTGCCGTTGCCGCGCACGGGGCCGTCGAGGCGCTGCAGGTTGCAGTTGATGACGAAGTTGAGGTTGTCGAGACCCTCGTTCGCTGCGACCTGCAGCTGACCGCGGCTCTCGATCTCGTCCATCTCGCCGTCGCCGAGGAAGGCCCACACCTGCGAGGACGAGGTGTCCTTGATGCCGCGGTTCTCGACGTAGCGGTTCGCCATGGCCTGGTAGATCGCGTTGATCGGGCCGAGGCCCATCGACACGGTCGGGAACTGCCAGTAGTCCTGCATCTGGCGCGGGTGCGGGTACGACGGGATGCCGAACGGCGCCTGCGACTGCTCCTGGCGGAAGCCGTCGAGGTGCTGCTCGCTCAGGCGGCCCTCGAGGAACGAACGGGCGTAGATGCCGGGGGAGGCGTGGCCCTGGATGAAGATCTGGTCGGCGCCACCGGGGTTGTCCGCACCGCGGAAGAAGTGGTTGAAGCCGACTTCGTAGAGGGCGGCCGACGACGCGTAGGTGGAGATGTGCCCGCCGACTCCGATGCCGGGGCGCTGTGCGCGGTGCACCGTGACGGCGGCGTTCCAGCGGATCCAGGCGCGGTAGCGGCGCTCGACCTCTTCGTCACCGGGGAACTCCGGCTCGTTCTCCGGAGCGATCGTGTTGATGTAGTCGGTGGTCGGGACCATCGGCACACCCAGATGCAGCTCCTTGGAGCGCTTGAGCAGGCTCAGCATGATCTCGCGGCCACGTCCGTGGCCCTTCGCGTCGACGAGCTCGTCGAGCGACTGCTGCCACTCGCCGGTCTCTTCGGGATCGCTGTCGAGGGGGCCCTGGGAGTACGGATCCTGGTCGTGCACGGTCACGGGGTGGAACCTTTCGTCAAGCTGGCGGGTCACGCCAAGAATCGGAGAGCGACGCGGGCAGCCTTGTCGGGAGTGCACAACGCGCGCCGATGTTTACCCTATCCCCGATCACGGAGGAGCGGATGCCGGGGACGATCGCAGAGCCAGGTGTCACATCCGCGAACCGGGCGGTGTCTCCATGTCGAGGCCGGGAATACCGGACCCGTAGGAAAGGGAGACACGAACATGAACAGCAGCACGACACGCATCCCGGCGGCCGAGGTCACCGGTGTCTACGGCGCCATGGTGAAGATGTTCGCGAAGAAGATGATGGGCCGTGTGCCCGAATCGGTCGGGGTGCTCTGGAACCACCCGGCGGTGATGAAGGACGCCATGGGCATCGGGCGCAAGGCCGAGGGATGGAAGGAACTCGACCGGGATCTCGCCTCCTACGCGGCGATGGCGGCGGCGGCCACGATCGGCTGCAGCTTCTGCCTCGACTTCAACTACTTCATGGGCCACAACCACGGACTGGACGCGAACAAGATCCGTCAGGTGCCGCGGTGGCGCGAGGCCACCGTGTTCACACCGCTCGAGCGCAGGGTCATGGAGTACGCCGAGGCGGCGAGCCAGACGCCGCCGGCCGTGACGGACGAGCTCTCCGACGCTCTGCTCGCGGATCTCGGACCCGCCGCGCTCGTCGAGCTCGCCGCCAGGGTCGCGTTCATGAACATGAGCGCCCGCATGAACGTGGCGCTCGGCATCCGTTCCGAGGAGTTCGCGGACGCCTGCGGCCTGCCTCCGCTCGCCGAGCGATCTGCGCTCCGCGACTCGGCGCCGACGTCCGCGTAGGCTCGCCGTCATGGAAAGCGCCGAGACCGCCGCAGACGATCCGTTCGTCGTCCACCGCAACCTGCTCTTCACCGTGGCGTACGAGATCCTCGGATCCGCTGCGGATGCCGAGGATGTGCTGCAGGAGTCGTGGTTGCGCTGGGCGGCGGTCGACCGCGACCAGGTCGCAGCGCCCAAGGCGTATCTCGTGCGCATCGTGAGCAGGCAGGCGCTCAACCACATCCGCTCCGTGTCGCGACGCCGGGAGGACTACGTCGGCGAGTGGCTGCCCGAACCGCTGCTGACGGCTCCGGATGTGGCGGATGACGTCGAACTAGCCGACAGTCTGTCGATCGCCATGCTGACCGTGCTCGAGACGCTGAGCCCGGCCGAGCGGGCGGTGTTCGTGCTGCGTGAGGTGTTCGACGTGCCGTACGACGAGATAGCGGATGCCGTGGCCAAGACGCCCGCAGCGGTGCGGCAGATCGCGCATCGCG
The DNA here is from genome assembly GCA_019510305.1 of Microbacterium sp. Lineage (GTDB taxonomy): Bacteria > Actinomycetota > Actinomycetes > Actinomycetales > Microbacteriaceae > Microbacterium > Microbacterium natoriense_A. Next base: position 76,942 of record JAEKKN010000041.1, read on the forward strand.
CGAAGGACCATGTCGCGGCGCGGCGGCCGCGTGTCACCGTGGTGCGCTCTGAGCACGAGCGCGCGGTCGATCGACTCGTCGCGGCCCTTAACACCGGAGACATCCAGGGGCTGATGGATGTCCTCGCGCCGGACGTCGTGTCGGTCGCGGATGGCGGCGGCAAGGTCCGCGGCGCGGCACGCCGGCCGCTGATCGGCGCGGCCACGATCGTCCGTTACCTGGCCGGGAGCCTCGCGAAGGTCGTCGGAACCATTCATGCGACAGCCACCACGATCAACGGCCAGCCGGGGATCCGGGTCGAACTGGACGGACAGCTGGCGGGAATCGTGACGGTGACGGTCGAACAGGGGCGGATCACCCGCATCTACTCGGTCGCGAACCCCGACAAGCTCGGCCGGGTCGATCACGAGGTCACGCTGGAGCGGTGACGCTCACGGCGGCGCTCGGGCATGGTTAGGATGATCAGGAAGGGCCTTTAGCTCAGCTGGTAGAGCGCCACGTTTACACCGTGGATGTCGTCGGTTCGATCCCGGCAGGGCCCACCGGATTCTCCGCACGCAACGATGGCGGCCTCGCGCAGCGGACTCTACACTCGCGTCATGGGACTGCTGACCTTCAGCATCAACGTCACCCTCGACGGATGCGTCGATCATCGAGAGGGAATCGCCGACGATGAGACGCATGCCTTCTTCACGCGTCTCATGGACGGTGCCGGCGCCATGCTGTGGGGACGGACGACCTACGAGATGATGGAGAGCTCCTGGCCCGCCATCGCTCGCGGCGAGGAGGACGCCCCGCCGACGTTGCGAGAGTGGGCGCTCAAGCTCGAAGCGAAGCCCAAGTTCGTGGTGTCGTCGACGCGCCACGATTTTCCGTGGAACAACAGCCACCACCTCGTCGGTGCTCTGCGCACGACCGTGCAGGAGCTCAAGGACAGGACCCCGGACGGCGTGCTCCTCGGCAGCGGCAGGCTCGCGACGGAACTCGATCGCCTGGACCTGATCGACGAGTACAGATTCCTCGTACACCCGAGGATCGCGGGTCACGGGCCGACGCTGTACGAGAGCGGGCTTGCGAGCACAAGACGACTCGATCTGATCTCGGCGGAACCGCTCAGCTGCGGTGCGGTCGCCATGCACTACCGGCGCGCGGGCTGAACAGACTCTCGCCGTGTGCGCCGGAGCAGAGGGCTCCCTCAGCTGAAGGCGGTGTCCACGGCGTCCTGGACGACACGCACGATACGCGCCGGCACGCCGTCGCGACCCCGGACCCGCATGCGTACGGGCGGAGGCTCGGGGAGGCCGAGCACGGGACGCAGTCCTTCCAGCCCGCGATCGACGACGGGAAGCAGGATCGCGCCGAGGCCCGAGCGGGCGGCCGATTGGCCGCCCGCGAGGTCGCCAACCTCGACGACGGTGTGAAAGGGTCGCCCGCTCGCTGCCATGAGCTCCAGAACAGCGGGGCGCATCACGCATGGCGGATCGAACTGGACGAGCGGAACCGGGCCATCGGAAGGCGCAGTCCATTCGGGCGACGCGAACCAGCCGAGCCGGAGCTTCGGCTGGAGGGGGCTCGTCGTGCCGATCTCGAGGACCACAGCGAGATCCAGTCGGCCTGCCTCGAGGGCTTCGGCCACTCTGGCGGTTCGATCCAGGCGGAGTCTCACCTCCGTGCCGGGCGCGGCATGCCGCAGCGAGGCGATGATCTCGGGGAGCATCTGTTCGGCGCCGTGCTCGGTGGACCCGAGCACCAGGGTGTCGGTCTCATGGGGAACCCGAACCGTTCGAAGCACTTCGTCGTGCACGTCGAGGATTCGGCGAGCTTCTGACAGGAGGATCTCGCCTCTCGGGGTGAACATCATGAGCCGTCCATTGCGTTCGACGAGCGGCGCTCCGACGACCTGTTCCAGGCGCCGGACGTGCTGGCTGACAGCCGATTGGCTGAGGTGGAGCGCAGCGGCCGCGCGGTGGAATCCGCCGCACGACGCGATGGCGAGGAAGGATCGCAGCGGAATGACATCCAAGGTGTCCATAGGGGAACTCTATTCCGATCTCTTTTGTCTATCGATCGCGATTGCTAATCGTTGTTGGACGGCGGCCGGTCGGCACGACGAGCATCGAAGACATGAACCTCCGCACGAGTCACGTGATTCTCATCGTCCTGCTATACGGGCTCGGGTACCCGCTCGGCGCGATGGCGCTGGGAGAACTGTCGGCGCCTTGGGTGCTGAGCATCCGGTTCGTGCTGGCCGCCCTCCTTCTCGCGGGCGTCGCCGCCCTCGGGCGCCGACGCTGGCCGAGGGGCCGTGAATGGGGGCACGTCGTCGTCGTCGGCGTTCTCACTCAGGCCGTGCAGTTCGGGTGCGCGTACGAAGGGATGAGGCTCGGCGTCCCGCCGACGCTGACAGCGCTCGTGATCGCGATGAACCCGCTCGTGACGGCCGTGCTCGCGGCGTCGTGGCTGGGCGAGCGCCCGACCAGACGAGGCATCGTCGGTCTCGCGCTCGGGCTTGCTGCGATCGGTGTCGCATTCGCGGGAAGGGTCTCTGCCACCGGCATCGACGCAGCCCTCGTCCTGACGCTGCTCGCTCTACTCGGGATGTCTGCGGGTGGCGTATATCAGCAGCGATTTCTCGCGGACGTGGATCCGCTGCCCGCGAGCGCCGTCGGGCAGTCCGTGTCGGCCGTTCCCATGATCATCTGGGCCGCCGTCTCACCACCCGACCTCGGCGACCTGCCGCGCGCGCTCGTGAGCATGGGGGCGATGATCGTGTTCAGCGCCGCGGTCGGCACCACGGTGTACATGGCGGCTGTCCGCCGGAGCGGGGCGGCCCGGGTCTCGCTGCTCTTCGCGCTGATCCCCTCCGTCGCCGCACTCTTCGCTTGGCTGCTGCTCGGCCAGATGCCGAGCCAAGGAGTGCTGCTGGGCCTCATCATCGGTGCGGTCGCGTGCGTGGTGGGCGGGACCGGAGCCGGAGGTGCTGCGCGCACGAAGGTCTCGCTTCCGCACTCGGCCGGAGCACCTGAGGTCTGAGTGCCGCCGGCCGGTTTTGCATTCTTCCGGTCGCCATTGCTGGAGTGCGATACGCCAGCCCTGCGAGACTGGCCGCATGGCAATCATCGAGAACTCGAAACTCACGGTCGTCGGCGCGGGGAGCGTGGGTTCGAGCGTCGCCTACGCAGCCCTCATCCGAGGTTCTGCACGTCACGTCGCCCTGTACGACATCGCGACCGAGAAGGTCGATGCCGAGGTGCTCGACCTCGCGCACGGCACGCAGTTCACGGGCTCGAGCGACATCACCGGCGGCAGCGACCTGTCGGTGGTGCGGGGCTCGCACGTCGTCGTGATCACCGCCGGTGCGAAGCAGAAGCCGGGTCAGACGCGCATGGAGCTCGCCGACGTGAACGCCCGGATCATCCGCACGATGCTGCCGCAGCTGCTCGAGGCGGCGCCGAACGCCGTCTTCGTCATCGTGACGAACCCGTGCGACGTGCTCACCGTGATCGCGCAGGAGGCGACCGGGCTTCCGCCCGAGCGCATCTTCTCCTCCGGGACCGTTCTCGACACCTCGCGACTGCGATGGCAGCTCGCACAACGCGCCGGCGTGTCGACGAGCAGCGTGCACGCCTACATCGTCGGCGAGCACGGCGACACCGAGTTTCCGCTGTGGTCGCACGCCTCGATCGGCACCGTGCCGATCCTCGACTGGTCGACCCCGCAGCATCCGCCCTTCACTCTCGACGAGCTCGGGTCGATCGCGGTCGACGTGCGCGACGCCGCCTACAAGGTCATCCAGGGAAAGGGCGCCACGAATTACGCGATCGGTCTGTCGAGTGCCCGCATCGTTGAGGCGATCCTGCGCGACGAGCACGCGGTCATGCCCGTGAGCACCGTGCTGCACGACTTCCACGGCATCGACGGCATCGCCCTGTCGGTCCCGTCGATCGTGAGCGCGGCAGGAGCCGTTCCGGTTCGGAACACGCCGTTCTCCGACGCTGAACTCGCTCTGCTCCGGCGATCGGCCGACGCTCTCGAGGCCGCGGTGGGTGAGCTGCGATGAAGGTGATCATCAGCGGGGCGTCGGGCCTGATCGGCACTGCACTGAACGCATCCCTGCAAGCCGACGGCATCGAGGTGACGACGCTCGTGCGTCGATCGGCGCGGAACTCGCAGGAACAGCAATGGATGCCGGGGGAGAGGCCGCTCGACCCCGATGTGCTCGCGGGAGCGGAGGCCGTCGTCGCTCTCGGCGGCGCGAGCGTCGGGCGGCTGCCCTGGACCCGCGGATATCGCCGTGAGCTCGTGCAGTCGCGCCTGCAGACCACCAAGACCCTCGCGACAGCGGTGCGGGCATTGGGAGCGGATGCACCGGCGCTGCTGTCGGCGTCTGCCGTCGGCATCTACGGATCGGCGCCCGGCGCGGTGCTCGACGAGACGTCACCGGCTGGAAGCACGTTCCTCGCGCGGCTCTGCGTGGCCTGGGAGGACGAGGCCCGACGCGCAGAAGATGACGCCCGTGTGGCGCTGCTGCGCACGGCGCCCGTGATCCACCGACGCGGGGTGCTGAAACCGCTGATCCAACTCACGCGCTTCGGGGTGTCGGGGCCGCTAGGCCCCGGGACCCAGCTGTGGCCGTGGATCTCTCTCGATGACGAGGTGCGGGCGATTCGTCACGTCATCGACGAGAAGCTCGTGGGGCCGGTGAACCTCACCGGCCCCACGCCGGCCACTGCGAACGACACCGGTCGCGCTCTGGCCGAGCGCATGCACCGGCCGTTCTGGCTGCCTGCTCCGAGCTGGGCGCTGCGTCTGGCGCTCGGCGATGCGGCGGATTCGCTGCTGCTCGCCGACGCCGACGTGCGCCCCGCCGCCCTCAGCAGATCCGGGTTCCGCTTCGAGCACGAAACCGTGCAGGACGCGGTCGCCGCGTCGGTGTGAACTCAGTGACCGTGCGGGTCGAGCCGGTTCAGCGTCGCAACCACCTCGGGGTAGTCGCCACGGGCTTCGCCGTATCGGAGGAACTTCACGTTCTCGACCTGGATCTCGGCGGCTGCCGGCTGCGCCTCGATCAGTGTCATCACCTCGGAGATGAAGTCGTCGAGCGGCATCGCGAACTCGCTCTCCTCCTGCCCTGGCATGAGCGCGGTGCGCACCGCAGGCGGCTCGAGTTCGACGACGCTCACGGATGACCCGTCGAACTGGAGCCGCAGCGACTCGCTCAGCATGTGGATCGCGGCCTTCGTGGCGTTGTACGTGGGCGTGACGCGCAGCGGCGCGAAGGCCAGACCCGACGACACCGTCATGATGGTGGACGCGGGCATCGAGCGCAGATGCTCGATGAACGCGGCGATCAGCCGGATCGGGCCGAGCAGGTTCGTCGTGACGGTGGCCTCGGCGGTGTCGAGGAAGCCGGCGGGTGTGGTCCAGTCCTCGACTCGCATGATGCCCGCCATCGTGATGAGCACGTTCAGTTCGGGGTGCTCGGCGAGGACCGTCGCGGCGGCCGAGCGGATGCTGTCGGCATCCGTCGTGTCCACCTGGACCGTGCGCAGACTCGGGGTCTCCCGGGCGATGCTCTCGAGGAGGTCGGTTCGTCGGCCGCCGATGATCACGGTGTTGCCTCGTGCGTCGAGCGCTCGAGCCAGGGCGAGCCCGATGCCGCTCGTCGCGCCGGGGATGAAGATGGTGTTTCCGCTGATGTTCATGCAACCAGCGTGTGACGGCCGATCGATGCGCGGCAGAGAGCGGTCATCCACGGACTGTCGGTCCCTGGATGCGACGCCGGAGTGGAGGGATACTTCGAGGATGGATCGTGATGCACTCGCCGACTTCCTGCTCCGACGACGGCAGGAGCTGAAGCCCGCCGACTTGGGGCTCAGCGCCGGTCCCAGACGCCGGACGTCAGGGCTCCGACGAGAAGAGGTCGCCATGCTGGCGGCGATGTCGACCGACTACTACGCACGACTCGAGCAGCGCCGTGGCCCACAGCCGAGCGTGCAGATGCTCGCCGCCCTCGCCAGGGCACTGCGCCTCACTCCCGATGAGCGCGACTATCTCTATCGGGTCTCGGGCCACAGCGCACCCGACCGTGCGGCCTTCACCGACTACCTGCCGCCGTCGCTGCTGCGCGTGCTCGACCGGCTGCACGACACACCGGCTTTCGTGGTCTCGGCTATCGACGAGGTGCTCGTGCAGAATGACGCGTCCCGCGCTCTCATCGGCGATGCGACGGGTCGCGCGGGCATGGAACGCAGCGGAATCTACCGCTGGTTCGCGCATCCCGAGACGGAACGAGCACACTACCCGGTCCGCGATCACGAACGCCAGGGGCGCACGTTGACGGCATCCCTTCGCGCGGCCCTCGGCGCGTGGGGTCCCACCTCGCGGGCCGCCGACATCGAGAAGGCGCTGCGCGCGGCCAGCCCGGAGTTCGTCGGCTACTGGGAGGACCACGAGGTTCGTCGACGGTTCGAGGATCACAAGGTCCTCGTGCACCCCGAGCTCGGCGAGATCGAGGTCGACTGTCAGGCGCTGATCACGCCTGACGAGTCGTGCGCGCTGATCGTGCTCACGGCGGCGCCGGGCAGCGAGGCCGCCGGAAAGCTCGATCTGCTCCGAGTCCTGGGGACGCAGCGGGTCGGCTCAGCCTGATCTCAGAGCTTCTCGAAGACCAGCGTCGCCTGGATGCGGTCTCCGCCGCCGAAGCCGGTGCTGCCCGACGACGACGTGGTGATCGTGTGCAACCGGTAGCCGAGGGCCGCCTGGGTGTTGATCGCGTACTCGAGCTCGGTGAGGTTGCCCGACCCGGAGCCGAAGAACTTCTCCTTGAGCACGACCTGCAGCACCACGTAGCTCATGCCCTGCGCGGCCGGGCGCGGCTGCGCACCGGCGACGGCTTCCGCCTGCGCGCGCTCGATGAACCCGCCGATTCCGGGTTCGGGAGCGGCGGCAGGCTGCACGTTCTCGGTCCAGTTCTGTCCGTCCCACCAGCGCTGGGTTCCGGTGCCGTCGTCGTACCAGCCGGCCTGAGTTGTGCTCACAGGTGTCTCTTCTCGCTTCGATTCGCCATGATCCTCAACGTCATGAGCTGATCGATTGTATGGCCTGGCGTCCTCACGCGCGGCGGGTGAGCCGCGGTACCCAGCACGGCACGCGACGGCGGTACTCGTCGAACTCGGCACCGAAGCGGCTCTCGAGATCGGCTTCTTCCTGTGGCCTCACGAGCGTGTTCCAGATCAGCGAACCGCACAGGGCATAGGCGACGACCAGCCAGGAACCGAGTGCCAGGCCGACGGCGACGCCCTGGGCGATACCGGCCACCGCCATCGGGTTGCGCACGTACCGATAAGGCCCGGTTATCACGAGGCGGCGGGCCATGTGCGCCGGAAGCGGCGTTCCCTCGCCGACGACGAGCACCGACACGGCAGAGCGGATTCCGAGAGCGGATGCCGCGATGAACAGCAGTCCGCCCGCGACCCGCACGGGCACCGGGACGTCCATGCGCAGCATCCATCTCGCCTCGACAGCGGCGATGCCGACCGGCAGCACGCCCAGGAACAGCACCCAGAACAGCAGCATCTGGCGTACGGTCCGCGCGGCGAGGCGCGCGCGCCCCTCGTTGCGGGCGGTCCGGAACGCGAATGGACCTCTGACGATCCACTCGACCGGTGCGCGACCGCAGACGATCACGATGCCCGCGGCCACGCTGCCCATCGCGGAGAGCGTCATGAGCAGCGCACCCCAGCCGGCCAGAGTCGTGGCCGTCGAGTACACGGCCATCCCCGCCGCGACCAGCACCGTCCAGGGGACGGCGATCCGCGCCGCCAGACGGATGCCCCAGGCCACTAGAGCCGAGGCGAGCACGAACAGCGGGATGTCGCCGATCGCGATCACTCCTGCCGGAAGGTCGCCGAGCGTCGCGAGCCGCACCGCATCAGTCGTGAAGACGCCGATCCACCAGAGCGCCCCGGCGAGCGCCTGGAACCCGAAGTACGCCCGTGCCGTGCGTGGCGTGACCCTGATTCCGGCGACCGTGATCCGGTCGATCTCAGGACTCCTCGTGCGTCGCCGGATCGGCGTCGAACAGCCGCCCGTCCGCACGCCTGAGTGCGGTGATGGCATCGACCTCGGCCGCGTCGAGCACGACGGCACCCGCGGCGAGGTTCGCGGCCTGGTGCTCCGCCGAAGACGCCTTCGGGATCGCCACGGTCTCGCGCGCGACGTGCCAGGCGAGCACGGTCTGGGCAGGGGTGATCCCGTGCGCGGCCGCGACCTGGGCGATCACCGGCTCCGAGAGCAGGGCGGCCGCCCTTCCGATCGGACTCCACGCCTCGGTGATGATGCCCCGCTCACGGTGATACGCCAGCTGCTCGCTCTGCGGGAAGTACGGGTGCACCTCGATCTGGTTCACGACCGGACGGACACCGGTCTCGCTCTCGATGCGCTCCAGATGCTCGGGGAGGAAGTTGGAGACCCCGATGTGACGCACCACCCCGCGCTGCTGCGCGTCGACGAGCGCTTCCCATGCCTGCACGTACTCGCCCTGAGAGGGATTCGGCCAATGGATCAGATGCAGGTCGATCGCATCGACGCCGAGCCGTGAGCGGCTCTCCTCGATGCTGGTGCGGGCCTTCGACGAGTTGTGGTGCCGGCCCGGGAGCTTGCTCGTCACGACGATCTCGCTGCGATCGACCCCTGACGCGGCGATTCCGCGGCCGACGGAGCCCTCGTTCTCGTAGTTGAACGCCGAGTCGATCAGGCGGTATCCGGCACCGATCGCGGCAGCGACGGCATCCGCTCCCTCGTCGCCCCAGAGCGCGTACGTTCCGAATCCGACGGCGGGCAGGGAGAAGCCGTTGTGGGCGGTGAACCGGGGAAGTGCTGTCATGCCGTCAGCGTACGCTGGAGCCATGACGGCAGGGGAGAACGCGACGGCGGGTGACCGCATTCCTGATGACGCCTTCCGCTGTCCGTGCGGATCCGGTGACGTCTACGGCGGATGCTGCGGGCCGCTGCACCGAGGTGCAGCGGCCCCGACGGCCGAGCGTCTCATGCGATCGCGGTACACCGCGTTCGCGATCGAAGACGCTCGCTACCTGCACGTCTCATGGCATCCGTCCACCCGGCCTCGCTCGATCGAGTTCGAGGCCGGCCTGCACTGGCGCCGGCTCGCGATCGTCGACCGGGTCGCGGGTGGCCCGTTCGACGACGAAGGCGTGGTCGAGTTCGAGGCGTACTGGCATCAGGACGGCGCCCGGGGTTCGCTGCGCGAGCGCAGTCGTTTCGTGTGCGAAGACCGTCGCTGGCTGTATCTGGATGGCGAGGTGCAGTGATGCTCGGCATCCCGCACCGGCTAGATTTGACAGTGTGAACGCCTCCCCGGAACACCAGCGCATCCTGCTCGACGTCGCCGATCTCGATCGGCGCATCCTCCAGGCGGAGCGTGCACGCACCAAGCCCGTGCAGGGCCCCCGCATCACCGAGCTCGTCGCGGTCCGCCAGGACCAGCTGCGTGAGCTCACCGCCCTCACCGGAACCCGGGACGACGTCCGCATCGAGCTCTCGCGTCTGGAGTCCGACGTGAAGCTCGTCGAGCAGCGGCGAGCTCGCGACGCCGAGCGTCTGGCGACCGCGACCAACTCGAAGGAAGCACAGGCGCTCGAGCACGAGCTCGACAGTCTCGCCCGGCGTCAGAGCGACCTCGAGGACGCCGAGCTCGACGTGATGGGGCGCCTCGAGGAGGCAGAAGCCGCCGTGGCCGCGCAGCAGGCGCTGCTCGACGCCACGACCGCCGAGGGCTCGACGCTCACGACTCAGGCGAAGGCCGACGTCGCCGCGGCCACCGACCTCGGTGCTCAGCTCGCGCGCGATCGTGCGGCCGTGACCGAAGCGCTCCCCGCAGCGCTGCTCGCCGAGTACACCCGTCGTGCAGGCAACAGCGCCGGCGCAGCGCTCCTCACCCGCGGCACCTGCGAGGGCTGCAACATGATGCTTCCGGGCACCGACCTCAACGACATCCGTCGTGCTCCCGAAGACGCCGTCGTCTCGTGCCCCGAGTGCGGATGCATCCTCGTGCGCACCGAGGAGTCCGGGCTGTCATGAGCATGCCCCGCTCACGACAGCGGTGACCTCGCGTCATAGCGCCGAGAGCCGCATCGCGCTGATCGCGGTCGGCAGGTCCGGCTACCTCGCGGTCGATCTCGACGACGGCGGCGGCGAGGTCGCTCGGCATGCCCTCTCCGCGGGCGAACTGGCCACTTTCGTCGCGACCCGCGAGGGCGAAGCGGCGCCTCGCTGGGTGATCCGCAGCGCCCGTGACGTGTACCCGGCGCTGCTCGACGCCGGAGTGCTCATCGGTCGCGCGCACGATCTGCTTCTCTGCCACGCGATCCTCCGTGACACCGACAAGGTCGCCAGGCCTCTGGCGCCGTCGGAATGGTGGGTACGTCGCGAGCCGACCGCGGAGGCGCCTGCGCTCTTCGACGTCGCCGAGGAACGGGACCCCGATGATCCTGTCGCGGAGATGCTCGCGCAGTACCGCGAGCAGCGACGGGTGATCGCAGACAGTAAAGACGGACGTCTGGCCCTCCTGTGCGCGGCGGAGTCCGCGGGCGGCTTGATCGCGGAGGAGATGCGGGCCGCAGGGCTGCCCTGGAACGAGGCCGTTCACGACCAGATCCTCACCGAGATCCTCGGAACTCGCCCGGTCGCCGGTGGTCTCCCGAGCCTGATGGCTGCCCAGGCCGAGCGGGTGCGCTCGATCCTCGGCGACGCCTCCGTGAACCTCGAGAGCCAGCCGAAGCTGCTGCGGGCCCTGCACCGCGTGGGCGTGCAGGTCGAGTCCACGAGCAAGTGGGAATTGTCAGAGCACAGCCACGCGGTGGTGGAGCCTCTCCTCGCGTACAAGAAGCTCTCACGTCTGCTCAGCGCGAACGGGTGGGCGTGGCTGACGGAGTGGGTCCATGACGGCAGGTTCCGGCCCATCTACATACCGGGTGGGGTCGTCACGGGCCGATGGGCCTCGGCAGGCGGTGGAGCCCTGCAACTTCCTCGGAACCTGCGTACGGCGGTGCGGGCCGATCCGGGCTGGACGCTGGTCGTCGCCGACGTCGCGCAACTGGAGCCGCGGATGCTCGCCGCGATGGCGGGGGATCGCGCGATGGCGCGCGCGGCCCAGGGTGCCGACCTCTATGCGGGGGTCGTCGAGTCCGGCGCGGTCGCCACGCGTGAAGAGGCGAAGTACGCGGTGCTCGGTGCGATGTACGGTGCCACCACGGGTGACAGCGGGCGACTCGTACCGCGGCTGCGGAAGGTGTACCCCCGCGCGATGGCTCTCGTCGACAAGGCGGCCAGGTTCGGTGAGGACGGGGGAGTCGTCTCCACCTGGCTGGGCCGGTCGTCTCCGAGGCCGTCCGAGGAATGGTCACGCATGCAGGCGGGCGCGACGGGTGCAGACGCCGATCCGGCGGACGTGGCGGTCGCCCGTCGGCGAGCGCGCGACTGGGGGCGGTTCACGCGCAACTTCGTCGTGCAGGGGACCGCAGCCGAATGGTCACTGATCTGGCTCGCCGAGATCAGGCATCGGCTGCGGCAGTTTCCCGAGTCTGCGGTTCCGGCACCGGCATCCGCGACGTTCTCCCGGCATCCGCACCTCGCTTTCTTCCTGCATGACGAGGTGATCCTGCATGTTCCGCTGGAGCAAGCGGATGCTGCGGCCGACGCGGTGCGAGAAGCTGCGGCCGTGGCGACCCGACGGCTGTTCGGCTCGTTCCCGATCGATGTGCCGCTGGATCTGCGCATCGCGGAGTCGGCGGAGAAGTGAGCGTCGTGCGCGCCGAACACCTGCGGCTGGCCCCCGGTAGACTGGACGGGCGAATGGGTCGACTGGACGGTCGCGTGGCGGGCAACCGCACCGAGGAACGTCCGGGCTCCTCAGGGCAGGACGGTGGGTAACGCCCACCCGGAGCAATCCGCGAGAAAGTGCCACAGAGAGCAGACCGCCCCGCAAGGGGTAAGGGTGAAAGGGTGGTGTAAGAGACCACCGGGGGCCGTGGTGACACGGTCCGCCAGGTAAACCTCGTCCGGAGCAAGGTCAGACAGAGGATGTTGACGCGGCTCGCCGAGTCCTCGGGTAGACCGCTAGAGTGCCACGGCAACGTGTCGCCGAGAGAGATGGCCGTCGAAGGGGCGAAGAACCCCGGAACAGAACCCGGCGTACAGGTCGGCCCATTCGCACCCCCTGCTGGATTCATCGCCGCACGCGCGGTAGCGTTCGTCAATGTCGTATCGCGCAGTGGTCGGGTCGGCACTTCTCGCTGCCCTCGTCGCCGTCGTGCTCACCGGATGCACGGCCCCGGAGCCGAAGCCCACCGAGACGCCAGCGGCGGTTCAACCGTCGCCGGAACCGAGCGTCGACCCCGCGCTTGCTGCGGAGCCGGAGCCTGTCGACACCGGCTCCATCGACGGTGCTGAGGGAGAAGCCGTCTTCTACGACGACGCACTCGTCGGTTACGTGGTCACGTACGGCGACATCATCAGCGCGATCGAGCAGCGCTTCGGCGTCGACCGGCTGGCGTCTCTCAACGGCGTCGCCCCGGAGACGATCGCGCCAGGAGACCGCCTGCTTCTCCGCAGAGGCGCCGTCATGCCCGATATCAGCGGATGCATCGAACGGTCGAAGCTGGGATTCATGGACGGGGGCGGAATCGATGGACACTGGGTGTTCTGGATCGGCCCCGAGCTGGTCGATCGAGGGGCGAGCGACGCGGCGGCCGGGACTGTTGCGACGGATTCGAGCGGACGCATCGTGGCGTACACGGTCGCGGAAGGCGATGGCGAGTTCGCGATCGGCGACCGGTTCTGCCTGGAACCGTACTCATTCATGAAATACAGCGGCTTCGAGTGGCCCCTCGACCCCGGCGACGTGCTGAAGCTGGCGGTGGATCCTGCCGACCTGTTCGTAGCTGCGCAATAGGCGAGCTTTACGCGATGAAGGCCCCGCTGCCGTGCAGCGGGGCCTCCGGTCGTAAGAAACTGGAATCAGTCGCCCGCGAGCGACGCCGCGCCGATGATGCCCGAGTTGTTGCGATGGATCGCGGGGACGATCGGGGTCTTCAGTTCGAGCAGCGGAAGGAAGTCGCCCGCGTTCTTCGACACGCCGCCGCCGACGACGAACAGATCCGGGCTGAAGAGGAACTCGATGTGCGAGTAGAAGGCCTGGAGGCGCTCGGCCCATGCCTCCCAGCTGAGGCCTTCGCGTTCGCGGGCAGAGGTCGCGGCCCACTTCTCCACCGACTCGAACTCGCGGAAGTGCAGGTGCCCGAGTTCCGAGTTCGGGATCAGCACGCCGTCGTAGAGCAGAGCAGATCCGATGCCGGTGCCGAGCGTGGTGAGCAGGGTGAGTCCGATGACGTCGCGGGCCGCGCCGTGGCGCGCCTCGGCGACGCCCGCGGCGTCTGCATCGTTGACGAAGACGATGTTACGGCCCAGGCCGTCGCGGAAGAAGCGCTCGGCGTCGAAGTCGAGCCATTCCTTGGAGACATTGGCCGCAGAAAGCGTCTTGCCCCGCTTGACGATCGCGGGGAACGCGACGCCGAGAGGAAGGGTGGACTCGTGCACGTCGAGCGTGCGAAGCACCGTCTGGACGGCTGTCAGCACGTCCTGGGGCGATGCGCCCTCAGGGGTGGGGACGCGAACCCGGTCGGACGCCATGGTCCCGTGCTCGAGGTCGACGATTCCTGCCTTGATACCCGTGCCGCCGATGTCGACGCCGATCGCTTTTGCCATGGTCGCTAGCTTAGCGACAGGCGTCAGCGCCAGTAGGATCGATGACATCACGGGAAGAAGGAGTGCTGATGTCGACTGGCGATGAGAAGTACTGGTACAACCTGGCCACCGGGCAGGTCGAGTTCGGCATGATCTCGCCGTCGGTCGACCGCGTAGGGCCCTTCGATACCGAGGCGGAGGCGGCGAAGGCGCCGGCACTGCTGCAGGAACGCGCCCGTGCGTGGGCGGATGAGGACGCGGCCGAAGACGCCGCCAAGAGCCAGGACGCAGAGTAGCAATGGACAAGCAGCGGGATTTCGTGCTCCGCACGATCGAGGAGCGGGGCGTCAAGTTCGTCCGCCTCTGGTTCACGGATGTGATCGGTACCCTCAAATCGGTGGCCATCGCGCCTGCCGAGGTCGAAGGCGCATTCGCCGAGGGCATCGGCTTCGACGGATCGGCCATCGAGGGCTTGACCCGCAGCTACGAGTCCGACCTGTTGGCGCAGCCCGATCCCACGACCTTCCAGATCCTGCCCTGGCGCGGTGAGATCGACCCGACCGCGCGCATGTTCTGCGACATCACGACGCCCGACGGGCGCCCTGCGGTCTCCGACCCGCGGCACGTGCTCAAGCGCACCCTGGCCAAGGCAGCCGACGCGGGCTTCACGTTCTACACGCATCCCGAGATCGAGTTCTATCTGCTCAAGTCGTCGTCATTCGGTCCGGAGGGACCGGTTCCGGTCGACTCCGCCGGATACTTCGACAACGTCCCCGGCGGCACGGCGCACGACTTCCGTCGGCGCTCGGTGCGGATGCTGGAGGACCTCGGCATCTCGGTCGAGTTCAGCCACCACGAAGGCGGCCCCGGCCAGAACGAGATCGACCTTCGCTACGCCGACGCGCTGACGATGGCCGACAACGTTATGACCTTCCGCACCGTCATCAAGGAGGTGGCGATCGAGCAGGGCGTCTACGCGACGTTCATGCCGAAGCCGCTCAGCGGACACCCCGGCAGCGGCATGCACACCCACATGTCGCTGTTCGAGGGTGAGCGCAACGCGTTCTACGAGGAGGGCGCGAAGTATCAGCTCTCCAAGACCGGACGTCACTTCATCGCCGGCCTGCTCAAGCACGCCAACGAGATCGCGGCGGTGACCAACCAGTTCGTGAACTCGTACAAGCGCCTGTGGGGCGGTGACGAGGCGCCCAGCTTCGTCACGTGGGGTCACAACAACCGTTCGGCTCTCGTGCGAGTGCCCATGTACAAGCCCAACAAGGGCGGTTCGACTCGTGTCGAGTACCGCGCCCTCGACTCAGCCGTGAACCCGTACCTGGCGTACGCTCTCATGCTGGCCGCGGGCCTGAAGGGCATCGAAGAAGGCTACGAGCTGCCGCCCGAGTCCGAGGACAACGTGTGGCAGATGACCGACGCCGAGCGCCGCGCGCTCGGGTACTCGGCACTTCCCGCAAGCCTCGATCACGCGCTTGAGTACATGGAGAACTCCGAGCTCGTCGCCGAGACGCTGGGCGAGTCGGTCTTCAACTACGTGCTGCGCAACAAGCGCATGGAGTGGGAGGCCTATCGCGGTCAGGTCACGCCGCTGGAGCTGAAGAACAACCTCGAGCTCCTCTGAGGCGCGCATGGCCCGTTCGGACGAATCCGTCTCGCTCTCTGCCCTGGCGAGGCTCGGCTTCGCAGAACTGAGCGAGGCAGCCGCTTCGCTCGACGAGTTGGCCGCTCTGCTCGGCCTCGACAGAGCCGCTCTGCTCGACGGCGCGCAGGCAGCCGACCCGGATGCCGCGGTCGAGGGCATGCTGCGGGTGGCTCGCCGTGAGGCCGCGCCTCTGAAGACGCTCTTCCTCCAGGCTGACTCGCGTCGCCGGGCCTGGCGCGTGTTCGGCGCGTCTCAGGGACTGGGCGGCTTCTTCCTGCGGCATCCGTCCGAGTTGTCGGTGCTGGCGACATCTGCCGAGCGGCTGCCGTCGGCAGATGAGCTGCGCTCGAGGCTGCTCGAGGCGATCGGTGCTCGCGAAGGGTTCGCGGCATCGGCGGGTGATGACGCGCTCGTGGTTCTGCGTGTCGCGTACCGGCGAGAGCTCGCGGGAATCGCCGCGTTCGATCTGAGTCACGCGAACTCGGTCGACATCGTCGGCGACGTGGCGGCGGCGCTTGCCGACATCGCCGGAGCAGCCCTGGAAGCGTCTCTCGCGGTCGCGCGCACTC
>JAEKKN010000015.1 GCA_019510305.1 Microbacterium sp.
GCCCGAAGCGGTCGGCGGCGGCACCAATCGCGACCGGAACCATGAGAGCGGATGCCGAGACGACACGAATCGCAACCGGAAGCGCCAGAACCACAGCAGGCGGCGGGATCCCGCGACCCGGTGCCGATCGGAGCCCGCTCCGACGCCCGCGCGAGGGGGACCCGGCTCCCCGATACGCTCGAATCATGCTCGAGACGCTCACCGGATTCGCCGTGGTGGCCGTCGCGATCGCCCTCGGGTACATCATCGGGCGCATCGACCTGCTCGGACCTCACGTCCGTCACGTGCTCGGGCGGCTCATCTTCTTCGTGCTGTCGCCGTTCCTGCTGTTCAGCGTGCTGGCGCATGCCGACGCGAAGATGCTGTTCTCGGCCCTGCTGCCGGTCTCGGCGATCGCGGCCGTCGCGGTGATCGCCGCCTACGCCCTGATCGCGCGGCTCGTGTGGAAGCGTTCGATCGGCGAGACGGTGATCGGAGCGCTCTCGGCCGGTCAGGTGAACTCCAACAACATCGGCATCCCGCTGTCGATCTACCTGCTCGGCAGCGCGGCGTACCCGGCGCCGGTGATCCTCATGCAGCTGCTGATCTTCACGCCGATCTCCCTCACGATCCTCGACGCGGCGACGAGCGAGACGGTCTCGATCCGCCGCACGCTCGTGCGCACCGCGACGAACCCGATCATCATCGGCTCGCTGCTCGGCACCCTCGTGTCGGTGTTCGGCCTCACGGTTCCCGCCATCGTGATGGACCCGGTGCAGCTGATCGCGGATGCTGCTGTCCCCGTGCTCCTGATCAGCTACGGCATCTCCCTGCACGGCCAGCGCGTGCTCGGCACGCAGGGTCACCGGCGCGACGTGATCCTGGCCAGCATCCTGAAGCTGATCGCGATGCCGATGATCGCCTGGGGCGCCGCCCTGCTGTTCGGGCTGTCTGCGGCGCAGACGCTGATCGTGGTCGTGCTCGCAGCCCTGCCGACCGCGCAGAACGTGTTCAACTACTCGCAGCGCTACGACATCGGCGAGGCGATCTCGCGCGACACGGTCTTCCTCACCACGATCGGATGCCTGCCCGTTCTGCTCCTGGTCATGACGATGCTGGGCTGAATGCCACGATGCCCGGACCGCGATCGGCCCGGGCGTCGTGGCGCCAGGTCACATCTCCGGGCGGTTTGCCCTGAGCACCTCGAGGCGAGCGCGGTACTCGGTCTCGTCGATGTCGCCCTTCGCGAAGCGCTCGGCGAGCGTCTGCTCTGCGCTCCGCGCTCCCGCGATGTGGCCCTGCGCCCACGGCGGTCCATAGGCGCCGAAGCGCCGGCGGCGCACGACGAGGCTGATGATGAGGCCCACGACGAGCAGGAACATCAGCGGGAAGATGATGAAGAAGGGCCAGAACGGGGCTCCGCCACCCCAATAGCCGACGTGCTGCGCGGTCATCGCCGCGACTGTGCTGAGCATGATGTGCATCCCTCGATTCGTCCGACCGTGTCTCGACCGGTGCACATCAGCCTCCTCGCCGCAGGCTCCCCGCGAATCCGGCCGTAGACGTCTCTTCGACTGCTCCCCCGGGAGTACGCCGCTACTGCCAGCCCGGTGAGACGAGCCCGGTCTCATACGCCACGACGACGAGATGCACCCGATCGCGGGCATGCAGTTTGCTCATGATCCGCGACACGTGCGTCTTCGCGGTCAGCGGGCTGAGGAACAGGCGCTCTGCGATCTCGTCGTTGGTCAGCCCCATCCCGACCAGTCGCAGCACCTCGCGCTCGCGATCGGTGATCACCTCGAGCGACGAACGCGAAGGCCCCTCGCGCAACCCCGCTGCCATGCGTGACAGCAGCGTCTTCGTCACTCCCGGCGACAGCAGGGCATCGCCGGCCGCGACCGACCGCACCGCTCGCACGAGATCGGCGGGCTCGGTGTCCTTCACGAGGAATCCGGCCGCACCAGCGCGCACGGCGCGCACCACGTATTCATCGAGCTCGAAGGTCGTCACGATCACGACATGCACATCGGCGAGCGCGGGATCGGCGGCGATCTGCTCGGTCGCCCACAGCCCGTCGCCCTCCGGCATCCGGATGTCCATGAGCACGACGTCGACCGGCGCCTCCCTGATCCGCTGCAGCAGCTCTCGACCGCCTGAGGCTTCGGCGACGACGTCGATGTCGGGCTCCGAGTCGAGCAGCGCGCGGAACCCCGCACGTACCAGCAGCTGGTCGTCGGCGAGTGCGACTCTGATCATCGATGACTCCCTGAATTCGAGGCGCCCGCCGCACCCGCTGCCGACCTCCACGGGAGCACGGCGACGACTTCCACGCCTCCGCCGGGCCGGTCAGTGATCGTCACCGATCCTCCCAGCAGCGCGGCACGCTCCTGCATGCCGAGAATCCCCCGGTGTCCGCCGTCGATCGTGTCGGGAGCGCTGAGGCCGCGCCCGTCGTCCACGACTCTGACTGTCAGCATCCGCTCCGAGGAGCGCTCGAGCACCACCTCCGCCCGGCGGGCGCGGGAATGGCGGATGACGTTGGTCAGCGCCTCCTGCACGATGCGGTAAGCGGCGAGCTGGGTCGACCGGTCTGGCAGTTCGCCGCCGAGCCGGTCGTCGAGCGTCGTCTCGAACCCCGGTCCGGCCGCTCCCGACACCAGGCCAGGGAGCTCTCCCAGCCCGGCTTCGGGGGTGAGGGGCGTCTCTCCGTCGCGCAGGACGCCGAGCACCCCGCGCACCTCGTCGAGCGCCCGCTTCGACGACTCCTTCACGTTCGCGAGCGCTGCCCTCGCCTGCTCCGGGTCGCGGTCGAACAGGTGAAGGCCCACCCCCGCCTGCACGCTGATCTGCGACAGCGCGTGCCCCAGGACGTCATGCAGTTCGCGGGCGATGCGCACTCGCTCGCGCTCCTCGACGCTCTGCCGCTGCCGCGCCGACTCGGCGCGCATCGCGGCGAAGCGTGCGCGCCGCGTGCGCACGAAGGCCCCGATGCCGAAGCAGACGGCGAGCCCGATCGTCGCAGCGACGACCACGGGCGGCCGCCATTCGCGGCCGCTGAACGAGGCGACGAGCAGAACGATCGCCCAGGCGGTGGCGACGGATGCGGCGGCCCACACCGCCGCGCCCCGCACGACCGCTCCGATGATCGCGAAGGCGAGCGCGATGTACGGCGGTCCGAAGAGGGGAGTCGTGAGCACGTCGAGGGCCGCGCACGCGCTTACGAGCGCGACGACGGGTCCGGGGAACCGGCGAGCCCCGAGCAGCGCGAGCGGCCCGGCGACGGCCAGCGCGACGTGCAGCGCGGCCTGCCCGCCCGGCGCACCGTGATGCAGCCGGAGGGCGCCCCAGACGGATGCCGGGACCTGCACGAGGAAAGCGATCACGACCGGCGCGATCAGTCGCGCTCTGCGCGTCGCCCAGGGCGGGCCCTCTCCCCATGGTCTGCGCCCCGCGTCCGGCATCCCCCGATGCTATCCCTCAGGGATCCGCCGGGCATCCGCTCTGTGGAGGCCCGCGACATGCTCCTTGGGGAGTACGTCACTGTCGCCTCGGAGGTCAGACAGCACGACGGGCAGGTCGCGCATCACGACGACGCTGTCGACCACCGCCGATCCCTCGGGGAGGGCGTCGAAGAACGACGAGCGCAGGCCGTGCAGGCGCGCCCCCTCCACGGCCCAGGCTCCGCTGGTGAGCGCGACGGGCTCCACGCCGCGCCCGTCGTGACCCAGGGACCATCCGATGCGTCCTGCCCGGTAGAACTCCGACGCCTCGTCGACCGATCCGAACAACCCGCTCGACCACGCACCGCCGATCTCGACGTCGGCATCGAGGCTGTGCGCTCCGGCATCCATCGTGAGCGCGTAGCGTCCGCCCGATTCCCGCGTCGTGAATCGAGCCTTCCGATGGACGCCGGGGAACAGGCGACCTCCGAGGAGCACCGGATGCCACGCTGAGCTGTGCCGCTCGAAGATGAACACGCCCCGCTGCACCCCCTCCGCGGCATCCCATTCGACAGCCATCCGATGCGCGGCGTTCTCGGAGCGCAGTCCCCAGCCGGGGCGGAACCATCGAGGCCTGATGGCGTCGAGACCGAGAACGCAGACGCCCGCAAGCGCCGAACCGTCGATCAGCTGCGGACGGAATCCCGGCGGCAGCAACCCGGCTGCGACGGCCGGATCCACACGGTAGCTGATCAGGAGTCGCCGTCGCAGGTGGGCCTGCACCTCGGGAACGATGGCCTTCATATTCGCAATATAGCACTGTGGCTAAATATCTACACAATGGAGCGTGCGTAGATTGGTGCCGTGGACAACCCCGTCATCTACGTCGCGATCATCGTCGCGGTGATCGTCGGCGCGATGTTCCTCAGCCGCGGACTGCGCCGCAGCGTCTCGAAGTCGGGCAGCCGCTACGGGCGCCGGACGACGGACGACCGGGTGAACGGCATCCTCGCCGAACTCGCCGCGACGATCGTGATCCATGCGCCGGAACCCGCAGCGAGGGATATCCTCGACCGGGTGGTGCTGCAGCAGCCCCACAAGTTCTCCCTGCTCGACGACGGCGGGTACGGCGTCCGCTTCGTCGAGGCAGACGACGCCGTCGTGCGCCTCGTCGACGACGCCGAGGGAACGCGGATGCAGGTGGTGCGAACGACCGAGCGGCTGGGGATGCCGCAGAACCTCGAGTTCTGGAGGGAGCTGCGCTCGCGAGTGACCGCCGGCGCCGAAGCGCAGACGATCTCGGTGGCCGACGGCCCGCAACACAGCTTCGCCCGTCATGACGGCGATCCCGTGTACTGGGAGATCACGCGCGAAAGCTCCTGACGCCTGCAGCCGCCCCGCGACCTCGCACCGGAATCCACCGCACAACTCACAGCGAGCGCGGCTAGGCTGGACACAGCGCCACCGCACGTCGTCGCGGTGCGTCAGCCCCTCCCCCTTCGGCCTGCGCGGCACCACGAACGGTCTGCGCCACGGCCCTGCCAGAAAGGCCGACCTCATGAGCGAGTCCCCCGCCGAGAACGACTTCTTCGACAAGTTGATCGACGAGACTCCGCGCGAACAGCCTGGCGGCTTCACCGCCTCGTTCCGCGGCTATGACAAGGCGGAAGTCGATTCCGCGCTGACCACGCTGCGCAACCAGCTGCAGCAGATGAAAGCCGATCTCGCCGATGCCGAGGCCCGCCATGAGGACACGCTCGAAGCGGTGCGCGCCGAGGAGCGCTCAGCGCGCGAACTGCTCGAGGCCGAGCTGACGGCGGCGAAGGCGCAGGCTTCGGATGCCGAGGACCGCGTCTCCACGCTGACGAACGAGCTCGTCGACGCTCCTCGCCCCGAGGGCAAGGACGCTCCGTCGCGCGAGCAGTTCGAGGCGATCCTGCGGGTCGCGGAGGAACAGGCGAACGTCCTCATCCAGAACGCCGCGGTGCAGGCCGACCGCCTGATGGCGGCGGCTCGCGAAGAGGTCGCGGCGCAGCGCGCCGAGGCCGACGCCGACGCGACGCGCATCATCGCGCACGCCCAGCACGACGCCGACCAGATCCGCCTGAAGGTCGACACCGAGTTCACCGCGCACGAAGCGCGCCTCGAGCGCGAGGCCGCGCACGCCGCCGAGAAGGTGCACCAGGCCTCGCAGGAGGCCACGGCCATCCGCACCGAGGCTGAGAAGGGCGCCGCCGCGCTGCGCGCTCTCGTCACCCGCGAAACCGAGCAGCTGCGGGCCGACGCCGAGCGCGAGGTCCGTGAGATGAACGCCCGCGTCCTGGAGTTCGAAGAGACCCTCACCCGTCGCCAGGACGACGCGCAGCAGG
Organism: Microbacterium sp.; assembly: GCA_019510305.1. Taxonomy (GTDB): domain Bacteria; phylum Actinomycetota; class Actinomycetes; order Actinomycetales; family Microbacteriaceae; genus Microbacterium; species Microbacterium natoriense_A. Next base: position 5,792 of record JAEKKN010000015.1, read on the forward strand.
AGTTCCTTCTGCTGCACAACCAGGCCGTCGCCCACGCCGAGCGCATCACGACCGATGCGAACGAACAGGTCGCCGCGTCTCTCGACCACGCCCAGCGGATCTCGGCGAAGGCAGACGACTACGAGCGCCTGATGCGCACCCAGGCCGCGGCCATCGAAGCCGACGCCCAGGTCCGCGCCCGCGACGCTCTCGAGCGCGCCCGCGTGAAGTCGCAGAAGATCGTCGAGTCGGTCACCGGCCACACCTCGACCGTGCTCCGCGACGCGGAAGACCACGCCCGCAAGCTCCGCTGGCAGCAGCAGCAGCTCGCGAGCTTCATGGCGGAGGTGCGAGAGCTCATCCGCCCCGACGGCGTCTTCAGCGACGAGACCCCCGCCGCCGCGCCGACGGCGAGTGCCGCGGCATCCGCCGCCACGAGCGCCGGCGTCGCCGACCTGGCCGATGCCGACGTCGATGACGACGACATCGAGACGTACGAGGCCGAGGTCGTCGAGGCCGACCCGTCCGACGTGTTCCTCGGCGATGAGGTTCTCGAGGACGAGCTCCTCGATGACGACGCCGCGACGATCGACGGCAAGATCACGATCGATGTGGTCGAGGTCGACGAGTCCGCTTCGCGCTGATCCCGCAACTACCGAAAGGGCCGCGAGCGATATGCTCGCGGCCCTTTCGCGTGTCAGGCCGCGACCAGCAGCACGACTGCGGCGAGCAGATAGAACAGGTTCACCGCGACGATGAACACCCGCTCGGATATGCCGAAAGTGCGGCTGCGCAACCCGGGGAGCACGAGCGAAGCGACGAGCACGATCAGACCGACCAGTGCGATCCAGCTGAGCACGATGAGCGTGAACGCGAGCACTCCTCCGACCGACGACTCGGCAAGGCGCACGAAGTCGCTCATGCACGAGTAGCTGATCGCGAACCAGGAGACGGCGGCGAGCATGTGCAGCCGCCCGATCACGGTCGCCTGTTCCCCTTCCAAGGTCGTCGGGACGAACGGCAGCACGAGGAAGATCACGGCGAGGACCAGGAGCCAAGCGGCGATGCCGCCTCGAGCGCTCCAGTTCGGAAGTCCTGACCAGACCGCAGCGGCGAGCGCGGCCCATGCCGCGGCTGTCGTCCACGTCATGATCGAACTGAGCGTGCGAGTTCGCCCGACGGCGTAGTCGCTGACCGCATGCCTGACCGGAGAGTAGTCGCTGCGCACCAGGTGCAGCGCGACGAACATGACGAGGCGCACGACCCAGAGCAGAGCGGCCACGGCGGCGAAGATCATGATGGTTCCTCCGAGATGTCGGTGCGGACGATGCGGACTTCGTCGTGCAGGGTCCGTATCGTGAGCGCGAGCTGCGCCGGGTCGACGCCGATGGCGCGCGCATTGCGATCGAGCGAGTCGCCCAGCAGCTCTGCGCACTGCTGCTGCTTGTCATGACCGGCGACGGTGGCGTGAAGCCGGCGCATGTTGCCGTCACCCGGGCCCGCCGAGTTCTCGATGAGATCGTCTCGAAGCAGCGCTTTGATCAGTCCGCTGGCCGCCGGCTCGCTGACCCCGAGGCCGCGGGCGAGATCGCGCCCGGTGAGTCCGGGGTGCTCGCACACGATGACGAGCGCGACATAGCGGCTGTAGCTGAGCCCCTCTGGGCGAAGCATCCGCTCCGCCGCACGGTCGAGTGTGCGGACCAGGTCATGCAGTTCGTATGCGAGATCCATACTCAGTAACTTAAGTCCTTAAGTTACTGAGCGCAAGCCACAGCGCACAGAGAAGGGGCGCAAGCGGTGTGAACCGCCTGCGCCCCTGCTGTCTGAAGCTGTTACGCGCGTCCGAACTGCGCCACTGCGGGGCAGTCGAAAGGATCGGCGCCTGCGGCGAGACCCACGCGGTTGAGGTACGCGATCACGATGGCGTACGAACGGCCGAGACTCGTCTCGGTGTACGGCACGTCATTCGCCGCGCAGTAGTCGCGCACGACCTCGCGTGCCTTCGCGAGGTGCGGGCGAGGCATGCTCGGGAACAGGTGATGCTCGACCTGGTAGTTGAGGCCGCCCATGAGCGTCGTCGCCCACCAGCCGCCGCGGATGTTGCGCGAGGTGCGGACCTGCTTCGAGAAGAAGTCGAGGCGGGCGTTCGGATCGATGATCGGCATGCCCTTGTGGTTCGGGGCGAACGACGCTCCCATGTAGACGCCGAAGACGGCGAGCTGCACGCCCATGAACGCGAACGCCATTCCGAGCGGCAGCATCATGAAGACGGGGATCAGGATGATCGCGAAGCGCACGGCGATGATGCCGAGCTCGATCCAGCGACCCTTCACGTTCTTCTTGGTCATCAGGTGCTTCAGCCCGATGTAGTGCAGGTTGAGACCCTCGAGCGTGAGCAGCGGGAAGAACAGCCACCCCTGCTTGCGGGTGATCAGCCGGATCAGGCCGCGCGACTGCGCGGCATCCGTCTCGAGGAACGAGATCGTGTCGACCTGGATGTCGGGATCCTTGCCGACCTGATTCGGGTTGCCGTGGTGCTTGGTGTGCTTGGAGTCCCACCAGGAATAGCTCATGCCGATGCTGCCGGCGAGGATGCGGGCGAGACGGAAGTTCGCGGGGCCCGAGCTGAGGATCTGCCGATGCGCGGCCTCATGGGAGAGGAAGGCGATCTGCGTGAAGATGATGCCGAGAGCCCCGGCGATCAGCAGCTGGAACCAGCTGTCGCCGAGGAGGATGAAGCCCGTGATGGCTCCGCCGAGCGCGAGGACGATGCCCGCGCCGACGACGGCGTAGAACCAGCCGGCGCGCTGCAGCAGCCCGGTCTCCTTGACGACCTGCGAGACCTGCTTGTAGGCCTGCGCCATCGGCGGGAAGTCGGCGTTGCCGGAGTACGTCTGGCGCACCGGCCCGAGAGTTGCGGCGGTCTTATCGACCTGTGTGATGGAGATGATGTTCTCCTGTCGATCGGGAGCCCTTGAGCTGTGGAAGCCAAGGGCGGATGCCGTTCGCTTACCTCAGGGTAGCCCGGGGCACATGCGCCGCAAGGCATACGAACAGCACTGCCAGGGCTCTGCCAGGTGGGCCCGGATCGTCAGGCGCGCACGCGCCGCGGACGACGCCGCAGGGCACGCGGAAGCGTCAACGGAAACGGGAGCGGACGACGCCGCTCCTCCTGGGCGTCTTCGAGCGCGATGCGCGCGTCGTCGAGGGTCTCGAACGACCCGAGGTCGGCGCCGCGCTGGTCGCGCACGAGGTGGACGGCGCCGTCGAATTCCACGAAGCCGGCGAACTCGCCGTCGCGGGTCGCGACGTGCACGTCCACATCGGCCTGCTTCCAGGACAACGGGTCGGACGGGGGGATGGTGGTCATGCTCATGGTGGTGCTCATTGCTGTGTGGCGGGCGCACGTCGGCGCGCCTCGCAAGATGTGAGACCGAGGGCGGATGCCGCGCGCGTCGATGCACGCGGTCCGGAATGGCCCTGATCAGTGGCGACGTGGGCGGCCGAGAGGGCTAGGCACACACGCTGCACCCCAACTCTAACAGATCACCCACGTTCAGCCAACATCGCGATTCTGCGGTGGTCGCGGGCGTTCACCCGGCCGGCGGTCGGCTGCTGCCTGCGGGCCCGCCCTGCCCGCCACTGCCGGGCGCCGACCCTGCACCCGAGGCGGTACTCGTGTCGACGTGTACGACGAGGGTCGCCCTGTAGCCGCTGCTCGCGTCACCCGTGATCGTCACGAGTTGTGTCGCGCCCGAGTCGTCGCCGAAGACGCTGTCGCTCGCGAGCGTGACCTGAGCGAGGTTCTGCGCAGAGCCCGCGTAGGCCGACCCGGCGTACACCTCGGCGCTGGCCGGTTCCGGCATCGCCATCTGCGAGGTCGCGATCGCGTTCGCCGAGTCGCTGAGGGAGTCCACGTCGGGGTAGACCTCGAAGTGGATGTGGGGCCAGCGCCCCGAGTAGCACCCGGGGAAGACCGAGGTGAACGAGACCTTGCCCTCGGCATCCGCCACCTGCACGCCTCGCAGGTACGTGACCTCCTCCAGACCTGCCGAGTACATCGAGTACTCCCCCTGCGCGCTGCAGTGCCAGACGTACACCGCGACGCCCTCGAACGGTGCATCCTCGTTCGCCATGTCGAGCACCTGGAACTCGAAGATCAGCGGCACGCCGTCAGCTGTCGCCGAGCCGTCGATGGACGTGGTGATGTCGCTGCGGATGATCCCGGAGTCCTCGAGCACGTCGGGCCCGTTCGATCCGTCGCCCGGATAGGGGCCGGCGGTCTCATCCGGGATCTCCCCACCCGCTGCTGTGGATGCTGTGGCGCCGGCTCCCGAGGTCGAGTCCGTCGGGGCGCACGCGGCGAGGACGACCGCGCCGACGCCGACGCCGACGAGACCGAGCACCCCGCGTCGGGTGAGCAGCGTGCGGATGTCGAAGGGGGCGCCCTGGTCGACCACTTCTTCATGCGGATGGTCCAGCAGGCGACCCTCGTAGGCGGGGCCCTCAGGGGTCTGGGTCGGTTCCGGAACGCGGCTCATGATCTGGCTCCTCTCGAGAGAACGGCTGGTGCTGCTGCCATGCTCACCGAGTTGCCCCTCAGAGGGCTTTGGCTCCTCGATGCGCTTTCTATGAAGCCGAGGGACAGAGAAGAGCGGATGCCGGAGCATCCGCTCTTCTCTGTCCTGCTGCGGCCTCGCGATCGATGCGCGGCCGTGCTGCTGGGTTCGCGACTGGGGATCGCGAACGAAGCGCGTAGGTCGGCATTCTCGAACTGGGGACCCGAGCTCTCGACCTACACCTAGATTGCACCAGTATTTTGGACACTTGTCAAGAAAAGTCTGTACGACTGTCCAAGGTGGCGGCTAGGATCGCGACTGAACCGATATTTCAGTACGGGGGCGCGAACATGACGACAGCCGGCGAGCGAGCGGTGCGCGGCAGCGTCGACAAGTTCGCGCAGCGTCGGCGGATGCTCGCCCTTTCAGCCAGTGCCACCATCGCCGAGCGCGGTTTCGCCCACACCGGCCTGCGCGACATCGCCAAGCACTCCGCGCTGTCGCACGGCTCGCTGCACTACTACTTCACCGACAAGGACGACCTGATCGCCGAGGCCGTCTGGCTGTTCAAGTCCGAATGCGCCCGGCGATACGACGGGATCGTCGCCACCTCTCAGAGCGGCGAAGAGCTCGCCGTCCGCGTCTCCGAGGAGATGACGAGGACGCTGCGAGACGAGGCGTCGATGCACCGGCTCTGGTACGACCTGCGCAACCAGGCTCTGTTCGAGACCGGCTTCGGCGACACGATCGTGCGCATCGACGGAGTGCTCGAGGAGATGGTGTGGGCGATCCTCACGCGGCACGCCGAGCTGGTCGGCCGCACGATCGCACTCACGCCTCCGTTCGCCTACGCCCTCGTCGACGGGATGTTCCAGCATGCCCTGATCCGCTTCATCCGCGGCGACGTCGATGCGATCGACCGTCTGCGTCGCGAGTGCGAGGGTCTCATCCTCGCGTCGGCCTGACGGCGGGACTCGGCCTACTCGGATCGGGCGACGTCTGCGTCCTCGCCGATCGGCGGCCGCACGACCAGCACGACCACGATGCCGACCATCACGAAGGCCGTGATGGCGATCGACGTGGGGATGAACGCGTCGAGCAGGACCAGCGCGGCGCCGAGCGGCACCACGACGTTCACGATGCGGTCGGCGTTGTCGCGGATGGCGATCCACCAGATGCCGAGCAGGAAGATCGCGATGGGCAGCGAGACCGTCAACGAGGCGGCGACCGGGCTGATGTGGCTCACATGCGTCAGCATGTCGAGCTGGACTTCGATGCCGGCGGAGAACGCCGCGGCCGCAGCGAAGACGAAGAAGTGGGTGTAGCCGTAGCGCAGCGATCTGCGGAAGCTCGTGATCGCGCGGTGGTGCGGCGGCCAGAAGTAGATCCACCACAGGGATGCGGTCACCACGAGCGTCAGCACCGAGATCCACACCAGCGGAGCGAGCGACTCGGCATCATCTATCGCTTCGATGATCGCGTTCGCCGAGGCGAGCAGGCTCTCACCGAGCACGATGAGCGTGAACAGACCGTACCTCTCGGTGATGTGGTGCGGATGCCACGGCGTCTGGTGCCGGTATTCGGCGAAGACGGGCACGGCGATCTCGATGAGGGCGAAGACGACGAAGAGCACGAGCTGCACGGGACCGCTGGGGACGAGGAGGAAGAGGATCCAGAGGACCTGAGCCGCCCCGATCCCGAGCGCGTAGCGGATGGTCGCAGACCGGAGCGGGCCGTCGGCCGCACGTGTCGCACGCAGCCACTGGGCGATCATCGCGAAGCGCATCACGATGTAGCCGATGACGGGAACCGTGAAGTTCCCCTCGAACGCCTGCGGAACGCCGGCCGCGAGCACGAGCACGCCGCCCATCTGGACGATCGTGGTGACGCGGTAGAGCCAGTCGTCGGTGTCGAACGACGTCGCGAACCAGGTGAAATTCATCCAGGCCCACCAGATCGCGAAGAACAGCATCCCGTACGACGTGATGCCGTGCACGAACTCGCCGTGGCTGAGCGCGTGGTGCAGCTGCGCGGACGCGGCGCTCACGGCCACCACGAACACCAGATCGAAGAAGAGCTCGAGCGTGCTGGCTGCGCGGTGAGGCTGCGCAGGGTCGCGCGGGTTCATCCGGCTGAGATGGAAGCGGGTCGTGGAAGTGGCGGTCACCGGGTCAGGATAGCGACCGCAGGGTCAGACACCCGCGGTGTTCTGGAATATCAATTCATCCATATGCGTGAGTAACCTTCCGTTCACCCGCCGTATGGGATATGGTGGTCAGGTCTGCAGTTCCTGCTGCAAGCCCCGCCGTGTGGGACG
>JAEKKN010000058.1 GCA_019510305.1 Microbacterium sp.
GTAGACGCGGAGCCGCACTGGGTCGACTACGACGTGGAGCTCTACTCGACGGACCGCGTGCTCGACGCCCTGCACAAGATCAAGTGGGAGGTCGACGGCTCGCTGTCGTTCCGCCGCTCGTGCGCGCACGGCATCTGCGGCTCGGACGCCATGCGCATCAACGGCCGCAACCGGCTCGCCTGCAAGACGCTGATCAAGGACCTCGACATCTCGAAGCCGATCTACGTCGAGGCCATCAAGGGTCTGCCGCTCGAGAAGGACCTCATCGTCGACATGGAGCCGTTCTTCGCCTCCTACCGCGAGGTGCAGCCGTTCCTGGTCGCGAACTCCGTGCCCGAGAAGGGCAAGGAGCGCGTGCAGACGATCGCCGATCGTGAGATCTTCGACGACACGACCAAGTGCATCCTGTGCGCGGCGTGCACCTCGTCGTGCCCCGTGTTCTGGACCGACGGCCAGTACTTCGGCCCCGCCGCGATCGTGAACGCCCACCGTTTCATCTTCGACTCCCGCGACGACAACGCCGCTGTGCGCCTCGACATCCTCAACGACAAGGAAGGCGTCTGGCGCTGCCGCACGACCTTCAACTGCTCCGAGGCGTGCCCGCGAGGCATCGAGGTCACGAAGGCCATCGCCGAAGTCAAGCAGGCTGTGCTGCGCGGACGCCCCTGACGGCCGGCCGACCGCAGTGACGAAGGGCGGACTCCTCCGGGAGCCCGCCCTTCGTCGTACCGGGTTGCCGATATCGTGAGGACGTGTCCGACCGCGCCCCTCTCCGCACCCGGCTCGACGTGCGCCTGGAGCAGATCGCCCAGCTGAAGGACCGGACGCTCGCCGTCTTCCCCGTCCGCGTGTGGCGCAACTTCTCGTACAACAACGGCTTCCTGCTGTCGGCGGGGATGAGCTACTACGTCCTCTTCGCGCTCTTCGCCCTGCTGTACGTCGCCTTCGCCGGCGCCGGGCTGTGGCTGGGCGCGAGCCCGGCCGCGATCGACGCTCTCGTACGTCTGATGAACACCTACATCCCCGGGCTGATCGGCACCGGCGACTACGGCCTGGTGTCGGTCGACGATGTCACGGAGATCGCGAAGAGCTCGGGAAGCCTGCTCGGCGCGACCGGAGTGATCGCGCTGGGAGTGGCGATGTGGACCGCCGTGGGGGCGGTGACCTTCGCCCGTCGGGCAGTGCGCGATCTGTTCGGTCTCGCCTACGACACTCGCAGCTACTGGTTGCTGAAGGCGCGCGACTTCTTCTCGGCGATCGTGTTCGGAGGCGCGATGCTGATCGGCGCGGTGCTCAGCTGGGCCGGCGTCTGGGCACTCGAGCAGTTCTACCACCTAGTCGGCTGGAGCACCGGATCGTGGTCCTTCAACCTGACGGTGCGCCTGCTCTCGATCGGCGTGGCGTTCGGGCTGGATGCCGGGGCGCTCGCCCTGCTGGTCCGCTTCCTCACCGGCACGAACCTGCGCTGGCGGTACATCTGGCCGGGCGCCCTGCTCGGTGGAGGCGCGATGGTCGTGCTCCAGCTCGGAGCGGGACTCCTCCTCTCGCGTGTCCCGGGCAACCCCCTCCTCGCGTCTTTCGCGGTCATCGTGGGCCTGCTGCTGTGGTGCCGGTGGCTGGCGATCGTCGTGCTGATGGCCGCCTCGTTCATCGCCGTGACGGCGATGGATCACGATCAGCCGCTTGAGCGCGAGGACGAGGGCGCCGCTCGCCGAGCCGAGGAGCAGGCGATGGTGCTCGCCGCACGCGTCAGGCTCCGCAGGACGCAGGAGGCGGCTGAGCTCGCCCCCTGGTACCGCCGCGCAGCCGCCCGGCGTGCGGTGCGCCGTGCACAGGAGGCCCTCGGGGCGGCCGAGGCGGAATACGACTCGTCCGAATCGGCCGATGTCGTACCCCGCGCCTAGGCTTGAGCCATGCCTCATCTGCGTATCGCCACGGTCAATGTGAACGGAATCCGAGCCGCCGCCCGCAACGGCATGAGCTCCTGGCTCGACGCCGCCGACGTCGACATCCTGACGCTGCAGGAGGTCCGCGGCCAGGACGAGCATCTCGAGGCGGCGCTCCCCGGATGGACCTTCGTCCACGACGAAGCCACCGCCAAGGGCAGAGCGGGCGTCGCGATCGCGAGCCGCATGCCCTCCCTCGCCTCACGCACGACCTTCGGTCCCGACGATTTCGACTCCAAGGGCCGCTGGATCGAGGCGGACTTCCTGATCGGCGACCGTCCTCTCACCGTCGTGAGCGCCTATGTGCACTCGGGCGAGGCCGACACCCCCAAGCAAGACGAGAAGTGGAAGTTCCTCGACGCCTTCGGGGTGCGCCTCGGCGAGCTCGGTCAGGAGGGAGCCCTCGCCCTCGTCACAGGCGACCTCAACGTCGGCCATCGCGAACTCGACATCAAGAACTGGCGCGGCAACCGCAAGAAGGCCGGTTTCCTCCCGCGCGAGCGCGCCTACTTCGACCGGTTCCTCGGCGAGGCCGGAGCGCAGATCGAAGGCGTGGACGGGTCGGTGGGCACCGGACTCGGGTGGGTAGACGTAGGCCGTCGTTTCCACGGCGAGGTCGACGGCCCCTACACCTGGTGGTCGATGCGAGGTCAGGCCTTCGACAACGACTCGGGCTGGCGCATCGACTATCACCTGGCCACTCCCGCTCTCGCCGAGCGCGTGCAGACGTACCACGTGGCTCGTGCGGCCGCCTACGACCAGCGCTGGAGCGATCACGCCCCTGTCGTCGTCGACTACACGTACTGATCAGGCGGTGAACCACGCGGCGACGAGCCCGACACCCACCACGACATAGCCGAGGGCGCTGATCAGATAGCCCTTCGCCCGCAGGCGGCTCGGCAGCACCAGCGGGGCGACCAGCATCACCAAGAGTCCGGCGACGAGGGCGATCAGCGTGCCGAAGATCATGCCGTAGCCGTGCACGTCACCGCTCGTCCACGAGAACCTGCTGCTCAGCGCGACCCAGGCGAACAGTAGGAAGGGCACGGCGAAGAACAGCGTGAGCACGGCGCCGACGATTCTGACGACCAGATCACTCGTCGACGCCCGGGCCTGCGTAGGCGGCTGGGTCATGCTGCGAGTCTGCTCCGCCGCGCAGAGGCGCGCCAGCATCCGCCTAGGATTGATATCGTGACGAAACCTCGCCTTTACTCAGGAATGCAGCCCTCCGCCGACTCCCTCCAGATCGGCAACTACATCGGCGCACTCCTGCAGTGGCGGGATCTGCAGAATTCCTACGACGCGTACTTCTCCGTGGTCGACCTGCACGCCCTCACCGTCGCGCAGAACCCTGCCGAGCTGCGCGAGAAGACCCGACGCACCGCCGCGCAGTACATCGCCGCGGGCATCGAGCCCTCGCAGTCGACGTTGTACGTGCAGTCGCACGTGCGCGCGCACGCCGAACTCGCCTGGATACTGTCGACGATCACGGGCTTCGGCGAGGCCGGACGCATGACGCAGTTCAAGGACAAGTCGGCCCGCTACGGTGCGGACGCGACGAGCGTAGGCCTGTTCACGTACCCGGTCCTCATGGCGGCCGACATTTTGCTGTACCAGACCGACGTCGTCCCTGT
>JAEKKN010000016.1:0-2639 GCA_019510305.1 Microbacterium sp.
CGAGCAGGTCGTCGCCCGCCCGGCTGAAGGTGTCGTGGTGCCGCACCTTGATCTCCAGGTACAGGTCGCCGTTCTGGCCGCCGGCAGGGCCGACCTCGCCGAAGCCGGCGAGCTGCAGCCGCAGCCCCGTCTCGACGCCGGCCGGGATGTCGAGCGACACCGTGCGGCGCGAACGCACACGACCCTGCCCTGCACAGGTGCCGCAGGGGTACGGGATCGTCGTTCCGTAGCCCTCGCAGGAACCGCAGGGCTGGGAGGTGACGACGTTGCCCAGAAGACTCCGAACCTGCCGCTGGACGTGGCCCGAGCCGCCGCAGATGTCGCAGGTGACGGGCGAGGTGCCCTCCTGGCAGCACGATCCCTGACACGTCTCGCAGAGCACTGCCGTGTCGACCTCGATGTCGCGATGAGCGCCGAAGACGACGTCGTCGAGTTCGAGGGTCACGCGCACCAGCGCGTCCTGGCCGCGTTCGCGACGCGATCGCGGCCGGGCGCGTCCGCCGCCCTGAGATGCTCCGAAGAACGTCTCGAAGATGTCACCGAATCCGCCGAACCCGCCGAAGTTCGCCGAGGCCCCGTCACCGCCGCCCATGTCGTAGCGTCGGCGCGAGTCCTCGTCGCTCAGCACGTCATAGGCGTGCGTGACGAGCTTGAACTGCTCTGCCGCGTCATCGCCCGGGTTCACATCGGGGTGCAGCTGACGCGCGAGCCGCCGATAGGCCTTCTTGATCTCATCGAGGGAAGCGTCCCGGGACACCCCGAGAACTTCATAGTGGTCCGCCACGATCGCCTTTCTGCGTGTGTCTTCGTGCGCGCCGCGTCAGCGGCCCGCCTCGTCTTCGTCGAGCATCCGCGACAGATAGCGGGCCACGGCCCGTGCCGCCGCGAGGTTGCTCGGATAGTCCATGCGCGTGGGCCCCATCACGCCGACCCGCGCCGTGCCGCCGGGGGCGGCGTAGTCGCTGGCCACGATCGACGCCTCACCGAGTCCGAACGGCGCGTTCTCGGTGCCGATGCTGGCCGACAGCCCATGGGCATCGGCCTCCATCTCGCTCATCAGTCTCAGGAGCGTCACCTGCTCCTCGATCGCCTCGAGGAGGGGATGGATGCTGCCGCGGAAGTCCTGCCCGCGGCGGGCGAGCGTCGCCGCTCCTGCCATCACCAGCCGCTCCTGACGGAACTCCCCCAGCTCATCGATCACGACGCTCGACAGTGTGCGCAGCACGGCGTCCTTCGTCATGTCGTCGTCGAGGAGCCCTTGCAGACGCTCGGCGGCCTCGCTCACCGCCCGCCCCGTGATCATGGCCGACAGACGCGCGCGCAGCACGGCCAGATCCGACTCGTCCACCATCTCCGGCAACGCCGTGACCCGCTGCGAGACCCCGCCGGCGTCGGTCACCAGAACGATCAGCATGCGGTTCGGAGCGAGCAGCACCAGCTCGAGGTGCGTGACGTGGGCCCGCGCGAAGGAGGGATACTGCGCGAGCGCCACCTGGCCGGTGAGCTGGGTGAGCACACGAACGGTGCGGGCCATCAGGTCGTCGAGATCGGCGGGGTCCGTGAGGAAGGACTCGATCGCGGTACGCTGCGCCACCGTGAGCGGGCGCAGCTGTGCCAGGTGGTTGACGAAGACGCGGTAGCCCTTGTCCGTGGGCACACGCCCGGAGGACGTGTGCGGTGCGGTGATCAGCTCCTCGTCTTCGAGCAGCGCCATGTCGTTGCGGATCGTCGCCGCGGAGACTCCGAAGGAATATCGATCCACGATCGAACGGCTGCCGACGGGTTCGTGCGTCTCGACGTAGTCCTGCACGATCGCCCGGAGCACCTGAAGGCCTCGTTCACTGACCATCGCATCCCTCCCGTCTGGCACTCTGACACCTAGAGTGCCAATCCTAACGCGTGCACCTTAGGATGGCGCTCATGACAGCGCCGTGCACAGTCTCCCTCTCATCCGGCGCGGTCCGGGGAACGGCCGAGGCGGGCATCCGCCGCTTCCTCGGCATCCCGTACGCGGCCGCGCCGTTCGGCGACAACCGATTCCGCGCGCCTCAGCCCGTGCAGGCGCGGGATGACGAACGGGACGCCACGGCATTCGGGGCGACCTCGCCGCAGCTGCCCTACCCCGGCACGATCGGCGAGCTGCTCGGGTCCGTGCGCATCGAAGGCGACGAGATCCTCACCGCGAACGTGTGGGCGCCGACCGATGCGTCGGCTGCTCCGGTGCTGCTGTGGATCCACGGCGGCGCGTTGGAGCGCGGCGCATCCGCCATCCCGCTGTACGACGGCGAGGCGTTCGCGCGCGCCGGCATCGTCTTCGTGTCGATCAACTACCGCCTGGGCTCCGAAGGCTTCTCGGTCCTCGAAAGCGCACCCCGCAACCTCGGACTGCAGGATGCCGCGGCCGCTCTGGAGTGGGTGAATGCGGAGATCGGCGCCTTCGGCGGTGACCCCGGGCAGATCACCGCGATGGGCGAATCGGCCGGAGGCGCCATCGTGGCGGGCCTGCTCGCACGCCCCTCTTCGCGCGCCCTGATCGCACGCGCGATCATCGAGTCGGGTCCGCTCGAGGCGCAGAGCGCCGGCAGAGCAGGTCGTGTCACCGCGCAACTGGCCAAGCGTCTCGGGATCGCCGCCGACCG
>JAEKKN010000016.1:2648-15227 GCA_019510305.1 Microbacterium sp.
CGTTCCTTCGCCGGCGTCGCACCGGATCAGCTGCTGGAAGCGCGTCGCGACCAGGCCGCCGGCTCGTCGCCCCTCGGTGGAGCCCCAGGCTTCCAGTTCGCGATCGATCCGGAGAGCCTGCCCCATTCGCCGCATGAGGTGCTGGGCGAGATCGACACGCCTCTGCTGATCGGCAGCAACACCGACGAGTACCGGCTGTGGTTCACTCCGGCAGCACTCGCCGCCATCCGTCCAGTGAAGCTGCTTCTGGCCCGCCTGGCCCTGCGTATCCCCCGGCGCGCCGTCGCGGCGTATCGGGCGGAGTTCCCCGGCGCGTCCACCGGGGAGATCTTCGGTCAGCTTGCGACCGACATCATGCTGCGCGCGCCGCTCAGCCGCGTTGCACGCGCGCGCACGGCTCCGACCCACGTGTACGAGTTCGCGTGGCGGAGCCCGGTGCGCGATCTGCGTGCGGCGCATGCCCTCGAGCTCGGCTTCGTCTTCGACCGGCTCGTCGACGAGGAAGCGCAGCGCCTGGCGGGCCCTGATGCTCCGCGCGAACTCGCGACGGAGATGCACGCGTCGTGGATCTCGTTCGTGAAGACGGGAGACCCCGGCTGGCCCGTGTACGGCCCCGATCGGCTGACGCGGCTCTTCGACACCGTCAGCACGACGGTCCCCCAGCGGCGGACGACCGCGATGGACCTGCTCCCCTAGTCGGTCAGCTCGCGCACCACGGCGTCTGCGAGAAGTCGGCCCCGCAGGGTCAGACGCACTCTGCCGTGCACCGCGGCTGCCGGGTCGACCAGGCCGTCGGCGATCAGCCCGGCGACCCGCGAGCGCTTGTCAGCGGGCAGATCGGCGACCGCGATGCCCTCGGCGAGCCGGCTCAGCAGCAGCACCCGCTCCAGCATCCGAGCCTCGTCATCCGGACGCTCGGTGCCCGCGGCCGGAGACTCGAAAGCGGCGAGACGCTGCGCATAGGCCGCCGGGTGCTTGACGTTCCACCAGCGGAGCCCCGCGACGTGACTGTGGGCGCCCGGCCCGAAACCCCACCAGTCGCTCCCCCGCCAGTAGGCCAGGTTGTGACGGGAGCGATTGTCGTGCTGGGTCCCCGAGGTCGTCGAAGGACGCGCCCAGTTGCTCACCTCGTACCATTCGAAGCCGGCTGCGGCGAGCCGGGAGTCGGCGAGCTCGTACATGTCGGCCTGGAGATCGTCATCGGGCGTCGGCACGTCGCCCCGGCGGATCTGCCGCGCCAGTTTGGTACCGTCTTCGATGATCAGCGCGTAGGCGGAGATGTGGTCGGAGTCGAGCGCGAGCGCCGCGTCCAGCGACCGCTCCCAGTCGCCGAGCGACTCGCCGGGGGCGCCGTAGATCAGATCCACGCTGACGGCGAGACCGGCGTCCTTCGCTGCAGCGACGGCCGTGTCCACGTTCTCAGGACGGTGCGTGCGGTCGAGCGCGGCGAGGACGTGCGGGACCGCCGACTGCATGCCCACCGACAACCGCGTCACGCCGGCATCCGCCAGGGTGCGGACCACCTCGGGGGTCACCGTGTCGGGGTTCGCCTCGACGGTCACCTCGGCCCCGTCGACGAGGCCGAAGGCGGATGCCGCAGCATCCAGCATCCGCGCCAGATCGCCGGCGGGCAGCAGTGTGGGCGTGCCGCCGCCGAAGAAGACCGTGTCCATCGGTCGCAGGGCGCCGACATCGGCGAGCACACGCTCCGCGATCGCGATCTCGGAGATCAGAGTGGACGCGTAGTCCTCCTGCTTCGCCCCGCGCAGTTCACCCGATGTGTAGGTGTTGAAGTCGCAGTATCCGCAGCGCACCCGGCAGAAGGGAACGTGCAGATAGGCCGAGAACGGCACGGCGGGATCGATCGGAAGATCCGACGGCAGTCTGCCGTCTGCGGGAGCCGGATCGCCGAGAGGGAGCGGGCCCGCCATCACACGGGGGTCGCGTACAGCGGCGAGATCGCCCGCAGGTAGCGGGCGAACAGCTCCTTGCGACGCCGCCTCACAAGAGCGGGCAGCAGTCGGTACAGCAGGGAGTTCGGGGCGTCGAACGCGCGGACGGTGAACCAGACCTCGTCGTTGTCCTCGCGCCAGTCGATGTCGAAGGACTCCTCGCCGCTGACCACCGATCCTCCGACGGTTCCCAGGACGAAACCGATCCGCCGCTTCTCCTCCGTGACCGAGATCACGCGCAGTTCGGCATCGGCCCGCATGCCGGAGACGTGGCCGTGCAGCTTCAGGGTCATGCCGGGCCCGACGAACGGAGTGCCCTCGGCATCGAAGCGCTGCTCCACGTCTCGACGACTCGGAGCGATCGGATTGCCCTCGGCGTCGAAGCTCACCCCCGCATACGCGGGACCGGATGCCGGGCGCACGTCTTCGATGCTGAGCCCCGCCGCGCGCTGCGCCGTCCACGACAGCAGCGACTCACCGGCCGTCTGGAACCGCTCAGCCCCGCTGCCGATCCGCCAGGACTGCTCTGCAGGGAGGCTGCGCTCGGGCGGATACTGCATCAGATCAGGGGCATGGGTTGCACCCACGGCCGCATAGTCCACCGTGTCGTCTCGGAAAGTCCCGCGCCGCATGATCTCCACCCTACTTCGGCTTTCCTGAGCGATCACCCCCACGCGCCGCCCTTCGATGAGCTCGGGGACCCGGAGTGGCTCGCCTACTTCTTGTCCTTGCCCTCGACGTCTCCGGAGAGAGCGGCGATGAACGCCTCCTGGGGGACCTCGACGCGGCCGACCATCTTCATGCGCTTCTTGCCCTCCTTCTGCTTCTCGAGGAGTTTGCGCTTTCGGGTGATGTCACCGCCGTAGCACTTGGCGAGCACGTCCTTGCGGATCGCACGGATGGTCTCGCGCGCGATGATGCGCGCGCCGATCGCGGCCTGGATCGGCACCTCGAACTGCTGGCGGGGAATGAGCTTGCGCAGCCGCTCGGCCATCATCGTGCCGTAGGCGTATGCCTTGTCACGGTGGACGATCGAGCTGAACGCGTCGACCTTCTCGCCCTGCAGCAGGATGTCGACCTTGACCAGGTCGGCCTCCTGCTGACCTGAGGGCTCGTAGTCGAGCGAGGCGTAGCCCTGCGTCTTCGACTTCAGCTGATCGAAGAAGTCGAACACGATCTCACCGAGCGGCATGTTGTAGCGCAGCTCGACGCGCTCCTCGGAGAAGTACTCCATGCCCAGGAGCGTTCCTCGGCGCGACTGGCACAGCTCCATCACGGTGCCGACGTAGTCCTTCGGCAAGAGGATCGCCGTCTTGACCATCGGCTCCGAGACCGAGCCGATGCGCCCGTCCGGGTACTCGCTCGGGTTCGTGACGGTGACGGTCTCGCCCGTGTCGCTCGTGAGCACCTCGTAGATCACGCTGGGGGCTGTGGTGATGAGGTCGAGGCCGAACTCGCGCGAGAGGCGTTCGGTGATGATCTCGAGGTGCAGCAGTCCGAGGAAGCCGCAGCGGAATCCGAAACCGAGAGCAACCGACGTCTCCGGCTCGTACTGCAGCGAGGCGTCGGAGAGCTTGAGCTTGTCGAGCGCCTCGCGGAGCTCGGCGTAGTCGCTGCCGTCGATCGGGTAGATGCCCGAGAAGACCATGGGTTTGGGATCGGTGTATCCGGCCAGCGCGACGGATGCCGGCTTGCGGGCGGTGGTGACGGTGTCGCCGACCTTCGACAGGCGCACGTCCTTCACTCCCGTGATCAGGTAGCCCACCTCCCCGACGCCGAGGCCCTTGCTCGGAATCGGCTCAGGGCTGGACACGCCGATCTCGATGAGCTCGTGGTTCGCTCCGGTCGACATCATCTGGATGCGCTCGCGCGGCGACAGCGAACCGTCGATCATGCGCACATAGGTCACCACGCCGCGATAGGCGTCGTACACCGAGTCGAAGATCATCGCGCGGGCCGGGGCATCCGCATCGCCCTTCGGCGCCGGGATCTCCTGCACCAGCCGGTCGAGGAGCTCCTCGACTCCGACTCCGGTCTTGCCCGAGACCCGCAGCACGTCCTCGGGCTTCCCGCCGATCAGGGATGCCAGCTCCTTGGCGTACTTCTCGGGGTCGGCGGCAGGCAGATCGATCTTGTTCAGCACCGGGATGATGTGCAGATCGTTCTCGAGCGCGAGATAGAGGTTCGCCAGCGTCTGCGCCTCGATGCCCTGCGCCGCGTCGACGAGGAGGATCGCGCCCTCGCACGCCGCAAGCGACCGCGACACCTCATAGGTGAAGTCGACGTGGCCCGGAGTGTCGATCATGTTGAGGGCGAAGGTCTCGCCGTCGATCTGCCACGGCATCCGCACCGCTTGGCTCTTGATCGTGATGCCACGCTCACGCTCGATGTCCATGCGGTCCAGGTACTGGGCGCGCATGTCCCGGTCCGAGACCACCCCCGTGATCTGGAGCATGCGGTCGGCGAGCGTGGACTTGCCGTGATCGATGTGGGCGATGATGCAGAAGTTGCGGATCTGTTCAGCGGGCGTCGCGGCAGGCTGAAGAGGTGTGAGGGCGCGTGGTGACATGTCCCCTCGATTGTACGGTCAGGGGAGGCTAATGCTCGATCAGCCCGATCCGGTGATAGTCTCGCGAAGTTGCCCGGGTGAGGTGCATGACACCGAATCCCGCGGGCGATAGGACTCCGTCACAGACAGCGTGCTGGCGTCATGTCGCGCAGAACGGCCGTTGGTGATTGAATGACTACCCGGCTCAGCGTTGCGTCGGCAGATCCTGGCGAGCGTCTGTAAAAGAGAAAGAATCACACCCTTGATCAAGTATCTCGCGCGCCGAGCTCTCGGCTGGCTGCTCATGATCGTGGTCGCGACGAATCTCACGTATTTCCTTGCGTGGAATTTTCTCGATCCGCGCAGCAATTACGTGGGCCGGCGCCCACCGTTGACCGAAGAGCAGATCGTCAACACCCTCAAGCCGCGCAACCTCAGCGACACCGTCCCGCTCATCGAGCGGTGGTGGACCTGGCTCACGAACATCGTTCTGCACTGGGATTGGGGCGTCAGCCCGACCGGCGGCTCCGTGAACGAGCAGATCGCCTACCGCATGTGGGTCAGCGCTGAGCTGGTCCTCGGGGCGACGATCCTCACGACGATCCTCGGCATCGCACTCGGCGTGTACACCGCGTCGCGGCAGTACAAGCTCGCCGACCGCATCGGCCAGGCGACCAGCATCATCACGATGAACATCCCGATCGTGGTCGCCGCGTTCGGCATCGTGCTGCTCGCCATCGGGCTCAACAACGCGACCGGCGTGCGGATCTTCTTCGTCACCGGCAACGCCAGCCGAGACGTCGAGGGGTTCTTCCCCGTACTGATAGACGTGCTGCAGCATCTCACTCTGCCCACGCTCGCACTGGTGCTCATCGGCTATGCCGGCATCCACTTCCTGCAGCGGTCGCTGCTGCTCGACAACATCAGCGCCGACTACGTCCGCACCGCTCGCGCAAAGGGCCTCACCAAGCAGGAGGCGATCCGCAAGCATGCACTGCGCACCTCGCTGATCCCGGTCGCCACCCAGGTCGCCTTCACGATCCCCGCCGTCTTCACCGGCGCCGTCCTCACGGAGACGATCTTCGCGTGGAACGGCATGGGCAAGTACTTCATCGAGACCATCACGAAGAACGACATCCACGGCACGGTCGCGATCGCGGCCTTCGGCGCCGTCCTGACGGCGATCGGTGCGGTCCTCGCCGACATCGCCGTCGTCGTGCTCGACCCGCGCGTGAGAGTGAGCTGACATGACCACCGACATGATCGACCCCACTGTCCACCCGTCGGATGCGCCGGCCATCACGCCGAAGGTCGCCACCAAGCGCCTGTCGAAGTGGACCCTCTACTCTCGCCGGTTCGCCCGCAATAAGGGCGCCATGGCGGGCATGGCCATCTTCGTCCTCCTGGTGCTGTTCGCCATCATCGGTCCGCTGATCGCCCGCTACGACCACACCGCGCTCGACTTCCTGAACCTCAACACGGGCCCGTCGACCGAGCACTGGTTCGGCACCAACAGCGCGGGCAACGACCTGTTCGCGCAAGTGGCGGTCGGTCTGCAGCGCTCGCTGATGATCGCCGTCACGGTATCGGTCGGAACCACCGTCGTGTCGGCGCTGGTCGGCACAGCCGCCGCCTACTTCGGCGGCTGGACCGAGCGGATCGCTCTGCTGGTCATCCACTTCATGATGGTGATCCCGAGCTTCCTCATCCTCGCGATGATCTCGAACAAGGCCGGCGGCGACTGGCGGGTCATCTCGCTGATCATGATCTTCGTGATCGGCTGGTACTTCCCCGCTCGAGTGATCTGGACCATGGCGCTCTCGTTGCGCGAGCGCGAGTACGTCAGCGCCGCTCGCTACATGGGCGTCAGCGGCATGAGGATCGTCCTGCGCCATCTGCTGCCCAACATCGGCTCGCTCCTGGTGATCAACTTCACCCTCGGCGTCGTCAACGCCGTCGTCACCGAGACGGGACTGTCGTTCCTCGGCTTCGGAGTGAAGATCCCCGACGTGTCGCTCGGCGCCCTGATCGGATCCGGTTCGAGTTCGCTCGTCACCGCTCCGTGGCTGTTCTACTTCCCGGCAGCCGCCCTCGTCCTGCTCACCGTGTCGATGGCTCTCATCGCCGACGGTCTGCGCGACGCCCTCGATCCCACATCTGCAGCGGGAGGCCGCGCATGAGCACCGTACTCTCCGTCCGTGACCTGAAGGTCAGCTTCGCCTCAGAGGCGGGCCGCGTCGACGCCGTCCGGGGCGTCTCGTTCGATCTCGAGGCCGGCAAGACCCTCGGCATCGTCGGCGAGTCCGGCTCGGGCAAGTCCGTCACCTCGCTCGCCATCATGGGCCTGCTCGACGAGAACGCCCGTGTCACCGGCTCGATCGTCTACGACGGCCAGGAGCTGCTCGGCAAGAGCGACAAGCAGATGTCGGTGATCCGCGGCAACGGCATGTCGATGGTCTTCCAGGACCCGCTGACGTCGCTGACTCCCGTCTTCACGATCGGGGAACAGCTGATCGAGGCGCTCACCGTGCACCGCAGCCTCTCCAAGAAGGAGGCGTGGGACCGCTCGGTGGAGCTGCTCAAGCTCGTCGGCATCACCGAGCCCGAGCGGCGCATGAAGTCGTTCCCGCACGAGTTCTCGGGCGGCATGCGTCAGCGCGTCGTTATCGCGATCGCGATGGCGAACAACCCGAAGCTCATCATCTGCGACGAGCCGACGACCGCTCTCGACGTCACGATCCAGGCGCAGATCCTCGACCTGATCGAGAAGGCCCAGGACGAGACAGGGGCAGCAGTCATCATGATCACCCACGACATGGGAGTGGTCGCCCGCACGGCGGACGACGTCATGGTCATGTACGCGGGCAAGCCCGTCGAACACGCGCCCGCGCGCGAGCTGTTCCACCGCACGCGGATGCCGTACTCGATCGGCCTCCTCGGCGCGATCCCCCGGATCGACAAGGCCGAGAAGGAGCCGCTCACTCCGATCAAGGGCAACCCGCCGCTGCTGATCAACCTTCCGGACGCGTGCCCGTTCGCCGACCGCTGCCCGATCGTGAAGGACGCGTGCCGTACGCACGAGCCCGAGCTGCTGCCGGTCTCGACCGGCACCGGCGAGCCCCACCTGGCCGCGTGCATCCGTGCGGATGAGATCGATGACGACGGTCGCCTCGGCGGTCTTCCGATCTACCCGATCCGAGAGGTCCCCGAGAGCGAACTGACCCGGATGCCGCGTGAGGAGCGACCGATCACGCTCGAGGTGAAGAACCTCACGAAGACCTTCCCGCTGCTCAAGGGCGCGTTCCTCAAGCGCAAGGTCGGCGAAGTGCAGGCGATCAAGGGCATCAGCTTCGACGTCCGCGAGGGCGAGACGATGGCGATCGTGGGCGAGTCCGGTTCGGGCAAGACGACGACCCTGCTGCAGATCATGGACATGGTCAAGCAGAAGGACGGCGACATCATCATCGCCGGAACCAGCGTCAACGAACTGCACAACCGCAGGATCGAGCGCGAGCTGCGCCGCGACATCCAGATCGTGTTCCAGGATCCGATGGGTGCTCTCGACCCCCGCATGACGGTGGCCGACATCATCGCAGAGCCCATGTCGGCGATCGGCATGCCGAAGGCGGAGATCCACGCACGCGTGGATGAGCTGATGGACCTCGTCGGCCTCAACCCGGCGCACAGCGACCGCTTCCCGCAGGCGTTCTCGGGAGGTCAGCGTCAGCGCATCGGCATCGCCCGCGCCCTGTCGACGAACCCGAAGATCGTCGTGCTCGACGAGCCGGTGTCGGCGCTCGACGTGTCGATCCAGGCCGGCGTGATCAACCTGCTCGACGAGCTGAAGGTGAAACTGGGACTGTCCTACCTGTTCGTCGCCCACGATCTGTCGGTCGTCCGGCACATCGCCGACCGCGTCGCCGTGATGTATCTCGGCGACTTCGTCGAGCACGGCGACGTCGACGAGGTGTTCGACAATCCGCAGCATCCGTACACCAAGGCCCTGCTCTCGGCGATCCCTGTTCCGGATCCGGACATCGAGCGCTCACGCGAGCGGGTCGTGTTCGACCCGGAGACGCAGACGACGCGTCCTGTCACGGCGGCCTGATCGACGCCGTGATGATCGTCTCGGGCATTTGCGCGAGGCGATCATCACGGCCTCCCGCTGTTCCGGATGACGAGCGGATGACGCTCTGGTCACCGTCCGATAACAGTTAGGCGGTATTCACTGCGCGACGCTGTGGCACCCGGACATCGAGAACTAGTCTTCCCTTTATGAAACGCCGAAAGGCGAAAGGAGCACCATGAAGCACAAGAAGCTGTTGGGGGCGATCGCGATCAGCGGCGTCCTCGCACTCGCCCTCGCGGGTTGCGCGAGCGGTTCCGGAAACACCGGTGGCGGGGATGGCAACGGGGGCGGCGAGAGCGTCGAGACCAAGGCCGCCGACTACAACCCGCAGCCTCGTGAGAACCTCAAGGAGGGCGGCGAGGTCAACTTCGAGATCAATGAGGTTCCGGAGCAGCTGAACGCGTTCAACAGCGACGCCAGCGCCGACACCGCGCGTCTGTGGTACTACTACATGCCGCAGATCCTTCTGGTGAAGCCGGAGGGCGAGGTCTACAAGAACGACGCCTACCTCGACGCATACGAGATCGGCGAGAAGGACGGCAACACGACCGTCACCTTCACGTTCACCGACAAGGCGCACTTCAACGACGGCACCGACATGGACTGGACCTCCATCGACGCGACCTGGAAGGCGAACCGCTCGTACGACGAGGGCTACAACCCCAACGCGACCGACGGTTACAAGCAGATCAAGTCCGTCGAGCAGGGCGACACCGCCAAGACGGCCGTCGTCACCTTCGACGGCATCTACGCCTGGCCGTCCATGGCGTTCCTCACCGGTGGTGTCCTGAACCCGAAGCACGCTGACGCGGAGACGTTCAACAACGCGTACATCGGCAACCTCAACGCGGAGTGGGGCGCTGGCCCGTACACCGTCGACGAGTTCGACGCCAACGCAGGCTTCGTCTCCTTCAAGCCGAACCCCGAGTGGTGGGGCAACGCTCCGATGCTCGACAAGGTGACCTTCACCGCGCTCGAGGACGACGCTGCGATCAACGCGTTCAAGAACGGTGAGATCGACCAGGTCGAGGCGGGCAGCGAAGAGCGCCTGAAGCAGGTCGAGGATGTCGACGGCGCCGTCGTGCGTCGTGCCCAGCAGACCGCCAAGACGGTTCTGATGGTCGACGGCGACAAGCCGCAGTTCGAGGACGTCAACGTCCGCAAGGCCTTCTTCATGGGCATCAACATCGATCAGCAGAAGCAGATCGCGTGGAAGGGCCTCGGCTACGAGGAGAAGGCCGCCGGTTCGCTGAACATGTACTCGTTCCAGGATGGCTGGAGCGACGCATTCGGTGAGGCCGGTCTGAAGAACGATGTCGACGCCGCCAAGAAGCTCCTCGACGAGGCAGGCTGGAAGGACGGCGAAGACGGCATCCGCGAGAAGGACGGCGTGAAGTTCTCGGTCGTCTACCCGATCTTCAGCAACAGCCCCGTCCAGGAGGCTCTCGCGAAGTCGCTGCAGGCCCAGGAGAAGGAGCTCGGCATCGACCTCCAGATCGAGGTCCGTGCATCGGCCGACTTCTCCGACGACTTCACGTCGAAGAACTGGGACATCTTCGGACTCCGCTTCACCGACTCCGACCCGTTCGGACCGGCGTGGATGTGCCAGATCTACTGCTCCGACAGTGGTCTGAACCTCTCGGGCACCGGAACGGCCGACATCGACAAGATGATCGCCGACGACGTCGAGTCGCAGAAGGACGCTGAGAGCTGGACCGCGGCTGCCATGAAGCTCGAGCCGAAGATCATCGAGCAGACGTGGGGCGTCATCCCGCTCTACAACGGCCCGTCGGTCTACGTCGCCCAGAAGGGTCTCGCGAACCTCACGCCGGAGCCCTACGTGGGTCTGGACCTCTTCGGCGTCACGCCGGTCGAGGACCTCGGCTGGGAGAAGTAACTCTTCCGAATCGAACAGGAGGCGGGGTCGGTGGTTCATCCACCGGCCCCGCCTCTTTCGTGCCCGCTGCGTTCTAGGCTGAGTCCGTGACCGTCCAGATCGTCCTCGTGCACGGCATCCGCACCTCCGCCACCATGTGGCGCTCGCAGCTCGCCTTTCTTGAATCGATCGGCGCTCCGGCGACCGCGATCGATCTGCCAGGGCACGGCACCCGCATGCACGAGGACTTCACGCTGCACGAGGCGCTGCACACGATCGATGCGGCGGTGCGTGACGCCGGAGAGAGAGGCCCTGTGCTGCTCGTGGGGCACTCGATGGGCGGGCTCCTGACCCTCGCTTACGCCGGAGGCAGGCAGCGTCCCCCCATCGCCGGTCTGATCGCGGCATCCTGCACCGCGCTCCCCCGCGGCGCAGGCCTCGCCGCCTACCGCGTGATCGCAGGGGCGGTCAACGCACTGCCCGACCGCGGCATGTGGCTCACCGAGCGCATCCTCAGTGCGACGATCCCACTCGAGACCCGCGGCGACTACGCCGCCGGCGGCTACGCCCTCGACATGCAGGATCGTGCGCTGCGCACGCTCTCCGGCATCGACATCGCGACCGCTCTGCAGCGCATCACGATTCCCCTGTGGTTCGTGAACGGCCAGTTCGATCAGCTGCGCCTGAACGAATCCCTCTTCCGCCGTCTCGCTCCGCACGCCGAACTCGTCGTCGTGCCGCGGACCACCCATCTCGTCACGACCATGCGACCGCGCGTGTTCAACGCGGTGCTGCGGCTCGCGATCGCGACGGTCGAGGCTGCCGGTTCTTCGGCTTCGCCACCGCGGTGAGCAGTCCGCCGATGACCGACAGCACGGCCGCTGCGATGAACACGAGCCAGAACCCTCCGACCATCGCGACGAGACCCGCACCGAGCATCGGGCCGATGAGCTGCCCCAGCGCCGCGGTCACGTTCACGATGCCGAGATCGCGGGCATGGTCCTGCTCGTCGGGCAGCAGATCGGCGGCGAAGGCCAGGCCGACGGTCGAGAACGCGCCGTAGCCGAGGCCCATGAGGGCGGCCGCCACCATGGTCGCCTCGAAGGTCGGCACCAGGGCGATGACGAGACCGGACGCCGCCTGCACGAACGCCGCGATCACGGTCAGGCCGCGGCGGTCACCCGTGCGGTCGGAGATGAGTCCCGTGAGCACAGAGGCGAGGACCACGAACACCGTGTAGACGACGATCAGCAGCAACAGGTTGTCCTGTGCTTCGGCGTTCGGCTGGTTCAGTCCGTGCAGCAGGAAGAACAGGAACAGCGCGGTGCCGAGGGCGTTGCCGATGTTCGCGACCAGGCGGCCGGAGAGCATCCACGCGAAATCGCGGTCGCGCAGTGAGCTCAGCAGGATGCTGCGGCGACGATCGGGCAGCTCCGCCTGAGCGGCGGGCGGGTCGGGCAGTGCCAGCGCCGCCGCCGTGCCGACCACGCCGATGATCGCGGCTAGCAGCCAGTAGCCCGTGGTGATGTCGAGGCCGAGAAGCACAACCAGCCCGACTCCGAGAACGATGCCCACGGCCTGACTCGACCCGACCGCGGCGGATGCGGCGCCCCGCTGCCTGGGCGGCAGCTGATCGGCGATCATCGCTGTGAAGGCGGCCGAGGAGACGGCCACGCCGATCGAGACGCCGACCCACGCGGCTCCTACCGCCCACGGCCCCGAGGTGTACCCCGTGAGAGCGAGGCATACCGCCGTCAGCCAGACCGCACCCAGTGCCCACGGCCGGCGACGGCGACGGCCCACGCCTGCGCGGTCCGAGAGCGCTCCGGCGACGGGCCCGGCGATGATGCCCGCGAGGCCGCCGATGCCGAGCACCAGGCCCGAAGACACCACTCCCGTGATCCAGTCGTCTTCCGGAGTGTCCAGTTGCAGGGGCAGCAGCAGCTGCACGGGAGTGAGCTGCACGGTCCAGATCGCCAGCCAGGCGAGCGTGAACAGGGTCATCCAGCCGGTGCCGACCTTCGTCGATGAGCTCATCGCGCGTCCTCCTCGCGGTGCCGGGCGATCAGATCGC
>JAEKKN010000042.1 GCA_019510305.1 Microbacterium sp.
TGGCCGAGGGGCCGGACGCCGTCATGATGCTCCGCATTCAGCTCGAACGCATGAACGCCGCGTATTTCCCCACTGAGCGGGAGTATTCACGTCGATGGGGGCTGGACGCATTGCGCGTCGACGGGCTGCCGGACGGTAGCATTGTGATGCACCCCGGGCCGATGAACCGGGGCCTGGAGATCTCCTCCGAAGCCGCCGACTCCGCACGCTCGACCGTGCTCGAACAGGTGACGAACGGAGTGTCCATCCGCATGGCGGTGCTGTACCTGCTCCTTGCAGGAGAACGAGACGAAGAACGAGGGGGAGACCAGTGAGCGAGACCCTCGTCATCACCGGCGCACAGCTTCTCGGTGCCGAGAGCGCCGACATCATCGTGCACGACGGCGTGATCGCCGAGATCGGCTCCGGTCTCAGCAGAGCGGGAGCCCGCGTCATCGACGCGAACGGCCTGGTCGCCCTTCCGGGGCTCGTCGATCTGCACACCCACCTGCGTGAGCCGGGGTACGAGGCGTCCGAGACGATCCTCACCGGCACGAAGGCCGCGGCGTCCGGCGGGTTCACGGCAGTGTTCGCGATGCCCAACACGTCGCCGGTGGCCGACACCGCCGGGGTCGTGGAGCAGGAGCTCGCGCTCGGCGAGGCGGCCGGCTACGCCACCGTCCAGCCCATCGGCGCCGTCACGGTCGGGCAGAAGGGCGAGCGTCTCGCAGAGCTCGGAGCCATGGCGACATCCCGCGCCCAGGTGCGGGTGTTCAGCGACGACGGCTTCTGCGTCTTCGATCCGCTGATCATGCGCCGCGCGCTGGAGTACGTGAAGTCCTTCGGCGGCGTCATCGCCCAGCACGCGCAGGACCCCAGGCTCACCGAGGGCGCGCAGATGAACGAGGGAACGGTCTCCGCCGAGCTCGGGCTCGCAGGCTGGCCGGCCGTGGCCGAGGAGTCGATCATCGCCCGCGACGTCCTGCTCGCCGAGCACGTCGGCTCGCGCCTGCACGTGTGCCACCTGTCTACTGCAGGATCGGTCGACATCATCCGCTGGGCCAAGAAGCGCGGCATCGACGTGACTGCCGAGGTCACCCCGCACCACCTGCTGCTCACCGAGGAGCTGGTTCGCGGCTACGACGCGCGGTACAAGGTCAACCCCCCGCTGCGCCGTGAGGAAGACGTGATCGCGGTGCGCGAAGGCCTCGCCGACGGCACCATCGACATCGTCGCGACCGACCACGCACCGCACCCCAGCGAGCACAAGGCCTGCGAGTGGCAGGCGGCAGCGAACGGCATGGTCGGGCTCGAGAGCGCGCTGCGCGTCGTGCACCAGTCGATGGTGCAGACGGGCCTGATCGGCTGGGCGGACGTCGCCAGGGTGATGAGCGCCGCACCCGCGCGCATCGGACGCCTGTCGGGCCACGGCACGCCGCTCGAGATCGGGCAGCAGGCGCACATCGCGCTGTACGACGCCTCGGTCGCCGGTGTGTTCACCGAGGCCGACCTGCATGGCCGCAGCGCGAACTCGCCGTACCTCGGTCGCGATCTGCCTGGCCGCGTGCAGTACACGCTGCACGGCGGCGTGCTGACGGTCGACGACGGAGCGGTCGTGGCCGAGCTCGGCGCGACGAGCGAACGGGGCGGGTCGAAGTGACGCGCGAATTCGCGATCGGAGCCATGATCGCGCTGGCAGCCCTCGTGCTGCTCGCGATGCTTCTCGCCTGGCGCGCCAGGGTGCGACGGGACTCTGCGCTCACGGCGCCGCTCGGCGTCCCGGAGCACGCCGAGGTCGTCGATCGGCACGAGGTGCTATACGTGTCGACCACGAAGCACGACCAGCCGCTCGAACGACTGGCGATCTCGCCGCTCGCATACCGGGCCAGGGGAGAGGCTGCCGTGACCGACCGGGGCCTCGCGCTCTGCCTCGACGGCGCGCCCACTGTGTTCCTCGCCTCCTCGCGCCTCGTGGGAGTCGACCGCGCCACGGTCACGATCGACAAGGTCGTCGAACCGGGCGGACTCGTGCGCATCGTCTGGAGCGCCTCCGACGACACGGTCGTCGACTCGTACATCCGGATCGCCGACGGCGATCCGCAGAACTTCATCGCAGAACTGCGGCGGCTCGTACCCGCCGCCGACGACACAGGAGCCACGTCATGACCTTCGATAAGGCAGTCCTCGTCCTGGAAGACGGAACCCGCCATGTCGGCCGCGCCTACGGCGCCCTCGGCACGACTCTCGGAGAGGTCGTCTTCGCAACCGGCATGTCCGGCTATCAGGAGACGCTGACCGACCCGTCCTACGCCGGACAGATCGTCCTGCAGACCGCGCCGCACATCGGCAACACCGGCATGAACGACGAAGACCCCGAATCCCGACGCATCTGGGTCGCGGGCTACATCGTGCGCGACCCCTCGCGCGTCGTGTCCAACTGGCGCGCCAACGCCTCGCTCGACGAGATCCTCGTGCAGGACGGCGTGGTGGGCATCAGCGGCATCGACACACGCTCGATCACCCGTCACATCCGCTCGGCCGGATCCATGCGCGGCGGCATCTTCTCGGGGGAGGCGGCGGCCGCGGATGCCGATGAGCAGCTGCGCATCGTCCGGGACGCGCCGGAGATGGCGGGTCTGAACCTGTCGGCGCAGGTCTCCGTCGAGGTCGCGACCGTCACGACCGCGATCGGTGAGAAGATCGGCAACCTTGCCGTCCTCGACCTCGGCGTGAAGCAGGCCACGATCGACAACCTCGCCGCGCGTGGTTTCGAGGTGCACGTGCTCCCGCAGTCCTCGACCTTCGCCGACATCACGGCGATCGACCCGGTGGCCGTGTTCTACTCGAACGGTCCCGGCGACCCCTCGGCATCCGATGCCCAGGTCGCGGTGCTCCGCGAGGTCCTCGACGCCGAACTGCCCTACTTCGGCATCTGCTTCGGCAATCAGCTCTTCGGCCGCGCTCTCGGGCTCGGCACGTACAAGCTCATGTTCGGTCACCGCGGCATCAACCAGCCCGTGCTCGACAAGTCCACCGGACGCGTCGAGATCACCTCGCACAACCACGGCTTCGCCGTCGAGGCGCCGCTCGACGGCCCGTTCGAGAGTCCGAACGGCTACGGCCAGGTCGAGGTGAGCCACATCGGTCTCAACGACCAGGTGGTCGAGGGCCTTCGCGCGCTCGACATCCCCGCCTTCTCGGTGCAGTACCACCCCGAGGCCGCCGCGGGTCCCCACGATGCCAACTACCTCTTCGACCGGTTCCGCGACCTGGTCATCGCAAGCCAGAAGGACGCCAAGTAATGCCCAAGCGCGACGACATCTCCTCCGTCCTCGTCATCGGCTCCGGCCCGATCGTCATCGGTCAGGCCTGCGAGTTCGACTACTCCGGCACCCAGGCGTGCCGGGTCCTCCGCGAAGAGGGCGTCCGGGTGATCCTGGTCAACTCCAACCCCGCCACGATCATGACCGACCCCGACTTCGCCGATGCCACCTACATCGAGCCGATCACCTGGCAGGTCATCGAGACCATCATCGCGAAGGAGCGTCCTGACGCCATCCTCCCGACCCTGGGCGGGCAGACCGCCCTGAACGCCGCGATCGAGCTGCACAACCACGGCATCCTCGAGAAGTACGACGTCGAGCTGATCGGCGCGAGCTTCGAGGCGATCAACAAGGGCGAGGACCGCCAGATCTTCAAGCAGCTCGTGCTCGATGCCGGTGCTGACGTCGCCCGCAGCATCATCGCGCACACGATGGACGACCTGCTCGAGGGTGCAGCCGAACTGGGCTACCCGCTCGTCGTGCGTCCCTCGTTCACGATGGGCGGTCTCGGTTCGGGCTTCGCGTACGACGAAGAAGACCTCCGCCGTATCGGCGGCGCCGGTCTGCGCGATTCTCCGACCACCGAGGTGCTGCTCGAGGAGTCGATCCTCGGATGGAAGGAATACGAGCTCGAGCTCATGCGCGACACGGCCGACAACACGGTCGTCGTCTGCTCGATCGAGAACGTCGACCCCGTCGGCGTGCACACGGGCGATTCGATCACCGTCGCCCCGGCCCTGACGCTCACCGACCGTGAGTACCAGAAGCTCCGCGACATCGGCATCGACATCATCCGCGCCGTCGGCGTCGACACCGGTGGCTGCAACATCCAGTTCGCGGTCGACCCTTCGAACGGCCGCATCATCGTGATCGAGATGAATCCGCGGGTCTCGCGCTCGAGCGCCCTCGCCTCGAAGGCGACCGGCTTCCCGATCGCGAAGCTCGCGGCCAAGCTCGCGCTCGGCTACCGCCTCGACGAGATCCCCAATGACATCACGGGGGTCACTCCGGCGAGCTTCGAGCCCACGCTCGACTATGTCGTGGTGAAGGTCCCGCGATTCGCCTTCGAGAAGTTCCCGGCTGCCGACGCCACCCTGACGACCACCATGAAGTCGGTCGGCGAGGCCATGGCGATCGGCCGCAACTACGCCACGGCGCTGCAGAAGGCCCTGCGCTCTCTGGAGAAGCGCGGCTCGAGCTTCCACTGGGGTCGTGAGGACCGCTCGATGGAGCAGCTTCTGGAGATCTCGAAGATCCCGACCGACGGCCGCATCGTCACGCTGCAGCAGGCGCTGCGCAAGGGCGCGACCATCGAGCAGGCATTCGAGGCGACCGCGATCGACCCGTGGTTCATCGACCAGATCGTGCTGATCAACGAGGTCGCCGAGACGGTCCGCACGGCGGCCGAGTTCGATGCCGAGACGATCCGCTACGCCAAGGAGCACGGATTCTCCGATGCGCAGCTCGCCGAGCTGCGCGGGATCTCGGAACCGGAGGTCCGCGGCATCCGGCATGGCCTCGGCATCCGCCCCGTCTACAAGACGGTCGACACGTGCGCGGGCGAGTTCCCGGCCCTCACGCCGTACCACTACTCGAGCTACGACTTCGAGACCGAGGTCGCGCCGTCTGACCGCACGAAGGTCGTCATCATCGGGTCCGGCCCGAACCGCATCGGCCAGGGCGTCGAGTTCGACTACTCCTGCGTGCACGCCTCGTTCGCGCTGTCGGATGCCGGCTTCGAGACCGTCATGGTCAACTGCAACCCCGAGACCGTGTCGACCGACTACGACACCTCCGACCGTCTGTACTTCGAGCCGCTGACGCTCGAAGACGTTCTCGAGGTGCTCGACGCCGAGGCCGCGAGCGGCACGATCCTCGGCGTCGTCTGCCAGCTGGGCGGCCAGACCCCGCTGGGCCTGGCGAAGGGCATCGAGGCTGCGGGCTACGCCGTGCTCGGAACGAGTCCCGCGGCGATCGACCTGGCCGAGGAGCGCGAGCTCTTCTCGCGTCTGCTCGACGAGGCCGGACTCGTCGCACCGCGCAGCGGCACGGCGATCGACGTCGACGGCGCCGTCCGCATCGCCGAGGAGATCGGCTACCCGGTGCTCGTGCGCCCGAGCTTCGTGCTCGGCGGACGCGGCATGGAGATCGTGTACGGCACCGACGCTCTGCGCGACTACTTCGTGCGCACGGCGGGCGAGGTCATCATCGAAGAGGGCAAGCCGCTTCTGGTCGACCGCTTCCTCGACGACGCGATCGAACTCGACGTCGACGCGCTGTACGACGGCACCGATCTCTTCATCGGCGGAGTCATGGAGCACCTCGAGGAGGCCGGCATCCACTCCGGTGACTCCAGCTGCACCCTGCCGCCGGTGTCTCTCGGGCGCACCGACGTCGACCGCGTGCGCGAGGCCACCCTCGCGATCGCGAAGGGGGTCGGCGTTCGGGGTCTGCTGAACGTGCAGTTCGCGATCAGCGCCGGCGTGCTCTACGTGATCGAGGCCAACCCGCGCGCGAGCCGCACGGTGCCTTTCGTCTCGAAGGCCCTCGGCATCCCGATGGCCAAGGCCGCGAGCCGCATCATGGTCGGCGCCACGATCGCCGAGCTGCGTGCCGAGGGCATGCTGCCCGAGCAGGACGGTTCGCGCGTGCCGCTCGGTGCGCCGGTCTCGGTCAAGGAGGCCGTGCTGCCGTTCAAGCGGTTCCGCACCGCCGACGGCAAGACCGTCGACTCGATCCTCGGCCCGGAGATGCGCTCGACCGGCGAGGTTATGGGCATCGACCGCGACTTCCCGACCGCGTTCGCGAAGAGCCAGGCCGCCGCCTACGGGGGCATGCCGACCTCGGGCACGGTGTTCATCTCGGTAGCCGACTCCGACAAGCGCGCCGTCATCCTGCCGGCGCACCGTCTGCAGCAGCTCGGCTTCACGATCGTCGCCACCGAGGGCACCGCCGAGATCCTCTCTCGCAACGGCATCGCGGTGACAGTCGTCGAGAAGTACAGCGCGACGCAGGAATCGGGTGCGAAGAACGTCGTCGACCTCATCAACGAGGGCGCGATCGACATCGTCGTGAACACTCCGTCGGGCGGCGCCACGCGCGCCGACGGCTACGAGATCCGCGCGGCGGCGGTCGCCGCCGACAAGGCGCTGTTCACCACGATGGCCGTGCTGGGCGCCGCGGTGAGCGGTATGGACGCCGCCCACGAGGGCTTCGAGGTCCGCAGCCTGCAGGAGTACGCGGAGGACCGGAAGGCGATGGTGGGAGCGTGAGCTTCGGAGAACGGGCCAGGGCGGCTCTCGCCGCGCACGGTCCGCTGTGCGTCGGCATCGATCCCCACGCTGCGCTGCTCGACGCATGGGGTCTGCCGCAGAGCGGCGAGGGCGTTCGCGAATTCGGCCTCAGGACGGTGGACGCGGCCGCTGGGCGCGTCGCAGCGGTGAAGCCGCAGGTGTCGTTCTTCGAGCGCTTCGGCTCCGCCGGATACGTCGCCCTCGAGGAGGTGCTCGCGGCCGCCCGCGCTGCGGATCTCCTCGTGATCGCCGACGCCAAACGGGGCGACATCGACACGACAATGGACGCCTACGCGGCAGCATGGTTCACACCGGGCTCGCCGCTGGAGGCAGACGCGCTCACGGTCAATCCGTTCCTCGGCGTCGGCGTGCTCGACGGCGCCTTCGCTCTGGCATCGCGTCACGGCAAGGGCACCTTCGTCCTCGCCGCCACGAGCAATCCCGAAGCGGCGGCGATCCAGCGCGCCCGCACGGCGCAGGGGCCGACCGTGTCGGCATCCGTCGTCGCTGACGTGTCCGCGCGCAACGCGACGGACACGGCCGATGGCGAGTGGGGGAGCCACGGCTTCGTCGTGGGTGCGACCGTCGACTGGGCGGATGCCGGAATCGCAGCGTTCACTCCGCCGGCGCCCATCCTCGGCCCCGGCTTCGGCACCCAGGGCGCGGGACCCGCTGATCTGCGCACGCGGTACGGTCAGGCCGCACCCCAGGTGTTCGCCAGCGAGAGCCGGAGCATTCTGAAGGCCGGGGCGACGGGGATCGCGGATGCGATCGCCGGCGCCGCGGAGGCGTATCGGGAGGCGCTGCCGGCGGCACGGCGTGCTGTGGAACGCCGACGCGCCAGGGCCTCGCTCAAGCGCGACCTCACCATGCGCGTGGTCACCCCGCAGAAGGTGCTGGACCACGCGACCGCCGATGCCGAGTCGGTCGAAGGCTCGATGCGCATCACCGACTTCCTGCTGGCGCTGCCCGCTATCGGCGCAGGCAAACGCGATCGGATCCTGTCCGAGCTGCAGATCTCGCCGGTCAAGCGCCTGGGCGGACTCGGCGTCCGCCAGCGCGCCGTGCTGCGGGGCTGGCTCGACAGCCGCTTCCCTGTGCTGGAGCCTCGTGGCGGCCGCAGCCGTCT
The DNA here is from genome assembly GCA_019510305.1 of Microbacterium sp. Lineage (GTDB taxonomy): Bacteria > Actinomycetota > Actinomycetes > Actinomycetales > Microbacteriaceae > Microbacterium > Microbacterium natoriense_A. The sequence continues at coordinate 7,725 of JAEKKN010000042.1, forward strand.
ACTCGTGCTGGCTGGCCCCACGGCTGTCGGCAAGGGCACGGTCGCCGCGCACATCCGCGAGCACAACCCCGAGATCCATCTCTCGGTGTCGGCCACCACGCGTGCGCCGCGCCCGGGGGAGATCGACGGGGTGCACTACTACTTCGTCGACGACGCCGAGTTCGACCGGCTGATCGCCGACGGCGAGCTGCTCGAGTACGCGGTGGTGCACAACAAGTCCCGGTACGGCACTCCGCGCGCGCCGATCGACGCCGCGCTGTCCGAAGGAAAGACGGTTCTACTCGAGATCGACCTCCAGGGCGCCAGGCAGGTGCGACGCGCGGAGCCCGCAGCCACGCTGATCTTCCTGCTGCCGCCGACGTGGGACGAACTCGTGCAGCGGCTGGTCGGCCGAGGCACCGAGAACGCGGAGGAACGGGCCCGCCGGCTCAAAACCGCGAAGGTCGAACTTGCGGCGCAGAACGAGTTCGATCACCTCATCGTGAACGAGGACGTCGCCACGGCCGCCGCGGAGGTCGTAGAATTGTCCCTAGGCTCTGCGCGCTGATCGCACTCGCGCGCCCATTGCACCGTCTTCGCGACGCACCCGTCGCCTGATCAGGAGGTCCCACCATGGCCGGACACCACAACAAGGGCATCATCGATCCCCCCATCGACAACCTGCTCGACCGCGTCGACTCGAAGTACGAACTCGTCATCTACGCCGCCAAGCGCGCCCGTCAGATCAACGACTACTACTCGGATCTGCACGAGGGCAACCTGTTCGACAACGTCGGTCCGCTCGTCGACTCGTCCGTCGAGGACAAGCCGCTCACGATCGCGCTGCACGAGATCAACGAGGACAAGCTCCGCCTTCGTCACGCAGAGTGATATTCGTGAACCGCACCTCTGACTCTGTCGGAGGTGCGGTTCACTATGTATGCGACCCCTTTTCCGATCCTGTTCTGGAGCCCTGATGAGCGCGCTGCGTCTGTTCACATCCGAGTCCGTCACCGAGGGCCACCCCGACAAGATCTGCGACCAGATCTCCGACAGCATCCTCGACGGGCTCATCGCGAAAGACCCCGGATCCCGCGTGGCGGTCGAGACGCTGGTCACGACGGGCCTCGTGCACGTCGCGGGAGAAATCCGCACGGAGGCCTACGTCGACATCCCGACGATCGTGCGCGACGTCGTGAACGGCATCGGCTACACATCCAGCGACACCGGCTTCGACGGGTCCTCGTGCGGAGTGAGCATCTCGGTCGGCGAGCAGTCCGGTGACATCGCGAGCGGCGTCGACAACGCGCAGGAGCATCGCGACGGCACGTCCACCGATCCGCTCGACGGCCTCGGCGCCGGCGACCAGGGCATCATGTTCGGCTTCGCCACCGATGAGACGCCGCAGCTCATGCCGATGGCCGCGTGGACGGCGCATCGCCTCGCCGAGCGCCTCACCGAGGTGCGCCGCTCCGGGGAGCTGCCTTTCCTGCGCCCCGACGGCAAGACTCAGGTCACCCTGGGCTACGACGGGTTCACGCCGAAGACGGTCGACGCCGTCGTTCTGTCCACGCAGCACCACCCCGACATCTCTCAGGACGAGCTCAAGGCACTGGTCCGCGCGCACGTGATCGAACCCGTGCTCGCGACGACCGGTCTCGATCTCGACGACGTCACCTTCTACATCAACCCCGCTGGCCCCTTCGTGACGGGCGGCCCGAAGGGCGACGCCGGGCTCACCGGACGCAAGATCATCATCGACACCTACGGCGGGGCGTCGCGTCATGGCGGCGGCGCATTCAGCGGGAAGGACCCGTCGAAGGTCGACCGCTCGGGGGCCTACGCCATGCGCTGGGTCGCGAAGAACGCCGTCGCCGCGGGGCTCGCAGAGCGCCTCGAAGTGCAGGTCGCTTACGCGATCGGCGTCGCTCGACCGGTCGGGCTCTACGTCGAGACGTTCGGCACCGGAAAGGTGTCGGACGAGAAGATCACGCGTGCGATCACGGACGTCTTCGACCTGCGTCCTCAGGCCATCATCGAGCAGCTCGACCTGTTGCGGCCGATCTACGCGCAGACCGCGGCGTACGGCCACTTCGGCCGCGATCTGCCGGACTTCACGTGGGAGCGCACCGACCGCGCTGAAGAGCTGCGGCGCGCCGCCGGACTCTGATGGAGAGCGAGAGCCGGCGCATCGCGCGCGTGCTCCTCGATTCGCCGCTGCCGCAACTCGACCGGCTCTTCGACTACGCACTGCCGCCTGAGCTCGGCGACGTGCCCCTGGGCGTGCGCGTGAAGGTGCCTCTGCGCACCGCGGGGCGTGTGATCGACGGCTACGTGGTCGATATCGGCAGCGAGGACGACGCAGACAGGCCGCTGTCGGAGGTCGACAGCGTGGTGTCGACGGTCGCCGTGCTGCCCGAGCGTCTGCACCGGCTGGCCCGGCGTGTGGCAGACCGCTCTGCCGGCTCAGCCTCCGACGTCCTGCGTCTGGTCATCCCGAAGAGGCAGGTGCGCGTCGAGAAGGCGTGGACGGCGGATGCCGACGCGGTGGTGCCCGATTCCTCTGCCGTCGAGACGGCGGAAGCGGTCGTCGGCGCCTATGAGGGACTCGGCGCCGTGCTCGATGATCACGGCAGAGCCGCCGTCGAGGCGATCCCGCTTCCGCACGGCGAGGTGCAGGGGTGGGCTGCGCTGCTCGCTGCCGCTGCGACGCGCACGCTGGCCGCAGGCGAGTCGAGCATCCTCGTCGTGCCCGACCATCGCGACCTCGACCGCCTCCTGGCAGCTCTGGAAGAGCTGCTGCCTGCCGAGGCGATCGCGCGATACGACTCGCGTCAGTCGAATCCCGACCGGTACCGTTCCTTCCTGCGCAGCCTCGAGGATGCGCCGTGCGTCGTCGTCGGCAACCGCTCGGCGGTGTACGCGCCCGTGCGCGCGGGGCTGGTCGCGCTCTGGGACGATGGCGACCCACTGTTCGGCGAGCCGCTCGCGCCCTACGCGAACGCACGCGACGTCGCCCTCATCCGGCAGGAGCAGGAGGGATCTGCGCTCCTGTGCGTCGGTCACACACGCACCACCGATGTCGAGCGTCTCGTCGCGCACGGCTGGCTGCAGGACGTCAGAGCCGCTCGGCGCGTGCTTCCGAGGGTCGTGCTCAGCACCCCGCAGGAGATGGACCAGCCGACGGCCCAGCGGATGCCGTCATCGGCGTTCCTGTCCGCTCGGAACGCGGCCGCCGAGGGGCCTGTTCTCGTACAGGTCTCGCGGCCCGGTTTCGCGCCGTCCCTCGTGTGCGCCGAGTGCCGTGCGCCTGCGCGATGCGCCCATTGCGGCGGTCCGCTCGGCGCGAAGCACCGCGGAGCTGTGCCGGTGTGCGGCTGGTGCGGCAGGGGAGCGCGGGCCTGGTCCTGTCCCTCATGCTCGTCGACGAAACTGCGACTGGCCTCTTCGGGCAGTGAACGCACGGCCGACGAACTGGGAAGGGCGTTCCCCGGTGTGCGCGTGATCGTCGCAGACAGCGCGCACCTCGTCGAGCACGTATCCGACAAGCCGGCACTGGTCGTCGCCACTCGCGGTGCAGAGCCTCTGGCGGAGGGCGGCTATCGCGCAGTGGTGCTGCTCGACGGGCCGCGGATGCTGCAGGCTCCCGATCTGCGCATCGGCGAGTCGTGCCTGCGGTGGTGGTCCAACGCCGCGGCTCTCGCGGCACCGGGAGCACCGGTTCATCTCGTCGGGGTCGACGGGGGAGTCGCTCGCGCTCTCGCGACCTGGAACCAGTCCGGCTACGCCCGTGCCGAGCTCGCAGAGCGCGCCCCTCTCCACATGCCGCCGGCCGCGCGGGTCGCGCTTCTCGAGGGCACCCAGGTCGCCGTCGCTCGCGCGCTCGACGGGCTCGCCGACATCGGGCTGCCCAAGGAGGCGGTGCTCGGACCCGTACCTGTCGAGTCCGACGACGTGCCGCCGAGGGTCAGGGCCCTCGTGCGGTTCGACTACGGTGCCGGAACCCGCGTCGCCGCGGCCCTCCGAGCAGCAGTCGTCGCCGAGGCGGTCGCGGCGCGCCGCGGCAAGGGGCGCACAGCGCGCATCGCGCTCTCAGTGCGTCTCGATATCCTCGATCCAGAACTCTAATCCCTTTCCGGAGAACCTTCATGCGCCTCGTCTTCGCCGGCACGCCCACGGCTGCCGTTCCCACCCTTCGTCGGCTCGCAGCCGAGCACGACATCGCGGCGGTCGTCACGCGCCCCGACGCGCCGCTCGGGCGAAAGCGCGTGCTGACCCCCTCGCCCGTGGCCCAGGCGGCCGAAGAGCTCGGGCTTCCGATCATCAAGGCCGCGCGCCTCGACGACGAGGCCACGGCCGCGATCACCGTGCTGGGTGCGGATCTCGGTGTCATCGTCGCGTACGGCGGGCTGGTACGCGAACCCCTGCTCTCGGCGCCGGCGCACGGCTGGATCAACCTCCACTTCTCGCTCCTGCCGCAGTGGCGGGGAGCCGCTCCGGTGCAGCGCGCCCTGATCGCCGGCGACACCGAACTGGGGGCGAGCGTGTTCCAGCTCGTGCCCGCTCTCGACGCCGGAGACGTGTTCGCCACGCGAGTCATCGACGTGACGGCTGAGGCCACCGCGGATGCGGCGCTCGATGCCCTCGCGGTCGGCGGCGCCGAACTCACCGCAGAGGTGGTCTCGTCGATCGCGGACGGCTCTGCCTCGGCGCTTCCTCAGGAGGGCGCACCGACCCTCGCCCCCAAGCTCGCACTCGAGGACGGGCTGCTCGATTGGAGCGAGCCGCTCGAACGGGTGTTCGCGAGGTTCCGCGGCGTGACGCCAGAGCCGGGCGCGCACACGACGGTCGACGGCATCCGCGTGAAGGTGCTCGCCGCGTCGCCGAGCACGCAAGAGCAGCTCGAGCCGGGTGAGATCGTCGCGACGAAGACCGCTCTGCTGATCGGCACGGCGACACGGCCACTCGCCGTCAGTCGTGTGCAACCGGCGGGTAAGGGCGCGATGAGCGCCGTGGACTGGTGGCGCGGCCAGCGCGCGGTCGAGGGTCTGCGAGCGGGCGCATGAGCGGGGAGCAGCGCGGAGGCCGCCGCCCCGGTCCGGCGCGAGCCGGACGGAGTCGCCCCGAGCGCGCGGTCCAACCCGCCAGGCGAGTCGCCTACGACGTGCTGCGGGCCGTGTCCGCCTCCGACGCGTACGCGAACCTCATGCTCCCGTCCGTGATCGCCGAGGCGGGACTCGACCCGCAGGACGCCGCGCTCGCGACCGAACTCACCTACGGCACCCTGCGCCGCCGAGGCACGTACGACGCCATCATCTCCGCCGCCGCGGATCGCCCGGCATCCGAGATCGATCCCGCCGTGCTCGACGCCCTGCGTCTTGGGGTCCATCAGCTGCTCGCGACCCGCGTCGCACCGCACGCGGCCGTGAACGAGTCCGTGAACATCGTGGCGGCGTCCCAGGGTCGGGGAGCGTCGAGCTTCGCGAACGCGGTTCTGCGCCGGATCTCCCGCGAGAGCGCCGAGCACTGGCAGGAGCGCATCGAGTCGGAGGCCCGTTCCGACGATGAGCGTCTGGCTCTGCGCACCGCTCACCCCGTCTGGGTGATCAGGGCGCTGCGGCGTGCCCTCGCCGCGGAAGGCCGCGCGCCGGAGCTCGATGCGCTCCTCGACGCCGACAACGCCTCGCCCGAGGTGACCCTCGTGGCTCTGCCCGGACTCGCCGAGACGGGGGAGCCGCGGCGGCCCTATGCGTCTACGGCGTTCGCATCGCCCGGCGGCGATCCTCATCGCATCGTCGCGGGATCGGGTGGGCGTGTTCGTGTGCAGGACGAGGGCTCGCAGCTGGTCGCGCTCGCGCTGGCCGCCGTCGAACCGATCCGTGCGGGAGAGCGGTGGCTCGACCTGTGCGCGGGCCCTGGGGGAAAGACCGCACTGCTCGCCGCGATCGCTCATGAGAACGGCGTCGTGCTGGAGGCCAATGAGGTCGTCCACGCCCGCGCCGGCCTGGTACGCAGCGCGTTGCGGCCTGTGCCCGGCGAGGTCGTCGTGCACGAGCAGGATGGCCGTGCGCTCGCGAGCAGCCGCCCCGGCGCCTTCGACCGCATCCTCGTGGACGCCCCCTGCACGGGTCTGGGCGCGCTGCGCCGCCGTCCCGAGGCGCGCTGGCGGAAGTCGCCGGCCGATGTGGCCGAGCTCGTGCCGCTGCAGACCGGACTGCTCAGTGCCGCTCTCGACGCGCTCGCGCCTGGCGGGATCGTCGCCTATGTGACCTGCTCTCCGCACCTGGCCGAGACCACGGGCGTGGTGCAGGAGGTGCTGCGCGAGCGGCCCGGTTTCATCGAGCTCGACGCACGCGCAGTGGTGGCGGACCTCGCCCAGACTCCGATCGACCTCGCCGATGACGGCTCAGGGCGCGTGCAGCTGTGGCCGCACCGCCACGGCACCGACGCGATGTTCCTCGCACTCATCCAGCGGCCCGCATCCGATACCCAGGGAGACTGACACCATGCACCTGCACCACCCGCTTCCTCGTGCGCCCCGGATCAACCCGAGCATTCTCGCGGCCGACTTCGTGAACATGCAGCGCGACCTCGCGAAGATCGCCTCGGCGGACTTCGCGCACGTCGATGTGATGGACAACCACTTCGTCCCCAACCTGACGTTCGGCCCGCAGATGGTCGAGCGCATTCAGGCCACGAGCCCGGTTCCCCTCGATGTGCACCTGATGATCACGGATCCTGATCGCTGGGCACCCGGCTATGCGGAGCTGGGAGCAGCGAGCGTCACCTTCCACCTCGAAGCCGCCGCGGATCCCGTCGCACTGGCGAGGACGCTGCGCGGAATCGGCGCACGCGCCGGCGTCGCGATCAAACCGGGCACCGCGGGGGAGAGCCTGTACGACATCATCGACGAGTTCGACCAGATCCTCGTCATGACGGTCGAGCCGGGCTTCGGCGGCCAGGGTTTCATGACCGAGACGATGCCCAAGCTCCGCGGGCTGGCCGATGAGGCGAAGCGTCGCGGATCCGACGTGTGGCTGCAGGTCGACGGGGGCGTCTCCGACAGCACGATCGAGATCGCCGCGGCGGCCGGCGCCGACACGTTCGTCGCCGGATCCGCCGTCTACGGAGCGGATGACGTGGAAGCGGCCGTCATCCGGCTGAGGGATCTCGCCAGAGCGGCTAGCCTGGAATCGTGAAGACATTCGACGAACTGTTCGCCGAGCTCAGCCACAAGGCGCAGACTCGCCCCGAAGGCTCGGGCACGGTCGCCGAACTCGACGGTGGAGTCCACACGATCGGCAAGAAGATCGTGGAGGAGGCCGCTGAGGTGTGGATGGCGGCCGAGTACGAATCCGACAAGGCCGCGGCCGAGGAGATCTCGCAGCTGCTCTATCACCTGCAGGTGATGATGATCGCGAAGGGTCTGTCCCTCGCCGACGTCTACCGACATCTGTGATGCGCTCCGCCCCACTCGTCTCGACCTGAAGGCTGTTCATGCTGCGCATCGCTGTTCCCAACAAGGGGTCTCTCTCCGAGACCGCCGCCGACATGCTCGCGGAGGCCGGCTATGCCGGACGCCGCGATCCCAAGACCCTGCACGTCGTCGACGCCGAGAACGACGTCGAGTTCTTCTTCCTCCGTCCCCGTGACATCGCGACATATGTGGCCTCCGGCGCCCTCGACGTCGGCATCACCGGCCGTGACCTGCTCCTCGACGTGCAGCAGACGGCGACCGAGATCGAGCAGCTGGGGTTCGGCGGTTCGACGTTCCGCTTCGCGGGACCTCCCGGGCGCTTCTCGTCGATCGACGACCTGAACGGCGTGCGCGTGGCGTCGGCCTACCCTGGGCTCGTCGGCGCCTTCCTGCGCGAGCACGGCGTGACCGCCGAACTCGTGCAGCTCGACGGCGCGGTCGAGTCGGCGGTGCGACTCGGAGTCGCGGATGCCGTCGCCGACGTCGTGTCGACGGGCACCACCCTGCGTCAGGCGGGACTGGAGATCTTCGGTCCGGTGATCCTCGAGTCCGAGGCCGTCCTGATCAGCCGTCCCGGCGAGGCCGAAGGCACCGACACCCTCCTGCGCCGTCTGCGCGGCGTGATGGTCGCCCGGCGCTTCGTGCTGCTCGACTTCGACCTGCCGGCGGAACTCGTCGACCAGGCCACGGCGATCGCGCCCGGTCGCGAGTCGCCGACCATCTCCCCGCTGCGCGACCCGAAGTGGGTCGCCGTGCGCGTCATGATCCCGCGCCGAGGCGTCAACCAGGTGATGGACGACCTCTACGCGCTCGGCGCCAGGGCGATCCTCGTCACCGCCATCCACGCCGCGAGACTCTGATGACGCTCGCCAAGCGCGTGATCCCGTGTCTGGACGTCGCCGAAGGACGCGTCGTGAAGGGCGTGAACTTCGAGAACCTCCGCGACATGGGCGACCCCGTCGAGCTCGCACGGCACTACGCCGCACAGGGCGCCGATGAGATCACGTTCCTCGATGTCACGGCGACCGTCGACGCCCGTGCGACGACCTACGACGTGGTGCAGCGCACGGCCGAGCAGGTCTTCGTGCCGCTGACGGTCGGCGGGGGAGTGCGCACGGTCGACGACGTCGCCCGGCTGCTCTCGGTGGGCGCCGACAAAGTGGGGGTGAACTCGGCTGCGATCGCTCGTCCGGCTCTGATCGGCGAGATCGCCGACCGCTTCGGTGCGCAGGTGCTCGTGCTGTCGCTCGACGTCAAGCGCTCCGACACGACGCCGTCCGGCTTCGTCGTCACGACGCACGGCGGCCGCCGGCAGACCGATCTCGACGCGATCGAGTGGGCCCGCGAAGCGGCCGAACGCGGAGCCGGAGAGCTGCTCGTCAACTCGATCGACGCCGACGGCACTCGCGACGGCTTCGATCTCGAGCTCGTGGGGCTCATGCGCGAAGCCGCATCCGTTCCCGTGATCGCCTCGGGCGGGGCGGGAGCTGTGGAGCACTTCGCTCCGGCGATCAAGGCCGGTGCGGATGCGGTCCTCGCCGCGAGCGTCTTCCACACGGGTGCACTCACCGTGGGCGATGTGAAGGACGCGCTGCGCGCGGAAGGAGTGCTGGTTCGATGAGCATCGAAGACAGAATCGCTCAGGTCGTCTTCAACGCCGACGGTCTCGCCCCTGTGATCGTCCAGCAGTTCGACACGCGCGAAGTGCTCATGATGGCGTGGGTGAACGACGAGGCGCTCCGCCGGACGCTCACGTCCGGACGCGCCGTGTACTGGTCGCGCTCCCGGCAGGAGTACTGGCGCAAAGGAGACACGTCCGGCCACATCCAGGTCGTGCACGAGGCCAGACTCGACTGCGACGGCGACGCGATCCTGCTGATCGTCGATCAGACCGGGCCCGCCTGCCACACCGGCACCCGCACCTGCTTCGACACGACCGACCTCGAGGCCGTCGCCGGAACAGGCGCCTGATGGAACTCGCTCGACGGGGTCGCTCGATCGCAGTCTCCGGATTCCTGCTCGGCGGCGCGATCGGCATAATCTCCTCCACGCAGACCTGGCTCACGGTCCAGCGCGCAGACGCCGGCTCCGACATCCTCGTCCCCGGTGCATCCGCGCTGCCGTTGCTCGCCCCGCTCAGCCTCGCCGTGCTCGCTCTGGGCGCTGCGCTTTCGCTCACCGGGCGGGTGCTGCGCCTGATCTTCGGCGTCCTGGCCGGCGCGGTCGCCATCCTGATGGGCTGGAACACGCTGCAGCTGCTGCTGTCGACGCCCGTCGGTGCGGTGTCTTCGACGATCACGGAGACGACCGGCCTCGCCGGCCCCGAGGCGCTCGAAGGCGTGATCGGCGCGATCATCCCGTCGGCCTGGCCGCCCATCGCACTCGCGGGCTGGGTGATCCTCCTGCTCGCCGCCGTCGTCGTGCTTCTCACCGGACGAGGCTGGAAGAGCGGCGGTCGCCGCTACCGGACAGATGCCGAGACGCAAGGAGCAGCGGCCGGTCCTGTCGACGCGATCGATTCCTGGGACGAGCTGTCGCGTGGCACCGACCCGACACGATGACCCCGATAGACTGAATCAGATCCCGCAACGCCGTCCCCCGGAGGAGAACATGACCAACTCGATCGCTGACCCCGGCCACGGACACTCGCCTGCTGCCTGGGCCGCCGTGATCATCATGCTCCTCGGATTCTCGCTCGGCACGCTGTTCTTCTGCCTCGAGCAGCCCACCCTGGTGTGGGCATCCGTCGTGCTCATCCCGGTCGGCGCCCTCGTGGGCTGGATCCTGTCCAAGGCCGGTTACGGCGCGAAGGGCCCCAAGTACCAGCCGAAGGCGCACTAGTGGTCCTCGCCGACCTGACGGCCGGCGCTGTCGCAGACGCCGAGCGTCGCAAGCTCACCCGGCCGCTGGCCGAGGTCGAGCGCGCCGCCCTCGCGCGACCGGACGCCAAAGACGCCCTCGGCTTCCTGGCGCCCGCCGATCGTGTGAAGATCATCGCCGAGGTCAAGCGTGCGAGCCCCTCACGCGGCGACCTCGCCGAGATCCCCGATCCTGCCCTGCAGGCGTCGCTGTACGAGACGGGTGGAGCCTCCGCCATCAGCGTCCTCACCGAGGAGCGTCGTTTCGGCGGCAGCCTCGCCGATCTCGAGGCCGTCACCGCTCGTGTGTCACTGCCCGTGCTCCGCAAGGATTTCATCGCGACGCGCTATCAGGTGCTCGAGGCCAGGGCCGCCGGCGCCGACCTCGTCCTGCTGATCGTCGCGGGTCTCGAGCCCGCCGTGCTGAAGGAGCTCTTCGGCTTCATCACCGAACTCGGAATGACGCCTCTGGTGGAGACGCATTCGGCTGACGAGCTCGAGGCGGCGATCGATCTCGGCTCGCCGCTGATCGGCGTGAACGCCCGGGATCTGAAGACCCTCGAACTCGACCGCGACCTGTTCGGTCGTCTGGCCGATCGCATCCCCGACTCCGCTGTCAAGATCGCCGAGTCGGCGGTGCTCACGCCCGCCGATGTCATGCACTACCGCTCAGCGGGGGCGGACGTCGTCCTGATCGGAGAGGCGCTCGTCACGGGCGACCCGGTCGCCACCCTCAAGAGCTTCCTGGAGGTCCAGTGAGTCTGCGTGACCAGCACGGTCCGCTGTTCGGCGAGTACGGCGGGCGGTACATGCCCGAGTCGCTGATCGCGGCCATAGACGAGCTGACCGAGGCGTACGCCGAGGCGATCGTCGACCCCGGGTTCCGTGCGGAGCTCGCGCATCTCCTGAGCTCCTACGCGGGCCGGCCGTCTCCTCTCACGGAGGTCGCGCGCTTCGCCGAGCACGCGGGCGGCGCTCGCGTCTTCCTCAAGCGCGAAGACCTCAACCACACGGGTTCGCACAAGATCAACAACGTGCTCGGACAGGCTCTGCTCACCAAGCGCCTGGGCAAGACACGTGTGATCGCCGAGACCGGCGCCGGTCAGCACGGAGTCGCGACGGCGACGGCGGCTGCGCTGTTCGGCCTCGACTGCACGATCTACATGGGTGAAGTCGACACCGAGCGTCAGGCGCTCAACGTCGCCCGCATGCGTCTGCTCGGGGCAGAGGTCGTCGCGGTGACCTCGGGTTCGCGCACCCTCAAGGACGCGATCAACGACGCCTATCGCGACTGGGTCGCCTCGGTCGAGACGACCAACTACATCTTCGGCACGGCAGCCGGACCTCATCCGTTCCCGGCCATGGTTCGCGACTTCCAGAAGATCATCGGCGAAGAGGCTCGTCAGCAGCTTCTCGACGAAGTGGGTCGGCTGCCGGATGCCGTGATCGCCTGCGTGGGCGGCGGCTCCAACGCGATCGGCATGTTCGACGCCTTCCTCGACGACGAGGACGTCAAGCTCTACGGCGTCGAAGCGGCGGGCGACGGCGTCGACACCGCCAAGCACGCTGCCTCGATCGAGCGTGGCCGCCCGGGCATCCTGCACGGCGCGAAGACCTACGTGCTGCAGGACGAGGACGGGCAGACGATCGAGTCCCACTCGATCTCTGCGGGGCTGGACTATCCGGGCGTGGGTCCTGAGCATTCCTGGCTGGCCGACATCGGCCGCGCCGAGTACATCCCGGCCACAGATGACGAGGCCATGCAGGCACTGCGGCTGCTGAGCCGCACCGAGGGGATCATCCCTGCAGTGGAGTCCGCGCACGCCCTGGCCGGCGCGCTGCGCCTCGGCAAGGAGATGGGACCCGATGCCGTGCTGGCCGTGTGCCTGTCGGGTCGCGGTGACAAAGACATGGACACGGCGGCGAAGTACTTCAAGCTCTACGACGAAGGAGCCTCCGCATGAGCGCCGACGTCAGCGTCGGAACCGGCCGCGTGGAAGCGGCGATCCAGAAGGCCGAGGCCGCGGGTCGCAGCGCGTTCGTGGGCTACCTGCCGGTCGGGTTCCCCGACCTCGAGACGAGCATCCAGGCTGCGATCGCCCTCGCCGAGAACGGTGTGGACATCATCGAGCTCGGTCCGCCGTACAGCGATCCGGTGATGGACGGCTCCGTGATCCAGGAGGCCACGACTGCGGCGCTGGCGAACGGCTTCAAGATGAAGGACCTGTTCACGGCCGTGCGCGCGATCTCCGCCGCGACCGACGTACCCGTCCTCGTGATGACGTACTGGAACCCCGTGTTCCAGTACGGTGTGGACCGTTACGCCGACGACCTGCTCGCGGCCGGCGGCGCCGGCCTGATCACTCCGGACATCACGCCCGAGGTGGCAGGGGAGTGGATCGCCGCAAGTGAGCGCACGGGCCTCGACCGTGTGTTCCTCGCCGCTCCGACATCGACGGATGCCCGCCTCGACCTCGTGGTCGCGGCGTCCACCGGATTCGTCTACACGGTCTCGACCATGGGTATCACGGGCGAGCGAGCCGAGCTCGACCGAGCCGCGCGCACCCTCGTCGGGCGTCTGCGCGAGCACGGCGCGAAGCGCGCCTGCGTGGGCATCGGCATCTCCACCGCCGAGCAGATCGCGGGCGTCAGCGAGTACGCTGACGGCGCGATCGTCGGCACTGCACTCGTCCGCGCTCTCCGCGACGGCGGCATCCCCGCCCTCGCCGAAGTCACCCGCACACTGGCCACCGGCACGTCGTCGGCGCGCCCCGTACACGAGAACTAGAATCGCACTCATGTCCCTCGCGCTCCACAGCACCTTCACCGGCGTGCTCGCCAGCATCCCGAGCCCTCCCGTCGCTTATTTCGACCTGGGCCCGATCCGCATCCACTTCTACGCGCTCTGCATCATCGCGGGCATCATCGCCGCTGTGCTGCTGACGAACAGCCGCCTGACGCGGCGCGGGGCTGAGCCGTGGGTCGTGATCGACATCTCGATCCTCGCCGTGCCGCTGGCGATCATCACCGCGCGGTTCTACCACGTGTTCACGCACCCGAACGACTACTTCGGGGCAGGCCACAACACGTGGAACCCCTTCCAGCCCGGCTCGATCTGGGCCATCTGGGAGGGCGGCATCGCGATCTACGGCGCGCTGATCGGCGGAGCGATCGGCGCCTGGCTCGGCTGCAAGTGGACCGGCATCCGCTTCTGGACCTTCGCCGACGCCCTCGCGCCCGGCCTGCTGCTCGCGCAGGCGATGGGGCGCTTCGGCAACTGGTTCAACCACGAGCTCTTCGGCCTCCCCACCGATCTGCCGTGGGGTCTGGAGATCGAGTCGACGAACTCCGCATTCCCCCCTGGCCTGCCCGAGGGCACGCTGTTCCACCCCACCTTCCTGTACGAGGTGATCTGGAACGGTCTGGGCGTCATCGTCCTGCTCTGGTTGAGCCGCAAGGCGACCGCACTGCAGTGGGGACGCCTGTTCGCGATCTACCTGATCTGGTACAGCGCCGGTCGCATCGTGTGGGAGTCGATCCGCATCGATCCCAGTGAGATCTACTTCGGGCTGCGCAGCAACGTGTGGGCCGCGATCCTCGGCGTCGTCGTGGGCCTCGTGATCCTCGTCGTGCAGAGCCGCAGGCACCCCGGCCTCGAGCCGTCGCCGTACCAGCCGGGTCGCGGCCGGAACGATGTCGACGCTGTTGTAGACTCGCAGAACAATCCCTCTGACTTCGTGGACCTCAGCGAGCCTGATGCCGAAGAAGTCCCCGCAGGAGCCGCAGCCACAAGCACCGCTCCCACGGAAGCGGAAGGCTCCCGCTAAGCCGCCGTTCCGTGCGGAACCCCATGCATTCGCCCGGCCAATGACGTCCCCGGGTCTCCCCGACTGATCTGAGGACGGTTCAGGTGTATTTCCAGCCTCCCTACGGCGCATCCGGCGCCTACCCCCCGAAGCAGGGCATGTACAACCCCGCGTTCGAGAAGGACGCGTGCGGCCTCGCCATGGTCGCGACCCTGCGGGGCGAAGCGGGCCACGACATCATCGCGCTGGCGCTGGAAGCACTGCGCAACCTCGAGCACCGCGGTGCGATCGGCTCGGATGCCGGTACCGGAGACGGTGCGGGCATCCTCACGCAGATGCCGGATGCCTTCCTGCGGGCCGTCACGGGCTTCGAGCTGCCGCCGGTCGGCGAGTACGCCGCAGGTCTGGCATTCCTCCCACGCGACTCGAGCCAGCGCCGCCAGCAGAAGGCCGGCATCGAGAAGATCGCGAAGGCCGAGGGACTGCGCGTGCTCGGCTGGCGCGAGGTCCCGACGGTGAACGAGCACCTCGGCAAACTCGCCGATGAGGCGCGGCCCGCCTTCGAGCAGCTCTTCGTGAGCGCCGGGGGAGCGACCCACGCCGATGCTCCGCTCACGGGCATCGCCCTCGACCGCGTCGCCTATCGCCTGCGCAAGCGCGCCGGTCACGAGCTCGGCGCCTACTTCGTCACGCTGTCCGCGCGCACGCTCGGCTACAAGGGCATGGTCACGACGCTGCAGCTCGAGCCGTTCTACCCCGACCTTCAGGACGAGCGCTTCGCGAGCGAGCTCGCCGTGGTGCACTCGCGCTACTCCACGAACACCTTCCCGTCGTGGCCGCTCGCTCAGCCTCTTCGCATGCTCGCGCACAACGGCGAGATCAACACGGTCGGCGGAAACCGCAACTGGATGCGCGCGCGTCAGTCGCAGCTCGAGTCCGAACTTCTCGGCGACATCGAGCCGCTGCTGCCGATCTGCACCGACGGCGCGAGCGACTCCGCCTCCTTCGACGAGGTGCTCGAGCTGCTGACGCTGACGGGCCGCAGCCTGCCGCACGCCATCATGATGATGGTTCCCGAGGCCTACGAGAAGCAGTCCGACATCTCGCCCGAGCTGCGCTCGTTCTACGAGTACCACTCGAACCAGATGGAGCCGTGGGACGGCCCTGCGGCTCTCATCTTCACCGACGGCACGGTAGTGGGAGCGACCCTGGACCGCAACGGTCTGCGTCCCGGCCGCTGGACCGAGACCACCGACGGACTCATCGTCATCGGCTCCGAGACCGGTGTGCTCACGTTCGAGCCCGAGCGCATCAAGCGCCGCGGCCGCCTGCAGCCGGGCAAGATGTTCCTCGTCGACACGGCGCAGCGCCGGATCATCGATGACGAGGAGATCAAGCACGATCTCGCCACGATGCACCCGTGGCAGGAGTGGCTCGACGCCGGGGCGGTCCGCCTCGCCGAGCTGCCCGAGCGCGAGCACATCGTGCACCCGCCCGCCTCGATCACGCGTCGTCAGCGCACCTTCGGCTACACCGAGGAGGAGGTGCGGATCCTCCTGACCCCGATGGGCCAGAACGGCGTCGAGCCTCTCGGCGCGATGGGATCCGACACCCCGATCGCCGTGCTCAGCAAGCGTCCGCGTCTGCTGTTCGACTACTTCACGCAGCAGTTCGCGCAGGTGACCAACCCGCCGCTGGACTCGATCCGTGAAGAGGTCGTGACGAGCCTCAAGCTCGGTCTCGGCCCCGAGGGCAACCTGCTCACGTGGGGCCCCGAGCACACCCGCACGGTGTCGCTCGACTTCCCGGTGATCGACAACGACGAGCTGTCGAAGATCCGTCACATCGACAAGGCCCTGCCCGGCCGCTCGAGCGCGACCGTCAAGGGCCTGTATCACTTCGACGTCGGGCCCCAGGCTCTCGCCGAGCGCCTCGACGAGATGTGCGCCGAGGTCGACGAGGCCATCGAACGCGGCGCCGAGTTCATCATCCTTTCGGATCGCGACTCCAACAAGGACCTCACGCCGATCCCCTCGCTGCTCATGGTCGCCGCGGTGCATCATCACCTGATCCGCCGCGAGAACCGCATGAAGGTCGGTCTGATCGTCGAAGCCGGTGACGTGCGCGAGGTGCACCACGTGGCCACGCTGATCGGCTACGGCGCGTCGGCGGTGAACCCGTATCTCGCGATGGAGACCGTGGAGCACCTCGTGCGCACCGGCTACATCACGGGCATCACGCCGGAGAAGGCCGTCCGCAATCTCATCTACGCGCTCGGCAAGGGCGTGCTGAAGATCATGTCGAAGATGGGCATCTCGACCGTGTCGTCGTACGCCGGCGCTCAGGTGTTCGAGGCGATCGGGCTCAGCCAAGAGGTCATCGACGCCTACTTCACGCGCACGGAGTCGAAGCTCGGCGGCATCACGATCGAGGACATCTTCGCCGAGAACCAGGCGCGTCACGACTACGCCTACCCCGAGGATGCCGCTGCGCGTGCGCATGAGCGTCTCTGGACCGGCGGCGAGTACCAGTGGCGCCGTGACGGCTCTCCGCACCTGTTCAACCCCGAGACCGTCTTCAAGCTGCAGCACTCGACGCGCGAACGCCGCTACGACATCTTCCGCGAGTACACGAAGATGGTCGACGACCAGGCGTCTGAGCTGAAGACTCTCCGCGGTCTTTTCACGTTGCGCACGGGGCACCGCAAGCCGGTGCCGCTCAGCGAGGTCGAGCCGGTCTCCGAGATCGTCAAGCGGTTCTCCACCGGAGCGATGAGCTACGGCTCGATCTCCAAGGAGGCGCACGAGACCCTCGCGATCGCGATGAACCGGATCGGCGGGAAGTCGAACACCGGTGAGGGTGGAGAAGACGCCGACCGACTGGTCGATCCCGAGCGTCGCAGCGCGATCAAGCAGGTCGCCTCGGGCCGCTTCGGCGTCACCAGCCAGTATCTGACCGAGTCGGATGACATCCAGATCAAGCTGGCGCAGGGCGCCAAGCCCGGTGAGGGCGGACAGCTGCCTCCTCAGAAGGTGTATCCGTGGGTCGCGCGCACACGCGGCGGCACTCCTGGTGTCGGGCTCATCTCGCCGCCTCCTCACCATGACATCTATTCGATCGAAGACCTCAAGCAGCTCATCTTCGATCTGAAGCGAGCCAACCCCGAGGCGCGGATCCACACCAAGCTGGTCAGTCAGTCGGGTATCGGCGCGGTCTCGGCGGGAGTCGCCAAGGCCCTCAGCGACGTCATCCTGGTCTCCGGCCACGACGGCGGAACGGGCGCGAGCCCGCTGAACTCGTTGAAGCACGCCGGCACCCCGTGGGAGCTCGGCCTCGCCGAGACGCAGCAGACGCTCATGCTCAACGGCATGCGCGACCGCGTCGTGGTGCAGGTCGACGGCCAGCTCAAGACCGGCCGTGACGTCGTGATCGGCGCCCTGTTGGGGGCGGAGGAGTTCGGCTTCGCCACAGCTCCGCTCGTCGTCAGCGGCTGCATCATGATGCGTGTCTGCCATCTCGACACCTGCCCTGTCGGCGTCGCCACGCAGAACCCGGTCCTGCGCGAGCGCTTCACGGGCAAGCCCGAGTTCGTCGTGAACTTCATGGAGTTCATCGCCGAGGAAGTCCGCGAGATCCTCGCCGAGCTGGGCTTCCGCTCGATCGACGAGATCGTCGGACGCGCCGAGCTGCTCGGCGTCGACGCGGCCGTCGAGCACTGGAAGTCCGAAGGACTCGACCTCACGCCGATCCTCGAGGGCCCCGCCTTCCCGGCGGGAGAGCCTCGCCGCAGCGGCCGCGCGCAGGACCACGAGCTCGAGAAGCACTTCGACGTGCAGCTCATCGACATCGCGAAGGATGCTCTGCTGAACGGCGAGCACGTCGTGATCGAGCTGCCGATCGCGAACACCGAGCGCGCCGTCGGGACCATGCTCGGTCACCAGGTGACCGCACGCCACGGTGCCGCCGGTCTTCCGCGCGAGACGATCGACGTGACCCTGCACGGCACCGCCGGGCAGTCCCTCGGCGCCTTCATGCCGTCGGGCATCGTGCTGCGTCTGGAGGGCGACGCGAACGACTACGTCGGCAAGGGGCTCTCCGGCGGCGACATCACGATCCGCCCGCCACGCGGCTCGTCGATCGCACCGCACGAGAACGTCATCGCCGGCAACGTCATCGGCTATGGCGCGACGTCGGGCTCGATGTTCCTCTCCGGCGTCGTCGGCGAACGGTTCCTCGTGCGCAACTCGGGCGCCACGGCGGTCGTCGAGGGCGTGGGCGACCATGCGCTCGAGTACATGACCGGCGGCGTCGCGGTGATCCTCGGTCCGACGGGACGCAACTTCGGCGCCGGCATGTCCGGGGGAGTGGCCTACGTCCGTTCGCTCGACACGGCCAAGATCAACGCCCAGTCGCTCGGCAGCGGTGAGCTTCTGCTCATGCCGCTGGACCGTGCAGACCTGGAGGTCCTGCGCGGGCTCGTCTCCGAGCACGTGGAGCGCACGGCGTCTCCGCTCGGCTCTGAGATCCTCGCGGACTTCGAGAAGATCGCATCCGAGTTCGTGAAGGTCCTCCCGCGTGACTATGCCGCCGTGCGCAGCATGCGCGAGGAAGCAGTGGCCGAGGGGATCGACCCCGACGGCGATATCGTCTGGAACCGCATCCTGGAGGTGACCGGTGGCTGATCCCAAAGGTTTTCTGAAGGTCACCGAGCGCGAGCTTCCCGCCCGCCGCCCGGTCCCCGTGCGCATCCTCGACTGGAAGGAGGTGTACGAGCCCGGTGACCAGGCCGTGCTCCGCCGCCAGGCGAGTCGCTGCATGGACTGCGGTGTGCCGTTCTGTCACCAGGGATGCCCGCTCGGCAACCTGATCCCGGAGTGGAACGACCTCACCTGGCGCGGCGAAGGCCGGGCCGCGATCGATCGACTCCACGCGACCAACAACTTCCCGGAGTTCACGGGTCGGCTGTGCCCTGCGCCCTGCGAGAGCGCCTGCGTTCTGGGCATCAACCAGCCCGCGGTGACGATCAAGCAGATCGAGGTCTCGATCATCGACGAGGCGTTCAGCAAGGGCTGGGTCGAGGCGCAGCCGCCTGCTCGTCTGACGGGCAAGACCGTCGCGGTGGTCGGTTCGGGACCTGCAGGTCTCGCAGCCGCGCAGCAGCTGACGCGCGCCGGCCACACGGTCGCGGTCTTCGAGCGCGACGATCGCATCGGCGGCCTGATCCGCTACGGCATCCCTGACTTCAAGATGGAGAAGTCGCAGCTCGAGGCACGCCTGCGTCAGATGCAGGAGGAGGGCACCCGCTTCCGTGCGGGAGTCGAGATCGGCAAGGACATCAGCTGGGCCGACCTCCGCGCCCGGTACGACGCCGTCGTGGTCGCCACCGGTTCGACCGTGCCCCGTGACCTGGCGATCCCGGGCCGCGATCTCGACGGTGTGCACTTCGCGATGGAGTACCTCGTGGAGTCGAACCATGCGGTCGCCGGCGACAAGGTCCCCGAGCAGATCACCGCCGAGGGCAAGCACGTCATCGTGATCGGCGGCGGCGACACCGGCGCCGACTGCATCGGCACCGCGCACCGTCAGGGCGCCCTGAGCGTCACGAACCTGGCGATCGGCAAGCAGCCGGGCGCTGAGCGCCCCGGTCACCAGCCGTGGCCCATGATGCCGACCGTCTTCGAGGTGTCGTCCGCGCACGAGGAGGGCGGTGAGCGCATGTACCTCGCGTCGACCGTCGAGTTCCTCTCGAACGAGGTCGGCGAGGTCCGCGCCCTTCGCGTGGCCGAGACCGAGTACATCGACGGACGTCGCGTGCCCAAGAGCGGCACCGAGCGCGAGATCCCCGCTGATCTCGTTCTGATCGCGATGGGGTTCACCGGTCCCGAGCAGGACGGCTTCTCCGACGACGTGCGCCCTCAGTTCACCGACCGCGGCAACTTCCAGCGCGACTCGTCGTACCAGTCGACCATTCCCGGCGTCTTCGTGGCCGGCGATGCCGGCCGCGGTCAGTCGCTGATCGTGTGGGCCATCGCGGAAGGTCGGGCCGCTGCAGCGAATGTCGATCGGTTCCTGATGGGCGAGACCGTCCTCCCCGAGCCGGTGCGCCCGACCGATGTCGCGATCGGGCTTCAGCCCGCGTAGGCTGAGCCCGGCATCGTCGCCTGATTTCTATCCCCCTCTACCCTGGAGAATCTGTTGAGACGCGCGAAAATCGTCGCCACCCTGGGCCCCGCAACGTCCACGTATGAAACCGTGCGAGCCATCATCGAAGCGGGGGTCGACGTCGCCCGGCTGAACCTCAGCCACGGTGACTACTCCGTGCACGAGAACAACTACGCGAACGTCCGCCGCGCGGCCGACGACGCCGGCAGGGCCGTTGCGGTCCTCGTCGACCTGCAGGGCCCGAAGATCCGCCTCGGCCGGTTCGAGAACGGCCCCTACGAGCTCCAGGCCGGTGACATCTTCAAGATCACCACAGAAGACATCATCGGCAACAAGGACATCTGCGGCACGACCTTCAAGGGCCTGCCTCAGGATGTCAAGCCCGGCGACTTCCTGCTCATCGACGACGGCAAGGTGCGGGTGGAGGTCGTCGAGACCGACGGCGTCACCGTCACCACCAAGGTCATCGTCGCCGGTGCCGTGTCGAACAACAAGGGCATCAACCTGCCCGGCGTCGCCGTCAACGTCCCCGCCCTGAGCGAAAAGGACGAGGACGACCTGCGCTGGGGCCTTCGCACCGGTGCCGACCTCATCGCGCTCTCGTTCGTTCGCAACGCCTCGGACGTCGACCGCGTGCACGAGATCATGGCCGAAGAGGGCGTCAAGGTGCCCGTCATCGCGAAGATCGAGAAGCCGCAGGCAGTGGACGCGCTCGAGGGCATCGTCGACGCCTTCGACGGCATCATGGTCGCCCGTGGCGACCTCGGCGTCGAGCTTCCTCTCGAGGCCGTCCCGATCGTGCAGAAGCGCGCAGTCGAGCTGGCCCGTCGTATGGCCAAGCCTGTCATCGTCGCGACCCAGATGCTCGAGTCGATGATCAGCAGCCCGGTGCCGACCCGCGCAGAGACCTCCGACGTCGCGAACGCGGTGCTCGACGGCGCCGACGCGGTCATGCTCTCGGGCGAGACCAGCGTGGGCGACTACCCGGTCATCGTGGTTGAGACAATGGCTCGCATCATCGAGTCGACCGAGGAGCACGGCCTCGAGCGCATCCCCCCGCTCAACACGAAGCCGCGCACGCAGGGTGGAGCGATCACTCTCGCCGCCCTCGAGGTCGCCGAGTTCGTCGACGCGAAGTTCCTCTGCGTCTTCACGCAGTCGGGCGACTCCGCCCGCCGCCTGTCGCGTCTGCGCTCGCGCATCCCGATGCTCGCCTTCACTCCGGAGCCCGACATCCGCCGTCGCATGGCGCTGACGTGGGGCATCACGTCCACGCTGGTCGACGTCGTGCAGCACACCGACGCGATGTACCACCAGGTCGACGAGCACCTCCTCGGCAACGGCCTCGCCGAAGAAGGGGACAAGGTCGTCGTGATCTC
Organism: Microbacterium sp.; assembly: GCA_019510305.1. GTDB lineage: Bacteria > Actinomycetota > Actinomycetes > Actinomycetales > Microbacteriaceae > Microbacterium > Microbacterium natoriense_A. The sequence continues at coordinate 29,386 of JAEKKN010000042.1, forward strand.
CGGTTCCCCTCCCGGCATCATCGGCTCGACGAACGACCTCCGCGTCCACAAGGTCGGCGACACCATCCGCGGTGCCGCGCCGATCTACAAGGCCGGAATCTGACGTCACGGATTCGAGGGGGCGGGGCTTCGGTCCCCCCCCCCCCTTTCGTCGTCCCCGCGATAGGTTGCAGTCATGGCTGCACACGGACGCCGCCTCGACATCGGCGGTCTCGCATTCCGGGCGATCGAGAGTCCGCGCCCCGAGGGTTCGACGGCGCCCGCGGCTGTGCTGATTCACGGCATCGGGGCGTCGCATCGCTACCTGGCGCGTCTGCACGAAGCGCTCAACGCCGACACCGCCGTCGTGTCGATCGATCTGCCCGGATTCGGCGGCCTGCCCAAGCCGGCCGCCGACATCGGCATTCCGCAGATGTCGGCCGCACTGGGCGAGGTCATCGCCGCGCTGGGTCATGAGCAGGTCGTGCTCGTCGGGCACTCGATGGGCGCGCAGTGGGCGATCGAGACGGCAGTGCAGCGCCCCGAGCGGGTGAGCCTGGTCGTCGCGATCGGCCCGGTCGCCGATGACAGACACCGCACGCCGTTATCCCAAGCGAGGGCTCTCGCACTCGACACGCTGGGGGAGACGCCGTCGATCAACTCGATCGTGTTCACCGACTACCTCCGCTGCGGCGTGCCCTGGTATCTCACTCAACTGCGGCACATGCTGGCGTATCGGACGGAGGACAAGGCTGCCGCGCTCATGACGCCGCTGCTCGTGATGCGAGGAGCACGCGATCCCGTGGCCGGGCGCGACTGGTGCCGGCGCATCGCAGCCCGCACTCCGGTCGCGCGCTTCGTGGAGATTCCTGGAGGACACCATGTCGTGCAGCAGTCCTCTCCGAGAGCCGTGGCATCCGCGATCCTCTTCCACGCGACGCGCCTCTGGTCGCGCCGATGAACGCCCTGCGGAACCTCGGCTGGTGGGCGGCCGACTACGCGTACGCGGCCGTGTGGCAGGTGCGGGCCTTCTTCGGGCGCACGGATGCCGGATCCTTCGCCAACGGTGACGCCGCGCCGATCGTCGTGCTGCCAGGGGTCTACGAGACCTGGCGTTTTCTGCAGCCGCTCGTCGCGGCCCTGCACGATCGCGGGCACCCGGTCCATGTGCTCGAGGTACTCGCTCACAACCGTCGGCCGATCACAGAGATGGCGACGCAGGTGACCGACTACCTGCAGCAGCACGACCTGCGCGACGTGATCCTCGTCGCGCACAGCAAGGGCGGATTGGCCGGGAAGCAGGTCATGCTCGGGCCTGCGGCGGACAGAGTGCGCTCGATGCTCGCGATCGCGACTCCGTTCGGCGGGTCGCGCTACGCGCGGCGGATGCCGGTGCGCACGCTCCGAGCGTTCTCGCCCGACGACCCGTCGATCCGCGCCCTGTCGACGCAGGCCGACGTGAACGCCAGGATCGTGTCGGTGTACGCGCGCTTCGATCCGCACATCCCCGAGGGCAGCGAGCTGCCGGGCGCGAAGAACGTCCTGCTCGACACCGGAGGTCACTTCCGGGTTCTCGCGCATCCGCGCGTGATGGCCGAACTGGCTGCTCTCGCCTCATGAGCGGAGAGCCTGCGCAAAGGCTCGACCTCTCTGGTGCCGGCGGTGGGACTCGAACCCACACGCCCTTTCGGACAAAGCATTTTGAGTGCTCCGCGTCTGCCATTCCGCCACGCCGGCTCGTGTGTCGCACCTTCGACTTTAGCGCAGGGGGAGAGGTGGAACCGCCCGGCGTGCGGCCTGCGGCTTGCACTCGGTACGGCTCTACTAAGATGGACCCGTGACCGAAGAACAGGTTGAGCAGCCCACGGCATCCGCCCCCCGACGCGTCGTCGTCGCCGAGGACGAATCGCTGATCCGTCTCGACATCGTCGAGATCCTCCGCGACAACGGTTTCGACGTCGTCGGAGAAGCCGGAGACGGCGAGACGGCGGTGGCACTCGCGACCGAGCTGCGTCCCGATCTCGTCATCATGGACGTGAAGATGCCCCAGCTCGACGGCATCAGCGCAGCCGAGAAGCTGCACAAGGGCAACATCGCTCCCGTCGTGCTGCTGACCGCGTTCAGCCAGAAGGAACTCGTCGAGCGCGCGAGCGAGGCGGGCGCTCTGGCGTACGTCGTCAAGCCGTTCACGCCGAACGACCTGCTGCCCGCGATCGAAATCGCTCTCGCGCGTCACGAGCAGATCATCACGCTCGAGGCCGAGGTCGCCGACATGGTCGAGCGCTTCGAGACCCGCAAGCTCGTCGATCGCGCCAAGGGACTGCTCAACGAGAAGATGGGCCTGAGCGAGCCTGAGGCCTTCCGCTGGATCCAGAAGGCGTCGATGGATCGTCGCCTCACCATGCAGGACGTCGCCAAGGCGATCATCGAGCAGCTCGCGCCGAAGAAGTAGGCGGTGCGTCCGCTCGACGCGGAGCACTCGCTTCGCGCGGTGCGCACAGGGGACGGCGCCGCACTGGCGCGCGCCTACACGGCGAACCGCACGCATCTCGCGCCGTGGGAGCCCACGCGATCCGCGGACTTCTTCACCGAGGAATGGCAGGAGAACCACGCGAGGCAGTGCGTGGAGGACGCCGCCGCAGGGCGCAGCATCCGATTCCTGATCGAATCCCACGACGGTGAGATCCGTGGACGCATGAACATCAACAACATCGTGCGTGGCGCGTTCTGGAGCGCGGATCTCGGCTACTGGATCGATTCCTCGAGCACCGGAAGAGGACTCGCCACCAGGGCGGTCGCTCAGGTGCTGGACTATGCGCGCTCCGAACTGCGACTGCACCGCATGCAGGCTGCCACTCTGCTGCACAACCTCGGTTCGCAACGCGTGCTCGCGGCCAACGGCTTCGAACAGATCGGAACGGCTCCGGAGTATCTGAAGATCGCGGGGGAGTGGCAGGACCATCTGCTGTTCCAGCGGATTCTGCGGAGTCACCGCTGATTCCAGTTCGAGCGCAACCCCGTTGCTCGCGTGCGCGTGAGGCGGATAACGTGAACGGGAGAGAGGTGAGTACTGTGGAAGACGCGTTCCGGATGGCGATGGTAAGTCTCGACGATCCCGAAACCGACGTCAGTGCTCTTCCGCAGTCGTTCCTCGCCGTTCTGCCGGTGACCGGCGCGTCGGTGTCGACCCTGGGCGGCTTCCTCGGCAGCCAGACGGTCTCGGCGACCGACCGGGCGTCGGCCTGGCTGGACGAGCTGCAGTTCGATCTGGGCGAGGGTCCGTGCTGGGACGCCGTCCGTCTTGCGCGCCCGGTCATGGAACCGCATCTGCACGGCCGCGCCGGCCCCGAGCGCTGGCCCGCCTTCGGTCGTGCGGTGCAGGAGCGCGAGATCGCCTCGATCTTCGCCTTCCCGCTGTCGGTCGCCGGCCTGAGATTCGGCGCGGTCGATCTGTATTCGCGTTCCCCGCTCCGTTTCGACGAACAGCAGACGCAGCGCGCCAGCGCCCTCACGTCCGCGGTCGCGCGACGCGTGCTCCGGCAGAACCTCGCCGAGCTCGAGGAGCAGGACGAGTCGGTGCTGTCTCCATTCACGCGACGCAAGGTCCATCAGGCGACGGGGGTCGTGCTCGCTCAGCTCGAGGTCGATCCCGAGGACGCGCGGATGCTGCTTCACAGCCACGCCTTCGCGACGGGGCGCAGCGTCATGGACGTCGCGGAGGACGTGCTGGCCGGGCGTCTCTCGTTCTCGAGGAGTTCGGGTGCGATCGAGGTGGACTCGTGACCGCCCTCGAACGCGAGACACGTCTTCTCGCCACCTTCACCGAGCTCGCCGACACGCTGGTCGACGACTACGACGTGGTCGAGCTCATGCAGCACCTCGTGGACACCTGTCGCGACCAGCTGCACGTCTCCGCCGCGGGCCTTCTGCTCTCCGACGAGAACGGCGAGCTCGAGCTCGTGGCGTCGACGACCGAGGCGGGCGCTGTGGTCGAGACCCTCATGAGCGGCGTCCCGGCGCTGGTCGCGATTCCGCTGCGACTGAGGAGCCAGACGATCGGATCGCTCACGCTGATCCCCGCCGAGGGTGTCGCTCTCGCCGAGGGCGACCTCGTGATCGCACGCGCTCTCGCCGACATCGCCACGATCGGCATCCTGCACGAGCGCACCCTGCGGGAGACGGAGATGCTTGCCGGGCAGCTGCAGCACGCGCTCAACAGCCGAGTCGTGATCGAGCAGGCCAAGGGCGTCGTGTCATACACCAACAGCGTGCCGATCGACGATGCCTTCGAGCTGATCCGCACCTACGCGCGGACGCACGGCGAGCGGTTGGGAGATGTGGCCCGCCGGATCGTCGAGCGGCGCCTCACGCTTCCCTGACTTCTTTTCCCGGAGCAGTCAAGGGGGACGCGCGAGCGCGCGCGACGACCTATCATCGACTCATATCGCCCCGGACCCCGGCGATCCAAGCATCCACCCGATCTAAGGGGTCCTGATGAAGCGCATCGTGACGAGCTTCGGCGGCTTCCTCACTGGTGACGAGATTGCGGACGCGGTCAGCAGGTACTCACTGGCATTGGCGAAGGCGCACGAGACGGAGGTCGTCGAGATCCCGTATCGGCCGTTCCCAGGGCGGATCGACCGCATTGAACTGCGGGTCGGGTGGCTCGTCGACATCGGCGTAGTGCGCCAGGGAGAAGACGGACGAGAGTTGCTCGAACCCGAGACGGTCCGGCATCTTCACGACACGGCGGACGCACTCGAACGCGTCGGCACCGTGGGCGAGACCACGTCGCGATCGTGGACGAGGTGGGAATACGATCTCTGAGCGCGCGCTCAGTCCACGGTCTTGATCATGTTCGTGATCCGGATCGTCGAGCACCGTCGGCCCTGATCGTCGGTGACCACGATCTCGTGAACGGTGATGCTCCGGCCGAGGTGGATGGGCGTGCACACGCCGGTCACCACACCGGACGTCGCCGACCGGGTGTGCGTCGCGTTGATGTCGACACCCACCGCGAGGCGGCCGGGTCCCGCATGCAGGTTCGCCGCCATGGAGCCGAGCGATTCACCCAGCACCACGTAGGCGCCGCCGTGCACGAGGCCGACCGGCTGGGTGTTGCCCTCCACCGGCATCGTGGCGACGGAGCGCTCGATGGAGAACTCGGTGAACTCGATGCCCATCTTCTCGGCGAGCGCGCCCATGCCCCGGGCCGTGGCCCACGCGAGTCCTTCGCTCATCGCGACGTCGCTCATGAATCCTCCTCAGCGGGTGTCTGCCGTCCTCGTTAGGCTGACAGGGTGACGGACTCCGCAAAGCCTACCCTCATGGTCGTCGACGGCCATTCGCTCGCCTATCGTGCCTTCTTCGCCCTTCCGGTCGAGAACTTCACGACGAAGGACAACCAGCACACGAACGCCATCTACGGCTTCCTGTCGATGTTCGTGAACCTCATCAAGGCCGAGAAGCCGACGCACATGGCGGTGGCGTTCGACACCTCGCGTCATTCCTTCCGCACCGACGAGTACCCCGAGTACAAGGCGACCCGCTCCGAGACCCCGCAGGAGTTCCGCGGCCAGATCCCGCTGCTGCAGGACTGCCTCGCCGCGATGTCCATTCCGGTGCTCACCAAAGAGGGCATAGAGGCCGACGACATCCTCGCGACGCTCTCGACGCAGGGTGCCGCGGAGGGCTACGACGTCCTCGTCGTCTCCGGCGATCGCGACACGATCCAGCTGGTCACCGACGACGTGACCCTGCTGTACCCCTCGGTGCAGGGTGTCTCGCAGTTGAAGCGGTACGACCCCGTGACGGTGCAGGAACGATACGGCGTGCGGCCCGAGCAGTACCCCGACATCGCGGCCCTGGTCGGCGAGACGAGCGACAACCTTCCTGGTGTGCCGAAGGTCGGCGAGAAGACCGCCGTCAAGTGGCTGACCCAGTTCGGCTCGCTCGACGAGCTGCTCGAGCGCTCGGCGGAGATCAAGGGCGTAGTCGGCGGCAACCTGCGCGATCACATCGACGATGTGCGCCGCAACCGCAAGCTCAACCGGCTGCTCACGGACGTCGAGCTCCCGGTCGCACCGGGCGACCTCGTGGTGACTCCCATCGACGCGCAGGCCGTCCGCGACATCTTCGCCCGGCTCGAGTTCCGCACACTGCTGCCTCGCGTCTTCGAGGCCGTCGGCGCGGGGGAAGTCGCCGACGACCCCGCATCCGCGGTGGTCCTGCCTCAGCCGGTCGAGCTTGCAGCGGCGGACTTCGCCGCCTGGGCCGAGTCGCAGACGAGCGATGTCGCACTGCGCATCACGACTCACGGCGGAGCACCCGTCCGCGTGGGAGCGGCGACAGAGACCGAGGTGCGTGAACTCGACTGGAACGACGAGGCGGTCCACGCACTGCGCGGATGGCTCGAGTCCGAGAGCCCCAAGGTTCTTCACGATGCGAAGCCGCAGGTGAAGGCGCTGCTGCGGCTCGGCATCCGTCTCGGCGGCCTCGCCTACGACACCAGCCTCGCCGGCTGGCTGCTGCGACCGAGCTTTCCCGACAAGACGCTCGCCGATCTCGTCGAGCGGTATCTCGGCGAGAAGCTCCCCGAAGCAGACCCCACGCAGCTGGTTCCAGAGACCGAGGGGGCGACACCGTCGCAAGAGTCGTGGTTCGCGCTGCGGGTGGCTGCAGCGCTCCGCGAGGACATCCCCGAGTCCGTCGCGCAGGTGCTCACCGACATCGAGCTTCCGACACTGCTCACCCTGGCCGACATGGAGGTCGCGGGCGTCGCGGTCTCGCACAATGTGCTCTCCGGCTTCTCGGGTGAGCTCGGCGCCCGTGCCGAGCTTCTCGCACAAGAGGCGTTCGCCCTGGTCGGGCGCGAGTTCAACCTCGGCTCGCCCAAGCAGTTGCAGGAGGTGTTGTTCGACGACCTGCAGCTGCCGAAGACTCGAAAGACGAAGACCGGCTACTCCACGGACGCGGCGGTGCTCGCCGACCTGCAGGAGAGCAACCCCCATCCGTTCCTCGGGCTGCTCCTGCAGCATCGCGAAGCCACCAAGCTCCGTCAGATCATCGAGTCGCTCGACACCGCCATCGGCGACGATCACCGGGTCCGCACGACTTACGTGCAGACCGGCAGCCAGACCGGCCGTCTGTCGAGCACCGACCCGAACCTGCAGAACATCCCCGTGCGCACCGAGGAGTCCCGGCGCATCCGTAGCGCGTTCCAGGTCGGCGAGGGCTACGAGGCGCTGCTCACGGCCGACTACTCGCAGATCGAGATGCGCATCATGGCGCACCTGTCGGGAGACGAAGGCCTGATCGAGGCGTTCAACAGCGGCGAGGATCTGCACCGATTCGTCGGCGCGCGCGTCTTCGGGGTCGAACCGTCCGATGTCACCGCCGCGATGCGTACCAAGGTCAAGGCCATGTCGTACGGACTCGTCTACGGGCTCAGCGCCTTCGGCCTGTCCAAGCAGTTGCGCATCGAGCAGTCAGAGGCCAAGCAGCTCATGATCGAGTACTTCGCGCGCTTCGGCGCGGTGCGCGACTACCTGCGAGCATCCGTGCTGAAGGCGAAAGAGGTCGGTTACACCGAGACCCTCTTCGGCCGTCGCCGACCGTTCCCCGACCTGTCCAGCCCGAACCGCGTGCTGCGCGAGAACGCCGAACGCGCGGCGCTCAACGCCCCGATCCAAGGCAGTGCCGCAGACATCATGAAGATCGCGCTGTTCCACATCCACGACGACCTCCGCACCGAGGGTCTCGCGTCACGTGCGCTGCTGCAGATCCACGACGAACTCGTGGTCGAGGTGGCACCGGGGGAGTGGGATGCCGCCGAACGGATCGTCCGCTCGCGGATGGGCGATGCCGCCGATCTCAGGGTCCCGCTCGACGTCCAGGTCGGCCGCGGCCATGACTGGAACGAAGCCGCACACTGATCGCGGGCACCGAGTTTCCGAGATACTGCGACGGGGTGCCGCGGGCTAGTCTGGAGGGATGACTTCCGCACCGCGCACCCCGTCAGCCATCGACAAGGTCGCCGACGAGTGGGTCGACACAATCGTCGCTCTCTCTCCGATCCTCGGAACGTACATCGGCCGCACCGAGGTGAACGATCGCTTCGGCGACTTCAGCCCTCAGGGCCATGAGGAGGTCGTGGCGGCGACCCGTGCGACGCTCGCGAAGCTGCAGGCTCTCGAACCCGTCGACGCGATCGACGAGGTGACCAAGACCGATCTGTCGTCGGAGCTGAGCCTCGATCTCGAATTGCACGAGGCGAAGTGGCATCTGCGCGATCTCAACGTCATCGCCTCGGCCGCACAGGACGTCCGCAGCGCTTTCGACCTCATGCCGACCGAGACAACGGACGACTGGGCGGTCATCGCCACGCGTCTCGCCGCTGTTCCAGATGCTCTGCGCGGGTACACCGAGACGCTGCGGGCCGGCATCGCCACCGGCGTCACGCCTGCGCGACGCCAGGTGGCGGAGGTCGCGACCCAGATTCCTCGCTACACGGCTGACGACGGCTTCTTCGCCGCGTTCGTCGCCAACGGCGGCCCCGCCGAGGGGAGCCTGCCCGCATCTCTCGCACGCACGCTCGCCGACAACGCGGCGGCTGCGCGTGTCGCCTACGACGAGCTGCGCAGCTTTCTTGCCGAAGAACTCGCCCCCGTGGCGAGCGAGACGGATGCCGTGGGCCGCGAGCTCTACGCGCTGAACTCGCGGCGCTTCCTCGGCGCCACGATCGACCTCGACGAGACCTACGAGTGGGGTCGCGAAGAGCTCGCCCGGATGGTCGCCGAACAGACGGCGATCGCGAACGAGATCCTCCCCGGTGCTTCCGTGGAAGAGGCCGTCGCCCACCTCGAATCCGACCCCGCCCGCAAGTTGATCGGCACCGACGCGCTGCAGCGCTGGATGCAGGAGACGAGTGATCGCGCCGTCGCCGAACTCGGTGCGTCGCACTTCGACATCCCGGAACCCGTCCGCACGCTCGAGTGCATGATCGCGCCGACGCAGGAGGGCGGGATCTACTACACCGGCCCGACCGACGACTTCTCCCGCCCTGGCCGCATGTGGTGGTCCGTGCCCGAGGGCGTCACCGAGTTCGACACCTGGCGCGAGCTGACGACCGTCTATCACGAGGGCATCCCCGGGCACCACCTGCAGATCGGCCAGGCCGTGTACAACCGCGCCGAGCTGAACTCGTGGCGCCGACTGCTCGCCGGCACCTCAGGTCACGCGGAAGGGTGGGCGCTGTACGCCGAGCGCCTCATGCAGCAGCTCGGCTACCTCGACGATCCGGCCGATCGCCTGGGCATGCTCGACGGACAGCGCATGCGCGCGGCCCGCGTCGTGCTCGACATCGGCGTGCATCTGGGCAAGCCGCGCCTCGACGGCACCGGGGTGTGGGATGCCGAGTACGCGCTCGACTTCATGCGCAAGAACGTCAACATGTCCGACCAGTTCGTCCAGTTCGAGGTGAACCGGTACCTGGGCTGGCCGGGGCAGGCTCCGTCGTACAAGGTCGGTCAGCGGATCTGGGAGCAGGTGCGCGATGCATACCAGGCCGAGCGCGGTGCGGGCTTCGACATCAAGGAGTTCCACAAGCGGGCGCTCGACATGGGCGGTGTCGGCCTCGACACCCTGCGCACGGCCCTCCTGAACAAGTAAGGGAATGGCCGGAGCCGACTCGGTGTTCATTCACCTGAATGGAAAGGGATGACATGGACATCGAGTTCGGGCTGGACACCTTCGGAGACATCACCCGCGACGCTGACGGCGTGCTGCTCAGCGGCGCGCAGACGATCCGCAACATCGTCGCGCAGGCGGAGCGCGCCGACGCCGTCGGCGTCGACTTCTTCGGGGTGGGGGAGCACCACCGTCCCGAGTTCGCGGTCTCCGCTCCCGAGATGGTGCTGGCGGCGATCGCCGGTCGCACCGAGCACATCCGTCTCGGCACCGCGGTGACTGTGCTGTCTTCTGACGACCCCGTGCGCGTCTACGAGCGCTTCGCGACGTTGGACGCGGTCTCGAACGGGCGCGCAGAGGTGGTGCTCGGACGCGGTTCGTTCATCGAGTCGTTCCCACTCTTCGGTTACGACCTGCGCGACTACGATGCGCTCTTCGAGCAGAAGCTCGACCTGTTCGTGCAGCTGCTGAAGGAAGAGCCCGTGACCTGGTCGGGGACGATGCGCGCCTCTCTCGAGAACGCGGATGTGTTCCCCAAGACCGAGAAGGGGCTGCGCACGTGGGTCGGCGTCGGCGGCAGCCCCGAGTCCGTCGTCCGCGTCGCCCGCCATGGCCTCGGTCTCATGCTCGCGATCATCGGCGGCCCTGCCGGACGGTTCAAGCCCTTCGTCGACCTCTACCACCGCTCGGTGGAGTCGTTCGGCACGGTCTCGCACCCCGTCTCCGTGCACTCTCCAGGACACATCGCCGACACCGACGCCGAGGCGTGGGAGGCGGCGTACTCCGGCTTCGAGGCGATGAACAACACCATCGGACGTGAGCGAGGCTGGCCGGCCTACAGTCGCGCCCGGTTCCAGAACGACGTCGGCCCCGAGGGCGCGCTCTACGTCGGCTCGCCCGACCGGGTGGCTGCGAAGATCGCCGACACCGTGAAGCTGCTGGGTCTCGGGCGCTTCGATCTCAAGTACGCGACGGGCACACTGTCGCACGAGGCGATGATGCGCAGCATCGAGCTATACGGGACCGAGGTCATCCCGCGAGTGCGCAGACTCCTCGCCGACTGACGTCGCGGCACGTCGTCGGCTCTACGATGAAGGGCATGGCCAACACAGCGCTGCCGAGCCGTGCGTCTCTCGCTCAGAGACTCGATGACGTGCCGTTCACCAGGCGACACCTGCGCCTGCTCACGGGCTCGGGGCTCGGCTGGGCGCTCGATGCGATGGACGTCGGGCTCATATCGTTCATCCTCGCGGCGCTCACGCAGCAGTGGGGGCTCACGAAGCCCGAGGCGGGGTGGATCGCCTCCGTCGGCTTCATCGGCATGGCGCTCGGTGCCACGCTGGGTGGCCTCCTGGCGGATCGGCTAGGCCGTCGGCAGGTGTTCGCGTTGACCCTCCTCGTCTACGGTGTCGCGACGGGGGCGAGCGCGCTCGTCGGCGGACTCGCGATGCTTCTCGTCCTCCGGTTCTTCGTCGGCCTGGGGCTGGGCGCTGAGCTCCCTGTCGCGTCGACGTATGTCAGCGAGTTCGCGCCCGCACGCATCCGGGGTCGACTGATCGTGATCCTCGAGGCGTTCTGGGCGGTCGGCTGGACGGCTGCCGCGCTGATCGGCTACCTCGTTATCCCGGCATCCGCCGACGGCTGGCGCTGGGCGTTCGCCCTGGGGGCGATCCCCGCCGTGTACGCGCTGATCATCCGCTGGGGGATGCCGGAATCGCCGCGCTGGCTGGCGCTGCGCGGCCGGATCGCCGAAGCCGAGAAGGTCGTCGTCTCCTTCGAGCTCGACGCGGGCATCGTCGCCGGTCCTGCCATCCGGAAGGAACCGCCGTCCCGGGCGATCACGGCCACGATGCGCTCGCGGGTGACGACGCTCTGGCACCCGGAGTTCCAGCTGCGCACCCTGTGCCTGTGGCTGGTCTGGCTGTGCGTCAACTTCGCGTACTACGGGGCGTTCATCTGGATCCCCAGCATCCTCGTCGATGCCGGCTTCGATCTGGTGCGGTCGTTCGGATTCACGCTGATCATCACCCTCGCGCAGCTACCCGGTTATGCCGTGGCCGCCTGGTTGATCGAAGTGTGGGGTCGGCGCAGCACGCTCTCGGTGTTCCTGCTGGGATCTGCCGTCTCCGCGGTGTTCTTCGGCACGGCGACCTCAGCCGGGGCGATCATCGCCGCGGGCATGGCGCTGTCGTTCTTCAATCTCGGAGCGTGGGGCGCGTTGTACGCGGTGACGCCTGAGATCTATCCCACTTCGCTCCGCGCGACCGGCGCGGGCTGGGCGGCAGGCGTGGGGCGGATCGCGTCGATCATCGCGCCGCTCGCAGTGCCGGCGATGCTGGTCATCGGCGGCGCGCCGCTCGTGTTCGTCGTCTTCGGTGTCTGCTTCGTCGCAGCGGCCGCCGCGGCCTGGGGACTCAGCGACCGCAAGGGGCAGGCGCTCGACGACCGCTGAGCGGGCATAGGCTGATCGTGTGAGTGATGTGCGTTATGTGGCGATCGGCGACTCTTTCACCGAAGGTGTCGGCGACGAGCTGCCCGACGGGCATGTCCGCGGATGGGCCGATCTCACCGCGCAGGGGTGGGCGGATGCTGCGGGGCACCCGATCAGGTACGCGAACCTCGCGATCCGGGGCAGGCTCGCCTGGCCGATCGTCGAGCAGCAGCTCGAGGCCGCTCTGGCGCTGCATCCCACGCATCTCTCGTTCAACGGCGGCGGCAACGATGTCCTGCGGCCCCGAGCCGATGTCGAGCACATCGCCGACGCCTTCAGCCGGGTGCTTCGTCGCTGCGATGACGAGGGCGTCACGCTGATCCTGCTCTCGGGGGCGAATCCGAGCGGGCAGCTGCCGATGGGCAAGGTGTTCCAGAAGCGCGGAGATCTCCTGTCGGAGGCGGTGCTCCGACGCGTCGAGAATCGGCCCGACGTCATCACCGCGCTGAACTGGCCCGACCGCGAGCTCTCCGAACCGCAGTACTGGTCCGAGGATCGGCTGCACATGAACGCCGCGGGCCACCATCGAGTGGCCGCCAGGGTGCTGCACGCGCTCGGATTCGAGCCGCACGAGACCTGGTGGGCGCCGAGCGACACCGGCCAGGCCGGCCCCAGCGGCTATGCGTACTATCGGGAGTTCGTCGGCCCTTGGGTGAAGCGCCGCGTGACCGGTACGTCGTCAGGCGACGGCCGTACCGCGAAGTACCCGGCGTGGGTCGAACTCTCTCCGCGCCCGGTATGACCGACATCGAGATGCGGCGCATCCCCGCCGGTTCCGTGACTATTCACGACGAACGTAGGAAAATCCAACGCGTCGTCGAACTCGCGGATTTCGAGATCGGAGTCTTCCCGGTCACCGAGGAGCAGTTCGCAGAGATCCTGCCGGTGCCCTCCCGGCACCCTCGGCGTCCGGCGGCTGACGTGAGCTGGTTGCGCGCCGTGCACTTCTGCAACGCCGCATCCGAGTGGGAGGGGCTCGACCCGGTGTACCGTTTCGACGGCGAGGACGTCACGTGGGATGCCACCGGCGACGGCTATCGCCTTCCGACCGAGGCGGAGTGGGAGTTCGCGTGCCGCGCCGGATCTGCCGGTCCGCACTACGCGCCACTCGCGGATGCCGCATGGACGAGCGCGGATGGCGTGTCGGCACCGCAGGATGTGGGCGGGAAGCTGCCGAACCTGAACGGTCTGTTCGACATGCTCGGGAACGTGTGGGAGTGGTGCTGGGACTTCCTGGATCCGGCGCGATACGACGACTACCGGGTGTTCCGCGGCGGGGGATACGCCGATGACGCCTGGAGCGTTCGGGCCGGCGTACGCCGCGGAGGGGCGCCGCGCATGCATCACGAGGACGTCGGCCTGCGCGTCGCCCGAGGCGCCTTCGACACGCGCGACGCGGCCCAGGGTTGGTCGCTGCGAGCGGACCGGGAGCGCGCCGCATTCGACGGGCCTGTGCCGTTCGGCTGGACGCCGCTCGCCCGCAGATAGAGCGGCTACGCGGTCATCTGCTTGATCATGAAGCGATTCGGATCCTCCGAGGGGGCGAACCCGTATCGCGCGTAGAGTCCGTGAGCGTCAGCGGTGGCGAGCATGATGCGCTTGAGACCCAGGGGCTCGAGATCGGCGATGACTCCTTCTATGAGCATCTTGCCGACGCCGTTGCCTCGCGTACTCGGATCGACGAACACGTCGCAGAGCCAGGCGAAGGTGACGGCATCCGTCACGACCCGTGCGTAAGCGACTTGCTCGCCGTCGGCGTTCCACACGCCGTAGTTGCGCGAGGCATCGATCGCCGCTTCCTGTGTCTCTCGGGCACGTCCTTCGGCCCAGTACGCCTGCTTGCTGAGCCAGGCGTGCACGCGGGGGCGATCGATGAGCGACGGATCGTTCGAGAACGTGAAGGAAGAGCGCATCGCATCATCCTATGAGCAGTCAGCGGCGTGAGAAGTCAGCGGTGACGTTCGGGATCGAGGCCCATGCGGATGCGCGTGCGCTTGCGCTCGATCAGGATGAAGGCCGTGCCGACGAGCCAGATGGGAACGGGCATCAGGAAGGCGATGCGGAAGGCCTCGAACGTGTAGGTGGCCGGTGTTCCCGCTCCCTGGAGGTCGAGAGCGAGACCGATCAGGAAGATCGCGATGAGCGCGGCGATGAATCCGCCGGCGTTGGTCACACCGGTGGCTGTGCTCAGCCGGTGCGAGGGATTGTGCGTGCGGGCGTGATCGAAGGCGATCATGCTGGCGGGCCCTCCCGTGCCGAGAGCGATCGCGAGCAGATAGAGCATCCACAATGGCGCGGGGCCCGGAAGCGCGATGACAGCGACCCAGGCGACGAACTGCACGCCCACAGACGGCAGGACGAGCGCATAGGAGCGGTGATAGGGAAGACGGCGCGAGAGGTCGCCGATCACGGGGCCGAGCACCATGCCGGCGACCACGTACACCGAGATGATGCCGGCGGCGTGCGCGGTGTCGAGGCCCTGGGCGGCGGTGAGGAAGGGCATGCCCCAGAGGAGGGCGAAGGCGGTGCCGGCGAAGGGCGACGTGAAGTGCGACCAGAAGGCGAGGCGGGTTCCGGGGTGAGCCCAGGCAGCCCGGATGCCGACGCCCGTGTCGATCGCCGAGGTCACCACCCGGACCAGCCCGGTGTCGGTGTTGACAGTGATGTCGGCGCCGCGCTCGGGCGGGTGGTTGCGGATGACGAGGAACACCAGGATGCTGAACAGCACGCCCAGACCGGCGATGCTGCCGAAGGTCACGCTCCAGCTGGTCGCGTGCAGGAATGCAGCCAGCGGGACCAGGGCGACGAGCTGGCCCGCCTGCCCGAGGATTCCGGTGAATTGCACCATGAGCGGTCCCCGCTGAGCGGGGAACCACGTGGCGACGAGTCGCAGCACGGCCGGGAAGATCGCTGCGTCGCCCGCACCGAGCAGAATGCGGGCGATGATCGCGATGCCGATGCTGGGGGAGAGGGCCATGGTCAGCTGCCCCGCGGCCATCAGCACCATGCCGATCGTCATGATCGGGCGCGAGCCGTGACGGTCGAGCAGTATCCCGATCGGGATCTGCATGCCGCCGTACACCGCGAGCTGGACGACCGCGAACAGTGCGAGGGTCGATGCATCGGCCTGGAAGCGATCGGCCGCCTCGACACCGACGGCGCCAAGGGAGGTGCGGTTCGTGATCGCGAGGACGTAGGCGGCGACGCCGACCGACCAGATGAGCCAGGCGCGCCACCCGGGAGTTGTTGCGGGGGAGACGGAGACCTGCTTCACCCCTCCACGCTACTCCTGAGCGGTGACGAGCTCGGCGGGATCTCCGCCTACCCTGGAAGTACCAAGACAAGAGGAGTGCGGATGCCGCTGGTCACCGTTCGAGAAGCCGACCTGAGCGGTCCCGACGCGCGAGTGGCGGGCGACCTGATCCGCGCCTACCTGGTGCAGACCGAGAGTGAGAAGCTTTCGCATCTGGGCACAGGGGCGACGGTGCTCTCTGAAGCCCACGAGCGCGAGGTCGCGGATCTGGATGGTGTCCACGCCGGGGCCGCCGTGCTGCTCGCCGAGGTCGATGGCGCGCCATCAGGAGTCGTCGTCATCCGCACCTCTGAGTCCGAGTTGAAGCGGTTCTGGACGGCGCCCGGAGCCCGAGGACTCGGAGTCGGCTCCGCGCTGCTCGATGCCGCGATCGCGTCGTGCCGAGGGGATGTCCGGCTGTCGGTGTGGGAGTGGCGTGCGCCGGCACTCCGTCTGTACGAGTCCCGGGGGTTCGTACGCGTCGATTCATGGGAGGACCGCGCAGGACTGGTGTGCATGGTCAGGCGCGCAGCTTGACGCCCATGATCTGAGTCGGGTGCGTCTCCGAGACGTGAGCGTGCGGATCGATGACGGTCCAGCCGAGAGATGCGTAGAGCCGCTGCGGTGCCACGGCATTCGGATAGCAGGCCAGCAGTGCGCTGTCATAGGGGAGATCGGCGAGCACTTCTTTCATCAGCGCCCGTCCCACTCCTGAGCGGCGGGCCGATGCCTTCACGACGAGCTCTGCAATCGCGAACTGCTGCTGATCCAGCCAGAGAGTGCGGTGCGGCTCGGCGAGAGTCTCGTTCAGACGGTTCCACCACCAGTCGCCGGGGCCGATCCCTGTTCCGAGGACGAAGCCGAGGACTTCTCCGTGCTCGGATGCGTGGAAGAGCCGGAACTCCGGCTTCTCCACGGCGTAGCGACGTACTCGTTCCGGGAACTCGACGAGACTGCGGACTGGGTCCTCGTCGTAGGGAGGTTCGGCGAATGCATCCGCATAGAGCCCTGCGATGGCGAGCAGCTGCTTTTCGTCACCATCCCACTGCTCGATCTTCATCGATCGATCTTCGCACGGTTGGGCGGGCGGATACTCAGTTCAGGCGCTCGCTGAGGTGGACGGTGACGTCGTCGCCGTCGGTCTTGCCGAGCCGCTTGCGAATCGCGGCGGTGATGGGCAGCTTGTGCGTGCCGTCGCCGAGCGCCATGAACGCGCCTCGGAAGGGTTCCCCATCGACCGTGCCGGCGACTTTCACCAGTCCGCGAGTGCCGAAGATCTCCGCGGAGTCGGGAAGCTGTACGCACGTCCACGTGTCGCCGTCGCGAACTTTGCCGAGGGTCGCTGTGAAGGTCAGGTCGAGAGGTCGAACAGCCATGTCATTCCTTCTTCCGGGTGGTCAGACGAAGAGTCCGACGAGGATTCCGATCAGGGTGAGTTTGATGATCCAGTCGAGCAGGTGGATTCCTGCAGTGGGGACGGCGGTGTTCTCGTGCACGACGCCCCCGAACAGCAAAACGAGAGGCAGAACCGACAGCGCCAGTCCGAGGAGGGCGCCGGCTGCGGGTCCGTGCCAGCCGGCAGCCGTCATGAGTCCGGCGATCAGGAACGACGCCAGCAGGCTGCGCGCGACCACGGAGAGCATCTGGAGGGCGACGGGGATACCGGGGCGGGGCGTACTGGTGCGCGTGACGAGACGGGAGACCGGCGGAATCGCGTAGAGGACCGCGCTGGCGATGAATGACGCGATCGTGGCGATGAGTATGCCCAGGGCGATCATGGCTCCTCCTTGAGTACTTGTTGGTACTTAAACTGTACGACTCGCTCAAAGTACCGTCAAGTACTAATATGAGGTGCATGAATACTGCGCTTCGGACTCGGGGACGCCCGGCCGGCCTCAGCGGCGACGCGCTGCTCGACGTTGCCCGCGAGGTGTTCCTCGAGTTCGGATACGGTGGCGCGTCGATGGACGAGGTCGCCAAGCGGGCGAAGATCTCGAAGTCGTCGCTGTATCGAGAGCACTCGTCGAAGAAGGCGCTGTACACGGCCGTCGTGCACTCGTGGGCGCATGCGGGACGAGGCGCGATGCGTCCGTCCTTGGAGAGGCTGCGGGGGAGTGGAGACCTTCGGCGCGGGCTGATCGAACTCGCAGAGACTATGCGGGCCGGCATTCTGAGCCCGCCCGTGCTCGAGATGCGTCGACTCGTGACCGCGGAGGCTCAGTCGCAGCCCGAGGTGGCGCGGATGTATCTCGAGGAGAGCTGGAATACGAACATCCGCAATCTCGGGGAGACCCTGAAGGAGATCGCCCGCAGGGGAGCGCTGCGCATCGGTGACGCGGATGCCGCCGCCGGGCAGTTCACATGGCTCGTGATCGGCGCGCCACTGAACGCCAGGCTCCTGGGGGCGGAGATCGATGAGCCGCCTGTGGAACAGGCCGTGGATCTCTTCCTCGCGGGGTATGCAACCGCCTGAGCGCTCGGGGCGCGTCCGGAGAATCCCTCGTCGGGAGCGCCGGATGTCTGTCAGCGTTTGTCAGCTCTTCGGCGCTGGCACGTACCTCAGGACGTTCGTCTCCCGGCGCTCGAAGCCGACGGATTCGTAGAGCCTCAATGCCGACTCGCGTGATGGCCGAGAAGTGAGATCGAGTGTGCGGAGGCCCCGACGAGTCGACTCCTCAGTGATCGCTTCAAGGAGCAGACGGGCGATGCCGCGCCCGCGCGCGTGGTGGCTGACGACGACGTCCTCGACTCTGCCCCGCACCTGTCCAGCGTCGCGCGCAACGAAGAGATCTACGCCTGGTGCGTCGATCATCGCCTGCACGCGATCGGGATCGAAGATGGCGGTCGATGACAGCTGGGAGAGGAGAGCATCCACCTGTCGAAGGTCGTCGATCGTCAGAGTCTCAACGATCGCAACGTCGATGTCGTCCGTCATGTCCGCGAGCATACAGAGCGTGGATGATCACCTCGCGGGTTTGCGACGACTCGACAATCTGTATACCCGGAGATCAGCCTCGCGCCCACGTGATGTCCGCGCGGCTGGCTCGCTCGCGACTGGTTCCGGCCGACCTGATCTCGCCGGCACTGCGGGTCGAGACTCCGAACGCGGTCATGCTCGTGACTTCCCAGTGCGCCGGAACGCTGAACTCACCGGCGATGCCGCTGCGATCGAAGGCACGGAACTGGTGGGCGTCGAGCCCGAGATGAAGACCTTGGATCGTCATGTGGGCGACAGCCTGGCCGAGATCGTAGCGAGCGAACTCCGAATACTCCCAGTCGTCCGTGCCTTCGACCGTCGTGTGCGCGAGGTTCACGAAGAGCACAGAAGCAGACGGCGCCCACTGCGATGAACTCCGCGCCAGATGGCGGACGATCCGCCGATGAGTGTCGCCCTACCGGGCTGAATCGGCCGACCAGCGCTGGGTGCACGTCGGGGATCACGGGCGGGTCGCAGATCGTCATCACACCACTATGCCGCGCCCCGTAGCGACGGGGGAGCAGCTCGGGCGTGGCGCACACGCTTCGTAGGCGGCCGATCGCGTTCGGAGTGGAAGAATGAAGGCGTGCAGTCTCGGGTCCTCGCCGTTCATTCCAGCCCCATGCACGGCTTCAGCAAGCGGACTCGCGAATCGATCACCCTTCTCGAAGGTGTGGGCGTCGAAGGTGACGCGCGCTCTGGCGCAACAGTGCAGCACCGCTCTCGAGTGGCCGCCCGACCCGTCACAGCCGAACCTACGGCAGGTGCATCTGATGCACGAGGAGCTGTTCGACGCCCTGAGAGAGAGTGGCCATACAGTCGAGCCCGGTGATCTCGGCGAGAACATCACCACCCGGGACATCGAT
>JAEKKN010000003.1 GCA_019510305.1 Microbacterium sp.
GCGCTGACGCCGGCGCTCGTGGCGGGCATGTCACTCTCGTTCGCGCGCGCGATCGGGGAATACGGGTCGGTGGTGTTCATCTCGGGGAACATGCCCGGGCGGACCGAGATCGCGCCGCTGCTGATCATGAGCAAGCTGGAGCAGTACGACTACAGCGGGGCGACGGCGATCGCGGTGGTGATGCTGCTGACATCGGCGGTGATCCTCGTGAGCGCAGGACTCATTCAACGTCGCGCCGCGCGGCGCGCGGCGTAGGGAGGCGAGCACGCATGGCGACGACGGTCGTACCAGGCGCACGACAGCACGGGCTGCCGCCCGGGCCGCGGGCGCGCGCGCAGACGTCGGCACCGACGAACGAGAGCGCACTGGCGCGCCGCGTGTTGATCGGCGTGGCGCTGGCGTACCTGTTCGTCTTTCTCGGGTTGCCGCTGTACGTGGTGTTCCAGGAGGCGTTGAAGAAAGGACTGACCGCGTACCTGACGGCGCTGCGCGAGCCGGAGCTGCTGCACGCGCTGCGGCTGACGCTGCTCGTGGCGGGGATCGCCGTGCCGCTGAACGTGGTGTTCGGCATCGCGGCGGCGTGGGCGATCACGAAGGGGCGCGTGCGCGGGCGCACGCTGCTCATCGCGCTCGCCGACCTGCCGCTCGCGGTGTCGCCGGTGATCGCCGGGCTGACGTTCATGCTGCTGTTCGGGATGCAGGGCTGGTTCGGCCCGTGGTTGCGAGCGCATGACATCAAGATCGCGTTCACGGTGACCGCCGTCGTGCTGGCGACGATCTTCGTGACGCTGCCGTTCGTGGCGCGCGAGCTGATCCCGCTGATGGAAGAGCAGGGCGTGACGGAGGAAGAAGCCGCGGTGACACTCGGCGCGTCGGGGTGGCAGATCTTCCGCCGCGTGACCGCGCCGAACATCCGCTGGGGGCTGCTCTACGGCATCGTGCTCTGCAACGCGCGGGCGATGGGCGAGTTTGGCGCCGTGTCGGTGGTGTCGGGGCGCATCCGCGGGCAGACGACGACGCTGCCGTTGCACATCGAGATCCTGTACAACGAATACGACTTCACCGCGGCGTTCGCCGCGTCGTCGCTGCTGGCGCTGCTGGCCGTGGTGACGCTGGCGGCGAAGCACCTGCTCGAGCGCAGCCACCACGCGGCGCGGGCGCGGATCATTCAGGAACAAGAGGAGAGGGGCGCATGAGTGTCGGACTCGATCGCGTGTCGAAGCGATTCGGGGAGTTCACCGCGCTGGATCAGGTGAGCTTCACCGTCGACGAGGGAGAGCTCGTCGCGCTGGTGGGACCGTCCGGCTCGGGGAAGTCGACGCTGCTGCGCGTCGTGGCGGGACTCGAGCGTCAGGACACGGGGGCCGTGCGGATTCACGGCGAGGACGCGGCGCCGCTGGGGCCGGGCGACCGGCGGATCGGCTTCGTGTTCCAGCACTACGCGTTGTTCCGGCACATGACCGTGTTCGAGAACGTCGCATTCGGCCTGCGCGTGCGGCCGCGGCGGGAGCGGCCGACCGGCGCGGAGATCACGACCGTGGTGAAGGATCTACTGCAGCTCGTGGAGCTCGACGCGCTGGGATCGCGATATCCCTCGGAGCTTTCGGGTGGACAGCAGCAACGTGTCGCGCTGGCGCGCGCGCTCGCGGTGCAGCCACGCGTCCTGCTCCTCGACGAGCCATTCGGCGCGCTGGACGCGAGGGTGCGGAAGCAGCTGCGCCAGTGGCTCCGGACGCTGCACGACGAGGTGAAGGTGACGACGGTGCTCGTGACGCACGACAGCGAGGAGGCGTGCGAGGTGGCGGACCGCGTCGCCGTGATGCACGAGGGGAAGATCGCGCAGATCGGGACGGCGGCGGAGCTGTCACGGGGCGCGGCGAATCCGTTCCTCGAGTCGTTCCTGGGGGAATCTCGCGGGGCGGCGTCGTCGCCGAAGCGCGTGAACTACCACTGAGATCCGGTCCGGCGCGCCGCGATCGAGAATTTGCAGACGCGCCGCGATCGAGAATCCTGCAGGAATCTGACGCCGATTCTCGGTCGCCTGCGCGCTCCACGCTTGCGCCGCCGGCGGAGTGAGCCGATCGTCTACGCCATGACCAGCGCGCGGAGTTCGAGCGAGGCGATCGACGCCAACGTGGTGCGGGCGTGGGAAAGAATCGTCGCAGCGCTGGGGCGTGAGACGGGCGTCGAGGTGCCGAGCGCGACGCGGCGACGGTTCGGGTCGAATGGGTTGAAGAGCAAGGGAAAGATCTTCGCCATGCTCGCGCAGTCGACGGTCGTCGTGAAGCTGCCCAAAGAGCGTGTCGACGCACTGGTCGCTTCCGGTGCGGGCGAGCCGTACGACCCCGGACATGGACGCCGGATGAAGGAGTGGATCGCGCTGCGCGGTGACACGCGTCGCTGGCTCGCCGTCGCTCGCGAGGCGCACACGTTCGTGAGCGCCGGGTAAGGGCCGATGCGCATCGTCGTGCTGCTGCTGGCTGTTGTGGTAGGGTTGGGGCTGATCGTCGTCGTCATCGGGTACCTGCTCCCGGTGCGGCACGTGGCGACGGTGCGCGCGCACGTCCCGGCGACGCCGGAGCAGGTGTGGAGCGCGCTGACCGACGTCGTCGCGTATCCGACCTGGCGCGGCGACGTGACCGCGGTGGAGATGCTGCCGACGGACTCGGGGCACGTGGCGTGGCGCGAGCAGGGAAGGAACGGCGCTATCTCATTTGCTATCGAGCTGGCTGAAGCCCCGACGCGGCTGGTCACGCGCATCACGGACAAGTCGCTGCCGTTCGGGGGGAGCTGGGAGTATCTCGTGACGGGCGACGGCGGCGCGAGCCGAGTGCAGATCACGGAGCACGGCGAGGTCTACAATCCCGTGTTCCGATTCGTGTCGCGGTTCATCATGGGGCACAGCGCAACGGCGAGTGCCTACCTGAAGGCGCTGGGCGCGCGGTTCGGGGGCGACGTGACGCCCGAGGTGGTGGCGGCGTGATGATCGGCGCCGAGCGAGCGACCTCCACCGGGCCGCCGCCCCCGTCGGCGGTCGGAGGGCCGGGACGGGGTGGGGGTAGAGCGGGGCACGGCGACCGACTATGATTCGGGGCGCAGGCCCGTGCCGGACGACGGGCCTGAGCGCGTAGTGGGGCCAGGTAGCTCAGTTGGTAGAGCAGCGGACTGAAAATCCGCGTGTCGGCGGTTCGATTCCGTCCCTGGCCACTTCGACAACCCTCGTGAGACCGTGCGGCACGGTCTCACGCGGGTTTCGTCTTCCGGCACGCCGCGCGCACGGCGTCCAATCGATGGTGGCCGGCAATCCGCGCGTCGGCGTCGAGCGCATCGAGCATCCGCAGTCCTGTCGTGGGCCCGTGCACCATCGCCGTGGCGACCGCGCGGTTGAGCGAGACCATCGGGTTGTCGGAGATGCGCTCGAGCAGCCCGTAGAGTGCGACGATCTGCGTCCAGTCGGTGTCCGCGACGCTCGCGGCTTCGTCGTGCACCGCGGCGATGGCGGCCTGGAGCCGATAGGGGCCGACCCCACCGCGCGGCAACGCGTCCGAGAGCAACGCGATCCCCTCGTCGATCTGCGCACGGTTCCACCGCGCGCGATCCTGCTCGTCGAGCGGGATCAGCTCACCGTTCGGCCCCGTGCGCGCGGCGCGACGTGCATCGGTGAGCAGCAGCAGCGCGAGCAGACCGGTGACCTCGGGGTCGTCCGGCAGCATGTCGTGGAGCATGCGTGTCAATCGGATCGCCTCGCTCGACAGGTCGAGACGATGGAGGTCCGGTCCCGCACTACTCGCGTACCCCTCGTTGAACATGAGGTAGAGCACGTGCAGCACCGCGCGCGTCCGTTCGGCGCGCTCCGCATCATTCGGTGCGGCGAACGGGACGCCCGAGCTCCGGATGCTCTGCTTCGCGCGGCTGATGCGCTGCGCCATGGTCACTTCGGGGACGAGGAATGCGCGCGCGATCTCTGCCGTGGTCAAGCCGCCCACGGCGCGCAGCGTGAGCGCGATGGCCGAGGGCGGCGTCAGCGCGGGATGGCAGCACATGAAGAGGAGGAGGAGCGCGTCGTCCTGCTCGACGCCGAGCTCCGCATCGGGGGGCGGCACGAAGGCCCACTCCGCCCAGAACGTGCTCGCGACGCTCTCCTCGCGGCGACGCCGTGCCGCCTCGCTGCGCACGTGGTCGGTGAGACGGCGCACGGCCACGTGGTGGAGCCAGCCGCTCGGATTGGCGGGCACGCCATCCACCGGCCACTGCGCCACCGCGGCCACGAGCGCCTCCTGCACGGCGTCTTCGGCGGCGGGGAAGTCGCCATGTTTCCGCGCGATCACGCCGAGCACCCGCGGCGCGAGGTCGCGCAGCAGGTGCCCGATCGTGAGATCGCTCGAGTGCCCGGTCACATGTCCGCGATCGGAGAGCGCATGACTTCGCGCACCTCGATCGGGATGCCGAGCGGTGCGCCGCGCGGCCCGGGCGCCATGGAGGCGGTCGCCGCGATGTCGTATGCCCGGGGTGAGCGCCTCCACCCCAACCATCTCTCCCGAGTCGATGAGGGATCGGTTGAGATCGTGCCAGTAGTCCATGTGCGCCTTCAGCTCCTCGGGGGTCCACGCGGCGAGGCTCTGGTAGTCGCCCTCGCCGCGTGGTACGTGCATCATGAGGATGTATCTCACGCCGTCTCCTCGCGAGGAACGTAGGTGGCGATGATCGCGCCCGTCGTCGTGACCGTGCTGTTCACGAGCGACAGCGTACGGAGCGCACCGTCGTTCGGAAAGAGACGCTTGCCGCCGCCGACCACGACGGGGTCGATCATCAACCGGAGCTCGTCGACGAGGCGGTGCGCGAGCAGCGTGTGCACCAGTCCCGTGCTGCCGATGACGAGGAGATCTCCTCCCTCCTGGCGCTTGAGCGCGGCAACGGCGCCGGCGACGTCGGGGCCGAGGAGCGTCGAGCCGCGCCACGCGAGCGGCGCGGCGAGCGTGGTGGATGCGACGTACTTGGGGCGCGTGTTGAGCGGCTCGGCGATGACCTGCTCTTCAGGGCTCGCGTTGGGCCAGTGCGCCGCGAAGATCTCATAGGTGCGGCGCCCGAACAGAAAGCCCCCCGCGCCGGTCAGGTTCTCGATCGCCCAGCGCTGGAAGTGCTGGTCCGCGGTGTGGCGCACGTGCCAGCCACCGTGGCCGAAGCCGCCCGAAGGGTCCTCCGCCGGACTGCTGGGCGCCTGGACGACGCCGTCGAGGGTCATCCATTCGTTCACGATCACCTTGCGCATCGAACGCTCCGATTCTGATGGAATGCGGCCGCATCGGTCGACGTCGGCCTCTCATCATGAAGTCGGAGCCGATCACGCCGTCTCGACATGGCAGGGCAAGCGCTATCTGCGCTCGCTGTAAGCCTCGATGCCGTCCAGGATCCGCTCGAGGCCGAAATCGAACATCTGCTCCATCGACATCCCTGCCGCGTCGAACTCACCGCGCCGCACCATCGCGCCGAGTGTAGGGTAGGCGTCGTCAGCCGCTGAGCGCTGCAGCATCCGCCGGCCGATCGCAGATGACCGTCGATCACGGTCAGCACGGCGAGCTTCTCGCTCGCGTTCAATGGCAGCTTCGTCATGGCTGTCAGGCCGGCCTCCAGCCAGTCCGTCCACTTCGGACCGACGGATTGTATGGATCCCGCGAGCTCGATCAGCCAGGGATGCTGCTCGAGCCGCTGGAAGCTGGCGGCGGCCCACCGGGTCAGCTTCGATCTCCAGCGTCCTGAGCGGAGCTTGGGTGGGTCGGCCATTGCCGCGTCCCACATCAGTTCGAGGAGCGCGTCCTTGCTGGGGATGTACCGGTACAGCGACATCGCCTTGGACCCCACGAGCGCGGCCAGTCGATGCATCGTGACGGCAGCGATCCCTTCGCTGTCGGCCAGCTCGATCGCCACGCGCACGAGGGTCTCGCGCGACAACGACGGCCGGCGCCCGCGCTTGCCCGCACGCTCGGCCGTCCACAGCAAGTCGAAGGTGGGAGCTGCTCGATCCTCAGCCATCGTCTTTCACCGCATGTCCCCAGATTCGCGATCCCGCCCCCGCCTCCCGCCGCCACGACCGACACCGTTGCCTTTTATATGCGTACGATATACTCATATATCAACACAACGGAGGACTTCATGGGGATGGGACGCGCCAGGGCCACGGCCGCCGCCGGGATCACGACGTTCATTACCACGGTTGTGATCATCGTGCTGTACTTCCTTCAAGCGGGACCTCCGTCGTCGCGGATCGTTCTGACGCGATGCTTCATCGGGCTCTTCACGTTCGCCGCGCTCGTCATCTTCATGGCCGGCCTGAACGAATTGATCCGGACCGGCGAGGATCCCCCACACTTTGCGCTCTCGGTGGGCCAGGCGGCAGGTCTGCTGTTCATCGGGATCGGGTTGGTGGCGCTGTCGAACGAAGCAGGGGTGGCATTCAGCGCCCCGGACGGCTCGATGGATCCAACGACCGACGGCCCTCTGGCCGCGGCGAACATCCTGGTCCATGGCTCCATCAAGCGCCTGCTCACGGCCATCTATCTGATCTCGACGAGCCATGCGGTCGTTCGAAGCGGGAAGTTTCCCCGATGGGTCGGCTCTCTCGGGTATGTCATCGCTGCGGCGAACATCGTGTTCATCCCCGCGCTGTTCTTCGGCACGGACGTGACGCAGTTCTACAGCGCCCACGGCTGGGGAAACTCCGCACTGACGGGCAGTCTCATCATCTGGTGGATACTCGCCGTGAGCATCCTGCTGCTGCGATCGACGCGTGAAGCACGAAGGACGTCCGGCGCGAGCGAAAGCGCCATCCCGACCCAGGGCTGAATCGGCGTCTCGTCGCCGGCGGATCCGCATGAGGCTGCCGACAAGAGAGCTGACCGTGAACGTATTCATCTCGCGCGGAGTATGCAGTGCAAGCACGAGGAGGAGACAAGATGCCAAGGAAGACGAACGGGCAGGCACCGAGTGCCGAGCTCGATGACGATGTCACAGCCGCGCGGAAGCGCGCACGCTCCTTCGCCGACGTAGACGAGTCCTCGGCGGAAAGCTTCCCGGCGAGCGATCCGCCTGCGTGGGCGAGCCTGCGCGTCGGAGCGCCGAAAGAGCCGATCGCACGTGTTGACGAGCGTGACGCGCGTTGACGCGGGTGCACACCGCAAATCAGCGCGTTGATTGACTCTCCCGGCGCGCAGACTAGATTGAATGCAGGGAGTCGCGTCCCGATGCTCACGGTCTGCTGCCGCGCAGTGTGCGTAGCAGTCGCCTGGCGAATCGTGTGATTCGTCGAGAGCGTCGGCGGCGCGATTTGTCATTTCGGAGCTCGTATTCCTCGGTAGCCGTCATGATTGAGCCGGTCATTCACCCACATGCCCCACGGTTCGTGGCGCGCCTCCGCATCGTGCGGACGGCGCCGCTCGACGTGCGCGCATGGACCGGCCGCTCGGCGGTCTCCGCCGCCACCAACACCGTGCGTTCCCACATCGCGACCGCCGGCACGGGCCGGACGAGGGTGTCGGTCGCACGACTGCACCGATCCCGGACGTGGCGGCAGCGCGCTCCGCGTGCGCTCGCCCGTTCGGTGATCTCTCCTTCGAAGTCCAGGAGCCCGGCCCACCCGCACATCACGAGCGGATAGGCCGAGGTCCGGTCGACAGCACACGGGAGCCATCGCGGCATCCCGTCGCTACCGCCCTTCCTGCGCTTCGAGCAGGAGGGGCGTTCGCTTTTCCGGTGACGTCGCTCGACGACGGTGCGGCGGCAGAACACAACGCGACTTCCGCCGCCGCGCACGCCGATCGCCGCTCACGAGCCTGCGAACCCGCCACGCGGAGGGACATCCACACAGTCCACGACAAGCGCTCGCGCCGTCCGCCGGGGACCGCTCACACCGGAGCCTCGGCGGGCGCCGCGGCATCGGTCGACACACTCGAATCACACAGGAGACAGGACATGATGCGCGTATTCGCTGAAGGAGACGACCTGTACCGGCTGGAGGACGTCAGGGGCGTGCACATCGGCACCATCCGGGGCCGTACCATCTCGTTCCGCGGCTTCCCCACCGAGCTCGTCGCGCGGGACGCGGCGGTTGCGGCGTGGCTCGCCATGAACGAGGCGCTGCGACGCGAGTATCCGAGCTGGCCGCGCCACGAGCGTCGCGATCGCGGCATCACATGGGATGTCCCGTGCCGTTGCGTCGTACCGCGACGGGATGCCGAGCGACGCGCCGAGCGCCAGGCACCTGACACCCACGCCACTCGACGCTGCATGACGAGAGCGCAGCATTCGCAAGGGCCCGACGCTCATGTCGGATAAACCAGGAAGCGACGCGGCGGATCGACTTGCGCCGTCCAAGGTCTCGCCCGTACGTTGGCGGCTACCGTCCGCGTCGTCACCCCTGGTGGATCCCATGCCTCACATCGCACTCCCGGAACAGCTGCCGGGCATCCGCGGCCTCCTCGCCTACCGCCCGGACACGGGCAAGGCCCTCTCGGAGCTGGCCGACGTGCTGCTCGTCGGCGACTCCCCATTGAGTCGCGGCGAACGCGAGACGATCGCCGCCTTCGTGTCGCGTCGGAACGAGTGTGCGTTCTGCATGGACAGCCATGCCGCCGCGGCGCGCCATCTGCTCGGCGACGCGCACGCGACGGTGGATGCCGTGCTCGAGGACCCGGACACCGCACCGGTGAGCGGGAAGCTGAAGGCGCTGCTCGCGATCGCCGCCAAGGTGCAGCGTGGCGGGCGGAACGTCACCAGCTACGACGTGGCCGCGGCCCGCGCGGAAGGGGCGACGGATCGGGACATCCACGACACGGTGCTGATCGCGGCGGCGTTCTCGATGTTCAACCGGTACGTGGATGGACTGGCCACGCTCCTGCCGAGCCACCCGGCGATGTACGCCGAGATGGGGCGACGCATGGCGGAGAACGGCTACGTGCCGCGCGCGGCGGAGCCCTCGAACCAGTAGTCCAGCGTCCCTTCGGATCCCTTTCCGAACTCGCCGACGAAGCCGCCTTCGCCGCGCAGGCCTGCCAACTCGCCCGTGCCCGAGCCCGGGGTGACGAACCACGTTGCTCTGATCTTCCCATGCTCGACGCGCTGCGCGCCCTGCAAGACACCAGCGACTCGCCTTCGATGTCGCCGGTGAAGGTCTCCTCGATGCGGAGCTCGGCGAGCACCGGCGTCGCCGTGTCGTCGAAGCGTTCGACCGCCGACTGTCGCACGACGATCTTCGCGACGGCGCGGGTATGCGGGGGCAGCTCGGGATTGGTCATGGACTGGGTCAGCGATCGGCCGACGCGCGGCGCCAGCGGAGCGACGTGCCGTCGTTCGGGTCCGGCTCGGCGCCGCGGCTGTCGCTCGACACGCGGCCATCCGGCTCGACGCGCAGATAGCGGTGCGTCGCGATCGACATGAGCATCACGTCGCCGTAGAGCGTCTCCATCCACTGATAGGTCTCACCGTCACCGGCCGGCCCGACGCGCAGCGCGAGGGTACTCGTGCT
>JAEKKN010000018.1 GCA_019510305.1 Microbacterium sp.
GTCGGCCGAGAAAGCTCTCGCCCAGCCGAAACTGAAGCCACTATGCCCCCGTGGGCGCCCTCAATGTGCGCTGGCGTGCGATCCGGCGCGATACCTACGAGGAACCTGAGCTCAGGAGGCATCACGTCCGCGACTCCCTCTCTGATAGTCCGGACAAGTGCAGGATGGGTGTCGATGAGATTCGGCGCGAGCGCCGTCATCCCGGCAAGTGCGGCTCTGATGAATCTCCCTGGCCTCACGTTCTGCAGCTTGCCGCTGATCTCCGTCCGCTGCCCCTTCCACTCGGACTCGAGGAGAATCCTGGCGAACTGCCGCGCCCAATGAATGTACTCGTCATCCCATGGCGACGTCTGTGCGCGGCAGCTCTCGCAGTGAGCCGGGATCCGGAGTCCACCAGTCCGTGGGCGACCGTACGCCAACACACTGTCGCCATCGACTCCGCCCAAAGAACCAGTGCCGTCATTGAACGCCGCCCTCGGTGGCACGTGCGCGAGCGTCAGCGGCATGTACCGCCCGCAGAGCGCGCACTTACCAGATTTATGGTGCAAGCGCGCGCTTGTCGGTCGAAATCCCTTCTCTCCCAAGGCGCTCTCCTTCGAGTCGATTCAGCCGATCCTGCAGGTCTTCTTTGCCACGTATTGCGCAGGGGCCCTAGACGTCCTGAAGAGCTCGCGTGGCCATATATTCCTCAGCAGCGGGCTCGAGCTTGAAGTCGAGCAGCTCCACGGAGTGCGCCTTCAACACCTCACGCACTTCAGTTGGGGTAGTGCGGAAGTACTCGCGGCGCTGATTGATCTGGTTGATGCGCCGGTCGGCAAAGTGCTGGTGCAGCATCGCTTCGATGCTGACGGCATCGTCGGCGAAGAACAGGGCGTGGACGTCAAACCGGAAGGGCACGGACGCATCCCCGAGTTCGTTGACGCGGTCCATCGGTTCGAGGCGCCGGGTGAGGCCGATCTTCACCACGTCGGGCCCGAAGGAACCGACGTTACTAATGACGTAGACGTATCCGGCACGGATGTTGGCTGCCCGGTAGTCGACGTTCTCGATGGCGTGCTCGACATCGGCGAGGCGCGCTCGCATGCGCTCGGCACCTTCGTGGTCGCCGTTCGCTTCGAGGGC
This sequence comes from Microbacterium sp., assembly GCA_019510305.1. Classification (GTDB taxonomy): domain Bacteria; phylum Actinomycetota; class Actinomycetes; order Actinomycetales; family Microbacteriaceae; genus Microbacterium; species Microbacterium natoriense_A. The sequence continues at coordinate 1,123 of JAEKKN010000018.1, forward strand.
GGCGATGGTGTTCGCGTAGTGCCCGCGTTCCTTCTCGAGGCGCGCCTTCTCGGCGGCGAGTTCCTTCTCAGCTTTGCGCTGTTCCCGAAGTTCCTCACGGTGCGCGCGGTCTGCTTCCTTCTCCTCTTGCACGGCACGGAGATGCCGGTTTGCGAGTTCAAGCTCGCGGAGACGAAGCTGGTGGAAGTACGACGTGATGCTCAGGTCGATCATCGTGCCGAGGCGAGCGATCTGCTCCTGCGCCGTGGTGAGGCGCTTCTGAGCAGTGGCCAAGTTCCCGGCACGGACAGCTTTCACGCAGTTCTCGGCCTCGGCGTTGTAGGAGCGGAGCATGAGCTTCGACATGTCGCGGACGAACTTCGCGCCCTTGGCGGTGCTGTTGTTGAAGGTGAAGTTGCTCGTCGCCTGCGTGGCACGGCCGGTGCGGACGGCGGTCTTGATGTCTGCGCGTAGCGATTCGAGCTGGGTGGCGAGGGCGACCGAGTCCTCGGCGGGATGCTCGTAGTCGTAGAGACCGAGTTCCTGGACCTCGACGGCTCCGCGCAGATCGAGCAGCGATGCCTCGGTGGATGCGATGTCAGCTTGACGCGATGCGAGCTCCGCCGAGGCGGCTGCGACCTGTCCGCGCACGCCATCGACTTCCTGGTTCAGGTGGCGCTTCAGGTCATCCAGGGCGGCGACCTCCTGCAGTCCGTACTGGTCGATGAGCCCTTGAAGTCGTGCGACCTCGGAGCGCAGCTTCTCAGCGTGCTTGCGTGCGCCGACCAGTGGGATGTTCTCGAGGACCAATGCGTTCTGTCCTCCAGCCGCCGGAGCAACCGCGGGCGAGACCTGTTCAGCGGCGAGAGGGTTCTGCGCCGGTGCCGAAGCGCCCGTAGGCGACGTTGCAAGCGCTCGAGCCTCTGCGCGGCTGCGGGCCAATGGGGCAACGGCCTGCGCCCCACCGGCAAAGACGTGTTCCGTCCACGCTGCGCCGTCCCAGTACCGCTGTTCGAATTGTCCTGAGGGATCCGAGTACCAACCGGGCTGCACTGTCTGATGGGTCACTGAATCACGACTTCGAACGCACCTGGTTGAGCGACGATGCTCTTTCGAGCCTTGACGATGAGGAACTGTTCGGCCGCGCACACCTCGCTGACCGGATCTTCGGTGTCCTTCGGCGAGTGAGCGAGCAGAGCAAATCCAGCATCATCGGGCTCGTGGGCTCTTGGGGGTCGGGTAAGTCGAGCGTCCTCGGCGGCCTGGCCCGCCGACTGTCCACGAAGGATGGGGCGACGCTTAAATCTCTCGGCAGGGACTGGCTCGTCGCGGAGTTCAACCCGTGGTTATACGCCGGGCCCACGGAGATGCACGCGGGGTTCTTCGATTCCCTTCACCGCGCGTTCCCGAGCACCCCGGTGTGGGAACCACGCCGCGAGAACTTGCTGAGGCTCGGGCGACGACTGGCCCCCATCGCCGGATTCGCAAAGATCGTCGGTGTCGACGGGGAGGGGATCGTACGCACGCTTCTCGATGACGCCGACGAGGATCCCGTCGCTCAACGCGACCGGGTGACGCGCGAGTTGGACGAGGCCGACCAGCCCGTTCTGGTCATCATCGACGATATCGATAGGCTCAGCGCCGACGAGGTGCTCCATCTGTTCAAGCTGGTCCGTCTCGTCGGACGGCTCCCGAACGTTTACTACCTGCTCAGCTACGACGAACGGACCGTCGTCGACCTACTAGCGAAGACGGATCTCGTCTCAGCGAAGGACGAACGCCGCGGATTGGACTACCTCGAGAAGATCGTGCAGGTGCGCATCGACGTGCCCGCCCTCCGCCCGTTCGAGGTCGACCAGGTATTCACACGCGCGATGACCTACATGCAGTCTCGACATGCTTTCACGCTCCCCCGCCGGGAACTCGAGCTACTCAGCCGCATGTTCGATGGGGTACTCAGCAGTCGCCTCCACACCCCACGAGCCATCAAACGGGTGTTCGGACAGGTCGACGCGTTTTACGGCGCTCTTGGCGATGAGGTGAACTTCACCGACTACTTCATCATCACATGGCTGCGTACCGTGGAACCGGGCGTGTACTCCCTTATTCAACGTCACCGCCGTGAGCTGCTCGGTCAACAGTTACTATCGCTGCGCGCTCTCGAGGCGCCCGCTAGCCTGGCGGAGAGGCGACGTGGCGCATGGCTGTCCATGCTCGCCGACGCGCACGTGCAGGACACTGACCGCGAAGACATCCTGTACGTGCTGAGCACTCTGTTCCCGGCCTTCGGCCCTACCTTTCGCGCCGAGTCAGATAAACAGCAGCGCTCGGGATACATTCCTCCAGCGGAGCCAGGTTCTATAGCCCACCCCGACTATTTCGACCGCTACTTCGCGTTCGGTGTACCCGACGATGATGTCTCGGATGCTGCTGCGTCACGAGCCGCTCACGAGATCGCTACAGGTCTCGAAGGCGAAGCGACGACGGCGCTCGTCGACGTCTTCAACGCTCAGCCCGAGTTGGTGGTGCGGAAGCTCTCGCAGGTCGCGGAACGCAACAACCTGTGCACGCCCGCGTTCGTAAAGTGGGTCGGCGAGAGGTGGAGCGACGTTGATGAACGTTCATTCACCCGAGGGCGACTGGAAAGTATTGCCGAGTCGGCGCTGCTGCGGATGACAGATGAGGACGCCTTCACCGCTTGCCAGTCTCTGGCCCAGGACCATGCGGGTCTTCTTTTCGTATCGGCGCTCGCTCAGGGACTCAGCATTGAGGCGCCGGGAAGTCCGACACTGAGGGATCGACGACAAGCGCTCGCTGAACGAGTCGGCGCAGAGCTGGAAGGCCTCTACAAGCAGCACTTCACCCCGCTCGTCACCACTCTGCCTTCACCGCTGGATCTCACGGAGCAAGACAGATCAACGCTTTGGTATTGGCGCCTACGGGAGTCCTCGTCGCTGTCAGCGTTTCTGAACTGGGCCATCGACAACGGATGGGAGCTCACGGACTGCATGATGTTGTTCGTGTATACAGCCACCGGCGGTGACGGGACGAAGTACGTCGAGAGATTCAACAATGTCGGGCAGTTCACGGCGCTGTTCGCTCCCAAGGTCCTTCGTGACCGTCTCGCTCCTCAGTTCCCTGAGACGGTAGACCTCGATGCGTTCCGCAATGTACCCGCAACCCCCGAAGCACTGCGAGCGTATGTGCTTGCTGGCGCAAAGTTCGCGGTTGACGCATCCCTTGAGGCCGAACCCGACGAGTAGCGCTCGACGGCAGAGCGACTCGATACTGCAGGAGCTGGCGAGCCGCCGCAATGCCCATCCGTCGTGACACTCGTCTACGCTCAGCCCGCTGGACAGCCACGCGCTCTGAAGCACCAGACGCGGGCTAGGACACCCCGCGCTCCGGCCAGTCGATGAGCGGCGAATCCCGGCGGACGTACAGCGGGTGCTGCGGATGTCCGTCCTTTGTCGTCTTGAGCGCCTTGAGCTTAGGTAGCAGTGTGACCGCGCGGGCCACCCGCGCCGCCCGGGCGTTCGTCCCCCAACCAGCGATTACCACACCACTCGCCGATGCCAACGCGCGGTCGTTCTCGATTCCGATGGGGTCAGGGGCCGCGAACATCACCTTCGGTTTCGTCGCGCGGAACGCGTAGAGATTCAATATCCGCATCCCCCCGAACTGCTCGCGTCGCGCGAATCCAATGCAGCGCCTAAGCGTCGGATCGAGCTCGACATCGTCGGCCGTGCTCGGATTCAAGAGAACGAAGGTAACTAACGGCAGTGACTCGTCCCACACACGTGTAAGGCTGTACCGGTAGCTACCCTGCATGTCCGCGGAGGAAGAGACGAACGCAGGCATGGACACGCCCGAATCATAGCCCCATCCGTGCCTCACGCCCCGACAGCGGTCTTGAACGTCAACGAGGAACGGACCACGCCCTTGCCACTCGACCCCAACCCTGCGCCCTTAGCCGAGCAAGCCTCGAATGACCAACACTTGATGCTGACGGGACGCGCACAGACGACAGGCTCAAACAACTGCTTCATCTGTGGCGCTTTCATCCCGACGGGCCACCCTGACCGAACGCGAGAGCATGTCTTTCCTCAATGGTTGCTTCGGTCGGCCGGGCTGCAGTCGGCGAACCTCGTGTCGAGCAACGCGCAGCTCATTACCTACTACCGACTAACGGTGCCGTGCTGCAGGACTTGCAATGGCGTTGACTTCTCAGGAATTGAGCAGCGAGCCAAGGCAGCGTTCGAGAACGGCTTGGAAGGGGTGCAGTCGCTCAGCCGACGAGATCTGTTCCTGTGGCTGGGCAAGCTGTACTACGGCGTCTTGTTCCTCGAAAGTTTGAGGCGCATCGACGTTCGCGACCCGGACAGCGCGCCTCTCGTGAGTGAGGTACAGCTCCGGCGCAACAAGTTCCACCATTTTCTCTTACAGGCCGCAGCTGGCGTGGTGCATTGGCCAGACTCCACAGGTGGCCCAGCGTCGTTCTTGTTCGTTGACTGCCAGATCGACGAAGACACCCCCGAGCATAATTTCGACTACTGCGACAGCATGCTCGCTCCCGTCACGGCCCTCCGCGTTGGAAGGGTGGGCATACTGGCGGTATTGCAGGACTGGGGAACCATGGAGACTATCCACGAGAAGCGTTTGGTCGCTGCACGACTGACCGCGCTCCACCCGACCCAGTTCCGGGAGGTCTTTGCGATGGTGGAGTACCTTGCCGTCGAGACAGCCGTCACCCGGCGACCGAGCCTCTTGGTAGGCGGAACACACGGAGCAACAGTCATACCCGTCCCGGTCGCGTCGCCCAACGGAGGATCGGTCAATGTTCGCGACTTCGCAAGATTTCTCGCCAAAGCCCTCTTCACAACGGTGGAGAACCTGTTCACCGAAGGTTCGATCTTGACGTTCACGGTCGACGATAGCGGCGACGCCGTCAACGCACCCTGGCCCGGGGCATTCTTCTCCGGGCTTGACGGTCAGCCACTTTGGCCATCGGCTGGCCAAGTGCAAGGTCAGTGAACCCCAACGACATGGCTGCAGGCACCAGAGCCGACTTCGTCAGCTAGACGTTCGCCGCCAACCTTGCTGGCCTGCAACACCTCTGGAGGATTAGGGAGGCGCAGACAGAGGATCACGCAGACCGGCGCCCATGTAGAGCTGCGGAATCATGCGGCAAAACACCATCCGCGTACAACCCACGTTTTCACGAAGAGGTCCGTCCAGTGGACGGGCCTCTTCGTCGTTTCGGCGGAGATGACGCGCCGGATTCAGTGCGCCTCCGGCGCCTGCGACGCGATGTGGATCGGCTTCATCGAGCGCGCGCGGTCGAGCTCGATCACAGCTCCCGGTTCCGTCGGTTCAGGCGCGGGGGACGTAGGCTCCTCTTCAGTGAGATCGCTCGGCACATGATCCTTGTTCATGCGCCGACCGTACCCGCGCGATATGTACGCGCTCACAGGAACCAGTCGACACGTGCACCCGGGACGTCGTAGCCTGAAAAGGCATTCCCGGCCGGCGGCGGGAATTCCGCTCAATTCATCCGGATACCGGGGAGCTGACGGACAGGGGTTCAGCCATGGGCATCCCTTTCTACGACGGTTCCTTCACACCGATCCACATCGAGGATCGTGCACTCGCACACCTGAAGGTCGTGATCGCCACGAAGCTGAGGCGACATGAGAGCTTCACCATGTCCTGGCAGCACCCATCGGGCGCGTCGCCCGGGCGCTCGACGATCTGGCTGCATCCGTCGATCCCTCTGCGGTTCGAATTCGACACTCCCGAACGGCCCGCATTGAATGCCCACTGGATCGAGGAGATGATGCGGTCGGTCAACTCGTCAGGCGGCATCAACCTCCTCGACGAGGTCATCGAGCCCTTGTGAGCACCTGACAGACCCCGTCCGCGCGCATGTTTTAAGTTGTGCACAACTTGATTGCGTGCAATACTTCACTCATGCCTGTGACCGATGAGATGGTGTGCTTCTCGCTGTACTCCGCCGCCCGCGCGACGACGCAGGCTTACCGCGCCCTGCTGGCGCCGTGGGGACTCACCTACCCGCAGTACCTCGTGCTCGCGATCCTGTGGAACGAGGGAGAGCAAACGATCGGCTCCCTCGGCGACATGATGCAGCTCGACTCGGGCACACTCTCTCCCCTGGTCCGCCGACTCGAGCAGAACGGTTACGTCACCAAGGCCCGCAGCACGAACGACGAGCGCATCGTCACGGTGCAGCTCACAGCCGAGGGCACGGCGCTGCGCGCCGAGGTCGCCCCGATCCGCGCTCGGATCGCCGAGCTCGCGGGCATCCGCGACGATGCCCACCGCCGCCGCCTGATCGCCGAACTCCAAGAACTCACCACCCTGCTGCAGAACAGCATCCACTGAAAGGAATCCACACGATGGAAGCCCTGTACACCGCCGAGGCCCTCGCCACAGGCGCCGGCCGCAACGGCCGCGTCGCGACGAGCGAAGGCCGGCTCGACTTCACCCTCGCCGTCCCGAAGGAGCTCGGCGGCTCCGGCGACGGAGCGAACCCCGAGCAGCTGTTCGCCGCCGGCTACGCCGCGTGCTTCCACTCGGCGCTGCAGACAGTCGCCCGAGCACAGAAGGTCTCGATCGTCGACTCCTCGGTCGGCGCTCGCGTGCAGATCGGCTCGAACGGCGAAGGCGGGTTCGGACTCGCCGTGCAGCTCGAGGTCGTCATCCCCGACCTCCCCCACGAGCAGGCCGTCGAACTCGCGAACGCGGCGCACCAGGTGTGCCCGTACTCGAACGCCACCCGCGGAAACATCGACGTCGACATCACCGTCTCGGACGACTGAGGAGTAGAACCATGCGCGCACTCATCCATCACACCTTCGGCGAGCCCGAAGACGTTCTGACCGTCGAAGAGCGGCCATTGCCCGAGCCCGGCCCCGGCCAGGTGCGGCTGCGCATCGTGCTCTCGCCGATCCACAATCACGACATCTGGACCATCCGAGGCACCTACGGATTCAAGCCCGAGCTGCCCGCCGCGTCGGGCACCGAGGCTCTCGGCATCGTTGATGCGCTCGGCGAGGGCGTCGACGGTCTCGCCATCGGTCAGCGCGTCGCCACCGGCGGAACCTTCGGCGCCTGGGCCGAGTACATCGTCGCGAATGCCGCCGGACTCATCCCGGTACCGGAGTCGCTGTCTGACGAGGTCGCCTCCCAGCTGGTGTCGATGCCCTTCAGCACGATCAGTCTGCTGGAGTTCCTCGAGGTGAAGCCCGGCGACTGGATCGTCCAGAACGCCGCCAACGGCGCGGTCGGCCGGATGCTGGCGCAGCTCGGCGCCGCGCGCGGCGTGAACGTGCTCGGTCTCGTCCGCCGTTCTGCCGGCGTCGAGGAGCTGCGCGCTCAGGGCATCGAGAACGTCGTCGCGACCGACCAGTCGGACTGGGTCGAGCAGGCGGCGAAGATCACCGGGGGCGCGCCGATCGTCGCCGGCGTAGACTCCGTCGGCGGCGCGGCATCGGGCCAGGTGCTGTCGCTGCTCGCCGAGAACGGCACCCTCGTCGCCTTCGGCGCGATGAACTCCCCCGTCATGGAGATCGCGTCGGGAGACGTGATCTTCAAGCAGGCGACAGTCAAGGGCTTCTGGGGAAGCAAGGTCATCCAGACGACGGATGCCGCGACCCGCGGCGCCCTCTTCGGGGAGCTCATCCAGCGGGTGAGCGACGGGACGCTCACCCTGCCCGTAGCAGGAGTGTTCGATGCGGCAGACGCCGCGGACGCCATGCGCGCGAGCAGCACTCCCGGTCGCGTGGGCAAGGTGCTGCTGAAGTTCTGAGCGGCGTCCGCAGGAAGGGCGAGGGCTGTGGGGGCCTTCGCCCTTCGCCGTCTCCGATGTCGGCGACCGTCACCATACTGGTGCCATGGACATCACACTCATGCAGCCTGCAGGACTCGTCGTCAGTCCTGCGTTCAGTCATGTCGCTGTCGTCCCGCCCGGTGCAACGACGATCTACGTCGGCGGCCAGAACGGCGTCGACGAGAACGGCGCCGTCATCTCGGCGGATGCCGGAGAGCAATCCCTGCGCGCTCTCGAGAATGCGCGCGTCGCTCTCGAGGCCGCCGGAGCCGGTCTCGACGACGTCGTCAGCTGGACGGTCCTGATCCACCAGGACGCGGATCTGCGGGCTGCGTACGCAGCGGTTGCCTCGACTCTCGCCCGTGACGGTGCGCCACCGCTCGTGACAGCAGCCATCGTGGCAGGGCTCGGCGTGCCCGGCGCCCTGATCGAGGTGAGCGCGATCGCGGCTGTCATCCGCGACTGACGCCAGTCGATCTCGCAGCTCGTGCGCGGGCCTCAGATGCGGCCGCGCACGGGCGTCCGCTCCACGGCGTCGCCGCCGTCGGGCATCGTCATCTCTGCGCGTACTCCGAGGAGTCTGACTTCGCGCTCCCGGTCGAGTGCGGCGCCGAGTGCGACGGCGGCGTCGATGACGTCGTCGCGCCTTTCGGTGTGCTCCGGAAGCTTGCGGCCGAACGTCTTCGTCTCGAACGGTGCGTAGCGCACCTTGAGGTGCACGCGGACGACCGGTCGTCCCTCGGCGGCGCAGTCGTCGAACGCGCTGCCCGCCAGATCGCGGATCGCCGCCTCGACCTCATCTGCCGTCGTGAGGTTCTGCTGAAAGGTCGTCTCGCGGCTGTGGCTGCGCGCGACCCACGGAGTGTCGTCGACGGCATCCGGCCCGATGCCCGCTCCGAGTTCGCGATACCAGACGCCCATGCGCGGGCCGAACTCGGCGACGAGCTCCTGCTCGTCGGCATCGGCCAGCTCGCGAACGGTCTTCACGCCGTGGTCCGAGAGGCGCTTGCTCACCTTCGGTCCGACACCCCAGAGATCCCGTGTCGGCTTCTCCCCCATCACCTCGAACCAGTTCCCGGCCGTCAGCCGGAACATCCCGCGCGGCTTGCCGAATTCGGTCGCGATCTTGGCCCGCACCTTGTTGTCGCCGATGCCGACCGAGCAGTGCAATCACGTCGCCTAGAGAACCGCCGCCTGGGCCGTGCGTGCAACGGCTTCCGGGTCGTCGGAGGAGACTCCCAGGAAGCACTCGTCCCAGCCGATCACCTCGAGCACGACGCCGGGGAGAGCGCGCAGCGTCGCCATCACCTCGTGGGACGCCGCCTCGTACGCTTCATGGTCGACGGGAAGGAAGACCGCATCCTCCGGCGCCTTGCGCGCCGCGATCTTGAGGGGCATGCCCGAGCCGATGCCGAACGCGCGCGCTTCGTATGACGCGGTCGAGACCACGGCCCGCTCGGTCGGATCCCCTCGACCGCCGACGATCACGGGGAGCCCCGCCAGCTCGGGCCGACGCAGCACTTCGACAGCCGCGATGAATTGGTCCATGTCGACGTGCAGCACCCACTCAGCCATGCACACGAGTGTGACGGCTGAGTGGGACGATGTCACCCCCTGAGCGGATGACTCAGTTCAGCGCGACGCCGATCGCCGTCACGACGACGGCCAGCAGCGGCAGAGTGCCCTGCATGAGCGCGGCACGGGTCTTGGAGCGGTCGGAGAGGATCAGCACGAGCGCGGCCGCCAGCATCATGCCGGTGCCCGCGAAGACGAGCGTCAACCCGACCGTCGCGGCGCCCACGATGACGAGCCCGATGCCCAGGAGAGCGGTGAGTGCGAGGAAGAGGTTGTAGAACCCCTGGTTGAATGCGAGCTGCTTCATGGTGACGGCGTCCGCTTCGCTGGCGACGCCGAAGATCTTGCGGGTCTCCGGCTCGGTCCATTTCAGGGACTCGAGCGCAAAGATGAAGACGTGGAAGGCGGCCGCAGCGGCGGCGAGGACGAGTCCGGCGATGATCATTCCCTCATCATCCCGCATGCACGGCCTCAGACGAGGAAGATCGGCAGCAGCCCCGGGTTGTGCGCATGAACCAGCACGCCGAACACCACGGCGTCGAACAGCAGGTGCACCGTGACGACGTAACCGAGTGAGTGCGTGCGCAGGAAGATGAAGCCTTGCAGGAGCGCGAACGGGATCGTCAGCACGGGTCCCCATGCGCGGTAGCCGAGCTCCCAGAGGAACGACACGAACACGATCGCCTGGAGGACGTTGGCGAGAGCGTCCGGGAAGTGCCGGCGCAGCAGGGCGAACACCGTGCAGATGAAGAACAGCTCGTCCCAGATGCCGACGGCGCCCACGCCCACGAACAGACGTGCGATCAGTTCGGGCGAGTCGACGACGGGCCAGTTCTGGTAGACGCCGCTGGTGATGAAGTAGAACGGGAGGATCAGCCAGCCCAGGATCAGCACGGCGATGAGCCAGCTCCACTGCAACCGGCCCCACGGGCGCCGGGCGCGCCACGGGAAGCTGATCGCGCGGTCGCGGAAGACGTATCGCGACACGAGATACGGCGCGGCCACTGCTCCTCCGAGCGCCAGGGTGAACCGCAGCATGGCGGGGTTGTCGAGCTCGGCGGCCAGCGGGATGACGCTCACGATCAGAAGACCCAGCGCGATCAGCGCGAGATCGCGGGTGAGCGATGGCTCCTGAGGGATGCCGATCGCCCGTGCCGTCGAGCGGCGCGCCCCCATGCTCACGACCTCACCGTGTCGGCTGCGGCCCCGCTCGATGAACCAGGCGGCGCCGATGCCCACGGCGAGCAGCACCCAGCCGAGCCAGGCGATCCGCAGCACGAAGAACGCGGGCGCTGCGGCGCACACGATCAGAGCGGGCGCGAGGCCGGGCCAGACGGCTGCGTCACGCCGCACGCCGCTCATGCGCGCGGTGTCCTCCGGTAGACGAGATCGCGGATGTCCCGGCCCTTGGCGATGCCCTTGCGCTCGAAAGCGGTCATGACACGTCCCTCGAAGCGTTCTGCCCACTCCCCCTCGAACGCCCGCTCGAACAGAGGATCGGCGTCCAGCACCTCGCGCATCTGCACGGCGTACTCCTCCCAGTCGGTCGCGAGACGCAGCAGACCGCCGTCGCGGAGCGCACGAGCCGCGGTCGCGCCGAAGCCCTCGCGCACGAGGCGACGCTTGGTGTGCTTCTTCTTGTGCCATGGATCGGGGAAGAAGATCCACACCTCGGCCGCCGCGCCTTCCGGCAGATATGAGGAGAGCACCTCGGGCGCGTTCGCCTCGACGACGCGGAGGTTGCGGGCTCCGGACCTGTCGGCGTCGAGCATGGTGCGGGCGAGGCCGGCGCGGAACACTTCGACGGCGAGGAAGTCGTCGTCGGGGCGGGATGACGCGGCCGCCACGATCGCGTGCCCCTGCCCTGAGCCGATCTCGACGAAGAGGTCCGCCTCGCGGCCGTACTCGGATGCCGGATCCAGCCGGGCATCGGGATGCACGGAAGTCCAGGCGACGTCTCTCGGCACGTCGAGCAGGTAGTGCGCAGCGAGCTCTGCGAAGGCGCGCTCCTGCGCGTCGGACATCCGGCCGCTGCGGCGCACGAAGGACACCGGTTCGTCGCGGAAAGTGCGGGGTTCGGGCATTGTTCCAGGGTACCGGGGAGCTCCGTCGGGCTCAGCAACCCCGAGGAGGTCCGGGAACCCGTCGACGGGCCTGCTCAGCGGCCTGCCGGCTCCGTGACGAAATCGATCAGCTCCTCGACGCGACCCAGCAGCGCAGGCTCGAGATCGCGATAGGTGCGCACCTTCGACAGGATGCGCTGCCAGGCGAGCCCCGTGTCGGCCTGGGTCTCGTAGGGCCAGCCGAATGCGCGGCAGATGCCCGTCTTCCAGTCGGTGCCGCGTGGGATCTCCGGCCATCTCGCGATGCCGAGGGCCTTCGGAGTCACGCACTGCCAGACGTCGACGAAGGGATGCCCGACGATGCGGATGTGGCGCCCGTGCGGCCCGCGCGCGACGGCATCCGCGATCCGGGACTCCTTGGACCCGGGCACGAGATGGTCCACGAGCACGCCGTAGCGCCTGGTCGCGTTCGGCGGCTCGGCGTCGAGGAGGGCGTCGAGCAGATCGACTCCCTGGAGGAACTCGACGACGACGCCTTCGACGCGGAGATCGGCTCCCCACACCTTCTCCACGAGCTCGGCGTCGTGCTTGCCCTCGACGAGGATCCGGCTGGGAAGCGCGGTGCGCGCGCGCTGATCCGCGACGACGAACGATCCGGATGCCGTCCGCCTCGGCCCCTGCTGCGCCGCCTTCGGCGGGACGAGCTTCACGGGCTTCCCCTCGACGAGAAACCCGCCTCCCAACGGGAACAGGCGTGTGCGCCCCTTCCAGTCTTCGAGTTCGACATTGCCGGCCTGCACCTTGGTCACGGCGCCGCAGTAGCCGTCGCCGGCGACCTCGACCACGAGATCGAGCTCGGCGGGCACCTCGGGCACCGGCTTCGCGGCGCGCTCCCGCCACCCGGCGGCGAGCACATCCGATCCATACCTGTCGTCCATGCTCTCCAGCGTATGTGTCTGCGCTGAGGGCGAACGCCCATCAGCGCCCGGATGCTGTCGCGTGTCGTCGTGTGTGCATAGACTCGACACATGGGGGCACGGCTGCCGGTCGGAGGGACGCACATGAGGACTCGCTGGCTCGCGCTGGTCGCAGTGATGACGGCGCTCGTCGCGGGGCTGCTCTCTGCCTCAGCGGCATCGGCGACCGACCCCGTTCAGCTCGACCAGGGCTACGTCACCGACGACGCCGGCGTCCTCAGCTCGACTGAGAAGAAAGAAGTCGAGGCTCGTCTGCAGACGCTGACCGAGAACTCCACGGCGGATCTGTTCGTGGTGCTGGTCGACGACTTCACCTCGCCGTCCGACTACGTCGCATGGGCTGATGCCGTCGCACAGAACAACAACCTCGGCCCCGAGCAGTACCTCCTCGCGATCGCGGTCGAAGGGCGCAGCTACTACATCTCCGCCGCGCAGGGCGGACCGCTCAGCGAGGGCAAGCTCGACGACGTCGAGGAGAAGATCCAGCCCCTTCTCGCCCAGGACGACTGGGACGGCGCGATCATCCTCGCGGCAGACGAGATCCAGGGAGACGGCGGGGCCGGTGCGGTCCGAGTGTTCCTGATCATCGGCGGGATCGTCGTCGCCGCGCTGCTGGTCTGGCTCATCGTCGCCCTGATCGTGCGCGGCCGGCGCAACGCCGAGGCGCGCCGGCGAGGCGCCATGCCGGAGAAGCCCGACCCGAACGACCCGTTCTCGACCCTCACCGATGAGCAGGTCCAGACGCAGGCCGGCGCCGCACTCGTGCGGGCCGACGACGCGCTGACCTCCAGCAAGGAGGAGCTCGGGTTCGCGGTCGCGCAGTTCGGCGAGAGCGCCACATCCGAGTTCTCCGTGGCGATCGAAGCAGCGAAGACGAAGATGTCGGAGGCGTTCGACATCAAGCAGAAGCTCGACGACGAGATCGAAGACACCGTCTACGACCGCCGCGCGTGGTACATCCGCATCATCCAGCTCTGCGACGAGATCGACGACGTGCTCGATGACAACACCGAGGCCTTCGACGCCCTGCGCAGGCTCCAGGAGAACGCCCCCCAGGAGCTCGATCGTGTACGGGCCGAGCGCACCGCGCTGCAGCCAGTGCTCGCGAGCGCGGCTCCCGCTCTCGCTGCGCTCGCCGCTGAGTACGACCCCGCCGCGCTGAGCACCGTCGCAGACAATCCGGCCCAGGCGCAGGAGCGCATCGCTCTCGCCGACAGGTCGATCGAAGCCGCGGCCCAGGCCATCACGGCAGGCAAGACCGGTGATGCCGCCTTCGCGATCCGCACGGCCGAACAGGCCGTCGCCCAAGCAGGTCAACTCGCCGCCGCGATCACCTCCCTCGGCGCCGATCTCGCCGCGATCGAATCCCAGGCGCGTACGCTCATGTCCGAGTTGCAGGGCGATATCGCGACTGCGCAACAGCTCCCAGATGCCGCCGCCGCCACCGCCCAGGCCGCGGCGAACGTGCAGCTGCAGCAGGCGCAGGCGAACCTGACCGGGGACTCCCGCAGCCCGCAGCGTGTGCTGGAGGCCCTCACCGCGGCGAACACGCAGATCGACGCGGCCATCGCCCAGGGGCGGGAGAGCATCGAGCGCGCTCGACGCACGCAACAGATGCTCGAGCAGACCCTCGCCCAGGCCGACGCGCAGGTCCGATCGACGAGGGACTTCATCGAGACGCGACGTGGCACCGTCGGCAGCACCGCCCGCACACGCCTCTCACAGGCCGAAGCGGGGCTCAGCGAAGCGCTGGGACTGCGAACCGCGAACCCCGAGCAGGCGCTCGCCGTCGCCCAGAACGCGCTGGAACTCGCTCGGCAGGCCAGCTCCTACGCCCAGTCCGATGTCTCCTCGTACTCCTCGGGTGGCGGTTGGGGCGGCGACCCCTTCGGGGGCTCCCGTTCAAGCGGCTCCGGCCTCGGCGGCGACATCCTCGGCGGCATCATCGGCGGCCTGCTGTCCGGTGGTGGTGGCGGAGGCGGAACATCTAGCCGCAGCGGGTGGCGCTCCGGCGGGAGTAGCGGTTTCCGCAGCTCCGGCTTCGGCGGCGGAGGCGGCGGCGGTAGATCCGGGCGCTCCGGCGGCGGACGCTTCTGATTTCCATAGGCGCATAAGTGAAGATCTCAAGCAGGACCCTCTGAAAGGAAACCGCATGACCAAGCAGTCCATCTTCGGACGAATCTCGACCCTCGTCCGCGCGAACATCAACGCGCTCCTCGACTCCGCCGAGGACCCGCAGAAGATGATCGACCAGCTCGTCCGCGACTACACGAACAACATCGCCGATGCAGAGTCGGCGATCGCGGAGACCATCGGCAACCTGCGCCTGCTCGAGCGCGACCACGAGGAAGACGTCCAGTCGGCGACCGAGTGGGGCAACAAGGCGCTCGCCGCGAGCCGCAAGGCCGACGAGATGCGCACCGCGGGCAACGCGGCGGACGCAGACAAGTTCGACAGTCTCGCCAAGATCGCGCTGCAGCGCCAGATCAGCTCGGAGCGCGAGGCGTCGGCGGCGGAGCCGCAGATCGCGTCGCAGACCGAGATCGTCGACAAGCTCAAGTCGGGCCTCAACGGCATGAAGGAGAAGCTCGGCGAGCTGAAGACCAAGCGCAGCGAACTGCTGGCTCGCGCGAAGGTCGCCGAGGCTCAGACCAAGGTGCAGGACGCGGTCGGCTCGATCAACGTGCTCGACCCGACCAGCGAACTGGGCCGTTTCGAAGACAAGGTCCGCCGCCAGGAGGCTCTTGCTCAGGGCAAGGCCGAGCTTGCGGCATCCAGCCTCGACGCGCAGTTCGAGAGCCTCGAGGACCTCGGTGAGCTCACCGAGGTGGAGGCACGCCTCGCTGAGCTCAAGGCGGGCGGCACCGCCGCTCCGCAGCAGGCCATCGAAGGCTCCTGACACACCCTGCGGATGCCTCGGACCGTGGTCCGAGGCATCCGCTCTTTCCCTCTGGAGGCACCCGTGGTGCGTTTCCTCGTCGTCCCGCAGTGGCAGGGCTCCCCCGCCACCAGGGCAATGCTCCTCGTCGACGGAGCCACCGCGATCGCCGGAGATCTGCCGCGCGCGGCGACGACGGTGCTCGACGTCCCGGTAGAGGCGGGTGAGTCTCTGGGCACCGGCGTACGCCGGCTGAGCTCGCTGCTGCGAACTCGTGAGCTCGTCGCCGAGGCGATGACCGCCGACACCGTGGTGATCGGCGGCGACTGCAGCGTCACCGCCGCCGCTCTCGCGGCGCTCCCAGGCGGCACAGACGACCTCGCGGTCGTCTGGTGCGACGCCCACGCCGATATGAACACCCCCGAGTCCTCACCTTCGGGCGCGTTCTCCGGGATGGCTCTGCGCGCCGTACTCGGCGAAGGAGAGCCTCAGCTGGCGCTCTCACCGGGAGTTCCGCGCAATCGGGTCGTCACGGTGGGCATGCGCAACCTCGACGATGAAGAAGTCGCACAGGTCGACGGGCTGACCTCGCTCTCCGTCTCAGACCTCGATTCGGCGGATGCTGTCGCCGATGCCGTCGCGGCGACGGGTGCTCGCAGGGTGTGGGTGCACATCGACGTCGACGTGCTCGACCCGGCCGAGCTGTCCGGAGTGTCGGAGGCCGCGCCTTTCGGCCTCACCACGTCGGCGTTGAGCACCGCGATCCGCCGGCTGCGCGACCGCGTGCCTCTGGCCGGTGCCACGATCTCGGGCTTCGCGCCGCGCACGCCCGCCGACGCCGTCGACGATCTCGGCGCTCTTCTCCGACTCGTCGGTGCCGTGGCGTGACCGACGACTGGCGCCCTGCGGCAGAGGCCGCTCTCGCACGCGGACGCCGTGTCGACCGGCGCATCCCGTCGTTCCTCCTGCGCTCTCCCCTCAGCCGGATCGGCTACTGGTGGGGCACTGCGGTCGGGTGGGTCTGGGGATCGATGTGGAGCACAGGACCTGTGGAACGGCGCAATGGGCTCTGGATCTTCCGCGGCATGCCGGGCTGGACGTACAACCGCGGCGGTGTCTGCGTGGGCGGGTGCTTCCTCACGGGCGACGCCAGGCCGAGCGACGCCATCCTGCGACACGAGGCCGTGCACAAGGCGCAGTGGCTGCGGTACGGGTTCCTGATGCCGGTCCTGTACCTGTTCGCCGGCCGCGACCCGCTGCGCAACCGCTTCGAGATCGAAGCAGGGCTGGAGGACGGCAACTACGTCCGCCGCTCCGGCGCCGATCGTCAGCGCTGAAGCAGGCCGAAGCGCTCGGGGACCCGGATCTGCGTCGGCTGGACACCCAGCTCAGAGGTCAGGTGGTCGACGATGTCCGCCGTGCCCAGGAATCCGCCGAGCAGCGTGACGTGCGTCTCGACCTCGTCATCGCACAGCATCTCGTCGGCCCAGGCGCAGGTCGCCCGCGCCAGCGCCTCGCCCGGCGCGCACGCTCGGCCGGTGCCGGGGGCGCCGGAGCGCTCACCGCGGGCGAGCCAGGTCACGGTCATGCGACCGGGCGCCTCGACACGTGAGATGTCTGCGGACTCCGGCACCTCGATGAAGATCCGTCCCGACGCGCACAGCGGCAGCGTCGCGAGGAACGCCTCGAGCTCGAGCAGCGAACTCTCATCGGCCGTCACCAGATGATGCGCACGGCGACGTGCCGCGCGGCGCTCCGCGCGTGTGCTGCGAGTGTCGAGAGAGGTGCTCATGATGGCTCTATCGTATCACCCAGCCAAGGCTTGCCTAACCTTGCGTTGCGGGTTCGACCAGCGTCGCCCTCAGGGAATCCAGTTCGGCATGCGTCATCCCGTTCGTGCGGAGATAACCGGCGGCCGATCCCCATCGCTCGTCGACCTTCTCGAGGAGGGCGCGCATCACGCGAGCCGGTGACTGGGTCGCGAGAGCGACAACGTGCACCGCTTCGGGATGCTGCGCACGCAGGTACGCGGCGATGCGCTGCGTCCGCTCCCTCGGCAGCTGCGATTCGGTGAGGGCGTAGTCGGCGATGATCGCCTCACGGTCGGCATCGACCGCCGCGAGCGCGAGGGCCACGGTGACGCCGGTGCGGTCCTTCCCCACCGTGCAGTGCACGAGCGTCGTCTCACCGGTGGCGATGATCCGGATCGCCTCCACGAGACGCTCCCCGCTCTCCTCGAGCAGATGAAGATAGAGGTCGTCGAGGCTCGTGTCGGCTTCGAAGAACGAGCGCACGGAACCGAGGAACAGCGGCAGATGCGTGGTCGCGGGGCCGACGATCTCGGTCGGCTCAGCCGCGATCTCCTCACCGTCGCGCAGGTCGACGATGTGCGAGACCCGTTCGCTCAGGGCACTCGCACCTGCGGGCGTCGCGCCCGACAGCTGCCCCGAGCGCAGCAGTACGCCCGCCCGGATCCGGCCGCCCGCGGCGGGGATGCCGCCGACGTCCCGGACGTTCGCGACTCCCTCGACGTCGAGGACCGTCATACCTGCGCCTGCGGCGAGCGCGGAGGCACCGGGTAGCGCCCCGCGATGACGATCCGGTTGAACGCGTTGATCGACACGCACGCCCAGCTCAGTGCCGCATACTCCTTCTCGGTGAAGACGCTGCCGACCCGGTCGTAGACCTCGTCGGAGATCCCGTCCTCGGCGATGAAGGTGAAGGCCTCGGCCAGTTCCAGAGCGGCGCGCTCGCGTTCCGTGAAGACGCCGCTCTCGCGCCAGGCGGCGATCTGCATGAGCTCATCCGCGTCGAGGCCCGCTTTGAGCGCACGGTCGACGTGGATACGGGTGCAGAAGCTGCATCCGTTGAGTTGAGAGCAATGGAGCATGACCAGCTCCTTGAGCCGGTCGTCGATGCCGTTCGCCGCGCAGATGTCGCCGACGGTCTTCGAGAACTCGTCGAGGGCGTGATAGGCGGCCGGTTCGGTCTTGGAGAGGTGCACTCGCGTCTCGCTCATGCCTCAATGATATTCGCCCCGCCGTAGGCGGCGGCCTGCGGAACGGACACCCCCAGAATGCGAATTGCACAGCAACACCGGCAATCAAATTGCATATATGGAGACAGTAGTCACAATTTGCTTGCCCGATTGCTCCGCAGTTTCGTCTGAGCAACATGTCGGGAGCAGAATATGCAGGTGGTGATCGACATCAGCGAGTTCAGCTATCTTCCCGCGCAGGCCGAGGTACTCGGGGTTCCGCTCCCCCGCGTCGAACGGCTCTCTCTCGAACTCCCCGACGGCCGGACCCTGAGCGCGCTGCGCTTCGGCACGGAATCCCCGCAGGTCACCCTCCTGCACGGCGCGGGACTCAACGCCCACACGTGGGACACCACGGCGCTCGCGCTGCAGCGACCGCTACTCGCGATAGACCTGGCCGGCCACGGCGACTCCTCCTGGCGAGGCGATGCCGACTACACCGCCCGCCCGCTCGCCGCCGACGTCGCCCTGGCGCTCGATGCGTGGACCACGCATCCGCAGGTCGTCGTCGGGCAGTCGCTGGGCGGGCTCACCGCCGCCGCCCTCGCCGCGTCGCGTCCTGACCTCGTGTCCGAGATCATCGTGGTCGACATCACCCCCGGGATCGACGTCACCGCCGGCCCTGCGGCGCTTCGCGCCTTCTACGAGGGCCCGACCGACTTCGCCACGCGTGAGGAACTCGTCGACAAGGCGATCTCTCTCGGGTTCGGCGGCACCCGCCCTGAGACGGAGCGCGGCGTCTTCCTCAACACGCGTGTCCGCCCGGACGGTCGCATCGAGTGGAAGCATCATTTCGCGCATCTCGCCGCGCAGGCTCTCGCCGCACACGATGCGGGAAGCGCCGCAGCGCCCTCGGTCCTGCACGAGACCGGATGGGCGGATCTCGCGGAAGTGTCTGCGCCGATCACTCTGGTCAGGGCGACGGGCGGCTTCGTCAGCGAAGCGGATGCCGACGAATTCCTGCGCCGCGTCCCCGCCGCGCGCGCGATCACTGTGAACGCCACCCACAATGTGCAGGAGACCGCCCCCGCCGAGCTCGCCGCCCTCGTCTCCGCTGTTTTGTGACCTTCCGTTCCGTTCCCGACCCGTACCCGCTCACCCGATCCCTAGGCTCGACCCACCGGCACACAGCACCTGCCGACCGAGAGGAAACCCCATGTTCCGTCGCACCCGACGAATCGCGCTGATCTCGGCGATCGCGGCCACCGCCGTGATCCTCAGCGCCTGCACCGGTTCCGCCGCTCCCGAACCGGAGGCGACATCCACCGGAAAGCCCGATCCCGATGCCACGCTGCAGGTCGGCCTGGTACTCGAGCCCACCAACCTCGACATCCGTCACACCAGTGGCGCCGCCCTCGAGCAGATCCTCATCGACAACATCTACGAGGGGCTGGTCAGCCGCACGGAAGACAACGAGATCGAGGGACGCCTCGCGTCGGACTACGAGGTCTCCTCCGATGGCCTGACCTACACGTTCACGCTGAACGACGGCATCGCCTTCCACAGCGGAACGGCGCTCACCTCCGCCGACGTGGTCGCGTCGTACGAAGCGGTCCGCACCGACGCCACCGTGCAGGGGAACGCGGAGTTCGCCGATGTCGCATCCATCACCGCTCCCGATGCCGCGACCGTCCAGATCGTGCTGAACAAGCCGAACCAGAACTTCCTCTTCGCACTCACCGGCCCCGCCGGTCTGGTGTTCCAGACCGGCGACACCACCGACCTCAAGACGGCAGAGAACGGCACCGGTCCCTTCACGCTCACCCGGTGGAACAAGGGCAGCGCGATCACGTTCGCGCGCAACGACTCGTACTGGGGCGAGAAGGCCGGAGTCGCAGAGGTCGAGTTCCAGTACATCCCCGACTTCACGGCGGGCGTGAACACAGCGCTCGATGGCGGCGTGCAGGTGCTCACCGCCGTCGACCCGAACCTCGTCACGGAGTTCGAGGGCGCCGACTTCACGCTCACGACCGGCCGCACGACCGACAAGGCGACCTTGGCCTTCAACAACGCCAAGGCGCCTCTCGACGACGTCCGGGTGCGCGAGGCGCTGCGGCTCGCCATCGACCACGAAGCACTCGTGGAGGCGGTCGGCGCAGGCACGACTCTGTACGGTCCGATCCCCGAGCTCGACCCCGGATACCAGGACCTGTCCGACGTGATCTCCTACGACCCGGAGAAGGCCAAAGCGCTTCTCAAGGAGGCCGGCCAGGAAGACCTCGAACTCACTCTGACGATTCCGGCGTTCTACGGCACGACCGTCCCCAAGGTGCTCATCTCGGACTTCGCGAAGGTAGGCGTCACGCTCGACGTCGACTCCGTCGAGTTCCCCGCCTGGCTCGAAGACGTGTACACGAACCATGACTACGACCTGAGCTTCGTGCTGCACGTCGAGCCGCGCGACTTCGGCAACTTCGCCAACCCCGACTACTACTTCGGCTACGACAACCCCGAGGTGCAGAGCCTGTACACGAAGGCGCTGGAGACGGTCGATGCCGATGAGTCGGCGAAGCTGCTGGCGCAGGCGGCGAAGATCGTCTCGGAGGACCACGCCGCCGACTGGCTCTACAACGGTGAGACGATCACGGCGGTCAGCCCGCTGGTCTCCGGCTTCCCGAAGGACTCGATCAACTCGCGCATCGACCTGGCGGGCGTCACCGTCAGCTCCGAGAAATAGCCGCGATTTGCTCCGCTACGCGCTCGTCCGAGGAGCCCTGCTGATCGCAGGGCTCCTCGTGTCGAGCGTGCTCATCTTCCTCACTCTCCGCGTCTTCCCCGGAGACGTGGCCCAGCTCATCGCGGGCACGCAGGCATCCGCCGCCGAGGTCGAGGCGCTTCGGGAGTCCCTGGGGCTGAATCGGCCGCTGCCTCAGCAGTACGCCGAATGGATCGGCGGCATCCTGCACGGGGATCTCGGCACTTCACTTCTCTCGGGGGCGTCGGTCGGCGAAGAACTCGCCCTCAAGGCTCAGGTCACGGTCCCGCTCGGGCTTCTCGCGCTGCTGATCGCGATGTTGATCGCCGTTCCCTTCGGCGTGCTCTCCGCACTGCAGCGCGGGCGCCGTGCGGGCACCGCGCTCAGCGTCGGAGCACAGGCCCTGGCCGCTGTTCCCGTCGTATGGGCGGGCATGATGCTGATCGTCGTGTTCTCCGTGTGGCTGGGATGGCTGCCGCCTCAGGGATTCCCCCGAACCGGCTGGTCCACCCCGGGGAAGGCTCTCGAATCGTTGATCCTCCCCGCCCTCACTATCGGCATCGTCGAGGGCGCCATGCTCATGCGCTTCGTACGAAGCGCGACCCTGCAGGCCGCAGGCCAGGACTTCGTCCGCACGGCCGCTGCCAAGGGTCTCACCCGCACCCGGGCGCTGGTCCAGCACGGCATCCCCGCCGTCGGGTTGTCGATCATCACGGTGCTCGGGTTGCAGATCGCCGGCATCATCGTCGGCTCGGTCGTCATCGAACAGCTGTTCACGCTCCCCGGCATCGGGCGGATGCTGGTCGCAGACGTCGGCACGCGCGACCTGATCAAGGTACAGAGCGAGCTGCTGGTGCTCACCGGATTCGTGCTGGTCGTCGGGTTCGTCGTCGACCTGCTGCACCGCGCCATCGACCCCCGCCAGCGGGAGGCCGCATGATCCCCCGCTGGCTGCACCGCCTGTGGGCCACCTCGACGGGTCGTTTCGGCCTGATCGTCGTGTCGGTCATCGCGCTGCTCGCCCTCGTCTCGCTGCTGTGGACGCCGTTCGACCCCCAGGCCTCGGAGATCAGAGACCGCTGGCTGCCGCCGAGCTGGCCGCACCTGCTCGGCACCGACGACACCGGCCGGGACATCCTCAGCCTGATCATGGCGGGTGCCCGCACCACGGTCTTCGTGAGCATCGGAGCGGGGGTCGTGGCCACGCTCGTCGGCGTCGTCCTGGCCTCGCTCGGCGCACTCACCGCACGATGGCTGCGCGAGACGATCGCGGTGCTCGTGGACATTCTCATCGCCTTCCCCGTGCTGCTCATCGCCATGATGATCTCCTCCGTGTGGGGCGGCTCGCTCTGGGTCGTGATCTGGTCGGTCGGAATCGGCTTCGGCGTGAACATCGCCCGCGTCACGCGTCCCGAGCTGCGTCGGGTGCAGCAGAGCGACTTCGTTCTCGCCGCGCGCGCATCCGGACTCACGACGAGCCAGAATCTTCTGCGGCACCTGCTTCCCAACGTGGCCCCGGTGTTCATCGTGCAGCTGTCGTGGTCGATGGCGGTCGCCGTGCTCGCCGAAGCCGGGCTCTCCTACCTCGGCTTCGGCGCCTCGGTCACAGAGCCCAGCTGGGGCCTGCTGCTCGCAGACCTGCAGCGCTACATCGGCGTCCATCCGCTCTCGGTCATCTGGCCCGGGCTCGCTATCACGCTCAGCGTGCTGGCCCTCAACCTCCTCGGCGACGGTCTGCGCGAAGCCACCGACCCCACGCTGCGCCACCGCGCGGCCGAAGTGCACACACCGGGGGTGGTCGCATGAGCCTCACGGTCGAAGGACTCGCGATCGAGATCGACGGGCGCCGCGTCGTCGACGGGATCTCGTTCGACGTGCCCGACGGGGCGAAGCTCGGTCTGATCGGCGAGTCGGGATCGGGGAAGTCGCTCACCGCGCTCGCGATCCTCGGGCTGCTGCCCGACGGGGCTCGCGCGAGCGGCAGCATCCGCTGGAACGGCACCGAACTGCTCGGCATGCCCGACCGCGAACTCGCGGCGCTGCGCGGTGACGACATCGGCATCGTGTTCCAGGAGCCGCGCACGGCACTGAATCCGATCCGCACGGTCGGCCGGCAGATCGCCGAGTCGATCCGCATCCACACCGGCATAGGACGCCGGGAAGCGCGTGAGCGAGCCATCGCCGAGGCCGCGCGCGTGCGCCTGCCGGATCCGGAGCGGATCGTCGATCGCTATCCGCACCAACTCTCAGGGGGCCAGCGACAGAGGGTCGCGATCGCGATGGCCCTCGCGTGCCGCCCCAAGCTCCTGATCGCCGACGAGCCGACCACCGCACTCGACGTCACGATCCAGGCCGAGATCCTGAAGCTGCTGATGGACCTGGTCGAGAACGAGGGCATGTCGCTCATGTTCATCACCCACGACCTCGCGGTGCTCGCCCAGGTCGCGACCGACGGCGTCGTGCTCGAACACGGCCGCGTCGTCGAGGCGGCATCCGTCCGGACTCTTCTCACGGCGCCGTCGTCGCCGATCACCCAGGGTCTGCTGCGCGACGCGACCGCGACACTGTGGCGACCAGACGGGAGGCCGGAATGAGCCTGATCGAGACCCGCGGCCTCAGCCGCGAGTTCGCTGTGCCGAAGCGTTCGGCATGGGAGCGCGGCCGCACTCAGACTGCGCTCGCGCCGACCGATCTCGACATCGTCGAGGGGTCGTCGGTCGGGATCATCGGCGAGTCGGGCTCCGGAAAGTCCACCCTGGTCAAGCTGATCCTCGGACTCGACCGTCCGACGAAGGGAACGGTGTCGGTCGACGGTCGCGCAGTGGATGCCACGGCATCCGCCCGATCACTGCACTGGCTGCGCCGCCAGACCGGACTCGTCTTCCAGGACCCCTACGCGTCGCTGGACCCCCGGATGAGCGCGGCGCAGATCATCGGCGAACCGCTGTGGGCGCTGCGCGTCGAGGAGGATCACGCGGCGAGGATCCGGGAGGTCCTCGAACAGGTCGGGCTGGAACCCGACATGGCCGATCGCTATCCGCACGAGTTCTCGGGTGGCCAGCGCCAGCGCATCGCCCTCGCTCGCGCCATCGTGCATCGCCCGGGTATCCTCGTCGGCGACGAGCCGCTGTCAGCGCTCGACGTCACCGTCCGTGCGCAGATCCTCGACCTCCTGATCGAGTTGCGCCGCACCACCGGACTCACACTCGTGATGGTGTCGCACGACATCGGCGTCGTGCAGAACCTGTGCGATGCGGTGGTCGTCATGAAAGACGGTCGGATCGTCGAGCGCGGAACCACCGAGGAAGTTCTGCGGCATCCTCGGGAGGAGTACACGCAGACGCTGCTCGCGGCGATCCCGGTGATTCCGGACTCAGCGACCTGACCCGAACAGCTTCCGCCGCCGCACCGGCTTCAGAGCCTTCTTCATGTAGATCGTTCCGAGCTCGCGCCCGAACTTGTGGCCGACGCGTCCCATCCGCCCCGCCTCGACGAAGCCCAGCTTCGCGTGCAGCCGGATGGACGCCTCCGCCTTGCTGTCGCTGATCACCGCGACCATCTCGCGGATGCCGCGCTGCTCGCACGCGTCGATCAGCGCCTTCAGGAGGACTGCTCCCAGCCCTTTGCCGCCGGCTCCCGGACCCAGGTAGATCGAATCCTCGACCGTGTACCGGTAGGCGTTCTTGCCCGCCCAGGGCTGCGCGACCGCATATCCGAGCACGACGCCTCCCGGTGAGACGGCGACGAGGAACGGCAACTGCAGCCTGGCGAGCAGAGCGAACTTCTCGCGCCAGTACGGGATGCTGCTGCGCCCCTCATCGAGGGTGACGACGGAGTTGCTCACGAAGTGGTTGTAGATCTCCCGGATGTGCGGGAGATCGGATGCTCGAGCGGGCCTGATCGCGTAGGCGAACACCTCGGGGACTGCAGCGGGGCGAAGATGACGCGGCAGCACGCGACGTCGATCGCCGGGTTCGAACTGCATGCGCTCAGCCTAGAGGGTGCTCGCCGGCGACGCGCCAGTCGATGCCGTCCACTCCCTGCTGCTCGAGCAGCGCGTTCGCGCGCGAGAACGGTCGCGATCCGAAGAAGCCGCGGCTGGCCGAGAGCGGCGAGGGGTGCGCCGAGGCGATCGACGGGGTGCCCCCGAGAAGCGGCTGCAGGTTCGCCGCATCCCTCCCCCACAGGATCGCGACGAGCGGCCGCTCGCGTGCGACGAGCGCGCGGATGGCGAGCTCGGTGACCTTCTCCCAGCCCCAGCCGCGGTGCGACGCCGCCTCGCCGGGGCGGACGGTGAGCACCCGGTTCAGCAGCAGCACCCCCTGGTCGCTCCATGCGGTGAGGTCCCCGTGCGGCGCCGGTGGGATGCCGAGATCATCCTGGCGCTCCTTGTAGATGTTGCCGAGGCTCCGCGGCACCGGCCGCACGTCGCGGTCGACGGCGAAGGAGAGGCCGATGGGGTGCCCCGGCGTCGGATACGGGTCCTGCCCTGTGATCAGGACCTTCACATCGGCGAGCGGGCGCTGGAAGGCGCGGAGGACGTGAGGGCCGGCCGGCAGGTAGCCGTTGCCCGCAGCCTGCTCCGCGCGCAGACGCTCGCCGAGCTCGGTGATGACGGGCTGCACAGGCGCGAGAGCCTCCGCCCAGCCCGGATCGATCTGACCGTCCGCCGCCAGCTCGGCGAGGGTGCGGCCGGGCATCACTCGCCCGCGCGCACGCGCAGCGGTCCGCGCGCGAGCAGGTGGTTCGCCGACTGGGCGACCGGGCGCATCGTGATCAGGTCGAGATTCACGTGTCCGGGCGCCTCGAGCGCGTAGGCGATCACATCGGCCACATCGCTCGCCTGCAAGGGCGCCTCCACACCCGAGTACACCGCCTCCGCCGCGATCGCGTCTCCCCCGAGACGATTCAGCGTGAACTCCTCGGTGTGCACCATGCCGGGGGCGATCTCGGCGACGCGGATCGGCTCGCCGTTCAGCTCGAGGCGAAGCGCGTGCACGAGCATCGCCTGCGCCGCCTTGGCGGCGTTGTAGCCGCCGCCGCCCGCATATGCGACCTGCGCGGCGGTCGAGGTCACGAACACGGTGTCGGCGTGTCCGTCGACCGCCGCAGCCTTGCGCAGGAGCGGCAGGAGGCCTGCGACCAGACGCTGACTCGCCAACACGTTGGCGTCGTACATCCACTGCCAGTCGTCGACGGACGCGTCCTCGACCCGATCGGTGCCCCGCGCGCCGCCGGCGACCTGGACGAGCGCGTGCACCGGCCCCGTGGCGGCGATCTCGGAGACGAGCTCGGCGACGGCGTCGGCATCTGTCAGGTCGCAGGAGATCACCTGCGCTCCGGTACCCGCGGCGAGCGCCGCCAGACGGTCAGCGCGACGCGCGACCCCGACGACATCCCATCCGCGTGTCCGCAGGGCGCGCACCGTCGCCTCGCCGATTCCCGAACTCGCACCTGTCACCACTGCACGCCTGTTCACCATGCCTCCACCGTACGACGTTCCGCGTCAGAACACGGAAGCCGGGTTGTTACGTCACATTTCCCATCCGTTGTTGACACCGGACGTTCTTCCGTACTCTCTCAGCAACGGCATCCGCCACCCACCCGCTTCGACGTTCCAGGGGGAACATCATGTCCGCACCCGAGACCTGGCGTTTCGAGACCAAGCAGATCCACTCCGGCGCCGCTCCCGACCCGGTGACCAAGGCTCGCGCGACGCCGATCTACCAGACCACCTCGTACGTGTTCGACAGCGCGGACCACGCGGCCAACCTCTTCGCGCTCGCGGAGTTCGGCAACATCTACACCCGCATCCAGAACCCCACGCAGGACGTGCTCGAGCAGCGCCTCGCCGCCCTCGAAGGCGGAACCGGTGCGCTGGTGCTCTCCAGCGGACAGGCGGCGTCGACCTTCGCGATCCTGAACATCGCCGAAGCCGGCGACCACTTCGTCGCGTCGAGCTCGATCTACGGCGGCACGTACAACCTGTTCAAGTACACGCTCGCCAAGCTCGGCATCGAGGTCACGTTCGTCGAGAACCAGGACGACCCCGAAGAGTGGCGTCGCGCCGTCCGTCCGAACACCAAGCTGTTCTTCGCGGAGACGATCGGCAACCCGCAGATCAACGTGCTCGACATCCGCACCGTCGCCGACATCGCGCACGAGAGCGGCGTTCCGCTCATCGTCGACAACACGATCGCGACCCCGTACCTGATCCGCCCGTTCGAGTTCGGCGCCGACATCGTCGTCCACTCGGTCACGAAGTTCCTCGGCGGCCACGGCACCACGATCGGCGGCGCGATCATCGACGGCGGCACCTTCGAGTGGTCCAAGAACGTCGACAAGTTCCCGGGCCTCACGATCCCCGACCCCTCGTACCACGGTGCGAGCTACACCGCCGCGGTGGGCGACCCGCTCGCCTACATCATCAAGGCCCGCGTGCAGCTGCTCCGCGACCTCGGCTCGGCCATCGCGCCGCAGAGCGCCTGGAACCTCATCCAGGGCATCGAGACGCTGTCGCTGCGCATCGAGCGCCACGTGCAGAACGCACAGGAGATCGCAGAGTGGCTCGACAACCGTGACGACGTCGCGACGGTCAACTACTCGGGACTGCCCTCCTCCCCCTGGTACGCCGCAGCGAACAAGTACGCCCCGAAGGGCGTCGGCGCCGTGCTGTCCTTCGAGCTCAAGGGCGGTGTCGAGGCCGGTCGCGAGTTCGTGAACAGCCTCTCGCTGTTCAGCCACCTCGCCAACATCGGCGACGTGCGCTCGCTCGTCATCCACCCCGCGTCGACCACGCACGCACAGCTCACCCCCGAGCAGCAGCTCACCGCCGGCGTCACCCCTGGCCTGGTGCGTCTGTCGGTCGGCATCGAGAACGTCGACGACCTCAAGACCGATCTCGATCAGGCTCTCGCCGCGGCTCGCCGCGTGTCGGAGGCCGCTCGCGCCTGATCTTCGCGTTCGAACGCAGCGGTGCCCCGGATCTCGGTCCGGGGCACCGCTGCGTTCGGCCGGCGCCTCGTGCTCGGCGGGAGCACAGGCGCTCCCGGCGAGAATGGAATCCCCGCACAGAGGAGCCACTGATCGAACCTGCACCACAGCCCCTCGCCGCTCGACGAACACCCAGACGAGCCGCGCGACTTCTCGCGATCACCAGCGTCTGCCTGCTCCTCGCCGTCGTCTGCACCTGGGTGCCCGGAGCCATCGGCACCGCCGGGGCAGCCCTTCTCCCCTGGCTGGGGGTCGCTCTGCTCGGCGCCGTCGTGCTCGCCATCGTCTTCGCCCGGCGCATGCTGTTGCTCGTCCTGATCCCGGTCGTCGTCTGGGCCATTGCGATCGCCCCCTCCCTGCCGACTCCGGCGACGACGTCCAGCGCGGCCCCGCTCACGATCGTGAGTCAGAACGTGCGCGCGCATTCCGGTGGCGCCGGAGCGTCCGCCGAGGAGCTCGCCGCATCGGGAGCCGACGTGATCGCCCTCGTCGAGCTCGACGGCGACAGCCTCGGGGCCGCGTCCGAGGCCCTCGCCGAGCGCTATCCGCACTCCTACGCCGTCGGCACGGTCGGCGTGTGGAGCAGGTACCCGATCGTGGCAGCCGAACCTCTCACGCTCGGACTCGACTGGAAGCGCGCTCTCCGAGTCGCCGTCGAGGGCCCGGAATCCGAGATCGCGCTCTACGTGCTGCACGCCGCTTCGGTCCGACCGGGTCACCAGGACGGTCGCGACACGATGCTGGCCGGCCTCGCCCGCACCGTGACCGCCGACCCGGCCGACGCGCTCGTCGTCGTGGGCGACTTCAACGCCGCGTCCACCGACCCCGCCATGAACGCCCTGCGCACCGGGCTCGACTGGGTGAGGCCGACCGACGGCTCCCTCGGCCTCACCTGGCCCGCCGCCTTCCCGCTCACCAGGATCGACCAGGTCTTCGCGCGCGGAGTGACCGTGCTCTCGTCGACGACGGTTCACGCCGGCAACAGCGACCACCTCGCGACGAAGACCGTAGTCGACGGATAGGCGTAACCTTCGCCGGACCGTGCCCTCGGCGGGCGAGAATGGAACCATGGACTGGCAGACGACTTCGGAAGACACGGTGCCCTCGGCGCCGGTGACGGAGGCCGACGTCCGCCTGCTCCGCGCGCGACCGCCGGCGACCGGCGCCTGGCGCGACGGCGACCCGGCAGGAGGTCGCAAGTTCCTGTCTTCCGATGCGTTCCGGACCGAGAGCGGCGCCGAGCTGCCCGGCATCCGCCTCGCATTCGAGACCTGGGGCGAGTTGAACGCCGCGCGCGACAACGCGATCCTCGTGCTGCACGCTCTGACCGGCGACAGCCACGTCCGCGGGGACGCGGGAGCGGGACACCCCACCGCCGGCTGGTGGGAGGACATCGTCGGACCCGGTGCACCGCTCGACACGGAACGATGGTTCGTGATCGCGCCGAACATGCTGGGCGGATGCCAGGGGTCGACCGGCCCCGCGAGCATCGCGCCGAACGGCTACGAGTGGGCCTCCCGTTTCCCGTATCTGACGATCCGCGACCAGGTGGCGGCGCAGGTGCGCCTCGCCGATGCCCTCGGCATCGACGCCTGGGCGGCGGTCATCGGCGGATCGATGGGCGGCATGCACGCCCTCGAGTGGGCGCTGATGCATCCCGAGCGGGTCGAGCGTCTCGCCGTTCTCTCGTCGCCTCCGATCACCACAGCCGATCAGATCGCTCTGAACACTGTGCAGCTCGAGACGATCCGCATGGATCCGAGGTTCCAAGGCGGCGAGTACTACGACCTCGCCGACGGCGACGGGCCCCACAAGGGTCTCGCGCTCGCGCGCCGCATGGCGCTGTTGAACTACCGCAGCCCGATCGAGTTGAACCAGCGCTTCCAGCGCTCCTGGCAGTCCGACGTCTCACCCCTCGGCCACGGCGGACGCTTCGCCGTGGAGTCGTACCTCGACTTCCACGGCAACAAGTTCACGCGCCGTTTCGACGCGAACAGCTATGTGACTCTCGTCGAGGCGATGAATTCGCACGACGTCGGGCGCGACCGCGGCGGAGTCGAGGAGGCCCTGCGCACGGTGACGGCGAAGACGCTCGTCCTCGGGATCGACAGCGACCGGCTCTTCCCCGTCGACGGACAGCATCGCATCGCACGCAGCATCCCGAACACCCTCGACGGCAACGAGGCGGTCGTGCTGACCAGCGACTTCGGCCACGACGGCTTCCTCATCGAGACGGATGCCGTCGGCGGGCATCTCAGCCGGCTACTCGGCAGTTAGAGTCCACGGCAGCGTCTGCGTCTCCAGCCGCAGTCCGTCCCAGCGGAAGGTCGTCCCTTCGATCCGCGTGACGTAGAACCTCGCCTGGTCCGCCCCGGCGAGTGCGGCGTCCGCGTCGCGGAAGGCGCGCAGATCGTGCAGCGTCACCCAGGTGGGCGGGAACAGGATCCATTCCCCCGCCGCATGGCGCCGCAGCGCCTCGTCCGGCGTGATCCACGTGTGCTCGACCACCTCGGCGGCCGCGGCACGCACCTCGCCGGCTGACGACCTGGCAAGGAAGAACCAGGTGCGGATGCGCCGAGGGATGCCCTCAGGCGGCGTCCAGCTCGACAGCACGACGAGTTCGCCGACGTCGAGACCGACTTCTTCGGACGTCTCGCGGATGGCCGCTCTCCTGGCATCGTCGACTTCCCCCGCTCCCGGCATCCGATCGATCTCTTCGATCCTGCCGCCGGGGAACACCCACGCTCCGGCGAACGATCCGCGCTCCGGGCGGCGCATCAGCAGCACCTCGAGGCCGTGCTCTCCGGTTCGCAACAGGACCACGGTTCCGGCGACCGGCAGCTCTTCGGGGACGTCCATCCCCACACTCTACGACCGGACCTGGGCCGTCCGGACGGGCTCCGCACGATACGACACCACAGCGATCAGCAGACCGGCGAGCGCGAGGGCCGCGCCCGTCCAGGCGGGTGCGGTGAAGCCCCAGCCGAAGGCGATGACCGCGCCGCCGAGAAACGCGCCGAGGCTGTTGCCGATGTTCAGGGCGGAGTGGTTGAGCGCCGCCGCGATCGACTGGTTGTCCTCGGCGACGTCCATGAGTTGCGTCTGGATCGTCGGGCTGAGCACCGACGAGACGAAGCCGACGATGAACACCATGATCGCGAGCGACACGATCCAGAAGGACAGCAGGGCCAGCAGAACGAGCATCGCCGCGAGAACCGCGAGGCCGAGCAGCAGGGTGCGCTTGACGCTGATGTCGGCGAGATGACCGCCGACGAGGTTGCCCGCGGTCATGCCGAGTCCCATGAGCACGAGCACGATCGGAACGACCCATTCGGGCGAGCCGGCGATGTCGGTGACGACGGGGGCGATGTAGCTGTACACGGCGAAGAAGCCGCCGAACCCGATCGCGCCGACGCCGAGCGCGAACCACACCTGCCGGATCCGGAAGACGCGCAGCTCGGCTCGCATCGTCCGACCAGGTTCCCCCGGATGCTCGGGCACGAAGAAGGCGATGCAGAGCGTCGCAAGAGCGAACACGCCCGCGACCACGCCGAACGCGACCCTCCAGCCCCACTGCTGACCGAGGAACGTCCCGAACGGCACGCCGACGACGTTCGCGATCGTCAGTCCGGTGAGGATGAAGGCGACCCCCTTGGCTCGGTTCCCCGGTCCCATGACGTCGGCGGCGACCAGGGCGCCGATGCCGAAATAGGCGCCGTGCGGCAGGCCGGCGAGAAAGCGCGACGCGCCGACCAGCTCGAAGCTGGGCAGCACGACCGTGAGCGCGTTGAAGGCGGTCAGTGCGAGCGCGAGGGCGATCATGACGCGGTGCCGCGGAAAACGCGCGACGAACCCGGCGATGGTCGGGGCTCCGACGACGACGCCGAGTGCGTAGAGCGAGATCAGCCAGCCTGCTTGGCTGAGAGCGTCTTCGGGGCTGGATGCCCAGAGCGTCGGGAGAAGGTCGGTCGCGATGTCGGGCAGAAGGCCCATGACGACGAACTCGGTCATGCCGATTCCGAAGCTGCCGATGGCGAGGGAGAGGAGCGCCCTCTTCGCCGCACCCCTCGATTCAGTCGAGGGATTCACCTGTCCATGCTACCGGTCGGGAGATTCGTCGATCGCCTGCTCGAGGCGTTCGATCTTCGCGTCGAGCTCTCCCGAGTATCCGGGACGGATGTCGGCCTTCAGCACCAGCGACACGCGTGACCCGAAGGGCATGACGGCTTCGGTCGCCCGCTTGACAACATCCATCACCGTGTCCCAATCGGGGCCTTCGACCTCGGTGAACATGCTGGTCGTCCGGTGCGGAAGACCAGATTCCCGGACGACTCTGACCGCGGCGGCGACCGCGTCGTGCACGGAGGCGTCGTCGTGGTCCGAGCCGTCTGACGGGGCGCCGCTGGGTGCGACGGAGAAGGCGATGAGCATGGTCACTCCTTGACTGCGGGTGGGGTGGATGGCACGCGCACGAGAGCGCGGATGCCGACGATGAGAAGGACGAGGAGCAGGATGTTTCGGACGCTCAGCACGAGGATCGGCAGGAACTCGGCCCGCAGCAGAGCGTCGTAGTTCAGCGGGTAGACCAGGCAGGTCAGAGCGGCCAGCGCGAGGACGATGGCCGCGGGAACCTTCGCCCTGGTGCGATCGAGCACCAGCCAGAGGATCACCGGGGCGAAGAGCCAGGTCTGGAACTGCGGCGAGCCGACTTTGTTCACGGCTATCAACGCCACGACGAGCGACAGGGCGAGCGGCGGGAACAGCCGCGAGAACGCGGCTCGCCGAACCGCCTTGACCGCCCCGATCGCGGCCACGGCGAGCACGACCAGGAGCATGAGCGGTGTGAGCACGGAGCCGACGGCATCCGCACCGGGGGCGACGATCTGGAACGTGAGGATGTCGAAGCTGTACTCGATGCGTGCGCCTCCCGTCATCGCGAGCCAGAGGAACGGCGTCGCCGCCACGGCCTCGATCTGCAGCCCTCGCCCGGTCTGCTCTGTGAGGAAGCCGAAGATCTCGGCGCGGGCGCCGAGCAGGAAGAGGACGGCGACGACTCCGGCGGTCACAAGGGCGGCGGCGAACAGCATCCGCAACCGCGCCCTGCCTGCGACGACGGCCGCCACGAGCAGCGCACCCGGCCAGATCTTGATCCACGCACCGGCCGTGAGCAGCGCGGCCGCGATGACGGGTCGGCGCGTGAGCCACAACCCGGCGATCACCGCCAACGGCACCGTGACCGCATCGATGCGGTAGAGCGCGATGGGACCGAGGAACAGCAGTGCGGCGCACCAGAACCACGCCGCGATCCGGCGTGGCTGGGCCGAGCTGCGCCTCGTGAGAACTCCGAAAGCAAGCGCGTCGAGCACGGTGATCATGAGCGCCCAGGCGATCAGGTAGGCCCCGGATGCGCCCAGGCCGCCGATCAGAGGCAGCGACAGGATCTTCGCGGCGAGCATGGGCACAAGCGCGAGCTGCGGGTACACCCAGGTCTCGGTGACGCCGACGATCGGCCCGCCGCTCAGAGCCGACGCCGCCCAGGGCTCGTACACGAGCACGACGTCGCCCATCGGCTGGCTGGGCAAGATCCATCCGGCCACGGCGACCACCGCATGCACGAGCAGGAAGGCGGTCCACAGGACAGCCGTGCGCGCGCTGCCCGAGCGCGTCACGCGAGTACGTCCCCGACGGCTCGGGGCAGAGCCCTCGCCACGTCGAGAGCGACCACGGGATGGCCGCGGCCCACGACGCCGGCTCCGATGACTCCCGCGGCGATCCGCGCGGCCCGGCCGTGCAGCCAGGCGCCTGCCGCAGCGGCCTCCGCGATGGGACGAGCGGGGTTCGCTGCCAGGACGGCGCCGATCACTCCGGCCAGCACGTCGCCGGTGCCGGCCGTCGCCAGCCACGAGGTGGTCTCCTCGACGGCGAGGATTGCACCGGCTTCATCGGCGATCAGCGTGCGAGAGCCTTTGAGCAGAACTGCGCCGCCGACCGCTCGAGCGACCCGCACGACGGCGTCTTCGCGGCTCTCCCCCGTCGCGCCCCGCAGACGCAGGGTCTCCTGCAGACGCGCGAACTCTCCCGCGTGCGGGGTGATCACGAAAGGAGCGGCTGCGCCGGTCACCAGATCCAGTGCACCGGCGTCGATCACGACCGGAACGTCACCGGCGAGGATCTCGCGGAGGGCCCGGCTCTCGTCGTCGGTGCGCTCCGCCGGGTCGGTGCCCGACCCGATCACCCAGGCGCCGACGCGCGAACGTCCGACGTCAGCGCCGACGACGGTTTCCGGACGGCGGGCCAGCACGGCATCCGCCGGCCGTTCCTGGCCGACGTACCGGACGAATCCGGCGCCGGTGCGCCATGCCGCCTCGACCCCGAGCACCGCAGCTCCGGGGTACGCGGCCGACCCCGTGCGCAGCGCCACGACTCCACGCGAGTACTTGTCGTCACTCGGCGTCGGCACGTGCACGAACTGCACGGTGTCGCTGCGCGACCAGGTGCGGACATCGACCATGACTCCACGTTAGTGCGGCGGCCCTCACCCGGTCGCGAAGACACTACCGTCGAAGCGTGAGCATCCTCTTCTCCCCCTCCACCATCAGATCCGTCACGTTCCGCAACCGCCTGTGGGTGTCGCCGATGTGCATGTACAGCGCCGTCGACGGCGTCGTGCAGGAGTGGCATCACACCCACCTCGCCCAGTTCGCCTCCGGAGGCGCGGGCCTCGTCGTCGCCGAGGCGACCGCCGTCGTCCCCGAGGGGCGCATCTCGCCGCGCGATGCGGGACTGTGGAACGACGAGCAGCGGGATGCCTGGGCTCCCGTGGTGCAGGCGATCCACGACCGCGGGGCGCAGGCCGGGATCCAGCTCGCCCACGCCGGTCGCAAGGCATCGACCTGGTGGCCCTGGGCGGCCGACCGCGGCTCGGTCCCCGCCTCGGACGGCGGTTGGACGACCGCTGCGCCTTCGGCTGTGGCCTTCGAAGGATTCGCCGAACCGGTCGCCCTCGACGCCGCCGGCATCGAAGAGATCGTGGCAGCCTTCACCGCGTCGGCCCGTCGCGCGGTGGATGCCGGGTTCGACGTCATCGAGATCCATGGCGCGCACGGCTATCTCCTGCACCAGTTCCTGTCTCCCCTGTCGAATCTCCGCACCGACGAGTACGGCGGAACGCTGGAGAACAGGGCGCGCCTGCTGCTGCGCGTCGTCGATGCCGTGCGCGGCGAGGTCGGCGCCGACGTGCCGCTGTTCGTGCGCATCTCGGCCACCGACCACGCCCCCGGCGGCTTCGACGCGCAGGAGGCGACGACCGTCGCCACCTGGGCCGAGGAGCACGGCGCCGATCTCATCGACGTCTCCAGCGGCGGGCTCGTCGCCCACCAGCAGATCAGCGTGTTCCCCGGTTACCAGGTCGAGCTCTCCGAGACCGTCCGCCAGGGCGGCCGGATCCCGACCACGGCCGTGGGGCTGATCACGGCGGCGGCCCAGGCCGAGCAGGTGCTCGTCGAGGGCCGGGCCGATGCGATCTTCGCCGGTCGTGAATGGCTGCGCGATCCGCACTTCGCGCTCCGTGCCGCGCACGAGCTCGACGCCGAGGTGGCCTGGCCGCCCCAGTACGAGCGCGCACGCTGGCGCTGACCCGGTTCGGGTGCGCGGTCAGTGACCGCGCACCCGACGGGTCGCGTCGCGGACCTCGCCGACCAGCTCTTCCAGGATGTCCTCGAGGAAGAGCACCGCGATGGTCTCGCCGTGAGCGTCGCGCACCTTCGCGAGGTGGCGACCAGCACGGCGCATGAGGGCGAGCGCGTCCTCGAGATCCGTGTCCTCCTGCACCGGCACCATGTGGTGGATGCGCTTGGCCGGCACGGGTTCGGCGAGCTTCGCGGCGGCGTTCGGACCGTCCGAGGCGCGCAGGATGTCCTTGAGATGCACGTAGCCGATCGGCGCGCTCGTCTCGTCGACGATCACGTATCGCGAGAACCCGTAGCGCGCCACGGCCTTCTCGATGTCATCCGGCGTCGTCGACGGCGGAAGCGTCACGAGCTGACTCAGTGGCACTGCGATGTCACGGGCCTTCTTGTCCGTGAACTCCACGGCCGCAGCCACCGCACCCGCCGTGTCGGCGAGAATGCCCTCGCGGCGGGACTGATCGACGATCGTGGCCACCTCCTCGAGCGTGAACGTCGACGCTGCCTCGTTCTTCGGTTCGACGCGGAAGAGACGCAGCACGCCGTTCGCCGAGGCGTTCAGCACCCAGATGACGGGCATGAAGACCTTCGACACCCACACCAGCGGCGGGGCGAGCAGCAGCACGGCGCGATCAGGAACCGAGAAGGCGAGGTTCTTGGGCACCATCTCGCCGAACACGACGTGCAGGAACGACACGATGAGGAGCGTGATCGCGAAGGACGCCGCGTCGACCGCGGCATCCGCCCATCCGAAGGCGTGCATGGGCGCCGCCAGCAGGTGGTGGATCGCAGGCTCGGACACGTTCAGGATCAGCAGCGAGCAGATCGTGATGCCCAGCTGCGAGGTCGCGAGCATGAGCGTCGCATGCTCCATCGCGAAGAGCGCGGTCTTGGCCGGACGTGAGCCCATCTCGGCACGGGGCTCGATCTGCGAGCGGCGCGCGGAGATGACGGCGAACTCGGCGCCGACGAAGAAGGCGTTGCCGAGGAGCAGCACGACGAGCCAGACGATTCCTGCCCAGTCGCTCATCGCTCCACCCCCTCGGTGTCCGTGTCCGCGCTCGGGACGTAGCGGATGCGGTCGATACGACGGCCGTCCATCCGCACGACCTGCAGGAGCCCGGAATCGAGGGGGACCTCGTCGCCCACAACAGGAACGCGCTCGAGCACGCTCATGACGTAGCCGGCGACGGTGTCGTACACGTCGCCCTCGGGCACGTCGACGCCGGCGCGGCTGCGCAACTCGTCCGGGCGCAGCTCGCCGGGGAACGTGACGCCATCTCGGCCCACGATCACTCCGGCCCTGGTGCGATCGTGCTCGTCCGAGACCTCGCCGACGATCTCTTCGACGAGGTCTTCGAGTGTGACCAGTCCCGCCGTGCCGCCGTACTCGTCGACCACCACGGCGAGCTGATAGCCGCGGGCGCGCAGTTCGGAGATGAGTCCGTCGACGTGCACCGTCTCGGGCACGCGCAGCGGCTCGGTGGCCAGGGCGCCGACCGGCACCTCGGCCCGGCGGTCACGCGGCACGGAGATCGCCGCCTTCAGGTGCACGACGCCGGTGATGTCGTCGAGGTCGTCGTCGTACACCGGGAAGCGGCTGTGCCCCGTGCGGCGGGCGAGCTGGATGACGTCGTCCGCGGAATCCCCCGCAGCGATCGCATGCATGCTCGGGCGAGGAGTCATCACGTCGGCGGCTGTGAGACGGGCGAAGGTCAGAGTGCGATCGAGCAGGGTGGCGGTGTCCTCCTCGAGCACACCGGCGCTCGCCGAACGACGCACGAGAGAGGAGAGCTCCTCAGCGGTGCGCGCACCCGAGAGCTCTTCCTTGGGCTCGATGCCCATCCCGCGCAAGACGCCGTTGGCGCTGCCGTTCAGCACGATCACAGCCGGCTTGAACACGGTCGTGAACGCGACCTGGAACGGGATGACGAGCTTCGCCGTCGCGAGCGGCAGCGCCAGCGCGAAGTTCTTCGGGACGAGTTCGCCCAGGATCATCGACAGCGCTGTCGCGACGACCATCGCGACGATGGTCGCTATGGGAGCGATGGCCGCTTCGGGGATGTTCCAGGCCGTGAGAGTCGGCCGCAGGAGATTCGACAGTGCCGGCTCCATCGTGTAACCGGTGAGGAGAGTCGTCAGCGTGATGCCGAGCTGTGCAGCCGAGAGGTGCGTGGATGTGTGCCGGAGTGCGCCGATCGTGAGCGACAGCCTCGTTTCGCCGCGCGCTCGGCGAGCTTCGAGATCGGCACGATCGAGATTGACCAGAGCGAACTCGCTCGCGACGAACAGGCCGGTCCCGATCGTGAGCAGGAGCCCCACGCCCAGAAGGATGTAATCCATCAGAGTCTCCTCTCGCTATCGAGAGGCGGGCGGTGGGGCGATCTACTGCAACTGGGAGGGTCGTCCATGGTGGTCACGATTGTACCGAATCCGGCTGTGTGAGGGGCGGACGCCGGGGCTCCTACCAGCTCACCGGCAGGGCCTTGCCCTCTTCGTATCCGGCCGCGGACTGGAGACCCACGTGCGCGCGCTCATGGAACTCGGGCACCGACGAGGCGCCGGCGTAGGTGAAGGACGAGCGGACGCCTGAGGTGATCATGTCGAGCAGGTCCTCCACCCCGGGGCGCAACGGGTCGAGGTAGATCTTCGACGAGGAGATGCCTTCGGCGAACAGCTCCTTGCGGGCGCGCTCGTACGCGTCGAGGCGGCCGAAGCGCGCCTGCACCGCCTTCGTCGAGGCCATCCCCCACGATTCCTTGTAGAGGCGGCCGTCGGTGTCGCGCTGCAGTTCGCCCGGGGCCTCGATGGTGCCGGCGAACCACGACCCGATCATGACGGATGCCGCTCCCGCGGCGAGAGCCAGAGCCACGTCCCGCGGATAGCGCACTCCTCCGTCGGCCCAGACGTGGGCGCCGAGTTCGCGAGCGGCCTCTGCGGTCTCGAGGACCGCCGAGAACTGCGGGCGGCCGACCGCCGTCATCATGCGGGTCGTGCACATGGCCCCCGGGCCCACGCCGACCTTCAGGATCGATGCCCCCGCCTCGACCATGTCGCGCACGCCCTCGGCCGTGACGATGTTGCCGGCGACGATCGGAAGCCCCAGGCCCAGAGCGGACACCTCGGACAGCGCACGCAGCATCCCTTCCTGATGGCCGTGGGCCGTGTCGAGGACGAGCACATCGACGCCGGCACCGGCGAGTGCCTTAGCCTTCGAGGCGACGTCGCCGTTGATGCCGATCGCCGCCGCGACGGCGAGGCGTCCGTCGGCGTCGAGAGCCGGACCGTACAGCGTGGAGCGCAGGGCGCTGCGTGCGCTGAGCGTTCCGACGAGATGGCCGTGGTGAACGACCGAGACCATCTCGACACCCGCCTCGGTGATCACGTCGAAGGCGTGGCGCTCCGAGCCGATGTCGTCCGCGTCGAGCGCCGGGGTGCCCGCGTGCACGAGGTCGCCGAGCTGCGCATCGAGCAGCGCGGTGGCGAGCCTGGTGGCCGGAAGGATGCCGAGGATCGCCTCGACGTCGTACGGGGCGTCGCCCGTCGCCACCACGATGCCGTGCCCTGCCGTCGCCGGAAGCAGCCGGAGAGCATCCGCCACGGACGCCGAAGGAGGCAGAACGATGGGCGTGTCCCACAGCACGGGTTGCGACTTCACGTCACGGATCGCCGCGTCGAGATCCTGCAGGGGCATGTCCTGAGGCAGCACGCCGAGCCCACCGCGACGAGCCAGCACGGCGGCGATCCGAGGACCGGTGACGGAGTTCATGTTGGAGGCCACCAGCGGCAGCGTCGCCGGTGTGCCGTCGTGCGGGGTCAGATCGACCTGCAGGCGGCTCGTGACACCCGATCGGCGTGGCACCAGGAAGACGTCCGAATAGGTCAGATCGACGGTGGGCTGCTTGCCTGCGAACTCCATGTCTCCACGGTAGCGAGATATGCCGCCGCGTGGCGCGCCGTCGCGACGAATCGGCGATGGAAACACGTTAGGCTTGATGGTTGAGAGTGTGCAGACCCGAGCGCATCCTGCGCCTGCGCGAGCACATGTGAGATTCAGCGATGAAAGAGGGCGATCGAGCGTGTCGAACCAGGTGACCGGCGGCGGGGGCGACGGGGGGTTCGGAGCCAATTCCTGGCTCGTGGAAGAGCTCTACGAGCAGTTCAAGACGAACCGCGACTCCGTCGACAAGGAGTGGTGGCCGGTTCTGGAGAAGTACGAGGCCGACACGGCCGGATCCTCCGCTCGTCAGGCCGCTCCCACCGAGACCGCTCACCCCGTGACCGCCCCGATCCCGGTCATCGGCGCCCAGCCCGTCGCCCGCACGACCGCCAAGCCGGCCGCATCCGCTCCGATCCCCGCCCAGGCTCCCAAGCCGGCGGTGAAGGAAGCCAGCTCCGTCGCCGCCCCCGTCGACGAGGACAAGGTCACCCCGCTGCGCGGCCTGCCCAAGACCCTCGCGGCGAACATGGACGAGTCGCTCACCGTTCCGACCGCGACCAGCGTTCGCACGGTGCCCGCGAAGCTGATGATCGACAACCGCATCGTCATCAACAACCACATGGCCCGGACCCGTGGCGGCAAGATCAGCTTCACGCACCTCATCGGCTGGGCGCTGATCCGCACTCTCGACGAGTTCCGCAGCCAGAACGTGTTCTACGCCGAAGTAGACGGCAAGCCGTCGGTCGTCGCCCCGGCGCACGTCAACCTCGGCATCGCGATCGATCTGCCGAAGCCCGACGGAACCCGCGCCCTCATGGTTCCCAGCATCAAGCGCGCCGACACCATGACGTTCAACGAGTACCTCATCGCCTACGAGGACCTCGTCACCCGTGCCCGCGGCAACAAGCTGACCGCGGCGGACTTCCAGGGCACGACGGTGTCGCTCACCAATCCAGGCGGCATCGGCACGGTGCACTCCGTTCCCCGTCTGATGAAGGGTCAGGGCTGCATCATCGGCGCCGGCGCGCTCGAGTACCCGGCCGAGTTCCAGGGCGCGAGCGAGAAGACGCTGAACGAGCTCGCGATCGGCAAGACGATCACGCTCACCAGCACCTACGACCACCGCGTGATCCAGGGCGCCGGATCGGGCGAGTTCCTGAAGAAGGTGCACGAGCTGCTCATCGGACAGCGCGGCTTCTACGAGGACATCTTCGCCGCTCTCCGCATCCCCTACGCTCCGATCCACTGGAACCCAGACATCGCGGTCGACCTCGCCGAGCGCGTCGACAAGCAGTCCCGGGTGCAGGAGCTCATCAACTCGTTCCGCGTGCGCGGGCACCTGATGGCCGACATCGACCCGCTCGAGTACGTGCAGCGCTCGCACCCCGACCTCGAGATCGAGAATCACGGCCTCACTTTCTGGGATCTCGATCGCGAGTTCGTCACCGGAGGCTTCGGCGGCAAGCGCATCGCGAAGCTCCGCGACATCCTCGGCGTGCTGCGCGACTCCTACTGCCGCACCCTCGGCATCGAGTACATGCACATCCAGGACCCCGAGCAGCGCCGGTGGTTCCAGGAGAAGGTCGAGGTCAAGTACCAGAAGCCCGGCCACGACGAGCAGCTGAGGGTCCTCCGCAAGCTCAACGAGGCCGAGGCGTTCGAGACCTTCCTGCAGACGAAGTTCGTCGGACAGAAGCGCTTCTCGCTCGAGGGCGGAGAATCCCTCGTCCCGCTGCTCGACGAGATCCTCCAGGGCGCCGCGAACGCGGGCCTCGAGGGCGCCGCGATCGGCATGGCCCACCGCGGACGCCTGAACGTCCTCACCAACATCGCCGGCAAGACCTACGGCCAGGTGTTCCAGGAGTTCGAGGGTCACCAGACTCCGGGCAACCAGCGCGGTTCCGGTGACGTGAAGTACCACCTCGGCACCGAGGGCACCTTCGTCGCCGAGGACGGCGCCGAACTGCCCGTCTACCTCGCAGCGAACCCCTCGCACCTCGAGACCGTCGACGGCGTCCTCGAAGGCATCGTGCGTGCCAAGCAGGACCGCAAGCCGATCGGCACGTTCACCTGGCTGCCCATCCTCGTCCACGGCGATGCGGCCTTCGCGGGCCAGGGCGTCGTCGTCGAGACTCTGCAGATGTCGCAGTTGCGCGGCTACCGCACGGGCGGCACGATCCACGTGGTC
This sequence comes from Microbacterium sp., assembly GCA_019510305.1. GTDB lineage: Bacteria > Actinomycetota > Actinomycetes > Actinomycetales > Microbacteriaceae > Microbacterium > Microbacterium natoriense_A. Next base: position 42,982 of record JAEKKN010000018.1, read on the forward strand.
GTGAACAACCAGGTCGGCTTCACCACCACGCCGAACGACGGCCGCACCTCGGTGTACTCCACCGACGTCGCCAAGACGATCCAGGCCCCCGTCTTCCACGTGAACGGCGACGACCCCGAAGCCGTCATCCATGTCGCTCAGCTGGCGTTCGAATACCGCGAGCGCTTCCATCGAGACGTCGTGATCGACCTGGTGTGCTACCGCCGCCGCGGTCACAACGAGGGCGACGACCCCTCGATGACCCAGCCGCTGATGACCGATCTGATCCAGGCGAAGCGCTCGGTGCGCAAGCTCTACACCGAGTCGCTCGTCGGCCGCGGCGACATCACCGAGGAGGAGTACGACCAGGCCAAGGCCGACTTCCAGAACCGCCTCGAGATCGCATTCGCCGAGACGCACGCGGCCGAGACGGGTGCGACTCCGATCGCTCCCGATCTGCTGCCGGTCGACGAGCAGGTGGGCGCCCCCGAGATCACCGGGGTTCCGAACGAGGTGATCCAGCTCATCGGCGACGCGTTCGTGAACAAGCCCGGGGGCTTCACTGTGCACCCGAAGATCCAGCAGCTGCTCGACAAGCGTCTCGACATGAGCCGCAACGGCGGGATCGACTGGGGTTTCGGCGAGCTCCTCGCCTTCGGCTCGCTGCTCGTCGAAGGCACCACCGTGCGTCTCGCCGGTCAGGACTCGCGCCGCGGCACCTTCGTGCAGCGCCACGCGACGCTGCACGACCGTGCGAACGGTCAGGAGTGGTTGCCGCTGTCGAACCTGTCGGATTCGCAGGGCCGCTTCTTCGTCTACGACTCGCTGCTCAGCGAGTACGCCGCGCTCGGCTTCGAGTACGGGTACTCGGTGGAGGCGCCTGAGGCGCTGGTGCTGTGGGAGGCGCAGTTCGGCGACTTCGTCAACGGCGCCCAGTCGGTCATCGACGAGTACATCTCGGCGGCCGAGCAGAAGTGGGGCCAGCAGTCCAGCGTGACGCTGCTACTCCCCCACGGATACGAGGGCCAGGGACCCGACCACTCGTCGGCCCGCATCGAGCGCTTCCTGCAGCTGTGCGCGCAGGAGAACATGATCGTCGCCCGTCCGTCCACTCCGGCATCGCACTTCCACCTGCTGCGTCGTCAGGCCTACGCCCGGCCCCGCAAGCCGCTGATCGTGTTCACGCCCAAGGCCATGCTGCGCCTGCGCGGTGCGACGAGCCCGGTGGAGGCGTTCACCCGCGGTCGATTCGAGCCGGTGCTCGACGACGACCGCGGTCTCGACCGCTCCGCCGTCAAGCGCGTGCTCGTGCACTCCGGCAAGGTGCACTGGGATCTGCGCGCGGAACTCGAGAAGAACCCGAACCCCGAGATCGCGCTGGTGCGCCTGGAGCAGCTGTATCCGACGCCGATCGACGAGCTGAAGGCCATCACCGACTCGTACCCGAACGCCGAGCTGGTGTGGGTTCAGGAGGAGCCCGAGAATCAGGGGGCCTGGCCGTTCCTCGCCCTCGCGTTCGCCGATGTTCCCGGCGACCGCACCTTCCGCCCCGTCTCGCGGCCCGCGTCGGCCTCGCCCGCCACCGGCTCTTCGAAGGTGCACGCTGCACAGCAGGCAGCACTGCTGCGCGAAGCGCTCACCCTCGGCTGACCCGCACGTACACGAAAGGGCGCCTCGACCGGGAAGGTCGAGGCGCCCTTTCTTGCGCTCCAGGTCAGCGGACGGATGCCGTCAGCCGCTGAGAGAACCGCTCATCCGTGCTCAGAGAAGCCGCCGCGCGCGCGAGCGCGGCCGCATCCGCTCCCCCGTCGCCGAGTGCGAGCAGAGCAGCACCGAGCACGGGCGGGGCGTCGACGATCTCCAGGTTCGCACGCGGCGCCCGCTCAGCGAGTCCGATTGCGATGCTCTCGAGCAGCAGCGGATCCCTGCCCCGTGCGACCCCGCCGCCGAACACGACGGGCACGTCCTGGTCCTGCAATCCCAGACGTGCGATGCAGGCCGCGACGTACGAGACGACCTCGTCGCCCTGTCGCTGCACGACACCGCGCGCCACCGCATCGCCTGCCAGCGCCGCGTCGAAGATGAGCGGGGCGAGCCGCGCGAAACCGTCGTCGCGCCGTCCCAGGTGCACATCTTCGATGAGCGCGCTGACGCTGGGAGCACCGACCGCGTCGAGAAGCATCGCGTGCAGACTCGTCGACGGGCCTCGGCCGTCTTCCGCCCGCGCGGAATGCCAGACGACGGCGTCGCCCAGTTCGCTCCCTCCGCCCCAGTCGCCGGAGAGCGGGCCGAGGGCGGGGAACCGCACGACGGCGCCGTCGCTGCGGACGCCGATCGCGTTCATGCCGGTGCCGCAGATGACGGCGACCGCGTCCGCCGCGTCGGTGCCCGCCCTGAGCAAGGCGTGCAGGTCGTTCTCGGCGACGTGCGGCCCTCGAGCCCAGGACAGATGCTCGATCGCACTGCGGAACGCGTCGATCTCATCGGGCAGGTCGAGGCCGGAGAGGTAGAGCCCGACATGCGCCAGGCGCCGAGTGTCGCGACCGTCGAGCACGAGGTCGACGAGCGCGTCGATGATGCGCACCGACTCGTCGAGTCCCTCGAGCTGCGGGCTCGAACCGTGCCCGCGCTCCCACGCGAGCACGGCGCCGTCGGTGTCGAGCAGTACGACGTCGGTCTTGGAGCCGCCGCCGTCGACTGCGAGGATCAGATCGGATTCGCAGGTCACGCCCACTCCAGGAATCGGGAGTTCGCCGTGAGCAGCAGGTCGGTGAGCTTCTCGGCCCGATCGTGCTGCAGCACGAGCGGATGGGCGCGCATGGCGCGCAGCACCCGGTCGCGCCCGCCGTGGAGCGCGGCGTCGAGGGCGAGACGCTCGTACCCGGCGACCGCGCTGATGAGCCCGGTGATGTCGTCGGGCAGAGCCGCGACGGGCTCGGCCACGAAACGGCCGCCGACGTGTCGGGCGGGCACTTCGATCACGTGATCGTCGGGCAGGAAGGGCAGCACACCGTCGTTGCGCAGGTTCACCACGCGCGGCAGATCCGTACCTCCGCGGATCGCGATGAGAAGCTCGATCGCCGCTTCGGAGTAGAACGCGCCGCCGCGCCTCTCGAGAATCTCGGGCTTGGTGTCGACGGCGGCATCCGCATAGATCGCGAGCAGCTCGTGCTCGATCGCCCGCACCTCCTGCGCCCGCGTGGCCGCGTGCCTCTGCTCGTGCAGCACCTCGTCGTGCGCATAGTAGTAGCGCAGGTAGTACGAGGGGATCACGCCGAGCTGCGCCAGGAGCGCAGGAGCCAGCTCGACCTCGTCGGCGAGTTCGCCGAGGCGCGTCTCGAGAGCACGGGGCAGCGTGTCGACGCCGTCGACGAAGACACCGCGTTCCCAGGTGAGGTGGTTCAGGCCCACGTGGGCGAGCGTCACGCGATCGGCCTCGACACCCGCGTCCGCCGCGAACCGGCGCTGGAACCCGATGGCGACGTTGCACAGCCCGACGGCACGGTGACCTGCCTGGAGGAGCGCGCGGGTGACGATGCCGACCGGATTCGTGAAGTCGACGATCCAGGCGTCCGGCTTGGCATGCGCTCGCACGACGTCGGCGATGCGCAGCACCACCGGAACCGTGCGCAGCGCCTTCGCGAGCCCGCCGGGGCCCGTCGTCTCCTGGCCGATGCAGTCGACGTCGTGCGGCCAGCTCTCATCCTGCTCGCGGGCGTCCTGACCGCCGACGCGCAGCTGGACGAGCACCGCATCCGCATCGGAGACACCGGCGACGAGATCGCTCGTCGTCGTCAGGCGACCGGGGTGGCCGCCACGGGCGAACATGCGTCGTGCCATGCCGCCGACCAGATCGAGCCTCGTCTGATCGGTGTCGACGAGGACGAGCTCTTCGATCGGAAGCTCCTTCTGAAGCCGGATGAAGCCGTCGATCAGCTCCGGGGTGTAGGTCGATCCACCGCCGACGATGGCGAGTTTCATCTGCTCTCCTTGTGCTCTCTGTGTTCGTGACCGGTGGTCACTGCGTGGGGATTCGGTCTTCGAGGCGGGTGCGGATCTGCTCGACGACGAGACTGCGCGCGCCGGCGAGCACGGCGCTGTCGCCGGTGCTGCTGAGGCGGACCTCCGGCATCGGGCGCTCGTCGCTGCGCGTGCGCGCCGCGACGAGTTCCGCCAGACGCCCGCCGCCTGCCAGCGAGGTGGGACCGCCCAGCACGACCAGCTGGGGGTCGAGCACCGCGAGCACGGGCTCGATCGTCACGGCGATCCGCTCGGCGATCGTTCGCAGTGCGCCGTCGTCGGCGGCGAGCGCGGCCAACCCCGCCGGATACCGGGGAGCACCCGCCAGCTCCGACACGAACGCGGAGCCGAGCAGGGACGTCGTCACCGCCCCCGGTTCACCAGGGCCTGCCGAGACGGTCAGATAGCCGATCTCGCCCGCTCCGCCATGGGCTCCGCGGTGGATGACGCCGTCGAGATCGATGCCGACACCGAGACCCACGCCGATCCACAGGAGTGCGAAGCTGCCGGCCTCCTGGGCGACGCCGAACGAACGCTCAGCCATCGTCGCGAGATTGACGTCGTTCTCGAGCATCGCAGAGACGCCGAGTCCGGTCTCGATCCGAGCTCGGGAACCGGAAGAGGGCCAGCCGGGCAGCGAGTCCGTGAGCGAGAGCGTGTCGGCGTCGCCGCTGACGGCGGCCTGGAGTCCGACGACGACCGTCTCGACGGTGCGACGGTCCACGCGCGACGCGGTGCAGGCGGCCTGGATCGCGCGTCCGACGTCTCGTTCGGGCGAACGATGTTCGCCGTGCGTGGGCACTTCCACGGTCGGATGCTCGGCACCGAGCGCGTCGACGAGGACCGCTTGGATGCCGTCGTCGAGCATGTTCACGGCGACTCCGGTGACCTGGTCGTCGCGAACGCCCCAGCTCACCGCGCTGGGACCGCGGCTGCCGGCGACCTCGCCGACGGGGTGGAGCAGCTCGGCGCGCTCGAGCCGTGCGATCATCTGGGTCGCAGTCGGCTTCGACATCCCCGACAGCTCGCCGAGGCGGCTGCGGGTGAGAGCGCCGTGCTCGAGGAACAGCCGCAGCGCCTCGCGGTCGTTGCGCAGGCGCAGCCACGACGATGTCCCGGGGTCGATCTGCGACATGGTTGCTCCTTTCGCTGCTGGTGGGTGTACTGCGAGTCGCTCGAGCGGCGCGGCCTCGGGAGGAAGGCGGGGCGTCGGCACGATTCGAATCGGTGCGGTGTCAGAGGCCGCCGAGTTCGGCGCGGACCTCGTCGCGCAGACGTCCGAGGTTCTCGGGTTCGGGTGCGGCGGCGAGAAGGGTCCTCGTGTAGTCGTGCTGAGGGTTCAGGATGACCTCGTCCGCGGGGCCCCACTCGACGACGTCGCCTTTGTAGAGCACCATGATCTCGTCGCTGAAGTGGCGGGCGGTCGCAAGGTCATGGGTGATGTACAGGACGCCGAGGTTCTCTTCCCGCTGAAGATCGGCGAGCAGATTCAGCACTCCGAGCCGGATCGACACGTCCAGCATCGACACGGGCTCGTCGGCCACGATGAATCGCGCCCCCGGGGCGAGCGCCCTCGCGATCGCCACCCTCTGCCGCTGCCCGCCCGACAGCTCGTGCGGTCGTCGATCCGCGAACGACTCGGCCGGGGAGAGGCGCACCCGCTCGAGGAGTTCGAGAGCCCGCTCGCGGACCTGAGCTCCCGTCAGCCGCGGATGGTGGATGCGGATCGGACGCTCCAGATGGTGAACGATCGTGTGGAACGGGTTGAGGGACGCGAACGGATCCTGGAACACCATCTGCACCTCGGATCGATACGCGGCCAGCTCTCGCCCTCGTCTGCCCGTCGCCTTCCCGTCCAGCAGGATCTGCCCCGATGTCGGCGTCTCCAGCTTCATCAGCATCCGCGCGATCGTCGACTTCCCCGAGCCCGACTCCCCCACCAGCGCGACCGTCTTCCCCGCCGCCACAGTGAACGACACGTCCTTGACCGCGTGCAGCGCTGTGGTGCGGAAGCCGGAGCGCAGATGGAAGTCCTTGACGAGGTTCCGCGCCTCCAAGGCCGGCGATGTCCCTGCTGCCGTCTTCATGCTCATCGAACGCCCTCCTGGCTCGCACCCGTACGCACGAAGTCGCCCCGCGCACCTGTCAGGGACGGGAAGCTCGAGAGCAGCCGCTTCGTGTACTCGTGCTTCGGAGTTCGGTAGATCTCCTCCGCTGTGCCCTCTTCGACGATCTGCCCCTGCAGCATCACCGCGATGCGGTCGCTGATCTCGATCAGCATCGGCAGATCGTGCGTGATGAAGATCACCGCGAACCCCAAACGCTCCCGCAGCCGCATGATCTCTCGGATGATTCCACGCTGCACCACCACATCCAGCGCCGTCGTCGGCTCGTCCATGATCATCACCTGCGGGTCGAGCGCCAACGCCATCGCGATCATCATGCGCTGCCGCATGCCACCGGAGAGTTCATGGGGAAACGACGACAATCGAGCAGGGTCGACCCCGACGAGCGTCAGCAGCTCCTCCGCCCTCGCCTGCTTGTCCCGCCGCGACATCCCCCGACGATGCGTGTCGAAGATGTCGAAGATCTGCGCCCGCACGTCGATCACGGGGTTCAGAGAGTTCATCGCCCCCTGGAAGACCATCGAGATCTTGTCCCACCGGAACGCCCGCAGACCCTCTCCGTCGAGACCCACGACGTCGATGTCGGTCCCTGAGCGGTCGTGGAAGGTGATCGACCCGCTCGTCATGAGCGCCGGCGCCTTGAGAAGGCGGTTCACCCCATAGGCGAGCGTCGTCTTCCCGCACCCGGACTCTCCTGCGAGTCCGAGGATCTCACCGCGATTCAGGGTCAGCGAGACGTCTCGCACGGCCTGCACAGGCGGATCCACCTCGTATTCGATCGATACATTCCGCGCCGTCAGAACGGCCTCGGGAACGCTCATGCGATGGCCTCCTCTCCGCCGATGCCTCGCCCGGAGCGACGGGCACGGCGCTGGCGGCGGGCCGCGGCGGGCGCCAGCCGGAGCTTCGGATTCACGATCTCGTCGATCGCGAAGTTGATGAGAGACAACCCCGTACCGATCAGCGCGATGATCGCGCCCGGCGGCACGAACCACCACCATGCGCCGCTGCCGACGGCCTGGCCCGTCTGCGCATCGTTGAGCACGGTCCCCAGCGTGATCGATCCCGTCGGCCCCAGACCGAGATAGGAAAGACCGGCCTCCCCCAGCACCGCGAAGATGACGCCGAAGATGAGCTGGGCCGCCAGCAGCGGCACGAGATTGGGCAGGATCTCGACGAAGATCACCCGCATCGGCCGCTCCCCAGCGACCACGGAGGCGGCGACGTAGTCGCGTGTCCGCAATGAGCGGGCCGTGCCCCGAAGCACGACCGCCGACCCTGCCCATCCGGTGATCCCGAGCACGAGCGCGACGAGCAGCGAACTGCGAGCCAGCGCTCCGAGCCCTTCGGTGTGCTGCACGTAGGCCGCGATGACCATGACGAGCGGCAGACCGGGGATCACGAGCATGATGTTCGTCAGCAGCATCAGGATCTCGTCGAGAGCTCCTCCGAAGTACCCGGCGAGCACACCGAAGATCAGGGCCAGCAGCAGCGCGACGACACCGGCGACCGCGCCGACGAACAACGACCCCTGCGTGCCGACAGCGACCTGGGCGAGCACGTCGTAGCCGAGCTTCGTCGTGCCCAACGGGTGCGCGAGGCTCGGCGGCAGCAGCGGGTCGAAGCCTGCGTCCCGCGGATCGAGCGTGAGAAGCGGGCCCACGAGACCGAACACCACGATCGCCGCGATCATGACGATGCCGGTGATCAGCTTGCCCGACAGAGGGGGAAGGGTCCGCCGGGCTCGTGACACCGCCAACGCGTGCGTGGTGTCGGCAGGCGCCGTGAGGAGATCAGCCATTGCGTCGCACTCTCGGGTCGATGAAGCCGTACAGGAGGTCGATGAGGAAGTTGGCGGCCAGCACCGTGAGCGTGATCACCAGGAACACACCCTGCATCAGGGCGTAGTCGAGTCCCTGCACCGCCTGGATCATCAGCTTGCCGATGCCCGGATAGCTGAAGACCTGCTCGGTGACGATGGAACCGGCCACGACGAAGCCCAGCGCGATCCCGAATCCTGCCAGGCTCGGAATCGACGCGTTGCGTGCCGCATAGGCGCTGCGGATGCGGGACGGCCTCAGCCCTTTCGCCTCGGCCGTGAGCACATAGTCCTCGGCCATGGTCTGCACCATCATGTTGCGCATCCCCAGGAGCCAGCCGCCGACCGAAGAGATGACGATCGTTGCGGCGGGCAGCAGAGCGTGCACGAACACGCTTCCGAAGAACGGCAGACTCCATTCCGGCCCCGACGGATACTCGAACACGTCGTAGGCGCCGATGATCGGCAGCATCCCGAGCTGCACCGAGAACACGGCCACCAGAACGAGCGCCAGCCAGAAGTACGGAACGGACTGCAGGAAGGTGGTGACCGGCACGAACTGGTCGACCCAGGTGCCGCGGAACCAGCCCACCCACGCCCCGCCGATGATGCCGAGGACGAACGAGATGATGGTGGCCGCTCCCACGAGCGTCACCGTCCAGGGCAGCGCCTGGCCGATGAGCTCGCCCACCGGTGTCGGGTATCGGGTCGAGGAGACGCCGAGATCACCGTGCAGCATCCGACCCCAGTAGGCGAGGTACTGCTCCCACAGACTCGATCCCTTGTCGCCTCCGAGCAGTGCGGTGACGGCGTCGACCGTCTCCTGCGACAGCTGACGTCCGCCGCGGCGGAGCTTTCCCAACATGATCGCGACGGGGTCACCCGGCAGGATGCGGGGCAGGAGGAAGTTGAGGGAGATGGCTGCCCAGAGCGTCACGAGATAGAACACGATGCGGCGGATCCAGAACTTCATGCCATCCTCCTCTCCAGGGATCGATCCACGGGAATTCCCTACTTCTTCGCCGGACGCAGGTGCGTCAGGACGACGGCGGATGCCGTGGACAGATACGGCAGCGGCGCCGCGTACATGTCGTCGGTGGTCGGCCATCCGGTGAAGTCGGAGGTGTTGAAGAACGACTGCGAGGCGTTCAGCACCACCGGGATGTACGGCAGGTCGCGCGCGATCTCCGTCTGGATCGTCGTGTACGCGGCCTTCTTCGTGGCCTCGTCAAGAGTGCTGCCGGCCTGGACGACCGCGGCATCGACGACCGGGTTCGTGTATCGGGCGTAGTTCTGGCCCTTCTCGGGGGTCTGTCCGACCTCGGCGGTGGCGGGCGTGGCGAAGTACTGGTCGTAGTTCGAGTAGGGATCGGCCACGAGCGACTGCGTCAGACCGTACAGCGCGAGCTGGAACTGGCCGTTCGCGACCTGGCTCCAGTACTCGGCTTCGGAGACCGTGCGCGCGTTGACACGGATGCCCGCTTTCGCCGCCTGAGCGCTGATCAGCTTGGCTGCGTCGTTGTAGTCCGTCCACCCGTCCGGCGAGAAGAGATCGAGTTCGATCGGCGTCCCGCCCTTGCCGTAGAACCCGTCATCGTCCTTCGTGTAGCCCGCAGCCTCGAGGATCTCGGCCGCAGCAGCGGCATCCGCCTCCTGCGGACTCTCGGCGAGCTCGGCATCGCCGAGCCACTTCTCGTCGCGAGGCAGCAGGGCGAAGCTCGGCGAGGCGACTCCGGAGAGGCCCGCGAACGCCTTGTCGGTGATGGCGCCGCGGTCGATCGCGACGTTCAGCGCCTGCCGCACTGCGAGGTCGGTCTGCGCGCCCTCGCAGCCGAGGGAGACGTCGGCGCACGTCGTGATCACCGTCGGGTCCTGCTGCTGATTCATCGTGCTGATGTGCCCGTTCGAGGTGATCCCGTCAGGATTCGCGACGAACTGCCCCACCCAGTCGAGCTTGCCCGTCTTCAACAGATCCTCGGACGACTGATTCGAGTCGATGCCGACGTCCTGCACCTCTTTGACATCGGGTTCGCCCTCGCGGAACAGCGGGTTCGCCTCGAGCGTGTACGCCGCCTCCGTGAATGCCTTGAGCTTGTACGGGCCCGAGCCGATCGGGTTCGGGTTGGTCTCTGCGAGGACGTCGGTGATGTCGGCCCAGATGTGCTCGGGGATGATCCATGTGGAGCCGAGGATCATCGACGTGGACGTGAACTTCGGGGTCTTGTACGTGACCACGACGGTCGTCGCGTCTGTCGCGTCGGCCGACACCATGTCGGGGTCGAGGTTGGACGCGTACCCGAGGCTGAACGCGACGTCCTCGGCGGTGAGGTCTTTGTCGTCGCTCCATTTCAGGTCGGGCTTGATCTTGATGGTGAGCACTGTGCCGTCGGCGTTGAACTCGTAGGAGTCCCCGATGAGGCCGACGGGGTCGTCTGCGGACAGCTGGTTGAAGAAGAACAGCGGCTCGTAGATCGCGCCGTACGTCATGTGCGTGGCCGTGTCGACCGCGAACGGGTTGAAGTTGTTCGCGATGGGGGTCATCGACCCCGACCAGATGCGCAGGGGTCGATCTGCGGACGGGCTGTCGCCGGCGGGGGCGCATCCGCCGAGCGCGAGCGCGAGCGCGGCGGCGCCGGCGACGAGAGGAAGGGTCTTCCTCCAGCGGTTGTCGAGCATGGGAACCTCGTCTCAAGGGCTTCGTTGACTGTTGTCGAGCAGAGCGGATGAAGTCCGTCTCGAAGCGAGGTTATAGTAAAGGTTCTTTCCGGTAAAGACCTTTCCGATTATTTTGTAAAGATTATTTCTGAGCACCACGCGGGGCTGACGCCGCCCGGTGCGACGCAGGAGCCGCTCAGTACCAGATGTCTAGCGACGGGGCGGGGAAAGACGCGAACGCCCGGTCGAGGCGCTCTACGACTCCGGGGTCGGCGTCGATCAGTCCGGCACCGTGGAGTGCGGAAGCCGAGACTCCACCCGCGTAGAGAGCCGACAGCGCGGCCACGCCGAGCCGGGCGTCGACGGCGTCATCCGCGGCGGACTCGACGACGGCGGCGCCCGACTGGTCGATGCGCAGACGCCAGTCCCCCGCCGTGAAGCCGAGCGGATCCTCCACACGCAGCACCGTGTCGAGCGGAGCAGACCAGTGTCGCGCGGCGAGAGCAGTCGGCAGGTCCAGGATGCGCAACCAGCCGTGGTCGTGCACGGTCTGCACGACACCGCGCGGGTCGGCGACGAGCCACGGAAGCGGGTCGTCCGTCGGACGCAGATCGGCGGTCACGTCGTCGACCAGGTCGTGCTGGAGCGCGAAGCGCCACAGCGCCGCGGTGGCATCCGGCGTCTCGGCGACGAGCATCCGCACGTGCAGACCGAAGCGGAAGGAACCGCCCTTCTCGGAGAGCGTGTACACGAGCACGCCCCGGAGCTCGCCCTCGTCGTCGAGGTACCGCACGCCGCGCACCCTGTCGCGCTCGGTGTCGGAGGGAGACAGTCCCGCGAACCCCTCCCAGCGCGTCCGCCACCCGGGGATCTGCCCCGGGCGGCGCAGCCGTGCGCGTTCATGAACCGCAGCCAGATCATCGGCGAGCTGCTCTCGTTCGCGGTACTCGATCCTCCCGGAAGGCGTCGGCCCCGCCCAGCCGGCCCGACGCGCGTCGATGTCGAGTCGCACAGCGGGAACCGCGGCCCCGAATCCGTACCGCCCGTAGATCGTGGCCTCGGAGACCGTGAGGCCGGCCACGGGCACTCCCGCCGAGGCGGCCGCACGCAGTTCGCCTTCGAGCAGGGCGCGCGCGATCCCGCGGCGGCGGTGGGTCGCCGCGACCGTCACCACGCTGATCGCCCACATGTCGACGGCGGCGCCGCCGGGCACCGTGAGCGGAGTCACCCAGGAGTTCACGGTCGCGACGGGGAAGTCGGCCGCGGGCGAGGCCGGGTCGTACACCGCCGCGTTGCGCCTGGCCTGGAACGGCGCCTGCCCGAACGCCAGGGCCTGCGCGTCGGGCTCATCACCGAGGAATCCCCGCGAGACCGCGCGCTGGTAGCTCTGCGCGGTCGCTTCATCGCTCAGATCGGCGAGTCGGTAGTCCAATCCGGCTACGGCCAGAGTCTCGGCGGAGACGGCATCGACGGGAACAGCGCGCGCATCGAGGGAGGTCATGCCTCCACCCTACTGACGGTGTGCGACGCCGAATCAGTGCTGGGCGGCCTGCACCTCGCGCAGTCGCGCGAAGACCTGGTCGCGGAGCTCCTCAGGAGCCGTCTCCTTGCAGGCGCGCGCGACGACCTCGGTGAGGGTGGTCGCGACGAGAGCCTCGTCCCGGCAGGACGGGCAGCTCTCGAGATGCTCGCGGATCTCGGTGTGCTCGGTCTTGCACACTTCGTTGCGGAGGTACTCCTCCAGATCCTGACGCGCCTTGTTGCAGCCGCAGTCGCTCATTTCCTGCTCCTCGTGTCAGCCGCGGCGATGCCCCGCTCCACGGCATAGTCGGCCAGCAGCTCCCGCAGCATCCGCCTGCCACGGTGCAGACGGCTCATCACGGTGCCGATGGGGGTCTTCATGATGTCGGCGATCTCCTGATAGGCGAATCCCTCGACGTCCGCGAGGTACACAGCCAGCCGGAAATCCTCCGGCACGGCCTGGAGAGCGTCCTTCACGACGGATGCCGGCATCCGGTCGATCGCCTCCGCCTCCGCTGACCGGCTGTGCGAAGCCGTCGTCGATTCGGCGCCGCCGAGCTGCCAGTCCTCGAGTTCGTCGATCGTGCCCTGGAACGGCTCGCGCTGCTTCTTGCGGTAGATGTTGATGTACGTGTTGGTGAGGATCCGGTACAGCCACGCCTTGAGATTGGTGCCCTGCGTGAAGGTGGCCCATGAGCCGTATGCCTTCACGAAGGTCTCCTGTACGAGGTCGGCGGCGTCGGCCGGATTGCGCGTCATGCGCATGGCAGCGGCGTACAGCTGATCCATGTACGGGATCGCCTGCTCCTCGAACTCGCGCCGAGGGTCGCTGACCGTGTCTGCGGTTGCGGTGTCATCCATCACCGGCCAGTCTAGGACGCTGAGGTCGACCGACTCGCGCTCAAGCGTTGCGAGCATGCTCTCTCCTTCTCGGCGAATGCCGGTCCCGATCCGTCGGGCCTGCATCCGCGTTCACTAAAGTGGGAACCGATGAGCGCCAACAGGTATTCCCCTCCCCTCGTCCAGGGCGTCTACGCCGCGCCCACCGCCGAGGGCGCCGTGCGCGCCACGGTCACGATCCCCGGCTCGAAGTCGCTGACGAATCGCGAGCTGATCATCGCCGCGATCGCCGACGGCCCCGGCCGGCTGATCTCGCCGCTGCACTCGGACGACTCGCGTCGCATGGTCGACGCGCTGCGCGCTCTCGGCGTCGGCATCGAAGAGGTGGATGCCGGAAGCGAGTTCGGCCCCGACCTCGTCGTCACCCCCGCGAAGCTCGGAGGCGGCACGACGATCGACTGCGGACAGGCGGGTACGGTCATGCGCTTCATCGCACCTCTCGCGGGGCTCGCACAGAACGATGTTCACCTCACGGCGCACGAGACTGCGCTGCATCGCCCGATGGGCGGCCTGATCAGCGCTCTGCGCGACCTCGGCGTCGACATCGACGACGAGGGCACCTGGGCGCTGCCGTTCACGATCCGCGGTCACGGGCGCATCCGCGGCGGCCGCGTCGAGATCGACGCCTCCGCCTCCAGCCAGTTCGTCTCAGGGCTGCTTCTCGCCGCCCCCCGTTTCGACGTCGGTCTGCACCTGGTCCACACGGGTGAGCACCTGCCGAGCCTCCCGCACATCGACATGACGATCGAGGCCTTGAGCCGCCGCGGCATCCGCATCGAACGGCCTGCGACCGGCGAATGGCTCGTCGAAGCCGGGGTTCCCCGCGCCAAGGAGATCGCGATCGAGCCCGACCTCTCCAACGCCGCACCGTTCCTCGCCGCCGCCCTCGTCACCGGCGGCGCCGTGTCGGTGACGGGCTGGCCCGTGCATTCGACGCAGCCTGGGCATCTGCTGCCGGAGATCCTGCAGGCCATGGGCGCTCACGTGGGCCGTCACAGCGGCACGCTCACCGTACGCGCCGGCAGCGGGATCCACGGCGTCGACCTCGATCTGTCGGCCGCCAGCGAACTCACTCCGACGCTCGTGGGCCTTGCGGTGTTCGCCGACGCCCCGACGACCATCCGCGGCATCGGGCACATCCGACTGCACGAGACCGACCGGATCGCGGCGCTGATCGAGAACGTGCGAGCCCTCGGCGGCGAAGCCGAAGAGCTGCCGGACGGCCTGCGCATCATCCCGCGGGAGCTGCACGGCGGCACGTGGGCCGCGTATCACGATCACCGCATGGCCACCACGGGTGCACTGATCGGCCTCCGGGTGGCGGGAGTCGAGATCGACGACATCGGCACCACCGCGAAGACCCTCCCGGAGTTCACCCTGCTCTGGGAGCGGATGCTGCGAGGCGACTCCGCGTGAGCTGGCTCAACGACGACGACGAACTCGACGACGACTTCGACGAGTACGACGAGTCGAGCATCCGCTCCCGCCCCAATCCGAAGGCGAATCGGCCGCGCACGAAACGGCGTCCGGCCCACGAGGACGCCCGGATCGGCCGCGTGCTCGGCGTCGACCGCGGGCGCTATTCGGTGCTGATGGGCGAGGACACCCCCGAGGAGCGCACGATCACCGCCACCCGCGCGCGTGAGCTGCGTCGCACGCCGATCGTCACCGGCGATCGTGCCCGCGTCGTCGGAGACACCTCGGGCGACGAAGGCACGCTCGCCCGCATGGTGGGCATCGTGGAGCGCACGTCCCTGCTGCGGCGCAGCGCGGACGACACCGATCAGGTCGAGCGCGTCATCGTGGCCAACGCCGACCAGATGCTCGTCGTGGTCGCCGCGGCCGACCCGGAGCCTCGAGCCCGACTGGTCGACCGCTACCTGGTCGCGGCGCTCGATGCAGGCATACGCCCTCTCCTCGTCGTGACCAAGACCGACCTCGCCGACCCGTCCGACTTCCTGAAGCACTTCGACGGGCTCGACGCCCTCCGCGTGTTCACGAGCGCCACGGGCGACATGCCGCTCGACGAGATCGGCGCCGCGCTGATCGGGCACTCGACCGTCTTCGTAGGACACTCCGGCGTCGGCAAGTCCACCCTCGTGAACGCGCTCGTGCCGAGCGCGGGGCGCGCGACCGGCCACGTCAACCAGGTGACGGGGCGCGGGCGGCACACCTCCTCGTCGACCGTGTCACTCCGGTATCGCACCCCTGCGGGCAGCGGCTGGGTCATCGACACGCCCGGTGTGCGCTCCTTCGGACTCGGGCACGTCGAACCGCAGAACATCCTCGCGGCTTTCACTGAGCTCGCCCTCATCGCCGAAGACTGTCCGCGCGGCTGCACCCACCTCGCCGACGCCCCCGATTGCGCACTCATCGAGGCCGCGGAGCGCGGCGAGCTCGGCGAAACGGGACGTGCCCGTCTCGACTCCCTCCAGCGGCTGCTGCAGACCTTCGCGGACAAGGCCGAGCAGACACCCGGCCGGTAGGCTGTGCAGGTGACTGTGCGACTGGAACCCGGAACCGCTGCCCCTGACTTCGCCCTGCTCGACCAGGACGGCGGCACCGTCCGCCTGGCGGACCTCCGCGGCGAGAAGACGGTGCTCTACTTCTACCCGGCGGCGATGACACCCGGCTGCACCACGCAGGCGTGCGACTTCCGCGACAGCATCTCGTCGCTGCAGGGCGCGGGCTACCGCGTGATCGGGATCTCCCGCGACGAGCCGGCGAAGCTCGCCGAGTTCCGCGACCGCGACGGTCTCACCTTCACGCTCCTGAGCGACCCCGACCATTCCGTGCACACGGCCTACGGGGTATGGGGCGAGAAGATGAACTACGGCAAGATCATCGAAGGCGTCATCCGCTCGACCTTCGTGCTCGACGAGCAGGGAATCATCGAGCTCGCGCTCTACAACGTCAAGGCAACAGGGCACGTCGCACGCCTGCGCAAGCTCCTCGGCATCGACTCCTGACGCCCGCCGGCGGCTCAGGCCTCGGGGGCGCGTCCGCCTTCAGCTCTCGCGCTCGCGATCAGGAGCAGGAATCCCGCGACGCCCGGCAGCCCCACGCCGAGCACGAACGGCCACACGACGGGTTGCACGGTCAGCGCCGCGAACGCGATCGCGACGGCCAGCACCTGGAACACGATCCCCCCCGACCGCGCCCACAATCGTCCGGCTCGCGCGCCGAATGCGAATGCGAGCAGCGCGACCGCGCCGATCAGGGTCAGCACGATGAGGGCGAGGGCGGTGGGCAACGACGATGCGTCGCCCGCTCCGACTCCGAACAGCTCGATCAGCGCGAACACGATCAGCGCCGCCCCTTCGACGGCCAGCACGGCTGCCGCCGCGAGAGCGAGTCCTGGTGCACGCACGATGTCTCCTGGGAATCGAATGAGAAGGAGGAAAAGTCTTGATTTCGAAACATTCATGTAACAGAATAGACAAAGTCATGTGCTCCCACAGCGGCGTGGGGCGGGCTTTCTGCTCGCATCACAAACAGCGGGCATCCGCCCGCATCTGAACAGGGTAGCTGAACCCCGATCTGCCGCCCCAATCCGAGACGTCGCTCAGCGACATCTCATGAAATCCACACCGAGGAGCCCCCATGGACTGGCGCGACAAAGCCGCCTGCCTGACTGTCGACCCCGAGCTTTTCTTCCCCGTGGGGAACACCGGCCCGGCCGTCGACCAGATCGAGAAGGCGAAGTCCGTCTGCGCCACCTGCACGGTGACCGAGATCTGCCTGCAGTACGCCCTCGAGACCAGCCAGGACTCGGGCGTCTGGGGAGGCCTCTCCGAAGACGAGCGCCGCGCCCTGAAGCGCCGCGCCGCACGCGCCCGCCGCGCGTCCTGACCTGCACGACGAAACGGCCCGAGATCCTCTGGATCCCGGGCCGTTTTCTTGTCGATCAGATTCGAGGCAGGTGCCGGTCGGCTGTCGCGACCAGCACCTGCCTCGGCTCACTTCTTCAGCCAGCGCAGCGGGATGTCGATGACGACTTCGGTTCCCTCTCCCTCGCTGCCCTTCCACTCGATCGTGCCGCCGAGCTCGCCCTGGATGAGGGTGCGGATGATCTGAGTGCCGAGTCCCTGGCCGATACGGCCCTCGGGCAGGCCGCTGCCGGTGTCGATCACCGTGACATGCAGGTTCTCCTCCGTTCGGCTGGCGTCGATCGTGACGACGCCTTCTTTGCCGGCCAGTCCGTGCTCGACGGCGTTCGTGACGACCTCGGTCAGCGCGAGAGCCAACGGCGTCGCGTACTCACTCGGCAGGACCCCGAAGCGGCCCGTCGACTGCGTGCGCGCACGCGTGTTCGGCGCCGACGCGACCTCGGCGACGAGCTTGAGGACCCGGTGGAAGACCTCGTCGAAGTCGACTTTCTGCGCGAGCCCCTGGGCGAGCGTGTCGTGCACGACCGCGATCGCGTCCACACGACGCATCGCCTGGGTGAGGGCGTCGCGCGCCTCCTCGGAATGCGTGCGACGCGCCTGGATGCGCAGCAGCGATGCGACGGTCTGCAGGTTGTTCTTCACCCGGTGGTGGATCTCGCGGATAGTCGCATCCTTGGTGATGAGCTCCTGCTCCTGGTGACGCAGCTCCGACACATCGCGGCAGAGCAGAATCGCACCGATGCGGGTGCCATGGTCCTTCAGCGGGATGGCGCGCAGCGACACCGTGACTCCCCGCGCCTCGATGTCGGTGCGCCACGGAGCGCGTCCGGTGACGACCACGGGAAGCGACTCGTCGACCTGACGGGAGGGTGGCACCAGACGTGTCGTCACCTCGGCGAGGGACTGCCCCTCGAGCTCATCGTCGAAGCCCATGCGATTGAAGGCCGACAGGGCGTTCGGACTCGCGAAGGTCGTGATGCCGTCGACATCGATGCGGATGAGACCGTCTGACGCGCGCGGCGCTCCGCGGCGCGGTGACGTGGGTGCGGCGAGATCGGGGAAGCTCCCCTCAGCGATCATGCGGAACAGGTCGTTCGCGCACTCGTCGAAGGTGATCTGCTGACGCGAGGGCGTCCTCGCCTCGCCGAGGTTCGTGTGCCTGGTCACCACGCCGATGACCGACGCAGGCTCGTCCGATCCCCTGCGCTCGTTGACGATCGGAACGGCACGCACTCTGGTCGGAGTCTCCTCGAACCAGTCGGGAGAAGACGAATCGACGATCTCCCCCGACTCGAACGCGCCCTGCACCTGCGTGCGCCACTGCGGCCGCACCCGCTCCCCCACGATGTCGCGGTAGAACAGGGTGGCCGCACCGCTCGGACGCGCGTGCGCCACCGCGATGAACGAGCCGTCGTCGGTCTGGATCCAGACCACGATGTCCGCGGACGCGAGGTCTGCGAGGAGCTGACCGTCGCCGGCGAGTCGATGGAGCCATTCGACATCGCTGTCGGTCAGGCGGCCCTGGGCCTGGGCGAGATCACTGAGTGTTGACACCCCCCAAGCCTACTGGGGGTGCGTCTCGGCTCCGGCGGTTCAGAGCACCGCGAGAGATGCGGCGCGCCAGCGCCGATCGAGGCCCTCCAGGCGGATCGCCACCGCGCGCGTCCGACCGGGCCCTGCCACGATCACGACGGCTTCGACCACGCCGTCGGCGGGGTCGGAGGTGCGGATCGACCGGATCTCGAAAGTCGGGCGCGCAGGCGAAACCCCCCTCGCACTGCGCGCCCTCGCCGACAGATTCGCCCTGGTCACCAGGCTCCGGAAGGCGTCTTCGTTGAACCAGCGGGCGAGCTGATCGACTTCTCTGACCCCGGCGAGCACTTCGAGAACACCCTGGGTGAGACTGCGCAGCAGCGGAACGGGATCCGGCAGGTCTGCGCGGGGCGTCGGCTGCGGTGCGAAATACTCGTGAAGCGTCATCGTCTGTGCTCTCCGTCGGGGAAGATTGCCGCCAGTACAGCACGCACCGAGGCCGCTGTGAGCCGCAGCGGCGATCTTTGTGGATAACTCGTACATGCATCTGCGAGGTCGCCTACGCTCTATCGAATGCGATGGGACCGACTTTTCGAGGATCTCGAGGGCCAGCTCGCCTCCGAGTGGGAGTCCGAGCGGGCGGCGCTCGACGCCGAGTCCGAGCGCCTGCGGATCTCGCGTCTGGACCTCCGGAGCAGGCTGCGGATGCTGTGCTCCGCAGGGGCTCCGGCCGTACTCACGCTCGCGGGTGTCCATCGGCTTCCCGTGCGTCTCGTCGCACTCGGCGCGGATTGGGTCGCCGCGTCCGATGTCGTGTCCGACGGGCCCCGAGTGGCCACGTCGATCAGGATCATCCCCTTGCACGCTGTTCGCGGCATCGCCGTCGACCACGGAATGCTGCTCACGAGCCTCGAGGAGCAGGGCGAGCAGTCGGCTGCTCTTCGGGAGCGGATGACACTCGGATTCGTGCTGCGCGATCTCGCGCGTCGCAGAGCCACTGTGCGAGTCAGCACGGCGGACGGCGAGGAGCTGCACGGCACGATCGACCGCGCCGGCGCCGACCATCTCGATCTGGCCCAGCACGAACCGGGAAGTGCGCGGCTCGCAAGCGCCGTCTCAGGCTTCCTGATCGTCCCGCTAGACGCGGTCGTCGCCGTGCAGACGGCCGGAGATCACATGCCCTGAGGCGCGGATGGCCCCCACACCTCGGGGAAGCTCGCCTCGTTGGCCTGCCGCCACAGCGCCATCCGCCTCGCCTCCTCCGACTGCTCGGCGAGATACTCGGCGAGGCTGGATTCCTCGATGCGCCACCGTGCAGGCGAACCCAGCTGGGAGCCTCTGAGACGGCCCTCGTAGACCAGCGCGATCACCTCGTCGACCTCGATGCTGAGGAGCTCAGCGACCTGGGCGGGCGCAAGGAAGCGCGGGGCGGACGAGGAACCAGGCATGCCACCATTCTCCCCCGCCCGGGCCGGCGCGCGGCCGCGCACCACCACCTGTGGATAACTTTCGAGGCGGACGCGCGATTTCTGTGACCATGAGGCCATGACATTCCTCTCGCGCCGGCGTCCGGCGTTCTGGGCCGACATCCGGTTCGTGATCGGGATCGTCCTCGTGGCCCTCTCCATCGCCGGCGTCTGGCTGATCGTGTCGTCAGCCGGTCGCACCACGCCCGTGCTGCAGGCCAGCCGCACGATCGTGCAGGGCGAGGCACTGGTGTCGGCCGACTTCCAAGTGGTCGAGGTCGGGCTCGGTCAGCTCACGACCGGCTACCTCGCCCCGCAGGATCTCGAACCCGGAATGGTCGCCTCCAGAACGCTGACAGAAGGAGAACTCGTGCCGACGACCGCTTTGGGTGAAGCCGAGTCCAGCCGAACCACGACGATCGTCGTCGAGAGCAGCACAGGCATCCCGGCGGGGGTCGCCGCCGGGACGATGGTCGAACTGTGGCAGGCTCCGCCGCGGGAAGACGGCCGCAGCTACGACGCCCCGCGCATCCTCGTCGGAGATGTGATCGTCAGCTCCGTCGTCGAGGCGGAGGGGATGCTCGACAGCGATGCGACGACGGTCGAGGTCGTGATCGACCGCGCAGACGTCGCCGACGTACTCGCCGCGATCACCGGCGGCTCCGTGCTGTCCGTCGTGCCCGTGGGATCGACGCCATGATGCGCGTCCTGCTCGCCCTCCCCGAGCCGAGATCGGCGGCCCTCGCGGCCGAGCTCGACCTCGAGGACGTCGAGGTCGTGGCGGTGGTGCCGGAAGGCGCCGTCCTCCCGCTTCGCTCAGGGATCGACGTGGTCGTTGTCACGGCGAGCAGGGCGGTCCTCACCCCGGCTCTCGTCGACGCATGCGATCGAGCCGGTGTGCGCATCGTCCCGCTCGGCGACGGCGACCCCCGACTGATCGCCCGCTACGGGCTGAGCGAGCCCCTGCCCGAGTCCGCCCGTGGGTGGGAGGTCGCCGCTGCACTCCTCGCGGACGCTCCGCGCACGAACCAGCTTGCGTCCCCTCCTCCGCACCGCATCACGGCGGTATGGGGGCCGCCTGGCGCCCCTGGACGCTCGACGCTGTCGATCCAGCTCGCCGTCGAGCTGGCGCGCACCGGCCGACGCACCGCGCTCGTAGACGCCGACACCGTCGCACCGTCGATCGCTCTTCTACTGGGGCTCAGCGACGACGATCCGGGCATCGCGGCGGCGTGCCGTCGGGCCGAGCTCGGCGCCCTCGATCCCGACGAACTCACCCGGCTGGCGACGGCCGTCGACACCAGCGGCGGTTCGATCGACGTGCTCGGCGGCATCAACCGTCCGAGCCGCTGGCCCGAACTGTCGGCATCCCGTCTCTCGGCCGCGTTGCAGGCGTGCCGCGGATGGGCCGAGGAGACGGTCGTCGACGTCTCCGCCGCCTTCGACGCCGACGACGAGGCCACGTACGACCTCACGGGCCCTCGTCGCCACGCTGCGACCGCCGCCGCTCTCGCCGAGGCCGACACGATCGTCGCCGTCGCCTCGGCGGATCCTCTCGGGATCAGCCGGTTCCTGCGAGATCACGCCGAGCTTCGACGTCTCACCGGGCCGACTCCCGTCGTGGTGGTCGTGAACCAGCTGCGCGCCGGCCCGCTCGGACTCGATGCCCGCGGCCAGATCCGCCGCACGCTCGAGCGCTTCGGCGACATCGCCGACGTCGTCTTCGTCCCCTTCGATCAGCGTGCGGCTGATGCCGCGCTGCTGCATGCGCGGCCGATCGCAGACGTCGTCCCCCGGTCACCCTTGGTGGCCGGCGTCCGTCGTCTGGCCGCCCGGCTCTCACCGACGGCGAGCGCTACTGCCGATAGCTCGAGAGGAAGTTCCCGAGCCGCTCGACGGCTTCGGCCAGCACGCGCGGTTCAGGGAGCGTGACGACCCGGAAGTGATCGGGCGTCGGCCAGTTGAAGCCGGTGCCCTGCACGAGCAGGATGTGCTCGGAGACCAGGAGATCGTAGATGAACTTGGCGTCATCGCGGATCTCGTGCACGTTCGGGTCGAGTCTCGGGAACGCGTAGAGGGCCCCCTGCGGCTTGACGCAGGACACGCCGGGAATCGCCTCGAGCCCCTCCCACGCCACGTCACGCTGCTCGTGCAGACGTCCGGTGGGCGCGATCAGCGCATCGATGGACTGCACGCCGGACAGGGCGGCTTGCACCGCATGCTGCGCGGGGACGTTCGGGCACAGTCGGGTCGAGGCGAGCAGGGTGATGCCCTCGATGAAGCCCTTCGCGTGGGACTTCGGACCGGTCAGCACCATCCAACCCGAACGGTAGCCGGCGACCCGGTACGTCTTGGAGAGGCCGTTGAACGTCAGGCACAGGAGGTCGGGCGCAAGCGTCGCCGTGGGGATGTGCACGGCATCGTCGAAGAGGATGCGGTCGTAGATCTCATCCGAGAGCAGCAGCAGCTCGTGCTCGCGCGCGATCTGCACCATGCCTTCGAGGATCTCCCTCGAGTACACCGCTCCCGTCGGGTTGTTCGGATTGATGATCACCATCGCCTTGGTACGCGGCGTGATCTTCGATCGGATGTCGTCGAGAGAGGGCTGCCACTCGTCATCCTCGTCGCACACGTAGTGCACCGGGGTGCCGCCGGCCAGGCTGGTCATGGCCGTCCACAGCGGATAGTCGGGCGCGGGGATCAGTACCTCGTCGCCCTCGTCGAGCAGGGCCTGCATGGTCATCGTGATCAGCTCGGACACACCGTTGCCGAGGTAGACGTCGTCCGGGTCGAACCGCGGGAAGTCCTCGATCTCCTCGTAGCGGCTGACCACTGCGCGACGCGCGGAGATGATCCCCTTGCTGTCGCTGTAGCCGTGTGCGGTGGGCAGAGACGCGAGCATGTCGCGGACGATCTGGTGGGGAGCCTCGAAACCGAAGATCGCCGGGTTGCCGGTGTTGAGCTTGAGGATCCGGTGCCCCTCCGCTTCCAACCGCGCCGCCTCGACGAGGGCGTTTCCGCGGATCTCGTACAGGACGTTCTTGAGCTTCGACGACTGATCGAAGTGGCGCGATGGGGTCATCGCCCAAGCCTAGCGCCGAGATGCACCCTCGCTCTTCACGCCCGCGTCGGACGCCCCGCGCAGTGCGAGTTCGTGGGCCTCGCGCTCGCGTCGGCCGCTGTCGATGTGAGCGATGGCCAGCGTCTCCGCCCGGTCGCCATCGCGCATCGTGATGGCCTCGTACAGCGCCTCGTGCTCGTCGGTCACGTGGATCAGATCGTCGTGCTGGGAAAGCCCCCAGCGCAGCTTGCTGCGCATGCTCCTCATCAGATCCTGCAGGAGGCGATTCTCGGCGAGCTCTGTGACGGCCTCATGGAAGTCCGCGGCGGCACGCCGTGAGGTGATCGGATCCTCAGCTCTTGCGCTGCTCTTCTCCTTCTCGAGGACGCGGCGCAGCCGAGCGAGTCCGTCACGATCATGGCGCTCGGCCGCGAGGCGGAAGGCGAGAGGCTCCAGCACGGACCGCACCTCATCGAGATCGGCCATATCGGATGCCGTGAACTCGCGGACGATCGCCCATGTTCGGGGGCGGAGGACGATGAGCCCTTCTCCCTCGAGGATCTTGAGGGCGTCCCGCACAGGCACGCGGCTGACGCCGAATTCCGCGGCCAGATCCCTTTCGATCAGCCTGCTGCCCGGCGCGCGGACCCCGTCGAGGATGGCGTCACGCAGCCAGTCGGCCACCCGGGTCGACTCGAGGATGGGCTCTTCTGCAGTGCTCATCCCGTCATTCTTCCATTGCCCGTCCCCAGGCCGGCCCAGGTGCCTGGTCGGGGCGGATGCAGAAGGGCCGATCCTCACGGACCGGCCCTCGACTGCGTCTGTGCGACTACTTCTTCTTCTTGCCCTGGGCGCGTCGCTGCTCGCGGTTTGCCGCGGCCGGAGCTGCGGCATCCGTCTTCTGGCCGAAGGCTCCACGCGGAGCCTCGGCCTCGGGCTGCGCGTCGGCCTGGCGGGCCGCAGCTGCCTGGCGGAGCCGATCGGTCGCCGCCTGCTGCACCTGGCCTCGATCGTTGCGCACCTCGACCTCGCCGTTGTCGCCCGGCGCCGAGTACTGCAGGCGCTGATCTCCGGCGCCATCGGCCAGGCCCTTGGCCTCGACCTCTGTCGCCTCGGTCTCGCCGGCACGGCGGACCTCGACCTCGAGGTTGTAGAGGTAGCCGACCGACTCCTCCTTGATCTGCCCCATCATCGACTGGAACATCGAGTAGCCCTCGCGCTGGTACTCGATCAGCGGGTCGCGCTGAGCCATCGCACGCAGTCCGATGCCGTCCTTGAGGTAGTCCATCTCGTAGAGGTGGTCGCGCCAGCGGCGGTCGAGGACCTGCAGCACGACACGTCGCTCCAGCTCGCGCGTCGCCGCCTCCCCGAGCGATTCCTCACGCTTCTCGTACGCGATCTTCGCGTCGGAGAGCAGCTCGCGTGTGAGCCCTTCAGCCGTGATGCCGCCCTTACGACCCTGCGCCTCAGCCACGACCTCGTCGATCGTCACGCTCACCGGGTAGAGGGTCTTGAGCTCGGTCCAGAGAGCATCGAAGTCCCAGCTCTCGTTGTGGCCCTCACCGGTGTGGTCGTTCACGACACCCGTGATCGCATCTTCGATGAAGTGCTGCACGCGGTCGGCGATGTCGTCGCCCTGGAGGATGTGACGGCGGTCGGCGTAGATGGCCTCGCGCTGACGGTTGAGGACGTCGTCGTACTTCAGCACGTTCTTGCGCATCTCGGCGTTGCGCGCCTCGACCTGCGACTGCGCGCTGCGGATCGCGCGGGAGACGAGCCCCGACTCGATCGGCACGTCGTCGGGGAAGTTCGTGCGATTCAGGATGGCCTCGGCCGCACCCGACTGGAACAGCCGCATGAGGTCGTCCGTGAGGCTGAGGTAGAAGCGGCTCTCACCCGGGTCCCCCTGGCGACCCGAGCGTCCACGCAGCTGATTGTCGATGCGGCGCGACTCGTGGCGCTCGGTGCCGAGCACGTAGAGACCGCCAGCCTCGATGACCTTCTCGGCCTCCTCGGCGACCACGGCCTTCGTGGCCTCGTAGGTCTCGTCCCAGGCGACCTCGTACTCCTCCGGCGTCTCGACCGGGTCGAGCCCCTTCGACTTGAGCTCCTGCACGGCGAGGAACTCGGCGTTGCCGCCGAGCATGATGTCGGTTCCACGACCTGCCATGTTCGTCGCGACCGTGACGGCGCCCAGACGACCGGCACGGGCGACGATCTCAGCCTCGCGAGCGTGGTTCTTCGCGTTGAGCACCTCGTGCTTGACGCCCTTCTTGGCGAGCAGGCGCGAAAGGTACTCGCTCTTCTCGACGCTCACCGTGCCCACGAGCACGGGCTGGCCGGAGGCGTGACGCTCGGCGATGTCCTCGACGACCTGCGCGAACTTCGCCGTCTCGTTCTTGTACACGAGGTCGGACTGGTCCTTGCGGATCATCGGCCGGTTCGTGGGGATCGGGATCACGCCGAGCTTGTAGGTCGACATGAACTCGGCGGCTTCGGTCTCGGCCGTACCGGTCATTCCCGCGAGCTTGTCGTAGAGACGGAAGTAGTTCTGCAGCGTGACCGTCGCGAGGGTCTGGTTCTCGGCCTTGACCGGCACGCCCTCCTTCGCCTCGATCGCCTGGTGGATGCCCTCGTTGTAGCGGCGTCCCACCAGGATGCGGCCCGTGTGCTCGTCGACGATCATGACCTCGTCGTTCATCACGACGTAGTCGGTGTCCTTCTTGAACAGGGCGAGCGCCTTGATCGAGTTGTTCAGGAAGGAGATCAGCGGAGTGTTCGCGGACTCGTAGAGGTTGTCGATGCCGAGATAGTCCTCGACCTTCTCGATTCCGGGCTCGAGAACGCCGACCGTGCGCTTCTTCTCGTCGACCTCGTAGTCCTCGCCCTCGACGAGGGTGCGAGCGATCTTCGCGAACTCGGCGAACCAGCGGTTCGCCTCCCCTGACGACGGACCGGAGATGATCAACGGCGTGCGAGCCTCGTCGATGAGGATCGAGTCGACCTCGTCGACGATCGCGAAGAAGTGGTCGCGCTGCACGAGGTCTTCCTTGCGCCACGCCATGTTGTCACGCAGGTAGTCGAACCCGAACTCGTTGTTCGTGCCGTAGGTGATGTCCGCGGCGTACTGCTCGCGCCGCACCGCAGGGGTCTGCCCCGAGACGATGATGCCGGTCGTCATACCGAGGGCGCGGTACACGCGACCCATGAGCTCGGCCTGGTACGAGGCCAGGAAGTCGTTGACGGTGATGACGTGCACACCCTCGCCCGCGATCGCGTTGAGGTAGGCCGGGAGGGTCGCGACGAGCGTCTTGCCCTCACCGGTCTTCATCTCGGCGATGTTGCCGAGGTGGAGCGCCGCGCCGCCCATGATCTGCACGTCGTAGGCGCGCATGCCCAGCGTGCGCTTGGCCGCCTCGCGCACCGCGGCGAAGGCCTCGGGCATGAGTTGGTCGAGAGTCTCGCCCGCCGCGTAGCGCGCACGCAGCTCGGTGGTCTCGTTGCGCAGCTCCTCGTCGGTGAGCTTGGAGATGTCCTCCTCCAGGGCGTTCACCGCCTTGACGACCTGGTTCAGGCGCCGGATGACGCGCCCTTCACCGGCACGCAGCAGCTTCTCAAGAGGATTGGCCACAGATGTCATCTCCCTGTCGGATGGGTGAACCGCCCGGGCCGCCATGGGCCGGCTACGGGCATACCTTGCTCATGTTACCGGGCCGTGACCTGCAGATCGCCTGCATACAGATGGTGAGAAGGATTCCGCGTATCTATATACTGAGAAATGACTTCAGGAGGTCGTCATGTCCGTCCGTCAGAGCTTGCTCGCCATCCTCGATCAGGGCCCGTGCTACGGGTACCAGCTGCGTCACGAGTTCGACCGGCGCACCGGCTCGACCTGGCCCCTCAACGTCGGACAGATCTACAACACCCTGGAGCGCCTGGAGCGCGACGGGCTCGTCGCACGCGGTGAGGCGGACGAGCAGGGTCACGTCTATTGGGAGATCACGGATGCCGGCACCGCCGAGGTCTCGGATTGGCTCTCCTCGCCGGTCGTACGCACACAGGCGACCCGCGACGAACTGGCGATCAAGCTCGCCGTGGCCGCGACGCTCCCGGGTGTCGATGTGGCGGCCGTGATCCAGACGCAGCGCAAGGCGTCGCTGACCCAGTTGCAGACCCTCCAGCGGGCGAAGTACGCGGGCAGCGATCCCGAGGGCCCTGAGGAGCTCGCATGGGCCCTCGTGATCGACTCGATGATCTTCGCGGCCGAGGCGGAGGTGCGCTGGCTCGATCACACCGAACAGCGGCTCTCCCTGCATCCGCGGCACGCCATGGGGCTGGAGCTCACGGCAGACCGACCCAAACGGGGGCGGCCCGCCAAGGCTGAAGCCGCTCTCGCAGGGACAGAGCGGGGCTGATGACCGACACGGTGCTGCGCCTGGTGGGGGTGACGCAGCAGTACGGCCAGGGAGCGACCGCGGTCTCGGCGTTGTCCGGCGTCGATCTCGAGGTCTGCCGCGGCGAGCTCGTCGCCGTGATGGGGGCCTCAGGATCCGGCAAGTCGACACTGCTGTCGATCTCCGGTGGACTCGCGAAGCCGACGACCGGCGAGGTGATCATAGAGGGTGCGTACCTCAGTGAGCAGTCTCCTGCTCAGCTGGCGCAGTTGCGCCGCCGGTCGCTCGGCTTCGTGTTCCAGGACTTCAATCTCATCCCGACGCTGACGGCGATCGAGAACGTGACGCTGCCCCTCGAACTCGACGGCTTCCGTGGTCGTGTGGCCCGCCGTGCCGGCCGTGACGCGCTGGAGTCGGTCGGCATGGGCGACCGACTCGACGCCTTTCCCGACGATCTCTCCGGCGGACAGCAGCAGCGCGTGGCCATCGCTCGAGCCGTCGTCGGCAGCCGCCGCCTGATCCTCGCGGACGAGCCGACCGGAGCGCTCGATTCGGTGACGGGCGAATCGGTGCTGCGGATGCTGCGGGCACGAGTGGATGCGGGAGCAGCCGGCATCCTCGTCACGCACGAGGCCCGCCATGCCGCCTTCGCCGACCGCATCGTCTTCCTCCGCGACGGCCGCATCGTCGACCAGACCCGCCGTGATGACGCGGAGATCCTGCTCACGGAGCCCGCGGGATGACGTCGCGCCTCGAGACGCCGGGGGCGTCGCGAGACGCAGCACCGGCGAGAGGCGCGTGGGCCGCGCGTTGGCGGGTCGCCGCAAGGCTGGCCAGACGACAGGTGCGGCGCACCCTGCCGTCGAGCCTCTTGATCGGCGCGCTCATGATGCTGCCGATCGCGACGATGACGGCGTACACGGTCGTCGCAGCGAGCACGATCGCCACGCCCGCCGAACAGGTGGCCACGGAGCTTGGGCGGACGCAGGCGTGGATCGGAGTGCGCGGGCTGCCCGGCAACGGCTTGTGGCAGGCGCCGACGCAGCCGGAGTTCTTCGGCTATCCCGCCACGATGAGGGAGGGCCCGGAAGGCGAACGCGTCGAGGATCCGACGACCCTGCTGCCCGACGACGTCGAGTCCATCGAGGTCGTCGAGGCGAACGTGCGCGTCGCGACCCCTGACGGGGTCACGAGCATCCAGGCGTGGACCGGGTACACATGGGACCCACGCTTCGCCGGACGATTCGACGTCATCGACGGACGGTCGCCGACGGGCCCGGACGAGATGATGGCGACTCCTGCCGCGCTGGGCAGGCTCGGTCTGCGCATCGGCGACACCGTCGAGCTGGCCGATCCCGCACGATCGTTGACCGTGACAGGCACGATGTCCGCCGCAGTGCTCCCCTCCGACGTCCCCGCGCTGTTCCTCCCGGCCTCGGTCGAGGTGCGCGGTGAGCCGAAGTGGTATCTGCCGGAGCATGAACTCTCATGGGAGGAGGTCGAGGAACTCAACGAGCACGGAGTC
Source organism: Microbacterium sp. (assembly GCA_019510305.1). Classification (GTDB taxonomy): domain Bacteria; phylum Actinomycetota; class Actinomycetes; order Actinomycetales; family Microbacteriaceae; genus Microbacterium; species Microbacterium natoriense_A. Next base: position 71,871 of record JAEKKN010000018.1, read on the forward strand.
GTCGCGTTCTCCCGTGCCGTGGCATTGGATCCGCCCGACATGTCCGGCACCGACGCCGAGGGGGCGCGCGTGGACTACTGGTCGTCGCGCTGGCCGATCTTCATCATGCTGGGGGCCGCGAGTCTCTTCTCCGCCTACGTCGTCGTGATGCTCGCCGGCGCCGCATTCGCCGTTTCGGCGCGACGCCAGCAGCGCGCTCTCGCCGTCGCCGCCAGTGTCGGCGCCTCGGCGAGCGATCTGCGCCGGATCGTGCTGCTTCAGGGGACCACCCTCGGAATCGCCGCCGGCGCGGTGGGCGCCGTCGTCGGCATCGGCGCCGGCGCCGCCGTCCTGGCCGTCGTCGACAACGGATCCACAGCGCAGTTCCCCGGACTCCACCTGCCCTGGGAGATGGTCCTCGCCATCGTCGCCCTGGCGGTCCTCGTCGGCACCGCATCCGCCGCCGTCCCCGCGCACACCGTCGCCCGCTCCGACGTCCTCAGCGCGTTGCGGGGCGCTCGTCGCCCGCAGCGCGCGCGGCCGTCGCATCCGATCTGGGGCTCGGTGCTCGTCGTCGTCGGCCTCGCGGTCACGATCGCCGCCGCAGTGGCGCTGACCGTCATCGACCCGTCGATCGCGTGGGATTCGCCGCTGCGCACAGCACCGCCCTACGGCGTGATCATCGGCCCCATCGTCGTGCAGCTCGGCGTCGTGCTCTCCGGCCGGTGGCTGCTCTGGACCACCGCGCGCCTGTTCTCGCGCATCGGTCTCAGCGCGCGCCTCGCATCCCGCGACGCCGCGGCCAACGCCTCGCGTTCGGTTCCCGCCTTCGGTGCGATCGGGGCGACGGTGTTCATCGGCGTCTTCGCGCTGAGCGGCGTGGCCATGCAGAACGGCCAGTCGGCGCGCAACTGGTATTACCAGGCTCCCGTCGGAAGCATGGCGGTCACGTACGTGCCGACCGGGACCGGCGGCGAGTACACCCCCCTTTCCGAGCACGAGATCGACGAGGCCGGCGCGGCGGCGCTCGATCTCGCCGCTGCCTCGGGCTCCCGCAGGATCGCCGTCGTCGAACGTCAGCCGGAACCGTGGTTGGCGGATGCCGACGACATGCCGTCGGCATCCGTCAGGGCCCTTGCGCTGCTGCCCGATGAGTACCTGATCGACAGCGATCGGTCGTTCATGACCGGCAGCCAGGACCCGAGCGACCCCATCTCGGTGATCGACGCCGACGAGATCGAGACGGCGCTGGGTGTGCGATTGACGTCGGCGCAGCTCGCGGCGTATCGCGACGGCGCAGCGATCTCCGCGGATCCGCGCTTCGTCACCGAGCAGACCCTCGAGATCTCTGCGTGGACGTGGGCCCAGGCCGTCGACGGCGCGCTGCCCAGCAACATCTGGCGCGAGTCTCCTGCCATGCCGGCGTGGGAGCCGCCGCTGTGGACGGAGCGACTGCCGGCGATTTCGCTCGATCTCCCGCTTCAGCCCGTGCTCGTCGCGATCTCGCCCCAGACGGCGGACCGACTCGGGATCACGACGGCTCCGCGGCTCGTCATCGCCGGGTTCGACACCGCCGTGCCGCTGGACATGCGCGATCGCCTCGGAGCGCAAGCCGAGACGTTGAGCACGTCATCCTGGACTCTCACGGCCGGATGGGAGGACGGGCCGCCGGACGACACACTGTGGATGGCGCCCATCATCGCGGCCGTCGCCACCCTGGTGCTCGGCGCGAGCGCGGTCGCCCTCAGCCTCGCGAGGTTCGAACGCCGCCCCGACGACGCGACGGTGTCGGCGGTCGGGGGCTCGGACGGACTGCGACGACGCATCGGCTTCTGGCAGGGCCTGATCATCGCCGGCTTCGGCACGCTCACGGGTGCCGTGGCCGGCATCCTTCCCCCGCTGGGGATCGCGATGCAGTCGGGCGGGATGCTGCTCGCCTCCGACATCCCGTGGACCGTGCTCGTGGCGCTCGCCGTCGCCCTTCCGCTTGCGATCGCCGTGGTCAGCTGGCTGGTGACTCCGCGGCGGCCCGAGCTGACTCGCCGCACAGTGATCACCTGACGCTCTGAGCGAACCGGCCCCGCTCCCGAAGGATGCACAGCCTGCTCATCCGCTCCGCTGTCTAGGATCGATTCATGGCTGGAATTTGGGGTAGACGTAAGCGCGAGCAGGAAGAGCTGGCAGCTCACGACGCCGATCTGGCTCGGCGTGCCGAGCAGGCTCTGGTTCAGACCGACGAGCGCATCCGGTCGACGTCCGATGAACTCGACTTCGCCGAGGCCGAACTCGGCGCATCGCTCACCGCCGATCTGCGTCTGGCGCTGGCGGCCGTGCGCACCCACATGCGCGAGGCCTTCCAGCTGCACCAGCTCAACCACGACGAGATCCCCGACACTCCGGAAGAGCTGCGCACCCGCAACGCCCGCATCGCGCAGCTGTGCGACTGGGCCCAGGACCTGCTCGACGAGAAGACCTCCGTTCTCGCCGAATCCGTCGCGAAGGTCCGTCGAGCTCCCGAGGTGATCGCGCAGGTCCGGGCGGATGCCGCGGCGTTGAGCGCACGCATCCCGCAGACCGGCGACGCAGTCGCCCGGCTGTCCGCGCGCTACGCGCCGTCTGCCATGAGCCAGATCGCGGCGTCCGCAGCCGAGGCCGAGCAGCTCATCGCCTTCGCCACGCACGGCGCCGACGTGTCCGAACGACGGCGTGCCGCCAAGCAGAACGAGGAGGCCAATCTCGCTCTCGAGACAGCGACCGAGGCCACCCGTCGCGCATCCGCCCTCCTCGACGCGGTCGAGGACTTCGAGATCGAGGCGCTGCGCGCCGAGTCGACGCTCGCCGAGGTGGTCGCCGATTCGCGCGGAGACCTGATCGCCGCGCGCACCGCCCCGCAGACGCCCGCGGTCGCGGCCGCCGTGACAGCGCTTCAGGAGGCGCTTGAGGCCCTCTCCCCCGCCGGCTCCCCCGGAGACCCGTTCGCCGAGCTCTCCCAGCTGCGTGCTGCGAACACCGCCCTCGACGAGGCGATCGCCACCGCACGGTACCGTGCGGAGAATCCGCTGCCCAGCATCCCCCAGGTGCAGCACGCGATAGACGACGCGGATCGCCAGCTCGGCGTCGCCCGCGGCCTGATCGCGGGCCACCGCGGATGGATCGGCGCCGACGCGCGCACCCGTCTGGCTGAGGCCGAGCGACTGCGAGTCGACCTCGCAGACCTGCTCCCCGCGGAGGAGACGCGCGAGGAGGCGCTCGCGGCCGCCCGCCGTGTCGCCCACCTCGCCTCGGAGGCGCTGCAGCTGGCCCAGCGCGACATCGACTCCTCGCGCCCGCAGGATGACGGCTGGGGCGGAGGAGGAGGCTGGGGCGGCGGTCGGCGCGGCGGCGGCGGCAACGACATCGCCTCGGGCATCCTCGGGGGGCTCGTGATCGGCAGCCTCCTGGACGGCATGTTCGACTGACCCCGCCTGCGCAGCCCCGTCTCGGCAACGGCCGCGAGTCAGGGTAGACGGAAACGGCTCGGCATCCCGCGGGATGCCGAGCCGTTTCTGTCGAGCGGTCAGGAGGCGAGAGCCTCAGACGGTGGCGCCTGGGTGCTCAGCGCGATCACACCGTAGTCCCAGCCCTTGCGGCGGTAGACGACGCTCGGATGATCGGTTCGCACGTCGACGAACAGGAAGAAGTCGTGTCCGACGAGTTCCATGCGGTCCACGGCCTCCTCGACGGTCATCCATTCCGCGTCGAAGCTCTTGGTGCGGATCACGACCGGCGAGTACGCCTCTTCCTCGTCGTTTTGCACCGGGATGCTGCCGGTCGCGACGGCGTGCAGGACCTCGACCGACGCCGGCTGCACGTCGATTCCCTCCAGGGCTCCACTGCCCTTCTCGAAGTGCGCGCCGCGCGGATGCTGGCGGCCGTCCACTCGCTTCTCCTTCGCCCGACGCAACTGCTCGGACATCTTGTCGACGGCGAGATCGAGGGCGACGAACTTGTCGCCGTCGGTGGCTTCGGCGCGGACCACGGGGCCCTTGCCGACGAGCGTCAGCTCGACCGTCTCGTCAGGTACGTGCCCGTTCCGATACACACGGTGGGTGACCTTCACATCCAGCCGCAGCGCGCGTGACGCGAACGTCTGGATCCTGGCGATCTTCTCTTCGACAACGGTTCGGAAGCGGTCGGTGATACCCACCCCGACGCCAACGATGCTTGTTTCCATTGCTGCCTCCTTGTCCCGGTCCTCCCGGCCAAGGGCGGACCGTGGTCGCCTTGTTCTGCCCAACCGTAGTCCGCTCGCACGCGGTTGTCACCACTCATTTCCTCCGTGTCGTCGGTGGATTCGCAGTGCGCTCCCTGTGACGCTCGGTCGCGGCGAGCGCCACCGCGCAGACGACGTCGAAGCCCGCCGCGGTGAGCGCCCGCGCAGCCTCGTCGAACGTGGCTCCGGTCGTGACGACATCGTCGACCAGCACCACTTTCGCTCCCCGCCCCTCTCGCCGCGTATACATGCTCTCCTGCACGTTCCTGGCGCGCTCCCGCACCGTCAGCCCTCGCTGGTCGGCATGACGGCCCCGGTGGCGCAGGAGACTCCACGCTTCAGCACCGGCACGGGAGATCAGCAGATCCGGCACACGGTATCCGCGCCGCCGGAAAGCTGCCGAGGAGGTCGGAACGGGCACGGAATGGATGCCGTCGCCCAGCTCCGGCAGCAGCACGGCCCCGAGCGCCGCCCCGAGCGGCCGGGCGAGCATGGTGTCGCCCTCGCCCTTCAGACGGCGGATGCAGCGTGCGACCACGCCGTCGAATCGCAGGGCGGCGCGCACGGGCAGGCCACGAGGTGTGCGCAGATCGATCGCCTCGGGTCGCACCTCGCTGCGGCAGGCGTCGCACAGGAGCGCGCCGGGCTCGTCGCAGCCCGCACATGTCGCAGCGAGCACGAAGGCGCCGAGCTCGGAGAGGAGAGCCTGCCAGCGCGTGGATGTCGGCATCCGCCGATCATCCCCTCGACGCGTGCAGGGCGCCCGTCCCACCGCGCGCGATCGAGGGCTCCTCTGCAGAGCCGACGCCTCCGCGCGGAATGTGCAGGAGGAGTGCTCAGTGACCCGCTCTCGTCGCCAGGAGCGACACGCCCGTCATGGACTCGCGCCATGCCGATCCACTCCGCGAGAACAGCGACCCTGTCGCCGTGAACACCCGCACCGAAGACGAGCTGCGCGCCCCGGCCAGGGAGACGGCCGCGGCGGGCGCCGTCTCGATCGTCCCCGTGCCTCCGACGATCTGGGTGAGCATCTTCGGTCCGTCCTGCTCCACCAGCACACCCAGACGGTCGGGTCCCAGCCACACCACAACGGACGCGCTGCCCGTGAGCTGGGTCAGCGGCTTCGGCTCTCCGAGCGCGGTGGGCATGCCTGTCTCATCCCGGATGACCGCCGACACCGAGATCCAGCGCTCCCCTCCGATGGTCTCGATGGCAGCGATCCGCGCCCCGTCTGCCGACACGCGGATGCCGGACACGCCCGCGGCGGTCGGCCACGCGTCGGCGATCGTGCTCGACGTGTCCTTTCCGCGCCATGCCATCACCTGCGACGGCGTGGTCGAGGGGACGCTCCAGACGTAGCCGTACGGATCGATCGAGGGCTTGACGAGGCCCGCCCTGTCATCGAGCAGGTCTACCTGTCCGTCGGCCGCGATGAACACGCGCCCGTCGGCCAGCTGCACGGCCGCCCGCGTCTCGTCGGCGGCGATGTCGACCGCAGCGATCGGGTGCGAGATGCCGAGGATCTCGTCGCTGATGCCGTCGATCGGCGTGATCTCGGTGCCGACGACCGCTCCGAATGCGCCGTCCTTGAGCACCACGGTTCCCGCATCCGCTGGATCGTCCACGACCTTCACGACGCCGGCGTCGAGACTGCGTCCGTCGACGCTGAAGCGCACCTGGCTGACGTGCACGCCCGCGGCCTCCAGAGTGGCCTGCAGTTGCGTGCGCATGCGGGCGAGCGTCGTCGGATCGAGGCTCTGGGCTGCCCTGCTCAGCGCGACGTCGGCGACCTGGTCGGGATCGATCGGCACCGCGTCGCGCGCGAGCGTCACATCCGCAGGGAAGGCCGTCTGCACGGCGGGCAGCAGCCACGGACTCGGAGCCCCCTCGATCAGCGACTGCGTGATCGTGGTCGCGACCGTGGCGCGCCGTGGCAGCCAGCGCACATCGGGCACCAGGCGGCTCCATGACTGATCGAAGTACTGCAGCGGATAGTCGTCGTAGACGCGCTGGAACCGCGAGCGATCGATCACGACGCCGTCGGGCGCCTTCGAGATGCGCCATTGCCCTGCCGTCTTCACGACCACGAACTCGAGTGTCGTCATCCCCGCCGTCTCGGAGTACGCACCCGTCTGGTCGACGATCGCCAGCTGATCGATCTTGACCTGGATGTGGGCCGTGTCGCCGTTCTCACCGTCGTCGTCGGCGGGTGCGTCCGAAGTGAGCAGGCGCGCATCCGCGCTCGCATCGATCAGGACTCCGGCGCTGGGGCTCCACTCGGTCCGGAAATCGGGGGTGAGGAAGCTCTGCGCCACGAGCCAGTTGTCGGCCGGCGTGATCCCCGCTTCGATGAATCCGTCGACGATGTCCCGCGGGCCCGCTCCGTCACGCGGACCGGAGGCGAGGAAGAGGATGTCGGGCTCGTCGGGCGACTCCCCGAGCGCGAGCCCCGACTTCACGTCGCCGCTGGTCGGCAGGCCGCTGCACGCGGCCAGTGCGAAGAGCACGACGACGGCGACGAGTGCTCCCACAGCCCGAGAGACACCGGCGCGCATCAGAGACTCCCCTCGTCGAACAGGTGCGACGGGATGTCGGCCAGCTCTATCGGCTGCGTGGCGTCGTCGAAATCGCGCTCTTCGTCCTGCGGCTCCAGCGGAATCGGAGACGGCCCGTCCAGACGTCCGTCGTGCCGAGGCAGGGTGAGCACGAAGTTCGTCCCCACGGCGAGCTCCGACCACACCGCGAGCGTACCGCCGTGCAGGGTCGCATCGCCGAGGGCTATCGAGAGGCCGAGACCGGTGCCGCCGATCGTGCGCTGGCGCGACGGATCAGCGCGCCAGAATCGGTCGAATACGCGCTCAGCATCCGCCGGTTCCATTCCGAGACCTGTGTCCCTCACCCCGACCGCCACCGCGTTCTGGTTGCTGTCGACCGTGACCACGACCGGACGACCCTCGCCGTGCTCGATCGCGTTGCCGATGAGATTGCGCAGCACGCGCCTGACCCGCCGAGGGTCCATGTCGACAGGCGAGTACCCGCCGGGGGCCACGAGCCTCAGCTCGGTGCCGTGCCCTTCCGCAAGCGGTCGCATCTGATCGATCATGTCCTCCGCGAGGTGCGCGAGGCTCGTCGCCTCGAGTTCGAGCTGCACGGAGCCCGCGTCGTAGCGGCTGATCTCGAGCAGATCGGACAGGAGCGTCTCGAAACGCTGCACCTGCGTGTGCAGCAGCTCGGCGGTCCGGGCCATGATGGGGTCGAAGTCTTCGCGCTGATCGTTGAGCATGTCGGCGGCCAGCCGGATCGTCGTGAGCGGCGTGCGCAGCTCATGCGAGACGTCGGACACGAAGCGCTGCTGCACGAGCGACAGCTCGCCCAGCTCTTTGATCTGCGATTGGATGCTGTCGGCCATCGCGTTGAAGGAACGGCCGAGGGTCGCCAGCTCGTCTTCGCCGTGCACTTCGATGCGCACCTCGAGATCACCCGAGGCGAGTCGCGCACTGGTCTCGGCCGCTTCGATGATCGGGGTCGAGACCGTTCTCAGGACCACGTAGGAGATCGCCGCGACGATGGCGACCAGTCCGATTCCGGCGATCCACAGCGTGCGCTGCACGAAGGACAGCGTCTGGTCGGCGTCGGCGAGGTCGTAGGAGAAGTACACCTCGAAGGGGCCGGCCTGGGGCACGTTCAGCTGCTGTCCGACGATGATGCCCGGGACGGTCTGACCGGAGACGTCGAGGGCGACCGACTGGTAGAACTGGAAGTCGGGGGACTCGACGACGCGGTTGCTCAGGGCCGGCGAGACGAGGTTCATGCTGAGACCGGCCGTGAAGCCGTTCAGACGCACGGTCGCCACGTCGGCATCGGGCTCGATCTCGATGCGGCTGCCCGTGATCCCGACCGCGGTGGAGTTGCGCGCGAGGTCCCTCTGAATGCTGTCCCACAGCTCGGACAGTGCGGCAGGGTCGTCGCCGATCTCCGCGGAGTCGAGGATCGCCTGAGCCGAATCGACCGCGCGCAGGGCGTCTTCGAGCGCTTCGTTGCGGCGCGACTCGAACAGGTCGTTCTGAATGACGAGAGCCATCGTCACGCACGTCACGAAGATCGCGAACGCCGTCAGCAGCAGTGTGACGCTGAGCGTGCGGAATCGCAGCGAACGCCGCCACAGCTGGGCGAGCGCGGTCGGCCAGCCACGCCAGTCGCTGAGGGCAGCGACCGCCGCGGTGGTCGTCGCCGTCGTCGCGACCATCCTGCGCCTAGCCCACGCTCCCGGCGCGGTAGCCGACGCCACGCACCGTCATCACGATCTTCGGATTGTCCGGATCGAGCTCGACCTTGGCGCGCAGTCGCTGCACGTGCACGTTCACGAGACGCGTGTCGGCCTTGTAGTGATAGCCCCAGACCTGCTCGAGCAGCATCTCGCGCGAGAACACCTGCTGAGGCTTCGAGGCCAGGGCGACCAGCAGCTGGAACTCCAGCGGTGTCAGAGCGATGGGTGCGGTGCCGCGACGGACCTCGTGCGCGTCGACATCGACGGTGAGGTCGCCGACGCGGAGCTGCTCGCTCGCGGTCTGCGGGGTGGGACGGAGACGGGTGCGGATGCGGGCGACGAGCTCCTTCGGGTTGAAGGGCTTGACGATGTAGTCGTCGGCGCCGACTTCGAGACCGCGGACGATGTCCGCGGTGTCGCTGCGCGCGGTGAGCATGATCACCGGCACACCGGACTCGGCCCGGATGCGGGTGCAGATCTCGATGCCGTCCATACCGGGCAGCATGAGGTCGAGCAGCACGAGGTCGGGTCGCTGCGTGCGCCATTCCTCGACGGCCCGCGCACCGTCGGCGCAGAACACCGGCTCGAAGCCCTCGGTGCGCAGCACGATGCCGATCATCTCAGCGAGCGCGGTGTCGTCGTCGACCACAAGAATGCGTGAGGTCATAAGAGTTACCTTATGGCACCGAGTACCAGCCATCCCGTGTCTGCGCATCTTGGACGTGTTATGACACGATGGGAGCGCACGACGGAGGGAGTGCTGTGAGTGGTCAGACCTGGACCCCGGCGCCGAAGAGGGGGATCATCCCGCTGCATCCGATGACCTTCGGAATGCTGCTGGGCAAGTCGTTCGCCGCCCTGCGCCACAACCCGAAGGTGCTGTTCGGGTTCGGTGTGGTCCTGCAGCTCGTGGCCGTGCTGCTCAGCGCAGCGGTCATGGGGTTCGTGCTGTTCACGACCTTCTCGCGTCTGCAGACGGTACCGATCTCCTCGCCTGATTACGGGGCGATCCTCGCGGGGACCGTGGCGATGAACATCGTCGCGGGCATCGCCGTCGGTCTCGCGTCCGTCGCATTCACCTCGATCATGCAGGGACTGGTCGCCGCCGAGGTGGGTTTCGCCGCGATCGGCGTGAAGTCCTCGCTCGGCGGCCTGTGGCGCCGCATGGCCCCCGCCTTCTGGCGGCTCGCCGCGTTCTCTTCGCTGTCGGTTCTCGCGGTCTTCGCGGTCATCGTGATCGTGTTCGCGATCGTGATGGGCATGGCGTCCAGCGGAGCCGATGAGGGCGGGATGATCGCGGGCGTGGTCATCGTGATCGTGCTCGTAGCGGTCGCCAGCATCCCTCTGACCGTCTGGCTCGGCACCAAGCTGCTGCTCGTGCCCTCTGCGCTCGTGCTCGAGCGCGCCCGGTTCAAGGACGCCTTCGTGCGGTCGTGGCGGCTCACGCGCGGACGTTTCTGGGTCGCGTTCGGGGTGACCTTCATCATCGGCGCCATCATGGGCACAGCGATGCAGGTCGTGGGCTTCCCCGTCTCGCTGCTCAGCGGGATGCTCGGCGGCATCCTCACACCGACCGGGGATCCGGAGCCGTCGGCTCTCCTCGGGTTCTTCCTCGTTCTGCTGATCCCGCAGATCCTGCTTCTCGTGATCCAGACGATCACGCTCGTGGTCCAGAGCACCGCAGGCACCCTCGTCTACCTCGATTCGCGGATGCGCTACGAAGGGCTTGATCAGACGCTCGTCGCCTATCTCGAGCACCGTGACCTGGGCTGGCCCGAGGAGAAGATCGGCGATCCCTTCGCCGTCGACGAGAGCCGCGCCGTGACCAGCGCTCCCCCGCCAGCGCAGGTGCCCGACTGGGTGATGGCGCAGTCGGCCTTCGAAGCGTCGCAGGGCTACGGGTACGGCGCTCAACCGGGCCAGCTCCCGGTCGCGCAGCCCTACGCGCCCCAGCAGGTTCCGCCCGCAGCGCCTCTGCCGTACCCGCCGCAGGCCCCGGCCCCCTACGCGTCCCAGCACTACGCCCCTCAGCCGCCCGCTCCCGCCCCCTTCGAGCCGCCACCTGTTCCCCCTCAGCAGCCTGAATCGAGCTGGGCTCCGCCGAGCACAGGCGATCCCCGGGCATGATCCTGCGTTTCGACGACGTGTTCGTCCCCGACGGCGATGACGCGCGCCGCTGGGCCGAGGAGGAGCTCTCGAATCAGCGCTACGCCGAGGCGAAGCCGACCTGGTTCGACCTGCTGGCCCGCGACATCGCCCGCTTCATCGCCGACCTGTTCAACTCCGACAACACCGCCAACGTCGGACCGTCCGCTCTGATCATCGTGAGCGTGCTGATCTTCGCCGCGCTGGTGACGGTGCTGATCATCTGGGGAAGGCCTCGCCGGCCGAGCGCCGTGCGCCGGCTGCACGGTGGCCTCCTCGGCGCCGAGGACGACCGCTCCGCCGCCCAGTTGCGCGCAGATGCGGATCGCGCCGCGAAGGCGGAAGACTGGGACGAGGCGACGATCCTGCGATTCCGCGCCCTCGCACGGGGGCTGCTGGAGCGGGATCTGATCGATCCGACCCCCGGCGCCACCGCCCAGGGGATCGCGCGCGAGGTCGGCATGGTCTTCCCCGCGGAGACCGCCTCCGTCCGTGCCGCCGCGGTGTCGTTCGACGACGTCCGCTATCTCCGGCATCCGGCCTCTCCGCAGAGCTATGCGCAGCTCGCCGCCGCGGATGATCGACTGAGCGCACTGCGCCCCGAGGCGGTGCCGGCATGACCCTCACCCATGACGCACCGCCCTCGGCATCGACAGCCGAGCGCCCGCCGCGTGCGAAGCGCATCCGCACGCTCGTCGGCTGGCTGGTCGTCGCGGCGCTCGTGATCGGCGGCGCCGTCCTCATGCTCCGCGTCGCGGTGTCGGCGCCCGCCTGGCGCGACGCACTCGATCCCGAGGGCGCGGGCGACACCGGCGCCATGGCACTGGCCGAGATCCTGCGTGATCAGGGCGTCGAGGTGAACGTGTACCGTTCGCGGACCGAGGCTCGCGCGGCGATCGACGACGACACCACCCTGGTGATGGCGAATCCTGTCTCGCTGAGCGACGACGGCGTGAACGAGCTGATCGAACCGGCCGACCGCGTCGTGTTCCTCTCGGCCGGGACCCACCTGCTCGCACTGCTCGACATGGGCGACAGCGCCCCCGGCTCCTCCGTGGCCGTGACCGCGCAGTGCGACGTTCCCGAGTTCGCGAAGACCGGTTCGATCCGCCCCGATCGGCTGTTCTCTCCTGCCGACGGCGTCGAGGGCTGCTTCGGCGACTCGGACGCCGCCGCGGTGCTGGTCGATGACGAAGACGGCGTCCGCCGCTCCGTCGTCGACGGAGCGCGCCTCTTCAGCAACGCCTACCTCGCCGAAAACGGCAACGCGGCCCTCGGACTCGCACTGCTTGGTCAGACCGACAAGGTCGCCTGGTACGTGCCGTCGTACGACGACACGGATATCGAAGCGGAGTCGCCCGAGACTCTGGGATCGATGACCCCCGACTGGTTGACGCCGGCGATCCTCCTCCTGCTCCTCGCCGGGGTCGCCGCCGCGCTATGGCGCGGCCGCCGCTTCGGACCGCTCGTCGCCGAGACTCTGCCCGTCACCGTGCGCGCCTCCGAGACCATGCACGGACGTGCCCGGCTCACCGCGAAGGCCGCAGACTCCGCACACGCCGCGGAGGCTCTGCGAGACGGCAGCAGACGCCGGCTCGCACGTCGGCTCGGCCTCGCCGTGACCGCGACGCCGGACGAGATCGCGGATGCCGCATCGGATCGGCTGCGCATCCCCCGGGGAACCCTGCAGACCCTGCTGGCCGGCCCGCTGCCGGCCGACGACCCATCGCTCATCCTGTTCGCTCGTCAGCTGACCGAGCTGGAGACCTCGATCGACGCCTCGCGCACCATGCCAGACACCCACACGGAGGACCCACGTGACCGCTGAGAACTTCAACGACGCCGAGCTTCGGCAGGCGATGCACCGCGTGCGCGCCGAGGTCGACAAGGCCGTGGTCGGCCAGGCCGGCACCGTCACCGGGCTTCTGGTGTCGCTGCTCGCGAGAGGTCACGTGCTCCTGGAGGGCGTGCCCGGTGTCGCAAAGACGCTGGTCGTCCGCTCCTTCGCCCGCGCCCTCGGCCTCGACACCAAGCGCGTGCAGTTCACCCCCGACCTGATGCCGGGCGATGTGACGGGTTCGCTCGTCTACGACGCCCGCACCGGAGAGTTCGACTTCCGCGCGGGCCCCGTGTTCACCAACATCCTGCTCGCCGACGAGATCAATCGCACCCCTCCGAAGACGCAGGCGGCTCTGCTCGAGGCGATGGAGGAGCGCCAGGTCTCGGCCGACGGCGTGAGCCGGGCGCTTCCGGCTCCCTTCCTCGTCGCGGCCACGCAGAACCCGATCGAGCACGAGGGCACCTATTCCCTGCCCGAAGCGCAGCTCGACCGCTTCCTGATGAAACTGGTCGTCGGGATGCCCGAGCGCGACTCCGAGGTCGCGGTGCTGCGCAAGCACGCGTCCGGGTTCTCCCCTCGCGAACTCACGGGCGTGGAGGCGGCGGTCACCGCCGACGAGATCCGCGCCGCGCAGGATGCTGCGGCGCGCGTCGAGGTCACCGACGATGTGCTCGGCTACGTCGTCGATCTCGCCAGAGCCACCAGGCAGTCCCCCTCGGTCGAGCTCGGCGCGAGCCCGCGCGCATCGACCGGCCTTCTCGCGGCTGCGAAGGCGTGGGCGTGGCTGAACGCGTCGACGGCGGTGACCCCCGACCACATCCAGACCATGCTGGTCCCGGTGTGGCGGCATCGTCTCCAGCTGCGCCCGGACGCGCAGATGGAGGGCGTCTCGGCCGATGCGGTGCTGACATCCGTCGTGCAGCAGACCAGGGTCCCGATCTAAGGTGTTCGTCACCGGTCGTCTCGCGAACGCACTCGGCGTCGGCGTCGTCCCGCTGGTCCTCGCGGGACTGGCAGGCTTCTCGGGTTACGCCGCGCTCGGTATCTGGGTGCTCCTGTGCGGCGTGCTCGTGCTGCTCGACGTGCTGCTCGCCGCGAGCCCTGCCAGAGTCGTCGTGACGCGCCGCGTGCCCGCTCGCAGCCGCATCGGCGAGCCGGTGCCGGTGAGCGTCGCCCTGCACAACATCGGCGCGCGCACCCTCCATGCCGTGATCCGCGATGCGTGGCAGCCGACGGCCGGTGCGCCATCCGAGCGGCAGCGCCTCAGCATCCCCGCCGGCGAGCGACGTCGCGTCGACATCCCCCTGCTCCCCCGCCGCCGGGGCGAACTCGTGAGCGAGTTCGTGATGGTCCGCTCGCGCGGCCCCTTGGGCCTCGCAGGGCGCCAGGCGAGGCACCGAGTGCGGGGGGCGATCCGCGTGCTGCCTGCGTTCTCCTCGCGGAAGCACCTCCCGTCGCGTCTCGCGCGACTGCGCGAGCTCGACGGCAACACCAGCATCCAGGTGCGCGGTCAGGGTACCGAGTTCGATTCTCTGCGCGAGTACGTCCGCGGCGACGACGTGCGCTCGATCGACTGGCGAGCCACGGCGCGCGCCGGTACGACCATGCTCCGCACGTGGCGGCCTGAGCGCGACCGTCACGTCGTGATCATCATCGACACGGGCCGCACCGCCGCTGCACGTGTCGGCGACGGCACGAGGGTCGATGCCGCTCTCGAGGCGACGCTGCTGCTCGCGGCCCTCGCCGCACGCGCCGGCGACCACGTGCATCTGCTCATGTACGACCGGGCCGTGCGCGCTCGCGTCACCGGCGTGGAGGGCACCGCCCTCCTCCCTGCTCTGACCGACGCCATGGCGCCCGTGCACGCGCGGCTGGTCGACACCGACTGGTCGGGCGCATTCACCGCGGTGCGCACGCTCACCACCCGCCCCTCGCTCATCGTCGTGCTCACGGCGCAGGATGCCGCGGAGTCCGCCCGAGGCTTCCTCGGCGCCTTCCCCGATGCCTCGCGGTCGACGACGATCCTCGTCGGGTCCGTGACGGACGACGGCATCGCCGATCTCGCACAGCAACGCGGATCGCGCGAGGAGGTCTATCTGGCGGCCGCCGCCGAGCGCACCATGCGCGATGCGGAGAACGTGGCGGACGCCATCCGACGCGCAGGCGGCGAGGCGCTGGCCGCCGATCCCGAGACGCTGCCGCCGCGCATCGCCGACAGATACCTCGAGCTGAAAGCGGCCGGTCGGCTCTGAGCCCCGGGCACCGGCCACCCAGCGGGCATCAGCCCGCGACGAGCCTCGGCGTGCCCGCCTCGTACTCGACCAGGTCGCCGGTTTCGCCCTGTCGATAGGCACGCCCGCCGATCACGAGCATGTAGATCAGGAACACGGCGAGCGCCGCCGCTCCGATTCCGATCTTCACCGGCCACGGCAGCGACCAGCCCGTCACGAAGCCTTCGATGAGGCCTGCGAGGAACAGCGCGAAGACCAGGCCGATCGAGACCGTCGCGAGCGAGCGCCCTTCCGAGCCGAGAGCCTCACCGCGTGAGCGGTTCCCCGGAGCCACCCACGCCCAGAACAGGTGCAGACCGCCCGCGGCCGCGACGAAGATGCAGGTGAGTTCGAGCATGCCGTGCGGCAGGAGGTAGAGCACGAGGATGTCGGCACGGTCGTGGGCGGCCATGATCGCGCCGATGTACCCGACGTTCTGGGCGTTGATGACGATCTGGTAGATCGGCCAGAAACCCGTGATGCCGAAGAGCACGCACTGCATCGCGATCCACGCGTTGTTCGTCCAGACCATCCCGGCGAACACGGCGGCCGGATTCTCGGTGTAGTACCCCGTGATGTCTTCCTCCGCCATCTGCTTGAGGAAGTCAGGGGTGCCCAGTTGCGCGAGCAGCGCAGGGTCGCTCGAGATCCACGCCGCGAAGCCCACGGCCATCGCGACGAATGCGATCGCGATCGCGAGGGTCGTCCATCGCAGCCGATAGAGAGCGGCGGGCAGCTGACGGGCGAAGAACCGCCCCATCAGCGTCAGGACGTTGTCGCTCGCGCCGGTGAGACGCAATCGTGCTCGCACGAGGATCGTCGAGAGGTATGCGCCCTGCGGCGACTCGCCGACCGAGGTCTTCAGATCGGCGAGATCCGCGGATGCGGCGCGATACCGCACGATCAGCTCGTCGACACCCGAACCGTCCAGCGAGGCGCGACTGAGCTGGTCGAGCCGCTCCCACTCGGCGCGGCGTGCATCTGTCAGCGCATCGGCATCCACCTGATTTACTGTACTCATGTCCGTGCCGATCGATACGTCCGACGAGGTGCTCTCCGGCGAGGCTGTCGTCCTCGACGTGCAGCCGATCGGGTTCCTGCTCCGAGCGGCCGGTGCTCTGATCGACATGGTGATCGGATTCGCCGCGCTGATCCTCTGGATCTTCCTTCGGCTGTGGCTGCTCGATGCGGGTCTGCTCGACGAGGCCACCGACCGGATCGCGAACGTCGTCGCGACCGTGTTCTGCTTTCTGATCCTGCCCGTGACCGTGGAGGTCGTCACCAAGGGTCGCAGCGTCGGCAAGCTCGCCGTGGGCGGGCGGATCGTGCGACTCGACGGCGGCGCCATCGGATTCCGGCACGCCTTCATCCGCGGCATCCTCGGCGTGCTCGAGATATACATGACCTTCGGCGGCCTGGCCGTGCTCGTGGGCGCCTTCACCGCACGTTCGCAGCGACTGGGCGACCTGGTCGCCGGCACGTACAGTCAGCGGGTGCGGACGCCGCGTCTCGTCCCGGTCGTACCGGTGCTTCCCCCTGCGCTGGCCGGTTGGGCGCAGATCGCGGATGTGGCGCGGATGCCGGACAGGCTCGCCCGCCGCATCTCGCAGTTCCTGCAGACCGCGCCGAACATGCTTCCGGCCGCGCGTTCACGGGTCGCGCAGAACCTGCTGGCGGACGCAGCGCCTTTCGTGTCACCGGTCCCCGCCGCACCGCCCGAGATGGTGCTGGTGGGCATCACGGTGCTTCGTCGCGAACGCGAGCGCCGCGCACTGGAGTTCGCGAACGCCCGCACAGAGAAGCTCACCGGCCGCCGGGTCACCCTCTGAGCGGGTCCCCTCCGCTGGAGAGGACCCGAGTCAGTACCGGTAGTGATCGAGCTTGTACGGGCCTTCGACTGGCACGCCGATGTACGAGGCCTGATCGGGGGTCAGCTCGGTGAGCTGCACACCGAGGGCGTCGAGGTGCAGACGCGCGACCTTCTCGTCGAGCGCCTTCGGCAGGACGTAGACGCCGGTCGGATACGCCTCGATGTTCGTGAACAGCTCGAGCTGCGCGAGCACCTGGTTGGTGAACGACGCGCTCATGACGAACGAGGGATGCCCTGTGGCGTTGCCGAGGTTCATCAGTCGTCCCTCGCTGAGAACGAGCACGCTGCGACCGGTGGGCAGACGCCACTCGTGCACCTGCGGCTTGATCTCGATCTTCTCGGCGCCCTCGAGGGTTTCGAGTCCCGCCATGTCGATCTCGTTGTCGAAGTGGCCGACGTTCGCGACGATCGCGAGGTGCTTGAGCGCGAGCAGGTGCTCGGTGGTGACCACATCGCGGTTGCCGGTTCCGGTCACCACGATGTCGACCTCGCCGGCCACATCGATCAGACGTGCGACCTGGAAGCCGTCCATCGCGGCCTGCAGCGCGCAGATCGGATCGACCTCGCTGACGATGACTCTCGCGCCCTGACCGCGCAGCGCCTCCGCGGCGCCCTTGCCGACGTCGCCGTAGCCGCACACGAACGCGACCTTGCCGCCCATGAGCACATCCGTGGCACGGTTGAGCCCATCGGGCAGCGAGTGGCGGATGCCGTACTTGTTGTCGAACTTGCTCTTGGTGACTGAGTCGTTCACGTTGATCGCGGGGAAGAGCAACTCACCGGATGCCGCGAGCTCGTAGAGCCGGTGCACGCCCGTCGTGGTCTCCTCCGTGACGCCGATGAGGCCGGCAGCGACCTTCGACCAGCGGTCGGCGGAGGACGCCAGCGAGCGACGCAGCAGGTCGAGGATGATCGTGTACTCGTGCGAATCGGCATCCGTCGCCGCCGGCACGACTCCGGACTTCTCGAACTCGACGCCCTTGTGCACGAGCAGGGTGGCGTCTCCCCCGTCGTCGAGGATCAGGTTCGGGCCGTCGAAGCCTTCTGACGACCAGTCGAAGATCCGCTCGGTGCACGCCCAGTACTCCTCGAGGCTCTCGCCCTTCCAGGCGAAGACGGGCACGCCTGCTGGTGCGTCGAGGCTGCCCTCCGGCCCCACGACGACGGCCGCGGCCGCTTCGTCCTGCGTGGAGAAGATGTTGCAGCTCGCCCAGCGCACCTGCGCCCCGAGTGCGGTCAGCGTCTCGATGAGCACCGCGGTCTGCACGGTCATGTGCAGGGAGCCTGCGATGCGGGCGCCCTTCAGAGGCTGCGCAGCGCCGAACTCCGCACGCAGAGACATGAGACCGGGCATCTCGTTCTCTGCGAGGCGCAGCTGGTGACGGCCGGCTTCGGCGAGGGACAGATCGGCGACGCGGTACTCGAGCTCAGGCATCCACCTATTCTCGCATCACCTCAGAATCGGATCGCGTCGATGACCTTCACCCTCAGAGCGACGAGAGCGGGGATGAAACCGGCCACTGCTCCGACCACGACCGAGGCGATCAGACCGATCATCGCGGCTCGCATCGGGAACGGCGGTATGTCCTGGATCCCGTAGAACATCGAGGTGACGACCCACTCCGATCGCAGGATGGCGACGACGATCGCGATCCCGATGACACCCGCGACGGTCGTGGCGACGAGGCTCTCGAGCAGCACCGACACGAACACCCGCCCAGAGCTCGCCCCGAACGCCCTCCGCACGCCGATCTCACGCACGCGCTGCCGCATCGCCACGAGCTGGATGTTGATCAGGCTCAGCGCACCGAGCGCGAGGATGATGCCGCCGATCCCGCCGACCACCATCTCGAAGGTGGCCATCGCGTTCACATTCCCCGGCTGCGCAGCCCAGTCCGAGCGGTTCACCATGATCGTCTGTCCTTCGGGCAGCCCTGCCCGAAGATCCATCGCGAGCACCGGTGCGATCTCGTCGACGCTGCCCTGCGGGACCCACACCTCGAACTGCACCTGTGCACCCTCGGGCAAGGCGTCGACACGCGACCGATATGCGTCGAAGAGCAGATCGACCCGGAGCGACTCGTCCATGTAACTCTCGCGGGGCACGACGCCGACCACCTGGTACGTTCCCCCGGCCGGCCCCGAGAGCGCGAGGGTCGGGTGCTGCGCCAGCGGCACGCGACCGAGGCGATCCCACAGAGCCTCCGTGATGATCGCGGGCGGTGCGAGCGCCTCGACGTCCGAGTCCGTGAACCAGCGTCCGTCGAGCAGCTCCTCCCGGTGGATCTGCGGATACACCGGGTCGTACAGCCGCGCATAGGCGTCGACGATGCCGTCCGACAGGGCCACGGGCACCGTGAGCCCCTGCACGACCCTCGCCGTGTGGCTGAACTCGAACCGGGCCGCCGCAGCCGCCACCCGCTCCTCGAACGCGTCCATGTCGGCCGACGTGCCGTCGTCGTTCATCTGGCTGACCACCAGGGTCGCCGCCCGCCCTCCCGATCGGTCCGACTGCTCCGTCTGATACTGGCGCTGATACTCCGAGAAGGCGAAGACGGCGGTGAGGGCCGCGACCGACACCGCGATGCCGATCAGGCTGAGCAGCACCCGCAGCTTGTGGACCCGGATCTCCGCCCAGGCGTCGGCGAGAGCTCCCAGGATGCCGGTCATGATGCGACCGCCTCGGCGGGCACGACCGCACCGGACGACGGCACGGAAGCCGCGAGCGTGGACGCCTCGAAGGCCCGGCTGAGGTCCGCGGTCTCGAGACGCCCCGCATCGAGTCGGTAGTGCCTTCGAGCGCGTGCGGCGACATGGAGATCGTGGGTGATCGTGACCAGCGCGGCATCGGTCTCGGTGGCCACTTCGTCGAGGAGTCCCATCACGGAGGCTCCGGTGTCGATGTCGAGCGCGCCGGTCGGCTCGTCGGCGAGGATCAGCACCGGCCTGCGCACCAGCGCCCTGGCGATCGCGACCCGCTGCTGTTCGCCGCCCGACAGCCGGTCGGCGATCTGCTCGATGCGATGGCCGAGGCCCACGCGCTCCAGCATGTCGGCCGCGATCCGACGCCGGTTCCAGAACAGGCGTCCCTTCGCGTGCCCGAGCGGCATCATCGCGTTGTCGAGCGCCGTCCGCCCCGGCAGCAGGTTGAACTGCTGGAACACGAAGCCGACGTTCTCCCCCCGCAGCCGATCGAGTCTGCCGGACCTCATGCGCCCGACCTCAGCATCCTCGAAGGCGACGGTGCCCGTCGTCGGCGCGTCGAGCATCCCCAGGATGTTCAGCAGCGTCGACTTGCCCGACCCCGACCGGCCGACGATCGAGACGTGATCGCCAGCGCTGACCTCGAGGCTGATGCCGCGCAGGATCTCGAGCGTCGAGTCGTCGGGGAGCGTCACGCTCTTGGTGACGCCGTCGAGTCTGACGAGGCTCACCAGCTCATCCCGCTGTCGCACTGCTCGACTCCGGGTGCGACCTCGTAGCAGTTCTCCTGCACGGGGGCGACGAATCCGGGCACGAACTGCCTGATCGACTCCCCTTCCTCCAGCCCCGAGACGATCTCGACGATCGTGCCGTCGTTGACGCCGAGCGTGACGGCGCGCTCTTCGGGGTCGGAGCCGTCACCGGCGTCGACCCAGACGTTCCCCGTTCCCGAACCGCCCTGCACAGCCGTCACCGGGATCACCAGGGCATCGTCGACCTGTCCGAGCGCGAGGTCGAGAGCGGCGGGCAGACCGGCGAAGACCACCTGATCGACGGGAATCGCGCACCGCACGCTCGCCGTGCCTTCTGCCCCCACTTCGACCCGCACGCCCGTGCAGGTGAAGGGCGCCGGCCCTCCGGTGATCGTGACGGAGGCGTCGGTGGGTGCGTTCACGAGCCGATAGAGCTGCACCGGCTCGACGGTCGCGAGAACGTGGTAGCGCGCGGGGGTGATCTTGTAGATCTCGGTTCCAACGCTCGTCGTCTGCCCCTTCACGAGCGCGATCTCGGACACCTCTCCCGCCTCGGGAGCGAGCACGTCGACGTCTTTCTTGGGGTCGTCCTGCTTGACGGTGAACAGCTTCTGTCCGGCCGCCACGGTCGCGCCCTCGCTCACGTGGACGGCGGTCACCGCGCCCGTGACCTCGCTGCGCACGGTGTAGTCCTCATCGCGTGCGACGTTCCCGCTGAGCGAAAGCGCGTTGACGACCGATCCCCGTTCGACGGCCACCACCGGATCCGTGATCGACGCCTCCGGGGCGATCTGGGCGACGGTGCGGTCGGGGAAGAACGCGATCTTCACCAGCGCAGCGGCGCTGGCGGCGAGGACAACCACGAGAAGCAGGGGGAAGATCCAGCGACGCCAGACGATCACGACAGCCTTTCCGGACGCGCCACCGTGGTGCATCCGGAATCAGCATATCCAGAAAATAGTTTTCGGGTATAGAGATTGCTCAGGCGCGCAGCGCTTCGTGGCGGACCACGAGCCAGCCAGCCGGGACCGAGAGACGCTCGGCATGCGGAGAGCAGAGATCGTGCGCGTTCGGGTGCGCCTCGAGTCCGAGTGGACCCAGCGCCGCCATCTGGTCGCCGTAGTCATAGGTGAGCGTCGCCACGGCTTCGCGCGCGCAGCCGACCTTCGAGCAGAGTCTTCCGTCCATCTCCGCCAGGCTACGACCGAGTAGAGGGTGCAGAGCGGATGCCGCGCCGCACCACGCCTTAGACTTCTGAACATGCCTCGTCGTCGTGCCGATCGTGCTGCCGCAGCTCCGCGTCGCGGTGACCGTCACGGCCGTCACGGCCGACTGGGTCGCAGCGAGGTCGTGCGTCCTCCCCTCGCGCCGCTCGACGGTCGCATCGACCGGTTCGACCTGATCGTGGGCACGGCCGTCGAGTTCCTGCGCGGCAGCTGGGCCGAACTGCAGGACGTGCGCTTCGAGATCGGCGCCATGCCGATGCACGAGGCAGGCGAAGACGTGCCGCGGTGGCACCTCGACCGTGACAACAGGCGCATCGTGCTGTTCCGCCTGCCCATCGAGCGACTGCTGCCCCCTGGCCACGACGACGCCGCACATCGGCGGATGGCGATCGAGGGCGCGGTCTTCCGTGCCGCAGCGGAATACGTCGGCCGCGAACCCTGGGATCTGGGCCACGATCACTGACCGCCCCGCCCGCGACGCGGCTCGACGGGCGCGTCAGGGATAGACCACGATGCTCTGCTGCGCGGCAGCCCCCGGCCACACCGGCCACGCGGCCAGGGCGCCTTTCGCGGCCATGGCGACAGCCGCATGCACCGGCCCGGAGGGGTTGAGCGCATAGACCGCTCTGGCATCGATCTGGGCCGACGCCGACGATCCTGCCGGAACGGTGATCTGCTGCGCCTCGCCTCCCGCGGTCGGCTCGAGCGCGACCGTCACGTCGGATTCACCGTCATTCGCGAGATACAGCGTGGCGGCCGGCCCGGCCGGCACCGCGACGAGCACCTCGTCGGCGATCTCCGGTGCCGGCAGCACCCAGGCGAAATCGTTCCCCGGCGCGACGCCGTCCTGTACGCGCACCCCCGCCAGCACACCCGAGTCCGCATCCACGGAGACCGTGTACAGCCCCGGTTCGAGTTCGGACAGTCCGACCTGCGTCGGGGCGTCCGCCGCCAGCTCGACGTCGAAGGAACTCGCGACGCGCGACTGGCCGACTTCGCGAACCGTGACATGGGCGGTGGTGTCGGCGCCGGGTGAGAGCAGCCGCAGGATCGCGGCGGCGGAGTCGTCGCTCTCATCGGGGAAGAGCTGCACTCCGGGGATCACGGGATGCTGCTGCGGCGCCGCGACGGAGTCCTGCAGGTCGATGCCGATGGGGTCGAGAGTCTGGGTGAGGGAGGACTGCAGCACCGCGCGGACCGGAGCACCATCGGTCGACACCTTCACCACGGGGGCCTCCGAACCGCTCGCGATCGACGACAGCGGAATCGCCAGCTGTCCGCCCGCGGGGACGATCGACGTGCTCGTTCCCCGCACGGTTCCGTAGACCGAGAGGGTGACGGTGGAAGGCACGGAGCCCGGGTTGGTGAGGACGATCAGGTCCTCCGAGCCGATCGCGACGGTGCCGCCCACGAGCCAGGATTCGCTGGTCGCGGCTCGGCAGGGCGCGGCAGCGAAGCCTGCGAGGTCCTCGGCGTCGAGCGTGGTCGACTCGGCGGCCCCGATCAGGGGAGCCGTGTCGCCCTCGACCTCGGACGACAGCCGGCGCAGTTCGCCGCTGCCCGGCAGGTCGCTCGGCGAGAGGGGCGTCACGTCGGGAGAGCCGGCGGAGCCGTCGGCGATGAAGCGGGCGGATGCCGCGGATTCCATCTGCAGAGGGTTCGATGAGTCGCGGCCGAGCGCGCGGAAATCGCCGTTGCACACCAGGACCGTGTCACCGGGCTGCGGAGTCACCTCCGCCTGAGCAGGTTCGCGCGCGAGCGTGGGCCAGGGTGCGGTGATCGCGACCACCATCCCCACCGCGCAGGCCGCCGCGACGACGGCTCCCGTGAGCAGGCGAGCGCTCGTCGCCGCAACCCGGATCGCACGGTTGCTGCTCATCGCTTCTCCTCCTGCTCGGGGTCTTCGCTCGCGTCCGGCGACGGCATGTCTTCATCCCCTGCTCGAAGCGCATCGCCGGGCGTCTGTCGTTCGGACGGCAGGGGCGCTCCCCCGTCTTCGTCATCCGTCTCCTGGGCAGCACGAGACGGAACGTCCTCGTCCTGCTCTCGGGGTTCGGCGACCGCGTCCGACTGCGCATCCTCGGGGTGCCGCGGAAGGACCAGGGGCTCTTCCGGCGCCCGTCCGACGATGCGCGACTGCGCACGTGCAGCGCGGCGTGATGCCCGCGTCGGGATGGACAGAAGCAGTGCGGCGATGAACAGCACGAGCTGCACAGTGATCACGGCACGCGCTGTGGCGTGCTGCCCGGCGGTCAAGGCGGTGCGGTCAGCAGCATCCTCCTGGAGACTCCACAGCTCCCCCCTCGCCGTCGCACCTGCGTGCACGAAGCCGTCGCGCTGGTTGAGGGCCGCCACGGCCGCTGAGTTCAGAGCGACCGCGCGATCGTCGGCTTTCGGCGTCGTGGCGAGGAGGACGTAGCTGATCCCGTTCTCGCCGAGCCGGCCAGCCGCATCGAAGTCGCGCGCCGAGAGGAGATCGACCGAGAGCGCGGTGATGTCGCTGCCCTGGATCCCCGTCGCGGTCGACATCATCGTCGTCTGTGCTCCCAGCGTCTCGCTGGCGCCCCACACCACCTCGGCAGCCAGGCCGCCATCGTTCTGCGGCGTCAGCACGAGGGTTCCGACCGGCTGCTCCGCTGCGGCCTGCGCGGCGACGTACGCCGGCAGAGTGGATTCGGGACCGTTCGTCAGCACCCGCTCCTCGCTCGCGAGATGGAACGACAGCAGCGCGGGTGCAGCGCTGACGACGATGGCGATGCCCGCGACGGTCACGCTGAGGAGTCGAAGGCGCGGCACCGTGAGCATCGTGTCGAGCGTGACGAGCGCTGCGCCGGTGACGCCGATCCACGCCAGACTCAGACCTGCGCCCGGCCAGATCGCGACGGGAGTCCCCTGCGCGAACGAGACCGCCACGCCCACGGCGGCGAAGGCCGTTCCGAAACCGAGAACCGCCACCACGAGCAAGGTGATGCCCGCGCGCCAGCGGGGCGCGATCGCCGACATCAGGGCCAGCAGAGCGAGGGGGGCGAGGAGGATGCCTGCCCAGACTCCGAACGGGGCGGGGAGCACACCCGCCCAGCCACCGAGCTCGTTCGTCGGGAATCCCATCGCGAGCGCGAGCCGGCCGGCGGCATCCGCCGTCGCCTGCGGGCCGGCCCAGATCATCCCGGGGTCGCCGAGCAGAGCGATCAGGCTGCCATGCGACTGCTGCCAGACGATCAACGGCGCGAAGAGGGCTGCGGCGGGGAACGGCAGCCACAGCAGCCTGACGGCTCCGCGGAAGCGCGCGCCTCCCAGCGTGATCGCCAGCGCGATCGCCCAGAGCACCAGGAGCGCGGGAACGAGCGAGGGAGAGCAGGCCGCGACGGCGGCGAAGACGATGGATGCGGCGCCGGCGGCGCCCCACGAGCGGTGCGCGACGACGGCGGTGTGGAACAGCCACGGCAGGAGGAGGTGCAGCAGCACCGCAGCCGGTCGTCCGTCGACGAGCGCGGTGAGGAACGTCGGGGCGCACGCCCAGGCGACTCCGGCGAAGATCCGCAGTCCGGCCCTGTCGGTGACGCGCGTGGCGGCGAACCAGCCGCCGAGCACCGCGAGCGGCAGGGCGAGGATCCACAGCAGCACGAGCGAGAACGACGGCCCCGCGGGCCACAGCGACCCGAGCACCGCCAGCACCGAGGCGAACGGATCGGCGGGGCCGACGAGATCGACGCCGACGCCCCGCAGGCCCCAGGCCGCATCGCTCCAGAGTGCCGCGACCGTCTTGCGCAGCGGAAGCAGAGCCCCACCGCCGAGAACCGGCCACGCCAGCATCTCGGTGAACGCCGCGACACTGACGACGAAGGCTGCGAGCACGGCCCATGCGCCGCCGCCCGAGAAGAAGTGCAGTTCGCTGACGGCGCCGCCCTCGCTGCCGTGGCCGTCGTCGAGTCGCCGGTGCAGCTCTCCTCGGGTGACGCGCAGCGGAGTGATGCTGGACCAGCTCGATGTGCGGAAGGATCGGATGCTGCGCCGCGATCGCGCCACGGCTCCGAACCTGCACATGGCGGTGAGCGCTGCACCCCACTCCGGCAGCACGGCTTCCGGTCGCTTGCCGATCAGATGCGTGATGGATCGCCAGAGCGCGAGGGGAAGCAGAGCGAGCCAGTGCAGGGGCAAGGCGAACGCCGGAGCGTAGGCAAGTCGGCGGTGCAGCTGTGCGAGGCGCGTGACGAAGGCGCGGCGGGAACGACCGGTGGGGAGCGCGGCCGGCCCGTCGGGTGAGACCGAGATGCGCGCCGACGGCGTCAGCACGACACGACCGCCGCCCAGGCGGGCGCGGATGCCGAGGTCGAGGCCCTCGTCGGCGCCGGCGAGCGCACGGTCGGGGCGCAGTTCGCCTCGGACCTCGCCGCGGATCAGCAGTCCGCGGACGTCGGCGCCGAGCGCCTCATCGCGTCCGTCGTGCTGCCCCTGATCGAGTTCGCCCGCCGCGAGCTCCACCGAGCGTCCGAGCGCCGTCATGCTGACGCCGAGCGACACGACCTCGCGGTCGTCGTCGACCTGCACGAGCTTCGGGGCGATGATCGCCGCGGAGGGCGAGCGTTCGAGGCTTCCCACGAGCCTCTCGAGCGCCCGCGGGTGCGGCGCGGTGTCCTGCGCGAGCAGCCAGACGGCCGTGCCTTCGAGGATTCGTGGGCGGGCGAGTTCGACCGCGTCGGCGAAGGACGTGCCGCCGCGGGCTTCGATGACGCCCTCCACGAGCCCGGCGACGGTCTCGCTCTCACGGATCCCTGCCGCATCGCCGCACATCACGAGCGTGATCGCGGCGGGCGGAGTCGTCTGGGCGCGCAGCGCGTCCAGGGTGCGGAGCAGTTGAGCACGGGCCGACGATCCGGGGCGCGCGACGATGATGGCGTGAACTCGGGCTGGCATGACGTGGTCAGCCTATGCTCGCGATCCCGACGGCGAATGCAGCGCGTGCGGCGCGCCCGCGAAGCTGTGAGAGAGCGTCGGCTCAGCTGGCGCGGCGCTTGAGCTTGCGACGCTCGCGCTCGGAGAGGCCGCCCCAGATGCCGAAGCGCTCATCGTTCTGAAGCGCGTACTCCAGGCATTCTCCTCGAACATCGCACGAGGTGCAGATGCGCTTGGCATCGCGGGTCGAGCCGCCCTTCTCAGGGAAGAACGCCTCGGGATCGGTCTGCGCGCAGAGCGCTTCGCTCTGCCAGGCGAGAGCGGTGTCGTCGTCTCCCTCGACCTTGCGAACCCCTGGAACTCCGAGGTTGATCGGATCGACGAACCAGTTCTCAGGTACATCGGAACGGTAACCCGTCATCTCGATCCTCCAACCCTTATCTCCGCCCCCCGGCGGGCCGTGCTCAACTAATTACACCCGTGTGATTCCCATCGGTCAAGTCGCGGATAGTAAACCCTCAATATTGTCTTGAAGGTTCATGACGCCTCGTCGGCGTGTCGCGCTCGCTCTCGCTCCTCCGGCAGCGATCCGGGTGTGGCGATGAACACCTCACCTGTGCCGGAGAGAGTGAGGGACGACTCGTCCTCGGTCGCGAGGACCGCGTGACCGACCGGAACAGCGCGCGAGACGGCATCCGCTCCGCTCACGGCGGTATCGCCCGCGGTCGCCAGAACCATGGCGGGCCCGCGCACAGGCATGGTGAGCGGCTCTCCCGCCAGGGTCACGCGGCGCAGGGCGAAGTCCGGCACCTCGACGGGGTACTCCGTGATCGCCCCGCCCGTCGACGGCCTCAGCACGGGCACGGCGCCGGGCGTCGTGTCGAGGATCGACAGCAGTTCGGGGACGTCGATGCGCTTGGGGGTGAGCCCGCCGCGCAGCACGTTGTCGCTGGCGGCCATGATCTCCACACCCAGCCCCGAGATGTACGCGTGCAGAAGCCCGGCCTTCAGGAAGACGCCTTCGCCGCGCGACAGCACGACATGGTTCATCAGCAGAGCGACGACGACGCCGGGGTCTCCCGGGTACGCGTCGGCTATTCCGGCCACGGCCCTGAGAGCATCCGCCCACTCCCCCGATTCGGTCTCGGACGCCTCGCCCACTGCGGCGGCGATCGCATCGACGTCGCCCTGTGCCTCGCCTGACAGCAGCCACCCGATCGCGTCCCGCAGCACGTCACCGTCTCCCGAGAGGCGTGCCCGCAACGGGTCGGCGGACGAGCCGACGATCTCCAGCAGCCGCAGAGTCTCAGCGACGGGCCGGAGGCCGCTCAGCGACTCGAACCGCTCACTGAGAGCGACGATGAGTTCGGGCTTGTGATTCGCGTCGCGGTAGTTGCGTGCAGGGTCATCCAGGGACAGACCGGTCTCCCGCTCCCACCCGGCCCGCGCCTGTTCGACTGTCGGGTGCACCTGGATCGACAACGGGGATGCCGCCGCCAGCAGCTTGAGCAGATAAGGCAGGGTTCCGCCCGTCACGGCATCGAGCGTGCCGTCGCCGGCGACGTCTGCAGGATCCCCCGGGTGGTCTCCGAACCAGACCTCGGCTTCGGGTGCCGCCGACGGCGCCCGCCCTTCGAGTTCCGCAAGAAGAGTGTGCGATCCCCACGCGTAGTCGCGGGGCACGTTCGACAGGCTCAGCAGCATGCCCCCCAGCGTATGGCTACGGCGCGAGCACAGCGCGGCGCGGTAGCCTGAACGCGATGGCGCAATACACCAAGCACCCGGTAGCCGCCCCGCCCACCGCGCCAGAGCGCGAGTCGACGGGGCACCTGCTGTTGCGCGGCTACATCATCCTCGTGCTGATCGTGACATTCGCGCACGCCGCCGTGTACAACCTGGTCGGCCCGTACGGAGCGGGAATCGTCCTCGGCGCGTTCCTGCTGGCGACTCTCGGCATCGGCATCCCGATGCTCGCGAGAAAGCACCCTCAGCCCTTCGCGTGGCGGCGGCTGCCGTGGTCGGCCGTGGGTTACACCGCGCTGGCGCTCGTGTCGGTCGCCTGGTCGCAGTGGCGCGAGGCGACGCTCATCACGTGGTTCCTGCTCGGCGCCGTGACCGTGAACGCGCTGTTCATCGCCCAGGTGCTCACGTGGCGCGAGATCGTGCGAGCGCTGGCTTCCGCGTTCAAGTGGATCCTCGGGCTGTCGCTGGCGCTCGAGCTGTGGGTGTCTCTCGTGCTCCAACACGCCCTGCTGCCGAACTTCCTCGAGCTGCCGCCCGGAAAGATCGACCCACAGTGGTATTGGGTGCGTGACAACCTCTTCGACGGCGGGCGCCTGCAGGGCATCGTGGGCAACGCCAACCTCCTCGGTTTCATCAGCCTCTTCGCGATCATCACCTTCGGGGTGCTGTACGCCGCTCGCGTCCGCTGGCGCACGACGCTCGCGCTGTGGACGCTGCTCGCCGTGTTCTTCCTCTTCCGCGCCGCCTCGGCGACGGCATACGTGTGCGCCGCCGCCGCCGTCGTCGTGCTTGTCGTCGCGCTCCTGATGCGCCGCGCGGCGACTCCCGGTGCCCGAACCCGGATCTACACGGTCGCGATCGGCGGTGCCCTCGTTGCCGGCGCAGCGGCCTGGTTCCTCCGCGAGCCGCTGCTGGGCCTGATCGGCCGCAGCGCAGATCTCACCGGACGGTCGAACAAGATCTGGGCATCCGTCATCGAGCGGTGGCACCACCATCCACTCTTCGGCAACGGCTTCTCGAGTCCCTGGCTGCCATCCGACCCGGCGTTCGCGAAGTGGATCAAAGATCACGGGATCCCCGTTTTCCACGCGCACAACATGTGGCTCGACGTCCTCATGCAGCTCGGCGTGCTCGGCGCGATCCTGATCGCGATCGCGTTCCTGAGCCTGCTCTGGAGATCGTGGTTCTTCGCGGTCGACCGGCCGCGGTGGGACCTCACCTCCCATCGTTCCTACTCGCCGCTCACTCTGCTGCCCAGCCTGTTCACCGTCGTCCTGCTCGTGCAGGGTCTCACCGAGTCGACGCCGATCATGCTGTGGGGCTGGATGCTGCTCATCCTGCTGTCGTTCAAGCTCAAGACCACCCCGCTTCTCGGGGTCGGCGAGCGCGAGCGCGTGATCGAACGCGGCGAACGCCGTCGGCGGGTGCCGTGACGGCTGGCCACCGGATCAGCGGCCTGCTCGGCTCGGCGGAGATGGCCAGAGCCTTCACGATCGCGGTGCTGGCGGCGGTGTTCTCCTCGCTGTCGATCGAGCGGATGTCGTCGCCGGTCACGCTTGCGACCGTGATCTCGCTGCTGTGCGTCCTCGGCGCAGCGATCCTCTGGGTACGCCGGGAGGAGCTCTCGCTGCTGCGAGTCGCCCCGACGTCGCTGCTGGTCTTCCTCGCATGGGCGCTGGTGAGCCTGGTCTGGACGACCGACAAGTCCGACACGCTGTTCGCATGGATGGCACTGCTGGGCTACGCGTTCCTCGCGATCACGGTCGGGCACATCCGCGACACCCTGCAGACCGTGCGAGCCCTGGGCGACACTCTGCGTGTGCTGCTGCTGGTGTCGCTCGGGATCGAGATCCTGTCCGGCGTGCTGTTCGACGTGCCGTTCACTTTCCTCGGGGTACAGGGCGATCTCGCCCTCGGTGGTCCCATCCAGGGCATCTTCGGCAGCCGCAACATGCTCGGCTTCGTCGCGGTGATCGCGCTGATCACCTTCGCGATCGAATGGCGGTCGCAGTCTCTCGAGGCGAGGATCGCGGTTCCGTCGATCGCGCTCGCGACGATGCTCGCCATCCTCTCGGCCTCTCCCACGGTTCTCGTGCTCGCGTTCGCGGTCGGAGTCGTGACGGTGGCGCTCACGATCGTCAGGCACGCTCCGGCCGAGCGCCGGGACGCCGTGCAGTGGGTGCTCGGCGCCCTCGTGGCGATGGCCCTGGCGGCGGCGTTCGCTCTGCGGCATCCGATCATCGCCCTGATGGATGCCGGATCCGACTTCTCGATCCGAGCGACCCTGTGGAACACGATCCTGGATTTCGTCGCGGTGAAGCCGATCCAGGGCTGGGGCTGGTTCGGCGGCTGGCCGGCCGGCGAGTACCCGTTCAACTACATCAACTTCTCCCTCGACGACCACCACCAGAGCGCTCTGAACTCGTACTTCGACGTGCTGCTCCAGCTCGGAACGGCAGGATTCGTGCTGTTCCTGCTGTTGGGCGGCATCGCCACCGTGCGCTCATGGCTCGTCGCGAGCGTGCGGCGCTCGGTCGTCTACGCGTGGACGCCGCTCATGCTCGTCACCCTTGCCGTCGAGTCGATGTTCGAGAGCTTCACGATCGTGGGCGCCGGCTGGTTCCTGCTCGTGCTGTGCGCGCTGCGCGCCGGACAGTCGCGGTCGTGGCGCGAGAACATCGACGCCGCGCAGACCGGAGTGATCCCGACCCTGCGCACCGAGGGCTGAGCGCGCCCGGCGGATTCCACGGGTGCGCCCGGTAGGCTGGTAGCTGCTCGCGGCGTCCTGCGGGCCGAACGCTTCCGGAGATCCCACTCGTGACCAACGTCCCCTTCGACCCGGCATCCGCGACGATCGTCATCGTCACGTTCAACCGCTCGCACCTTCTCACCGGCCTTCTCGAGAGCATCACCGTGATGGACCCGAAGCCGGGCCACGTCGTGATCATCGACAACGCCTCCTCCGATGACACCACCGAGGTCGTCGACTCGTTCCGCCCTCGCCTCGGCACCGAACTCGTCTACCGCCGCCTCGAGACCAACACCGGCGGATCGGGCGGCTTCAGCGAAGGCATGCGCACCGCATACGAGCTGGGCTCCGAGTGGATCTGGATGATGGACGACGACGTCGAGGTGATGCCCGACGGTCTCGCCCGCATGGGCAAGTGGGCTCCGCGATTCAAGAGCATCCAGGGCCGCCGCTACGACTACGACGGCAGCGAGTTCTACTGGCAGTACCGCATCGCTGAGCGCATGGGCATCCCGATCCCGTTCGCTCCGTCCGGATTCGACGAGTCCGGTTTCAAGGAGATGAACAGCGGATGCTTCGAGGGCATGTTCATCCACCGCTCGATCGTGCAGCAGATCGGGCTGCCCGATCCGAGGTTCTTCATCTA
This sequence comes from Microbacterium sp., assembly GCA_019510305.1. Lineage (GTDB taxonomy): Bacteria > Actinomycetota > Actinomycetes > Actinomycetales > Microbacteriaceae > Microbacterium > Microbacterium natoriense_A. The sequence continues at coordinate 103,206 of JAEKKN010000018.1, forward strand.
CTGGGATGATCAGATGTACGGATGGCTGGCGTCGCGCCTGACCACGGCCGTGATCGTGAATGAGTTCGTGCTGCGCCGCACGCGTGAGATCAAGCAGTGGGACATGGGCATCCGCCACATGAACGCGTCGAGCAACGCCTACCGCTTCTACATCATGCGCAACCGCGCATACATCAAGAACTACTACCGCGTGCACGGCAACTACAACCCCGTGCTGTTCGGCCTCGGCACCGCCATGACCTTCGCGAAGGAGATCATCCGGCTGTTCTTCGTCGAGCGTACGGTGCGCGGCACGAGCAACCTCTTCCGAGGGCTTCGAGAGGGCGGCAAGCTCAGCCGCGACCGTTCCTGGCAGCCCATGGCACCACTGGAGGCATGACGATGACGGACGAGCAGCAGCCAGAGCTCCGCTGGGCGCCGATCGAGCCCAAGCCGCGCAACAGCCGACGCATGTGGCTCATCATCGGTCTCGTCGTCGCGGCCCTGGTCGTCGCCGGCGTGGTGCTGTTCTTCGTGCTGAACCAGAACGGGAATCCGGACGCCGAAGGCACGGCGTCACCGAGTCCCTCGACATCTGCGACGTCTACGGCGACGCCTTCCCCCTCTCCGACCGGGTCCGTCGAGCCGACGACCGAGCCCACTACGCCGGTGCAGACCGAACCTCCCGTCGTCGACCCGAGCGTCGAGGCGTTCCGTGGTCAGGTCAGCGGATGGCTCGGCGACGGCGGGCGCGGACTCGACATCGTCGCGCAGTCGAGCGGCCAGGACGCACTCCCCGTCATCGACACGCTGCAGGAGGACGCGCAACGGCTGTCGGATGCTCAGCCGCCTGCCTCGATCCTGGAGCAGTGGTACGGCGGCATCGACGCCTACTCCCAGAAGCTCAAGGAGCTGCGTTCGGCAGTTTCTGCCGGCTCCGGCGTATCCGGCGCCGTCGATGCGGCGCGCACCGAGCTTGCGAGTCTGAAGGCGCTTGTCGGGCTCTGACCCGACTGCCCCCGTTCGCCATCGAACGCAGGGCTAGTTCGCCCGGTTCATTGAGCTACTGCGCTCCATCAGTCATCGAGCGAGCACAGCAAGACGAAACGCACCGCGCGTGACTGCTAACCGCCGTTGTGGTCCTTGTTGTAGCGGTCGAGCACCTCGGCGATCGGGGCGTCGAGCACGAGACCGCCCTTGTCGAGATAGAGGCCGCGAGTGCAGAAACGCCGCAGATCGCGCTCGTTGTGGCTGACGAAGAACAGGGTGCGCCCCTCCGCGAGGAGCTCATCGATGCGTTTATAGCACTTCTCGCGAAACGCTTTGTCGCCCACGGCGAGGACCTCGTCCACCAGCAGGATCGGCTCGTCGAGTTGGGAGACGACCGAGAACGCGAGGCGCACCTTCATGCCGTTGGAGAGATGCTTGTAGGGAGTGTCCTCGAAGCCGCCGAGCTCGGCGAACTCGATGATGCCGTCGTATCGCCGCGACACCTCGTCGCGGGACATGCCGTGCAGTCCCGCGGTGAGGCGCACGTTCTCGCGCACGCTGAGGTCTCCGACGAACCCACCCGTGATCTCGATCAGCGGTGCCACTCCCCCGTTGACCGTGACAGTTCCCTCGTCGGACAGGAGAACACCGGCGACGAGGCGGAGCAGAGTCGACTTGCCCTGACCGTTTCGGCCGACGACGCCGATCGATTCACCCTGCTGCACCGAGAAGGAGACTCCGCGCAAAGCCCAGAACTCGCCGGGGCGCGAACGGCGTTTGGCGCCGGCGAACAGGTCTTTGAAACTGCGACGGCCACGGCGGTTGCGCCGGAACCGCACGCCGAGGTCGTGGACTTCGATCGCAGCCGTCATCACAGCTCCTTCAGCACGGGACGCTCGAGACGGCGGAACACCCAGGCGCCGAGCACGAGGATGAACAGGCTCATCAGCACGCTGATCATGAGGGCGAAGGGATTCCACTGTTCGGGGAAGAACGGCATCCGATACAGCATGAAGATGCCCGCGAGCGGGTTGAACGCTCCGAGAGTCTGCACCTGGGCCGGGAGAGCCGAGACGTTGTAGATGATCGGCGTCGCGTAGAACATCGCGCGCAGGATGAGTGCGGTCGTGCGCTCGAGATCGACGTACATGACGCAGAGCGGGGCGACGAGCAGGCCGAGGCCGACGAGCAGCACGGTCTGCAGGATCACCGCGACGGGGAGCCAGAGCACACCCCACCCGACCTGGACCACCTGGTCGGGATTCTTCTCGATCAGCAGGTTCACCACGACGAAGAGGATGAGAACCGGCAATGAGAACAGGTACTCCATGCCCTTGCTCAGCACGATGCGATTCACCCAGATCGAGCGAGGGATCGCCGTCGAGCGGACCAGCCGGGCGTCCTTCTTGAACGCTCTGGTGAAATCGCTGACCGCGGCGTTGAACCACACCCACGGCAGCAGCGCGCTGATCAGGAACACGATGTACGGTTCCTCGCCCACGTCGCGGTGGAACACCTGAGTGAAGACGAACCAGTAGATGGCGCTCATTACCAGCGGATCGAGCACAGACCACAGGTACCCGAGCATGCTCGTGGAGTAGCGGACCTTCAGATCCCGGGCAGACAGCAGCCACAGCGAATGCAGGTATCTCCGGGGCGTCCCCGGGGCCCCGACAGCAGTGTGACTCACAGTGTCGAGTCTACGAGAGGGTGTTGTTCCACATCGACAGCGCCGAGCCGATGGCCATGTGCATGTCGAGGTACTGGTAGGTACCAAGGCGCCCGCCGAAGTAGACGCTCTGTTCGCCCTTCGCCAGTTCACGGTATGCCAGCAGCCCGTCGCGATCGGTGGAGGTGTTCACCGGGTAGTACGGCTCGTCGTCGCGGTTCGCGAAACGCGAGAACTCACGCATGATGACGGTCTTGTCGGACTCGTAGACGTCCTTGCGCTCCGGGTGGAAGTGCTTGAACTCGTGGATACGGGTGTACGGCACGTCCATGTCGGGGTAGTTCATGACGCTGGTTCCCTGGAAGTCGCCGATGTCGAGGACCTCCTGCTCGAAGTCGAGCGTGCGCCAGCTGAGGGCGCCCTCGGCGTAGTCGAAGTAGCGATCGACGGGGCCAGTGTAGACGACGGGCAGCTGCCCGATCGTGGCCTTCTTATTGAGCGGCTGCGACTCGTCGAAGTAGTCGACGTTCAGCTTCACCTCGATGTTGGGGTGATCGGCCATACGCTCGAGCCACGCGGTGTAGCCGTCGGTCGGCAGACCTTCCCAAGTGTCGTTGAAGTAGCGGTTGTCGTACGTGTAGCGCACGGGGAGCCTGCTGATGATGTCGCCGGAGAGCTTCTGCGGGTCTGTCTGCCACTGCTTCGCCGTGTAGTCGCGGAAGAAAGCCTCGAACAACGGGCGTCCGATGAGGGCTATGCCCTTCTCCTCGAAGTTCGCCGCTGTCTTGACATCGAACTCCCCTGCTTGCTCGCGCAGCAGGGCACGGGCCTGGTCCGGCGTGTACGCCGCCTGGAAGAACTGGTTGATCGTGCCGAGGTTCACCGGCATCGGAAAGACCGTGCCCTTGTGGGTCGTGTACACGCGGTGCACATAGTTCGTGAACGACGTGAAGCGGTTGACGTACTCCCAGACCGTCGGATTCGACGTGTGGAAGAGGTGGGCGCCGTAGCGATGCACCTCGATGCCGGTCTCCGGCTCCGCCTCGCTGTAGGCGTTGCCGCCGATGTGATGACGACGGTCGATGACCGTGACCTTGCGGCCGGCTTCAGCGGCGCGCTGTGCGATGGTGAGGCCGAAGAAGCCCGAGCCTACGACGAGGAGATCCATAGAAGTCACTTTCCACCGATCGACGTCACGTCGATCGGTTCCGTCCAGTCTATTCGGCGGGTCTGCGACAGCTGTCCAGGCAAAACCCCCTCCCGTCGGCGAAGATGGGAGGATGCCGCCTCTCGACATCTGCGTGCCCTATTGGGGCGACCCGGCCACCTTCATCGAGACCATAGAGTCGGTGCGAGCTCAGGAAGACCCGGCGTGGCGACTCGTGATCATCGACGACGGTTATCCCGGAACGGCAATCGCGGAGTACGTCGACGATCTGGCCGACGAGCGCATCCTGTACACGCGGAACGAGACGAACGTCGGGATCATCGAGAACTTCCGTCGCGCCGTCGCCGCCGCCGAAGGCAGCCACGTGGTCGTCCTGGGTTCGGATGACCTCCTCCTGCCCAACTACGTTTCGCACGTGCGCCAGACCATCGCCGCCTTCCCGGATGCGGATGTGATTCAGCCCGGAGTGCGAGTCATCGGCTCGGATGGCACGCCGACGCGCACGCTGGTCGACGAGGTGAAGCAGCGGCTCCTGACGCCGAAGAAGCCGACGACCCTGGTCGGCGAGGAAATGGCCCGCAGCCTGCTGGTGGGCAACTGGCTCTACTGGCCGTCGCTCGCGATCCGGACCGAGCCTGCAAAGCGCATAGGGTTCCAGGACGGCTTGCCGATCATCCTCGACCTGGCCCTCCTGATCGACATCGCCTTCGAGGGCGGGACGCTGCGGTACACGGGAGTGGAGTCGTTCTGCTATCGGCGCCACGCGGAGAGCCTTTCGCAGACGACCCTGCTCGACGGATCCCGTTTCGACGACGAACGACGGTTCTATGTCGCGACCGCCCAGCGCGCACAGCTCGCCGACTGGCGGCGCGCCGCTCGTGCTGCACGCGGGCGTGCCATGTCGAGACTCCATGCCCTGAGCCAGCTGCCCGGGGTCCTGATGAGAGGCAGCGCGGCGTCGCGCAGAGCGACGTGGCTTCTCGCCTTCGGCCGCTGACCTTCAACCGGTCGTCGGCGCCGGGCGGACCTCGACAGTGAAGTCGGCGTTGCAGAGGCCGAGAAGTCGATCAGCCGCATCTTTCGAGCGGGTCACCACTCGAACAGGTCGGCTCCATGCGCCGATCGCGTCGCAGACTTGCTGTGCTGATTCCGAATCGAGCACATATGAGTAGTCCCGGATGCGTTCCCGCGAGTTCTGCGCCTCGAGCTGCAGCAGCCATGCGTTGATCAACGCATCCTCGGCCGGGCCGGCGAACGCCATCGCGATCGTCGCGCTCCCCGGCACCGCCAGGCCGAAGAGTTCTTCCGCGGCGACACTCGCCTGGGCGTTGCCCCTCTGCTCCAGGAGTGCGACCGGTGTCAGGAAGGTACGCCAGCCGTACGTCGGAGTGACGGGGAGCACGAGCAGGTAGCAACTCATGACCGCGGCCGCGAGGAGAATGCCCCGGCCCCGCGTACGATGCGAAAATCCGGATGCAAGCGCCACGAGGACGGGTACGAGCACGACGAGCATGAGGATCACGATCAGCCAGGAGAGCTTCGCCGGGTAATAGCCCCACAACCGCCCCGCGTCACGACGCTGGAACAGGAGGTAGGCGATCACCGCCGTACCGGAGACGAGAAGGATGAATGCGCCGATTCTGACGGTGCGGGGGCTCCGCATCGCTGCGATCGCGAACACCACGAACACCGCGGCCACATGGAACGGGCTCATGCCGATGAAGCCGCCCTCCACGGCGAGCGCGGGTCCCTCCCGCCTGACATCGGGCAGAGTGACGAGCAGCACGTAGGCCGGGATCGGCGCCAGGAGCGCCACGACGACGATGATCCGTCGCCTCACCGAGAGCCCGCTCTCCCGACTGCTCCCTGTCGCGAAGCCCAGGCCAACGACGAGCGCGAACGAGGCGGGGACCAGAGCGGCAGGAGCCCAAGTCGCCAGCGCGACGACCGACGCGGCGCTCAGGAGAGCCAGCGCCCTCAGGGGCTGGGAGCGCCAGTCGAGCCATGCGACCCAGCTGGCGATCAGCGGGACGAGGACGATCGTCGAGTTCCAGAACCCGAACTCCAGGGCGACGCCGAGGACGAACCACGACAGCAGGAAGATCGCGGTGCCTGCCGCAGCCAGCACGCGGACCGCTCGACCGATCGCGTGCGCCTGATGCCAGCAGGCCAGGCCCGCCAGCAACGCCACAGTGCCTGCGGCGAACAGCCACAGTGCCGCCGCCTGGGTGACGTCGTGCTCAAGCAGCCCGGCCGGCACGATCTCGGTCCTGCCGACGCCCATGGCGAGGGCGAACAGCGTCGCCGTGAGCGGTGCCGGGTTGCTGTGCGCACTCTGATCGATTCCGCCGTCGGCCAGCACGAACCGGGCGCTCACGAGGTTCCAGACGGAATCGTTCCGCATCGCCCATTCGAGATCCGCGCCATGTACAACTCTTGCGCTGAGCACGAGGGCAAAGCCCGCGACTCCCGCCGACACGACGAGAGCCCACAGGAGGGTGCGAGGCGAGGGCAGCTGTATCGCGCCAGTCGAGCAGAGACGGAATACGCCGATCATTCCGAGAAGCGTCAGCAGCGCTCCCGCGGTGGGCACGAACGGGAGTCCCAGGAGAGGGCTTATCGTTCCGGTCAGCACGACCGCTAGAAGCTGAGCGACCAGACTGCAGGCGAATGCGAACGACCAGGAACTCTTCTGCGCCCAGGCGATCGTGAGCACCGCTGTGACGACGATCGGATGGATCCAGGCCGACGCGCCGAACACGAGGAGAAGCGCCGAGCCCAAAACCAGGACCATGCCTGAACCGGCGACCCCGTACCGGAACCGGCCCGTCAAGACCAGCATCAGACGGACCGCGCCAGGCGCACCGCCATGATCAGGTGGACCCCGAGCCCGACAGACGGCGCGAGGACGAGAGCGACCGCCGCGCGGGAGACCGCGTCGAGCGGCAGGACTGCGAGCAGCGCCACGGAGAAGACAGCTGCGATCGCCCACCCGGCGACATACGCGCCGTGACGGGAGAGAGCGAGAAGCGCCGCGCCCGTCACGCACATCGCAGCGATGAGGCCGGCGCTCGCCACGACGAGCGCCATCAGCCAGCCGTCAACCGTATAGCCGGAGATCAGATCTATCGCCGCAGGGCCGATCCACGCCGAGCCGAGAGCGCACACCGCGCTCAAGGCAAGCACGCCGCCCAGCGTCAGCATCACACGCCTCCTCCGTCGGTCGCCGGCAGCCCGGAACGAGACGATCATGAAGCTCTGCAGGGCCATGAGCGGAATGATCAACGGGGCACGCGTGACCGTCACGACCAGGGTGAGGGTCGCGACGACCACGCCTCCCGAATCGGGCAGCAGCGTGCCGAACAGGAGCGGCATGCCGGTGACCATGACCCCGATCGAGGCGGCGCCGGTCACAGTGCCCACGGCGTTGCGCAGCAACGCGGAAGTGTCCAGATCGAGCGTGTAACTGTCGGCGACCCGGCGTCTCACGGCGATCCACACGACGGACACCGACGCACCGAATGGAACGGCGATTGCCAGTCCGAGCACAGCGGGCGGAGCATCGAGCCAGAAGGCCAGGAGCACGGCGATACCGCGCATCACCGCGTCCACTGAGATCAAGGACGCGACGGTCCCCAGACGTGCGAGGCCATACAGGACGCCGGTGAGCACTGACGTCAGTACGTAGCCGACTAGGCCGAGCATGAATGCGAAGACCAGTCCGACCGGGTCCTGCCGGAAGGCGAGCGGTGCGAGAAGCAGGCCGACCGCGGCGCCCAGGACCACGACAGCTCCTACCGCGACGAGACTGAAACGCGCGACCGTCCTCTTCGGTTCCCCGGACGCCGGTCTGGTGGCCCGCGCGATCTCCTGCTGCACGCCCCCGACCGCCCCGCCGAAGAGGAACATGGTCGACCAGAAGACGCTGAACGCGAGATACGACGACGGCATCCCGAGCGCCGATGGCGCGAGAAGCTGGATCGCGTAGCCGCTAACCCCGGCCAAGGCTGTGGCCGCGAGGACGAAGGCAAGCCCGTGCGACGCCGCGCTACGGTGCGGCATCGGCGGGTGGGTCGTCTCTTCGCTTCGGAGAGGGGCCGTCGACCCGCGACTGCAGATACTCGATTTCCGCACGAAGGATCGCCACCTCCTCAGCAACCCTGCGTGTCTCGTCCTCGGCCGTGGACAGCTCCCAGGACTGGTGGAGGGTGACTCCGACGAGTAGTGCCAGCGCGAGGATGAAGAGCAGGTTCGCGGGCACCTCCACGCCCAACACACCTGACAGGCCGACGAGGAGCCCCGGGAAGACGGTCAGCGTGAGCATCGCGAGACCGATGATCAGCCACAGGACCGCGTACTTCTCCCGCAGGCGATGGCTCAGCAGCATCCAGATGATGCTCGCGAGGACAGCGAGCGCGAAGATCACTCCGATCACGCTGATCATGCGTTCACCGCCCTTGCTCCGCGTGCGAGCGAGAGCCCGAGCGCGAACAACGAGCGGAATAGATAAACCGTCGACCCTATCGGGCCCTGGCTCGGTCGCCCGCTCATACGCGGGCGCATCGCCACGGGCACCTGCGTCACGCGCAGACCAGCGTGCGCGGCCGCAACCAGGGAATCGATCGTGTCTCCCAGGTACTCGGCTGGGTAGTAACGCACGTACTGCGAGATCGCGCGCCCGTTCGCGGCCCTGAAGCCGCTCGTCACGTCAGTGAGCTTCGTCTTCGTCACCCGCGACACGACACCTGCGAGGAACAGCATCGCCCATCGACGCGGTCCCTTCGCCGAATAGTCCCCCACGTCTGCGAACCGTGCGCCGATCGAGATGTCCGCTTCGTCGAGACCTCGCAGCACCTCCGCGATGTTCTCGGGGTTGTGCTGCCCGTCGGCATCGACTTGGATGGCGCGCTCGTAGCCGTGGCGCTGCGCGTACGTGTAGCCGGTCTTCATCGCGCCGCCGACCCCGAGATTGAAAGGGAGTATTAGAACCGCGGCGCCGGCGTCGCGAGCAACCTGCGCTGTGCGATCGGAAGATCCGTCGTCGATGACGACGACGTCATATCCGTCATCGACGGCGAGGATCTCACGCACGGTGATGCCGACGTTCGCCTCTTCGTTCCAAGCGGGAACTATGACAAGCACTCGGCCCGGATTGTGTGGCATGATCGCCAATCATAGCCAACCGGGCTGTCCCTCCCGTCACGGCTCGCCCGGATGAGCCCGGTAGCATGTACAGGTGACGCCCACTACACGCAAGCGCTTCCGCATCGCCCTCGCCGTCGTCACCCCGTTACTCGCACTGCTCACGCTGATCGCGTGGTCCTTCAGCTCCGCAGTCGCGTCGAGCCCGGACGATGATTTCCACCTGCCGGCGATCTGGTGCGGGCTCGGAGAGCGGCCGGGGCTCTGCGAAGACTTCGGCGATCCTGTGCAACGGCTCGTCCCGGCACCGCTGATCTCTGCCACGTGCTATGCGTTCCATCCCGATGTGAGCGGCGAGTGCTGGAACGCTGAGGAGCGCGGGCTCGCCGTCGCCGGGCGCGCCAACGCAGACGGCCTCTATCCGCCCGTCTTCTACGCGGCGATGGCACCGTTCGCGAGTGCCGATGTCGCCGCATCGGTGCTCACCATCAGGATCGTCAATTCCGTGTTCATCGTCGGCGTGCTCACCGCGGTCTTCTTCGCCCTGCCACGGCGACTTCGACCGGTGCTTGTCGTTTCTGTGGTGGCGACCACTGTGCCCTTGGGCCTGTTCCTCTTCGCGTCGACGTACCCGTCGTCCTGGGCGATCCTCTCCGCCGCAACGGTCTGGCTATGCCTCTATGGAGCCCTCGAATCCCCCACGGGGGCGCGTCAGCGCGTGCTCTCGGGACTCGCCGTGTTCGGAGCCTTCATCGGGGCCGGCGCCCGCGCCGACGCCGCGATCTTCTCGGTCTTCGGAGTGATCCTCGCCCTGCTTCTCGGGTTCCGTAGAAGGCGCGGCCTCGTGATCCCCCTGCTGGCCGCCGCCGCGGTAATCGTGATCAGCGTGAGCTTCTACCTGATGGCAGGTCAAAGCGGTGCCGTCACGGGCGGGTTGGACGGAAACACCGCCCCGCTGACCCTCGGCCAGCATTTCCGCAACTTCCTCGGCGTTCCCGGCTTGTGGGTAGGGGCCCTGGGATTCTGGGGGCTCGGCTGGCTCGACACCGAGATGCCTCCCACCGTCTGGGTGCTCGTGACCGCGGTGGTCGGAGGAGCCCTTTTCGTCGGGTTGCGCAGACCCCATCCTCGCCGGGTGCTCGCGGTCGTCGGCACTCTTGCCGCCCTATGGGTGGTTCCGTTCGCGATGCTCGCGCTGTCTCGCGCGGTCGTGGGTACGCAGGTGCAGCCGCGCTACATCCTGCCGCTCCTCGTCATCGCCGTCGCCGTGGCCTCGGCATCGCCGCGAATCGCTGAGCTCTGGAGCGGGACCCGTGGCGCCCTGGCCGCCGGTGCGCTGGCCGTCGCGGGCGCAGTCGCGCTACAGTACAACACTCAGCGGTACACGACGGGTCTGGATCAGAGTTCGATCGATCCCGGCGAGAACGCGGAGTGGTGGTGGGCTGGGGCTCCGTCGCCGCTGGTGATCTGGGTCGGAGGCTCGCTCGCTTTCGCCCTCCTGCTCGCGGCGTTCTGGTACATTTCCACGTTCTCGGATTCGGTTCGGAAGATCGCCGCGGCCGATCGCGAGGAGCCGCGCCGGCCGGATGACGAGGCGGGCGCCTCTCAGGACGCGACCGCCACCGAGGCGACGCATCCACTCGATCCGGTCACCTGATCATCACAGGGCGGCGGACCCGCCGCATGATCGGTCGCTCGATGAGGAACCAGCTCATCGCGGCGAGCACCGCTGTGCCCGCGAGCGTCAGCAGCAGATAGACGGGGATCCCCCACGTCGCACCGCCTGCGAGGAACACCAGCTGCTGGATAGGCCAAGCATAGATGTAGAAGCCGTAGGACACGTCGTTCCTCGCAATCCAGGCGGGCTGCGGAATCACTGTCGACAGGCCCAGCAGCCCGTAAGCAAGAAACGGCGACGACGCCTGACCACCCCAATGCGGGAGGAAGACGATCATCGCGAGGGCGACGCTCAGAGCGACGAAGGACGCCCACCGGTGGAATCCCCAGCGCTCCACGACGAAGTACACGAGCGCACCACCGAGGAAGAACGGCAGCAGTCGCGCAAAGGAGCTGAAGATCACGTCGAGCCCGAGTTCCTGCATCACATCTAGTCGCGCCCAGATGATGACGCTGAGCACGAACAGGATGCCGACGACCACGGGAGTGCGTCGGAACAGCGCCCACGACCCCAGCACACCGACGACGAGGTAGCAGAGGAACTCGTAGTAGAGCGTCCACAGCGAACCGTTCCAGACGTTTGGATAGGGAACGTCGTTCAGGGTGATGCCGATGTCGTATTGCGAGATCGCGAGGCCGAGGTTTCCCCATACGTATTCGAGCGGGGTCGTCGGGGTGCGGAGATACCCGGATAGCGAGCCGTGCTCCAGGACCGCTGCGATCGGGCCGAACGCCACGGCGGTCACCACAAGACACGCGAAGAATGCGGGGTAGATGCGCGCGACACGATGAAGCAGGTATCCGGCGGCCGGAGTGCGCATGCGGCTCCTCGTGATGAGGAACCCGCTGAGGACGAAGAATCCGGCCACGGCCCAGGTGCCCAGGTTCTCGCCCTGAATCTGAGGCCCTACCCCGCGACCGGTGATGTACCACGTATGAGCGAACAGCACGAGGGCGGCGAGGCACAGGCGAAACATGTTCAGGCTGTTCTCACGATAGGGGAACGGCTGCGATCTGTTGAGTTCTCGCCAGAACCCGCTCCGTCGGGGAGCGGCGTCCTCAGGGGACGCCTCCCTGCTCGAGGCTGCCATCTCATTGCTCCTGCTCTGACGGGTTCCGCTCATCGATCGACGATCGATCGGGGCTCGCGGAAGCGGATGCCGTCGATGGTCCCGCGCACGGCGGCACCGATCTTCTTCCCTCGTCGCCGCTCGCACAGCAGAACCTTGATCCACGCCTTCGTCGTGTAGGCCAGATCCTCTCGGAACCACCCGCCGAGACCGTGTCGTCGGATCATCACCACTCGATTCCGGGCCATGTAGTACTGCCGCATGGGCGAGTAGTTCGACAGGTAGATGCGCCGGCCGAAGAACACCGACGCCGTCGACGCGCCGAAACGGTGGTCGAGGATCGTGTCGAAGACCTTGACGACCGCGAAGCCCGCCGCCCCGGCGCGCAGAGAGATGTCGTGATCGACGTAGTCGATGAAGAGCCGCTCGTCGTGAAGGCCGATTCGCTCCAGCGCCTCCCGCGAGAAGAGCGCCCCGGAGGAGATCAGGGTCGGGCGTGCGCCGATCCCCTCCCCGCGGTCCGCGTCGTAGAGGAATCCGGTCTCCTCAGCGCGCAAGGCAGGGCCGGCGATCGCGACCGGCTCCGGCCATTCCGCAAAGGCGCGCAGAAGTTGACCGAGCATCCCGTCGGCCACCGTGCTGTCCTGATCGAAGATCCAGACGTAGTCGAAGCCGTCCGTCAGTGCCTGCCTCATCCCCGCGTTGAACCCTGCTGCGACGCCGACGTTGTCGGTCTGATCGAGCACGACCGTCCCCTGAGCCGATGCGAGACGTCCAAGCAACTCGGCGGTCCTCTCGTCGCCAGGCGAGTTGTTCACCACGTACACCCGTTCCACCTGCCTGCGCAGGCGCGTCACGTTCGCGAGAATCGTCTCGTCGGGCTGGAACGCGAGGACCACGCCGGCGGTCGAGCGGCTCATGCGAGGTCCGGGCCGCCGCTGACCGTGATGGCCGCAGCGACAGTGCCGATCGTGGTGTTGTCCGTGCGGACCCGCAGCGTGGCACCCCTCATGAGGCCGTGGCTGCTGGGTTCGCTCACGCCGGCGGCGTTCGCGTTGACGAAGTAGTCCCCGGGGCCGAAGCGTGCGTCGGCGACCCGCAAGTCGACATGAGTCCTCCCGGTGATCGGCTCCAGGCGCACCCCGAGGATCTCGGTGTTGGACGCCATGACCATCTGGCCGAGCGGGGTGTCCATGCTGAATCCGATCTCCCAGCGCTCGATCGGCCTCAGCGCGTCGACATGCACGCGGATGGTGAACGGCGTGCCGCCCGTGGTCTCCCTGACCAGCGCGCCGTCGTCGTCGAGCAGTTCGATGCCCTTCACCTGGATCGGGTGAACGGTCTCCTCAGGCGGCGCCTCGCCGACGGCGCGATCGTCGAGGACGTCACGGAGGCCGTCGACAGCGCCGTTGATGTCGCCGTCGAACACGAGCTTCCCGTGGTGGAGCAGGATCCCGCGATCGCACAGCTCCTGCACCTGCTGCGCCGAGTGGCTCACGAGGATGATCGTGCGGCCTTCGTTGCGGAACTGGTGGATGCGGTCCATGCATTTGCGCTGGAACGCCTCGTCACCGACCGCCAGGACCTCGTCGACGAGGAGGACGTCGGGATCGGTGTGGACGGCGACCGCGAACGCCAGACGGACGTACATCCCGGACGAGTAGAACTTCACCGCGGTGTCGATGAATTCACCGATCCCGCTGAACTCGAGGATCTCCTCGAATCGCGCATCGATCTGCTCTCGACTCAGCCCGAGGATCGCACCGTTGAGGTAGACGTTCTCCCTACCGGAGAGGTCGGGGTGGAAGCCGGCGCCGAGCTCGAGAAGCGCAGCGACGCGGCCACGGCTCTGCACCGTTCCCGTCGACGGCGCGACGATGCCGCCGATGAGCTTGAGGAGCGTGCTCTTGCCCGATCCGTTCTGGCCGAGGAGCCCGACGGTGGTACCCGCCTTGATGCTCAGGGAGAGCTCGTCCACCGCTGTGAACTCCTCGCGGTACGCCTTGCCGAGGCGCCCGAAATGCACGATGCGGTCCTTGAGGCTGTTGTCCTTGCGGACGGTGAAGTGCTTGCTGACGCCGTTGAGCCGGAGGATGTCCGGCCGCGTCTCGAGGTCCGTGTTGTCGATCGTCATATCACAGCTCCTGCGCGAAGTTGCCCTGCATGCGGGTAAACAACCGATGCGCGAACCAGAGGAAGGCGGCGCCGATGATGCTCATCACCAGCATGCGGAGGCCGAGGTTCGGCGGATAGTCCGCTGCCGTTCCCGAGTCCCAGAACGCGCGATGGAATCCCATCACCCCGATGGTTAGCGGATTGGCGAGGTAGACCTGGAGGATCCAGTCGGGCAGCGAGTACGTCGCGACGATGCCCTGAACCATCTTCCAGGAGTAGACGATGGGAGACGCCCACATGGCAAGCATCATGACGACCTCCGTGAGGTACTGAATGTCGCGCAGGTAGACGTTCAGAGCCGCGAGAAGGAGACCTAGCGCAACTCCCCAGATCAGCACCATGCCAAGAGCGGGGAAGAACCACAGCATATGGATCGGTGCGGGTAGCGCATTGAGAAAGATCGCCGCTACGAGGAGTACCCCGAGCTGGACGAGGAACATGAAGGCGGCCGCGCCGATGCTCCCCAACGGGAAGATCTCGCGCGGCAGGTAGATCTTCTTCACCAGCCCCGCGTTGCCGATGATCGAGCCGGTCGCTCCGAAGATCACGTCGGCGAAGAAGGTGTAGAGCGTGAATCCTGCGAAGAGGTAGATCGCGAAGTTCTCGATCCCCCGGGCCGCTCCCAGGATCTGTCCCAGCACGAAGTAGTAGACCAGGAACTGCATGAGCGGTCTGATGACCGTCCACAGGAACCCCAGGAAACTATCCCTATAACGCGCCTGCAGATCGCGCCGGATCAGCATCATCAGCAGTTCTCGGCGGCGATACAGCTCGCCGAGCTTGCCTCCACGACCGCCGTCGCGCATGCCGCGCGAATCGATCGTGGTGAAAGGCTCGGCGGCAAGCCGAGTGAATCTATCCACTGAGGTAGTCCTTTACAGGTTTCGGGTCGGCTCAGCCTATCTTCGGCGACGGCTGTACAACGTCAATGAACTGCTATCGCCGCTTCGGAAGTCGACGGCGGATGCCTGAGCTCACGCGAGCACTGAACGATCGCAACCGTCTGCCCGCACCGGGGTGGTTTCGTCGCATATACATCCTGACGAAATCGCGGAGTTTCCCCTCGCCCACATGACCGATGCCGCGCAAGAAAGTAATCTGCTCGTACGTGCGCCCCGGAACGGTGGAGGACATCTCATCGAAGTTGAAGTCGAGCGTGGTGTAGCTCACTGCGGCATAATCTGCGTCCATGATCGTGCGCGTGTGATATCCGAGTTCGGCGGCGGCATAGCTCGGTACCCGCTCCAGGATGTGCGCGAGCCCCCCGTCCTGATAGGCCTCCACGCCACCGAAATCGCCGTACGACCACGGCTGCTCCACCAGCAGACGCAGGGCTTCAGGGCGCGCGATGAACATCGAACCGTAGGGCGCGAGCGGAGAGATGTCGTCGAGGGGCACCATGATCCCCATCCGCTCGGCGAGCTTCTCGAAGCCAGGCTTGTTCGCCCACCAGGCGCGCCCCATCGTGGGATAGCCGATGTGCACCATAGGCGGGTAGACGAGTCCGAGGCCCTTCTCCTTCTGGAAGAGAGCGAGCACGTTCGCCGTGTATCCGGGGCTCGACAACAGGTTCATGAACTGCTGGTCCTTGAACGCGCGGCCGACGTTGAACCCGTCCTGAGGCGTCTTCTTCGAGTGGAGCTTCACTACGAGGTCGTACCCGCCGTCGAGCAGGACGTCGCGGCATCCGACGAGGAAGGCGCTCTGATCGCGACCGTCGTTCGACGCGACCACGCGCACATCGACCGCGCGGCCGTCACGAGGACGTGCGTCGATGATCTCGCGGATCGCCACGGCGCGTTCCTCGTCCTGCGTCGTGACGACGAGGTCGTAGGAGCCGGGCAGGGTGTCGACGCGATCGAGCATCTCGTCCGTCATGTCGACGTAGAAGATATGCAGGATCGCCACCACCCGCAGCGGTCTCTCCGGATCGTACGAGACGTCGACGTTTCCGAGAACCTCGTTGAGACCGAGGTCCACATTGAGATCCTTCGGCGCGACGTTGCGGGCCAGGTTCGCATACAGATGCTCGATCGGGTACCCGTAGCGGGCCATGTCCTCAGCGATCCACCGTCCGATGACCGCGTGACGATCGAGGTATGGCGGCCAGTGGAAGAATGGCCTGCGCTTTACCAGTGGGCACCCGTCGGCGATGAGCAGATCTGGGTTGAACAGCGCTGGATGATTGGACGGGTAGTTCGCAGCGGGGAACGCCGCGGCGGATGAGAATCCGGCTTCGGTGAAACGCTGCGTGAACGTCACTTCGTGATTCAGCACAGCGTCGTAGTACCCGGCCATTGGCGGCAGATCGCGCCAATAGTCGCGCCAGGCTTCGGAGAGGAACATGTTTCGTCGCACCGCGATCCAGAAGGACTGCAGGTGATCGGGAACACGGCCCGTCCCCGTCGAGGGATCTTTCATCCGCACGTTGTCGGTCATGCCCCAGAAGTCGAGCTGCTGGGCACTCATCCGTTCGAAGACCGGACCGTAGGGACGCACAGGGCCGAACCACGTGTCGTTGGTCAACACGATCTCGTCGAACTCAGCGATCTGATCGCCAAGATGATCGAGACCGGCTTTATGCCCCCAGATGTCGAATCCCTCGTTGGGACGCACGAGGATGTCGTCCGTGACCGACTCGAGTCGGGACCGTCCTTCCTCGGAGAGGGCGCCGTTCACGACGGCAAGGATGTGATCCGCGTCACCGCGCATCTCGCGCAGCGCGTACTCGACGTACTCTTCTACCATGCCCCGACGGTCGAAAACGACGTAAACGACTGCCCGCTTGCTGCCCTTCGCAAGTTCCTGAGGCCCTCCGATCACCATCAAAGTGCCTCTCCTTCTATTGAGCGTCCGCGACGAAGGACAGTCCTAGCCAGGTGCATGCCGCGGCGCGCCAGGTTCACGAAGGGTCGCGCGATCGGGCCAAGGACGGCCGCGGCCCGCGGGTGATTCACCCTCACGTACATCCGCGTCATGGCGACGATGCCGCCGGCACCGGCCCACCCCGCGCGGTGGAGCCACTGGATCTGCTCGAGCGGGTAGCCGGGCGGAGTGATCGACATCTGATCGAGCTTGTAGGCGAGGTTCGCATACGCGATCCCGGCGTGCTCCTGGTTCATGACCGTTCGGCAGTGGTAGCCGAGCTCCCCCATCGCCAGCGGCACCACTCGCTCCTGCACTCGGGCGAGATCCGCGCCATCGGACTTGCCGACCTTGGGCACCGCGTAATCTCGATAGTCCTTCTCGTCTCGGAGAAGGAGCTTGAGTGCTTCGGGGCGTCCGACCCACATCCCTCCCATCGGCGCGAGAGGTGTGGCACCGTCGAAGGGAACTCGGATGTCCAGGTCTTCACACAATTGCACCGCCGGCTCGCGATACTGAGACCACCCGCGACCCGCCACCGCATAGCCGATGTGCATCATCGGCGGGAACACGGCACCGAGCCCCGACTCGCGTTGGAACAGCGCCAGCAGATTCGCGAACTGTCCCGGAGAAGAGATCAGGCTTTCCAACTGATACCTGCGGAAGTAGCGCGCTATATTCGCACCGCGCTTGCTGGGCGCGCGTGTATGGATCTTCACGATGAGGTCGTAGTCGTCCGATGTGAGCACGTCACGGCACCCGACGAAGAAAGCACTCATGTCGCGACCATTCTTTGATGGCACGATGCGAGTCTCGATCTTGCCAGCGTGCGGCAGACCGCGGTCATCAATGGCCGCACGGATTGCGTCCGCCGAGTTCGCGTCCATCGTGGTGATGACGAGATCAAACGGAACCGGGATACAGATGAGACGGTTCAAAAGATGATCGATCGTCCGAGGGTCGACGCAATGCGCGAGGACCGCGAGCCGGAACGGACGGGATCTGTCGTAGGAGACTTCAGCGTCAGCGAGAATCTCAAGCATCCCCGCATCCGTATTGAGCGTCTTCGGCTGCACGTTCCGCGCGAGATTGCTCCACATCAGCTCGGTTGGGTATCCGTAGCGAGCAATCTCGGCGATCGTGCGTCGCCCTATGACTGCATGCCTGTCGAGGAAGGGCGGATAGTGAAAGAAGGGCCGCCGCTTGATGAGAGGGCACCCGTCGGCGAGCAGGAGGTCCGCGTTGAAGAGGGCCGGATGCTCCGTGGGATAATCGGCGGAGGCGAACGCCACGGAGTGCGAGTAGCCGTGATCCGCGAAGTGCTTCGTGAACTGGATCTCGTGTTTGAGCACCGCGTCGAAGTACGACGGCATGGCAGGCAGATCGCGCCAGTAGGCCCGCCATTCCGGCGAAAGGAACATCTCCTTACGGACAGCGATCCAAAACGACTGCAGGTGATACGGAAGCTCACCTTCATTGGTGAATTTGTTGAGCGGCTCCCACTCGTGGTCCGTCATCCCCCAGAAGTGCACGTCTTGAGCGTCCATCCGTTCGAAGACAGGTGCATATGGGCGGACGGGGCCAAACCACGTGTCATTCGTCAGAAGCACCTCGTCGAACTCCGCAATGCGATCGCCCATGTGGTCGAGGGCGTCCTTGTGCGCCCAGATATCGAACCCCTCGTTTGGGCGCACGAGAATCTCGTCAGCAACGGTCTCCAGCAATACCTTGCCCGCCGCATCGAGCGACCCATTCACGACGGCGAGGATATGAGCGGCGCTGCTGCGCATGCCCTGCAGCGCGTATCGCACGAATTCCTCGACGCCGCCTCGGCGGTCATACACGACATAGATCACGAGGCGCTTGCCTCCGTCAGGGAATCGAGCTGGCTTCTGCCCCGGCGTCGTCATCTGGTCCCTTTCCAGGCCTCGCTAATGCGGGGCGTCACTTACTCCATCCGCGAAGGCGATGCGCACGCGAACCCATCGAGCCTAGTCAACGTCCCTGAGCGAGTGCCTTGAGCAGGTACTCTCCGTATCCGCTCTTGCGCAACGGCTCAGCGCGCTCGCTCAGCTCTTCGTCGGTCAGGAAACCCATGCGCCAGGCGACCTCCTCCGGACAGCCGATCGAAAGGCCTTGACGCTTCTCGACGGTACGGATGAAGTCCGTGGCTTCGGCGAGCGAGTCGAACGTGCCGGTGTCGAGCCAGGCGGTGCCCCGGGTGAGCAGCTGGACCTTGAGCTTTCCGCGCTCTAGATACTCGCGGTTCACGTCGGTGATCTCGAGTTCCCCGCGCGGCGAAGGCCTGAGATTCTTGGCGATCTCGATCACGTCGTTGTCGTAGAAGTAGAGCCCCGGCACGGCGTAGTTGCTCTTCGGCTGGACAGGCTTCTCCTCAAGGGAGACGACGTTGCCCGCCTTGTCGAACTCGACCACGCCGTAAGCGGTGGCGTCGTCGACCCAGTAGCCGAAGACCACACCGCCGTCGAGCTCGGTGTATTGGCGGAGCTGCGTGCCCATCCCCTGGCCGTAGAAGATGTTGTCGCCGAGAACGAGCGCGGCGGAGTCCGAGCCGATGTGCTCTTCGCCGAGGACGAACGCCTGAGCGAGGCCATCGGGCGATGGCTGCGTCTTGTACGTGATCGAGACACCGAACTTAGACCCGTCGCCGAGGAGCCGCTCGAACGCGTCGGCGTCGTGCGGGGTCGTGATCATGAGAATGTCCCGGATCCCGGCGAGGATGAGCGTCGAGAGCGGATAGTAGATCATCGGCTTGTCGTAGACCGGGACCAGCTGCTTGGAGACGCCGAGAGTGATCGGGTGCAGCCGGGAGCCTGTGCCGCCGGCGAGAATGATGCCACGCATGATCACTAGTCTCGCTGATCGCCGCCACCTGAACAAACGCTCCGAGTCTCAGGACCCTCTCCCGCTACGCTGGACACCATGCAGAAACTGCTTGTCACCGGCGGCGCCGGATTCATCGGCTCTAACTTCGTACACCACGTCATCGAGAACACCGATGCTCACGTCACAGTGCTCGACAAGCTGACCTACGCCGGAAATCTGGCCTCTATTGACGGTCTACCCTCGGACAGGCTGCGTTTCGTTCAGGGCGACATCGCCGACGCCGAGCTCGTCGACGGGCTGTTCGCCGAGGCGGATGCAGTCGTCCACTACGCAGCGGAATCACACAACGACAACTCGCTGCACGACCCGCGGCCGTTCCTCGACACGAACATCATCGGCACGTACACGCTGCTCGAGGCGGCTCGCCGCCACGACCGCCGCTTCCACCACATCTCCACCGACGAGGTCTACGGCGATCTCGAGCTCGACGACCCTGAACGGTTCACGGAATCGACGCCGTACAACCCTTCTTCGCCCTACTCGTCGACCAAGGCGGGCAGCGACCTGCTCGTGCGCGCCTGGGTGCGCTCGTTCGGCGTGCGGGCGACGATCTCGAACTGCTCGAACAACTACGGCCCCTATCAGCACGTCGAGAAGTTCATCCCGCGTCAGATCACCAACGTCATCCGCGGCATCCGTCCCAAGCTCTACGGCGCAGGTCAGAACGTCCGGGACTGGATTCACGCCGACGACCACTCATCCGCCGTCCTCACGATCCTCGAGAAGGGTGAGATCGGCGAGACCTATCTCATCGGCGCCGACGGCGAGAAGGACAACAAGTCCGTCGTCGAGCTGATCCTCACCGAGATGGGGCAGCCCGCCGACGCCTACGACCACGTCACCGACCGCGCTGGACACGATCTCCGCTACGCGATCGACTCGACCAAGCTGCGCACCGAGCTCGGCTGGACGCCGAAGTTCGGCGACTTCGAGTCTGGTCTCGCTTCGACCATCACGTGGTACCGGGACAACGAGGCCTGGTGGGCGCCGTCGAAGGACGCGACCGAGTCGTTCTACGCTTCCAAAGGACAGTGATGACAGAGTTCGGAAAGACGCTCGCCTTCACCGAGACAGTGATTCCGGGTCTGCTGATCGCAGACCTGCCCGTTCACGGGGACTCGCGAGGCTGGTTCAAGGAGAACTGGCAGCGCGAGAAGATGACCGCGGCCGGACTCCCGGACTTCGGCCCTGTGCAGAACAACATCTCGTTCAACGACGAGGTAGGCACGACTCGGGGCATTCATGCGGAACCTTGGGACAAGTGGGTCTCGGTCGCGTCGGGACGCATCTTCGGAGCATGGGTCGATCTGCGTGAGGGGCCGACATTCGGGGCGGTGTTCACCGCCGAGATCGATCCGTCCAAGGCGATCTTCGTGCCCCGAGGCGTCGGCAATTCCTATCAGACGCTCGAACCCGACACGGCATACGCCTATCTTGTCAACGACCACTGGTCGCCCGATGCCGAGTACTCGTTCCTGAACCTTGCCGACGAGACCGTGGCAGTCCCCTGGCCGATCCCGCTCGACGAAGTCGAGATCTCCGCGAAGGACCTCGCGCATCCCCGGCTCGCCGAGGTGACGCCAATCCCGTCGAAGAAGACGCTCGTCGTCGGTGCCAACGGCCAGCTCGGGCTCGCGCTGCGCGCCGCGTTCGGTGAATCAGCGCGCTTCGAGTACGCAGGGCGCGACGACATCGATCTGACCGATCCGTCCTTCGCGTCGTCGCGGCGCTGGCGGGACTACGCGACCATCGTCAACGCAGCCGCGTACACTGCCGTCGACCTCGCCGAGACTACCGACGGCCGCGCCGATGCGTGGGC
Source organism: Microbacterium sp. (assembly GCA_019510305.1). GTDB lineage: Bacteria > Actinomycetota > Actinomycetes > Actinomycetales > Microbacteriaceae > Microbacterium > Microbacterium natoriense_A. The sequence continues at coordinate 124,667 of JAEKKN010000018.1, forward strand.
CGCGAACGTCACGGGAGTCGCGGCGCTCGCACGGGTCGCCACGGAGAACGGCATCACGCTCGTGCATGTGTCGAGCGATTACGTGTTCGACGGGATGAAGGACGCGGCGTACACAGAAGAGGACATCGTCCGTCCACTCGGTGTCTACGGTCAGACCAAGGCCGCCGGCGACGCGATCGTCAGCACAGTCCCCCGCCACTACATCATCCGGACCTCGTGGGTCATCGGCGAAGGCAAGAACTTCGTGAGGACCATGGCCTCGCTCGCCGAGCGCGGCATCGATCCTAAGGTCGTGGACGATCAGTTCGGCCGTCTGACCTTCACGGAGGAACTCTCTTCCGCAGTGCAGCATCTCCTCGCCCAGCAAGCGCCTTTCGGCGTCTACAACGTGACGAACGATGGTCCGATCGTCCCGTGGGCGGACGTCGCCCGGAAGGTGTTCACCGCTGTCGGAAGCGACCCCGCACGGATAACCGCCGTGAGCACCTCCGACTACTTCGCGTCGGAGTCCGCACCGGTGGCCCCGCGCCCCCGCAACAGCGAACTCGACCTCACCAAAATCCGCGCGACCGGTTTCGCCCCCCGCGCATGGGATCGGGCCCTCTCCGACTACCTGTCCTGACCCACGAGCGCCCGCACTCGCGTCGATGCGGCGCGCCCGGCTCGTCTCGCGAGCCGAGCGGAAGGCTCTTCGACCCACCGGGTGAACAGCACGGCGACGATCGCGACGATCGGCAGCACGACGAGCAGAGCGCGATGCGGCACGAACGGTGCGACGTGGATCGCTCCGATCAAGAGCGGCACGTGCACCAAGTAGAGGCTGAACGAGATTCGGCCGAGGAAGCGGAAAAGCCTGCTCGAGAGCAGCGTCGTCGCCCCCGACGGTCGAGTCAGGCCGAGGACGAGCAGAGCAGCTCCCACCGTCACCGTTCCTTGCGAGAACCCGCGAATCCCGTCAGGAAGGACGAACGGCGTGACCACGCGCAACGCATCGGGCGTGCCGATGAGGAGGAGACCGCCGGCGATGAGGATCCACGGCCGTGCGAGGCCCGCTCGGGCATCCCTCACCGCCATGGTCGCGACGAGCGAGCCTGCGAGAAACATCGGGCCATAGGTGAGTGCCTGAACACCCAGCAGGCCGCCTGTCCCGGAAGCGACGCCGCACAGGATCAACCAGCCCCACGCCCCGCGGCGCACACGGGCGACGAGGAGGAACGCCAGCGGGAGCATAAACGAGAACAGCAGCTCCCATCGCAGCGACCAAAGCGGATTGTTCGTCTTGGTCGACCCCGTGATCAGGAAGAGTGAATCGACGATCTCCCCTGGCGACAGGCTGGCAAAGCTGAACGCCCGTCCCCATGCGCTAGGCGCGTCATCGGGGCGCTGCGTGGTGGAGAGGATCACCACGGCCGCCAGCAACATCGCGGCGACGGACGGGATCCAGAGTCGGAGCACGCGCCGCGGGTAATAGCTCCAGAGGTCAAGCGCGCGGCCCTGCAGCATGGGGAGGACGAGCACAAACCCGCTGAGTGCAAAGAACACGACGACGGCTTCAGGGCCCATGACGAGGTATCTGAGCGGAGTGTTCGCGATGAGGTTCACCGTCGCGGAACTGGTAGGCATCTCAGCGAGGGCGCCCTGGTATGCATCACCCCACGTACTCGCAAGAAGGGTGTGGTAAAGCACGACGATCACCGCTGCGAGGCCCCGGAGACCGTCCAGACCGGCGAAACGCGAGGCAGTGATCGTCGAGATCGTGCTGCGATCCTCCTCGCGCCGGCCCCTCAGCTCACCACCACGCTTCGGCACCCGAGGAAGGCGTGGCCGCCCACGCCGTTGTTGATCGCATAGACGCACACCTGATGAGTTCCGGCCGCCATCGGCACAAGCTCCGCGAAACCGTGGTTCGCACCAAGGCCGTAGGCCGCCCCGACGTCCGGTCGGGACCTGTTCGCCGTGTAGGCAGCGCTGGAGTTGTCGACGTAGATGTGGATCTGGATCGGATCGGCGGTGTCGGGGTCGAGAGCCCAGCCGCTGACCGTGGCACCGCCGACGGAAGCCTGCACTCCCTCGAAGTTCCCGATCGGGCCTCTTCCCTTGTCCACCGTGGGCGCCGGTACTGTCACCGTCCTGCACCCGAGCGACGTGTGACCTCCCGCGCCGTTGTTGATCGCGTAGACGCAAACCTGATGCTGGCCCGCGGTGACCGGGATCGTCTGCGCAAAACCGTGCGCGCTGCCGAGGCCCGGATACGCAGCGCCGACGTCCGGGCGGGCTTTGTCCGCGACGTACGCGGCACTGGCCGAGTCGACGTACACGTGCACATTGATCGGGTTCGCGGTATCGAGGTCCAGAGCCCAGCCGCTCACGGTGATCGCGCCGGATGAGGCCGTCGCAGTTTCGAAGTTCCCTATCGGCGCCCTTCCTTTGTCGACGACCGGGGCGACCACGGTCAGACTGCGGCAGCCGAGGAGCAGATGTCCGCCGACACCGTTGTTGATGGCGTAGGCGCAGACGTTCGAGGTGCCGACAGGGAGTGTGAGCGTCTCCACGAAACCGTGCTTCGGCCCGTATGCGGGGTACGCAGCGCCAACGTCGCTGCGGTCCTTGTCGGCGACGTACGCAGCGCTGCTGGATCCCACGTAGAGATGCACGGATATCGGCGCCGTGGTATCGAGGTCCAGAGCCCACCCCGAGACGGTGGCGACGTTGTCCTTCAGCGTGGCACTCTCGAGACTGCCGATCGGCGGGCGTCCGAGATCGACGGCTCCCGGGACGTCCACGTCCTTGCAGCCGAGGAGAGCCGGCGCGCCGGGGCCGACGTTGATACCGTATGCGCAAACGCTATGACGACCAGGCGACGCCATGAGCTTCGTCTCGAATCCGTGCTTCTCACCGTACAGCGGGTAATGCGCCACGAGATCCGTGCGAGGGCGGTCAGCGAGAACCGCCACACTGGAGGAATCCACGTAGAGGTGAACCGAGGTCGCCGATGCCGAATCGGGGTCGATGGCCCAGCCCCTGACGTTGATACC
>JAEKKN010000010.1 GCA_019510305.1 Microbacterium sp.
TGAGCGGGAGCGAAGTCATCCGTCCACCGCTCCCCATCCCACCACCGCTGCCGACCCGAACCATCGTCATACCACCCAGCCTGCATAACCACACCCTCCTCATCGACACAGCTCACACCGCGCGAACACCAGCCTACGGAGACGTCTTTTCGTCTCGCAGTGCTCGTTGACCGCCCCGAGGAGAGGCACCCTGCTCACCTTCGACGTCTGGCGAGGGTGAGCAAAGACCTTCGTCCAGGCGAGCCCTCGCGAGTTTCTCACCTGAGTACAGAAATCCTCCGGCGCGCCGTCGCATCTCTTGACCGGCGCGAATCGCCGCGGTTACCGTGAGCGGGCTTCGGCTCGATCGGTGGAGCAAAGACGCCCACCTCGCCGGCCCGTGGCCCGCTCGCCGACCAGGCGGGCGGAATCGCTCAGATCGAAAAGGATCATTGCATGCGACTCATCAGAACCCTCGCGTTCGCCGCCACCGCGGCCGCGGCGCTCAGCATCGGCGCGGTCATCCCCGCATCCGCTGCGACCTCGGTGGACGACGGCTCCGCTCCCTCCTTCCAGGAGTTCGCGGCGTCGACCTACCGGGACGTCGACGGAAGCTACATCGTCAACGGTGACGAGGTGATCTCGAACCGGAGCGACCTGCGCGCTTTCTACGACGTGCTCATCGGCCCCGAGACGCGCAACGACGGACTCATCGTCAACACGGTCAGCGGCATCGACGACAAGTGGTCCGACGCGCAGGTGAGCAACCTCACCTACTGCGTCAGCACGAAGTTCGGCGCTCGTCACGCCGACGTCGTGAACGCGATGGCCAGCGGCGCCGCGCTGTGGGAGGCCGCGTCGTCGAAGATCGACTTCCAGTACGTCAGCAGCGCTGACGGCAACTGCACGACCCGCAACAAGTCGGTCCTGTTCTCGGTCGAGCCCGTACAGACCTCTCAGTACATCGCCCGGGCGTTCTTCCCGAGCACACCGGATCGCCAGCAGAACGTGCTGATCGACGACTCGATCTGGAGCTCGGGCTCCTGGACGCCGACGAACATCCTGGGCCACGAGCTCGGTCACGTCCTCGGATTCCGACACGAGCACACCCGCCCCGAGTCGGGCACCTGCTTCGAAGACACCAACTGGCGCCCTCTGACGCCCTACGACTCCTCGTCGATCATGCACTACCCGCAGTGCAACGGCTCGTCCGACGACCTGTCGATGACGAGCACCGACGTCGCGGGTGTCGTCTCCCTCTACGGCAACTGACGCTCCCCAGAAGGCAGCGGGCCCGGTCGACCACGACCGGGCCCGCTGTTGGCGGATGGTCGTCAGCGGAGGTTCGGTCGTGAGGGCGACGGCGGAATCGTCGAAGCCGACGATCGCGACGTCCTCCGGAACGCGGATGCCGGCGGTGCGCAACGCCATGATCGCGCCGCGCGCCATCAGGTCGCTCGCGACGAAGATCGCGTCGGGTCGCCCGGCGGCGAGGATGCGGCGCACCGCCTCAGCGCCGGAGGCCTCGGAGTAGTCGCCCGCCTCCTCGGCGAACGGGGTGAGTCCAGCATCGGCCAGCTCGTCTCGATACCCCTGCACGCGATCGTTCGAGGCGACCATCGTCAGCGGGCCCGAGATGGTCGCGATGCGCGTACGTCCGATGCCGATCAGCCGGCGGGTGGCGACGCGGGCAGCAGCGACGTTGTCGACGTCGACGACGTAGTCCCCGTCGCGTCGCCGCACGGGGCGGCCGCCGTACACGACCGGCACGGCATCCGCGATCCTCTCGATGAAGCGGTCGCTGGTGTGGTGCGACACGATCAGCGCGCCGTCGACGCCGCCGTTGCGCATGAACCCCGAGACCTTGTCGCCGGGGTCGTCGCTCGCGATGAGCAGGTTGAGCAGGTAGTCGGATGCCCCGAGCGCGCCCGTGATGCCCGCGACGATCGCCGCGAAGAAGGGGTCGCCGAAGAACCGCGTCGTGTCCTCGGGCACGACCAGCGCGATCGCGTGCGTCTGCCTCGACGCGAGCGAACGCGCCGCACGGTTGGGCACGTAGTTCATCTCGGCGATCGTCTTCTGCACGGCGGCGAGCGCCGCAGGACTCACGGCCGTCGAGCCGTTCACGACACGGGACACGGTCGACCGCGACACCCCGGCGGCTGCTGCCACCTCTTCGATGGTCGGCCTGCTCATCGGGTCTCCCGTCGTCTTTCGAATCGCGTGAATGACTGCATCCAGGCTCAGGATACGGTCATCCGTGCGATTCGAAAGACACCGGGATGCTCAGAGGGCGCGTGCTGCGATGATGCGGGCGTACTCTCGGCCCGAATCCTTCACCGTGCGCTCCTGGGTGTCGTAGTCGACCCGGACGATGCCGAAGCGCTTGTCGTAGCCCCAGGCCCATTCGTAGTTGTCGAACAGCGACCAGTAGAAGTATCCGCGCACGTCGACGCCCGCCTCTGCGGCGTCGAGCACCGCGCCGAGATGCAGCCGGAGGAACTCGGCACGATCGGCGTCGTGCACCTGCCCGTCGACCGACACGACATCGTCGTAGGCGGCGCCGTTCTCGGTCATGTACAGCACGGTGCCCGCCGGCTGCGCGTACTCGTCCCACACCCGGTGCAGCAGGCGGGTGAGCCCCTCGGGCTGCACCTCCCAGTTCTGCGCGGTGCGGGGCAGACCCCGCTCGACCGCGTGGATGCCGGCATCCGAGGGGTACGGGCTGCGCCCGGGCCGGGTCGTCGCCGGTCCGCCGGAGGGCGGCGACGACGCGGGAGCCTCCCCCGCCACGAGATCGCCGTGGTAGTAGTTCACGCCCTGTGTGTCGATGGGCTGCGCGATCGTGGCGAGGTCGCCGTCGTGCACGGCCTCTTCGAAGCGGCGCACCGCCGCGGCATCCACCGCCCTGACGTCCTCGACGATGTCGGCCGGATACTCGGCCCGGTAGATCGGGTCGAGGAACCAGCGGTTGAACTGCCCGTCGACCCGGCGGGCAGCATCGACGTCGGTCGGGTTCTGCGGGTCGGCCGGGTCGGCCACCGTGTGATTCAGCGTGATGCCGAGGTTCAGTGACGAGTCGCGCGAACGCAGCTCACGCACCGTCGCGCCGTGCGCGAGCAGCAGGTGATGCGATGCGAGCAGTCCTTCGGCGACGCTCGTGTGCCCGGGAGCGTGCTCGCCGCCCGTATAAGAGAGGAAGGATGCGCACCAGGGCTCGTTCAACGTCGTCCACACGTTCACCCGGTCGCCGAGGGCATCGTGCATGGTGCCCGCGTACTCGAGGAAGCGCTCGACCGTGTCGCGGTTGGTCCAGCCGCCGACCTCCTGCAGAGCCTGCGGCATGTCCCAGTGGTACAGGGTCAGCCAGGGCAGGATGCCGGCGCCGAGCAGCTCGTCGACCAGCCGCTTGTAGAAGTCGACGCCCTGCTTGTTCACGGCCCCGCCATCGGGGCGCACCCGCGACCACGAGGTCGAGAAGCGGTACGTCTCGAGACCCAGCTCCTTCATCAGCGCCACGTCCTGCGGGTACCGGTGATAGTGGTCGCACGCCACGTCGCCGTTGTCGCCGCCGATCACGGCGCCCGGCACACGGGAGAACGCGTCCCAGATGGATGCCGTGCGCCCGTCTTCGAAGGCCGCACCTTCGATCTGGTACGCCGCGGTCGCGGCGCCGAACAGGAAGTCCTTCGGGAAGGGGCGGGTCATAGGGGTCATCCTTTCACCGCGCCGGCCATGATTCCACTGACGAGCTGCTTGCCGGCGACGACGAACAGCACGAGCAGCGGAAGCGTGGCGAGCACGGCTCCTGCGAGCACGATCGAGTAGTCCACGTAGAAGCCCGACTGCAGCTGGCTGAGCGCGGTCTGCAGTGTGGGGTTCTGCGGGGAGAGCACGATGAGCGGCCACAGGTAGTCGGTCCAGGCCGTCATGAACGTGAACAGGCCGAGGATCGCCATCGCCGGGCGCGCCGCGGGGACGCCGACGGTGAGGAAGGTGCGGAACTGGTTCGCGCCGTCCATTCGCGCCGCCTCGATGAGCTCGTCGGGGATCACGTCGACTAGGTACTGACGCATGAAGAACACACCGAACGCCGTGACCAGGGTCGGCACGATCACCGCTCCGATCGAGCCGGTCCAGCCGAGCTGACGCATCAGCATGAACAGCGGGATGATGCCGAGCTGGGTCGGGATCGCCATGGTCACGATCACGAACACCATGAGCCCGTCGCGCCCTTTGAAACGCAGCTTCGCGAACGCGTAGCCGGCGAGGGTCGAGAAGGTCACGACCGAGATCGTGATGATGGCGGAG
>JAEKKN010000068.1 GCA_019510305.1 Microbacterium sp.
GTGTGCACGATGCCGCCGACGTCGGGCAGCTCGCGGTAGACGTAGGCGTGCGCCGCCGTGTCGCTCGACGGGCTGCGCTCGCTGCCGGGGGTGCCGGGCACGACGTCGCCATCGAGGTCGCAGAGGATCATGTTGTCGGCGGTCAGGTCGTCGTACGAGACGCCGGACGGCTTGATGACGAAGTAGTCGGTGCCAGGAACGCGGCCCGAGACGTTGCCGCCCGTCCAGACCACCAGGCCGTAGCGCACCAACTCGGCGTGCAGAGCGGCGACCTCGGCGCGGACGCGCGCGATCTCAGCGCTGCTGGTGGGCTGCTGCGGCTGCGTCAATCCTGGCCTCCTTGCCGGGGAACGGCGCAGTGCGCGCCTGAAGTCGAAGTCATGTTAGCGCTAACACGGCCGCTTCCGCAACGCCGCCCCAGCGGTCATCGCGCAGGCGGAGCGGTCGACTCGCGCACCACGAGGCGCGCCTCGAGGGGCGGGATGTGCTCGGCGGCCTCGCCTTCGATCTGGCGGATCAGCGACTCGACCGCAACCCGTCCGATCTGCCCGAAGTCCTGCCGAACCGTGGTCAAGGCCGGCAGGTAGAAGCGAGCCTCCGGCACGTCATCGAAGCCGACGACGCTCACGTCACGAGGCACCTGCCTTCCGAGGGCGACGAGTCCGTGCACGAGCCCGAGCGCCATCTGGTCATTGGCGGAGAAGACCGCGGTCGCCGACGGATCGAGGAGGGATGCCGCCCGGTACCCGGACTCGGCCGTCCAGTCGCCCACCAGGATCTCGGGCACCGGAGTGCCCGCCGAGACCAGCGCGCGCTCGTATGCCGAGCGTCGAGCCGCGGCCTCCAGGAACTCGATCGGACCGGCGAGGTGCTGGATATCGCGGTGGCCGAGACCCAGGAGATGATCCATCACCAGCCCGGCGCCCGCGGCCTGATCGACGGACACGACCGTGCCCGTTCCGAGCTCGACCGCTTGCAGCGTCGCGATCGGAACGCGGATGTCGAGCTCGCGGAGTGCCTCGAGCACCCGTTGCTGCGGGGCGATCACCACGAGCGCCTCGATCGCCTGATCGAGCAGAAATCCCAAGCCGGAGACGATCGAGTCGCGGTCATCCGCCGCGGTGGTCACCAGCGAGTGGTACCCCGCAGCACGCGCAGCGACCTCGATGCCCTGGACGGTGCTGGTCGGACCGTAGTCGGTGACCGCGGGCGCCAGCACGCCGATCGCGCGGGTGCGGCTGGTCGCGAGCGTGCGTGCCGCAACGTTGCGCCGATAGCCGAGTTCGGCGATCGCCGCCAGCACGCGGTCTCGAGTCGCGGGTCGGATGCTGTCGAAGCCATTGACGACGCGGGACACCGTCTGATGCGACACCCCGGCTCGCGCAGCGACGTCGTACATGTTCGGCGATCGCCGCCCCGTTCCGTCCGCCACCGCGCTCCCATTCGTTGTCGGCCATTATGGTGGCTGCCCGATCGACGGGCGCTTTTCTGGCCGAGGCGACGGGCCGATGGGCGCGTATGCCGACCGAGGCATGTTGCGCGAGTCGGGATGTCCCCGCGCAGGCCGCGCCTTGCGCCTTCACTCGCGGGCAATATGATCCGATTCACAGAGCGAAAGCGTGACCGGTCACGCTCGCGGCAATCGGAGTGACATGACGGACACGGGCGACCAGGCCGGTGACGGGGGCAAGACCCTGTCGATCCGCGATGTCGCGCGCATTGCCGGGGTGTCGCGGCAGACGGTTTCGCGGGTGCTCAATCGTGCGCCGAACATCAAGGCGTCGACCGAAGCGCACGTCCGCCAGGTCATCGAAGACGTCGGCTGGCGGCCGAACAGCGCAGCGCGTGCGCTCGCCACCAGCCGCTCCAAGTCCATCGGCCTGCTGGTCTCGGCCCGCTCGCAGTACGGCCCGTTCAGCGCCGCTGCGGCGATCGATGACGCCGCGCGCCAGCGCGGATACACGATCAGTTCGGCGACGCTCGACCGCGGTGACGACGAGAACATCGCGGCCGCGCTCGACGCCTTCGTGGTCCAGGGCGTCGACGGGGTGGTCGTCATCGCACCTCAGCAACGCGCCCATGAGGCGCTCAAACGGGTCGCCATCGGAGTGCCGTTCGTGAGCCTGCAGTGGCGCGACGGTCCGAACGAGCGCGTCGTCGCGTTCGACCAGTTGGCGGGCGCGCGCGCTGCGACCCGCCACCTGATCGACCTCGGGCACAGCCGCATCCTGCACATCGCAGGCCCGCAGGACTGGAACGAGGCCGAGGAGCGCATGCGCGGGTACCTCGCCGAGATGTCGGACAACGACATGCCGACCGAGGCGCCGGTGCTCGGCGACTGGACGGGCGACCTGGCATATGAGCTCGGCATGAAGCTGCTCGGCCACCGGGAGTTCACCGCCGTGTTCGCCTCGAACGACCAGATGGCGCTCGGGATCATCCACGCGGCTCACGACCTCGGGCTCTCGGTGCCACGCGACCTGAGCGTCGTCGGCTTCGACGACATCCCCGAGGCCAAGCACTTCATCCCGGCGCTCACCACGGTGCGCCAGGATTTCGCGCAACTGGGCGGCATGGCGATCGACATCCTGCTCGCCGACATCGAGGGATCCGAGCCGCCGGCACCCGTCGTGCTCGAGGTTCCCGAGCTGGTGGTCAGGGCCAGCACCGCAGCCCCCGCGACGCGCTGACACGCCGTTTCGGCGTGGTGGGCTTGACGCGGGAGGGTTTCGGGGCATAACGTCGCACCGTTCTGGGACCGGTCACAATTTCCCGACACCAGCACTGTGAGACGACGAAGGGGTCGAAGATGTCGACACGGAATCCGCGCACGCGCGGGCCGCGTTGCGCCCCACCGCCGTCGCAGCAGGCGGGTCGGTCGGCCGTTCCGAGCTCGGTCGGATTCGCGCGCACACGGCGCGTGAACCGCCTCTCCGCTCGAAAGGAATCACAGTGAAGTTCAAGAAGATCGCGGTCGGCATCGTTGCCCTCGGCATCGCCGTCTCGCTCGCCGCATGCTCCGGCGGCGGCCGCCCGGGCTCCGGCTCCAGTGGCAGCACCGACAACAAGGGCGCGCTCGTCGGCGTCGCGATGCCGACCAAGGTGTCCGCCC
>JAEKKN010000043.1 GCA_019510305.1 Microbacterium sp.
CACACTTTCGAGGTGAAGGGACTGCTGCGCCAGGAATCCGAGATCGGGTCATCATTGGTCACATTCGTGACGGAGTTCCTGACCCGCTGACAGCATGGAGGTGCAATGGGCACCTCACACCACTACGACGCGATCACGATCGACCAGCTCCGGGCGACCGGAGCCTTCAAATGGTCGACCCATCCCGAGGCGATCGGCGCGTTCATCGCCGAGATGGACTTCGGCGTGGCTCCGGAGATCGGCGACGCGCTGACCCGATCGGTCGAGGCGCTCGTCGGCTATCCGACGCCGGGGCTCGTGAACGCGATGTCCGAGGCGACGGCCCGATGGCTGCGCGACGAGTACTCCTGGGAGGTGCCGCCGGCGAGGATCAGACCGGTCGGCGATGTGCTCATCGCGATGCGGGCGACGATCGATCACTTCACCGAGCCCGGGTCGAAGATCATCCTCCCGACGCCCGCGTACATGCCGTTCCTGAAGATCCCGCCGATGCACGACCGGGAGATCATCGAGGTGCCGTTGCTCCTCGATGAAGGTCGCTACGTGTTCGACCTCGACGGCCTCGAGCGCGCCTTCGCCGACGGCGGCGGGATGCTGATCCTGTGCAACCCGTACAACCCCGTCGGACGCGTGTTCACGCGCGACGAGCTGCTCGCCGTCTCCGAGATCGTCGAGCGGCACGGCGGACGCGTGTTCGCCGACGAGATCCACGCCCCCCTCGTGTTCGCGCCGCACCACCACATCCCATATGCGAGCATCAGCGCGGCCGCAGCTGCTCACACGATCACCTCGACCAGCGCGTCGAAGGCGTGGAATCTGCCGGGGTTGAAGGCGGCGCAGGTGATCCTCAGCAACGACGCCGACGCCGAGATCTGGGCGACTCCGGTCGTCACCCGCAACGAGCTGCTCGCGAGCAATCCGGGCATCATCGCGAACACGGCGGCCTACGACCACGCTCGCGAATGGCTCGCGGACACGCACGCTTACCTCGACGGCAATCGCACCCTGCTGGGTGAGCTGCTCGCCGAGCACATCCCCGAGATCGGATACACGCCCGCCGAGGGCAGTTACATCGCCTGGCTGGACGCGCGTGGTCTCGGCATCGAGGGATCGCCGGCCGACTTCTTCCGTGAACAGGCGGGGGTCGCGCTCACCGATGGCATCGCGTGCGGAGCGGCTGGAGAAGGGTTCCTGCGCTTCATCCTCGCCACGCCGCGCCCGATCATCGAGCAGGCGGTGCGGCAGATGGCGGCGGCGCTGGCTCGGCGCGGGGTTCCCGTCGGCGTCTGAGGCCCCCGGCATCCGCCCTCCGTCGCCACGACGTCCGCCCCGTCGCCTTGACGCCTCCCCTTCTGCTTCGCTGCGCTCGCGAAGGACAACCGCAGCAGAGAAGGACGATTCTGCTCAGTCGGTCCTTCTCAAGCGCAGTTCTCCGTCGCTGACGGTGGTTTCGGATACCCGCATGCCGGCGGTCCCGACCACTACGCGGGCTGGGTGGAGAACGCGGAGGGCTTCAAAGTCGAGATCGTCGCCGAGACGGCCTGACACCGCCGCCGAGAAGAGGTCGACCGCTCCAGATCAGGACGATCCACGAAGGATGTCCTTGTCCGGAGCGGTTGACCTGTTCTCGCGTGGGGCGGGCGGGCGCGGCGGGAAGCGGCTCAGGCCTGCTGCACCCGAGCGATCCACGCCTCGACCTCGTCGGCCGTGCGGGGGATGCCGGCCGAGAGGTTCACGGGGCCGCCTGCGGTCATGAGGATGTCGTCCTCGATGCGCACGCCGATGCCGCGGTATTCGGCGGGAACCGTGAGGTCGTCGATCTGGAAGTACAGGCCCGGCTCGATCGTGAAGACCATGCCGGGTTCGAGCACGCCGTCGTAGTACATCTCGCGCCGGGCCTGTGCGCAGTCGTGCACGTCGATGCCGAGGTGATGCGAGGTGCCGTGCACCATGTAGCGGCGGTGCTGGCCGCCGGCATCCGCGTCGAGCGCCTCTTCGGCCGTCACCGGCAGCAGTCCCCACTCGGCGGTGCGAGCGGCGATGACCTGCATGGCGGCGCCGTGCACGTCGCGGAACGGCACGCCGACCTGAGCGGCGGCGAAGGCCGCATCGGCTGCTTCGCGCACGGTCTCGTAGACGCGGCGCTGCACCTCGGTGAACGTGCCAGAGACCGGCAGTGTGCGGGTGATGTCCGCCGTGTACAGGCTGTCTGCCTCGACACCGGCGTCCACGAGGATCAGGTCTCCCGGGACCACGGTGCCGTCGTTGCGGGTCCAGTGCAGGTAGCAGGCGTGCGGGCCCGACGCCGCGATGGTGTCGTAGCCCTCGCCGTTGCCGTCTTCACGTGCGCGACGGTGGAAGACACCCTCGACCACGCGCTCGCCGCGGGCGTGCTCGATCGCCTGAGGGAGGGAGCGGATGATGTCGTCGAAGCCGTTCGCCGTGATCTCGACGGCACGGCGCATCTCGGCGATCTCGAACTCGTCCTTGATCAGTCGCAGCTCGGAGACGAAGCGGGAGAGCTCTGCGTCGTCGAGCGTGACGTCCTCATCGCCGGCCTCGAAGGCATCCAGGTGATCGGTGGCGACGCCGAGGTCGGCCGCGACGCCGGCGAGGGCCGGACGCGGTCCGATCCAGAACTCGCCGATCGTCGCATCCGCGTAGAACTCGGTCGTCGTGCGGTCGGCGCGCTCGCGGAAGTACAGCGTGATGTCGTGTCCGGCATCCGTCGGCTCGAAGACGAGCAGAGAATCGGGCTCTGCATCCGACGCCCAGCCGGTGAGGTGCGCGAAGGCGGAGTGCGCGCGGAACACGTAGTCGGTGTCGTTGCTGCGCTGCTTGAGGGCGCCTGCGGCGATCACCAGGCGCTTCCCGGGGAACGCGGCCGAGACGGCGCGAGATGGTGTCGAGGAAGCCGCGCGGGAACGGCTGCTTGCGGTTCGTCGTGCTGTTCTCGGTGGTGGGCTCAGCCGTGGGCTCGGCGATCGTGTCGCGTTCTCCGGTGTTCATGGATCAAGTCTGTCACCCCGTCGGCCGATTCGCTCGGCCCGCAGGAGAGAGCGAGCGGATGCCGGCGATTCGTCTCGTCCGAGGCGCGGATGCCGGTCGCGATCGAGCGTTTCGTCTGGGCTCAGCCGGCTGCGGGCTCGAGCTGCACGACGAGTCCACGGTGATCGCTGCCGCCGGCATCCGAGATGATCATCGATCCCGTCGGAGTCCAGTTCTGCGATGCCATCACGTGGTCGATCGGTGCGCTGAGCAGTTCGGGCAGCGAGCTCGGCCAGGTGCCGCTGAGGCCGTTGCCCGTTCGGGACGCGACATCCCGGCAGTAGCCCAGGTCGCCGCCGCCCACGCCGAAGGGAGCCATGTGGTCGATCGTCGCGTTGAAGTCGCCGGCCAGGATGAAGTCGCCCTCCGGGCACTGATCGGCGATCCACTGCAGGTCGCTGCGCCACTGGCCCATCTCCTCCCGGCGCGGCGCGACGGCATGAACCGCCACGATCGTGGGACCGGTGCCGTCGACGGGCATCAGCACGACGCTCGGCACGGAGCCGGTGTTGCTCGACCCGTCCTGCGCCGATTCGATGACCGAGTACTGGCCGAGATCGGCCGCCACCAGCACAGTGGTCTGCCACGATTTGGGCCCGTCGACGACATCGGGATTGAACTGCACGGTGTGCACCCACATCGGGTGCCCCTGGTCTCGGAGCATCACGGCGATCTGTTCGCCGACGGCCTCGGTCGTCTCGGGCAGGGCGACGATATCGGCACCGCTGTCGACGACCTGCTGCGCGATGGTCTCGGCGGAGACCACTTCGCCCGCCGTGTTCCAACTGAGAACTCGGATGCTGGTGTCGGTCGCCTCGGGCAGGGTGTCGCGCCCGAATCCTCGGTTCATCCCGATGAGCGCAGTCGCCCCGGCGCCCAGCAGCGCGATGATCAGAACGGATGCCGCGAACCCGCGCAGGGTCTTCGAGAACATGAGCAGCAGGGCGAGCACCGCGAGCAGGAGGAGGGCGCCCAGCACCGCACCGCGAGCCGCGACGATCTGCGCGAACGGGTACGTCTGCTCGAGATGGAAGAACTGCGGCCACACCGCGATCGCCGTGGCGATCGCGAGCAGCACGGTGACGAGTATCCCCAGTAGTCGAAGCATCGCCTCCAGCCTAGAAGCGCAGTCTGTGAAGTCTCTGCCGCCGGGATACGCTCGGAGCATGTCGCACCTGTTCTCCGGCCCCGCGGATCTGCACCTGCACTCCAACCATTCGGATGGCACGGAGGCTCCCGCCGAGGTCATGCGCCAGGTGCGCGGGTACGGCGTGCGGACGGCCGCGCTCACCGATCACGATCGCACGACAGGGTGGGACGAGGCGGCTGATGCCGCGAACGCGCTGGGGATGACGTTCATACCGGGTATGGAGCTGTCCGCGAAGCACGAGTGGCGCAGCGTGCACGTCCTGGGGTATCTGTTCGACCCGACCGACGCGGCGCTCGTCGCCGAGACAGAACGCATCCGCGGCGACCGGATCGGCCGGGCGGAGCGCATCGTGCGCAGCATCGGCCGCGACTACGACCTGCGCTGGGACGACGTGCTCGCGCAGACCACCGCGGATGCGACCGTCGGCCGCCCGCACATCGCCGACGCGCTGGTCGCCCGCGGGATAGTGCGCGACCGCACGGAGGCGTTCGACGGCATCCTGCACCCGCGAGAGGGGTACTACGAGCCGCACTACGCGCCCGACCCGCTCACGGCCGTGCGCCTGATCACAGAGGCAGGGGGAGTCGCGATCATCGCCCATCCCTCGACGGCGGGACGCGACCGGATGATGCCCATGCCGTTCGTCGAACAGCTCATCGCCGCCGGCCTCGGCGGGTTCGAGATCGAGCATCGAGAGAACACGGCGTCCGGCAAGCGCGTGCTTCGCGAGATCGCGCACAAGCACGACCTCATCGTCACGGGTTCGAGCGACTACCACGGCGCGGGGAAGCCGAACCGTCCGGGGGAGAACACGACGTCGGACGACATGGTGGCGCGTCTGATCGATCGTGCGTCCGGTACCACACCCCGGTACCCGCGAAGCTGAGGGTGCTGTCGGCACTCTCCCGGGCATCTGTCGACCTGCGGGCCTAGTCTTCGACGCATGCAACGGGGGACCACTCTCGAGCGGCGCATCGATGTGGTCGCTCACCGCCTTCTCAAGGACGCGCCCGGTGGGGGCTTGCGGGCGGCGCTCATCGAGGTCGCGGTGTTCGTGCTCAAGCAGGCGTGGGCGTGCGTGTTCGGCGCGACTCTGCTCGCCGCGATCGTCGCGGCCCGCCTCTGGTATCCCGATGACGCGATCGTCGCCCGTAACGACGCGCTGACGATCACGGCGGTGCTCATCCAGATCGCGATGCTCGTCTTCCGACTCGAGACCGGGCGCGAGCTGTGGGTAATCGTGCTCTTCCACATCACAGGAACGGTGATGGAGCTGTTCAAGACGGACGTCGGCTCGTGGGCATACGCCGCAGACGGAGTGCTCCGCGTCGGCGCCGTCCCGCTGTTCAGCGGTTTCATGTACGCCGCCGTCGGCTCGTACATGGTGAGAGTGCACAGGCTGTTCGATCTCGGCTTCACGCGCTATCCGCGCCGCTGGCTCACGACGGTGCTCGCGGCCGCCGTCTACGTGAACTTCTTCACCCACCACTGGTGGTGGGATGCGCGCTGGGTGCTGCTCGCCGGCGTCGTCGTGCTGTGGCTGCCCACCGTGATGCATGCGAGAGTGTGGCGGCGCACGCTGCGGCTTCCACTGGTGGCCGTCTTCGCCGGAGTCGCGGTGTTCATCTACCTGGCGGAGAACATCGGCACCTGGGCGGGGGCGTGGGCGTATCCCGACCAGGCGGTGAACTGGCAGCCCGTGTCGCTCAGCAAACTGAGTTCGTGGTTCCTGCTGATGATCATCTCGGTCGTGATGGTCACCTGGGTCTATCCGCCGCGGAGGCCGGACATCGCGCAGGACGACGATGGGGCGGATGCCGCAGCATCCGCCCCATCGGAGATATCTCAGGCGCCGGTGACGGGAGCCGCTCCCGCGCCTCCTGCGCCGCGACGGCGACGGCGACGGCGCGCCGGAGCCGGCTTGCCGTCGTGATGCTCTTTGCCCGCACCGTCATGCGTGCCTGCGCCTTCGGCGCTGCGGTCGGCGGCGGGCGCGGGGGACTCGGTCGAGTCGGATGCGGAGCCTTCGACGAAAGTCGATCCGACCGCTTCGGAGCCGCGGCGGCGACGGCGACGGCGAGTGCCGCCCTCCGCAGTGCCTTCGGCGGCGACATCCGCCGCCCGCTCCGCGCGAGGAGCGCGTGCCGGCTTCTCAGCCTTGGGCGCCGTCACGAGACGACCCTTCGTGCCGGCGGGGATGTCGAGGTCTTCGAACAGCTGCGGGCTCGACGAGTAGATCTCGACCGGCTCGGGCTGGCCGAACTCGAGGGCGCGATTGATCAGGGCCCACTTGTGCAGGTCCTCCCAGTCGACGAAGGTGACCGCGATGCCGGTCTTGCCTGCGCGGCCGGTGCGGCCTGCGCGGTGCAGGTACGTCTTGTCCTCGTCCGGGATGGTGTGGTTGATCACGTGGGTCACGTCGTCGACGTCGATGCCGCGCGCGGCGACATCGGTGGCGACCAGCACGTCGCGCTTGCCGGCCTTGAACGCCGCCATCGAGCGCTCGCGCTGATCCTGGCCCATGTCGCCGTGCACACCGCCGACGTTGAAGCCGCGGTCGCCCAGTTCGTCGACGAGGCGCTGCGCCGCTCGCTTGGTGCGCGTGAAGATCACCGTCTTGCCGCGGCCCTCGGCCTGCAGGATGCGGGCGATGATCTCGTCCTTGTCCATGGAGTGCGCGCGGTACACGAGGTGCTTGATGTTCGCCTGCGTGAGGCCCTCATCGGGGTCGGTCGCGCGGATGTGGATCGGGTTCGACATGAACCGGCGCGCCAGGGCGACGATCGGGCCGGGCATGGTCGCCGAGAACAGCTGCGTGTGCCGGACGGCCGGGACCTTCTGGAAGATCTTCTCGATGTCGGCGAGGAAGCCGAGGTCGAGCATCTTGTCGGCCTCGTCGAGGACGACCTCGGTCGCGTTCGACAGGTCGAGCAGCCGCTGACCGGCGAGGTCGATCAGACGCCCGGGGGTTCCGACCACGATCTGGGCACCGGCCTTGAGCTGATCGATCTGGCCCTCGTACGCCTTGCCGCCGTAGATCGCGACGACACTCGTGGAGCGGTTGCTGGTGAGCAGATCGATGTCTTCGTACACCTGCACCGCGAGCTCGCGGGTGGGCACCACGATGAGCGCCTTCACCCCGTGCTCCGGGTTCAGGCCGAGGCGCTGGACGACGGGGATGCCGAATCCGAACGTCTTGCCGGTTCCGGTCTTGGCCTGGCCGATGATGTCCTGGCCCGGAAGGCCGAGGGGGATGGTCTGCTCCTGGATGGGGAACGCGTCGACGATGCCTTTGGAGGCCAGCGCGTCGATGATGTCCTGATCGATACCGAGATCAGCGAAAGTTGTCACTATGTTCAGATGCCTGTCCGGCGACATGGGAGAGTCGCCTCGTCATGGATCCACGCCGTCTGCGTGCCACAGGCGCGGGGCCCCGCTCCGACGGCGGGGACGACACCAGCCTACCCGAGGGGCCGTCGCGCCCTCGAGGGATGGCCGCCCCGAGTAGTGTGAAGCCGTGGTGAACTGGTTCTGGAATCGCAGCAAGACCCCGCGGCGCACCCTCGCGCTGCGCAGCCGCGGAGAGCAGAGCGGCGCGACCCGCGTCGACTTCGCAGAGCTCGCCCCCGAGCTGAACCGCTTCCTCGGACAGGCCGCATACCTGCAGCTCGGCTACTTCGAGACGCTCACCCGTCTGATCCGCGCGACGCCCGAGCTCTCCGAGAAGGAATCGCTCTCGCGAGCGGCCGGCGCCACCCTCACCAAGCACCGCGCGATCGTCGATCTGATCACCGCACGCGGCGAAGATCCCACGCAGCTCATGCTGCCTTTCCGCGAGAACCTCGACGCGTTCCGTCGCAAGACGATCGGCGCGCGTCCGCGCGAGACCATGCTGGCCGTGCACATCACCGCCGGCATGCTCGACGACTTCTATCTCGCGCTCGCCGCGAGCTACGGCGAGACAGGGGAGAAGGTGCGCCGGATCCTCAGCGAGGACGACGCCCGCCATGAGATCGTCGCGATCATCCAGGAGACGATCGAGAGCGATGAGGAGTGGCGCTCGCTGCTGTCGATGTGGGCCAGACGCCTCGTCGGCGACACGATCCTCGTGTGCCGCTCGGCGCTGCGCCCCGACGCGCTCGCGGCCGCCGACGACGAGCGCATCGAACCGGTCTACACCGAGCTCATGGGCGCGCACGCTCGACGTATGGACGCGATGGGGCTCGCCTCTTAGCGCTGCTCGCGTCAGATGCCGAGTGCGGCCCTCGCCGCGGCATCCGACCGCCGACGCGCCGCGACGATCGCGACGGTCGCGAGGGCGGCCACGAGCACCGAACCGAGGACGCTCGCGAGCCACAGCCAGACGCTGTCCTCGCCGACGCCTGCCCACTGGGAGCCGGTGTAGACGATCGCGGCCAGCGCCGTGGCGATCGCCGGCGTCACGGCGACGCCGCGCAGCTCACGTCCGCCGATCATGTAGTGGGCGGCGATGCCGAGCGCGCACGCCCCGATGAGCGCGAGAAGGATGTACACGACTCAGGCGACGAAGCCGACGCGGCGGGACTCTTCGGTGCCCAGCTCGATGTAGGCGAGGTTCGCGGTCGGAACGAGATAGGAGTTTCCCTTGACGTCAGCGAAGTCGAGGTGCGTCGAGCTCTGCTCGAGGGCGGCCGTCACCTTGGTACGCACCTCATCGGCGCTGGCGGAGGTCTCGAAGTTCAGTTCGCGGCCGGTGTTGACGATGCCGATGCGGATTTCCACGCGTGCTCCCTGTGTATGAGGCTACTGACTGCGCCCAACTCTACCCCGGGCGACCGTCGCCGGATCTGTCCCGGCGCCGGTTACGCCGTGAGCGCACAGAAGGGCGGACGAGGCGGGCCGATCCTGATGTCCGCGCATCCCAGTAGCGTGGAATCCATGACACGGGATGCTGCGCAGGGGGCCGTCGTCGGTGCTGCCGTGACGGCTTCCGGCGTGATCATCGGCGCTCCTGGTACGGGCAAGACCCGCGCGCTCGTGGACCGCGTGGTGCACCTGCTCGACGAGGAGGGGCTGTCGCCGGAGGAGCTGATCGTGCTGACCCCCAACCGCCAGGCGGCGACTGCGCTGCGCGATCGCATCGGCGTGCGGATCGGACAGGCCACACCGGGGCCGCTGGCCCGTTCGCTGGGCTCCTTCGCCTTTCAACTCGTGCGCGGCGCGATGGTGCGGGCCGGTCTCGAGCCACCGGCACTCCTCACCGGCGCCGACCAGGACCGACTGATCGCCGAGCTGCTCGCGGGCGACGCGGAAGACGAGCAGGTCGCCTGGCCCGAAGCGCTCAGCCCGTCAGTGCGCGCCTCGAAGGGGTTCCGGTCGGAGCTGCGTGCTTTCCTCGCCGAATGCACCGAGCTCGGCGCGCATCCCGCCGAGCTCAGAGCGGCGGGAGACCCGGTGTGGTCGGCGGTGGCCGACTTCCTGGTCGACTACCGTCGCGTGCTCGACGCCGCGCGAGCGGCGCACCGCGATGCCGCCGATCTTCTCGCCGAGGCATCCGCGATCCTGCAGAGCGCCGATGCCGCGACCCTGGGGCCTCTGTCGGCCCTCCGGGTCGTTCTCATCGACGATGCACAGGAGCTCACGCGCGGCGGCGTCGCCATCGTCCAGGCGCTTCGGGAGCGAGGAGTCGCCGTGCTCGCCTTCGGCGACCCCGACATCTCCTCGGGCGCGTTCCGCGGTGCGAGCCCCGAGCTGTTCGCCCGACTCGCCGGCGCGCTCGGCGAGGTGCACGTGCTCGAGAGCCCGCATCGGCAGACGCCCGCACTCACTGCGCTCACGCGCACGGTGACGCAGGCGATCGGTGCGTCGGGTCGGGTCGACCATCGCCGCGCGCCGGTGCCCGTGGCCGAATCGGAGACGGATGCCGCGGTGACCGCTTTCATCGCACCGTCGCCCCACGAGGAGCTCGACCGCATCGCCGGCGTCATGCGCGGGTGGCATCTCACCGACGGAGTGCCCTGGGACCGCATGGCGGTCATCGCGCACGACACCCGTCAAGTGACGACGCTGGAGGCGGAGCTCGCGGCGCGCGAGATCCCGACCCGCGCCGCCGGCGTGCAGCGTCCGCTCGGCAGCGAGACCATCGTGCGTGACATCGTGGGCGTCGTTCGCCTGGCGTTGACCCCGGTCGACCAGCGCACCTCGCAAGAGCTCGAGGAGGCGCTGCGCACCCCGTTCGGCGGGATGGACGCGATCGGCCTGCGGCGCCTGCGCGCCCGGCTGCGACACATCGAGCTCGAGAACGGGGGATCGTCACCGGCGCGCGAGCTGCTGCGACAGGCCTTCGCCTCGCCTGCGCATTTCGACCTCATCGACGCGGCCGAGTCGCGCACGGCCGCGCGCTTCGCGACGACCATCGCCGAGGTCTCGGCGGCGGCCGAGCGCGGAGAGACGATCCACGATCTGCTGTGGCGCGTGTGGGACCAGTCGCGCGCGATCGACGGGAGACGCCTTCATGTGGCCTGGCGCGAGATGGCGCTGCAGGCCAGCGGTGCGGAGACCGCGCGTGCCCTCGACGCGCTGGTCTCGCTGTTCGACGCGGCGAAGAGGTTCGTCGAGCGCACGCCCAACGAGAAGCCCGAGATCTTCGTTCGCGACGTCCTCGACAGCGAGGTGCCCGAAGACACCCTGTCGAGTCCCGAACGGCCGGGTCGGGTCACCCTTCTCACGCCGGCGACGGCGCTCGGGACCGAGTTCGATGCGGTCGTGGTCGCAGGCGTGCAGGACGGCGTCTGGCCGAACGTGCGGCTCCGCGGGGGGATGCTGCAGACCTGGCGTCTCGCCGATGTCCTCACGGCGGCGCGCGAGGGACTGGCGATCGAGGAGCCGGGGGCGCTCGATCGACGCCGTTCGGCTCTGCACGACGAACTGCGTCTCTTCGTGCGCGCGGTGTCGCGCGCGCGGCGGCGCCTGCTGGTCACCGCAGTCGACGACGATGACATGACGCCGAGCGCGTTCTTCGGCTTTCTGCCTCAGCCGGGCCCGCCCGAGATGCACGCCTCCGCCGAGCATCCGCTCACCCTGCGAGGGCTCGTGGCGCGTCACCGTCGTGCGCTGACGACGTCCTCGTCCGCGTCGGTCAGGGCGGATGCCGCTCAGCAGCTCGCGGTCCTGGCGCGTGAAGGCGTACCGGGCGCCGACCCCGCCGACTGGTACGGAGTGCTGCCGCCGTCGACCGACGCCCCGCTCCGCGACCTCGCGGTCGATGGAGCGAGGGTGTCGCCGTCGAAGATGGAGTCTTTCGAGGAGTGCGGCGTCAACTGGGTGGTCTCTGCCCTCGGCGGAGACACGGTGATGCCGCCGACCGCGGGTATCGGCACGATCGTGCATGAGGCGATGGAGAAGGTTCCGGACGGCGACCTGGAGCGTATGCGGGCGATCGTCGACGAGCACTGGCCCGAGCTCGACTTCGAGACCGAGTGGATCGGACGCAAGGAACGGCGCCGCGCGGACCTGCTGGTCGACCGTCTGCACGCCTACCTCGGCGACGTCCGAGCCGACGGAGGGCGGGCGATCGCGAGCGAGGTGGAGTTCCGCTTCGCGGTCGACGTCGGCGACGAGCCCGCCGTGCGTGAGGTGGGAGACGACCGAGGCGGTCAGGCGATCATCCACGGATTCATCGACCGTGTCGAGGCGTATCCGGCGGGAGCAGGCGACCACGGCCACGCGCGGGGGCGCGGGGCGGAGCCCATCACGGCGCAGGCTGAGAACGAGAGGGTGGTCGTCGTCGACCTCAAGACAGGCAAGAACGACCCGGAATCCGACTCCGGGGTGCTCGAACACGCACAGCTCGCCGCCTATCAGGTGGCGGTGCAGCAGGGACTCATCGACGGGGCGGACCCTGGGGCGCTCGCCGGAGCGCGGCTCGTCCTCGTGTCGAAGACGCTCGCCAAGAGCGACTACCGGATCGCCCATCAGCACACCCTCGATGACGATGGGCGGGCCGCATTCCTGCTCCGCGTGGCCGAAGCCGCCCGCGGCATGGCGGCGTCCAGCTTCACGGCCCAGGTCGAGGCGCACTGCGCCGACACCCAGGGCAACCGTGTCAAGCCCTGCCGCATCCACACGGTACCGGCGGTGAGCGCGTGAGCCTTCTGCAGGTGACGGAGCCGAGCTGGCCGGGCACCCTCGACCTCTCCGCGACCGACGTGGCGGCCGCGCTCGGACAGCCGTCGCCGACCGCGGCTCAGCAGCGGGTGATCCAGGCGCCGCCCGCGCCCGCTCTCGTGGTCGCCGGAGCCGGCAGCGGCAAGACCGAGACCATGTCCGGCCGCGTCGTCTGGCTCGTGGCCAACGGCCACGTGCGGCGAGACGAGATCCTCGGTCTCACTTTCACGCGCAAGGCCGCGGGAGAGCTCGCCGAGCGCATCGGCGCTCGTCTCGCCGTGATCGACGAGTACGGTCGGCGTGGGCTCCTCCCGTATCTCTCCGAGATCGTCGCCTCCGGAGTGCTGCGTCGTGTCGAGGAGGCGGCGTCGGGGCGACAGCGTGAGCTCGTGCGACGGCATGTGCTCGACGAGCTCGCAGATTCCTACGAGACCGGCTGGGATCCGACCACGCCGCCCTCGGCCGAGGACCTGATGATCCGACCTCGCGTGTCGACCTACAACGCGTTCGCCGACGGGATCGTGCGCGAGCACGCCGCACGCATCGGCCGCGACTCCGATGTCGCGATGCTCAGTCAGGCGGCATCGTGGATGCTGGCGCGCGAGGTCGTGCTGCGCAGCGACCTGCCCGAACTCGAAGGGATCGACTACACACTCGGCACCGTGATCGATGCGGTGCAGCGGCTGGCGGGCGACGCGCTGGATCATCGGGTCGACCTCGACGAGGCGGAGCGCATCGCGCGTGCGCAGGCGCTCGCGTTCGAGCCGTACCGGAGCAACGCCGACATCGACAAGGCGACGGCGAATCTGCTGAGCCTGCCCACGCTCGGCACGCTCGTCCGCGAGTACATCTCCGAGAAGGCGCGACGCGGAGTGCTGGACTTCGCCGACCAGGTCGGCGGCGCCTACGACATCGTCGAATCATCGCCTGACGTGCGGGACGAGCTGCGCGAGCAGCACCGTGTGGTCCTCCTCGACGAGTACCAGGACACTTCGGTGATCCAGACCCGGTTCCTCGCCGAGCTGTTCCGCGATTCGGCGGTGATGGCCGTCGGGGATCCGCATCAGTCGATCTACGGCTGGCGCGGTGCCAGCGCCGACAACCTGTACGCCTTCTCGGGGGCGTTCTCGAGCTCCCGACCTGCGCAGACGTACAGCCTGATGACGAGCTGGCGCAATGACCGCCGCATCCTCGACATCGCGAACGAGGTGCTGGTGCCGTTGCAGCGCCCCGGTCTCGATGTGCCGCCGCTGGAAGCGCGTCCGGGTGCAGGCGAGGGCCGTGCGGAGGTCCGCTTCGCGTTCACGGTCGACGACGAGGCCGACGAGGTGGCGGGGTGGTTCGCCGAGCGTCGCTCAGAGCACGACGCCACTGCGGCCGGACGGCCGCACACGGGCGCGATCCTCTTCCGCTCGAAGAAGCACATGCAGACGTTCGCCGCCGCCCTGGCCGCCCACGGCATTCCTCACCGCATCCTCGGACTCGGCGGGCTGCTGTCCACTCCAGAGGTCGTCGACGTCGTGTCGACGCTGCGGGTCGTGCATGATCCGACAGCGGGTTCCGCGCTCATCCGTGTGCTCACGGGACCTCGATTCGGCGTCGGCGTCGCCGACATGGCCGCGCTCTACGACCTCGGCCGTCGCCTCTCCGAGACCGACACCGGCATGGGACCCCTGCCGGAGGAGGTACGCATGCGTCTGCGCTCCTCGCGCGGAGCCGACGAAGCGATCTCGATCGTCGACGCCGTCGACGTCGTACGCGCCGTGCGTGACGACTACCGCATGCTCGAGGCAATCAGCGCGGAAGGACGCTCGCGCATCAGAGCAGCGGGGGAGATGCTCGAGCGGCTTCGCCGGGCGTCGTCGCAGCCCATCCCCGAGCTGATCAGATTGATCGAGCTCGAGCTGCGCCTCGACGTCGAGCTCGCCGCGAACGAGACCCGGGGTCCGGCGCGCGTCGCGGCGACGCAGTTGAGAGCCTTCGCCGACGAAGTGCGCGCGTTCCTGTCGGCCGACGAACGCGGGACCATCGGGAGCCTTCTGGCCTGGCTCGACAAAGCCGAGAGCACCGATGAGCTGATGCCGCGGCCCGAACCGCCCGAGCCGGGAGTGGTGCAGCTGCTGACGATCCACGGCTCCAAGGGGCTGGAGTGGGATGCGGTAGCCGTCGTGCGCCTCGTCGCGGACGAGCTGCCCAGCCGTCCCACCGACACCTCGGGGTGGTTCGGGTTCGGGGTCGTCCCGTTCGCCCTGCGCGGAGACCGTGATGCGCTTCCGCGCTTCGCGTGGGATCCGGATGTCGCGGTCGCGGGCGAGACCGATCCGGCGAGGAAGCTGAAGGCGGGAATCGCCTCGCTGACGAGCGCGAGCAAGAACGCGCCTGGCGCCCTCACGGTGTTCAAGGCGGCATACCGTGACTATCAGCAGCAGGAGGAACGCCGGCTCGCGTACGTCGCGGTGACTCGCGCTCGCACGGATCTGCTGCTCTCAGGAGCCCATTGGGCCGGGCAGAAGAAGCCTCGTGTGCCGAGCCCGTACCTGCGCGAGGCGATGGACGTGCTCGGACTCGACCCGATCGGAGAGATCGACCCCGAGGAGAATCCGTACGACGGCCCCGGTGCCACCCTGGCATGGCCGCTCGACCCGCTCGGCGCCCGGCGCAGTCGGGTCGAGGCGGCAGCGGATGCCGTTCGCGAGGCGTATCAGCGGGATCCCGAGCCGAGCACCGAGCTCGCGCGCCTGCTGGCCGAGCGTGCCGCCCGCCTGCGGGGGACGGACGTGCCGCCCCCGACACGCGTCCCTGCGTCGAAGTTCAAGGACTACGTCACCGACTTCGGCGGCACGCTCTCATCGATCGTGCGGCCGATGCCCGAGCGCCCCTATCGCCAGACGCGGCTCGGCACCCTGTTCCACGCCTGGGTGGAGCAGCGCAGCGAGCAGGTCGGCGTAGGCAGCCGGGTGGACGAGGCGCTCTGGGAGATCGACGACGATGAGATGACCGCGGCGGCGGATGTCTCGGCCGCGGACGCCGCCGACCTCGGTACGCTGCAGGAGATCTTCGAGCGCAGCGAATGGGGCCCGCTCAAGCCGATCGCCGTCGAGATCGAGATCGACTTCGCTCTCGGCGGACAGCCAGTCGCCACGTCGTCGAGCGAGCGAAGCGAGCCGAAACCCGACGAGGAACCGGCAGGAGTCGGCGAAGTCGGCGCCCACGTCGTGATCTGCAAGCTCGACGCCGTCTACCGGCGGGAGGATCGCGGGGGGCGGATCGAGATCGTCGACTGGAAGACCGGCAAGGCTCCGCGCACTCCGGCCGAACGCGAGGAGCGGATGCTCCAGCTCGCTCTGTATCGACTGGCGTATCACCGCCGGTTCGGGGTGCCGCTGGAAGACATAGACGTCGCGCTCTACTACGTGGCCGACGATCTCGTGATCCGCGGAGACCGGATCTACTCGGAGTCTGAGCTCTTCCAGCGCTGGAGCGCGGCGCGCGCGGCGCGCTGAGCCTCGTCTTCGGGCGACGAACTGTCGTCGTCGGCACGCTCGAGAAGACCCGGGCCCGATCCCGCGTCGCCCGACGTCGTCGACGCCCTCAGGAAGGAGAGGTCTTCGGTGTCGAGTCCCGCGACCTCCGCGCGATGCGCGGCGTCGTCTCTGGCCGGGTCGTCGCGGTCGGCAGTGTCGAGGTCTTCATCTCGCCAGAGCTCGTTCGGATTGTAGGCGTCCGTCTGCATAGACGTGTCGGCGGTCGGGACAGCGCCCGCGGGCACGCTGTCCAGCGCATCCATCGCCGAGTCCACGCCTTCGCTGCGCGTTGCGATCACGGTCAGATCGCCAGCGTGAAGACCGTCGGCGAGAGCCTCGAGCAACGCGGCCGCGTCGTCGACGATGTCGGGGCGGCGCAGAGAGTCGCCGTGTACGAGCCAGCGCGCGAACTCCAACTCGGCGAGCAGCCGGGCGCGCACGTCGAGCGCCGCGTCGGGCGTGCGCGCCGAGGCCTGCGCGTACGCCGCCTGTACGTCGTCGGCCGCTTCCGGTGCTGCCGAGAGCCACGCGAGGTCGACAGCCGGGTCGCCGACCGACAGTGCGTGCCAGCCGACGATGCCGGAGACCTGCGGCCCCCGATCGGCATCGTCGGTGAAGAGGAACGACGTGGACTGCACCCCACCGAGGGTCACGGCGGACTCGAATCGCCATAGGTCATCGTCAGCGACGGCCTCGCGCCACCGCACCGTCAGGCGCGCGGGGACACGCCCGGTCGATGCGGCCGCGTCCACCACGCGGGCGATCTCATCGCGGCTCTCCTGGGCCGAGCGTGCAGGCAGACCGGCGCCGCGCACGACGGAGGTCGGCATTGAGTGCACGGCGGCGATGGCCGCGCCCATCGACTCGGCCGCTCCTCGCCCAGCAGGCACATGGGCGGCTTCGATCTGGAATCCCGGCAGCAGCTCGGTGACGAGAGCACGGCCGTCGCTCACGCGCGTCTCGCCGATGTACTCGGGAACGCGGAAGGGCAGCATCGCGCGCGCGCCGGCGGTCAGCGCGCGCAGCGCCAGAGCCTCTGCGGCCAGCTCCGTGGCCGCATCATCGTCGTCGGCGACGCGGATCGCGAGCTCGCGTCCGTCGCTCAGCGATGCGACGGCGGAGTCGAAGCGGCCGTCGCCATCGGCGGTCAGGGCACGCGCGCCCGTCACCTCCGCCCCGGGCAGTGCGGCCGTCACTGCCGCGGCTAGAGTGAAAGGAGAGCGTCCCATCCCCCCAGGGTAGGTCGGCTCAGGGGCGGTCCTGCCTCCGCCACGCCCGTGAGAGAGGGAGTCGATGACCATTCCGCCCATGTCCATCGATCGCGCAGGCGATCTGCGTGACATTCCGGGCATCCTCGAAAGGCTGCGCGCCGATCCGACGACGACCGTCGTCGCAGTGCGCGACGGGCGAGTGCGGATGGATGGCGATCTCCTGGTGCGGGTCGGCCCTGCCGAGGTCACGGACGCGACCTGGGCGCTTCTCGGACGCGACCCCGACGGAGGCGCCGTCCTCCTGGCGTCACTGGCGCCCGAGACCGGGAGCATCGATGCCGCCCCCAAAGAGACCTGGCTCGGACTGCGCGACGTCGGAGGACGGCTCGGCGACGTCGAGACAGAGCTTCTCATCGAAGTACTCGCGCTGGCCGGATGGCTGCGCGACGCCCCGTTCTGCCCGAGCTGCGGTGGCGGAACCGAGCTCCGGCAGGCGGGCTGGTCGCGTCGCTGCCTGGCGTGCGGTCGCGAGCACTTCCCCCGCACCGACCCCGCCGTCATCGTCGCGGTCGAGAGCCGAGATGGCGAACGGCTGCTGCTGGGAGCCAACGCGAACTGGGGCGGGCGCATGTATTCGTGCTTCGCCGGGTTCACCGAGGCGGGGGAGTCTCTCGAAGCGACTGTGCACCGCGAGATCGAGGAGGAAGCGGGTGTCCGTCTGCACGCCCTCCGCTACGTCGCCTCTCAGCCTTGGCCGTTCCCGCGGTCGCTCATGCTCGGCTTCCGCGCCGTCGTCGACGACGAGGCCGCGGCGCGCCCTGACGGCCAGGAGATCATCGACGTGCGCTGGTTCACCAGAGCCGAGATCGGTTCATCGCTCGACGGTGAAGGGCCGGTCGGACTGCCTGGAAGAGCGTCGATCGCCCGGGCGCTGATCATGGACTGGTACGAGGAGCGCGCGTGAGCGCGCTGGACGCGCTCGACGAACGGCAGCGGGAAGCGGCATCCGTGCTGCGAGGTCCCGTCGCGGTGCTCGCCGGCGCCGGCACAGGCAAGACCCGGGTGATCACGCACCGCATCGCCCACGGGGTCGACACCGGCGCCTATTCGCCGTCGCGCGTGATGGCGGTCACCTTCACCGCAAAAGCCGCGGGCGAACTCCGTGGGCGTCTGCGCGCACTCGGGGTGGAGGGGGTGGCCGCCCGCACCTTCCACGCGGCCGCGCTCGCCCAACTGAACTTCTTCTGGCCCACTCTCGCCGGTTCCCCCGCGCCCAGCATCATCGACAACAAGGTGCGGATGCTGGGCCAGGCGGCCGATGCCATGCGTCTGCGTCCGAGCACCGCCACGCTGCGCGACATCGCTTCGGAGATGGAGTGGCGCAAGGTCTCGATGCTGTCGATCGATCAGCACGCAGCTCTCGGCAGGACGGTGACCGGCGTCGACGCCACGCAGCTCGTCGAGCTGCAACGGGCGTATGAGGCGCTCAAGGACGAGCGTCATCAGCTCGACTTCGAGGACGTCCTCCTGGCGTGTGCGGGGATGCTGGAGGCGGAGCCGCGGGTGGCGGCATCCGTCCACGAGCAGTATCGGCATTTCACCGTGGACGAGTTCCAGGACGTCTCGCCGCTGCAGAACCGGCTGCTCGAGTTGTGGCTGGGCGATCGTCGAGACATCTGCGTCGTGGGAGATGCCAGTCAGACCATCTACTCCTTCGCCGGAGCCGAGCAGCGGTTCCTCCTCGAGTTCGGGCGCCGTCACCCCGACGCCACCGTCGTGCGCCTCGAGACGAACTACCGTTCGCAGGCGCCGATCCTCGCCGCTGCCAACGCCCTGATGCACGGCCGACCCGGCGCTCTCGAACTGGTGCCGGCGCGAGACTCTTTCTCCGCCGATCCGCCGACGGTCACCGCCTACGACACCGAGGGCGAAGAAGCAGCAGGCATCGCCGCAGAGATCGCCGCACGCATCGAGGGCGGATCGTCGCCCGCCGAGATCGCTGTGCTCTACCGCGCCCACTCCCAGTCCGGCGTGCTGCAGCAGGCGCTCGCGGCCCAGGGCATCCCCACGTCCGTCCTCGGCGGAACCCGGTTCTTCTCGATGCCCGAGGTCCGCCAGGCGATCCTGGCCCTCCGGGCCGCTGCCGTGGCGCCGACCGAACAGGGCTTTCTCCCCGGTGTGCAGCGGGTACTGCGAGAACTCGGTCTCACGGATGAGCCGCCCGCTGCCGGTGGTGCGCAACGCGACGGCTGGGAAGCGCGGCGCGCGATCCTGCGACTCGCCGAAGAAGCCGGCCCCCAGGAGACGCTGCGCAGTTTCAGCGACGCGCTCATGGCCCGGGCGAAGGACCAGCACGAGCCGACTCTGCGAACGGTGACCCTGTCGACTCTGCACGCGGCCAAGGGGCTGGAGTGGCCGCACGTGCACCTCGCCGGATGGGCCGAGGGTGCGCTTCCGATCTCGTACGCCACGGGGTTCGAGGCGATCGACGAGGAGCGGCGGCTGGCCTACGTGGGCGTCACGCGCGCTGCGCGGACGCTGTCTCTGTCGTGGTCGCGGACTGCAGGGCGGGGCGAGCGGGCGCCGTCGCGCTTTCTCGCGGAGATCGGAACGGCTGCTCGCGGCACCGGCATTCTCCGTGAAACGCCACCGAGCGCCACACCCGGCCGCCGGACTCGCTGACCTCGACGTACGAACCCGTGGCGGCGTCGTCGGCCAGCAGCCGAGCGGCGAGAGCAGCCGCCTCCGCGAGCTGAGCCGTGCCGATCGGCCCCGGGTCGCGGCCGATGAGCTGAGCGTGCATGCGCGGCCAGGCGGAATCCCGGTCGCGCTCGTGTCCGTCGCGACATGTCAGGCAGGGCGTCTCGCCCGGGATCACGAGCGGTCCGACCGTCGTGCGTCCGCGTTCGAGGGCAACCGGAAGATGGGCGACGTCGTCCCTGAGATAGCGCGCGAGGTGCAGGGCGGCTGCAGCGCCCCGCACCAGGATCACTCCGCAGTCATGCGGGTCCCGGCGATCACCCGGTTCGACGCCCTCGTCGGCGAGCGCCTCGCGCATCCGGTACTCGCAGCGCCCATCCGGCATCCCGACGCTCTCGACCCACGCTGCGCGCGAGGTCGCTGCATCGTCGATCAGCAACGGGCGCAGCCGGGCCAGCAGCATCTGCGCCTCGTGCCGAGGGGCGCCGGCGCCGTGCGCGATCACATCGAACGAGTGCATCCGGAATCCAGCGGCCATACGAGACAGCAACGGCACGACCCATGGCGCGTCGACGGTCAGCCTGACATCGCCGTCGACTCCCAACTGCACCGTCTCGCTGTCACGCCACAGCAGCGGCACCCCGGGGTCCAGTCGGGTGATCGTCTTCGGGCTCAGCGGTGACATGTCCCGATTCTGCGGAATGCTGCGCACCGACGGGGCGCGTCGGACGGATCGGTGGAGAACAGCCGCCCTTTTCGAAGCCTGTGCAGGAAGAGTGACCACCCCGACTCGCGGCCATCCGGAGCTTCTGCGGCCGTGCCTGCGATGCAGGGCCGCAGAAGCTCGCATACACCGAGTCGCGGCCTCCGCTCAGACGGGCCTGTCGTCCCCGCCCGCGTCGCCTTCCGTGGAATCTCCCTCGGGGGTTTCGCTCGGGGAGGAGGTCTCGCCCTCCGAGAAATCCTCGCCGTCGAGCAGTCTCGCCAGCGCCTCGTCCATCTCATCGGCGACCGGCTGCTCGCCGCGGGCCGTGGCCTGCAGGCGTGCGATCAGAGCGGACGGGTCGTCGATGTCGGATGCCTGCGGCATGAGGTCGGGGTAGTCCCACAGCGAATCGCGGGCCGAGATGCCGACGGCATCCGTCACCGCCTGCCACATCGCCGACGCCTCGCGAAGTCGACGAGGGCGCAGCTTCAAGCCGACCAGGGCGCCCAGGGCGTCTTCGGCCGGACCACCCACCGCGCGACGACGGCGAGCGGCCTCGGCGATCCTCACGCTCTCGGGCAGGCGGGAGGTGGCCTGTGCGGTGACGACGTCGACCCATCCGTCGATCGTGGCGACGAGGTTCTCGAGCCTGTCGAGCGCTTCGCGCTGCGCCTCGGTCTGCACCGGGAGCAGCGCCCCGCCCTCGATCGCCGCTCGCAGCTCCTCGGGATTGTTCGGGTCGAGGCGGCGCGCGACGTCTTCGAGGGCGTCGACGTCGACGGTGACCCCGCGCGCGAAGTCGGTGATCTGCGACATCACGTGCAGGTGAAGCCACCTCGCGTGTCGGTAGAGCCGCGCGTAGGCGAGTTCGCGGGTCGCGAGGTAGAGCGCGATCTGGTCCTCGGGGATCTCGAGGCCCTCGCCGAACGCAGTGAGGTTCTGCGGGATCACCGCTGCGGTGCCCGCGGGGAGCACAGGAATGCCGACATCGCCGCCCGAGACGACCTCGAGCGACAGGTTGCCGAGAACCTGCCCGAACTGGGCCGCGAACACCGAACCGCCCAGACCCCGCATCAGCTTGCCGGCGCCCTGGACGAGCCCGCGCATCTCCTCGGGCACCTGGGTGTCGAGAGCGCTGGTCAGAGCATCCGCGATACTCGTCGACACGGGATCGGCGATCTCCTTCCATACCGGCAGGGTCGCCTCGACCCACTGTCCGCGGGTCATCGCCTTCGGAGCGTCGGCGAGTTCGGAGATCGTCGTAGCCTCGCCCAGCCACAGGTCCGCGAGCGCGAACGAGTCGACCAGCGAGGTCCGCGACCCGTCGCCTATGCCCTGGCCGTCGCGATTGGCGATGTGCAGCGCCTGCCGGAGGGCGTTCTCCCACGGGTCACCGCCGAACGCGCCCTGGAGCTGCGACATGATGGTCTGCATCATCGCCGGGTCGAACTGGATGCCCTCCATGCCGCCGAGCATCTCGCGCAGCTGTTCGGGGTCGATGTCACCGCCGCCCTGCCCGGACATCATCCGTCGCAGGAACTCCTGGAAGTCCTCGGGTGTGGGGTCGTTGTCTGACATGTCGCTCGCCCTCTCAGCACGCCTATAGCCGTGGCATCTACGCTAGTCACAGAGACAGGCTCGCGACCCCGATCGCTGTACGCCGCTCGCGAACGACGGAGGAATGCTGTGGATCGAACCCGGTCTGTGAAGGTCGGACTGGGCGTCTGGTCGCTGATCGTCGCGCTGATCGCGTTGGTCGTGCTGACCTTCCTGCCGACGCCCTACGTGATCCAGCGTCCGGGGCCCGTGTACAACACGCTCGGCACCGCAGCCGACAAGGACGGCGAGCAGCTTCCGCTGATCGCCGTAGAGGGCGCCGAGACCTTCGAGACGGCCGGCTCTCTCGATCTGACGACCGTGCAGGTGGTCGGCAACCGCCAGCGCACGCCCAGCTGGTTCGAGCTCGCCCTGGCCTGGACGGATTCCTCCAAGGCCGTCGTGCCGCTCGATTCCGTCTTCCCCGAGGGAGTGACCACGGAGGAGCGCGACGCGCAGAACGCCACGCTCATGGTCGATTCGCAGCACGAGGCGACCGCGGCGGCGCTCGGCGAGCTCGGCTACGACACCGGGGCGCAGGTCGCCGTCGTCGAGGCGGACGAGGGTACGCCCGCCGACGGAGTGCTCGAGGCCGATGACATCATCACCGCGATCGACGGGTCACCGGTCGATTCCGCCAAGCAGCTCCGGCAGAAGATCCAGGATGCCGAGGGGTCGGCCGTCGAATTGACGCTGCTCCGCGGCGGCGAGGAGAAGACGGTCAAGGTCACACCGCAGGAGCGCACCGCCGACGGCAAGACGACCTGGGTCGTGGGCGTGACGCTGCGCACGGATTACGACTTCCCGATCGACGTGACGATCCAGCTCGACAACGTCGGCGGCCCGAGCGCCGGCATGATGTTCGCGCTCGGGATCATCGACACGCTCACCCCCGGAGAGCTCAACGGCGGCGAAGACGTCGCGGGCACCGGGACGATCGAGGCGGACGGGACCGTCGGCCCGATCGGCGGCATCCGTCAGAAGCTCTACGGAGCACGGGATGCCGGGGCCGACTACTTCCTGGCTCCCGAATCCAACTGCGACGACGTCGTCGGGCACGTGCCCGACGGGCTCACGGTCGTCAGCACCTCGACCCTGGAGGAATCGGTGCACGCCCTCGAGGTGATCGCCGACGGGGGAGACGTCAGCGCCCTGCCGACCTGCGACTGAGCGACAGGTCCTCTTCCGGATGGGGAGATCTGCCCTCACCGGATCCGCAGGCTCACCGCTAGCATCGCAAGCATGCACACGGATGATCTCGCGACCGTTCTCGCCAGCGGGTACGCGACCTTGAAAGAAGCTCGCGCCGTCGAAACGCCGCAACCCGCCGTCGGCACCCGAGGACAGGATCGTGCGGGGCACGTCGAGGTCGCCGTCGACGGCCACGGGCTGTTGACCGGGGTCGTCTTCTCCGATGGCATCGACGAGCTGCGGCCAGCCGAGCTGGAGTCCGCTCTGCTCGAAGCGCTGCAGAGTGCTCACGACGCGACAGGGCGCACCCGCGTTCGCTCTCTGCCTGAGATCGGGAACAGCGAAGTGAGCTCTCAGGCACGACGGATTCTCGGAATGGAGGGCGACTGATGGAGGGTTTCGAGGTCGACTACGAGCGCCTGGCGGCAGAGGTCTCGGATCTCTTCGTCGCGAGTGACGGGCTCGCCGAGGCGGTGGACGGCGGGATCGCCGCCCAGCAGATGTCGGAGAACGCCTTCGGGCTCCTGTGCATCGCTATGGTGCCGCCGTCGCAGCTGGTGCAGAGCATCGCGGTCTCCGCGCTGAAGGCCGAGGCCGCCGCTTTCGAGGCTGCCGCGATGAACCTGCGCAACACCGCCATCGACTACGAGACGGCAGACATGGAGTCCGTGCTGCGTCATCGCGCGATCATGATGAAGGTGCGCCGATGAGCCTGGTCGTCGAACCCGAGCAGTGGCAGGCGCCCGGCTGGTTCGAGGGAAGCGCGTTCGGGATTCCGGTCGTCGGCTCGCTGTTCTCCACGGGCTACAGCCTCGGCTCCGGCGATTGGGCCGGGGCTCTCGCCTCCGGAGTCGGAAGCGTCGGCGATCTCGTCGGAGTGGCAGTCGATCCGCTGGGGACCCTGGCGTCGAGCCTCGCCGGCTTCCTCCTCGATCGCTTCGTCTGGTTCCAAGAAGCGCTCGACGTGCTCGTCGGAGATCCGGCGATCGTCACGGCGGTCGGGCTGACGTGGGCGAACGTCGGTGCGGCGCTCGCCTCGCAATCGGAGCGGTTGATCGCGATCCGCGACCGGACGGTCGAGTACTGGCAGGGCCCGGCGGCCGAGGCGTTCCGGCGTCGGATGACGGAGATGGCGCAGCGTGCAAGTGTCGAAGCCTTCGCATGCCGGTGCCTGAACACCGGCTTCGCGATCGGCAGCGGCATCGTCACCATCGTCCGTCAGATCGTCTCCGCCATCTGCGCAGAACTCGTCGGCAAGCTGATCGTCTGGGTGGGGGAGGCGATCGCCTCCCTCGGATTCGGCACGCCGGTCATCGTCGCGCAGGCGACCTCGGCCATCGCTCGATGGGTCGATGACGCCGCGAAGTGGACCGACGAACTGCTCCAGTCCTCTGGCCGGTTCTGCGATCTGCTGCAGAAGCTGTACCGCGGGTTCGACGATGTGGGACTGTACAACCTCGGCATCGGACCGGATACCGTCATCGGGGCCGGCGCCGAGGGCGTCGACCAGGGCGCGCAGACGGCAGGAGCGTGAGCATGGTCATGGATGACGCACGGCTCACGGCCGCTCGCGAGCGGCTGGAGAAGCTCCGCCAGGAGGCGCATTCCGCAGCTGAAGAGACCGCACTGATAGCCGCGCGGATCGAGCAGACCACGTACAGCGCGTGGTCGCGAGGACGCGAGGTGAGGATCACGATCGGTCCCGACGCATTGATCCAGGGTGCAGAGTTCACCGAAGACGCGATGACGAGATCGCCCCGCTCACTCGCTGCTGCGACCATGGATGCCCATGACCGCGCCATCGCCTTGCTGCGGTCGTCGGTCGAGGTCGCTGTCGGGGCGGCGTCTCATTCGGTGCAGGGACTCGCAGACACCGTCCTCTCAGAGGCGGAGGCGATGCTGTCCTCCGCCGAGCCGCGGCCTGATGATCGGCACTGAGACGGCGCCCCTCCGAACCGGGCTGACCCGCCGGGCGTGGACGAGGGCTGCGGGCATCATGCCGGTGACCGCGGTCGCCGTGATCGCCGGTTGCTGCCTCGCGGCGGCGTTCACCAGCGGTCAGGTGCGATTCGTCGCGGTCGCGGTCGTGATTCTGGTCGGTGTGGTCGCAGGTCTCCTGTGGACGAAGCATGGAGGCGTGGACGCCGTCCATCGTCGTGTGGCGGCCGCGCGCTCTGCGTGGTCCGGCAGCCGAGAAGGTGCCGCGAGCGTGCAGGACGGCGCGGCGGATGCTCGCGATGTCGCTCTCGCGCTGCCGCGAGGATGGCGCGTCGAGGCGGCGCGGGGCAGGATGCGGTTCCCCCTGGGGGAGGTGACGGTGCGTGGCGAGACGTGGGTGCTCCGTGCCGTCGTCGGGTCACGTCGTGCTCCTCGGCGCCGTGAGGTGGTCGGTGTCGATGCGCCGACCCACGGCGCGTTCCTGTCCATCCCGGTGGGCACGACGGCGGACTCTATGCTCGTGGCGCCTGCCTGGGCGGGGAACACGAGCGTCTCCGCGCCTGTCTGGCTGCCCACGGTCCGCGACCGGGTCGCAGAGCACGAAGATCTTCCAGCGTCTCTCACGGTCGGCGACGACCGGGTGATCCTGTTCGCGCTCGACGACCCGCGTCCCGAGACGATGCTGAACAGAGCCCGACTGGTCTGTGACGTGGCCGCTATCGTCCAGGCGGCGCACGGGCGTCCGTGATCTCGCTGTGACCGGACCAGGAGCCGCCCCATAGTAAGGCATGCCTAGGATGGGAGCGTGACCTCGACCTCATCCCCGAATCCGGCCGCGCCTCGAACATCGCGGAGGATCGTCGGCATCTCGCTGGTGATCCTGGCGGCGCTGATCGCGGCCTTCTTCGTCTTCGCATCGCTGTACACCGAATTCCTCTGGTTCGACCAGCTGGGCTTCACGACCGTGCTCACGACGCAGTGGTTCGCCACTGCTCTGATGTTCACCCTCGGGTTCCTCGGCATGGCGGTGCCGCTGTTCGTCGTGATCCAGCTCGCGTACCGGCTGCGCCCCGTCTACGTCAGGCTCAGCTCGCAGCTCGACCGGTACCAGGAGGTCATCGAGCCGCTGCGGCGCCTGGCCATGTGGGGGATGCCGGTCTTCTTCGGCCTCTTCGCCGGCTTCTCGGCCGCGAGCCAGTGGAAGACCGTCTGGCTCTGGGCGAACGGCGTCGCCACCGACTCGGTCGACCCGCAGTTCGGGCTCGACACGGGCTTCTACATGTTCGCGATGCCGTTCTACTCGATCCTCCTCGCGTTCGTGTCGGCCGTCCTCCTCCTGTGCCTGCTGGTGACGGCTCTCGTGTCGTACCTGTACGGCTCCGTGCGCATCGGCCAGGGCGAGCTGCGCATCTCGAAGCCTGCACGCATCCAGCTCGCCGTCATCGCGGGGCTCTATCTCCTCGTGCAGGCGGTGAGCCTGTGGCTCGACCGCTTCAAGACGCTGGTCGCGCCCGAGGGGCGCATCACGGGCGCCGCGTACACGAGCGTCAACGCGACGATCCCGGGTCTCGCGATCGTCGCCGTCATCGCGGCCGTCGTCGCGGTGCTCTTCTTCGTCACCGCCGTCATCGGCCGTTGGCGCTTCCCGCTGGCAGGCACCGCGCTGCTGATCGTCGCCTCGCTCGTGGTCGGCGTCGGCTACCCCTGGATCGTCACCACCTTCCAGGTGAAGCCGAACGAGAACGCGTATCAGGCCGAGTTCTACCAGCGGAACATCGACGGCACCAAGGACGCGTACGGCCTCTCCGACGTCGAGATCACGTCCTTCACGGCCAAGACGGACGCCGAAGCAGGCCAGTTGCGCGAAGACGCCGACACCACGGCGTCCATCCGCATCATCGATCCGAAGATCGTCGACGACGTCATCCGTCAGCAGGACCAGGCGCGCGACTACTACCAGTTCCCGCAGACCCTCGACGTCGACCGCTATCAGATCGACGGCAAGAGTCAGGACGCCGTCGTGGCTGTGCGCGATCTGGACATCAAGAACCTCGGTGACAGCGACACCTGGAACAACCGCGTCGCGGTGTACACGCACGGCTACGGTCTGCTCGCGATGGCGGGCAACGACCGCACCGCGTCGGGCGAGCCGGTGTTCCTCGAGCGCGGCATGCCGACCTCGGGCGCTCTGAGTTCCGCGGAGGAGTACGAGCCCCGCATCTACTTCGGCGAGAAATCGCCCGAGTACTCCATCGTGGGCGCCCCCAAGGGCTCGGACCCGGTCGAGATCGACTACGCGAGCGGCACCGACGGTGAGAGCAACACGACGACGACCTTCACCGGCAACGGTGGACCGGCGATCGGCGACACGTTCACCAAGCTGCTGTACGCACTGAAGTTCCAGTCCGAGCAGATCCTGTTCTCGAACCTCGTGAACGAGAAGTCCCAGATCCTCTACGACCGCGACCCGAAGACTCGTGTGCAGAAGGTGGCGCCGTACCTCGAGGTCGACAGCGACCCGTATCCCAGCGTGGTCGATGGCCGCATCGTGTGGATCGTCGACGCCTACACGACGAGCGACTCGTATCCGTACTCGAAGAGCGTCAGCCTGTCCGAGGCGATCGCCGACTCCAGCACGCCGACGCCGACGCTCGCGATCGACGAGATCAACTACATCCGCAACTCGGTCAAGGCGACCGTCGACGCCTACGACGGTTCGGTCACGCTGTACGCATGGGACGAGACCGACCCGGTGCTGCAGACCTGGCAGAAGGTGTACCCGTCGACGCTGAAGCCGATCAGCGAGATGTCGGGCGACCTGATGAGCCATGTGCGCTACCCGACCGACCTGTTCAAGGTGCAGCGCGATCTGCTCGGGATCTACCACATCGACGATGCGG
Organism: Microbacterium sp.; assembly: GCA_019510305.1. Classification (GTDB taxonomy): domain Bacteria; phylum Actinomycetota; class Actinomycetes; order Actinomycetales; family Microbacteriaceae; genus Microbacterium; species Microbacterium natoriense_A. Next base: position 28,110 of record JAEKKN010000043.1, read on the forward strand.
GGTCCTTCGCGCAGCTCGACAACCGGTGGCAGACGCCCAAGGACCCGCGCAGCAAGGACCTGCTCCAGCCGCCGTACTACCTGAGCATGAAGATGCCGGGTCAGGACACCGCGCGGTTCTCGATGTTCTCGACGTTCATCCCTGCGTCGGGGACGTCCGGCAGTTCCCGCGATGTGCTGATGGGCTATCTCGGAGTGGATTCGGATGCCGGTTCAGAGGCGGGGGTGAAGGCGGAGGGCTACGGCACCCTGAGGCTGTTGGAGATCAACGATGCGACGACCGTGCCGGGCCCCGGTCAGGTGCAGAACTCGTTCGACACCGATCCCTTCGTCGCTCCCAAGCTCAACGTGCTCGCGATCGGAAAGTCCGAGGTCGCCTACGGCAACCTCTTGACGCTTCCGGTCGGTGGCGGCCTGCTCTACGTGCAGCCGGTCTATCTGCAGTCGACCGACAACACCCAGGTTCCGAAGCTCCGATCCGTGCTCGTCGCCTTCGGTGGGAATGTGGCGATCGAAGACACGCTGACGGCCGCGCTGGATTCGCTGTTCGGCGGTTCGGCAGGAGCGACGGGTGGTGACGATCAGGTGACCCCGACCACTCCGCCGGACACGGGAGAGACGCCCGGCACCGGTGAGACGCCGCCCGCCACCGATGCACGCGCCGAGGCGCTCGCCGCAGCCGGTCAGGCTCTCTCCGACCGCGAAGCGGCACTGAAGTCGGGCGATCTGACGAAGTTCGCCGAAGCCGACGAGCGGCTCACCGACGCCGTGCAGACGCTGATCGAGCTCGACGACGCCGCGGGGGAGTAGACCTGCGGCAGACGAATGGGCGTTCCCGTGAGGGGGCGCCCATTCGCGTGTCGGCCCTCGATTCGCGCCTGCTGAAATCGCGTGTTAGGCTATTGATGTGCCGCGGGGTGGAGCAGTTCGGTAGCTCGCCGGGCTCATAACCCGGAGGTCGCAGGTTCAAATCCTGTCCCCGCAACAAGAAGAAGAGGCTCGATCCGCAAGGATCGGGCCTCTTCTGCGTGTGCCCGTCTTTCGGCGTGCCGTGCGTCGGCCCGGATGCGATCCGCAGGTCGAGAACGGCGGATTCGGCATGCAGACAGGATCAGGGCATGCAGACGGAACCATGGCAGGCGGATGCTGGGAGGATGGGCACATGTCAGAGAACGTTGCCGTGCCCGTCGCCGTGTGCCAGTTCGCACCCACCGCGTCGCGGGAGGCCAACCTCGAGCGGATCGCGGAGCTGACGGCGGATGCCGCGGCACGCGGCGCCCGCCTGGTCGTGTTCCCCGAGTACTCCAGCTACTTCGTCGACCCGATGGACGCATCGCTCGCCGAGAACGCGGAGGACCTGGACGGTCCGTTCGTGTCGACGCTCAGCGCCCTCGCGGCCGAGCATGCCGTGGTCATCGTCGCAGGTCTCGTCGAGCGCGCGTGGGATGCCGGGCACGTGCGCAACGCGGTCGTCGCGGTACGAGGCGACCGCGTGCTCGCGGTCTACCGCAAGCAGCACCTGTACGACGCGTTCGGGCAGACCGAGTCCGACTGGATCGAGGCGGGCGAGACCGGGAGAGCCGCGATCTTCGAGGTCGCCGGCATCCGCTTCGGGCTCATGACCTGCTACGACCTGCGATTCCCCGAGGTCGGACGCACACTCGCGGATGCCGAGGTCGACGCGATCGTGGTTCCGGCCGAGTGGGTGCGCGGACCCCTCAAAGAGCACCACTGGACGACCCTGCTGGCCGCCCGCGCCATCGAGAACACGGCGTACGTGGTCGCGGCTGATCATCCGGCGCCGATCGGGGTGGGCCATTCGCAGATCGTCGATCCGCAGGGAGTCGTTCTCGCGGGCGTCGGAAGCGCCGAGGGCATCGCAATAGGCGTGGTCGAACGCGCGACGGTCGAACGCGTCCGGGCGGCGAACCCCGCTCTGCGGCTGCGCCGCTACCGCGTGATCCCTGCCTGACCGGCCTGACATCCGCTCCGCTTGCCGTTTCCGGTCGCGATTCCTGCCGCTTCTCGCCTCTCACGGCGGCACGAACTGCGACCGGAAGCGCCGATGCGTGCTGTGCGCCGTCAGCGGGCCAGGCGGGCAGCGGCCTCTTCGAGGACCTCGATGCGCTTGCATGCTGCGAACCGCACGAGGCCTGCGTAACGATCACGGTGCCCGGGGGAGACGAAGGCGCTCAACGGGATCGCGACGACGCCGGAGCGCTCGGGGAGCGCGCGGCAGAATGCGGCGGCATCCGCCCCGCCCAGCGCGGTCGCATCGGCGACGGTGAAGTAGCCGCCCTGTGGAGCATGCACCTCGAAGCCCGCCGCGCGAAGCCCCTCGCCGAGGATCTCGTGCTTGCGGGCGAGCAGAGCGGCGGCGTCCGCGAAGTACGACTCCGGCAGGCGCAGTCCCACCGCCACCGCAGGCTGGAACGGCGCGCCGTTCACGTAGGTGAGGTACTGCTTGACCGTCAGCACCGCCGTGATGAGGTCGGCCGGGCCATGAACCCAGCCGATCTTCCAGCCGGTGGCCGAGAAGGTCTTGCCGGCCGACGAGATGGTGAGCGTCCGCTCCGCGGCACCGGGCAAGGTCGCGATCGGTGTGTGCGCAGCATGGAACGCGAGGTGCTCGTACACCTCGTCGGTGACGATGAGCGCATCGTGCAGGTGCGCCAGACGCACGACCTCGGTGAGGACCTCGCGTCTGAAGACGGCGCCCGTCGGGTTGTGCGGATCGTTCACGAGGATGATGCGGGTGTTGTCGGAGACCGATGCCGCGAGCTGAGCGAGGTCGGGCTGGAAGTCCGGGGCCCGCAGCGGCACCGTGACGAGCTTCGCCCCCGCGAGGGCCACCGCCGCGGCGTAGGAGTCGTAGTAGGGCTCGAACACGACGACTTCGTCGTCGGGACCGTCGATGAGCGCGAGCAGCGTCGCGGTGAGGGCCTCTGTCGCTCCGGCCGTCACGATCACCTCGGTGTCCGGATCGACGTCGAGAGAGTAGAAGCGGCGCTGGTGCTCGCTGATCGCCAGGAGGAGATCCGGCATCCCACGGCCGGGCGGATACTGGTTCACGCCGGCCGAGATCGCCTCGCGCGCGGCCTCCAGGACCTCGATCGGACCGTCTTCGTCGGGGAAGCCCTGGCCGAGGTTGATGGCGCCGGTTCTCACCGCCAGTGCAGACATCTCTGCGAAGATGGTGGGCGCGACGCCCCCGTCGGATGCCAGCAGTCCTGCGCCCGCTGCCGCGCGCCTCCATGCGCCGGGAATGACACTCATGAAGAACAGGCTAAGGCCATAGCGGAAACTCATCTTCGACATAAGGAACGCACAGACACGGGCGGCACTCTGAAGAGGCGTTGCTGAAGGAGCAGACACCATGAACGAAGACAACACCCAGGACAACCCGGCACTCCCGTCGAACGACGTCGTGCCGTCCACCGATGCCGCACCGTTCGTCGACCGTTCGACGAGTGATGCGCCCGTACAGAACCCCGGCATTCCCGCCGCACCGATCGCCTCGGCCGGGCACGAGGTGCCTCATACGTTCGCCTCGGCTCCGGCAGCACCAGCCGCCCAGCCGGCACCGACCGTCCCGGCTCCGGCCGCCCCCGCGGTGCAGACGGCTCCGGCCTTCTCCGCCCCGGGCTCCGCCGGCGGCTACGCGGCACCCGGTGCGCCGCATCCGTACGGCGCACCGGCGCCGCAGGCCACCGCCCCCGGCGCTGCGTTCGGTCTCCACAACGGCGCTCAGCCGGCCCAGCCCGTCGATCCGACTCAACCCTTCGGCTTCGGCGGTCAGCCGGCGGGCGACGGCGCCAAGACCAAGGAGCAGAAGCCTCGAGGCGTGAAGTTCGCGGCGATCGTCGTCGCGGCCGCGCTCGTGGGCGGTGTCGCCGGCTTCGGCGGAGGGGCGCTCGTCAACAGCCTCGGCAGCACCCCGTCGACGGGCGTCGCCGAAGGCCCGGAGACCGTCACGGTGAACAACCCCGGCTCGGTCAACGAGACGACCGCGGTCGCCACCGCGGCGCTGCCCTCGGTCGTCACGATCGAGGTCGCGGGCACCGACCAGGCCGGCAGCGGCTCTGGCGTCATCATCGACAAGGACGGTTACGTGCTCACCAACACGCACGTCGTCACCCTCGGCGGCGCCGTGGCCGACCCGACGATCAGAGTCACCACGTCGGACGGACGCATCTACGAGGCCACGGTCGTCGGCACGGATCCGATCTACGATCTCGCCGTGATCAGGCTGAAGGACGCGAAAGACCTCACTCCGATCACGTTCGCCAACTCGTCGAAGCTCAACGTGGGCGACACCGCGGTGGCGCTGGGAGCGCCGCTCGGACTGTCGAACTCCGTGACGACGGGCATCGTCAGCGCTCTGAACCGCAGCATCCAGATCGCCTCTTCGGCCCTGCCCGACTCGTCGAGCCAGGATGCACCGCAGGAGCAGTCGCCGCAGGACGGCCAGGGCCAGGGGCCGTTCCAGTTCGATCTGCCGGGCAACTCGTCCGCATCCAACGCCGAGTCGATCTCGATCGCCGTGATCCAGACGGATGCGGCGATCAACCATGGCAACTCCGGTGGCGCGCTCGTGAACAGCAAGGGCGAGCTGATCGGCATCAACGTGGCGATCGCGAGTTCGGGCAGCTCCGAGGAGTCCGGGTCGATCGGCATCGGCTTCGCGATCCCGTCGAACATCGCCGAGCGGGTCTCGAAGGAGATCATCGCCGACGGCGCCGCCACTCACGGCCTGCTCGGCGCGTCGGTGCGCGACGCGGCGTCGGTCGAGGGTTCGGATCAGGCCGGCGCCTACATCGCAGAGGTCACAGACGGCGGCGCCGCTGCGGCCGCAGGTCTCAAGGCCGACGACATCGTCACCGCCTTCAACGGCGTGCCGATCACGAGCGCGAGCGATCTGACGGCTCAGGTTCGTGCCGCCGCGGCCGGCAGCGACGCGAAGGTCACGTACGTTCGCGGAGGCAAGCAGTACGAGATCGAGGTCACGCTGGGCACGCTCTCGAAGTAGCCCTTCGACAGGCTCGGGGACCGCGCGTCGACGAGCCCCTCACAGAGAAGGACGCCACCCTCGCGATAGGCTCGCGAGGTGGCGTCCTTCTCTTTCGGCTCCGGCAATGCGGCCAAGCTGCTCCGGATCCCGCTGTACGTCGCTGGACGCGTCGGCACCCTGATCATCCCGCGGGGACGACGCTGGGTGTTCGGCTGCGGCGCCGGGATCGGCGACGGGGCCCTCGCACTTCAGCGCCTGGCGCAGGCCGAAGGGCACGACACCGTCTGGCTGACGTCCTCCCCGCGTGAGGAGCGTGAGGCAGCTGCCCTCGGCATCCGCACGATCCCCAAGAGCGGCCTGCGTGGTTGGTGGGCGACGGCACGAGCGGGAGTGCTCGTCGTGACCCACGGCTTCGGCGACGTCAACCGCTACGCGAACGGCGGGGCGTTCGTGGTGCAGCTCTGGCACGGCATCCCGCTCAAGCGCATCGGCCTCGATTCGCCCGCGACGACGCAAGTGCCGAACGTGCCGGGTGCCGGCCTTCTTCAACAGGTCATCGGCTTCCTGTACCGAGCCTCGGCTCAGCGCATCCGCGTGCTCCCGGCCGCATCGCACCGTTCGCGCGGTCGGCTCGAGTCGGCGTTCGGCCTCGGTGACGACCGCGTGGTCGTCACCGGAGAGCCGCGTGTCGACGTGCTGTCTTCGGGTCCGTCCGATCGACGCCGTGCGGCAGCATCCGCTCTTCTCGTCTCCGCGATCGGAGAACTGCCCGAAGGCGCCCGCACGATCCTCTACGCCCCGACCTGGCGAGACGGTGCGGCAGACCCCGCCGTGCCGTCGGCTGCCCAGTGGGTGGAGATCATCCGTGCGCTCGAGGCGACCAACTCGGTGCTCCTCGTGCGCTCGCACCCTCTCGGCGAAGGCGGCTATGCGCCGCCGCTGCCGAGCAGACGGGTTCGGATGCTGGGCGCCGGTGAGATCGCCGATGTGACGCCTGTCCTCCCCGCGGTGGACGTGCTGGTCACGGACTACTCGTCCCTGGCGTACGACGTGGGCCTGCTGTCGACGCCGGTCCTCTACCTCGCTCCGGACGCCGTGGAGTACGACCTCTCGCGGGGCTTCTACGGGCGTTACGACGATGTCGCGGGTCACGATGCGGCGACGAGCTGGGAAGAGCTGGTGGCTCAGCTGGTGCCCCTGCTGGAAGACGACCGGGTGTTCGCCGAGCGGGCTGCACGTTCCGCTACGCTCAGCGCTCAGATGCATGCGTTCCGCGACGGCGGCAACACCCGGCGCGTGTACGACGTGATCCGTGCGCGGGGTATCCCTGCGCCGAAGGGAGCAGCATGACGACGGCCCGCATCGATGAGGCGGCCGAGGCGCTGATCATCTCCGGAACCGGTGCACGCCCCGAGGAGGCGACGCTCACCGGTCCGCGTGCGCGCGTTCAGGCCCGTATCACCGGGGGTGGCAAGACCTGGAAGGCGACGCTTCCGCTGCGAGCTTCACGCTGGGGTGGTGCCGAGCTTCCGCTGCCGGCAGGAGAGTACGAGCTCGCTGTCCCCGGGGCCGGGCTCGAGACCATCGAGCTGGCGCCGACTCTGCTCGCGGGTCTGCGGATCGCCGTGGCTGGTGCCGTCGTCTCGATCGCCGCGCCGATCGACCCCGTCTACGAGACGACCGAGGGACAGTCGACCCTGGAGGAGCGCTACGTCGCGCAGACCGGTGGCACTGAGAACGCGGTCTTCTTCGAGAGCTTCTACGGGCGCACGGTCGGCTGCAACCCCCGCGCCATCGACCGCGCACTCGCGGTCGCCGCCCCAGGGGTCGCACGGTACTGGAGCGTCGTCGACCTGTCGGTCGCGGTGCCCGAGGGCGCCATCGCCGTGGTCGAGGGGAGCCCCGAGTGGTGGCGTGCTCGGGCGGCTGCGCGCCTTCTCGTGGTGAACGACTGGCTGCGGCATCGATTCGCCCGCAAGGCGGGCCAGAAGGTTCTGCAGACCTGGCACGGCACGCCGCTGAAGCGGCTCGCCCTGCACCGGCCGGGTTTCGACCCTCGCCGGATGGCCGCGGTCGTGAAGGAATCGCGTCGATGGGACGTGCTGCTCGCGCAGAACACCTACTCGGAGCGGATCCTCCGCAAGGCATACGCATTCTTCGGACGTCCGATCTGGGTCGAGGGATACCCTCGCAACGACACCCTCGTGACCGGAGACGCGGCGGCGGTGCGTGCGGCGCTCGGCATCGAAGAGGGGGAGCGGGTGCTGCTGTACGCACCGACCTGGCGCGACGACCGCACCGAGATGGTCGACTTCGTCGATCCGGAGGAGCTCGCGCAGCAGTCAGATGCTGTCGTGCTCGTGCGCGGGCACTCTCGTACTCTTGCTGCGGGGCGCGACCGGGTGGGCGCTCGGGTCATCGATGTCACGGGATTCCCCGAGACCTCGCAGCTGCTGCTCGCCGCCGATGCGCTCATCACCGACTACTCCTCGGTGATGTTCGACTTCAGCGTGACCGGCAAGCCGATGTTCTTCCTGGTTCCCGACCTCGACCATTACCGAGGACAGCTGCGCGGCTTCTACTTCGACCTCGAATCGCACGCCCCCGGCCCTCTCGTGCACACGCAGGACGAGCTCGTCGAGGGGCTTGCGGACCCTGAGGGCGCCACAGCGTACGCGGAGCGGTACGAGGCGTGGAGAGCCCAGTTCAACCGCCGTGACGACGGTCGTTCCGCCGAACGCGTGGTCGCGCGCATCCTCGATCAGGGCTACGTGGCGCGCTGAGCGCTAGGGCAGGGGGGTGTTGCGTGTGCCCAGGCGCGAGGCGTCGACGGTATCGCGTGCGCCGCTGAGCACTCCGCCGATGAATCCGATGCCCCACGACAGATGCATCGTGGGCAGCACGGCCAACGTCCACAGCCGCTGGCGGATGCTGCCACCGCCGGGGGCGAGTGCGACGGCGACATCGAGCAGCGCGTAGGCGGCGACCGGCAGGTACACGGCCGTGGCCACGAGCGACGCAGTGCCATCGAGCACTCCCGTCAGCTGCAAGACGCCGACCACGATCGCGAGACCGAGCAGCAGCACCAGAGCGGGCGGAGCGAAATAGCGGATGCCGTTGCGCCGTCCGTATCGGCGGACGAGCTCGCCGCGCCAGGCGCCCGTAGCGCGGAACTGCCGCGCCAGGCGCAGCCAGCTCTCGCGGGGCCAATAGGTCACAGAGAGCCGGGGATCGAACCATACGCGATGACCGGCCCGGCGGATACGGAGGTTCAACTCCCAGTCCTCGCCGCGCCGGATCGTCTCGTCGAACAGACCCACCTCGTCGAGCACGTCGCGGCGCATCACGCCGAGGTAGGCCGACTCGGCCTCGCCCTCGGTCGCGCCGCCGTGGTAGGCGCCGCCGCCGAGTCCGATGGGGGAGTTGTACAGCCGTGCGACGGCCTTCTGGAAGGGCGTTCGACCTTCGGCACGCATGACGCCGCCGACGTTGGCCGAGCCCGTGCGCTCCAGCGTCTCCAGAGCGCGAGCGGCATAGCCGGACGAGAGCTCGGAATGAGCGTCGACACGGATGACGGTGGAGTAGCGGCTGGCGCGGATCGCCCGGTTGAGCCCGACCGGGATGTGGGCGGCGGGATTGTCGACCAGGCGGATGCGGTCATCGTCTGCGGCGAGGCGCTGCGCGAGCTCGGTGGTGCCGTCGGTCGACGGCCCGAGTGCGAGCACGAGCTCGGCCGGAACCTCAAGCTGCTGCCGCAGGACCGACGCCACGGCGTGCTCGAGATACGCGCGCTCGTTGAGCACGGGCATGACGAAGGACACCCCGTCGAGGGGTGCGGTGGATCCGTGGTCAGACACACGTCGATCATGTCACGCCGCCTGGGCCGTTCGCTGACCGGCGATACTCCGGCTAACGGAAGTATCTCGTTTGGCCGCTGAGGCCGCCGCAGCACCGCCGTCGGGATACCGAATGGATAACCTGGACGGATGGGTGCAGTCCGCGACGCGAAGAAGGCCTACCGCCTGCTGAAGAAGGCGCTCAGATCGCGCAGCGCCGTGCAGCGGGTTCGCCGTCGCCTGGGCGATGGTGAACAGCATCCCCTCGAGCACTACAAGATCGCGGTGTACTTCGCCGACGGCGCCGTGAACATGTATCAGATGCGCCAGTGGTACCGACCGCTCGCAGAGCTCGCGAAGAAGTGGCCGGTGGTCGTGCTGTCGCGCAGCGCGACCGGAGCGGAGAAGCTGCTCGACGAGGACGCCCCGCCCGTCGCCTTCGTCCCCACCGTGCGCGACCTCGAACAGTTCATCGCCACGCAGGACATCCGCATCGTGCTGTATGTGAACCAGAACACCCGGAACTTCCAGATGTTCCGTTATGGCCGCCGCTGGCACGTGTTCATCAATCACGGCGAGTCCGACAAGATGTACATGACCACGAACCAGTACAAGGCGTACGACTACTCCTTCATCGCGGGTCAGGCTGCGCGCGACCGGCTCACGCGCACGCTCTGGGACTTCGACGTGAACCGTCGCACCTTCGAGATCGGCCGTCCGCAGGCCGATCACTACTCGGGCGCGCTCCCGTACACTCCCGACGAGCGCACCGTGGTGCTCTACGCCCCGACGTGGGAAGGGGATCGTCCGAGCGCGTACTACGGATCGATCGCGACGCACGGCGAAGCTCTCGTGAACGCGCTCCTCGCCACCGGGCGTCATCGGGTCATCTACCGCCCGCATCCTCGCAGCGGCGTCGTCGATCACGAGTACGGGGCGGCTCATCGCCGCATCATCGCGGCGATCTCGGCGGCCAACTCGGCCGACGCAGGAGCGCAGCACGTCTACGACGACGGGCCGGAGCTCGGCTGGCAGCTCGCCGCGGCCGATGTCGCAGTGGTCGACATCTCGGCGATGGTGTACGACCGGCTCGCGGTCGGGAAGCCGCTCATGATCACGCGTCCGGCCGACGACCGCGCAAGCGTCGACACGAACGGCTATCTGTCGGACTGCGAGTGGCTCACCGCCGAGTCCGCGCACGACATCGTCGCCGAGGTCGAGCGTGTTCATGCCGACGAGGCCGCGATCGCGCGCCTGCGCATGTGGGTGCAGCACTACTTCGGCGACACCACCCCCGGGGTCGCGACCGCGAAGTTCCACGCCGCCGTCGAGCAGCTCATGCAGAAGTGGGACGCCTGGCAGGCTCACGAGATGGGCGCCGTGCGTCCTGATGAGGACGACGACGACGAAGAGGCCGACGAGGACGACTGAGACCATGCACCTGCCGCTCGCCGCTGCCGAACGCGGAACTGCGATCGCGCGTGGCTGATGTCCATGAATGGCCGCACCTCTCCGTCGTCGTGACCGATAACCAGACCGCGGGCCGTGGGCGTCTCGATCGCATCTGGGTGGCGCCTGCGGGTACTGCGCTCGCGATCTCCGTACTGCTTCGAGAGCTGCCTGCTCCCGACCTGCGCGGGTGGATCCCGCTCGCCGCGGGCGTCGCGATGGCGGATGCCGTCGCCGCACAGCTCCCCGAACACGATGTGTCGGTGAAATGGCCCAACGACGTGCTGGTCGACGGGCGAAAGATCTGCGGCATCCTCGCCGAGGCGGCGGCGGACGCCGTGATCGTCGGAACCGGCGTGAACACGGCGATGCCGGCATCCGCTCTTCCTGTGTCGACGGCCACCTCGTTCGCCGTGCTCGGCAGTGAGGCTGACGCGGATCGCCTGATCGCGGACTACCTTCGCGCGCTCGACGGGCTGCTTCGGGCACTCGCGGCATCGGGCGACGCCGTCTCGAGCGGTCTGCACGCCGCCGTGACGGCCCGGTGCAGCACGCTGGGACTCGCCGTGCGTGTGTCGCTCCCGGGGGAGCGGATGCTCGAGGGCGTCGCGCGTGCGCTCGACGCCGACGGACGCCTACTGGTCGACGAGAACGGCATCGCGTACCCGGTCTCCGCGGGCGATGTCGTGCACGTCAGGCCCGCGGCGGTCTGACACGCCCGGATTTCAGGGCCGGTTGAGCGCGGAGACGTGCACAATGGAGGGGTGACTCAGCCCGTGACGCTCGGCGGTCGGCCGACGATGCCGCCGCCCGGTGCGCCCACGGAGGAGTTGCTGATCGCGAAGTTCCGCGGTCACGCCCGTCGCCTGTTCTGGTCGGCAGTGGTGCTGATCGCCGTGTTCGGGGCCGCCGCGTACCTGTACGACAACCTTCCGGGTCCCTTCGAGAACTGGATGCTGCTGTCGGCGGCCGGCGCGGCGGTTCTGCTGCTCGTCGTCGTGCCGTACATCGTCTGGTATTCACGCACCACGACGGTGACGACGCGTCGGATCATCGTGAAGCAGGGGATCGGGTCGCGCAGCCGGCGCGAGATGTCGCACGCCCGCGGCTACACGATCGGCGTGCGACGGGGCATCCTGCAGCGCATGTGGGGCGTGGGGACGATCACGCTGACCAACGGGGTTGATGCGCCGCTGCGGCTCGCCAACGTGCCCAATGTCATCCTCGTGCACGAGACGCTCGCCGACCAGATCGAGGTGAGCCAGATCCTCGCTCACCGCGACGCGCAGGCCGGCACTGATTCCTTCTGAGGTGGTCACGGCGCGAACGCCCACCACTGGTCGAGTGAGCGAGGCGCCTCCACCGGTCGTGGAGCGAGCAAAGCACCCCCCCGGTCGTTGAGCGAGCGAAGCGAGACGAAACGCGTGTCTCCGACCGGAACTGCGGTCCGACGCACCTCGGCCATGCGGGAGAATGGTCACGACGAATGGAGGCGGCACATGGCGCTGCGTGTAGGCGTGATCGGCGGAGGCCAGCTGGCCAGGATGATGATCGCTCCGGCGGTCGAACTCGGGCTCGACCTGCGGGTGCTCGCGGAGGACGAGGGCATGTCCGCCCAGCTCGCCGCCACGGCGGTCGGCGACTACCGTGACCTCGAGGTGGTGCGCGCGTTCGTCAAGGACGTCGATGTCGTCACCTTCGACCATGAACACGTGCCTCAGGCGGTGTTGCGTGCACTCGTCGATGAGGGGGTCGCCGTGCACCCCGGCCCTGACGCACTGCAGTTCGCTCAGGACAAGCTCGTCATGCGGGCGCGTCTTGCCGAGCTCGGCGTGCCGCAGCCTGATTGGGCGGCTGTGCGCGACACGAGCGAGCTCCAGGCGTTCCTCGACGATCATGAAGGGCGAGGCGTCGTGAAGACTCCTCGCGGCGGATACGACGGCAAGGGCGTGCGCGTCGTGCGTGCGGCCGCCGAGGCGCAGGACTGGTTCGACCAGCTTCCCGAGGGAGAGGCCCTTCTCGTCGAAGAACTCGTCGCCTTCGTGCGCGAGCTCGCACAGCAGGTGGCGCGGCGCCCCAGCGGCGAGATCGTCGCCTATCCGGTCGTCGAGACCGTGCAGCGCGACGGCGTGTGCGCCGAGGTCATCGCGCCGGCGCCCGCCGCCGCCGAGCGGCTGGCGCAGGTCGCGGAGGGCATCGGACGGTCGATCGCCGAGGGACTCGGCGTGACGGGGATGCTCGCCGTGGAGCTGTTCGAGACCGATGACGAGCGGATACTCGTGAACGAACTGGCGATGCGCCCGCACAACAGCGGCCACTGGAGCCAGGATGGAGCGGTCACCGGGCAGTTCGAGCAGCATCTGCGCGCCGTGGCCGATCTGCCTCTCGGTGACACCTCGCCGCGCGCAGCCTGGTCGGTGATGGTCAACATCCTCGGGGGACCGGCGGCGGGAACCCTGGGCGAGCGGTTCGCCGGGGCGATGACCGAGCATCCTTCAGCCAAGATCCACACCTACGGCAAGGCGCCCCGCCCTGGCCGCAAAGTGGGTCATGTGAACGTCTCCGGCGACGATCTCGACGACGCTGTCTACGTGGCGCGGGCAGCAGCTGCGCACTTCCTCGACTGAGAGGCTCGACCGCCCGCGAAGCTGAGCGCGCACCAGGAGCCGTCGTACTCTGCGGTGTGGTGTGCCGTTGGGGGGAACTTCCAGGGGCAGACCGTACCCTGTTGAAGTGACCGAGCCTCTGCACTCCTCTGCTGTCCCTCTCGTCGGCGTCGTGATGGGTTCCGACTCCGACTGGCGCGTGATGAGCGACGCTTCTCAGGCGCTCACCGAATTCGGCATCCCGCACGAGGTCGAGGTCGTGTCGGCGCACCGCACGCCCGACAAGCTCATGTCGTACGCGCGCGAAGCACGGGGGCGCGGCATCCGCGTCATCATCGCCGGCGCCGGGGGAGCAGCCCATCTTCCGGGCATGCTCGCGTCGATGACCGCGCTGCCCGTCGTCGGCGTCCCTGTGCCGCTCGCGTACCTCGACGGCATGGATTCCCTGCTCTCGATCGTGCAGATGCCGGCCGGCATTCCCGTCGCCACCGTCTCGATCGGAGGGGCGAAGAACGCAGGCCTCCTCGCGGCGCGCATCCTCGGAACGTCGGATGCCGCGCTCGCCGACCGCGTCGAGGCCTACGCGCGCGACCTCGAGGCGCAGGTCGAGGCCAAGAACGAACGGCTGAAGGAGTCGCTGTGACCCTGGCCGCGCCGCGCCTCACGGGTCGGCCGCTGATCGAGACCCGACCGATGCGGCATCCCGACATCGCTGACGCCGGCACGATGACCAAGCGCGGCTGGTGGCTCGTCGTCCTGAACGTGCTTCTGCCGGGATCTGCGCAGGTTCTCGCGGGAAGCCGACGACTGGGTCGTTTCGGTCTTGGGGCGACGTTGACGGCGTGGTTCCTCGTGATCGTCGCGGTCGGGCTCGCTCTGTTCGCGCGCCCGACGCTGCTGTGGCTGACGGTGGGCGCGGGCTGGTTCTCGGGAGTCGTGCTCACGGCTGTGCAGGTGCTGCTGGTCGGCTACGTGATCCTGTGGATCGTGCTGACCTTCGACACCCTGCGGCTCGCACGGCTGGTGAAGATACCCGGGCTGTCGAAGTTCGCCCTTCCCGTCGTCGCCCTCGTGCTGCTCGGACTCGTCGGCTCGGCGACCGGAGTGGCGGCGTCGTATGTGGGCACGGCACGCAGCACGATCTCGACGATCTTCGGCAGCAGCGGCCCGAGCCTGCCGGCGAGCGACGGGTATTACAACATCCTGCTGCTCGGCGCCGACAGCGGCGAGGGCCGTGACTCCATGCGTTTCGACAGCATCTCGGTCGTCTCCGTGAACGCCTCGACCGGCGCCGTGACGATCACCGGCATTCCGCGCGACATGCCCAACTTCCCGTTCGCGGAAGACAGCCCGATGCGCGACCCCGACCTCGTCGGCTTCGACTACCGTAACTACTTCGAGGGTCACAGCGATCCCGACTGCGGCTGGGGCTCGGGCGTCAACCAGTTGACCAACGCCGTGCAGGTGTGCCGTGAGGACGACGGCGCCAGCTTGTACCCCGATGCCGTAGCGCTGGGCTCCAACCCGGAGATCGAAGCGACGAAGGACGCCGCAGAGGGGATCCTCGGCATCGAGATCCCGTACTACGTGTTCCTCGACATGAAGGGCTTCGCCAACCTCATCGACGCTTTGGGCGGTGTCGACATCAACGTCACCGAGCGGCTGCCGATGGGCGGGCCGCCTCCCGGGTCGGGCGCACACGACGTCGAGTCGTGGGCGATCGGCTGGATCGAACCAGGGCAGCAGCACATGAACGGTGACACCGCGCAGTGGTATGCACGCTCGCGGTACACGACCAGCGACTGGGACCGCATGCTTCGTCAGCGCCAGCTGCAGCAGGCGATTCTCGCGCAGTTCACGCCCCAGACCGTGCTCACCCGGTTCAACGAGGTCGCCACGGCCGGGACGGCGATCGTGCAGACCGATCTCCCGCAGGACAAGCTGCCCGAGTTCTTCGATCTGCTGACGAAGGCGAAGGATCAGCAGGTCACGACGATCGAGCTCACGCCTGACCATGGCGTGCCTGAGACGGACATCGACTTCTCCTTCGTGCATCAGCTGGTCCAGACCACGTTGCACCCGCCGACGGCGACGCCCACCCCGACGCCCTGAACGACTCTCCCGCTCGTAGAGCGAGGAGTACAGCGGCGAAACCAGACACGCGTACTCCGAGCGCGACATCGGGTGAACGCGGGCCAGCGCGTCTCGTCTCGCTTCGCTCGCTCACCCAACGGAAGCGCACGAAAAAGCCCACGGCCACCACCTGAGAGTGAAGGTGATGGTCGTGGGCCTCCGGTGCATGCACCGGACTCACCAGACGACGGTGATCGGAGGGGGAGGGATCACCGTCGCCCGGTCGACCCCGCGATGCGGGGTCAGAATCAGGCGTTCTTGCGGCGAGTGATCCCCACTGCCACGAGAGCACCGCCGACGACGAGAGCTGCTGCTCCGCCGCCGAGGATCCACGGCGACACGCTGCCGCCCGTCAGAGCCAACTCCGTGCCGGTCCCCGTGAGCGGAAGCTCGGAGCCGGCAGCGGCGACGGTCGGGTCGTGGTCGCAGTTCGAGACGGAATCGTGCCCCTGCGAGACCGTGATGGTCGCGGTGTACGAGCGCGAACCGCTGAACGCGATGCCATATGCCCCGTCGCCGTCGGACGGCGGACGGAACGTGAGAACGAGGCTGCCGTCGGCAGCCGCCGTGTTCCCGGATACCGCCGAGTCGGCGGCATTGAGTCCGGACACCGACACGCCAACATTCTCGGACGGCTGGAACCAGCCCGCGCCGAAGACGATGGTCGAAACCTCGCAGATGTCGATGATCGGGTCATCGACACTGACACTCGGGGTTCCCGCGTAGGTGTCGGACGCGGCCGTCGTGGCCGTTGCGGCGTCGGCGGCGATAGGCGCAGAGAGCACCAGAGCTCCGACAGTCAGGCTGATTACAGCCAGTTTCTTCAGCATGTTTCTCCCCAGAAATACACGCGGAATCGCACCGAACACACCCCTGCATTCGACTGCGTGGGTTCTCCTTGTCCCCACGACAAAGTTATAGAACCCAGATATTCCCCAGTGAAAGTGACACTACATCATCATCGAGTGAAAGTCACGGTGCACAGTGAAGATCCGTGCGTCGGATCTTCGGATCGTTCACGAGCGGGGTGTGCGCGACCTCGGTGAGACGCTGACCGGCTCCCGTTCCGTGGAACTCCACCGTGATCGTGGTGGATTCGCCGGGTGCGAGCGTGACGTCGTGCTGCACCGCGAAGCGGTCGCCGAGCATCGTGGTCTGCACGGCATCCGACTTCCCGTCTCTGTCGATGTGCGATGCGGTGGCGCCTGCCGGGCCGTAGACGGCGACCAGGGTGCGTACCGAGCCGGGAGGCACTCCGTACCACCCCGACGCAGTGACGTAAGCGGGTAGCGCCGTCGCGGCATCGACGGGGGCGTTGTTGGTCCAGGTGACCTGGAGCTGCGTCGTGGGCTCGCCCTCGCATGTGCCGACCGACGTCGAGATCTCAGCGCCCATGTAGTAGTCCATCTTGCCGCCGGTCGCGTCGTTGAAGAGCGCTCCGACGTACGTCGCGGATGCGGTGTCCCTGGGCAGTGCGCCGCTGAGCGTGGAGCGCTGGATGATCGTCTGCTCGTCCTCATGCGCGCTCCAGATGCGGATGCGACCTTCGGCGGACGACTGGGCGAGCGCGGTCACCAGCTTCTTCGGTTCGGCGCCCGACATCGCACCGCTGAACAGAGCCCCGGCGGCCTGGGCGAACACCTGGTCCTGCATCGTCGGATCGGGCACGGCGGCGTAGATCTCAGAAAGGAGCAGACCGACGACGTTGTCCTCGTCGGCCGTGAACGGCCCGAAGGCGAGCGGCCCCGTCGCCGCGAGCAGGTTCTTCGTCATGACGGCGTCGACGGCGATGACGCCGTCGACCGGCGTACCGAAGCGGTTCTGCCATCGGGCGGCGATGAGGGGCGCTGCCTCGGTGAAGTCGGGGATGTTCGTGATGTTCTGCAGGTAGCGGCCGGGTCGGTCCTCGAAGAGCGCGATCGTCGACTCGCTGAGCGGAAGAGCTGTGTCGAGCGACGGGAAGTCGGCCGTGGAGGCCTGCTGACTCAAGGTGACGTGCCCGTTCTCGGCGTGCAGGAGCGCGATCGCCCCGATGATGCCGCCCGAGGAGCGCAGCTCGGCGTTGTTCTGCATCGCGATCACGTAGTTGCGGGGTTCAGTCGCACCCAACATGCTCGGCAGCAGGGCGGAGGCGCCGTGCAGTGAGCCGACCAGGGTCGTCGCCTGGGTGACGTTCGAGCGCAGTTCGCGGATAGCGTCGGCCAGCGGGGGCAGGGTGGCATCGGCGTCGATCTGCCGCGCGCTGCTCTCCGCTTCGCGCAGTGTCGACGCCGCATCCGCGAGGGAGGGCTCGATCGCGGCGAACGGAGAGAGGTCGATGGTCCCGTTGGAGAAGCCCAGGCTGGAGAGATCGATGTCGCCTGCGGCGGACAGGACCGGTCCCACGGCATCCGTCGCCACCTCGTCCGCGATGGCGGCGACCTCGCTGACCGCGGTGAAATTCGGTCCGATCCAGGGGACCACGCCGTACGCATGCCAGATCGGGTCCGCCGTGAGGTCGTGGGCGGAAGCAGCGTGATGGGAGATGCGCTTCGTGAGCGTCTCAGCCTTGTCGAGGTCGCCCTCGCCGACGGCGGTCTTCATCTGCGAAGAGATCGCCGATGGTCCAGCCGAGCCATCGGCGATGTACCGGCAGGCGTCCATCGCTCATCCGAGCATTCAAGCACGAAGGCGAGACCGCATGCTGGGAACGAAGTGCTTTCCCAGCAAGGTTTTCCGAAGTGGCGCGCCTGTCGCGAGTCGGCGGGCGACCGGTGCCTCTAATCTTGTGCTCATGGGTGCTCGGCTGCGTGTGGTTCTGGATCAGCTCGTGCATGTCGTCGACGCCGACCAGGCCGCAGCGGCGATCGACCTCGCGGCAGGTCTCATCGAGACCGCGCCGTCGGGCTGCGATGTCGCGGCGATCGTGCCGGCCGGCTCTGCGCCTGCTCTCCCCGGTCTCGCCGACGTGCGCACCCTTGGCCTGGCGCGGCGTGAGCTTGCGGCTTCGTGGCAGCTGGGCATCGCACCAGGTGTGGGAGGGGGGCTCATCCACTCGGCGTCGCTGATGGCGCCCCTCGTGCGCCACGACCGCCTCCACGACAACGACCAGACGACGGTGACGCTGTGGGACCTGCGGGCGTGGGAGACGCCGGACGCCCTGCCCAAGACGACCGTGGCCTGGCAGCGCGCGATGCTCAGGCGTGCGGTCAAGCATGCGGATGCCGTGGTCGTGCCTTCGCACGCATTCGCCTCGCGTCTTGCGGATGTGGCGAAGCTGGGGGAGAGGATCCGCGTGATCCCCGGAGCGGCGCCGCGCGGCTTCGTTGTGCCGCTCGATGCGGCGGCTCGGCGAGATGCCCTGTCCCTGCCGACACGCTACGTGGTGCTGACCGGGTGCTCCACCTCGCTCGAATCAGGGTTCCGCGCGGCGATCGCTGCCGATGCGGATGCGGTTGTGCTCGACGCCCCGGAGGGCTCGGAACCGCGCATCGCCGAGATCGCCTCGGCGGCCGGTCTTCGCGAGTCCCGCGTGCACGTGCGCGGGGCTCTTCCGCTCGAGGACCGGGCCGCGATCTTCGCCGCCGCCTCCGCTCTGGTGGCGACGGACCCCGAGATCGCCTGGCCCTGGCGTGTCGTCGAGGCGATGACGCTCGGAGTGCCGGTCGTCGCCGTGTCGAGCGGGGTGCACCGAGACGTCATCGCCGACGGGGGAGCGATCGTGCCGGAGGAGAAGATTCCGGATGCCGTCGCGGATGCCGTCGGTGCGGGGGCGCGGAGGATGAGCGTGCTGGGGAGCGACCGTGCGCGTTCGTTCTCCTGGATGAGCTCGGCGGAGCGCGTGTGGGGACTGCACGCGGACCTGTGATCGGCTGAGCGTTCGCCCCATAGTCACGGATCTTGTTGCCGTGGTTCGACAACAGTGGCATAATTTCGCAACTTCCGTCACACTGGTCACATGTCTCGACGTGCCCCACGCTCTCGAAACACCACGAGGATGACCCGATTCCTCGCCACATTGGCTGCGGTCTCCGCGCTCGTGGTCGGTGTGCTTGTCCCCACTGCCAGTGCTTCTGCCGCACCTTCTTCTGGATCGGGTGTCAGCTCGCGAGACATTCGGACGACGCTGGTCGGTTTCGACGCCGGCAACATCATCAGCGATGCGGTGTTCTTCAACTCCAGCTCGATGTCTGCGCCGCAGATCCAGACCTTCCTCAACAGCAAGGTCCCGACGTGCCGCACAGGCGGCGATCAGTACGGTCCGTACGTCTGCCTCAAGGACTACAAGATCGGCACTCAGACCAAGGCGGCTGATCAGTATTGCCGCGGGTACGAAGGCGCAGCGATCGAGACCGCAGCGCAGATCATCGCCAAAGTGGCCCAGTCCTGCCGTATCAATCCGCAGGTCTTGCTCGTCATGCTTCAGAAGGAGCAGAGCCTCGTTCTGAACGTCTGGCCCAGTGCCTGGCGGTATGAGATCGCGATGGGGCATGAATGCCCGGACTTCCGAGAATGCAATCCAGCGAAAAAGGGGTTCCTGAACCAGGTCTACGGCGCTGCTCGGCAGATGCAGATCTACGCCGAGGGCAAGTACTTCACGTACTACGCGCCAGGCAAAACGTGGAACATCCGGTACAGCCCGGACGTGAACTGTGGGTCTTCGCCCGTGTACGTCGCCAACGTCGCGACGTCGGCGATGTACTACTACACGCCGTATCAGCCGAACGCAGCTGCCCTCGCAGCGGGCACAGGGGAGGCTCCGTGCGGCGCGTATGGCAATCGCAACTTCTACAACTACTTCACGGACTGGTTCGGTTCGACGCACGGCGACACCAACAATCCGTTTGGCAACGTAGAAGTGATGCAGGCTTCGCCTGGAGAGTTCCGCATCGGCGGTTGGGTCGCTGATCGCAACACGACGGAGCCGTTGGCCGTGCACATCTACGTCGGCAGCTCTTCCGGGGCGTATCTCGCGGATCTCGAACGGCCGGACGTCGCGGCGGCGTACCCGGGAACGGGGACGAAACACGGATTCGACGTCAAAGTCCCGGCAACCGGCGAAAGCCCCGTGAACGTCTGCGTCTACGCGATGAATGCCGGGTCGGGCGTGAACGTCCTCCTGGGATGTCAGAGCATGGGTGCGCTCACAGGCTCGCCGATCGGGGCCTTCGATGCCGCTGAAGGCATCGAAGGGGGTATCAACGTCAGGGGCTGGGCCATCGACCCCGATTCG
>JAEKKN010000070.1 GCA_019510305.1 Microbacterium sp.
TTGACCTCGCCGGCGACGTCCTTGGCCTTGTCGGCAACGTCGCCCGCGACATCCTTGGCCTTCTCCGCCACGTCGCCGGCCACATCCTTGGCCTTGTCGGCGGCGTCTCCCGCGAGGTCCTTGGCCTTGTCCACGATGTCGTCGAGTCCCATGATGTCCTCCCGCGGGGCAGCACATCCGCCCATCGAGGCCATTCTGCTGGCTGCGAGGGTGCCGCGTAAAGCGAGTGCCGGGTCGCTGGCATCGCCGGTGCGTGACCGACTAGGACGACAGCAGCACGAGCAATTGCGCCTCGACCGAGCGAGGCCGCGAGGCGTCGATCGTCTCGCCGTGCTCGTAGCGGTCGATCAGACGGGGATCGATGTAGCTCGATCGGGCGATCGCCGGGGTGTTCTCGAGTACCTCAGCTGCTGCGGCTATCGCTTCCGCGATGGCTCGCCGGCGGGCGATCTTCGTGGCCTGCGGGCCACTCCTGGCCAGGCTCAGGGCCGCGGCAGCGGTTCCTCGTAGCGTACGGAAGTCCTTGGCCGAGAACGGGCCCCCTGTCCGGCGGCGCAGGTCGTCGTTGATCTCGGCCGAGCTGACCGGATGCCAGCTGCCGTCCCCCTCCCAGGCCAGAAGCCGGTCATCGGGCTCCCGCTGGGTGAGGGCGCCGAGGAGCGCCGCGAGGTCCCGGTCGCGAAGCTCGGAGCTCCAGTCCCTTCCGCTCTTCGCCGGAAAGCTCAACCGCACGACGGACGCATCGACGTCCGCGTGGGAGCACAGCAGTGTTGCCAGGCCGAATGTGCCGTTCTCGTCGACGTAGCGCTCGGATCCCACCCGCAGTGCCGCCGAGTCCAACAGCCGGAACGCGCCGGCCAGCACCCGCTCACGGCTGAGGTCATTGCGTCTCAGGTCGCGGGTGACGCCCCGGCGCGCGGCCGGAAGCGCCTCGGCGAAGGCGAGCATCCGATCGAATTTGAGCCGGTCCTTCTGCTCGCGCCAGGCCGGGTGATACAGGTATTGCCGCCGTCCCACCGCGTCGACACCGGTCGCCTGGATGTGACCGTTGTGGTGCGGAGAGATCCACACATCGCCCCACGCCGGCGGAATGGCCAGGCGCACGATGCGATCGAGCTGCTCGGGGTCGGCGATGGTCGCGCCCGCGGCATCCCGGTACGAGAATCCGTCGCCGAGCGGTATCCGGGCGATGCCCGGTCTCGCCGAGTCACTCCGCCGCAGACGCACGCTCCGACCCTAGGCACGACGGGGCGACCGGGGCCGGGCCTTGCGACCCGACCCGATCCGAGGTATGCGGCCCGGCCCGACCGACCGCCTCAGCCCTTTGTCGCCCCGGCGAGCAATCCGCGAACGAAGAAGCGCTGGAGTGAGAAGAACACGATCAGCGGCACGACGATCGAGATGAAGGCGCCGGCGGATTGCAGGTACCACTTGTCGCCCCAGGACCCGGATAGCGAGTTCAAGGTCTGGGTGAGGGGCAACGATGTCGAGGGCGCGAAGATCGTCGCAACCAGGAGGTCGTTCCACACCCAGATGAACTGGAAGATCGCGAATGAGGCGATGGCGGGCGTCGACAACGGGATGATGATCCGGAAGAAGATCTGCCCGTGACCTGCACCGTCGACGCGTGCCGCCTCGACCAACTCCGACGGGATCTCGGAGATGAAGTTGTGCAGCAGGAAGATCGCCAGCGGCATGGCGAAGATCGCGTGAGCGATCCACACCGTCGCGAAGCTGTGGTCGACATCGCGCAGGGTGAAGCCGGGGAAAACGGCGACGCCTCCGATCGTGAGGCCGCGCGAGAACAGGCTGAGCAGCGGCACGAGCGCCATCTGGATCGGCACGATCTGCAGGGCGAACACGAAGACGAACAGGATGCCGCGCCCCTTGAACGGGATCCACGCGAAGCCGTATGCCGCTAGCGTCGCGATGGCGATGGGGATGACCGTTGCCGGGATCGCGATCGCCAGCGAGTTGAGGAACGAGTCACCGAGGGTCAGGGCGGTGCCGCCCGAGGTCAGCGCGTCGAAGTAGTTCGAGAGCGTGAACCCCGGTTTCACGAACACGGTCCACCACCCGGTCGTCGCCGAATCGGCTCCGGGGCGGAAGGACGTGACCAGGAGCCCGAAGGTGGGAAGGGTCCAGATGATCGCGATGATGATCGCCGCGATCGTGGCGCCGCGCGAGGTGAGACGCTTCTGCGCGTCATCCTGGGTCTTGCGGGCCGCGCGGGCGAGTGAACGCGCGGCCTTGGTGTCGAACCTCGGGTCGGCATCGATGACGGCCATCAGCGGATCTCCTTCTGCTTGCGCATCTGTCGCACGTTGTAGACGATCAGCGGCATGACGAACAGGAACAGCACGAGCGCCAGCGCTGAGGAGTGGCCGTAGCTCTGGAATCTCTGTTGCTGGTTGACCATCTCGAAGGCGACGACGGTCGAGTTGGACCGGCCGCCCGTCATCACGGCGACGATGTCGTAGACCTTGAGAGAGGCGATGGTGATGGTCGTGAGCACCACGATCAGCGATGAGCGGATGCCGGGGACCGTCACGTTCCTGAACAACTGCCAGGCGTTGGCGCCGTCGAGCGCTGCGGCTTCGTTCTGCTCCGCCGGGACCGCCTTGATGGCCGCCGAGAGGAAGACCATGGCGAACCCGGTCTGCGTCCAGATGAAGATCGCCAGCAGGCAGAAGGTGTTGATGAAGGGTTGCGCGTCGAGCCACCCCACCGGTTTGCCTCCGAACGCGGTGACGATGGCGTTGAGGATGCCGATCTGGTCGCCCTGGCGGTAGTCGTAGACGAACTTGAAGATGATGCCGGCGCCCACGAACGAGATGGCGACGGGCATGAATACCAGGACCTTCAGGAACCTCTCGCCCCGAGCCCGGTCGATGAACACGGCGTAGGCGAGGCCCAGGACGATCGAGATGGTCGGCGCGAGCGCCGCCCAGATCACGGTGTTGATCACCGACCAGAATCCGTCGGGGTTGGTGAA
>JAEKKN010000044.1 GCA_019510305.1 Microbacterium sp.
GTACGACGGTGACCAGCTGGGTCAGGGCAAGGAGAACGCGCGATCGTTCCTCCTCAAGAACCCCGACATCGCGCTGGCCATCGAGTCCCAGATCAAGCAGAAGCTCGGCATCGGTGCGCCGGCTGCCGCTCCCGCCGATGAGCTTGCCGAGCGCCGCCCGGCCTGATGCTTCGGCGTCGCTCAGCAACCGTGCTCCGGCATCGCTCAGCAACCGTGCTTCGACGTCGCTCAGCAACCGGGGTGAGTCGTGACTGCCGACGATGAGTCGCTTGCCCCTGTCATCCCGCTCTTCGGCGGAGCGCGGAAGAGCCACGGGTCTGATGGTGTGGGGGACGACGCCGCGGGCGTCGTCCCCCGTCCCGCCGAAGAAGCACAGCTCTGGCGCTCCACCTGGTCGTCGACGACGCTCGGAGACGAGCGGCCCGCAGATGCCGGGACGCCGAGCGAACGGCATCCGGCGCGCGGTGCGGCCGGTCGAGCCGCACCGCGG
The DNA here is from genome assembly GCA_019510305.1 of Microbacterium sp. GTDB lineage: Bacteria > Actinomycetota > Actinomycetes > Actinomycetales > Microbacteriaceae > Microbacterium > Microbacterium natoriense_A. Next base: position 491 of record JAEKKN010000044.1, read on the forward strand.
CTGCGCGCTCTGACATCTCACGAGACGCGCGAGCGCGACGCCGCCCCCGACGGAGGTGTCGACCCTGAGCAGGTCAGAAAGGCCGCGGAAGAGGTCCTCGTCCGACGGCTGCGAACTCGTTCGCTGTCCGTCTCTGAGGCGCGCCTGGTGCTGAGGGGATACGAAGTCGGTGAGCAGAGGCTCGACTCGGCGCAGATCGACGACGTGATCGACGACTTCTGCCGCCGCGGCTACCTCGACGACGCCGTCCTCGCAGGCCACCTCATCACCTCGGGCGTCGAGCGGAAGGGCCAGGGGAGAGTCGCCCTGTCCCGCCTCCTGACGCAGCGGGGCATCCCGCGCGATGTGATCGATGCAGCTCTCGACGATCTTCCGGACGACGACGTCGAACGCGCCCTCGAGTTCGCCAGATCCAAGATGCGCTCGCTCGCCCGACTCGACCAGGAGACGGCCAAGCGACGGCTCTCGGGTCAGCTTGCTCGTCGCGGATACTCCGGGGGCGTCGTCAGCTCCGTGGTCCGGACGGTGATGGGCGAGCAGTTCTCCGGCCCACGGCCCTCGGGCGTGAGATTCGAATGAAGTGCGCGATCGGCCCGGCCGCCGACCGGTGAGGTCATGGCAGCCGGGCCCGTGTCGCGCAGCCGCAGCACATCAGAGTGCTGACGTGCATCGCGAGCGGTATCACGGCTGTCGATCGTAGAATCGAAAGATCATGACTATCCCTCGCAGTGAACCGACGATCATCGACGCGTCGTCGGCAGCAGTAGACAGCGACGGGCGGCAGCGCTCGTACGAAGTGCGCACGTTCGGGTGCCAGATGAACGTTCACGACTCGGAGCGTCTCTCCGGTTCGCTGGAGAGCGCGGGCTACGTGCGGGCGGCAGCCGGTGACGAGCCTGACGTCGTCATCATCAACACCTGCGCGGTGCGCGACAACGCGGCTGGGAAACTCTACGGAACGCTGGGTCAGCTCGCCTCGGTCAAGCGTCGCAAAGACGGCATGCAGATCGCCGTCGGCGGGTGCCTCGCACAGATGGACAAGCAAGCTGTGCTCGACAAAGCCCCCTGGGTCGACGTCGTCTTCGGAACGCACAACATGGGCTCTCTCCCTGGACTTCTCGAGCGTGCGCGTCACAACGGCGAGGCCGAGCTCGAGATACTCGAGTCCCTGGAGATCTTCCCGTCGACGTTGCCCACCAAGCGCGACTCCGCGCACAGCGGCTGGGTGTCGATCTCAGTCGGCTGCAACAACACGTGCACCTTCTGCATCGTGCCGCATCTGCGGGGCAAGGAGAAAGACCGCCGACCCGGAGACATCCTCAACGAGATCCGCCTGCTCGTCGAAGACGGCGCGATCGAGGTCACGCTGCTCGGGCAGAATGTGAACTCCTACGGCGTCGAGTTCGGTGACCGTCAGGCATTCGGCAAGCTCTTGCGTGCCGCCGGCGAGATCGAAGGCCTCGAGCGCATCCGCTTCACGAGTCCGCATCCGGCCGCCTTCACCGATGACGTGATCGACGCGATGGCCGAGACTCCGAGCGTCATGCCTCAGTTGCACATGCCGCTGCAATCGGGCAGCGACCGCATCCTCAAGGCGATGCGGCGCTCGTACCGGAGCGAGCGCTTCCTCGGCATCATCGAGCGCGTGCGCGAGCGCATCCCGCACGCGGCGATCACGACCGACATCATCGTCGGGTTCCCCGGCGAGACCGACGAGGACTTCGAAGACACCATGCGGGTCGTCGAGCAGTCGCGGTTCTCCGGAGCCTTCACATTCCAGTACTCGATCCGCGAGGGCACCCCCGCCGCGACGATGGAGAACCAGGTGCCCAAAGAGGTGGTCCAGGAGCGTTACAACCGCCTGATCGCCCTGCAGGAGCTAATCTCGCTCGAGGAGAACCAGAAGCAGGTCGGCCGTGAGGTCGAGCTGTTGGTGTCTGTCGGTGAGGGGAAGAAGGATGCGGAGACCCATCGCCTGACCGGACGCGCACAGGACAACCGTCTCGTGCATTTCGAGGTGACGCCCGGATCCGAGATCCCTCGCCCAGGCGATGCCGTGACCGTGACGATCACCCATGCGGCCCCGTTCCACCTGCTCGCCGACGACCCGACTGCCCAGCCGCTGCGCATCCGTCGCACCCGCGGCGGAGAGGCCTGGGATCGGGCGCAGTCCGAGTCGTGCGCGGTGCCCTCTGCGGTATCCGACGGCGCTCCTCGCGCGGTCTCGCTCGGTCTGCCGACTCTGCGCGTGGGCGTGTGAACCTGCAGCGTCAGCGAGAGCGCGCCCTGTCGGCGGCACCCCGTGATGCAGGCATCGCCGAGGCAATGCCGCGACCTGAGACCGGATCCCCAGAGCGAGACGTTCGATGACCCAGAGGCTCTGGGCGGTCGTCGGGGCGACAGGCACCGGCAAGAGCGACCTCGCGCTCGACCTTGCTGAGAGGCTCCACGCGCGAGGAAACCCTGCGGAGATCGTCAACGCCGACGCCATGCAGCGAGCGCCGAGGCATCCCGCACCATCTGCTCGACGTCCGTGACGTCACCGATGAGGCAGCGGTCGCCTGGTATCAGCCGCTCGCGCGAGCCGCGATCGCGGACATCCACGCGCGCGGGGGAGACGCCATCCTGGTCGGGGGCTCCGGCCTCTACGTCTCGAGCGTCGTGTTCGACTTCCGCTTCCCTCCGCGCGACCCCGCTGTTCGGGCGCGACTCGAACGCGAGCTCGATGAACGCGGCGCCGGCGTCCTCCTCGAGCGTCTGCGATCCGCAGACCCGGCGACGGCTGAGCGCATCGATCCGCACAACGGACGCAGGATCGTGCGTGCGCTCGAAGTCCTCGAGCAGGGGAGCGTGACGCACCAGGCTTCGCTGCCATCGGCGCCGGCGCTCTGGCATCCGTCCACGCATCTGATCGGCCTGCACGTCGAGCGGGCTGATCTCGTGCAGCGACTCGATGCGCGAGTGGAGCGCATGTGGGCCGACGGTCTCGCCGACGAGGTCGCGCGTCTTCGGGAAGTCGGCTTGGAACGCGGCGCGACCGCGAGCCGCGCGATCGGCTACGCGCAGGCGCTCGCCCGGCTCGACGGCCGTCTCTCACAGGCGGAGGCCATCGCCGAAACGCAGGCCCTCACACGGCGCTACGCGCGTCGACAGGTGTCCTGGTTCAAGCGCTACCCCGGGCTGGAATGGCGCTCACCCATGTCGGATGCCGGTGCCATCATCGACCTATGACGACCCACTACTACACGGCCACCAGCCTCGACGGCTTCATCGCGACGAGCGACCACTCACTCGACTGGCTGCTGAAGCAGGACATCGATATGGACGGTCCGATGGCGTATCCGGGGTTCGTCGAATCCATCGGCGCCCTCGCCATGGGCTCATCGACCTACGAGTGGGTCATGCGGGCCGAGCAGGGGAACTGGGGCTACGAGCAGCCGACCTGGGTGTTCACTCACCGAGACCTCGAGCCTCCCGCCATCGGTGAGGTCCGTTTCACTCAGGCCGACGTGCGTGAGGTGCACGCGCGAATGATGGACGCGGCCGGCAGCAAGGATCTGTGGATCGTCGGCGGCGGCGATCTGGCTGGACAGTTCGCGGATGCCGGTCTGCTCGATGAGGTGTGGCTGCAGTACGCTCCCGTGACACTCGGGTCCGGAGCTCCGGTGCTGCCGCGGCCACTCGATCTCGAGCTGATCGAGGTGGCGCGCAATCGGGCCTTCCTCTGCGGGCGCTATCGGGTGCGGAAAGACTGACGGCCGCCCGTAGGCTCGTACTCATGAGCTGGCATGTGAGAAGCTTTCGACGCGATGACATCGAGGCGGTTGTCGCCCTCTGGACTGAGGCCGGTCTCACCCGCCCGTGGAACGATCCACGACTCGATATCGAGAGGAAGCTCGGTGTGCAGCCGGAGCTGTTTCTCGTCGCCACAGAGACAGAGACAGAGACAGACGCCATCGTCGGCAGCGTCATGGCAGGATACGACGGCCACCGCGGTTGGCTGTACTACCTCGCTGCCGCCGAATCGCACCGCGGCCGCGGTGTCGCTCGTGCTCTCGTTCACGAGGCCGAGAAGCGGCTCCTCGCTATGGGCTGCCCGAAGGTGCAGCTGATGGTGCGCGAAGGGAACGAGGGCGTTCTCGGGTTCTATGACGGTCTCGGGTACGAGCGTTTCTCCGTTCGGAACACGGGGAAGAGACTCATCGCCGACGCGTAGTCGCGCCTGAATAGACTGGCCTCATGGTCGCATTCACCAAGGGGCACGGCACGGGCAACGACTTCGTCATCATCGCCGACCCCGACGGCTCTCTCGATCTGAACGCCGAGCAGGTCGCTGCGCTCTGCGATCGCCACTTCGGCGTCGGCGGCGACGGCGTCCTGAGGGTCGTCCGCTCCGCGGCGATCGCCGACGGTGCGGCGGCACTCGCGGAGGAGCCCGCGGCGGAGTGGTTCATGGACTACCGAAACGCCGACGGGTCGATTGCGGAGATGTGCGGCAACGGCATTCGAGTCTTCGCGCACTATCTCGTGAGGTCCGGGCTCGCCACGATCGAACCGGGTTCGACGCTGCCGCTCGGAACCCGTGCGGGCGTGCGAGACGTCACCCGCAGCGAGACGGGCTATCAGGTCGACCTGGGACTGTGGAAGCTGTCGGGCGACGATCCGCTCGTCACCGCGGGCGGGCTGGCGGTGACCCGACCCGGTCTCGGCATCGACGTGGGCAACCCTCATGTCGTCGTGGCACTGGCGTCCGACGCCGAGCTGGCGTCCCTCGAACTGCACCGCACTCCGGACCTCGAGCCCGCGCTGCCCGCCGGCGCGAACATCGAGTTCGTGGTTCCCGGAGAGCCCCTGGTGCGAGACGGCATAGGTCACGTGAAGATGCGCGTGTCGGAGCGCGGCGTGGGCGAGACACTCAGCTGCGGCACGGGAGTCGCCGCCACCGCCCTGGCGGTTCGCTACTGGGCGGGGGAGAAGGCGCCGAACAACTGGCGCGTCGAAGTCCCTGGCGGCACGCTCGGCGTGCGCATGTTCCCCGCGGAAGACGGCGAGCACGTCGCGCTGTCTGGCCCGGCGACCCTGGTCTTCCACGGCGAGGTCGAACTGGCCTGATCCGGTGTCCGCCCCGTTCGAACTGGTGATCTTCGACTGCGACGGTGTTCTCGTCGACAGCGAGAGGCTCTCTGTCGAGATCGATCGTGAGGTCCTCGCGACCCTGGGCTGGAAGCTCACGCCTGAAGAGATCGTCCACCGGTTCGTCGGGCGTTCGACCGACCACTTCCGGGCGGAGATCGAGGAGCACCTGGGGTGCGCGCTGCCGGACGACTGGGAATCGCCCTTTCAGCCTCTCTATGTGGAGGCCTTCGAACGCGAACTCGACGCGGTGGACGGTGTCGAGAGCGCTCTCGATGCGATCTCCGTGCCTACGTGCGTCGCCTCGAGTGGACCTCACGAGAAGATCCGGCGCTCACTCGAGTTGACCGGACTGCTCTCACGATTCGATGGCCGCATCTTCAGCGCGGACGACGTCGTCGAGGGCAAACCCGCACCCGACCTGTTCCTGCACGCCGCTGCTCGAATGGGCGTCGCACCGTCTCGATGCGCCGTGGTCGAGGACAGCCGGTTCGGTGTGCAAGCCGCCCGGGCCGCGGGAATGCGGTCCTACGGATACGCAGGCGGATTGACTCCGGCGGAATGGCTGGCGGGGGAGGACACCGAGGTGTTCAGCGACATGGCGGAGTTGCCCGCTCTGCTCGGTATGGCAGCCGCGGGATGAGCCGCGCGCTCGCATTGCTCAACCGATGATGATCGGTTCGGTCGGAGGTGTGCCGTGACGACGGACCTTCAGCACTCGGTAGCCCTTGCCGGTCGTCGTGCGGAACACGCTGTAGCCGGGGTGGAAGGTCGCCGCGATCCAGCGCTGCAGCGAATCCGCGCCGAGATTGCGCTGCACGACGAGCCACGCGTCGCTGCGCTCGTCGAGACGAGGGATCCAGCGCTCCAGGAGTCCGTGGAGCTCGTTCTTGCCCACACGGATCGGTGGATTGGAGCGGATGGTCCGGAACGTGACGTCAGCGGGAACATCTTCGGGGAGTGAAGCGTTGACATTGGTGAGCCCGAGAGATGCCGCGTTGCGGCGCACCAGATCGAGGGCGCGCTCATTGACATCGACAGCCCATACGGTCGCGTGCGGCGCCGCCAAGGCCATCGACAGCGTGATCGGACCCCATCCGCTTCCGAGGTCGAGGAGATTGCCACCGGGAGGAACAGGTGGCATGTTGGCGAGAAGCACTGCAGTGCCGGCATCCAACCGATCCGGGCTGAAGACGCCGCCAGCGGTGGTGACGTCGAGCTCACGGCCTGCGAGCGACACACGGATCGTACGCAGGTTCTCGGGGCTTGCCGGGGCCGCAGTGAAGTAGTGGTCGGACCCCATACCGTGAGCGTACCGGACAGCGCGGGTAAGGTTAAGACTCCGCGCAAAAGCCAGAGACAAGGACCGGATGACGGACACCACTAACCACTCGACCGACGACGAAGCAGTCGAACGCGTTCTCGCGAACGCGGACAAGCGCACGGAAGCGCGCGTCTTCGGGGCAGCACAGGCGCTGCAGGATGCCGCCACCGCAGGATACGGCTCGGGAGACGGCGACCAGTGGGACCTCGCCGACCGGCACGCGCTACGTCGCGTGCAGGGACTGTCGACCGAGCTCGAAGACGTCACCGAAGTCGAGTACCGGCAGCTGCGGCTGGAGAACGTCGTCCTCGTGGGCGTGTATCCGCAGGGCGCTCAGGAGGATGCTGAGAACTCCTTGCGTGAGCTCGCCGCCCTCGCCGAGACGGCGGGCGCCGTCGTGCTCGACGGCGTGCTTCAGCGACGCCCGCATCCGGACGCGGCGACCTACATCGGGCGAGGTAAGGCGCAGGAGCTCAAGGACATCGTCGCTGCCACCGGCGCCGACACCGTGATCGCCGATACCGAGCTCGCACCCAGCCAGCGCCGCGCGCTGGAAGACGTCGTCAAGGTGAAGGTGATCGATCGCACCACCGTCATCCTCGACATCTTCAGCCAGCATGCGAAGAGCCGTGAGGGCAAGGCCCAGGTCGAGCTCGCGCAGCTCGAGTACCTGCTGCCGCGCCTGCGCGGCTGGGGAGAGTCGATGAGCCGCCAGGCCGGTGGCCAGGTCGGAGCCGGCGGTGCCGGCATGGGCTCACGTGGTCCCGGTGAGACCAAGATCGAGCTCGACCGTCGACGCATCCGCACGAAGATGGCGCTCCTGCGCAAGCAGATCCGAGACTTCGCGCCCGGCCGTGAGGCGAAGCGTGCTGAGCGCAAGCGCAACACGATCCCTTCGGTGGCGATCGCCGGGTACACGAACGCGGGCAAGTCGAGCCTGCTCAACGCGCTCACGAGCGCAGGCGTGCTCGTCGAGAACGCCCTCTTCGCGACTCTCGATGCCACAGTGCGCCGCTCGGAGACCAGTGACGGTCGCGTGTACACGCTGACCGACACGGTCGGTTTCGTGCGCAACCTTCCGCATCAGCTCGTCGAGGCCTTCCGCTCGACCCTCGAAGAGGTCGGCGACGCCGACGTCGTGCTGCATGTCGTCGACGGATCGCACCCCGATCCGGCCGGCCAGCTGCAGACCGTGCGTGACGTGATGGGTGACGTGGGCGTACGCGACATGCCGGAGATCGTCGTCTTCAACAAGGCCGACCTCATCGCCGACGACGAGCGCCTGGTCCTGAGGGGACTCGAACCCAGGGCGCACTTCGTGTCGTCCCGCTCCGGCGAGGGCATCGACGAGTTGCGGGGAGCCATCGAAGCCGCGCTGCCGACGCCCGCGATCGAGGTGAACGCGGTGATCCCCTACGAGCGCGGTGATCTCGTCGCAGCCATCCACGAAACCGGGATGCTGCTGTCAGTCGAGCACCGTGAGGCGGGCACCGCCGTGCACGCGCGCGTCTCGGAACGGCTCGCCGCAGAGCTCGCGGAGTTCTCGGCGACGGACTGACCGGGGCTGAACCGCCGGGCAGGGCGCTCTACGCGAACAGCAACGTGCTGCAGGGTCCGAGTACGACGAGCCAGCCCGCCGCTGCCACGATCAGGATGCCGACGCCGAATCCGCGGGTTCTGGGAGAGAAGAGCAGCCCGACGCCGACGAGCACGGGCAGCCCGAAGATCACGAAGTATGCTGCGGGGCCGGCCTGACTCAGCACTGACATCGTGCCCAGGAAGAGGAAGAACGCGACGACGTAAGACAGGCATCCGATCCCGCTCCCGATGCCGATCTTGGCGCCGTTGCCGAGGCCTCTCTTCTGCCCGTACGGCGGGCCGGGTGGCATGCCGTACGGCATCTGAGGGACTTGTCCGTAGAACTGCGGCTGACCTGCGTGCGGAGGCTGACCGGAGTACGGCAGCTGGGCCGGGTGCGGCGGCTGGGCCGGGTACGGCGACTGACCGGAGTACGGCAGCTGGGCCGGGTACGGCGGCACGACCGGCTGCGGCGGCACGACCGGTTCGGGCGGCACCACGGCATCCGGTTCTTCGGGACTGCCGTCAGGCGGGTTGATGCTCATTCTGTGTCCTCCGGTCGGCGGGGATGAACGCGCCCTTCCGCCACAACCATACGAGGCGGATGGCGAGCAGCGGGAGAGTCGCGAGCAGGAACAGCTGCGGGCGCGTGAAGACGAGCCAGGCGACGTCGTTGCCGCGCACGAACTCGACGAGGAAGCGGAAGACCGCATACGCAGCGATGTAGAGGGTGAGCGTCTCTCCGCTGCGGAGTCCGAGATGCCGCAGCCAGAACCACAGCACGATGAACGCCGCGGCGTGGAAGACGATCTCGTACACGAAGCTCGGATGCAGGCCGACACCCGCCGGTGCACCCAGCCGGGTCGCCTGAGCGGGCGTCAGGACGATGCCCCAGTCGCCACCCGTGGGCGTGCCCGGGTCCTCGGTGAACAGGCATCCGAATCGGCCGATGGCCATGGCGAGAGCCACAGCGGGCGCGAAGAGATCGCCGCTGCGATCCCGGTATCCGACGATCCGCTTGGTGACGTGCACGCCCGCCCACGCGCCGACCAGAGCCGACAGGATCGAGGCGTTTCCCGACACCAGCTGCTCGCCCAGACTGAGGTTCTGCGACGGATCCAGATGCTGCGCCCAGGTGCCCAGTCGCGAGAAGATCGCCGCTCCGATGAGAGCGCCCAGCACGAGGTACGGGATCCGCGGATCGTTCGCGCCGCGTCGACGCGCTTCGACCCAGAACACGAGACCGCCCGCGAGCAGCCCGATTCCGACGAAGAACCCGTGGGTCTCGATCGGCGGGCCGAATCCGAACAGGTCGGTCAGGGTGGGGAACATCGGCTATCCCAGCATCCGCATCCAGAGCATCACCCAGAACGGGATCGCCGCCGCCGAGAGCACAGCGAGCACGATGAGGTAGGCGAGCACGTTGCGCGTGTCGCCGAGTTTGCAGCGCGAGCGCAGGAGGCCAGCTCGCCGGGCCTGTGCGTACGCGACGATCGCGATACCGGAGAAGCCCAGAAGCGCGACCGGACCGAGGACGCATGTGATCAGTGCGACGGTGGCGTTGACGCACAGCCGCAGCGGGTCGCGTGCGTTCGGGGGATCACCGACGCTCGGATCGCGCTGGTTCAACGGCCACGTGGTCATGATGTCGCCGCTGAACCGACGAGGGGCAGTGAGGTGCGGCCCGTGGCGGTCGAGAGCTTCTGATCGGACAGGGGCTTCCACGCCTGCACGGCGCAGAACGGAGCGCACTGATGCTCGTCGGTCTGGCCGTTGACGGTGGCGACGTGCACACAGCACTGCAGCAGACGTTCCTCGATCATGGTGTTGATGTCCATGAACGGCTTGACGGTGATGCGCTTCACCCGTTCGCCGAGGAAACGACGCAGCCGCTTGTGCTGTCCGGGGAGGGCCGCCGTGGCGAGCTTTGTGAGTGTGCCGATGCCGAGATCGCACCCGGTGCAGATGTCCTTCCACAGCGACCCGATCGACGGGTGCGACAGCGACGACTGCTCGCTCAGCAGGTCGAGCAGCGACTGCTTCACGCTGTCCTTGAGGGCTTGGTTGACGTTGCTGTCCGCGATCCGGTTCGCGATGAGGCCGGGGTTCAGGTCGAGGAACTGCTTGAGCTGCTCGTGGCCGACCAGCGCCGTGAGGGACCGCCAGCTGTCGGAGTCGTCGCGGAGCAGATAGCCGACCGAGCAGCAGTGCGGGTGGCTGCAGGGGAGCGCCGTGAGGTCCTGCCAGGTGACTTCGCCGTCGGTCTGCGGCCCCAGGCGCGCGAGGACGCCGGTGTGGGTCAGCCGATCCGTCACGTCGATTCCGTTCGAGCGCCCTGACCCGAAGACGGGCTGGATGGTGACGCCTCCGACATAGGGTGTCACCATCGCGCGACGGACGACGGTGCCGATCTCATGGTCGTTGACGCCGAGGGCGGCGGTCATCGTCAGGGTCGTGAAGATGCCGGCACCTGACAGCCTCTCGAGGGCGCGCTCCTTGAACCGCCGGATGTCGGCACCGCGGTGGAACTTCGAGGTCTCGGCTTCTTCTCCGTCGTACTGCAGATAGATCTCGACGCGTTCGCGGTGCCGCGTGAGTACGGCGAGGAACTCATCGTCGTTGGCGATCCGCAACCCGTTCGAGTTGATCAGGATCCTCACGATCGGCCGGGCGACCAGGTGCTCGAGCAGCTGTTCGAGCCAGGGGTAGAGCGTCGGCTCGCCGCCCGACAGCATCAACACGTCGATGCGGTCGTTCTCCCGCGCGAGCTTGGCATCCACCGACGCGAGCACCTGTTCGAGCGGCGCCACGGCGCTCGCGGCCGGACTGGACTCGGCGAAGCACGTGGGACAGCGCAGGTTGCAGTGGTCGGTGATGTCGGCGAGCAGGATGCAGGTGTGCTGGGTCTGCATCTCCGGAAGGCCGTCGAGGTACGCCTCCGGAACGGGAGCGAAGTTGCCGACGACGTCGGGAGTGTGCGCCTTGGTCGGCGCCGTCCACTGCTCCAGATAGCGGAGTATCTCGGCGGACTCGTCGTAGAGCGTCCGCTGCAGACCGTGCTCCCGACATCCGCGCTCGAGCCAGATCGTCCCGTCGCGGTCGGCCAGCCATCCGGACAGACGCTTCACTTCCGACAGCGGGCGATCGGGATCCTCGGCGTGGCATTCGGGGCAGAACGCGTTGACGTACCGGTGGATGCGGTAGTCGCGGAGGGGCATTCCGGTCGTCGTCGGCTGAGGCATGGTCTGAAGCTAGCAGTCGTCGGCGCGCATCATCCGACGACGCTCAGTGAGCGGCGAAGCGGGCTTCGACGGTTGCGGAGATCACGATGTCTTCGGGCTCGTACTCCATCGCGGGCGCGGAATCGGCGGCGAAGGCCATGCCACGGGCCTTCGTCATCGGCGACGGCCCCGGCTGGCCTGAGGAGATGAGGCCGGTGTCGGCGATCTCGAGCGGCGTCACATCGTTCATGCCGAGGGCTCCCGCGTAGGCGTGCGCCCTCGTGACGGCCACGCCGACCGCTGCCGCGGCCACTTCGCGTTCGATCCGGGCAGTCGTCTCGGGCGTGAGATGCCAGTTGACCCAGCCCACTTCGATGCCCTCCCAGGATGAGATCTCCGAGATCCAGATCGACAACTCGGATGCCTCGACGAACGTGCGACGAACGTGGCCGTGAAGTTCACGTTCGCGTAGTAGACCGGAGCGAGTCGTTTGCCCTCGGCATTCCACGGGCGCTCTGCCCGCACCGAGAAGTTCCTGCTGCTCCACTCGAGGACGGCACCCGCATCCTTGCGGGCGGCGATGCTCGTGCGCAGCGGCTCTGCGAGGCGCAGTGTGCTGTCGACGACTGCAGTGCGTTCGGGACCTTCGGTGCGCACGCTGATGCGGACGGTGGCTCGCTCCGGAGCCACTCGTGCCTCGTGTTCGCCGCGGACGGTGGTGATCACATCGCTCATGCCCGCGACTCTACGCCTGCCTGCGGGAATGGCGGAGCCACTCGAATCGTTGTAAACTGTGAGGCTCGGGTGCACACCATCCGATCTGGTAATTACACAGTGCGACAGCGGCTCCTTCGAGAGAAGGACCACGGGGCTGATCGGTTTCGACAGCGCCTGTGAATCCACGAGAAGCGGGCCGAGGATGCAGGGTTATCTCGTGAACGCTCCCTGCAAAACAATAAGTGCCGAAACCAAGCGCACTGACTTCGCCCTCGCTGCCTAAGCGAGCCCGATAGTCCGTCAGACCGTGTGTGACCCCGCCACGGACCCTGGCGTCATCTAGGGGTCTTGCTGTGTGACGGCGCCTGGACGTCACGCGGGACTCTTCCCAGGCTGGGCTCGTCGACTTAGGTGTCTGTGACAAAGGTCGGAGCCGAGCAGAACGTCTGCACAGACTGCGCCCGGAGAAGACGCAGTATCTCAGCGTTGGACGGGGGTTCGATTCCCCCCAGCTCCACAAACGATTGAGCCGAGGTTCGAGAGCTTGCTCTCGAACCCAGGCGATTGAGTTTTGTAGAAGTGGCGAGCGAAGCACGCCACGATACAGGTCGCTGTCGCGAGTGAAGAGCCCCTGCAGGTCGATGACCGGCAGGGGCTCTTCGCGTGTCACTCGCCGAACGTGTAGTCGATCTTGAGGAGGACGTCGAGCTTCGCATTCGACGGGAGGTCCTCGACGTCGACCTCGGTCTTGTCGTATGCCGGGTCGAGGCCGCACGAGACCGTGAGGGTGCCGCCGTTGGCTGGGAAGTCGGTCAGATCCGAGCAGATCCCGATCAGCTCGTCGTCGACGAAGACCGCCAGGTAGACCTCCGTGTACTCGGCGGCTGCCGACAGCGTCGAGGCGAGATCGGCTTCGGCGTGGCCATCTCCGGTGCGGGCTTCGACGATCGTCGCACCCCCGCTGAGGGGCGGGTCGATCCACTCTATGTCCAGCTGCTCGACCACGAAGTGGTCGAGCTCGTCGAGGACGGTGAGGAAGCTGGCGTCCAAGACCGTGGTCTGATCAGGCAGCAGGTAGAACAGATCCAGCGTCCGGTAGATGATGCGACCGTCAGCGTCGTACGCGGTGATGTCGAAAGAGGAGCGCGCGACCTGGTTGCTGCTCGTGTTCGTCACGAGCGCATACAGCGTGGAGATGCTCGAATCGGATGCGAGTGCGAAATGATCCACTCGAAGGTCGGAGGCGACCGTCACGGGGTAGTCCTGGACCTCTGTGGTCGTGGATCCCGCGGAAGTTCCCTGGGAGGTCGACGTGGGATCGGGGGTCGGATGAGGCGTCGACGCCGAACCACCCTGTATCAGCAATGCCGTCGAGACGCCCAAGCCGATCGTCGACAGCAGCAGCACGGAGCATGCGATCGCGAGCACGATGACCGCGATGTTCCGCTTCCCCGGCGACGCGGGGCGGGAAGGCAATGCCGGGGGTGCGGTCTGGGTGGGCAGCGGCACTGCCGGCTGGGCGGGCGCGAGGGGAGGAGCGAAGACAGGCGGAGCCAGGGGCACTCGCTGCTGCAGAGGGTCCTGTCGTGGCTCGTCCGTCGTCATGCTCGCGTTCTCCCCACGGTTGCCGTCATGCGTCCATGCGCTGGCAGGAAGCCTATCGTCAGTCCTCTGCTGCGCGCCGCTGGCCGATATCGAGGAGTCAACCGGCCCAATCGATGAGGATGAGGCCCTGCTTGGTGTCGGACAGCTTCACCCAGCCGTCGCCGAACAGGTACGTCATTCCGTAGCCCTCGTCATCCGTACCCAGGGAGAACTGCGGGTCCTCCGTGAAGTAGCTGCCCTCGGGGCCGTTCTCGCGGAGCCAGCCGCTCTCGAGCAGCGATGCCTGGGCTGCGGCCGCGTCGTCGGACGATATCTCCGCCCAGCCGTAGAGCTGTCCGTGATCGGTCGCGATCGTGTAGTCGGCCCAGAAGCACAGCATGCCGTCGGGCAGCGCGATGTCGCCGATCACGAAGTCCTGGCGCTTCGGCGTCCAGCCGATGGCAGTCAGCGCCTCCACAGTGCCCTCGGTGATGATCGTGTCGCAGGCGGGCTTGCCGTCAGTCGCATCAGGGGCCTCGGTCTCGACCGGCTGAACCGTGGGCTCCGGCGTCGTCTCGGCAGCGGGTCTCGTCGGCTTCGGCTCGGACGGGGGCGCGCCGGAGCACGCCGTGAGGACGACGGCGAGGAGCAGCGCCGAGAGGGCTGCGGCGGGGATGCGGGGGTTCATCTCGTGCCTTGAGGTCTGGTCAGTCGTGCAGGAGGGCGAGGAAGGCGTCGTGGAGGATGCCGTTGCTTGCGAGTGTCGAGCGGTCCGAGATAGTCTCAGCGCCCTCGAAAGACGTCATCCGGCCGCCTGCTTCTCGGACGATCGGCACGGCCGCGGCGATGTCGTACTCTTTGACGTCGAACTCGGCGACCATGTCCACACGTCCCTCGGCGAGCATCATGTACGAGTACACGTCGCCGTAGGCACGGTCGCGCCAGACCCGGTCAGCAAGCGTGAGCAGCTGGTCGAGATGGCCGGAGCGCGACCACTGCGCAATGCTCTGGAAGCTCACGCTCGCATCGTCGAGGGAGCTGACGGAGGACGTGCTGAGGCGACGCGCCCCGGCATCCGTCGTCGTCCATGCGCCGCCGCCCGTCGACGCCCACCAGCGGCGTCCGAGCGCAGGCATGCTGACGACGCCGACCTGGGGGACTCCGTCGATGGCGAGGGCGATCATCGTGCCCCACAGCGGGATGCCCCGCAGATAGTTGGCGGTGCCGTCGATCGGATCGATGATCCACTGGCGCTGGGTGCCGCCCTGGGCCCCGAACTCCTCGCCAAAGATGCCGTCCTCGGGGCGCTCGGCTTCGATGAGTCCTCTGATTGCACGCTCGGTCGCAAGGTCGGCGTCGGTGACGTGCGAGTTGTCGGCCTTCGTCGAGATCTGCAGATCGGCGCTGTCGAAGCGGGCCAGGGACTGCTCGTCGGCCGCATCGGCGAGCCGAAGGGCGAGAGCGAGGTCGGAGGAGAGATCGTCGGCGCGGGGGGAGGCGGTCACGGCACCAAGGATAGTCGTCCGATCTGACTGCGGTCTGCGCCGCCGACATGCTGCGACACGCGCGGGAGGAGCAGCGCCCGGCCTCGATTTCACATGCGGCCCAACCGCTGGTAATGTAATTCCTCGGCCGGGGATGCTTCCCGGGCCACGCACCTCTAGCTCAATCGGCAGAGCAACTGACTCTTAATCAGTGGGTTCAGGGTTCAAGTCCCTGGGGGTGCACGGATCAGCCCTGATGACTCTCGCCAGTCATCGGGGCTTTTCTGCGTCTGCCGGCAGTGCGCGATAGCGTGATCTCGGAGGGGTCATGACATCTATGAGAAGAGGGCTGGCGGTCCTCGCGATGGCGGTCGCGGCCGGCGCGATTCTGACGGCGTGCACCGGACCGGCGGAGAAGACGGTCGACTACACCGCCAGCGCGGTCACTGTGTCCGCCGGGGAGACTCTCGTCGTCGACTTCGGCGAGGTCAATCCCTCGGTGGGGGACGACTGGGTGATCACCACGGAGCCGGACCCGGCGGTGCTCGGCGAAGGAGACTCGGAGTTCACCACCGACGCGCCCGACGGCATGACCGGTGCACCGGGCGAACTCGTCTATCGGTTCCCGACCACCGGCGCCGGAACGACCGTGATCGCGTTCGAGTACCGTTTCCGAGGCGAGGTGCCGGAGGACATCGACGATCAGAAGACCGCGGAGATCACCGTCACCGTGAAATAGCTCTCAGACGACCGCGATGACCTCGCCACCGGTGAGAGCCTGCAGCGATGCGAACGTGAGCGGCATGACGGTGTGCGGGTGGCCCGCTGCCGCCCAGATCTCCTCGTGCTCGGCGAGCGCCTCGTCGATGTAGGTGCGCAGGGGAGCAGGATGACCGGCCGGCGCGACTCCGCCGATCGCTTGACCGGTTGCTTCGCGGACGACCGATGCCGGTGCCATCGACACCTCATCGGCGCCGATGCTGCGAGCGACGACGTCGAGATCGGCGCGGTGCCCGCCGCTCGTCATCACGAGCACGGGCGTGCCGTCGACGAGGAACACCAGGCTGTTCGCGATCGCGGCGACGTCGCAGCCGATCGCCGCAGCCGCCTCAGGTGCGGTGCGGGCCGAATCCGGCAGAACGCGGATGCGAGTATCGATTCCGGCATCCTCCAGATGCTGGAAGACGAGCCTGCTGCGTTCAGGGAGGTCGGAGGCGGTCATCACCCCACGCTACCGAACGCGGCAGGCCCGTCGAGAGCCGGCCCCGTCAGGCGGCGTCGCCGAGCAGGATCGCCTCCACCTCTTCGCCCGCGTCGCCCGACTCGTCGTCGATGTGCGCCAGCGCCTTGCGTCCGATCAGAACGGTGAGAGCGGCGATCAGCACGGCGGCGGCCGCGAAGAGATACGGCACAGTGGCGTTGAACCCGTGCCACAGCGCCGCGGCGATCGGGGGAGCCATCGCGCCGCCGAGGAAGCGCACTGCGGAGTAGGCCGACGACGCCACCGAGCGAGGCAGGTCCGTCGCCTCCATGACCGCCTCGGTGAGGACGGTGTTCATGACGCCGAGCAGCAGCCCGCCGATGATGATGCAGACGACGAGCGCCGTCGCGGACTCGACGAGGAGACCCGCGGCGATGAGGTCGATCGCGAGCAGCGGCAGCACCACGAAGATGATGTGGGTGCGCTTCATGCGCCGCATCAGGATCGGTGCGACCCACACGCTCGTGACGGCGAGCGCCACGCCCCAGCCGAAGAACGTGAATCCGATGCCCATCGCGCCGAATCCGAGCGGGAACGGCGAGAACGCCAGCAGCACGAAGAAGCCGATGTTGTAGAAGAGCGCCGCGATCGCCAGGGTCGCGAGCGCGGGCCGACCCAGCGCCTTGAACGGCGCGGAGAACGGCACTGGCGTGCGCTTCTCGTCCGCTCCCTTGAGAAGAAGCAGGATCGCCACGAACGCGATCGCCATGAGCACGACGACGCCGAAGAACGGGGCGCGCCAGCTCTGCTCGCCGAGGAGCCCGCCGAGGAGCGGGCCGATCGCGATGCCGAGGCCGAGTGCCGCCTCGTACAGCACGATGGCCGCGCCGCTCCCGCCCGAAGCGGCGCCGACGATCGTCGCGAGCGCGGTGGAGATGAACAGGGCGTTGCCCAGGCCCCAGCCCGCGCGGAAGCCGATCACGGCGTCGACGCTGCCGCTGAGTGCGCAGAAGAGTGCGAAAACCACGATGAGGGCGAGGCCGATGAGCAGTGTCTTCTTGGCGCCGATGCGGCTCGAGATCCAGCTCGTGACGAGCATCGCGAGTCCGGTGACGGCGAGGTAGCTCGTGAAGAGCAGCTCGGTCTGCACCGGCGTGGCCTCGAGCGATTCGGCGATCGCGGGGAGGATCGGGTCGACCAGGCCGATGCCCATGAAGGCGACGACGCAGGCGAATGCGACGGCCCATACCTGTGCCGGCTGCTTCCACACGGACGGTGCGGGGGTGTTCAACGTGATGCTCCTGTCGGTTCTGTTGCGGTGTGCGCGGCGAGGATCTCGGCCGCGCGGGTCAGCGTCTCCCAGTCGCCGTCGTCGAGATCGGCGAAACGAGGGGCGAGGGTGTCGCGGAATTCCATGCGCCAGGCATCCAGCGCCACGACCCCTGCGGGTGTGATCTCGACGACGATCGCACGCGAGTCTTCGGGGTCGGGGGAACGGAGCACGAGACCGTCGCGCTCGAGACCGCCGATCAATCGGGTCATGCCGGGCTGAGTTGTACGGGATGCCATGGCGAGTTCGCCCACTCGCTTCCCGCCCTGCTGGCTGAGCAGGCTCAGCACGCGCCATTGCGCAGCTGGTGCGTCATTGCCCGCGTCGTGCGCGGCGATCCGGCCGAGCGCGTAGCCCGACAGCACGATCGAAGGGATGATCTCACCACGTTCCATGCCAAGAAGTATATACCTCTTGGTATGTATGAGAGTCAGCGACGCGTGGCGATCCTGTTCGAGAGCTGGTGCGCGTGCGCCAGCAGCGTCCGGCCGAGGTCGGCGATGCGGTCGGGGCCGAAGCGGAACTCGACGCCCGTGAGACTGAGCGCCCACTCGGGGCGGCCGGCGCGATCGAAGACGGCCGCTCCGAGGCCCCAGCTGCCCTCCACGATGAGGCCGGGGTTGATCGCAAAACCGCGCTCCTTGGTCTCGGTGAGCCGAGTGCGCAAGGGCGCGACGTCGTGCTGGCGCCCCCAATCGGAGACGAGTTCCGGATGGCGGGCGATGTACGCATCCACATCGTGGTCCGGAAGGAACGACAGGATCGCGAGCCCGGCGCTGGCGACGCCGAGGGGAAAGCGCACGCCCTCGCTGAGCACGAAGGAGCGGATAGGGAACGAACCCTCCTCCCGCAGGAGGCACACGGTCTCGTCGGCTCTGCGCACCGAGAAGAACGCGCTCTCCTCGGTCTTCACGGCCAACGAGCGCACGATGTCTCGCGCGAGCTCTGTCACGTCGTATCGAGCGGCCGCGACGGTGCCCATCAGGAACAGCTCCGGCCCTGGCATCCATCGGCTGCGTCCGTCGTCCCGATCGACGAGCCCCTCTGCCCGGAGAGCGCTCAGCAGCCGGTGGACGGTCGAACGCGACAACTCCGAAGAACGCGCGAGCTCCTGGAGGGATGCTCCCTCGGCGCCACTCGCTGTGACCAGGCGCAGCAGGACTGCCGCCCGGGCGATGGCCTGTGCTCCGGGGACGCTGCGCGGCGACGATTCCATAATGTGGACGCTAGTGGGCGGATCGACCACATCGCAAGAAGCGGCTTCCGCTTGCGGCCCGCCGGGCGGATGCTGGAGGGAGGACACGTCTTCGAAGGAGCACGCGTGATCGACAAGCAGTGGCACTCGGCAGCGGACGCCGTCGCCGACATAACCGACGGATCCTCTCTCGCCGTCGGCGGGTTCGGCCTCTCGGGCAACCCGATCGCGTTGATCGAAGCTCTTCTCGCACAGGGTACAAAGGATCTCAGCGTCGTCAGCAACAACTGCGGCGTCGACGACTGGGGACTCGGCGTACTGCTCGGCGCCCAGCGGATCCGGAAGATGACCTCGTCGTACGTCGGCGAGAACAAGGAGTTCGAGCGGCAGTTCCTCTCGGGTGAGCTCGAGCTCGAGCTCACCCCGCAGGGCACCCTCGCCGAGAAGCTGCGTGCCGGAGGGTCGGGGATCGCCGCCTTCTACACGCAAACGGGCGTCGGCACCCAGGTGGCCGAAGGTGGGCTTCCCCGCCGCTACAACGCCGACGGGACCGTCGCGGTCGCGTCGCCCGCGAAGGACGTCCGCACCTTCGCCGTCGACGGCGAGCCGCGCGAGTTCGTGCTCGAAGAGGCGATCACCACCGACTTCTCCCTCGTGCATGCGGCCTACGGCGACCGCCACGGCAACCTCGTCTTCAACAAGTCGGCGCGCAACTTCAATCCCCTGGCCGCGATGGCCGGGCGCGTGTGCATCGCGCAGGTCGAACGACTCGTCGAACCCGGTGAACTCGACCCTGACAGCATCCACCTCCCCGGCGTCTACGTGCACCGCATCGTCGAGGTGGGCGCCGACATCCCCAAACGCATCGAGCGGCGCACCATGTCCGCAGTCGCAACCGCGGCGGAAGGAGCCTGACATGGCGCTCACCCGTGACCAGATGGCTGCCCGTGCCGCCGCCGAGCTGCAGGACGGAGCGTACGTCAACCTCGGCATCGGTCTTCCGACCCTTGTCCCCAACTTCGTACCCGACGGGGTGACGGTCGTGCTGCAGTCAGAGAACGGCATCCTCGGCGTCGGCCCCTATCCGACCGAGGACGCGGTCGACCCGGATCTCATCAATGCGGGCAAGGAGACCGTGACGGTCCTGCCGGGTTCCGCCTTCTTCGACTCTGCGGCCAGCTTCGGAATGATCCGCGGGGGAAAGATCGACGCCGCCATCCTCGGCGCGATGCAGGTATCGGTCTCCGGCGACCTCGCGAACTGGATGATCCCCGGCAAGATGGTCAAGGGGCCGGGAGGCGCGATGGACCTCGTGCACGGTGCCGCTCGGGTGATCGTCTTGATGGAGCACGTCGCGAAAGACGGCTCGGCCAAGATCGTGAACGACTGCTCGCTGCCTCTGACGGGGAGGGGAGTGGTCGACCGCATCATCACAGACCTCGCCGTGATCGATGTGACGGATGCCGGTCTCGTCCTCGTCGAGACGGCGCCCGGCGTCTCCGTCGACGACGTGATCGCCGCCACGGAACCCGCTCTGATCGTCAGTGAAGGAATAAGCAGATGAACCCCACCGATATCGTCGTCGTCGCCGCTGCGCGCACACCGCAAGGACGCCTGAAGGGCCAGCTGGCCTCGTTCACCGCCCCGCAACTCGGGTCGTTCGCGATCCGTGGGGCGCTCGAGCAGGCGTCGATCGACCCGACCGACGTGGATGCCGTGATCATGGGACAGGTGCTCGCGGCCGGTTCCGGCCAGAACGCGGCGCGTCAGGCCGCGATCGGCGCCGGCGTCGGCTGGGACGTGCCCGCGCACTCCGTGAACAAGGTCTGCCTCTCCGGCCTCACCGCGGTCATCGATGCGGCCCGCATGATCCGCACGGGTGATGCCGAGGTCGTCGTCGCGGGAGGCATGGAGTCGATGACCCGCGCCCCGCACCTCCTGATGGGCTCGCGCGACGGCTGGACCTACGGCAGCGTCGAGGTGCTCGATCACATGGCCTTCGACGGCCTCACCGACGCCTACGACCAGGAGAGCATGGGTGCATCGACGGAGCGGCACAACGCCCGGTACGAGCTCACCCGCGAGGCGCAGGACACCGTCGCGGCGCTGTCGCATCAGCGCGCAGCCGCCGCGCAGAACGCGGGCGTGTTCGACGCCGAGATCGTGGCGATCGATGTGCCACAGCGACGTGGGCCGGTCGTCTCGGTGACCGCTGACGAAGGCGTGCGGCCCGACACGACCGTCGAGTCGCTCGGAGGACTGCGCGCGGCCTTCGCCGAGGGTGGCTCGATCACGGCAGGCAACTCCTCGCAGATCTCCGACGGAGCGTCGGCCGTCGTCGTGACGACTCGCGCGACGGCGGAAGCCAAGGGATGGCCCGTGCTGGTGACGGTGGGGGCGAGCGGCCAGACTGCCGGGCCCGACAACTCGCTGCAGGCGCAGCCCGCGCGGGCGATCGAGAAGGCGTGTGCAAAGCAGGGGATCACGCCTGCCGATCTCGACCTGGTCGAGATCAACGAAGCGTTCGGTGCTGTGGTCGCCCGCTCTCAGACGGAACTCGGGCTCGACAGCGGCGTCGTGAACATCCACGGCGGCGGTATCGCGATCGGTCACCCGATCGGCGCCTCAGGCACGCGGCTCGTGGTGCATGTCGCGCACGAACTCGCGCGCCGCGGATCGGGGACCGCAGCGGTCGGACTGTGCGGCGGTGGCGGACAGGGCGAGGCACTCATCCTCACGCGCTGAACGTTGTCTTGACGAGAGGCATCGCCGGTTACTTGCGGTTGCGCTTGAGCTCTTTCGCCTGCTGCTTCTCAGCCTTCTCCCGTTCCTTCGCGTGCTTCGCGGCGAGCGGCGAGTCCGATGCCACAGGCAGGCCGCGATTCGCCCGGTAGACGTCGACCATCGCGCCGATCGCGAGCGCGACCGTGATGCCCCAACTCGCCCAGGCGAGCACGGCGCGCCACGTGATCGGCGCATTGCGCGATCCGCTGAGAAGGGTCTTTCCCGCGGTGATCGCGCCGATGAGTCCCGTGCCGAAGAGGTAGTTCATGCCTTCACGCTACCCGTTGCGCTCCACGCCGCGCCGAGCCTTGACAAGCCGGTCCGGATTCTGTCAGGGACGTAGGTCGTGAAGGACAGGCGCAGAGTCCGCTCATCGGGAGGGCCCGCG
This sequence comes from Microbacterium sp., assembly GCA_019510305.1. Classification (GTDB taxonomy): domain Bacteria; phylum Actinomycetota; class Actinomycetes; order Actinomycetales; family Microbacteriaceae; genus Microbacterium; species Microbacterium natoriense_A. The sequence goes on from JAEKKN010000044.1 coordinate 22,430, forward strand.
AAGAACGGCGCTCCCGGCACGTACGCGACGTCGTGAGAGAGGACCTCCGAGAGCGCCGCCGTCGCGTCCATCCCTTCTGGCAGCCGTGCCCAGACGAACATGCCCCCGTCGGGCCGATTCCATGTGCTGCCCGACGGGAGGGCTGTCGGCAGCGCGTCGAGCATCGCGTTCCGGCGCTCGGAGTAGGCCGCCCTGATCCGGTCGAGGGCGGCCCCTGCGCGACCGGAGGTGAGGTAGTGCGCGGCCGCCGCCTGATCGATCGTGGACGTGTGCAGGTCGGCGGCCTGCTTCGCGATCGTGACTGTCGGCTGGATATCGGCGGTCGTGCGGACCCAGCCGATGCGCAGGCCCGGTGCGATCACCTTCGAGAAGCTGCCGAGACTCAGGACGTGTTCCGGCGCGAACGCCGCGATCGACGGCAGCTCGTCGCCCGAGTAGCGCAGTTGACGGTAGGGCTCGTCCTCGATGATCCGGAAACCGTGCCTCCGGGCAGCATCCGCGATCCGCTCCCGCGCCTCGAGATCGTGCGTGCGACCGGTCGGGTTCTGGAAGGTGGGCACGGTGTAGAAGAACTTCGGCGCGTGCTGCCGAGCGAGCGACTCCAGAGCATCGAGATCCAGTACGTCGTCCAGGTAGGGCACGCCGATCACACGAGCGCCGGCCAGGGCGAAGGTCTGGAGAGCTGCGAGATAGCAGGGCTCTTCCACGAAGATCGTGTCGCCGGGGTCGAGCAGCGCGGTCGCGAGCAGGCCGAGGCCCTGCTGCGACCCGGTCGTGATGATCAGGTCGGATGCTTCGGTCGGCAGGCCCGCCGCCGTGTACTGACGGGCGACCTCCTCGCGAAGCACGGCGTTGCCTTCGGACGTCGAATACTGGAGGACCGCCGGGGAACGCAGCACCGCATCGTAGGACGTACGGATGCCTTCGAGATCGAACAGCTCGGGAGCAGGCAGGCCGCCCGCGAAGGAGATCACCTCGGGTCGCTCCGTGAGAGCGAGCAGGTCGCGCACGGGCGAGGTCTTCGCAGATCCTGCTCGCAGTGAGCGGCCCGGCAGTGCGGCGTGAATCTGGGTCGTCGGCATGGATCCTCCTCGAGCAGGGGTGACGACCAGGCTACTGCGCGGGCTCCCAGACCCTGAGCGGTGTGACACGGTAGCCTGGATGGGTCGCGGTGCGCCGCGGCTGCAGACGTGCATCTACCGGACATCGGCTTTCCCGATGGGCAACGGCGGCACCAGGACCCGCGTCACGTCGACGCGCGAGAGCCAACTTCCATGCATGATTCCGCCCCGCCGAGCCTGTTCCGCATCGCCGGTCTTCCTTATTTCATCATCGCGTTCGTCGCGCGTCTTCCGTTCGCCATGATGGTGGTCGGCGTGCTGACCGTCGTCGTGTCCGCACGCGGCTCTCTGTCGCTCGGCGGGCTCACGTCGGCGGCCGTCGGGCTCGGCACGGCATGCTTCGGCCCGTTGCTGGGGGCCGCCGCCGACCGGTTCGGACAACGCGCCGTTCTCGTGGTGCTGGCGGTCGCGAACGCGACCGCTCTCGTGGGGTTCACCCTGGTCGTCTACGGCACGGCGGCCGACGCCTTCGTGCTGCTCGCGGCGTTCGGCATCGGGGCCACGGCCCCGCAGGTCGCCCCGATGTCGCGTTCGCGGCTGGTCACGATCATCGTGGATCGGATGCCGGAGCCGACCCGGCAACGCACGATCTCGGGCACCATGGCCTACGAATCAGCGGCCGACGAGACCGTGTTCGTCTTCGGGCCGTTCCTGGTGGGCGTCCTCGCGTCGGTCATCGCCCCCTGGGCGCCGTTGGCCATCGCCGCCGTCCTCATCGTCATCTTCGTCGGGGCGTTCGGATTGCACCCCAGCGCGCGCGCCGTATCGAAGCACCGCAACGCCGACGGCTCGGCGCCGTCCGCCGTGTCGGAGCTCTTCCGTCCGCAGCTGCTGATCGTGCTCATCGGGACTCTCGGCGTCGGCATGTTCTTCGGCACGATGCTCACCGCCCTGACGTCTTTCATGGCCGATCGCGGCGCGGCCGAACAAGCCGGCGTGCTGTACGGAGTGATGGGCGTCGGGTCGGCGATTCTCGCCCTCGGGGTGGCCTGGCTGCCGCCTCGCTTCTCGATGAGGGCGCGCTGGCTCGTCTTCGCTGGCATACTGCTGTCGGGCACGCTGCTGCTCCCGTTCGTGGACTCGCCCGTGTCGATGATGGTCGCTCTGGGCATCATGGGCGCGGGCATCGGCCCGACCCTCGTGACGCAGTACAGCTTCGGCGCCGCGCGCAGCCCCCTCGGCCGTTCGGCCACCGTCATGACGATGCTCGGCTCGGCGATCGTCGTCGGGCAGTCGCTCGGCGCCGCGCTGACGGGGCAGATCGCCGAAAGCGTCGGAACCTCGAGCGCTCTGGTGCTGCCGATCATCGCCGCTGCCGTCGCGTTCGCGGCCGGCATCGTGAACTGGCGGCTCAGCGCCATCCGCGTACGTCGCCTGGACTGAGCGCCGGTCTGGGTAGCCTGGAGTCACCGCAGGCGTGAGGAGACCACAATGGCTGTCGCAGATTTCGTCGTCGTAGCGAACCGACTTCCCGTCGACCGCATCGAGGGCCCGAACGGCGAAGAGGAATGGCGCACGTCGCCCGGCGGGCTGGTCGCCGCGCTCGAGCCGATGATGCGCAGCGCTCACGGCGCCTGGGTGGGATGGCCCGGCCAGGCCGATCTCGAGCTCGAGCCGTTCGAGATCGGCGGTATCGATCTGGACCCCGTCACGCTCAGTGCACAGGAGGTCGCTGAGTACTACGAGGGCTTCGCGAACGACACGATCTGGCCGCTCTACCACGACGTCATCGCGCCGCCGCAGTACCACCGCGAGTGGTGGGAGGCCTACGTCGTCGTGAACCGGCGTTTCGCCAAGGCCGCGGCATCCGCTGTCGCGAAGAACGGCACGGTGTGGGTGCACGACTACCAGCTGCAGCTGGTGCCGCAGCTCGTGCGGGAGCTGCGGCCGGATGTGACCATCGGATACTTCCATCACATCCCCTTCCCGGCGCACGGGCTCTACGCCCAGCTGCCGTGGCGCGACCAGGTCCTTCGGGGGCTGCTCGGCGCCGACGTGATCGGGTTCCAGCGGGCACAGGACGCGACCTACTTCCTCACCGCGGTGCGTCGACGACTGCGGTATGAGGTGAAGGGATCGGCCGTGTCGGTGCCCAGCGGACCGGGGGAGACCCGCACCGCCGTCGCCCGGGCGTTCCCCATCTCGATCGACACCGCTCCCTACCTCGAGCTGGCGGCTCGGCCCGATGTGCAGGCGCGAGCCGCCGAGATCCGTGAGAGCCTGGGCAACCCCTCGCGCATCCTGCTCGGCGTCGACCGCCTCGACTACACCAAGGGGATCGGGCACCGCATCAAGGCCTACGGGGAGCTCCTCGCCGAAGGACGGCTGCACGTCGAGGACGTGACGCTGGTGCAGGTCGCGAGTCCGAGCCGCGAGCGCGTCGACGCGTACGCGCATCTGCGGGACGAGATCGAGCTCGCGGTCAGCCGCATCAACGGCGACACCGACACCGTGGGCCACTCGGCCATCCGCTATCTGCATCAGGGGTACCCGCGCGAGGAGATGGTGGCGCTGTACCTCGCGGCGGACGTCATGCTCGTGACCGCCCTGAGAGACGGGATGAATCTCGTCGCCAAGGAGTACATCGCCACGCGCGCCGACAATCGAGGCGTCCTCGTGCTCAGCGAGTTCACCGGCGCCGCGGATGAGCTCCGACAGGCCGTGCGGGTGAATCCGCATGACATCGAGGGGCTCAAGGACGCCATCATGGAGGCCGTGCACATGGAGCCGCGCGAGCAGGGCCGCCGCATGCGCGCGCTGCGCAAACGCGTCCTCGAGAACGACGTCGACGCCTGGTCTTCGTCGTTCCTGCGCGCGCTGGGCGAGGTCCATCCGCGCTGAGCGGTTGGCAGCACGGAACCGAACACCTGACGATCGGAGACATCGTGACCCGCACCTGGACCCCCGGAACCCCGGATGCCGCACTCACCGCGATCGCGCGAACCCCGCGGCTCGTGATCGCCCTCGACTTCGACGGGACGGCATCGCCCTTCGTGGTCGAGCCGTTGTCCGCCCGAGCGCTGCCCGAGATCGTCGAGCAGATCGAGCGGTTGAGCGCACTGCCCGAGACTCTCGTCGCCTACGTCTCAGGACGCAGCATGCAGGATCTCCGGGTGATCACCGAGCACGACGACGACTCGCGCGTGGCTCTGGCCGGGTCGCACGGTGCGCAGTACTGGTTCCCGGGCGTCGGTCTCGCCGAGCCCGTACCGGAAGCTCGGGACGGCGAGCGGGAGGAGCTCTGGGCGGCCGTGCGTCCGATCGTCGAGAAGTACGACGGCGCCGAGTTCGAGCCGAAGACGTTCGGGGTGGGGGTGCACACCCGGGGCGCGGCGCCCGATGTGGAGAAGCCGCTGTTCGCCGAGGTCGATGCGCTCATCGCCGAGAGGTTCCCGCTCTGGCGGCGTCGTCAGGGGCATCACGTCTTGGAGTTCTCCTCGCGCGTCGAGGGCAAGGACGCGGCGATGGCCGCCCTGCGCGCGCAGTTCGATGCCACCGGCATCCTGTTCGCCGGCGACGACGTCACCGATGAGGATGCGATGCGCGTGCTCGGCGAAGACGATCTCGGGGTCCGCGTCGGCGAAGGGGAGACCGCCGCGATCCTGCGTGTGGGAAGTCCACAGGAGATCGCCGCTCTTCTCAGCGTGGTCGCTGACATCCGCGGTGCCGCACGGGAATAGACTTCCTGCATGTCCTCGAATGATCCCGAATCGCCCGAGCCCGTCGACATCAAGCCCCGAAGCCGTGTCGTCACCGACGGCATCGAGGCCACGACCTCCCGAGGAATGCTCCGTGCCGTCGGCATGGGCGACGCCGACTGGGACAAGCCGCAGATCGGCATCGCCTCGAGCTGGAACGAGATCACTCCCTGCAACCTGAGCCTCGACCGGCTCGCGCAGGGGGCGAAGGAGGGCGTCCACTCGGGCGGCGGTTATCCGCTGGAGTTCGGCACCATCTCAGTCTCCGACGGCATCTCCATGGGTCACGAGGGGATGCACTTCTCGCTCGTGTCGCGTGAGGTGATCGCCGACTCCGTCGAGACGGTCATGATGGCCGAGCGACTCGACGGCTCGGTGCTGCTAGCCGGCTGCGACAAGTCGATCCCCGGCATGCTCATGGCCAGCGCCCGTCTCGACCTCTCCAGCGTGTTCCTGTACGCGGGCTCGATCGCGCCCGGATGGGTGAAGCTCTCGGACGGCACCGAGAAGGACGTCACGATCATCGACTCGTTCGAAGCCGTGGGCGCCTGCCGGGCGGGCCTCATGAGCGAGGAGGACCTCAAGCGCATCGAGTGCGCGATCGCCCCTGGCGAGGGCGCGTGCGGCGGCATGTACACGGCCAACACGATGGCCTCGGTCGCCGAGGCGCTCGGTCTCAGCCTTCCGGGTTCGGCGGCTCCGCCCGCCGCCGACCGTCGCCGCGACTACTTCGCGCACCGCTCGGGCGAAGCCGTGGTGAACCTGCTCCGTCGGGGCATCACCACCCGCGACATCCTCACCAAGGAGGCGTTCGAGAACGCGATCGCCCTGGCGATGGCGCTCGGCGGTTCGACGAACGTGGTGCTGCACCTGCTCGCGATCGCGCGCGAGGCGGAGGTCGACCTGAGCCTGCACGACTTCAACCGCATCGGCGACCGGGTTCCGCACGTCGCCGACATGAAGCCCTTCGGCAAGTACGTCATGAACGATGTCGACCGGCACGGCGGCATCCCGGTGATCATGAAGGCCATGCTCGACGAGGGGCTGCTGCATGGTGACGCGCTCACGGTGACGGGCAAGACGCTCGCCGAGAACCTCGCCGAACTCGACCCGCAGCCCATCGACGGCGAGGTGATCCACACCTTCGACAACCCGATCCACGCGACCGGCGGGCTCACGATCCTGCACGGCTCGCTCGCGCCAGAGGGCGCGGTCGTCAAGACCGCGGGCTTCGACGCCGCGGTGTTCGAGGGGACCGCCCGTGTCTTCGAGCGCGAGCGCGCGGCGATGGATGCCGTCGCCAACGGCGAGATCGAGAAGAACACCGTGATCGTGATCCGCTACGAAGGACCCAAGGGGGGTCCCGGAATGCGGGAGATGCTCGCGATCACCGCCGCCATCAAGGGCGCGGGGCTCGGAAAAGATGTACTACTCTTGACAGACGGACGATTCTCAGGCGGCACAACCGGCCTGTGCATCGGCCACATAGCACCCGAAGCGGTGGACGCAGGTCCCATCGCCTTCGTGCGCGATGGTGATCTGATACGGGTCGATATCGCAGCTCGCTCTCTCGACCTACTCGTCGACGAGTCGGAGCTCGCCTCCCGCCGCTCTGGCTGGGAGCCGCTTCCCCCGCGCTATACCCGTGGCGTTCTTGCCAAGTACTCGCGTCTCGTGCGGTCCGCCGCCGAAGGCGCGACGACCGGCTGATTCGCAGGCTCGCTCAGAATCCGGGCCTCAGATGCTCCGGCATCCGACGTCGCCCTCAGACCATCACTAAGGAAGTCTCATGACTGCTGACTCCGTCTCGGCTGTGCCGAGGCCACCCGCCGCCAAATCCTCCGCCCCCGAGATCTCCGGAGCGGAGGCCGTGGTCCGCACGCTCGAGCTGCTCGGCGTGACGGATGTGTTCGGTCTTCCCGGCGGCGCCATCCTCCCCGTCTACGACCCGCTCATGTCGGCCACGAAGCTGCGCCACATCCTCGTGCGCCACGAGCAGGGCGCAGGACACGCGGCTGAGGGCTATGCGTCCTCGTCCGGCAAGGTCGGCGTGTGCATCGCGACCTCCGGTCCCGGTGCCACGAACCTCGTCACCGCGATCGCAGACGCCTACATGGACTCGGTACCCATGCTCGCGATCACCGGCCAGGTGTTCTCGACGCTGATGGGCACCGACGCGTTCCAGGAGGCCGACATCGTCGGCATCACGATGCCGATCACCAAGCACTCGTTCCTCGTGAAGGACGCCTCGGAGATCCCGGGTGCGATCGCCGCGGCATACGAGATCGCCTCCACGGGCCGTCCAGGACCCGTTCTGGTGGACATCACCAAGGACGCGCAGCAGGCCATGGCGCCCTTCGTCTGGCCGCCCAAGTATGAACTGCCCGGCTACCGGCCCGTGACCAAGGCGCACGGCAAGCAGATTCAGGCCGCCGCGGCTCTTCTCGCCGAGGCGAAGAAGCCCGTGCTGTACGTCGGCGGTGGTGTGGTGCGCGGTCGCGCGGCGGCAGAGCTGCTCGATCTCGCCGAGACCACCGGCGCGCCCGTCGTCACCACGCTGATGGCTCGCGGCGCGTTCCCCGACTCGCACCAGCAGCACCTCGGCATGCCCGGCATGCACGGCACCGTCCCCGCCGTTCTCGCGCTGCAGGAGGCCGATCTCCTCGTGTCGCTGGGCGCGCGCTTCGACGACCGCGTCACCGGCAAGGCCGCGCTGTTCGCGCCGAACGCGAAGGTCGTGCACGTCGACATCGACCCGGCGGAGATCTCGAAGATCCGCACGGCCGACGTGCCCATCGTTGGCGACGTGCGCGACGTGCTGATCGACCTCGAGACCGCATACCGCAGCGCCATCGGCGAGGGCAAGCCCGACATCGAGGAATGGTGGTCGTACCTCGACGGGCTGCGCAAGGAGTTCCCGCTCGGCTTCGCGCCGACGACCGACGGCCTGCTCGCGCCGCAGTACGTGATCCAGCGGATCGGCGAGCTGACCGGACCCGAGGGCATCTACGCAGCAGGCGTCGGGCAGCACCAGATGTGGGCTGCGCAGTTCATCAAGTACGAACGCCCGAACGCCTGGCTGAACTCGGGCGGTGCCGGCACCATGGGGTACTCCGTGCCCGCCGCGATGGGCGCCAAGGTCGCCGAGCCCGACCGCCCCGTGTGGGCGATCGACGGCGACGGATGCTTCCAGATGACGAATCAGGAGCTCGCGACCTGCACGATCAACAACATCCCGATCAAGGTGGCGATCATCAACAACTCGTCCCTCGGCATGGTGCGCCAGTGGCAGACGCTGTTCTACGACGGCCGCCACTCGAACACCGATCTGAACACCGGTCACGGCACGATCCGCATCCCCGACTTCGTGAAGCTCGCAGAAGCCTACGGCTGTCTCGCGATCCGCGTCGAGAAGGAAGACGAGGTGGACGCCGCCATCAAGCTGGCACTCGAGACGAACGACCGACCGGTGGTCATCGACTTCGTGGTCAGCGCCGACTCCATGGTGTGGCCGATGGTGCCGCAGGGCGTCAGCAACAGCTACGTCCAGTACGCCCGCGACCACGCGCCCGCTTTCGACGAGGAGGACTGACCATGTCGACTCACGTGCTGAGCCTGCTGGTGGAGAACACCCCCGGCCTCTTGACCCGTGTCGCTGGGCTCTTCGCCCGTCGTGGCTTCAACATCGACTCGCTCGCGGTGGGTGTGACCGAGGTGCCCGGCATCTCGCGCATCACCGTGGTCGTCGACGTGGAGGATCTCCCGCTCGAGCAGGTGACGAAGCAGCTGAACAAGCTGATCAACGTCATCAAGATCGTCGAGCTGGACTTCTCCACGTCTGTGCAGCGCGAGCACATGCTCGTCAAGGTGCGCACCGACAACTCCACGCGCTCGAACGTGATCGAGGTCGTGAACCTGTTCCGCGCCTCGGTTGTCGACTACGCCTCCGACGCGCTGGTGATCGAGGTCACCGGCGACAAGGGCAAGGTCGACGCGATGCTGCGCGCTCTCGAGCCTTTCGGCATCAAGGAGATCGCTCAGTCCGGCCTGCTGGCGATCGGACGCGGCGGCAAGAGCATCACCGAACGCGTCCTGCGCGGCTGACCAGAACTTACACACACCACAACCAAGGAGAAACACACAGTGAGCACCGAGATCTTCTACGACGCAGACGCCGATCTGTCCATCATCCAGGGCAAGAAGGTCGCGATCGTCGGCTACGGCTCTCAGGGTCACGCCCACGCGCAGAACCTGCGCGACTCGGGCGTCGAGGTCGCTATCGCCCTCAAGGAGGGCTCGAAGTCGGCTGCCAAGGCGGAGGAGGCCGGGTTCCCGGTCAAGACCGTCGCCGACGCCACCGCGTGGGCCGACCTCATCATGATCCTCGCGCCGGACCAGCACCAGCGCACGATCTACAGCGAGTCGATCGCCCCGAACCTGACGGCAGGCAAGACGCTCGCCTTCGCGCACGGGTTCAACATCCGCTTCGGCTACATCGATGCGCCTGAAGGCGTCGACGTCATCCTGATCGCACCGAAGGCTCCCGGACACACGGTCCGCCGCGAGTTCGTGGCCGGTCGCGGCATCCCGGACATCATCGCCGTCGAGCGCGACGCCTCGGGTTCCGCCTGGGCGACTGCTCTCTCGTACGCGAAGGCCATCGGCGGTACGCGTGCCGGCGTCATCAAGACGACCTTCACCGAAGAGACCGAGACCGACCTGTTCGGCGAGCAGGCCGTGCTGTGCGGTGGCATGAGCCACCTCGTGCAGGCCGGCTTCGAGACGCTGACCGAAGCGGGCTACCAGCCGCAGATCGCGTACTTCGAGGTTCTGCACGAGCTCAAGCTCATCGTCGACCTCATGTGGGAGGGCGGCATCGCCAAGCAGCGCTGGTCGATCTCCGACACCGCGGAGTTCGGCGACTACGTCTCCGGTCCGCGCGTCATCGACGCCCGCGTCAAGGAGAACATGCAGGCCGTTCTCGCCGACATCCAGTCGGGTGCCTTCGCGAAGCGCTTCATCGAGGACCAGGACAACGGCGGTCAGGAGTTCCTGACGCTGCGGGCCAAGGAGGAGCAGCACCCGATCGAGGCGACCGGCAAGGAGCTTCGCGCTCTCTTCGCCTGGAAGCAGCAGGACGAGGATTACGTCGACGGCAGCGCTGCGCGCTGACGGCGACGTAGTCCTCGGAGGGGCTGTGCTGGTCGGGTCGCTGGCGCGGCCGCCGGCCCTTCGGGCCTGGGTCGACGGCAGCGCTGCGCGCTGACCTCGCCGAGATAAAGCGCCTCACGATCCGCGGATCGTGAGGCGCTTCATCGTTCTCAGGGGCGCGTGAGCTCTTCGAGCACTTCGACGACGTGACGGTAGGGGCGACCGGTCGCTCGCGTCATGCCGATCTCGCATGTGCGATTCGCCGAGACGAACGCGTCGAACGCTCCCTGGTCCTCGGCGTCGCGCAATTCAGCGGCCTCGGCCTCCGTCGCACTCGCCGTGAGCTCGGGGTGCAGCATTCCTCGGTCGCCGGCGAACGCACAGCATCCCCAGCCATCAGGCACGTAGACGTCTTCGGCGACGGCTGAGGCGATGGCGGTCAGCGCGCCGGTCGCGCCGAGCGCTGTGGTGGAGCATGAAGGATGCACGGCGATCCGGTCGAGCTTTTCGGACACGTTGAGCCGGGGGAGCGCCTCGCGGGCGAGGTAAGTCGTGGCGTCCTCGATCACGAGCCCGGCGTACTCGGGGTGATCTTCGAGCGCTTGCGCCAGCATCACGTGAAGCCCCTCCGTGCAGGACGCGGCGTCGCATACGACCGGCAACGCTCCCTGTCGGCTCGCCGACCACAGCGCGGCGAGGGTGCGCTTCGTCATCCGGTCGTAGCCGCTGAGATGTCCCTTCGACTTCCACGGTGTGCCGCAGCACAGTCCACCGGTGTCTTCGGGCACGACGAACGGGATTCCGGCGCGTGAGAGCACCGTCATGACGGCATCCCTCGATCCCTCGCCATGCCCTTCGGCGCCGAACATCGTTCCGATGCACGCTCCGAAGAACACCGCTGCGGCATCTGCGGGAGTCGAAGCCGACGGGGCCTTCGACCCGCCGCGCGGCAGGCCGCCGTCGTACAACGGCACAGTGTCGGCGCCGAGCACCGCACGCCCGATCTTCGTGACGCCCGTCACCAGAGGAGCCGGCAGAGCGCCGGCTACGGTCAGGGCGAGGCCCCCGACTCGCGTAATCGCCCCCCAGCCCTGTGCCGCGGCGTCCCACACACCGTCCTCGATCTTCGACGCCTGCTCGGAGCGCAGCCGGCGCACGAGATCGCCGGTGTTGATGTCGACGGGGCACGCGACCGCGCACATGCCGTCGACTGCGCACGTCCGCACGCCGTCGTAGTCGTAGTCGGCGCGCAGCTCGGCGAGCAACGCAGTCTCGCCCTGGTCCTCTGCCCAGGCCATGTCGCGACGCAGGACGATGCGCTGCCGCGGCGTCAGCGTAAGGCTCTTGCTCGGGCACGTCGGCTCGCAGTAGCCGCACTCGACGCAGCGATCCACCTCCTTCTCGACAGTGGGCACGCGCTTGAGATCGTGCAGATAGGAGTCCGCGTCGTCGGACAGCACGACGCCCGGGTTCAGGATGCCGGCGGGATCGATCAGGCGCTTGATCTCCCACATCATGTCGGTGAGTTCGTCCCCGTACTGGCGGCGCACGAACGGCGCCATGATGCGTCCGGTGCCGTGCTCGGCTTTGAGAGAGCCGCCGTGCCCCAGCACGAGTTCGACGAGATCGTCGGTGAAACGTCGGTAGCGTTCGACGCTCGACGGGTCGTCGAACCGCTCGTTCAACAGGAAATGGATATTGCCGTCCTTGGCGTGGCCGAAGATCACCGAACCCTCATACGCGTGCTCGGCGAACAGCTCGATCAGCCGCTCGCACGTCGCCAGAAGCCGGCCGACGGGCACGACGATGTCCTCGAGCAGAGCTGTGGTTCCCGACGGCCTGGCTCCTGCTATCGCTGTGTAGAGCCCCTTTCGCACGTGCCAGAGCGCCGCGCGCTCCGCCGCATCCGTCGTGAGGCTGGGGGCGACTGCGAGGGGGAGCGTCGTGAAATGCGCGAGTGCATTCGCCGCGTCCTCGGCGAGGGTGCCGGAATCCGGAGCATGCACCTCGACGAGAAGTGCGGCATGCTGACGCACGGCGATCGCGGCGATCGCCGCCGGCACGTCAGAGAGGCCCTGTGCGACGCGGAGCGACGACGCGTCGAGCAGCTCGATGGTCGCGAGGCCGAGCTCGGTCAGGGCAGGCAGCGCCGCCATCGCGTCGGACAGCGTCTCGAACACGAGGAGTCCGGTTGCGATCGCCGGACGGACTTCGATCGTGCGGAAGCGCGCCTCTGCGACGAAGGCGAGCGTGCCCTCGGAGCCGATCACGAGGTGCTCGAGGATGCCCACCGGATCGTCGAAGTCGAGGAGCGCGTTCAGGCCGTAGCCCATGGTGTTCTTCATCGAGAACTGCTGCCGCACGAATGCGACGTTCTCGGGTGAGGCGAGCAGGCGCTCGCGAAGTGCGAGCAGCCCTTCGGCGATCGCCGGTTCCTCGGACAGGAGCAGCTCGTTCGCATCAGGAGCGGCGGTGTCGAGGATCGTTCCGCTCGGCAGGACGAGCAGCATCGACTGGATCGTCCGATAGGAGTTCTCGACGATGCCGCAGGCCATGCCGCTGGAGTTGTTCGCGACGACGCCGCCGATCGTGCAGGCGATCTCGCTCGCGGGATCCGGGCCGAGCTTGCGCCCGAAGCGCGTGAGGCGGGTGTTCACCTGCCGCACGGTCGCTCCGGGACCGACTCGGACCGATGCGCCGTCATCCGAGACCGCGACATCGCGGAAGTGGCTGCGCGTGTCGACGAGGATGTCGCCGCTCACGCCCTGGCCGGAAAGGCTCGTGCCGCCCGAGCGGAAGGTGAGGGTGCGGCCTGCGGCTTTCACTGCACCGAAGACACGGGCGACACCTGCCGCATCGGCAGGGGAGAGCACGGCATCAGGGATCAGGAGATAGTGCGAGGCGTCGTGTGCGCGAGCGAAGCGGTCGATCGAGCGCGCATGCACTTCGGTCGAGGGCCCCAGAAGCGCGGGGTCCAGCGGTTCGGCGAGGGTTGTCGACACGGTGCTCCTCAGTGAGAACGAGATTGTCTGACAAGTGTACCGGTGACGGAGTGGCTCACTAGGCTGGACGGATGACGACGGATGCAGCCCTGGGAGTGGTGGGTGTCGTGGATGCGGTCACCGTTCAGTTGCGCACGAGGATCCTGAGCGGGGACATCCGTTCAGGGGCTCCGCTGACAGAGGCTGCCGTTTCGCAGTCCTTCGGGGTCGCGCGCCCGAGCGCGAAGGCCGCGATCGAGCAGCTCGTCGCAAGCGGTCTGCTCGTGCGCACGGCGCATCGCAGTGCTCGCGTGGTGGGTATCGACGCCGACACGGTGCGCGACGTCTACCGCACCAGGGCGCGACTCGAGAGCGCGGCGCTGCGCGAGCTCGCGCAGTCGCGCGTGGTGCCGGAAGCAGCGCGCGTCGCCAACGCCGAGCTGCTCGCCATGCCCCCTGGCCCGGACCCCGCGACGGTCGATCCCGACCTGCGTTTCCACAGCGCCCTCATCGATGCTCTGGGCAGCGACCGGACCGGACGCATGTACCGCAGCGTCCTCGATGAGGTGCGGCTGTGCATGGCGCAGGTGCAGGGGCGAAGGCTGCTCGACGCCGAAGACATCGCCGCCCAGCATGCGGCGATCCTCGAGGCGGTCGCGGTCGGCGACGCCGACCTTGCGGCCGATCTGCTGAGCGTGCACCTCTCCTCGGCAGAGGAAAGGCTGGTCGACGCGCTCAGCCGGGACTGATCACTCGGCGGGCGTCTCCGCGGGCTCGGGCGACTCGGTGGCATCCGGGATCTGGATCGGTGCGTCCGTGGAGTCGGCCCACACCGGCGCGGGGAGCGTCGTCTCCGTCGCGCCGTCGCGGATCGCGCGCAGAGCCTCGACGATCTCGGCGGAGTTCTCGGGGACGGCGAGGTCGCACTTCTTCAACTCGGATGCGAACTCGAGCGTCAGGCGGGTCTTGCCCGACTCGATCGCCTCTGCCGTGGTGCCCGTACGGATCTCGCTGCCGGTCTGCACGTCCGAGACGGAGTCGCACACGTGGTAGACCTGGCCGCCGTCGACCCAGACGACTTCGTCCTTGCCGAGCAGCTGGATGACGGTGGACTGGTCGGCGGTGTACTGCTCGATGGACGGCGGGTTGAAGTCGACGCCGAGGACGACGGCGAGAGCCGCCAGCACGATGCCGACGATGCCGGCCGTGGTCTTCTGGCCCTTGTCCATGTCCTTGTTCAGGAAGATGAGGATGATCAGCGGCAGGAACGCGACAACCGCGATGATCGCGCCCAGCTGGTTCTGGACGAAGAAGCGGAACTTGTCGGCCTTGCGGGCGGGGTCCAGGCGGTTCGCCTTCTTCCACAGCATCGACCCGATGATCGACAGCGCGGCGATCACGACGAGCAGCACGAGAAGCGTGATGAAGGCCCATTGCGGGAAGTGCGCGGTGACGCCTGGCTCTGACAGCAGGCCCGTGTCGGGGTCGCGGACGAGCTTGCCGTCTTCGCCGACGTATTCGCGCTGGCGCAGCAGCCAGAAGATTCCGACCGCCTCGGCGGCGATGGCGACAGCCCACAGCACAGCGGCGATCCAGCGGAACGTCGTCGCCTTCGACTTGGCCTCGGCCGTGGGCTTCCAGTTCGCCGCAGGCTCGGCGATCTCGTTGCTCTTGTTCTCTGCCACGTCCGGCATCCCTTCCCCCTGCGCGAGTGCGCAGCCTGATGATTCCCTGAGCCTAGTGGACGCGGTGTTCTACGCTGGGGGCATGAGCTCGGATTCCGACGACCCCCTCACCTGGGACGGCGATGACGATGCGTCGACGACGCCACCGTCATCGACCGCGTTGCCGCAAGGCTGGAAGGCTGTGGGCAAGGGCAGCGAGGAGGGCGAGCGAGAAGCCGAGGCTGCGGCGCAGGGCGAGGTCGTCGATGACGAACCGGCCGGCCTCAGCACGACGATGCTGCTCCTGCTCGGCGTCATCGGCGGCGTCTATCTGCTGTATTCGGTGGGCTGGGCGATCGGCGGCCTTCGGCTGAAGCCGCTGGCGAACCTCATCGTCGACGACTCCATGTTCCTGCCCTGGTTCGTGCTCGCGATCGCCGCTCCGGCGATCTGGTTCCTGACGACGTGGGTGCTCACCCGGGGCCGAGCCGCCTGGACCAGGATCAGCGTGCTGCTGCTCGGAGTCGTGCTGCTCGTGCCGTGGCCCTTCGTGACCGTGGGGGTGATCGGATCATGAGCGTGCCGACTTCCGCTTCTCGCGCTCCTCGCTGGGTCGTCTCGGCCGTCACCGGACTTGCGGGCCTCTTCTACGCCTATGCGATCTGGAACGCCATCGCGCACCTCGTCTCCATGGCGCAGAGCGGACTGACTGCGGCCGGCTGGGTGACGCTCGGGTTCGGTGTGCTGTTCCCCGCGCTGGTATTCGTCTTCGCGCTCGTGATCGGACGCCGACGGAGGTTGGGGGAGTACTCGCTCGTGCTCCTCGCGGGGCTCGCGCTGGTGGCGGTGTTCTGGCTGGACCTCATCGGGTACAGCATCCTGAACATGAGCGACCTCGTCGTGCAGACCGCCTGACCCGAGCCGACACACGGCGCAGGGCACCGGAGCGGCTCCGGTACAGTTGACGTGATCGCGCCCCCATGGTGTGCGGCGCATCGGCCCTCTCCCGCATGTCGCGCTGCCCCGAAGGATCCACTGTGCCGAAGCCTGTTGTGCTCATCGCCGAAGAACTCTCTCCCGCCACCATCGAGGCTCTGGGCCCCGACTTCGACGTCCGCAGCGTCGACGGCACCGATCGCGAGGCGCTGTTCGCCTCGCTCGCGGAGGCGAATGCGGTTCTGATCCGCTCGGCGACCCGCATCGACGAAGAGGCGCTCGGCCACGCGCCGAACCTGAAGGTCGTGGCGCGCGCAGGAGTCGGCCTGGACAACGTCGACATCAAGGCCGCGACGACGGCCGGGGTCATGGTCGTCAACGCCCCGACCTCGAACATCGTCTCGGCTGCCGAGCTCACGGTCGGGCACATCCTGAGCCTCGCCCGTCGCATCCCCGCCGCGCATGCGTCGCTGTCCGCCGGACAGTGGAAGCGCAGTTCTTACACGGGCGCAGAGCTCTTCGAGAAGACCGTCGGCATCATCGGCCTCGGCCGCATCGGCGCCCTGGTCGCGGCACGCCTCGCCGCCTTCGACATGCGCGTGGTCGCATACGATCCGTACGTCACCTCTGCCCGCGCCCAGCAGCTCGGCGTCCAACTGCTGACGCTCGACGAGCTCGTCGCCGAGAGCGACTTCATCACGATCCACATGCCGAAGACGCCTGAGACCACGGGCATGCTCAGCACTGAGCAGTTCGCGGCGATGAAGAAGTCGGCCTATGTCGTCAACGTGGCTCGCGGCGGCCTGATCGATGAGGAAGCGCTGATCGAGGCGCTCAACGCCGGTGAGATCGCCGGCGCCGGCCTCGACGTCTTCACCTCCGAGCCGCCGGTCGAGGGCAGCGCTGCGCGCGCGCTGACCGAGCTGCCGAACGTCGTGGTCACGCCGCACCTCGGAGCGAGCACCGAAGAGGCGCAGGAGAAGGCGGGTGTCTCGGTCGCCCGTTCCGTGCGCCTCGCCCTGGGCGGCGACCTGGTTCCCGACGCGGTGAACGTCGCCGGCGGCGTCATCGACCCGTATGTGCGCCCGGGCATCTCGCTCGTCGAGAAGCTCGGTCAGATCTTCTCGGCGCTGGCGACCTCGCCGCTCACGAGCCTCGACGTCGAGGTGCACGGCGAGCTGAACGACTACGACGTGAGCGTCCTCAAGCTCGCGGCGCTCAAGGGCGTCTTCACGAACATCGTCAGCGAGACGGTGTCGTACGTGAACGCGCCTCTGCTCGCCGAGCAGCGCGGCATCGCCGTGCGTCTGCTCAAGGACGACGTGAGCGAGGAGTACCGCAACGTCATCACGCTGAAGGGCGCGCTCTCCGACGGAAGCCAGCTCTCGGTGTCGGGCACGCTGACCGGTCCCAAGCAGACGGAGAAGCTCGTAGGGATCAACGACCACGCTCTCGAGCTCCCGATCGAGAAGCACCACGTCGTGATGCTCTACACCGACCGACCGGGCATCGTGGCGGTCTACGGCCAGAAGTTCGGCGAGGCCGGCATCAACATCGCCGGAATGCAGATCGGCCGTCTCGCCGCAGGCGACCAGGCGCTGAGCGTCCTGACCCTCGACTCGCCCGTCTCGGACGAACTGCTCGACGACGTGCGCACCGCGATCGACGCCGACCTGTTCCGTCAGATCGAGCTCGCCGAGGTCTGATCGACTCCACAGAGAAGCGGGAGGGGCGATGAGCCCCTCCCGCTTCTCTGGGTCCGGAGGAGGCGCGTTTCCCCATAACGGCCGCGCGACGCGGACGCCGTCGGCAGCAGGGATGCGGGCGTGTGAACGTGAGAGGACCGCTCAGGGCGCCGTCGCCGTAAGCACCAGGGCGATGAGGTCAGTCAGCTCCTGGCGCCGGGGGACCAGGAGCTCCGGACCGTGCACGTCGAGCGAGTTGTTGAAGTACAGACCGTCGCTGAGCAGCATGACGAGATCCAGGCTCGCCGCGTCGCGGACATGAGGGCGGATCGCGTCCTCCCAGCGCCGCCGCGTATGCCTCAACGCGTCGGCGGCAGCCGCAGAACCTCCCTGCGCCAGGCGAGACGCGGCGATGAGGGCGCGGTCGAGGGCTTCGTCCTCCATGACCGATGTGCGGATGTAGTACGCGACGGGGCCTTCTTCGGCTGACGCCATCTTCGCGAGATCGGCATCGTTGAGTTCTTCGAGCCGGCCGAGGAGGCCCGCGATGAGCTCTTCCTTCGACCCGAAGTGATAGAGCAGTCCGCCCTTCGAGACGCCGGCCGCCTTGGCGGTCGCATCGAGGGTCGCGGTGCGTTCGCCGAGGGCGATGACGATGGCCTCGAAGGCATCGAGCACGCGTTCACGTGCGAGGGGCGGTCTGGGCATGCGGTCCTCGGAGTCGGTCAGCGGATGGGGACATCTGTTACTATACCAGCTGGACGGTTTAGTAACAGAGCCCGTGAGATGTGAGAGGTGCTTCATGACGCGCACAGCGTCGATTCCCACTGTGAGTGACGACGTCGAGACTGACGCGCCCCGCGTCGGGGCGAGAGGATGGGCCGCGCTCGTCGTGCTCATGCTGCCGGTTCTGCTGGTGTCGGTGGACAACACCGTGTTGAGCTTCGCGCTGCCGGAGATCTCGATGGCGCTGTCGCCCTCGGGCGCCGAGCAGCTCTGGATCATCGACGTGTACCCGCTCGTGCTCGCAGGACTTCTCGTGACGATGGGCACGATGGGCGACCGCTTCGGGCGTCGCCGGATGCTGCTGATCGGAGCCACCGGATTCGCCGCGGTGTCGGCGCTGGCCGCCTTCGCCCCGACCGCCGGTCTGCTGATCGCCGCACGCGCGCTGCTCGGTTTCTTCGGCGCCATGCTCATGCCCTCGACGCTCTCCCTGCTGCGCTCGATCTTCCGCAACCGCGACCAGCGACGCCTCGCGATCGCGGTGTGGGCCTCGGCGTTCTCGGCGGGCTCCGCCCTCGGACCCATCGTCGGAGGCTTCCTTCTCGAGCACTTCGCGTGGGGGTCCGTCTTCCTCGTGGCGGTCCCCGTGCTGATCCCGCTGCTCATCGCGGCGCCGCTTCTGGTTCCGGAGAGTCGTGATCCTCACCCGGGTCGCATCGACCCGATCAGCATCCTGCTCTCGATGGGCGCGATGATCCCGGTCGTATACGCGATCAAGTCCTTTGCGACCGACGGTCCGTCGCTCGTCGCGGGCGCCTGGGCGGTGCTGGGCGTTCTGCTCGGTGCGCTGTTCGTGCGCCGCCAGTTGCGCGCCGACATCCCGATGCTCGACATGGCGCTGTTCCGTCGCGGCACGTTCTCGGGAGCGATTCTCGTGAACCTCCTGAGCGTGGTGGCCCTCGTGGGCTTCCTCTACTTCGTGTCGCAGCACCTGCAGCTCGTGCTCGGCCTCTCGCCGATGGTCGCCGGATTCGCTCTGGTGCCAGGCATGGCGGCGATGATCGTGGCGGGCCTCACGGTCGTGCCGATCTCGCGTCGCGTTCACCCGCGTGTGCTGATTCCTGCGGCGCTCGTCTTCTCGGTGGCGGGCTATCTGGTCGTCGCGTTCACGACCTCCGAGCACGGCGTCGCGCCGCTGATCGTCGCGTTCGTCGTGCTCGGCCTCGGGATCGGCGCCGCGGAGACGATCTCCAACGAGCTCATCCTTTCGAGCGCACCAGCGGAGAAGGCCGGCGCGGCGAGCGCCGTGTCCGAGACCGCGTACGAACTCGGAGCCGTGCTCGGGACGGCCGTGCTCGGTGGAATCATCACAGCCTTCTACCGGGGCGCGCTCGTCCTGCCGGAGGGGCTGCCCGCAGAGGCGGCGCGCGCCGCCGAAGAGACGCTCGCCGGCGCGTACACGGCAGCGGCGGAGCTGCCCGAGACACTCGGGACGGCGTTGTGGGATGCCGCCGCCACGGCGTTCGGGTCGGGGATCATGGTCACATCGCTGATCGGAGCGGGGCTCGTGGTCCTCGCAGGCGTGATCGCCGCCGTCACGCTGCGCTCGTCGCACCCCGCCGCCTGATCCTCATTCCACCCGGGCGCTCGCTGTCACGCGGACAACGGGCGCCCCGGGGCGGCGCTACGCTGGATGGATCCTGAACCGACGATCCCATCGGTGTGAGCGCGTCGGTTCCTCCCCAGTGCTAGGAGTGTCATGTCGCGCGTCGTCAAGCTTGCCGTCATCCCCGGTGACGGCATCGGGCCCGAGGTCGTCGCAGAAGCCGAGAAGGTGCTCGATGCGGCGACGGCCGGCAGTGGCGTCTCGTTCGAGAAGACCCGCTTCTCGCTGGGCGCCGCGCGTTTCCTCGAGACCGGCGACACCCTGACCGACGAAGACCTCGCGGCGATCGGCGCGAATGACGCGATCCTGCTGGGCGCCGTCGGCGGCCAGCCCGGCGACCCTCGTCTGAAATATGCGAACATCGAGCGCGGGCTGCTGCTGAAACTGCGCTTCACACTCGATCACTACGTCAACCTGCGTCCGTCCAAGCTGTTCGCCGGAGCGGCCGGACCCCTGGCTAACCCTGGCGAGATCGACTTCGTCGTGGTGCGCGAGGGCACGGAGGGGCCGTACGTCGGCAACGGGGGAGCGATCCGCAAGGGCACCCCGCACGAGGTCGCCAACGAGACCAGCGTCAACACCGCCTTCGGGGTCGAGCGCGTCGTCCGCTACGCGTTCGAGCTTGCCGAGCGCCGGCGCCGCAAGCTCACCCTCGTGCACAAGACGAACGTGCTCGTGCACGCGGGTGCCATCTGGCAGCGCATCGTGGATGAGGTCGCCGCCGAGCACCCCGATGTGGCCGTCGACTATCTCCACGTCGACGCCGCGACGATCTTCCTCGTGACAGACCCCTCGCGATTCGACGTGATCGTCACCGACAACCTGTTCGGAGATATCCTCACCGATCTGGCAGGCGCGGTCACCGGGGGGATCGGCCTCGCCGCATCGGGCAACATCAATCCCGAGGGCGCCTTCCCGTCGATGTTCGAGCCGGTGCACGGATCCGCGCCCGACATCGCGGGGCAGCAGAAGGCCGACCCGACCGCGGCGATCCTCTCGGTCGCGCTGCTGCTCGACCATCTGGGGTTGACCGCGGAATCGGCACGCGTGAGCGCGGCCGTGTAGGCGGACATCGCGGCCCGCACGGGGGCGCGTACGACGGCCGACATCGGTTCGGCCATCGCTGCACGTCTCTGAACGACAGGCGTAGGCTGAAAAGGCGCGAGGACGCGCCCACGCACGAGGAATGGAAGACGAGATGACGACGATCGACGCTGAGGCGACTGTGGCTCCGCTGGAGTTCGCGGTGACGAAGAACCTGAACGCGGCAACCTCCGCCCGGGTCGCCGAAGTCCTGGAGAACCCGGGCTTCGGTGTCGTCTTCACCGACCACATGGTCGACATCTGCTGGTCGGTAAAGGGCGGATGGCATCGGCCCCGTGTGCAGCCCTACGGTCCGATCCCGCTCGACCCGGCGGCGTCCGTGCTGCACTACGCGCAGGAGATCTTCGAAGGCATCAAAGCGTACCGGCATGCAGACGGCTCGGTGCACACCTTCCGTCCCGACCGCAATGCGGCGCGACTGCAGGCCAGCGCACGACGTCTCGCGCTCCCCGAGCTGCCGAGCGAGTACTTCATCGAGTCGCTGCGCCAGCTGGTCTCGGTCGACGAGCGGTGGGTGCCCTCCGGCGCGGATCAGAGCCTGTACCTGCGTCCGTTCATGTTCGCGAAGGAAGCGTTCCTCGGCGTGCGCGCCGCGCAGAAGGTCGCGTATTACGTGATCGCGAGCCCCGCCGGCGCCTACTTCACCGGGGGCGTGAAGCCGGTTCGCATCTGGCTCTCCGAGGACTACGCCCGCGCAGGCCGCGGTGGCACGGGCAAGGCGAAGACCGGCGGCAATTACGCATCCAGTCTGCTCCCGCAGGCCGAGGCGTATGAGAAGGGCTGCGATCAGGTCGTGTTCCTCAACGAGAACCACGACGTCGAGGAGCTCGGCGGCATGAACGTCGTGTTCGTCTTCAAGGACGGCCGTATCGTGACGCCCGAGTCCGACAGCATCCTCGAAGGGATCACGCGCGACTCGCTGCTGCAGCTCGCGGAAGACCGTGGCTACACCGTCGAGAAGCGTCCCATCTCGATCGACGAATGGCGCGAAGGCGTCTCGTCCGGCGACATCGTCGAGGTTTTCGCCTGCGGCACGGCCGCGGTCGTGACGCCGATCGGCGCGCTGGTCGGCACCGATTTCGAAGAGGAGCAGCCGCTCGGCGAACTCGCACTGTCGCTGCGCGAGGAGCTCACCGACATCCAGTACGGTCGCCGCGAAGACAAGCACGGCTGGTTGCTCCGCCTCGTCTGACCCCTTGTCGCCCGCACCGCGAGTGCGAGGGCTGGATAGGGTGGACTGGTGAAGATCGCACGATTCAGCCATGACGACGCCATCATGTACGGCATCGTCGACGAGTCCGACCTTGTCGTGCTCGCCGGCGACCCGATGTTCGCGGGTTACGAACCCACGGGGCAGCGGGTGCCGCTCGCGGATGCCGCGCTGCTCGCGCCGGTCATCCCGCGGTCGAAGGTTGTCTGCGTCGGCAAGAACTACCACGACCACGCGGCGGAGATGGGCGGAACGGCTCCGGAGGAGCCTCTGCTCTTCCTGAAGCCGAACACCGCGGTGATCGGCCCGAGCGACACGATCGTCCGCCCATCGCTCTCGCAGCAGACCGAGTACGAGGGCGAGCTCGCCGTCGTGATCGGCAAGATCGCGAAGAACGTCACGGCGGCGGATGCTCTGAGCTACGTGCTCGGGTACACGATCGGCAACGACGTCACGGCGCGTGACCTGCAGCGCAAGGACGGACAGTGGTCGCGGGCCAAGGGCTTCGACACGTTCTGCCCCCTCGGGCCGGTGATCGAGACCGACTTCGATCCCGCGTCCGCCACGATCGAGACCCGCGTGAACGGAGAGGTGCGCCAGCACGCTCGGCTGACCGACATGATCCACTCCGTCGCGTCGATCATCGAGTACGCCTCGGCTGTGTTCACTCTGCTGCCCGGTGACGTGATCCTCACCGGCACACCGGCCGGTGTCGGTGCCTTTGACGCTGGTGACATCGTCGAGGTCGAGATCTCAGGACTCGGCATCCTGCGCAACGTCGTTCGCGACGCGCGGTGATCACACTCGCCGCCGAGCAGCAGGCGGCCGTGCAGCGGCGCACCGTCATGGTGCTTTCTGCGGGGCAGGTGCTCGGCGGGATCGCTTTCGGCGCCACAGTGTCCCTGGGGGCGCTGCTCGCGGCGGATCTCTCGGGTGACGATGGTCTCTCGGGCCTCGCCACGGCATCCGTGACCCTCGGGCCGGCGCTCTGCTCGATCCCGCTCGCGAGGATGGCAGCCCGCGTCGGACGGCGGCGCGCACTGACGCTCGGCAACATCTTCGCTCTGGTCGGCATCATGATCGTGGTGCTCGCGGTGGCGCTGCGCATCTTCCCTCTGCTGCTGCTCGGCACGCTCACCATCGGGGCAGGCAACGCGGGAAACCTGCAGTCACGGTTCGCCGCCACCGATCTCGCCGCCCCGGAGCATCGCGGTCGCGACCTGTCGATCGTCGTGTGGTCGACGACGATCGGGGGAGTGGCGGGGCCGTTGCTGCTCGCTCCGGGTGAGGTCGTCGGGCATGCACTGGGGATGCCGCCGCAGACGGGGTCCTACGCGTTCTCGTTCGTCGCGCAGTGTCTCGCCCTCGTGCTGTATCTGGTCGCGCTCAGGCCCGATCCGCTCCTGACGGCACAACGGCTCGCCAGGGCAGCCGCAACCGTCGCCAGCACCGTACGAGAGGATCGGCCGGTCGTGGCGCGGTATGCGATCTTCGCCGTCGCGGGGTCGCATGTGGTGATGGCGTCGGTCATGGCGATGACCCCGGTGCATCTGTCGCACATGGCGCACGAGATGCACGGGACGGCCACGACGCCTGCCGACGTCTCGGCACTGGTCGGCATCACGATCGCGCTGCACGTCGGCGGCATGTACGCGCTGTCACCGGTGTTCGGCATCCTCGCGGATCGCCTGGGCCGCCTGCGGGTGGTGTTGATCGGTCAGGTGCTGCTCGGCGGCGCTCTGGCGTTCGCCGTGTTCGCCAATGATCAGGCGTGGGGAGTCATCGTGGCGCTCATCCTGCTCGGGCTCGGCTGGAGCGCAGCGACGGTCGCCGGCGCAGCGCTGCTCACCGAATCGAGTGCGCCCGAGCTGCGCACCCGGCGTCAAGGACGCAGCGACTCCCTTATGAGCCTGTGCGCGGCCGCGGGCGCCGTGCTCGCTGGTGTGATCTTGTCGAACTTCCAGTACGCGGGGCTCGGGATCGCCGCATCCGTCATCGTCGCCGCGATCGTGGTGCTCTCGCCGCTCGCGCGAGGGCGCGCCGCGTAGAATCGAAGGGCTATGGCTACTCCTCACCCCCTCACCACGACCGCTAGTGGTGCCGACGTCCGCGTCCGCTTCTGCCCGTCTCCGACCGGTCTGCCGCACGTCGGCATGATCCGCACCGCCCTCTACAACTGGGCGTACGCCCGCCACACCGGCGGCAAGATGGTGTTCCGCATCGAAGACACCGACGCCGCGCGCGACAGCGAGGAGAGCTTCCGTCAGCTCGTCGACGCGCTCACGTGGCTGAAGATCGACTGGGATGAGGGCGTCGAGGTCGGCGGCCCGCACGAGCCGTACCGCCAGTCGCAGCGCCACGACATCTACCGCGGCGTGATCGACAAGCTCGTCGCCACCGGCGCTCTGTACGAGAGCTACTCGAACGCCGAGGAGATCGACGCCCGCAACGAGGCGAACGGCCGCGCGAAGCAGCTCGGCTACGACAACTTCGACCGTGACCTCACGGAGGAGCAGAAGACCGCGTTCCGCGCCGAGGGCCGCCAGCCCGCTCTGCGCCTGCGCGTGCCGGACGAGGACCTCACCTACGTCGACCTCATCCGCGGCGAGGTCACCTTCCCCGCCGGATCCTTCCCGGACTTCGTGGTCGTGCGCCCGAACGGCGTGCCGCTGTACACGTTCGTGAACCCGGTCGACGATGCGCTCATGGGCATCACCCACGTGCTGCGCGGTGAGGACCTCATGCCGTCCACGGCTCGTCAGTTGGCCCTCTACGCCGCGTTGATCGACGCCGGAGTCACGACCTTCGTGCCGCGTTTCGCGCACATGCCGCTCGTCCTGGGCGAGACCGGCAACAAGAAGCTGTCCAAGCGCGATCCGCAGGCCGACCTCTTCCTGCAC
>JAEKKN010000019.1 GCA_019510305.1 Microbacterium sp.
AGAAAGGCCCCGGGGTGGAGCCCGGGGCCTTCCTGATGATTCTATCGCGTCAGAGCGATTCGATCACGGCGCGCATGAGAGCGGCGGTCTCGGACGGCGTCTTGCCGACCTTGACGCCGGCGGCCTCGAGGGCCTCCTTCTTCGCCTGCGCGGTGCCCGCAGAGCCGGAGACGATGGCGCCGGCGTGGCCCATGGTCTTGCCCTCGGGGGCCGTGAAGCCCGCGACGTAGCCGACGACCGGCTTGGTGACGTGCGCCTTGATGTAGTCGGCCGCGCGCTCTTCGGCGTCGCCGCCGATCTCGCCGATCATGACGATCGCCTTGGTCTCGGGGTCGGCCTCGAACGCCGCGAGTGCGTCGATGTGCGTGGTGCCGATGACCGGGTCGCCGCCGATGCCGATGGCGGTCGAGAAGCCCAGGTCGCGCAGCTCGAACATCATCTGGTAGGTCAGGGTGCCCGACTTCGACACGAGACCGATCGGGCCCTTGCCGGTGATGTTCGCCGGGGTGATGCCGACGAGCGCCTCACCGGGGGTGATGATGCCGGGGCAGTTCGGGCCGATGATGCGCGTCTTGTTGCCCTTGCTCTGGGCGTAGGCCCATGCCTCGGCCGAGTCGCCGACGGGGACGCCCTCGGTGATGACCACGAGCAGCGGGATCTCGGCGTCGATGGCCTCGATCATCGCGTCCTTCGTGAAGGCGCCGGGGACGAAGGCGATCGACACGTCAGCGCCGGTCTCCTTCATGGCCTCGGCGACCGAGGCGAAGACGGGGAGCTCGACGGCGTTGCCGTCCTTGTCGGTGTGCGACACCGTGGTGCCGGCCTTGCGGGCGTTCACGCCGCCGACGACCTGGGTGCCGGCCTTCAGCATGAGAGCGGTGTGCTTGGTGCCCTCGCCGCCGGTGATGCCCTGGACGATGACCTTGGAGTCCTTGTTGAGGTAGATCGACATTTTCTTCTCTAGTCCTTGTGTCGAAGCGGGCGTCAGGCGTTGGCGAGTTCGGCGGCCTTGTCGGCGCCCTCGTCCATGGTGGCGGCGAGCGTGACGAGCGGGTGCGCGTACTCGGCGAGGATCGCACGACCCTCGTCGACGCGGTTGCCGTCGAGGCGGACGACGAGCGGCTTGGATGCCGTCGCGCCGAGCGTCTCGAGGGCGCCCTTGATGCCGTTCGCGACGGCGTCGCACGCGGTGATGCCGCCGAAGACGTTGACGAAGACGCTCTTGACCTGCGGGTCGCCGAGGATGACGTCGAGCCCTGCGGCCATGACCTCAGCCGAGGCGCCGCCGCCGATGTCGAGGAAGTTCGCGGGCTTCACGCCGTTGTGGTTCTCACCGGCGTATGCCACCACGTCGAGAGTCGACATGACGAGGCCCGCGCCGTTGCCGATGATGCCGACCTCGCCGTCGAGCTTCACGTAGTTGAGGCCGCTCTGCTTGGCCTTCGCCTCGAGCGGGTCTGCGGCGTCCTTGTCCTCGAGCGCCTCGTGCTCGGGGTGGCGGATCTCCGACGCGTTGTCGTCGAGCGTGACCTTGCCGTCGAGAGCGATGATGTCGCCGGACTCGGTGCGCACCAGCGGGTTCACCTCGACGAGCGTGGCATCCTCGCCCTTGTAGACGTCGAAGAGCTTCACGAACACGTCGGAGACCTTCTCGACGAGGTCCTCCGGGAAGTTCGCGGCGCGGGCGATCTCGACGGCCTTGGCCTTGTCGATGCCCGTCAGCGGGTTCACCTCGACGCGGGCGAGAGCCTCGGGCTTCTCGACGGCGAGCTGCTCGATCTCCATGCCGCCCTCGACGGAGCAGAGGGAGAGGTAGGAGCGGTTGGCGCGGTCCAGCAGCACGGAGAAATAGAACTCCTCGGCGATCGCCGCGCCCTGGGCGACCATCACACGCTTGACGATGTGGCCCTTGATATCGAGACCGAGGATCGCCTTGGCAGCCTCATATGCCTCATCGGGGGTCTTCGCGACCTTGACGCCGCCCGCCTTGCCACGACCACCGGTCTTGACCTGCGCCTTGACGACGACCACGCCGCCGATCTTCTCGGCTGCCACTTTCACCTCCTCGGGGGTGTCCGCGACGATGCCGGCGAGGACCGGCACTCCGTACTTCTCGAAAACGTCTCGTGCCTGGTACTCGTACAGATCCACTGTGGTTCCTTCACTGGGATTCGGCCTGGTAATTCTCTCGATGTCGAGACATCGACCAGTCCCCCAGCTTACTACCCCCTGCTGACCGGCCCTTGAGGAGCGGGCGTCACCGGCTCTCGGACGGACGCGGTCGATGACGACACTCGCCGTCATGTCGCGGCGCCGAGGTTCTAGGCTCTTCTCATGCACGAATCCGCATCGCCGCGCTCCGCCGTCGTCGCCGCCGCGCTCGAACTGTTCCAGAGCCAGGGCTTCGACCAGACGTCCGTGGAGCAGATCGCGAAGGCGGCGGGTGTCTCGCGCTCGACCTTCTTCCGGCAGTTCGGCGGCAAGGAGGATGTGGTCTTCGCGGATCACGAAGTGCTGATCGAGCAGCTCCGCGGTTTCCTCGCCGAAGGGCACGACGACCCCTGGGGCGCGGTGTGCGCAGCATCCGAGTCGGTCTATTCCTACTTCGCGCACGACCCCGAGCTCGCCCGACGCCGCTATCAGATCGTGCGGCAGGTGCCGGTGCTGCGCGAGCGCGAGATCATCACGGTGTTCCGCTACGAGCGGCTGTTCGACGAGTATCTGCGCAGTTCGCTTCCCGGCATCGACCCGTTGGATGCCGTCGGCTTCGCCGCTCTCGTCACCGCGGTGCACAACCACGTGCTGCGGCAACTGCTCCGCGGCAAGAAGAAGATCCCGCTGTCGACGCTGCAGTCGGCGCTGACCGACGTGCGTCGTCGCTACGGAGTGCTCGCCGAGACGCCCGCCGAGGCTCCCGACGACCTCGTGGTCGCGGTCTTCCCGCGTTCGATGCCGATCGCCGAGATCACTCGGCGCCTTCGGACCCAGCTCGACTGACCCCCGCTCCCGACCCAGACCCCCTCCGGTTCGCCCGCGGTTCGCCCGCGCGCGGGTCTCCCGGTGCCGCCCGGTGCCGCCTCCCGCTCCTGCCTCCCCGTCCGGGCCTTCCGGTGCGAAAAGTCGGAGTCTTGTTGCGACACGCCGAGCGGTCGGTCCGCGCGCCGGCGAGTCGTCCCCGAACTCCGACTTTTCGCACGCAGGAGTGGGACCTTCGCACCGGAGATGGGACCTTTCACACCGGGGCGACCGCGTCGCGCACCTCGGCTCGTGAAACCGAGTGTCGCGCTGTACGATACTTAGTGCCACGAAGGAGCCCCCATGAGCATCGAAGCTTCCCCCTTCCCCGGCGAGCGCGTCTCGTCGTACGACATCACGGGCCGGCAGGACAGCGACTACTACGCCGTCTTCGCCGACATCCCCGCCACCGATCGCGCAGCCTGGGACCGTGCGAAGGCGTACATCGACGAGGTCGGACCGCAGATGGCGGATGCGTGGGACCGCGCCGAGTACCCGCTCGACGCCGCCCGGCGCATGGGCGAGATGGATCTCGTGGTCGACGGCATCGAGCATCCGTCCCTCACCCGCCTGTCGCCGTTGGCTGCCGGGCTCGTGAACATGGAGATCTCACGGGGCGACGGCTCGCTCGGCACGGTTCTCGCCGTCCAGGGCGGACTCGCCCTGCGCACGCTCGCGCTCTTCGGATCGGAAGCTCAGCAGGAGAAGTGGCTGACGGCTCTCGCCGACGGCTCGGTCTTCGGATCGTTCGCACTCACGGAGCCCGACCACGGCTCAGACTCGGTCTCCCTCGAGACGGTCGCACGCCGCGAGGGCGAGGAGTGGGTCATCCGCGGCGCCAAGAAGTGGATCGGCAACGGCGCGTCCGGCGGCATCACTTTCGTGTGGGCACGCGTCGACGACGAGACGGCACCCGAGCACGGTGCGGTGCGGTGCTTCCTCGTCGAACAGGACGCTCCCGGTTACAAGGGAACGGCGATCCGCGGCAAGGCCTCACTGCGCGCGATCCATCAGGCGCACATCGTCCTCGACGACGTGCGCGTGCCGCTGGACGCCGCGCTCCCCGGCACTCACAGCTTCAAGGACGCCTCGACGGTGCTCTACGCGACCCGCTCCGGGGTCGCCTGGTCGGCGCTGGGCCATGCGACGGCGTGCTACGAGGCCGCGCTCGCCTACTCCACCCAGCGCGTGCAGTTCGGCAAGCCGCTGGCGAAGTTCCAGATGGTGCAGGAGCGCCTGACGCACATGCTCGAGGACCTCACCGCGATGCAGCTGTACTGCCGCCGCCTCGCGGATCTCGAGACCGCAGGAGAACTGCGCCCGACGCAGGCCTCACTCGCGAAGTTCCACAACACGCGGGCAGCACGCCGGGTCGCATCCACCGCCCGCGACCTGCTCGGCGGCAACGGAATCCTGCTCGAGAACGGCGTCATGCAGCACCTGGCCGATATCGAGGCGATCCACACCTACGAAGGCACCGAGAGCGTGCAGGCGCTGCTCCTCGGACGCGACATCACGGGGATGAGCGCGTTCGTCTGATCGTCCTCGACCGGGGGCGGCGAATGACGATCACCCGTCGGCCCCCTCCTCTGATGAGGTGAAGCTCTGCGTCCCGATCACAGAGAGGAGCCGCAGCTTCTCGTGGCTCTCACTTCCGGGTGCGGCGGTGTAGACGAGCAGAGCCTGCGACTGCTCCGGATCCACGAGGGTCTGACAGGCCAGCTCGAGCAGACCGAGCTCGGGGTGGATGAACCGCTTGTCTCGCTGCGGGCGCAACCCCACCTCGTGCCGCTCCCAGAGTTCCCTGAATTCCGCGCTCTGCGCGCTCAGCATCGAGACGTAGCGGGCGGCACGCGAGTGCGCTCCCCGGCGCGTCGCGACCTCTCTGAGCCCCGAGACCCAGAGACGTGACAGGAACTCATGGTCGTCCGGGTGGTAGACCGCTCTGGTCGACGGCTCGGTGAACCAGCGGTAACCGATGCTGCGCTCGGGACCGCGGACGTGGCTGAGATCTCCTACCAGCGCGGCACCGAGTGTGTTCTGGCGCAGAGTCTCGCCCAGCTCGGTCACGATCTCGACTGGCGTGTCGTGGAGCCGGTCGAAGATGCGCAGCATCCCCGGACCGACATGGTCGCTCGCGGATGCTCTCGCTGGCGGGGTGTGCCCTGCCAGGGCGAACAGGTGGTCGCGTTCGTCGTGCGACAGATGCAGCCCTTGAGCGATCGCCGCGACCATCTGCACCGACGGCTGCGGTCCGCGTTCCTGCTCCAGTCGTGCGTAGTAGTCGGACGACATGTGGCACAGTACGGCCGCCTCCTCCCGGCGCAGACCGCTCGTGCGCCGTCGTTCTCCTCGCGGCAATCCGACGTCCTCCGGCTGCAGAGTCTCCCTCCGCCCGCGGAGGAACTCGGCCAGGCCCCGCCTGTCGACTGTCATGCGTCTCTCCCGCCGTCCACTCCGTTCTATCAGGCACGGCGGGAACGATCCACGGACCGACGATCCCTGGATGCCGCTGCCGAATCGCGACACGATCGACGCAGTCACGAGGAGGAACAATGTCACGCAACAGTATGGACCTGATCATTCCGGCACAGCACGATGCCCGCGCCGTTGTCACCGGCGCCAGCGACGGGATCGGCCTGGGCATCGCCGCACGGCTAGCCGCGGCGGGCACCGAGGTCGTGATGCCTGTGCGCAACCGCCAGAAGGGCGCCGCGGCCATCGAGACCATTCGTCGCTCCGTTCCCGACGCGCGCGTCTCGCTGCGTGATCTCGACCTCGCGTCGTTGGATTCCGTCGCCACGCTTGGGGCGGCCCTCGCCTCCGAGGAGACGCCGATCAACATCCTGATCGCAAATGCGGGCGTCATGACTCCGCCCGAACGGCGCACCACGTCCGACGGCTTCGAACTGCAGTTCGGCGCGAACCACCTCGGCCATTTCGCTCTCGTGGGGCATCTCCTCCCCTTGCTGGTGGCCGGCAAGGCGCGAGTCGTATCGCAGATCAGCGTCGCCGCGCAACACGGAACCACTAACTGGAACGACTTGCAGTGGGAGCGCTCGTACGACGGCATGGGCGCGTACCGTCAATCGAAGATCGCCTTCGGCCTGTTCGGGCTCGAGCTCGAGCGGCGAAGCCGCCGAGAAGGCTGGGGAATCACGAGCGCGCTCTCGCATCCCGGCGTCGCCCCGTCGAATCTGCTGTCCGCGCAGCCCGAGCTCGGGCGGAGCGCTCAGACCACCGGTCGGCGCGTCATCGGCGCGCTCGCACGCCGCGGCATCCTTGTCGGCACCGCCGAGACGGCAGGGCTTCCCGCGCTCTTCGCGGCGACCTCGCCGGATGCCGTCGGCGGCGGCTTCTACGGCCCATCAGGGTTCGGCCATCTGGGAGGCGCACCCGGCCCTCAGAAGCTCTATCCGCCGCTGCGTGACGACGACGCTGCCGCGCGCATCTGGCGCATCTCCGAGGAGCTGACAGGCGTGCGGATCGACGCGTCCGCGGCGTCGGGCGACTAGTCGCAGGCGCAGCCGCCAGCGGCGGTCTTCACCATGAAGCACACGTCGCACACGCCGTAGTCGCGCTCGATGGGCTTCGCGTTCCGCGTCGTCGTCGCCGTCCGCGATGCTCCGGCGCCGGGGACCTTGGGCGCCCGCGGAGTGCTCGGACGCATCGAGCGGGCTGTCGTCGCTGCCGGCGGATACTCGCTCGGGTGCGTGACGAAGAAGTACGGCTCGCGCCCCTCGCTGGGCTGAAGCCGCAGCGCAGTAGAGCCGATGGTCACGACCTCGTCCTCTGCGAAGCCGTTCGTGTAGGTGCGTCCGATGTGGAGGGCGGCGCCCTCGCCTCGACGGATCGCCTCGATGTAGCGTCCGCGATCGATGTAGCTCGAGATGCCGACGGCATCCGTGACCGCGGTGATGAACTCGTAGTTCTCCAGGGCGATGCGGTGCGCGCGGAGCGCCTCCGTGAGCGATCGATACGGGCGGGAAGTGCCGGTCGGTGTGGGTCCCTGTGGTTCAGTCATCTCTTCAATGATCTCACCTCAGGAGCAGCGCGAACACCGCCTCCCTCGTGGAAGACTGGGGGCATGACGCGCGCGACGATCATCGGGTCCGGCCCCAACGGACTGGCGGCCGCGGTGTCGCTCGCGCGGGCCGGCTACGAAGTGCGGGTGCTCGAGGCCGCAGACACGATCGGCGGCGGCGTGCGCTCCGCCGAGTCGACCCTCCCCGGCTTCGTGCACGACGTCTGCTCGGCCGCCCACCCCGCCGCCCTCGCCTCGCCGTTCTTTCAGGCCTTCGGTCTCGCCGAGCGGATCGACTGGATCGTCCCCGATATCTCCTACGCGCACCCGCTCGACGGCGGCCGCGCCGGCATCGCCTGGCGCGACATCGAGCGCACGGCATCCGCTCTCGGCGACGACGGAAAGGCATGGCTGTCGCTGCTGCGCCCGCTGAGCCGGCACATCGACGGCGTCGTCGACTTCACCGGCAACCAGATGCTGCGAATCCCCCAACAGCCGATCACCGCGATCAGGTACGCGATGCGGATGCTCGAAGAGGGAACGCCGCTCGCGAAGAGGACCTTCCACACGGAAGAGGCGGCCGGCCTGATCTCGGGCGTCCTCGCTCACGCGAACACGCCGCTCCCCTCGCTCGCGGGCGCCGCAGCCGGGTTGCTGCTCGCCGCACAGGCCCACGCCGGAGGGTGGATGTACCCGCGTGGTGGTGCTCAGCGTATCGCCGACACCATGGTCGCCGACCTCGAGGCGCATGGCGGTTCGGTCGAGACCGGCGTGCACGTGACCGATCTCGGCGCGCTCGACTGGGGCGATGCGACGCGCGGCGACCTGCTGCTGCTGAACACCTCGCCGCGGCTCGCGCTCACGCACCCCGATATCCCGGCCCGGTACGCGCGGGCGCTGCGCGCATACCGCTACGGTCCTGCCGCAGCAAAGGTCGATTTCGCACTGGACGGCCCGATCCCGTGGGCGAACGCGCACGTGGCTCAGTCGCCGACCGTCCACGTCGGCGGCACGCAGGCCGAAGTGTGGGCGAGCGAGAACGCCGTCGCCGCGGGGCGCGTGAGCGATCGTCCGTACGTGCTGACCGTGCAGCCGTCGGTCTTCGATCCGACCCGCGCCCCCGAGGGCAAGGCCGTGCTCTGGGCCTACATCCACGTGCCTCAGGGATCCGATCTCGACGCGACCGAGCTGATCACTCAGCAGGTCGAGCGCTTCGCTCCGGGTTTCCGGGACAGGATCCTCGCGACGCATGCGGTGCCGGCATCGTCTCGCGAGGCGATCAACCCCGCCGAGATCGGCGGCGACATCCTCGGCGGCGCGTTCACGATCCCGCAGGCGCTGCGGCGGCCTGTCCTCGGCACGAAGCCGTGGCGCACGCCGATGCGCGGTGTCTACCTCGCTTCGGCGTCGACCCCGCCCGGCCCCGGTGTGAACGGCATGGCCGGCTGGCACGCCGCCCGCACCGCCCTCGCCGACGCCGGCACCCCCGCGACGCTGGGCGAGCTGTTCCGCTGATCCCGGCAAGCCCGTCCCGAAGCATCCGCACTACCCCGCAGACGTGGCGCGCGCCAAGATGGACCTCATGCGCTACGACATCCCCGCCCCGATGCTGGCGAAGGCCGCGGCATCCGTTCCGGATCCTGCGAAGACGAGCGGCGGACTGCTGTTCGAGCCGAAGTGGGACGGCTTCCGCGGGCTCGTCGCGTGGGACGGCGAGAACGTCGAGATCGGATCGCGCGGGGCGAAGCCGCTGACCCGCTACTTCCCCGAGCTCGTCGAGGCGATCCCGCGGCTGCTGCCAGGGCCCTGCCTGCTCGACGGCGAGATCGTCGTCGCCACGGGCCGCGCAGGGGCGCAGCGCCTCGACTGGGAGGCGCTCAGTCAGCGCATCCATCCCGCGGCGTCCCGGGTGTCGAAGCTGTCGGTCGAGACTCCTGCCATGTTCGTCGCCTTCGATCTGCTCGCAGAGGGCGACGACGATCTGCAGGCGGCGCCGTTCGCGGAGCGCAGGGAGCGCCTCGAACGGCTGATGGAGCGCGTCGAGCATCCGCTGCACCTCACCCGCACGACGCGCGACCGTGATGTCGCGGTCCGCTGGCTCGCCGAGTTCGAAGGCGCCGGGCTCGACGGCGTCGTCGCCAAGCCGCTCGACCAGCCGTACGCCCCGAACAAGCGCACTCTCATCAAGATCAAGCACGCCCGCACGGCGGACGTCGTCGCGCTCGGCTACCGGATCCACAAGTCGGGCTCGGGAGTCGGATCGCTGCTCGTCGGCCTGTACGACTCCGACGGAGCGCTGCGCCAGGTCGGCGGGGTCGCGGCCTGGAGCGATGCGCGTCGCCAGGAGCTGGTGGAGGAGCTGGCTCCGCTCGTCGAGCGCGACGACGCGGGCGAGGCCGTGACCGGCGAAGGGGAACGCTCGCGCTTCAGCGGCGCGAAGGACGTGTCTTTCGTGCGGCTGCGTCCGGAGCGGGTGCTCGAGGTGCGCTACGACCAGCTCGAGGGAGCGCGGTTCCGCCACACCGTGCAGTTCGAGCGGTGGCGGCCCGACCGCGACGCGCGATCGTGCACCTACGAGCAGCTCGACACGGTCGCGGGCTACGACCTCGCCGGCGTGCTCAGCTGAGGTCAATCGTCGACCGGATCGCCGTTCTCGTCCCAGTTGGCGGCGACCTTCTTGCTCGGCTGCACCCGCGGAGGCTCTCCCGGCATCTTCGGGAACTCCGGCGGGAACGGGAGCTCGCCCAGGCCGTTGTCCTTGTCGCGCTCCCACCACTCCAGCAGCGTGTCGATGCGCCCGGGCGTGTCCTGCTTGCCGGCCCACGGATCGCCGACCTCGGCCAGCCTCTTCGGCACGCTGCGCACCGTGAACTGCGCGGGATCGAGCCCGTCGAGCTCGTCCCAGTGCACGGGCGTCGACACGGTCGCACCAGGAAGGGCACGCGGGCTGTAGGCGCCCGCCATCGTGCGGTCGCGGTTCGCCTGGTTGAAGTCGACGAAGATTCGCTCTCCCCTCTCCTCCTTCCACCAGTTGGTCGTCACCTGGTCCGGCATCCGCCGTTCGAGCTCGCGGCCGGCGGCGATCACCGCGTGGCGGACGTCGAGGAACTCGTGCGTCGGCTCGATCGGTGCGAACACGTGCAGTCCGCGGTTGCCGCTCGTCTTCACGAACGCCTCGAGTCCTGCCTCGCGCAGCACCTCGCGAAGCGCGTGGGCGGCGGGGATGGCATCTGCGAAGTCGGTGCCCGGCTGGGGGTCGAGGTCGATCCGCAACTCGACCGGGTTGTCGGGGTCCGTCGCGAGCGACGCCCACGGATGGAACACGATCGTGTTCATCTGCGCCGCCCAGACGATGGCGCTCGGCCGGTTGAGCACGATCTGCGGATGCTGCCGCCCGCTGTTGTACGTCACCATCACCGCGTCGACGAAGTCGGGGGTGCCGGCCGGCGGGTTCTTCGAGAAGAAGCCCGCGCCGCCGCCGACGCCGTTGCGGAACCGCTCGAGCGACACCGGCCTGTTGCCGTTCGCCTCGAGGAACGGACCGCTCACGGCCTGGAAGTAGTCGGCGAGCTCGGCCTTGGTGATCCCCGGCCCCGGCCAGACCGCCTTGTTCGGACTCGACAGCGCGACCTCGCGCTCTCCGTCAGGATCGGCGATGGTCAGGGTGATGCGCTCTGAGGCCATGACTCGACCCTAGAGGCCGCATCCGACGTGCGAAAGCCCCGCGATCACTCCTCGATGTCGACGGCCAGCACCAGCACGGGGGCGAGGGCGTCGCGCTCGACGACCAGGGTGGGGCCGGCCGGATCGATGATCACGCCCGCCATCTCGGTGTGACCGGCGAGCACCTTCGCCAGCTGCACGGGCTCGAACGGCAGCGGGCGATCGCCGCGTCCGAGGGCGATGACCTCGAGCGGGTGCGAGAACAGCTGCAGGAACCTCTTGCCGTCGGGGGTCTGCGCCTCGGCGATGCCCACGGGCGCGCCCTCGACGCCGTCGTTGACCGCGACCCACATCCTCTTCGCGGCGAGCGCCTCGCCCACCTTGACGGCGGTGTCCTGCTCGCGTGGTGCGGCGAGCAGCGACTTCACCTTCATCTCGGCGTCGCCCTGCTCGAGAGCCTTCTGCAGGAGCTCGGTCGGGAAGACGACACGGTGCGGGACCGACGCGTTGTCGACGATGAGCCCGGCGAAGTCACCGGCGACGACCTGCTGCATGACGGAGGTGACCGGCTGGG
This sequence comes from Microbacterium sp., assembly GCA_019510305.1. GTDB lineage: Bacteria > Actinomycetota > Actinomycetes > Actinomycetales > Microbacteriaceae > Microbacterium > Microbacterium natoriense_A. The sequence goes on from JAEKKN010000019.1 coordinate 11,277, forward strand.
CGACGGCCGACGTGGCCGACGGGTCCTTCTCGAGCTGCACGGAGTCGCGCACGGCCGCGGCCGAGCTGAACGCGAGCATGAACTGTCGGTCCCCGTCGCGGACGACAGCGACCGACAGCGGCTTGCCCTCGGCGATCTGCGCGCGGGCGTCGCCGTTGACGCGGATGTAGAGGTGTCCCTGCAGCGCCTGTCGCATCACGCCGAGGAGCTGGTCGTTCGAGGCGCCTGCCTCGATCTCCTTCAGGGCCTCGCGGAGGAGGACGTTGTCCTTCATGCCGGGCACGGTCTCGGTCTGCTCGGGCGGCATCGGCGGCGCGAGCGGAAGGCGGCGTTCTTCGACGGCGGCGGGCTGAGCCGGTGCTGCCGGGGCAGGAGCGGATGCTGCAGGCGCGGGCGCCTGCTCGGGCTCCGCCAGGGAGACCTCGGGGCCGGCCTGCGCGCCGACGCCGCGGAACGCCTGGACCGAGATGCCGATCGTCGGAGCCTGTTCGGCCTCGGCAGCGCCCTCGGATCCGGACGCGTCCGCGTCTGATTCCGTGATCTCGGATTCGGCGATGTCGGATGCCGGGACAGCGGTGTCAGCGGACTTCTTGCGGCGGGAGAACAGAGCCATAATGTGCCAGCCTAACCGGCGACGGCGCGGTCTCTGCCCGCCACGAAGTCGCTCCGACTTTCGCCGGGGCCCCGCCAGGCCGCCTCAACACGCACAAGCCGACCACCCGAGGCCCGGCTGCGACGTGGACCCGCGAACGTGCGCTGCGCGAGAGCGCGTCGACGAGTTGGGGCTCAGATCTTCTCGATCGGCGCGACCTTGATCAGCAGCTTCTTCTGCCCTGCCGAGTCGAAGCGCACGTGGGCGATGCGCTTCGCGCCCTCGCCGGTGACGGCATCCACTCGCCCGTCGCCGAAGTCCGTGTGACGGATGCGGTCGCCTGGGGCCAGCTCGAGGTCGCCGTTGTCGCGCATCTTGGCCGTGACCCGGTTCGGGAACTTGTCCATGGCCGTCGACAGAGGCTTCAGAGAGTCGCGCCCCGGAAGCGGCGTGACGGCGAATCGATCGCCAGAACCCGAGCCGCCTGTGCCGCCGAATCCGCCGGCGCGCCGGGCGTTGAGTGCTCGGGACTGCATGCCGCCGCGGGAGTTCACGTCGCCCGGCGACTGGCGCCAGTCGATGAGGCCTGCCGGAATCTCCTGCAGGAAGCGGCTGGGCATCGCGACCGACACCTCGCCGAACTGGGCCCGAGTCATGGCGAGCGACAGGTGCAGACGCTTTCGCGCTCGCGTGATGCCGACGTAGAACAGCCGTCGTTCCTCCTGCGGGCCGCCCGGCTCTCCTGCCGAGATGCGATGCGGAATGAGGTCTTCCTCGACCCCCGTGACGAAGACCGCGTCGTACTCGAGACCCTTCGCCGTGTGCATGGTCATGAGCGACACCGAGCCCGACTCGTCGTCGAGATCGTCGGCGTCGGACACCAGCGCGACCTCGGTGAGGAAGTCGACGATGGTGCCCTCGGGGTTGTTGCGCGCGAAGTCACGAGCGACCGCCACGAACTCGTCGAGGTTCTCGACGCGGGCTTCGTCCTGCGGGTCGCGGCTGGCTCGAAGGGCGTCGAGATACCCGCTCTTCGAGAGCAGCACGCTCAGACCGTCGGCGACCGTCGTCGGTGCGGGTACCTCGCCCGTCGCGGGGAGCATGATCTCGGTGGCCTCGGCGAGCACCGCATCGAGCTGAGCGATCGCCGCCTGGATCTTGGGCCCGAAGCCGAGTTCGGTCGGAACCGACAGCGCCTGCCGGAAGGTGATGCCGTGCTCTTCCGCGAAGCGGGCGATCGCCGTCGCGGTGACGTCGCCGATGCCGCGGCGCGGCTTGTTGAGGATTCGCCGCACGGCCATCTCGTCTGCCGGGTTCGCCACGGCGACGAGGTAGGCCAGCGCGTCCTTGATCTCGGCTCGTTCGTAGAACTTGGTGCCGCCCATGATCTTGTACGGCACCGCGGAGCGGATGAAGATCTCCTCGAGCGCGCGGGACTGCGAGTTGGTGCGGTAGAAGACCGCCATCTCCGAGTACGGGTAGCCGGCGCGTCGAAGCGACTCGATCTCGTCGGCCACGAACTGGGCTTCGTCGTGCTGCGAGTAGCCGGTGAACCCGATGATCTTGTCGCCGTCGCCCTTGTCGCTCCAGAGCTTCTTGTCCTTGCGATCGAAGTTGTTGCCGATCACAGCGTTCGCGGCGGACAGGATGTTCTGGGTCGAGCGGTAGTTCTGCTCGAGCAGCACGACCCTGGCCCCGGGGAAGTCGCGCTCGAACTCGCTGATGTTGCGGATGTCCGCCCCACGGAACGCGTAGATCGACTGGTCGGAGTCGCCGACGACGGTGAGCGAGGCGCCCTCGAGCGCGGGCGCCGTCTCGGGTTCGAAGATCATCATGCCGTTCGAGGCATACGGGTCGGGGGCGTCGGCGGAGGCCGGCCGCGTGAGCTCGTGGATCAGTGCGTACTGCGCATGATTGGTGTCCTGATACTCGTCGACCAGGATGTGCCGGAACCGCCGACGATAGGTGTTCGCGACGTCGGGGAAGGCACGGAACAGATAGACGGTCTGCCCGATGAGGTCGTCGAAGTCGAACGCGTTCGCCTTCTGCAGCTGACGCTGATAGTCGGCGAACAGCTCGACGAAGATCCGCTCGGCGGGGTCGGACATGTTCGCCTGGCGGGCGTAGGCCTCGGCGTCGGACAGCTCGTTCTTGAGTTTCGAGATGCGCGACTGGACGGATGCCGGGGTGAGACCGTACGCGTCAGCCTCGTGCTCCTTGACCAGACGCTTGATGAGAGCTCGCGAGTCACCGGAGTCGTAGATCGTGAACGACTTGGTGAAGCCGAACTGCTCGGCCTCGCGGCGGAGGATCCGCACGCAGGCGGAGTGGAACGTCGAGATCCACATGCCGCGAGCCGCGTCCCCGACGAGCTGCTCCACGCGCTCGCGCATCTCGCCCGCCGCCTTGTTGGTGAAGGTGATAGCGAGGATCTGGCTGGGCCAGGCCTCGCGGGCGCGCAGCAGCGAGGCGATGCGCCGGGTCAGCACGCTCGTCTTGCCCGAGCCGGCACCGGCGACGATGAGCAGAGCGGGGCCGCGATAGGTCACCGCCTCGAGCTGCTGCGGGTTGAGGCCTGCGAGGAGGTCGTCGTGCCCCTGCTCCGACGTGGAGCGAGGGCCGACGGATCCGGGGACGATGAGGGGGGCTTCGGTCATGGCCTTACGAGTCTAGGCGTCGCCGGGGACACCGCGGATGGCGGACAGCACGGCTCGACGGCCACACGCTGAAGCGCTCGCCCAGGCGGCAGTGCGAGAATCGAGACGTGCGCACGATCCTCAACATCATCTGGTTGATCTTCGCCGGTCTCGGCCTGTGGTTCGGCTACGTCCTGGCCGGCATCCTGCTGTGCATCCCGATCGTGACGATTCCGTGGGCGATCGCCTCGTTCCGCATCGCCGGCTACGCGATCTGGCCGTTCGGCCGCGAGGTCGTCGCGAAGCCCACGGCCGGCGTCGGCTCGGCGATCGGCAACGTGATCTGGGTCGTCCTCGCCGGCTGGTGGCTGGCGATCGGGCACATCGTCTCGGGCGTCGCCCTGTGCATCACGATCATCGGCATCCCGATGGGAATCGCCGATTTCAAGATGATCCCCGTGTCGCTGATGCCGTTGGGCAAGGAGATCGTCTCGACCAGAGACGGCGCTTTCGACCGCCGGCTCTGAGCTGCGCTTAGACTCGGATGGATGGATGCCGACCGCCTGACCGCCTGGGACGCAGAGCTCCGCGCCGCGCACACCCGGCTCCGGGCCGCTCTCGCCGCGACGCGTGAAGCACTCGGCTCAGGAGAGGCCGCGCCGGACGCGGCATCCGATCTGGCCCTCTTCTGCATCGGCTTCTGCACCGCGCTCGACGGACACCACCGCAGCGAAGATCAGGCTCTGTTCCCCGCGCTGCGTGCCGAACACCCCGAGCTGGGCGACAAGATCGACAAGCTCATGCAGGACCACTCGATGCTCTCGCACCTGCTGGGCGCGCTGCGCGGCGCCGTGGAGAGCGGCCCCGATGCCCAGACCATCGAGGGCCACCTCGACGGTGTGAACGCGATCATGGAATCGCACTTCCGCTTCGAGGAGCGCGAGATCCTGCAGCCCCTGCGCACGCTCGCACTCGACGCGGACGTGCACGAGGTTCTCGGCCCGCTCTGAGGCTCAGCCGCGGAAGAACGCGACCCCGAGGTCGGGCTGGTCGACGAAGACGCCGTCGACACCGGTCGCGGCGATCACGCCCCACTCCGATTCGTAGTCTCCGTAGGCCGCCTTGCCTCCGCCGCCCCGGAACTCGGGCGAGAGGAAGCCGTTCTCCGGACGGCATGTCCAGGTGAACACCGTCAGACCCCGGGCGTGTGCGTCGCCCACGATCGTGTTGCCGGTCGTCAACAGCATCTTCTTGCTCACGCTGATGCCGTCGACGTGGCCGACCAGACCGTCGAGCCCTGCGGGCGTGACGGTCGCTTTGTACGACAGCGCCTTCGCGCCTTGGGCGACGAGCAGATCGTACGGCTTGCCCGCGGCCTCGATCAGATACACGTAGGACGCCGAGACGCCCAGTTCGCGCAGCTGGCCGAGAACGGTCGACTCGAAGCTCTCGACGATCAGCGGAAGCTCTCCATCGGCCCAGCGCGTGGCGCGGAGATCGCGCGCGATGAGCGGAGCGAGTTCGAGCCCGATCGAGGAGAAGTACGTGGCGTGCTTGATCTCGAGGACGACGCCGATCTCACGTCCGTGCTCGGTGGAGCCGCGGCGCACGAGGTCGAGCAGATCGGTGAGCCGCAGGATGGGCTGGGCGTCGTCGAAGGTCGCACTCGAGGTGCGCAGCTCGGGAAGGCGCTCGCGACAGCGGAGGGTCGAGAGCTCGGCCCACGTGAAGTCCTCGGTGAACCATCCGGTCAGCGCCTGACCGTCGACCCGCTTGGTGGTCTTGCGGTCGGCGAACTCCGGATGCCGCGCGATATCGGTCGTGCCGGAGATCTCGTTCTCGTGGCGGACGACGAGAACTCCGTCTTTCGTTGCCACGACGTCGGGCTCGACGGCATCCACACCCATCGCGAAGGCCAGTTCATAGGACGAGCGGCTGTGCTCCGGACGATAGCCGGGAGCACCCCGATGCCCGATCACGAGCGGTGTTTTCCTGGGCACGCTCTCAGCGTAGAACACCCACCGACGTCCCCCTCCCCGGTATCGTGGAAGAAAGCGACCTACAACCACTTTGGAGTGAGGCCCACCATGAGCAACTTCGCATTCAACAATCCGGCGTTCCAGCAGCAGGATCCGCGGAACGTCGCGACCTACCCTGGCGCACCGCAGGCGGCTCAGGGTGCACAGGCCGCATCGTTCCAGCACGCCGGCGTCGACGCGACGGTGAACGCACAGCTGGAGGGCATGTACGCCGCTCCCCCGGCCGGCGCGATCGAGACCGACCGGATGTCCGTCGAAGACACGGTCTGGAAGACGGCCGCCCTCTTCGGCATCCTCCTCGTCACCGCGGCGATCGGCTGGGTGTTCACGCTCGGCGGCGTCGCGGCTCCCGAGCGCGACCCCTACAACCAGTTCGCTCCGAACATGCTTCCCTGGATCGTCGGCGCGCTCGGCGCCTTCGTCCTGGCGATGGTCGTCTCGTTCACCTCGCGCAAGAAGGTGCGCCCGGCGCTGATCTTCACCTACGCGGTGTTCGAGGGCCTGTTCATCGGCGGCATCTCGGCGTTCTTCGAGGTGCTGTGGCCCGGCATCGTCATCCAGGCCACTGTCGCAACCGTCGCCGTCGTGGGCGTGACCCTGGCGCTCTTCGCCACCGGTCTTGTCCGCGTGTCCAAGCGCGCCACCAAGGTGTTCATGATCGCCATGGGCGGTTACCTCGTCTTCTCGCTGCTGAACGTCGTTCTCATGTGGACCGGAGTGGTCAAGGACGCCTTCGGCCTGCATGGTGCGCCCGGCCCGCTCGGCATCCCGTGGGGTCTGATCATCGGCGTCCTCGTAGTGATCATGGCCGCATACTCGCTGGTCATGGACTTCGACCAGATCCAGCAGGGCGTGCGCAACGGCGCTCCGCGCAAGTACGGCTGGCTCGGCGCCTTCGGCATCATGGTCACCGTCGTGTGGCTGTACGTCGAGATCCTGCGCATGATCGCGATCGCCCGCAGCAACTGACGTCTCGGAACAACGCCGCGACCCGGCAAGCCGGTCGTCGAGCGAGCGAAGCGAGACGAAACTCAGAGTCGAAATCTCAGCACAAGAGGCCCGTCTCCCTTGGGAGGCGGGCCTCTTGGCATATCCGGGCGAGAGATGCAAGGGGGTGTTCAACACGAACCGACTGGCGGAAAGTGGATCACACGAAGCCCCGGTATCCCCGGGGCTCCCGACATAAAGGAGCTGACCATGAGCTTTCTCGGCTTTCTTCTTCTTGGCCTCATCGCCGGGGCCATCGCGAAGTTGATCCTTCCCGGCCGTCAGGGCGGAGGGTGGTTCATCACACTTCTGCTCGGCGTGGTGGGCGCGCTGCTCGGTGGATGGCTCGGCAGCCTGATCCTGAACCGTCCTCTCACCGAGTTCTGGGACCTGGGCACCTGGCTCCTCGCCATCGTCGGCTCGATCATCGTGCTGCTGATCTACGGCCTCATCGCCGGCCGCGGTCAGCGCGTGCGCGACTGACTGACGACCTGAGCACGCCCGTCCCCTTCGAACGCCACGGCGGTCGAAGGGGGCGGGTTTTTCAGTGCCCGGCGGCCTTCGCTTCGAGCAGCATCCGCTCGCGATCGTTGCCCGCCAGCGCAGCCGCCGTCGCGAACTCGCTGCGCGCCTCCTCGATCCTGCCGAGCCTCAGCAGCAGTTCCCCCCGGGTCGCCGGCAGCAGGTGATAGCCCCGCAGCGCTCCCGAGGCGCTCAGCGCGTCGATGATCAGGAGGGCGGATGCCGGTCCCGTCGCCATCGCGACGGCCGCCGCCCGGTTCAGCTCGACGACGGGTGACGGCGCGATACGCCCCAGCGCTTCATACAACAGCACGATGCGGTCCCAATCGGTCTGCTCCACCGAAGGCGCGATCGCATGGCATTCGGCGATCGCCGCTTGCAGTCCGAATGCGCTGCGCCCGCCCCCGAGCCCGTCGGCTGTCGCGAGCGCCGCACGTCCGCGGGAGATGCGGCTTCGCTCCCAGCGCCGTCGATCCTGGTCGCCGAGCAGCACCGGGTCGCCGTGCGCGTCGAGACGAGCCGGGAACCGAGCCGCCGTCAGCTCCATGAGAGCCAGCAGGCTGTGCACGTCACGCTCACGAGGCATGAGGGCTGCGAGCACGCGGCACAGCCTGATGGCCTCGATGCTGAGTTCCGGGCGCATCCAGTCCGAGCCGCTCGACGCCGAGTGACCCTCGTTGAAGATCAGGTACAGGACGCCGAGGATCGCGCCGAGCCGGACCGCATGCTCTTCACGACCAGGCATCTCGAACGGCACGTGCGCGGCCGCGAGCGTCTTCTTGGCACGCACGATGCGCTGCTGAACCGTCGCGGTGGGCACCAGGAACGCCCTCGCGATCTCCTCGCTCGACAGGCCGCCGACCACACGCAGCGTCAGCGCTACCTGCGCCTCCCGTGAGAGCACGGGGTGGCACGAGATGAAGATCAGGCGGAGGACGTCGTCGTCGACGGCATCCGGGTCCCAGGGCAGGGCATCGGCAGCCTCGTCCTGCTGCCGCTCGAGATCGTGTGCGAGGAGGGCCATGCGCTCATCGAGGCGCTCCCGCCGCCGCCAACCGTCTATCGCCTTGCGCTTCGCGACGGCCGTGAGCCACGCCGCGCCGTTGCGCGGCACGCCGACGACCGGCCACTGCGCCAGCGCGTCGATCAGCGACTCCTGCGCGAGGTCCTCGGCAAGCCCGAAGTCTCCGACCAATCGCGTCAGCGTGGCGACGATCTTCGCCGACTCGATGCGCCACACCGCGGCGACGGCACGCTCCGCAGCTCCCGTGTCGGGGGCGGAGCGCGCCGTCTCGCTGAGGGGTGAGTCGGTCATCTCACTGCTGGGCGCGTTGCGCCTGCTCCTCGCGCCAGCCGGCTTCCTTCTCGATCCACTCGTTGTCGGCCGGGAAGTCCGACGCATCGGTCACCCGACGCACTTCGAGGAAGGACCCCTTCCCGAGCGGTGCACGACTCGCCCACTCGGCGGCCTCTTCACGAGAGGACACCTCGATGATCCAGAAGCCGTTGAACAGCTCCTTGGTCTCACCATAAGGGCCGTCGGTGATGAGGGGCGTCTCGGCGCTGAAGTCGACGACGAAGCCCTCGGCGGCATCCGTCAGTCCCTCGCCTGCGGCGAGGACGCCCGCCTTGATCATGGACTCGTTGTACTGGCCCATGGCCTCGATGACCTGCTCGAACGGCATCTCCTTGTAGGCCTCCACAGCCTCGTCGGTCGCGCGCATGATGAGCATGTACTTCATGATGATCTCCTTGATCGGTGGGCCGTGTCTCGACCCTCTCATTGAAGACGTCGAACGGGAATGCCGCCGATCGACATCCGCTCGAAAAACTTCTCGGAATTCTCTTGCACCCCGCTCTAGACTCGCGGGGTGACCGCGGCTGAACTCGTCGACAGCATCCGCCTCGCCCTGCGCGATGCCGCCGATCCGGCCCTGGCACCCGGGCAGCAGGCCTACATGAAGTCCGCGATGCCGTACCTCGGGGTGACGCTGCCCCTCACCCGCCGTCTGACGAAGCAGGCTGCGCGCGAGGTCGACGACCCGGAGCAGCTGCGGCACGCCGCGACGCTGCTCTGGCGTGAGGCAACTCACCGGGAGGAGCGCTACGCCGCGACCACGCTGCTCGGCTTTCGTGCGCTGAGGGCGCGGATCGAGATGCTCGACCTGCACGAGGAGATGATCCGCACCGGCGCCTGGTGGGATCATGTCGATGAAGTCGCCGGGCGCATCGCAGAGGTGCTCGACGCGTACCCGCTCGAGGTCACGCAGTTGATGCTGCGGTGGACCGCCGACGACGACATGTGGATCCGACGTGTCAGCATCATCTCCCAACTGCGCCGGAAGCACGCCACCGACCGTCAGCTGCTCACGATCGCCATCGAGTCCAACATCCACGACACCGACTTCTTCATCCGCAAGGCGATCGGCTGGGCGCTGCGCGAATACGCCAAGTCAGATCCGGAGTGGGTGCGCGCCTTCGTCCGCGCGCACGAGGCGGAGCTCAGCGGTCTGTCGAAACGCGAGGCGCTGAAGCACCTCGCCTGAAGAGGCACCCGTGTCATGATGTTCGGGAACCGCATTCCGAGCGAGGGGGCGCGATGAGGAACCGGATGCTGCGAGCAGCGACGACAGCGGGGCTGCTGGCGGTGCTCGCCGGACTCGCCTGGGGGTCCGCAGCGAGTGCGGACACTCCGCCGTCGCTCGGCCCCGGGTACATCAGCGATCGCTCCGACGTGCTCAGCGACGCGGACCAGGCGCAGCTCGAACAGCAACTCGACGAACTGGCATCCGCCGACGGCGCTCCTGAGCTCTTCGTCGTCCTCGTGCCCGATTTCGAGAGCCCCGGCAACGCCCTCGCCTGGGCGGACGACACCGCACTGCGCAACAATCTCGCCCCCGACCAGTATCTTCTCGCGATCGCCACCGACGGCCGCAGCCTTGCCATCTCGGCCGAGTACGGCGGCGACGGCGTCGAGGCTGGCCCGCTCTCCGAGTCCAGGATCCTCGAGATCGAGGATCGGCTGGGATCCGAGTATCTGTCGGGCGACGACTGGGCGGGCGGGATCGGATACGTGGCGGACGAGTTCTCGAAGACCCCCTGGCCGTGGTGGGTATGGGTGCTCGGCGTGGTCGTGCTCGCTCTGATCGTGTTCGCGGTCACGCGTCTGGTGGTCTTCCTGCGCCGTCGCGCGGCGCTGGCCGCCGAGCTGCGGACACTCGACGGGCAGAAGAAGCGCACGGCGCAACGACTCGTCCAAGCCGATGAGGCGGTTCGCACCAGCGAGCAGGAGCTCGGGTTCGTGACCGCGGAGTTCGGCGAAGAGACGACGGCCGAGTTCGCCGACGTGCTCGCCGAGAACCGAGCGCGCCTGCAGCGAGGATTCCAGATCCTGGAGAAGCTCCAGGACGCCGATGAGGACACGCCCCAGGAGACCCGGTCATGGACCGATGAGATCCTTCAGCTCTGCGCACAGATCGATGCCGACCTCGACGCGCGCACGCAGAAGATCGCATCGCTGCGTTCTCTTGCCGACGGTGCTGCGGACAACCTCGCCCGGCTGAGGTCGGCGCGCGCGGATGCCGCTCTCCTCCAGACGGAAGCCGCCGAACGACTCGCAGTCCTCGCCGCCGCTTTCCCGCCCGCGGATCTCGTCGGCATCGCAGACAATGCCGACGAGATCGGAGCGCGGTTGCTGGAGACCGACGCGCAGCTCGACGCCCTGCAGAAGGCCACGGACGGCCGGAGGCCCCGAGCCGTGACTCAGACCGTGCACGAGATCGAGCGGCTCCTCGCCGAAGCGAAGGACCTGCACGACGCCGTCGCCGCTCAGGCCGACGCCCTCGCCGCGCGTTCGACGGTGCCGGCCGATGCGGATACGACGGTGCAGGCCGATGCGGATGCGACGGTGCAGGCGGATGCGGGCACCGCATCGCAGCCCGGCGAGTCGACTGCCGGCGCGACCGCTTCGATCCTGGATCAGGCGACTGCGGCCGTACAGGCGGCGGAGAAGTCGGTGCAGGCGCGTCCAGGCCAGGTGGGTTCGTTCCTCCTGACGCGACTGAGCTCCGCACAACGGCAACTCGCCCTGGCGCGTGACGCCGCGGGCACCGAGAACGGAGACTTGCACGCGAAGGCCGCACTCACCGCGGCAGAGCAGGTGCAGTCGCTGGTCGGCGCGCCGATCGCACCCGAGAGCCGTCGATTCGTCAGACCGTCTCGCGCCGCTGCGGACGAGGCCGTCATGTACGACTCCGCGGACGCGGGTGAAGCGTCGGAGTGGCGCCGCTCGTACTCCTCGACGGATTCCGACGACGGCATGGCCGGGAAGGCCGCGGTCGGCGGACTCAGCGGCGGCGCGGTCGGGTTCTTCGGCGGCCTGGGCGTGGCGGCCGACGAACCGGGGGTCATCGTGTTGTTCGTGCTCGGTGGCGCCGTGCTCGGCGCCCTCTCGGGCGCATTCGGCAACGGGAGCAGCGGCGGGAGCGGAAGCTCCTCGGGGTGGGGCGGATCGTCGCGCTCGTCCGGCGGATGGTCCTATGGTGGAAGCCGTTCGGGAAGCCGTTCGAGCGGTCGTTCGGGCGGCGGATCGTTCGGCGGTGGAAGCCGGTCATCCGGCCGCTCCGGCGGTCGACGGTTCTAGGCCCGGTCCCCGCGCACGACCGCGAGGCCCGTGTGCGCGCTTCCCTCGTCGAGGGTACGCAGAAGGGCGCGGACCGAAGTCCGCGCCCTTCGCGCGATTCACCCGAGCGGGAGCGACCGCATCACTCCCACTCGATCGTCCCCGGCGGCTTGGAGGTCACGTCGAGCACCACGCGGTTGACGTCGCGGACGCCGTTGGTGATGCGGTTCGAGATCTTCGACAGCACGTCGTAGGGCAGGCGTGTCCAGTCGGCGGTCATGGCGTCTTCGCTGGAGACCGGACGCAGCACGATCGGGTGACCGTACGTGCGGCCGTCGCCCTGCACGCCCACCGAGCGGACATCGGCGAGCAGCACCACCGGGCACTGCCAGATCTCCTGGTCGAGGCCTGCCTTGGTCAGCTCCTCGCGGGCGATGGCGTCGGCCTCACGCAGAATCTCGAGACGGTCAGCGGTGACCTCACCGATGATCCGGATGCCGAGACCGGGCCCCGGAAAGGGCTGGCGTCCGACGATCGCCTCGGGGATGCCGAGCTCGCGGCCGATCGCACGGACCTCGTCCTTGAACAGGGCGCGTAACGGTTCGATCAACTCGAAGTCGAGGTCGTCGGGCAGCCCGCCCACGTTGTGGTGCGACTTGATGTTCGCGGTGCCCGCACCGCCGCCGGACTCGACCACGTCGGGGTACAGGGTGCCCTGCACGAGAAACTTCACGGGAGCTCCGCCGGACGCCTTGGCCTCGGCGACGAGATCGAGCTGCACCTTCTCGAAGGCGCGGATGAACTCTCGCCCGATGATCTTGCGCTTCTCTTCGGGGTCGGTGACACCGGCGAGGTGGCCGAGGAAGGTGTCAGCCGCGTCGACCGTGATGAGACGGACGCCGGTCGATTCGACGTAGTCCTTCTCGACCTGCTCGCGCTCGCCCTTGCGGAGAAGGCCGTGGTCGACGAAGACGGCGGTCAGCTGGTCGCCGATGGCCTTGTGCACGAGAGCCGTCGAGACGGCGGAGTCGACGCCGCCGGACAGGGCGGAGATGACGCGGGCATCGCCCACCTGCTCGCGGATTCGCTCGATCTGCTCGGCGATCACATTGCCGCTGTTCCAGTCGGATGCGAGCCCGGCGCCCTTGTGCAGGAAGTTCTCCAGCACGCGCTGGCCGTGGTCTGAGTGCTTCACCTCGGGGTGCCACTGCACGCCGTAGAAGCCGCGCTCCTCGTTCGCGAACGCGGCGACCTTCGTCGCCTCAGTCGTCGCGAGGACCTCGAAGCCCTCAGGAGCCTTCGCGACCTGGTCGCCATGGCTCATCCACACGTTCTGCTCGACCGGCTGCCCGCCGAGCAGCGTTCCGCCGTCGCCGGTGACGACGGCATCCGTCGCGCCGTATTCGCGCAGGCCCGTGTTCGCGACCTCGCCGCCGAGGGTCTGGGCCATGTACTGGAAGCCGTAGCAGATGCCCAGCGTCGGCACGCCCAGGTCGAAGACCGCGGGGTCCAGGCGCGGGGCGCCCTCTTCGTAGACCGATGACGGTCCGCCGGAGAGGATGATCGCGACCGGGTTCTTCGCGGCGATCTCCTCGGCTGTCGCGGTGTGCGGCACGATCTCGCTGTACACACCCGCTTCGCGGACGCGACGTGCGATCAGCTGCGCGTACTGCGCGCCGAAATCGACGACGAGCGCAGGGCGCTGCTGGGTCTCGGACTGTTCGGTCACCGGACACCTTCCGTGGCAGTGGCGGGAGCCTCAGCGGCCTCCCTGGTGGCGAGATAGGCCTTCACTTCGCGGGCGACGATCGCCTCCATGAAGAACGACAGCAGCGGCACGACACCGCCGAGGGCGAGCATGATGAAACGCAGGAACGGCCAGCGCATCAGGCTCCACACGCGGAAGCACGCGAACAGGTACACGACGTAGAACCAGCCGTGCGCGACGAGGATGCCGAGCGACAGGTTGAGTCCGTCGCCGGTCGACACGAGGCCTTCCGGTCCCTGGACGACCTGAGCGAACCAGAGGAAGCCTCCGGATCCGCCGAGGAAGAGCTCGAGGTGGATCGGCGTGTACTTGAGCACCATCTCGGCGACCAGCAGGAGCAGCATGACTCCGGTGATGATCGAGGCGATCTGGTAGAACTTCAGCGCACCGCGGATCGCCGGAAAACTGGCGAATTTCGGTTCGGGCATGAGTCCATTCTAGACGGCCGCGACTCGTGCCCGATCCGGGGTCACGGTGTCGGCGGGCGCGCCACCAGGAGCTCGCCCTCCCCCGTCACGTCGAGCGCGCCGGCCGCATGGGGCACCAGCAGGGTGCTGCCGCGGGAGCTGCTCTCTCCCTCGATCGAGACCTCGCCGTCATCGACCAGAACGACCGAGAAGCCGCGTTCGACGACGGCGGCGCCCTCCACCGGAATCCGCTCGAGCCGGAAGTACTCGTCGGCCACCGGAGGGAAGACCGAGCCCCATGCCGGTGCGGCCGCCACCAGCCCCGAGAGCCCGGCGCTCGACCGCGCCCGCCGGTTCACCGCGGCGAGCGCGGTCTCGAATCCGAGTCCGAGATGACCGAGCGCCGGCCCATCGATCTCGAATCCCTCCCACTCCAGGAGGATCGACAGGTCCTCCGGTTGCTGCAGCTCGAGCAGCAGGACGCCGGCGCCGATCGCGTGCAGCTCCCCCGGCGGAACCCAGACGACGTCTCCCGCTGCGACGTCGACCTCGTGCAGAAGGCCGAGAAGGGTCGGGACGTCCTGGCGGGCGACGAGCCCGAGGAGCTCCGTCGCGGCGACGTCCTCTCGGAGGCCGATGTGCACTGTTCCGCCCTGCAGGATGTACCACGCCTCGGCCTTGCCATGAGCGGCTCCGAGGTGCGTCGCTGCGAAGTCGTCGTGCGGATGCGCGTGCACCGGCAGTCGCTGACCCGCGTCGAGCAGCTTGACGAGCAGGCGCGTATCGGAGCCCCAGCGGACGACGTGCTCGTCGCCGAGCCAGGTGACCGGGTCCTGGGCGATCGCGTCGCGCAGCAGCCGTCCGTCCCGCAACCGGGAGAGACCGAGCAGCGGCTCGCCGCGGACCGTGGTCGCGGACGCGATCCAGTCCTCTGGCTCACGGGTCGCCGACGTCCCCTCGCCGCGGAAGGCGCTGATGCGAGCACCACCACGGTAGAAGCGCTCCGCGGGGCGGTTCGAACCGAGACGCACGGGTTTCATGCTCGCTCCGCGGAGCGCGCGACGCCGGCGAGGAAGCCGCCGACGAAGGTGTCGCCGAGGCCGACCGTGGTCGGCCTCGGAACGTCGAGTGAGAACGCCGCGATGCCGACGGCGCCCGCAAGCGCGCTCCCGACGGCGGCGACGACGGCTTCACCACCATCGTGTCGCCGCATCGTCGCCGTGTCGTCGACGTCTGCGAGACGGAGGGCGTCGCCGACGCGATAGCGGGTCGCCGCCACACGAACGGCGCTCTCGAGCGCAGCGCTGTGACGTGCGGCATCCGGTCCGACGGCGATCGCCCAATAGCGCGTGTGCACGACAAGTGCACGGGCGGGGATGATCGTGTGCGCCTCTCGCAGGGCGCGGATGACGTCGTCCGCGTCGAGGAGGTTCACCGAGCGGCCGAGATACTCCTGCAGCTCGTCCTCGTTCATGCCGTACACGTCGATCTGCGGCAGCAGATGTGCGCGAACGGTGTCGGCGAAGTCGCGAGCGTAGAAGCCCGCGTCCTCGTAGTAGACGAGCGCATCGTCGGGCAGGCTCCGCATCGCCCGCTGCAGCTCGGACAGGCGCACCTCGAGGAGGTCATGATCCTGCATCGTATTGAAACCGGAGACGAGGAAGATCGACGCATCGGCGAGCGACCTCGCAAGATCGGGGGACAGCAGCATCCGCCGATTCGGAGGGTCGTTGGCGAAGATCAGGCGGTTGGATGCCGGCGAGAGCACCTCGCCGTCGAGCACCTGCACCCGTGCGCCGACCGGATACTGCACGATGAGGTGCGGATCGAGGGTGTCCTCTTCGGCCGAGGAGATGTACGAGACCGATGCGGGCAGCAGTCGACGCACGTTGTCGTCGATGCTCACCAGATGCTGAACGCTGGGGATGCCGAGGGCGTCGAGCACGAGTCCTGCCCGCACCCCCGTGCCCCCGAGCGTGATCCGGTGGACGAAATGCGAGACGAAGGAGTCGATGACCTCTGACGACGTCACGAAACGTTCGGCACCCGCACCCGACGCCAGGTAAGCGAGAACCGCCACCAGCAGCGAGCGCTCGTCGGTGATCGGCGCCGTCGTGGTGAGCTCGTGCCGCCGCACACCGTGATCGAGAGCGAGCCTGTCGATCACCGCCGGATCCCACACCAGCTCGTAGTCGACGGTGCCGCCGAGCCCGAGCACGAAGGTTCTGCCCACGTCGCCTCTCTCCTCCCCCATGCCCCTGCTCAGTACAGTGCTGCCTTGCCGTCCGCCCCGAACAGGTCGATCTTCTCCGCAGCGGTGATCTTCATGGCTTCGAGCGCGGCCGGCTGGATCGCGTTCGGCTCGCGCAGACGCTCGTCGGTGCCGAGGATCTGGCGCATCCGATTGTGGTACGAGACCTTGATATCACTCGAGATGTTGATCTTGTTGACGCCCAGCTCGACCGCACGGCGAAGCTCTGAATCCGGGTTCGAGGAACCTCCATGCAGTACGAGAGGGATCCCGACGGCGGCTTTGATCTCCTCGAGAAGATCGTGCCGCAGTTCGGGGTTCTTGTCGCTCGGGTACAGGCCGTGAGAGGTGCCGATCGCGATCGCGAGACTGTCGACGCCGGTCTCCTCGACGAAGCGCACGGCATCCGCCGGATTCGTGTAGATGATCTCCGCCGCCCCCGATTCGCCGTAGCTGTCGTTCGCGCCGATCGTGCCGAGCTCGCCTTCGACCTGGATGCCCACCGCGTGGGCGGCGTCGACGACCTTGCGGGTGAGGGCGACGTTCTCGTCGAACGGCAGCAGCGAGGCGTCGATCATCACGGAGGTGAAGCCGGCCTTGATGGCCGTGATGATCTGCTCGTAGCTGCCGCCGTGATCCCAGTGGATCGCCACCGGCACGCTCGAGCGGTGCGCGCGGGAGTGCATCGCGGCGACCAGATCTGTGGTGATGTGCGAGACCTCGTCCGGGTGGATCGCGATGATGACCGGGGCGGACTTCTCCTCGCTGATGTCCATGATCCCGTTGAACATCGCCCAGTCGCTGATATTGAACGCGGGGATGGCGAAGTTGTTCGCGTTCGCGACGTCGAGAATGGATTTTCTGGTGTAGAGCACGTGATTCTCCTGTTTCGTGGTGGTGTGTGTGCAACAGCGGGCGACGTCAGCTCTTCACGGACCCCGCCGTGAGGCCGCTGATGAAGTACCGCTGGAAGAAGAGGAAGAGGATGAGCACGGGGATCGACCCGAGCACGCTCATCGCCATGATCTGATTCCACTCGTACGAGTGCTGGCCCATGAGCAGCTGGATGCCGATCGGAACCGTGCGCATGTCGATCGTGCGGGTGAGCGTGAGTGCGAAGAGATACTCGTTCCACGCGATCATGAACGTGTAGATCCCGATCGAGACGATGCCGGGGATCGAGATCGGCACCAGCACACGCCAGAGGGCGGTCATCGAGCCGGCTCCGTCGACGCGGACGGCCTCGTCGAGCTCCTTCGGGAGGGTGTTGAAGTAGCCCGTCATCATGATGATCGCGTAAGGGAGCGTGAACACCATGTAGGTCAGGATGAGTCCCGGGTACGAGTTGTACAGCCCGAGCGCCACCATCAGCCCGAAATACGGGATCAGAAGCGTGATCGGCGGGACCGCCTGCACGCTGACGATGATGACGTTCAGAATCCGTTTGCCGCGGAAGTCGAAGCGGCTGAACGCGTATGCCGCCTGGATGGCGACGAGCAGAGTGAGGACGGTCACGGCTCCGGCGACGATGTAGCTGTTCAGGAAGAACCGCATCGTCTCGGGGTTGGTGAAGATCGCGATGTACGCGTCGAACGAGAACGTGTCGGTGAGCAGCCGCGGCGGCAGCTCGAAGATCTGCGTGTTCGACTTGAACGAGCTCGACAGCATCCACAGCACGGGGCCCGCTGCGAACACGGCCCCGAGGATCAGGCCGATCATCAGGCCGGCCTTTGCGGCGCGACGCTGACTCTGCACGGTGAGAGCCATGGTCAGTCCCTCGCTTTCTGGTGACGGACGTAGAAGACGGCGAGGACCATCGACATGGCGAGGACCAACACGGCGGAGGTCGCCGCGAGCGAGAAGTCGTACTTGGCGAAGGCGAGCTTGTAGGTGAAGGTGCTGAGCACTTCGGTGACGTCGATCGGGCCCCCGCCCGTGGTCATCCAGATGAGCGCGAACTGCTGAGAAGTCCAGATGAGGTCGAGCAGCACGAGGCTGACGATGATCGGCCGCAGCTGCGGGATGGTCACGTTCCAGAACCGCTGGATCGCCCCCGCACCGTCGACCGTCGCCGCCTCGTTCAGCTCGTTGGGGATGCCCTGAAGACCGGCGAGGAGACTCACCATGAAGAAGGGGTAGCCCGCCCAGATGTTGATGAAGATGATGGTCCCCAACGCGAGCTGCGGGGAGGCGAGCCATTCGATATCGGTGTTGAGCAAGAAGTTCGCGACACCGTTCGGCGCGAGGAGCATGCGCCACAGGACGGCGATCACGGCGACGGTGAACAGCCACGGGAGGATGTACAGCGCCCGGAAGAACGAACGCGAGAAGCGTCCGAGGAGCGGGCTGTTCAGCATCATCGCGAAGCCGAGACCGAGGGCGAGATGCGCGATCACGCTCGCGACCGTGAAGAGGATCGTGTTGCCGGTGGCCTTCCAGAAGCCGGGGTCCGAGAGGATCTCGACATAGTTCGCGACGCCGACGAAATGCGGCGACTTGTTCAGGATCACGTTGTCCTGGAACGAGTAGCCGATCACCATGACGATCGGAACGATCATCAGCACGAACAGCAGGATGAGGGTCGGCGAGAGGAAGGCGTACGACTCGGTGGTCTTGCGCAGCTGGCGGCGTCTGCGGGACAACGAGACTCCGGTGACGATCACCTCGGTGTCGTCCGTGGTTCTGAGGCTCATGGGGAACCGATGCTCCTTGGTTGGTCGGGTGCCGCATCGCATCTCGCGATGCGGCACCCCGTTCATGCGGCGAGGAGGAGGATCAGAACTCCGCCTTCCACGCCTCCTGCGCCTTCTTCAGCGCGTCGTCGACCGACTGCTGGCCGTCGAACGCCGCCTGCAGCTGCTCTCCGAGCTGCCGCATGAGCTCTTCCGCGACGGGCAGTCCGGTGAACTCGTTGGCGGGGTAGCCGGCCTGATAGATCTCGAAGGCCTTCTTGAACAGCTCGTCGTCGTTCACGAAGTCGGGAACCGACTTCGAGTTGCCGGGGAACGCCTTCGCCATGGTCGACAGCTCGGAGTTCGTGTTCTCGCTCATCAGGAACTCGACCAGCTTGAAGGCCGCTTCCTTGTGCTCGGAGTTCTCGGCGACGCCGATGCCCCAGGACGCGTAGGGGATGCCGCGCTCGCCGTCGTATCCGTCGTCGGCGGGAAGCGCCGAGATCGAGAACTTCAGATCGGGGTTGGTCTCGCGGATCAGGTTGATGTGCGCCAACGAGTCGATCATCATGCCCACGCGGCCGTTGGTGAACTCCTCGACCTTGTCCTGCTCTTTCATGGTGAAGGAACCGGAGGCGATCGAGCCGTCGTTCCAGAGGTCGCTGATGAAGTCGACCGCGGAGGTGACGTCGTCGTTGGTCAGGTCGGGCTGACCGTCTTTCAGCATCGAGCCGCCGGATGCCCAGACCCAGGACATGACGTCGTTCTGCACGCCGTTGGGGGCCTCGAGCGACAGCGGGAGCACCCAGCCGGAGGCGTCGCCGCCGAGGGCGGAGACCTTGGCCGCGGCGTCTGCGAACTCGGTGCGAGTGGTCGGCGGCGCCGTGACGCCGGCTTCGGCGAGCAGAGTGTCGTTCGTGAACATCGGGTAGACGAAGTTCACGACCGGGATCATGTAGGTGCTGCCGTCGACCTGGATCTGGCTCGCCAGTTCGCTGTCGTCGTAGTCGTATTCCTTCATCAGCGCGCTGAGATCGGCGATGACGCCCTGAGACGCGAAATCGTTCACCCATGCACCGTCGAGACCGACCACGTCCGGCATCGTGCCCGACGCGGCACCCGCGAACAGCTGCTCCTTGGTGGAGGCGTACGGGCCGCTGACGAGCTCGACCTTGATGCCCGGGTTCTCCTCTTCGAACGTGTCGATCAGAGCACGGAACTCGCCGTCGGGGAGCTCAGGCTCCCACCACTGCGCGAACTCGATCGTGACGTCTCCCCCGTCTCCGCCCTCGGTGCCGGCGTCTCCACCGGAGCAACCGGAGATCGCCAGGACCGAGACGACTGCAGTGGCAGCGCCGGCCAGCGTGAGAATGCGTCGGCGTGCTCGCCCCATTGTGATCATCACTTCTCCTCTTCGAGATCGTGCCGCATCACGCGCTTCGGGTGCTCGTTCATGCGGTTTTACGCCATGTTATGCCGTGCTTTGCAAGAACGTCAAGAGGGACTTGCAGAAAAATCCGGCTGCAGCTGGCATCCGAGGTGGACCAGAAACGCGGCTTACATACGTCGATCTGCTGTTTTATGCCGGAGTACGCTTGTTATCGGCCACGGATGTGCTAGAGATATCTGCATGGAAGCACCGGGAACATCCGCCAGACGTCGACTCCCCGCGGGACGGAAGGCGGACCTCGCCGCCTACGTCGAGCAGGCGGGAGAGGTGACCGTGGGCGATCTGGCCGAGCATTTCGGCGTGTCGATCGACACGATCCGCCGCGATCTGGATCAGCTCGATCGCGAGGGCGTCGTGATACGTACGCACGGCGGCGCGGTGAGCGCAGCGGACGGACAGCCGAAGGATCGCGCTCTCGACGTGCGCCTGCGCATGCAGACCGAGGAGAAGGACAAGATCGCCCGGCTCGCCGCGGGGCTGATCGACGACGGCGCCGTCATCATGCTGAACGCGGGGACCACGACCCTCGCCCTCGCGAGGGCCCTCCGCAACCATCACGACCTCACGATCGCCACGAACAATCTCAGGATCCCTGCGGAGATCGCCCCCTCCGCCTTCCGGGATCTCTATGTCTTCGGCGGCGCCGTGCGCGCGATCACGCAGGCGACGACGGGGCCGGTGGCGTTCCGCATGACAGCCGGCGGACCGGAAGTCGACATCCGCTGCGATCTGGCGCTGATCGCCGTCGGCGCCGTCGATCAGAACGGCTACTCGACATCGAACCTCGGCGACGCCGCCATGATGGGCGAGATGATCCAAAGAGCGGAGCGGGTCGCCGTTCTGGCCGACTCTTCGAAGTTCGACCGGCGCCTGTTCGCACAGGTGACTCCGCTCGACCGGGCGGACTTCCTCGTCACCGACACTCCCCCGGGCGGCGAGCTCGCCGCGGCTCTCGCGCAGGCGAAAGTCGATGTCGTCAGCTCGTGAGCCCTATCGGTCAGGAATCGAGAAGTCCTGACCCGGCCGCCGGCAATACCGTCTGAGACATGAACAGCACGATCGATTCCCTCACCCTCGACGTTCCGAATGTCACCGCAGCCCAGGCCTTCTACGACGAGGCCTTCGACCTCGGCGGGCGGCTGCGACTGCGCACAGCGGATACCGCCTCCTCAGGATTCCGCGGATACACGCTCTCGCTCATCGTCGCGCAGCCCGCTGATGCGCGTCTCCTGTTCGATGCCGCTGTGGCGGCCGGGGCTTCGGTGCGCAAGCCCGCGGCGAAGTCGCTCTGGGGCTTCGGGGGCGTGGTCGAGGCGCCCGACGGAGCGCTCTGGAACATCGCGACCTCGTCGAAGAAGGACTCCGCTCCGGCGACGAAGAGCTTCGACGACCTCGTGCTGCTGATCGGAGCCGCCGATGTCCGCGCCAGTCGCGCGTTCTACACCGAGCAGGGGTTCGAGGTGCGCAAGAGCTTCGGCAGCTACGTCGACTTCGATACCCCGAAGGGCACGATCGGCCTCGGACTGTACAGACGCGCGGCCCTCGCGAAGTCCGCAGGAGTGTCCGCGGAAGGCAGCGGCTCGCACCGCATCACCGTACATGGCACGCCGGGTTCGGCCGAGGATCCTGACGGATTCGTCTGGTCTCCCGTGGAGGTCTGAGGCGCGGCATCCGCACCGCCTGGCTGCTTCCCGTCGGTGTAGGTGCCGGATGCCGGCCTCCGCCCGTCCGAGGTGCGCCGCGGTGCCGCCTTCTCTCAAGAAGAGGACCACACCGCGCACCTCGACGCAGCGACCGCCGCTGCCCGCCGCGCCGGGGACGACACGCGCATGCGCGCCCAACCGAGGTGCGCTCCAATGCCGCCTTCTCCCAAAGAGAGCGACCGCAACACACACCTCGACGCAACGGTCAGGACGCGGCATCCAAAGCATCCCTGCCCTGCATCCGGTCGCACCACCGAACTTGGTGCGCTCAGGAGCCGAGGTGCGCCCCGATGCCACCTTCTCTCAAGAAGGCGACCGTACCGCGCACCTCGACGCAACGGCCGCTGCGCGGCCCCGCCCCGCGCATCGTGTCAGGGAGTCGGGGCCCACGCACATGACGAAGGCCGCCGGGTCTCCCCGGCGGCCTTCGTGCGTCGTCACTCCGCGTCGAGGTCCGTCTCGAGCAGGGCGACGAGCTCGTCGAGAGCCTGGTCCGCGCCGTCGGCGTCGGACCGCAGAGTAACGACCGATCCCTTCGCCGCTCCGAGGCCCATCAGCGCGAGGATGCTGCCGGCGTTGAGCTCGGCACCGCCCTCGACCGAGATCGTGATCGGGATGCCCTTCTCCTTCACCGCTGACACGAAGAGCTTCGCGGGGCGGGCGTGCAGTCCGGAGCTGCTGGCGATGGTGGCCTGGCGTTCGGTCATTTCTGTTCTCCTTTGAGTGGTGTCGATGGTCAGGCTGCGACGGCTTCGGCGGCCGGCGTCTTCGCGCCCACGAAGCGCTTCAGTGCGACGACGGCGAGTGCACTCACGATCGTGCCCGCTGCGAGGGCGATAAGGAAGCCCCAGACGGGATTGATCGCGAAGAAGACGAAGATGCCGCCGTGCGGGGCCAGCGACTGGACCGCGAACACCATGCTGAGGGCGCCGGTGAGCGCACCGCCGAGCATCGACGCCGGGATCACGCGCAGCGGGTCGGCCGCCGCGAACGGGATCGCGCCCTCGCTGATGAACGAGGCCCCGAGCAGCCATGCAGCGACGCCGTTCTCGCGCTCGACGGTGGTGAAACGGCGGCGGTCGAGCACGGTCGATGCGAGCGCCATGGCCAGAGGCGGCACCATGCCGGAGCACATCACGGCAGCCATGATGAGGTACGGCGCCGGGTTGTCGGCGGTGGCCGAGGCGAGCCCCGCGGTCGCGAACGCGTAGGCGACCTTGTTCACCGGCCCGCCGAGGTCGAAGCACATCATGAGGCCGAGGATCACGCCGACGAGGACGATGCCCGAGGTGCCGGCGAGACCGGTCAGCCACTCGTTCATGACCTGCATGAGCCAGGCGATCGGGCGGCCGAGGAACAGCAGCATCAGTCCTGACGCGACGATCGACGCCAGCAGCGGGATGATCACGACAGGCATCAGGCCGCGGAGCCACCGCGGCGCCTCGATGCGCCCGATTGCGGCAGCGATGAAACCGGCGAGCAGACCGCCCACGATGCCGCCGATGAAGCCCGCGTTCATGAGCACGGCCACGGCACCGGCGACGAAGCCGGGCGCGAGGCCCGGACGGTCGGCGATCGCGAAGGCGATGTAGCCCGCGAGGGCCGAGACCAGGAAGCCCATCGACGTCGATCCGATCATGAAGAAGACCGAGCCGAGGTACTGGCCGAGGCCTCCGTCGGGCAGAGCCCACAGCGCGTTGTTCAGCACGACGTCCTTCGCGTGCTCCGTGACGTTGTAGCCGCCGAACAGGAAGCCGAGCGCGATCAGCAGTCCGCCGCCGGCGACGAACGGGATCATGTAGCTGACACCCGTGAGCAGGATCCGCTGGATGCGGCGGCCGAGCGACTGCGAGCCTGCAGGAGTCGCCGCGGACGAGGTGGCCGCGGCCCCGGAGACTCGAGGAGCTGCGGGATCCTTCGACGCGGCGATCGCCTCGGCGATCATCTGCTTCGGCTCCTCGATCCCTCGCTTGACGCCCGAACGCACGACCGGCTTGCCGGCGAAGCGCTCCGGCTGGCGCACGTCGACGTCGACCGCGAAGATCACGGCATCCGCCTCGTCGATGACGCTCTGCGGCAGCGGCTTGTATCCGCTCGAGCCCTGAGGCTCGACGATGAGGTCCACGCCCTCGGACTTGCCCGCAGCCGTGAGCGCATCCGCAGCCATGAACGTGTGCGCGATGCCGGTGGCGCAGGCCGTGACGGCGACGATGCGAGCCCGGGGTGCGGCATCGGATGCCGGAGCCGGTGCACTCTCAGCGGGAGCGGCGGCTGGCTTCGCAGCAGGCCCCTCCCCGATCGCCGCGTCGACGATCGCGACGATCTCGTCAGGGGTGTCCGCCGCGCGCAGCGCGCCCGTGAACTCGTCCTGCATGAGGCTGCGCGCGAGCTTCGAGAGAATCGCGAGGTGCGCTTCGGCCGCCGTGTCGGGCGCGGCGATGAGGAACACCACGTCGGCGGGACCGTCGGGAGCTCCGAAGTCGACGCCCGGCGCGAGACGCGCGAAGGCGAGCGTGGGCGTGGTCACCGAAGCGCTCTTCGCGTGCGGGATCGCGATGCCGCCGGGCAGTCCGGTCTCGTCCTTCTGCTCGCGTGCCCAGGCGTCGTCGAACAGGGCTTGACCGCTGTCGGCTCTGCCCTGTGCCGCGACGCGGTCGGCGAGTGCGCGGATGACCGCCGCCTTGTCTGCACCGAGGTCAGCATCGATGCTGACGAGCTCGGCGGCGATGGTGTCGGACACGATGACCTCCAGTGGTCGTGAGATTACAGGGAACGGACGGCGATGTCGCCGGTGCCGAGATCGGCGGGGGTGGGCGCCTGGGTTCCAGGCAGGGATGCCGCGGCGGCGCCGTAGCGGATGGCCGACTGCAGTCGAGCCGCCGGTGCGAGGCCGGTGAGCTCGGCGAGCAGGTAACCGGCGAGCGAGCTGTCTCCGGCTCCGACGGTGCTCGCCACCTTGATTCGAGGAGCTTCGGCGAACCATGCCCCCTCAGCGGTGACCAGCACGGCCCCGGCGCCGCCCAGAGTCACCAGAGCGGATGCTGCGCGCGCGGGGACGATGCGACGGGCGACGCGATGGACCGCATCCGCGAGCACCCCCTCATCGAGCGCGAGGCCGGTGAGTTCGACGAGTTCCTCGTCGTTCGGCTTGATGAGATCGGCGGCACCGCGCTCGACGACCTCGCGCAGCGCCGGCCCCGAGGTGTCGACGGCGATGCGCGGCGCATCCCCGCCCCAACGCGTACGGACGGCCTCCGCGATATCGACGTAGAACGAGTCGGCCACGCCTCCCGGCAGAGAGCCCGCGAGCACGAGCCAGCGGGCGCCTTCGCAGGCTTCCACGACCGCCGCGGTGACGGCCACCGCATCAGCATCGGCCAGAGGTTCACCCGACAGGTTGATCTTCGTGGTGACGCCCTCGTGGTCGGCGATCGTGAGGTTCGTGCGGACGTGGCGCGCAACGGGGACGGCCCTCATCGGAACACCTGCCGCGGCGACGATGGGGCCGTAGGGATCGTCGACAGCGATGGGCAGGACCGCGATGGTCTCGACGCCTGCGACCGCGACCACACGCGAGACGTTGACGCCTTTGCCTCCGGCGTCCTCGCGAACCGAGTCGGCGGTCTGCACCTCTCCGGGTCGCAGCGCGGCGCCCAGTGTGATGGTGCGATCCAGTGCGGGGTTCGCGGTGAAGGTGACGATCATGCGATCCAGACCTCCACTCCTGCGTCGGCGAGAGCCGCACCGAGGGCGGCGGGCGGTTCTGCATCCGTGACGAGGACGTCGATGTCCTCCAGCGAGGCGAACGTCACGAGCAGTTCCCGGTCGTGCTTGCTCGCATCGGCGACGACGATCACACGACGCGCGGACTGCACGATCGCGGTCTTGACAGATGCCTCGTCGGGATCGGGCGTGCTGAGCCCGAAGTCGGCGGAGACCCCGTTGGTGCCGATGAACGCGACGTCAGGACGGAGCCGGCGGATGGCGCTCACCGTCTCGACGCCGACGGCCGCGGCGGTGATGCCGCGGATGCGTCCGCCGATCACCGTGAGAGAGACGTCGTCGGTCGCCGCGAGAGCCGGTGCGATCGTGAGCGAGTGGGTGACTGCTTCGATGGGCCGGCTGCCCTGCTGCACCGCGCTCAGGCGCTCGGCGAGTCCCGCCGCGACAGCGGCGGTGGTCGTGCCCGCGTCGATGAAGACGGAACCGTGGAACCCGGGGCCGAGAGCCGTGAGCGCCCGTTCGGCGATCGCGTTCTTGGCGGCGCCGTGGCGGCTCGCACGCTCGACGACGGTCGGTTCGCTCGTGCTGTCGGCGTCTTTCGCGACCGCTCCGCCGTGCACTCGCACGAGAGATCCGGCCTCTTCCAAGACGGCGAGGTCACGACGCACGGTCTCGGTCGTCACGTCGAAACGGTGGGCCAGGTCGACCACGGCCACGCGGCCCTCTTCGACCAGGATCCGTTCGATGCGCTGCTGGCGCTCCACTGCGTACATGCCGACTCCGTTGACGGGGATTTGTTTCCCACACATTACAACAAAGAACAACACAAACACAAGAAGTCTTCGGAGCCATCCCCACAACGACGAAGGCCGCCGGGATCACTCCCGACGGCCTTCGTCTCTCCCCCCGAGGGGGCCTCAGATCATCGTGGTCAGAACCAGCCGGTCAGCAGATCCCAGAGCCAGTCGATGATGTCCTTGATGATGCCGCCCGAACGGTTGACGGTGACCGTGGCGGTCGCCTCGTCTCCATCGGCTTGCGCCACTGCGACGGTGTACTTGCCGGGCTGCGTGCCCTTCGGAACAGTGACGGATGCCGTGAACGAGCCCTCGGCGCCCACCTGGACGGTGCCGACCGAGATGGGTTCGCCCTTCTTGGGCCGCAGCTGCACGGTCACCGTCTCGCCCGGCTGGTAGCCGGTTCCGGAGATCGTGAGCTTCTTGCCCGCGGCCACCTTCGACGAGTCGAGCGTGATCGCGCCGTTGAACTCCGGCTCGGGCTCGCCCGTGATGGTGAACGGCACGTGTGCCGTGGTTCCGGTGCCCGCGACCGAGACGGTGAGCGACTGCTCTCCGTACACGCCGTCGGGAACCGCGAACGTCAGCACTGCGCGACCGACCTCATCCGTGGCCGTGACCACCGTGGGATCGATGGCGCCGGTCGCGAGAACCGTGTCGCCCAGCGTCAGCGACACCTCGCCGGGCGCCGGCTCGCCGGCGCTGAACGCGAGAGACGACAGCGAGACGGTCACCTGGTCACCGGCGCTGTAGCCGTCGGCGTCCGCTGCACTGACCGTGACGCCGACGGCACGCTGCGCGTAGTCGGGCGTGGCCGTCTTGTTCGCGTCGAACCAGTCGACCATCGACTGCAGGTCGATCTTGCCGGTGTCGCGCTTGCCCGCGCCGAGTTTGAAGGAGGCGAAGTTGTCGCCGCCCCCGGCCAGGAACGAGTTCGCGGCCACCGTGTAGTTCGCGGCCGGGTCGACCGGAGCGCCGTTGAGCGTGATCGATGTGATGTGCGATCCCTGTGCTGCGGCCGGGTCGTAGGTGTAGCTGAGCTCCTTCGACACGCCGAGCTTCAGGAACGGACGCGCGGAGCCGGCGGGCTGCCACTGCTCCTCGAGAACGCTCTTCAGCTGG
Source organism: Microbacterium sp. (assembly GCA_019510305.1). GTDB lineage: Bacteria > Actinomycetota > Actinomycetes > Actinomycetales > Microbacteriaceae > Microbacterium > Microbacterium natoriense_A. The sequence goes on from JAEKKN010000019.1 coordinate 38,567, forward strand.
GCACCGGTCAAGGTCAACGTCACCAGCGTGTTGGCGAACGGCTGCACCGTCGCCGCCTCGCGGTAGGTGACGTTGCCGTCGGGGTCGCTCGCGCCGGTCGAGGCGAACGTGAGGTTCGCGCGGATGCCGCCGGGGTTCATCAGCGCCAGGTCGGCGCCGGTGGACCACTTCTGCACGTCGGCGACGAAGTTGCCGATGGTGGACTCGCCACCACGGTTCTCCGTCTTGCCGTCGCTCTGGCGGGCCCGGTTGAGGTCGCCCGTGATGTCGCCGACCTTGACGGCGCCGAGCACGTCGGCTTCGGCCTTCGCCTTCGCGACGATGTCGGCGACCGCGGGGTCCGCCGGATACTGAGCCACGCCGCCCACGACGAGAGGCTTGATCTCATTGGTGATCGAGATCAGGTCCTTCGTCTTCGGGTCGACCTGGAGGTTCATCAGCCCCAGGTTCTCGCCGTATTGACCCGCCGAGACGACCGGGCGGCCGTCGATGACGTGGTTGTACGCGAGGTGCGTGTGCGCCGAGACGATCGCGTCTACGTCGTCGTCCACCCCGTAGACGATCTCGCCGAGAGGCGAGTCGGGGGTGATGCTGGCGACGTCAGTGGTCGTCGCGCCCTCGTGAACGAGGAGGATGACGACATCCGCCTCGCCGTTGGCGTCGTCCCCGTCGCGCAGATCGTCGGCCACGGCGTTCACCGAGTCCACGATGCTGCGCACCTCGAGATCCTTGATCCCTTCAGGTGACACGAGGGAGTCGAGATCCTCCGTGACGGCTCCGACGAAACCGACGCGCACGCCGTCGAGCTCCTTGACCCAGGCCGGGGCGAGCGCGGGCTCTCCCGTCTCGGTGAGGAACACGTTGGAGGAGATGTACTCCCAGTTCGCCCTGTCCTGGACGCGATCGCGCAGATCGGCCCAGCCCTGGTCGAACTCGTGGTTGCCCGCAGCGCTGACGTCGAGACCGGCCGCGTTCAGCGCGTCGATCGTCGGGTTGTCGTCGTTGATGAAGGAGGTGAACGTCGACGCGCCGATCAGGTCGCCGGCTCCGGCGAAGATCGTGTTCGGGTTCTCCGCACGGAACTGCTTCACCGCACCAGCGAGGACAGCGGCGCCGGCAGCGGCCCCGTCAGCCTCGATGCGGCCGTGGAAGTCGTTCACCGTGACGACGTCGATGCTCACCGGAGGAGTGGTCGCCGAGACGCCGATGAGAATCGGGTCGTGGTCGCTGGAGCGGAACGGCGTGCCTGCCTCGGTGGCGCCGAACGCGTAGCCGCGGTCGCTCCACTCGGGCGAGTTGATGCTCCAGACTCCGGCGCCGGTGATCGACGACACGAGCGAGGGCGACGCGATGACGTGGTCGAGCGATCCGACCTCGCCGTCGAACGAGTAGGTGTGCTCCTCTGGGGCCTTCTCGCGCGCGACGTCGCTCCAGCCTGCATCCGTGAACACCCGGATCGGGTCTTCCTTGGCGTAGGCGTTGAAGTCGCCGATCAGCAGGATGTCACTGCTGCCCGTCTTCTCTTCGATCGTCTGGGTGAACGAGAGGATCGAGTTCGCCTGCGCCACACGTGCGGAGTTGAAGAAGCCCTGCTCGTCGGCGGGCACGGGCGTGCCGTCCTTCGGGTCGGACTTCGACTTCAGATGGTTCGAGACGACGGTGACGATACGGCCGTCGACGTCGAACGCCTGAGCGATCGGCTCGCGGGCATTGCCCCAGACGGTCTCGTCGACGACGGTCATGGCATCGCCCACAGGCGAGACCGCGCCCTTCTTGTAGATGATCGCGCTCGTGATGTAGTCGGTGATCGCGGCGTTGTTCAGCGCATCCGGCGTGTGCACGTAGGCCCACACCTCGCTGCCCGCATCGGCGTTGAGGCCGTCGACGAGGTCGGCGAGCGCCGAGTCGAGCGTGCCGCCGAGTTTGATCGAGTTCTCGATCTCCATCAGCGAGACGATGTCGGCGCCCAGACCGTTGATCGCCGAGACGATCTTCGACTTCTGGATCGCGAACTGCGCGGCATTCGCGGCACCGCGCGCATTGGAGTTCTCGCTCGACAGCGTCGTGAAGTAGTTGTAGACGTTGAACGATGCGACCTGCACGTCTCCGCCGACGGTCGGAGCGGATGCCGGACGAGGGTTGGTCGCGGTGAAGCCCACCTTGAGATCGGACGACGACGTGTTGTCGATCGGCACGACCGGCTGCAGACGCCAGTCGTCGAAGCTCCACTGCAGCACGTAGCCGTTGTCGCCGAAGTCGACGGTGTCGCCGTTGCGGACCACCACGTCCTTCGTGAAGTACGGCTGCTCGTTCGGGTGGTTCTTGTTCGTGACCTGGATGGACCAGCCGTCGTCGAGCAGGATGCGGTTCGCGCGATTGCCTGCGGTGATCGCGGCGGCGTCGGCGCCGGGCAGTGCGGCCTCGGTGCTCTTCTGGGCGAGCCCCCCGCCGACGTTCAGCCACAGCGCGCCGTAGTTGTACAGCTGGTGGCTGGATGCCACGCGGTAGGTGCCCGTGGGAGCGACGTACATGCTCTCGTACTGCTCCCGCGCGGCGCCGAGCACGGTGTCGGCGAGCGGGGTCGCGGCGGGGACGCCGGCGCCCGGCTGCACGACCGTGATGGCGGAGAGGGCGGCCGGGTTGATCTGCGTCTGCCCGAAGTACTCGCTCACGGAGCCGGTCACGGAGACGAGGTCGCCGATCGCCAATGTCGGCGCGAGCGCGTTCAGGTACACGAAGAGACCGTCTGAGGCGCCGGGGGTCGCGTCAGCGGCTCCGCCGGATCCGGTGGTCTGGATGGTGACGCCCGCGTAGCCGCCGGTGCGGTAATCGGCGGTGACGACACCCTCGACGGTGACGGTCTTGCCGTTCAGCGGCGAGATGTCGGTCGTGCCCTGCACCTCGGCGATGGTCGCCTTGGTCGGCTCCGTCCCGGGATCGGTGCCCGGGTCGGTACCGGGATCGGTGCTGCCCGACGCCGTGGGGGTGATGGTGGCCGACAGGGTGAAGTCCGCCGCGTTGCTGTCGGTGTCGGCACCGCTCGTGCGGTTCAAGGACTTCACGTCGGTGTTGCCGGTGGGCGGCGTCGCCGCAGCGCCCTCGAACGTGTTGGAGGTGCCGTAGCCGAGCACGTCGATGACGCCGGCCTGACCCACGACGGAGCCGGGCGTGAGCGTCACGGCCGCCGTGCCGTCGACGAGGGCGAGCGTGCCGTTGGTGCCGCTCGGATTGAGAGTGCTGACGGCATCCGCCTTGGGAAGAGCCGCGCCGTTCGCGCCGTTGCTTCCCGCCTGCACGAGGTAGTGACCGCCGGCCGGGATCGAACCCGAGAGCGCGGCGACGCCGTTCGATGCGCCCGTGCCCGTCGACGAGCGGTACTGCAGCGACTTGCCGTCGAGCGAGATGGCCTGGGTTGTCGGGTTGTACAGCTCGACGAACTTGTTGACGTAGGCGGCACCGGCGCTGCCGCCGGAGAGATAGGCCTCGTTGATGACCACGCCGGTTCCGTCGGGGCTGGCGTAGGCGGGCGCGGCGACCAGTGAGCCGAAGCCGAGAGCTGCGACACAGGTCACGGCGAGGACGCCGATGCGCCCGCGCCTTCTGGGTACTGACGCGACGCCCTTGCGGGCGTCGTCGTCGGGAGCGGGAATCATACGGCTGGTCTCCTCGGCGTTTCGGACTCGGGTCACGGTGAACTCTTGTGGGGTTCTGCCGTGGTGCACACCGGTCTCCCAGGGTGCACATATGTCTGTGAGCATACGGACGGCACCCGACATCATCAACGCTGTTTGCCGATTCGTCACCGAGTGCTCACCGGTCCGACAAACCGCTCGGAGGGAGCGCACAAAAGCGCCGCTCAGTTGCGCATTCTCCCCTGCGCGGATGCGCAGCTTCCCCGCGTGATCACTCCGTTCGCAACCGTGGCACGACGTTGCGGCGAGCCAGTCCGCCGAGCCACGAGAGGCTCGGCTTGGGCGAGCGTGCGAACGTCTCCCGATCGACCGCGACGAGTCCGAAGGTCGGCCGGAACGAGCCCCATTCGTAGTTGTCGAGCAGAGACCAGTGCAGGTAGCCGCGCACATCGCAGCCGTCCTCCATCGCGTCGGCCATCGCCGAGAGCGCACCCGTGGTGTAGTCGACCCGCCGCGTGTCGTCTGAGGTGGCCATGCCGTTCTCGGTGACCATCATGGGGATGCCGCCGGTGACCTCGTGCGTGTGCCGCAGCGCATGGCCGAGCGCTTCGGGATAGTACTCCCAGCCCGTCAGCGTGCGTTCGGTGCCTTCCGGCCAGGGCTGCGGCCCGAAGCCCTCGGCGTCGTCGGACGGGCCGATGATCGTGCGCAGATAAGACTGCACCCCGATGAAGTCGTCCTGCCGCGCCTGCTCGAGGAAGAAGTCCTCGCGAAAGTACTGCCATTCGTCGCGCTGTGTCTCCCACCCGGGGACCGCCTGGAACACCTGATTCGCGACCGACCACCCCGACTTCACCCCTCCGAACCCGCGCAGCACCTCGGTCGAGGCGTGGTGCGCGCTCGCGATCGCGCGGGCGAGGTACGGCGAGGGACCGGGGAAGTTCACGCCGTTCTCGGTGTCGATCCGCGCCTCGGTCTGGTTGACCATCATGTTCGGCTCGTTGATCGTGATCACCCAGTCGACATCGTCGAGGAGCGCGGTGCAGACCTCCGCGAACCTGCGGAACCGGTCGGTGCTCCGCTCGGAGTACCAGCCGCCGCTGTGCTCCCACCAGCGAGGGAACGTGAAGTGATGCAGCGTGACGACGGGTTCGACGCCGCGGTCCCGGCACGCATCGATCATGCGCCGGTAGTGGTCCAGCTGGGCACGCGACACCACGCCTTCCTCGGGTTCGATACGAGCCCACTCGACTGAGAAGCGGTACGCCGTGAGTCCGGCATCCGCGAGGAGGGCGATGTCCTCCGGAAAGCGGTGGTAGGAATCGCAGGCGTCGCCCGACGGCTCGGGGATGGTCGATCCCGGCGCGTACTCGAGCTCCCAGTGCCCCGTGTTGACGTTGCCGCCTTCGATCTGGTGCGCGGCGGTCGCCGCGCCCCAGAGGAAACCCCGAGGTGCGGGGGTGTGTCCGGTCATGTGAGATGAATCCCTTTCTCGTGCTCTCGACGTGGGTGCCTCATTTGATGCCCGTCATCGTGATGCCCTGGACGAAGTGCTTCTGCATCGCGATGAAGAGCACGAGCACGGGGATCACGATCAGGAACGAGCCGGCCATCTGCAGACCGTAGTCGGCGCCGTGCCCGCCCGCCTCGGAGGAGAACAGCGCCAGGGACACGGGGAGCGTGTACATCGAATCGTCCTGGGAGATGATCAGCGGCCAGAGGAAGCTGTTCCACGACCCCATGAACGTGAAGATCGCCAGCGTCGCGAGAGGCGCCTTGCACAGAGGCAGCACGATCTGGAAGAAGGTGCGGAATTCTCCGGCCCCGTCGATGCGCGCGGCATCCAGCAGCGAGTCGGGGATCTCGAGCATGAACTGCCGCATCAGGAACACGCCGAAGGCCCCGACCATCCCCGGGAGGATCAGCCCCCAGTAGGTGTTCACCATCCCGAGGTTCGCGATCAGCACGAACTGCGGGATCAGTGTGACGATGCCCGGCACGAACATCGTCGACAGGACGACCACGATGATCGCGTTCTTCCCCGGGAACGTCATCTTCGCGAGCGCCCAGCCCACCATCGACGAGAAGAGCAGAGTCGTGGCGACGGTGGCGCCCGCGAGGATCACCGAGTTGAGGAACGGCCGGACGATGTCGAACTCGAACAGCCACGCCCTGAAGTTGTCGAGCGTCGGATGCTGCGGCCACCAGGTGACCGGCCGCGACATGATCTCCGCGTTCGTCTTGAATGCGCCGAGGACCATCCAGACGAACGGCAGGATGGTCGCGGCGAGCCCTACCGAGAGGACGACCAGGACGATGAGGTTGCCCCAGCGGAAGGCGGGGCGGTGCGTGCGTGCGAGTGTCATGGTCAGGTCCTCTGCCGGAAGAAGCGGAACTGGATGATCGCCAGGATGCCGACGAGGGCGAACAGGATGTAGGCGCCCGCCGCTCCGACCGAGTAGTTCCCGTATTTGAACTGGTTGTAGACCTGCAGCGCGATCGACGTGGTCGACTCCAACGGTCCTCCGTTGGTCATGACGAACGGCTCGTCGAAGAACTGCATGTAGCCCGTCGTGATCAGGATCGTGTTGAGGAGGATCGTCGGCATCATCATCGGGATCGTCACTCGGAAGAACTTCTGCCAGGCGTTGGCGCCGTCGATCGATGCGGCCTCGTTGACCTCGGACGGGATGCTCTGCAGCCCCGCGAGGAAGATGACCATCGATCCGCCGATGTTGCGCCAGACCGCCATCACCGTGATCGCCACGAGAGCCGTGTTCGGATCGCTGAGCCAGTTGGGCCCGTCGATGCCGATCACGCCGAGGATCGTGTTGATGACTCCCGAGTCCTGGTACATGAGGCGCCAGACGACGGCCACGGCGACGATCGTGGTGATCACCGGGATGTAGTAGCCGACGCGGAAGAAGGTCGCCACGCGGCGGCTCACCGAGTTGAGCAGGACGGCGAGCACCAGCGCGATGAACAGAGTGACCGGCACTCCGAGAACCACGAAGAACAGGGTGTTGCGCAGCGCGCGGAGGAAGGACTCGTCGGTGAGCACGGTCACGAAGTTCGCGAATCCGACGAAGTCGACGTTGAACGGCGTCCTGATGTCGCGCGCGCGGAGATCGGTGAACGCCATGGCGAGCGAGCTCACCAGCGGGATCAGTCCGAACGTCCCGAACGTCAGGACGAAGGGTGCGACGAACACCCAGGCGATGAAAACGGAACGCCGCCGCTGGGCGGCCAGGGAAGTCACCTTCCCCGGCCGTTGCGGACGGGCGGCGCTCACCATCCGAAGCCGATCGAATCGGCCTGGGACTGGATCTCCTTCGCCGCCTCTTCGCTCGTGATCTGGCCGCTGGCGACCTGCTCGGAGTACTTGCCGAGCAGGTCGGAGATCTGCGACCACGCGGGATAGTTCGGCATCGCGACCGTGTCCTTCATCTGCTCCATGAGCGTCTGCGTGACCGGATTCTCCTGAATCGCCGGGAGGTCACCGGCCGCGATGTTCGCCGGGAGCTCGTTCTGCAGCGTGAACCACTGCTCCTGCTGCTCCTGCTCGCCCACCCAAGACAGGAACGACCACGCGGATGCCTTGTTGTCGGATGCCGAGAAGACGCCCAGATTGCCTCCGCCGATGTACTGGTCGTTGCTGCCGCCAGGACCGGTCGGGAAGACGCTGTATCCGACCGAGTCGAGCGTGAAGTCCGCCGGCGCGGTTCCCGCCTCGATCGCCTCGCTGAACACATCGAGCATCCACGGCCCCGAGATGAACATGGGTGTACCGCCGTTCTCGAACGTGGCGTCGGTCTTCTCGAGAGGGGCTTCGCCACGCTGGAAGAAGCCGGCGTAGAAGTCGAGCGCGGACACCAGCTCCGGAGTGTCGATGGTCCACTTCTCGCCGTCCGTCAGCGAGCCGCCGGCCTGGGCGTCGAAGGGCACGAGGACCTGAGCAGGCTGCTCGACGGGACGAGGCAGGTTGATGCCGTAGGTCCCGCCGGGACGCGCCTGGAACGCGGCGGACATGGTCTCGACGTCCTCCCAGGTCTTCGGCGCCGAGAGGCCGAGCTCGGCGGCGATGTCCTTGCGATAGAAGAGGAAGCGGGTCTCCACGTACCAGGGCATCGCGTACACCCCGTCCTCGCCGGTGGCCGAGTCGATGGCGGCAGGATAGAAGTCATCGGTGTCATACACGCCGTCGGGCACCTCGTCGACAGCACCCATACCGATGATCGTGGCGGTCTGGTCGCTGCCGGTCATGATGATGTCGGGTCCGGTTCCCGCCGCGGTCGCCGTCTGCACCTTCGTGATGACCTGGTCCCAGGGAACGTCCGTGACCTTCAACGTGGCGTCGGGATTCGCCTTGAGCCAGGGCTCCGCGAGAACCTCGAGGTTCTCGGCGTGGCCTCCGGCCGTCCAGACCTCGATCACGCCGTCGGCCTCGCCCTCCGCGGCCGGGGCGACGGATCCGTTCTCCCCCGCGCCGTCTTCGGCTCCGCGGCCGCATCCGGAGAGGACCAACGCGGCTCCGAGAGCGATCGCGGTGACTGTGGTGACTCGCAAACTGCGCATGCGCACTCCTTCGTGTTTCCGACATGCCGGTCCGAAATTTCGAACCTCATTATCGAAACTATAGGACTGAGTCTGAGATCCGTCTACCCCGAATAGTCGCGCCGTTTATGGTGTGACAATGCGCTAGAGTTTTCGGAAAGTCCCTTGGAGGAGCATGGCTGTCCATCTTGACCTGATCGCCGCCGAGGCGGGTGTCTCCGTGCCCACCGTCTCCAAGGTCCTGAATTCACGGCCGGATGTGGCAGCGCGCACCCGTGCGCGGGTCACGGAGGTGCTCGAGCGGCACGGCTACGCGATCAGGACCCGCGCGACCGCGGATACCGGGTTCCTCCACGTACGTGTGGTCGATCTCGACGGCGCCTGGTCCGAGGCCGTCGTGCGTGGCGCCGTGGAGGCTGCGCGGGCACAGGGCAAAGATGTCGTCCTCACGGTCGACCCTGCTCCCGACGACTGCGACGATTGGGTGCGTCACGCGCTGTCACGCGGAACCGACGGCCTGCTCAGCGTGGTCGCGGTTCCCAGCGAGCACGCACGCCGCGCCCTGGCCGACGCCGGGGTGCCGCTCGTCGTGGTCGACCCGCTGCACCAGGTTCCCGACGGCACGCTGTCGGTCGCGGCGACCAACTTCAAGGGCGCCTTCGACGCTGCCCAGCATCTGATCTCGCTCGGGCACCGCCGCATCGCGACCATCACCGGCCCGATCGACCAGGACAACGCGATCGCTCGACTGGCCGGATTCCAGGCCGCGATGCTGCAGGCCGCGGTCCCCGTCGACGACGATCTGATCATCCGCGCGCACTACGGCGTCGACCAGGGATACGAGGCGACTCGCCTCCTGCTCACACGGGCCAGCCGCCCCACGGCCATCTTCGGGGCGAGCGACGACACGGCGCTGGGCGCGATCCATGCACTGCGCGAGCTCGGCCTGCGAGTGCCCGAAGACATCTCCGTGATCGGATTCGACGACCTGACCGCCGCCGCCTGGGCTGATCCCCCGTTGACGACGATCCGTCAGCCCCTTGCCCAGATGGGAAGCGCTGCCGTCGACGCACTCGTCCAATCGCGACTGGGCCGCGCGCCGGCCGCGCACACCGAGCTGTCCACCACGCTGATCGTCCGTTCATCGACAGCACCGCCGCGGGAGCCTCAGGACTGACAGGGGTCTGCGCGGAGGATCAGGCGGATGCCGCGTCCTCGAGCTCCTCGACCTCGCGCTCCCACGCGTCCTTCGCGAGGCGGTACCAGAGGTAGAACGCGAAGCCGGCGAAGATCGCCCACTCCACGGCGTAGAAGATGTTGAGCCAGTTCACCGACGACCCTTCTTCGGGCGCGGGCGAGGAGATGTCTACCAGGCCCGCCGTCGCCGTGGTCGAGGCGAGATACGGGCGGTACACGTCGAGCTGCTCGACATCGTGCCAGCGGCTGAGCAGCGCGGCGGTCGACATGCGGTCGAGGCGGTCGGGATCGTCGCGTGTCGGAAGCACCGGCCCCTCGTCCGAGATGATGCGCCCGCTCACGGTGATCACCTCGCCATCGGAGTCGGCGTCGAGGCGTTCCGCCGCGGCATCCGCGCTTTCGCGGTCCGGCGCCCAGCCGACCGCGACCGCGATCGAGGCGCGATCGTCGACGCGAAGCTGGCCGGTGACCCAGTAGCCCTGCACGCCGTCGTTGAAGCGGGAGGACACGATGATGAAGTCGCCGGGGATCCAGTGGCCCTCGGTCTCGACCTTCTGCCCGACGAGCGGCTCCGCGAGATACTCGCCGGGCTGGAGCACGTCGTCGAGGGGTCGCACCTGCTCTGTGGCACCGGGCTCCTGTGGCGCGGTGTCGACCGCGCGGCCGAGCTGCCATTGCCCGAGCCAGGCGAAGACACCGGCGACGAGCAGGCACAGCAGCAGCATGGCGATCCAGCGCCCGCGGAGCATCACCTCACGCAGGGTGGGCGGGAACAGCGCAGGGGTGGTCACGGTGAGGCGGACGGCTCTCAGGCCTCGTACGGTGCGAGGACGACCTCGACCCGCTGGAACTCCTTGAGGTCGGAGTATCCGGTCGTCGCCATCGACTTGCGAAGCGCCCCGATGAGGTTCGCCGTGCCATCGGCCACGGGGGCCGGACCGTACAGGATCTCCTCGAGCGTTCCGATGCCGCCCACCTCGACACGGCGACCGCGCGGAAGCTTGGGGTGGTGCGCCTCCGGCCCCCAGTGGAAGCCGCGACCCGGCGCGTCGGTGGCGCGAGCGAGCGCGACGCCGAGCATGACGGCATCCGCCCCCATCGCGAGAGCCTTGACGATGTCTCCCGAGGTGCCGACGCCGCCGTCGGCGATCACGTGCACGTAGCGGCCGCCGGACTCGTCGAGGTAGTCGCGACGCGCGGCGGCGACATCGGAGACGGCGGTGGCCATGGGAGCGTGGATGCCGAGGGTCGCGCGCGTGGTCGACGCCGCTCCCCCGCCGAAGCCGACGAGAACACCCGCGGCCCCCGTGCGCATGAGGTGCAGAGCCGCCGTGTACGTGGCGGCGCCGCCGACGATCACGGGCACGTCGAGGTCGTAGATGAACTTCTTCAGGTTCAGCGGCTGGGCGACGCTCGAGACGTGCTCAGCCGAGACCGTGGTGCCGCGGATGACGAACAGATCGACGCCCGCGCGCGCGACGGTGTCGTAGAACTCCTGCGTGCGCTGCGGAGTCAGGGACCCGGCGACGGTGACGCCGGCGTCGCGGATCTCCGCGAGGCGGCTCGTGATCAGCTCGGGCTTGATCGGCTCCGAGTAGAGCTCCTGCATCCGCGTGGTCGCGAGCTCGTCGCTCAGTCCCGCGATCTCCGCGAGCAGAGGCTCGGGGTTCTCGTAGCGGGTCCACAGGCCCTCGAGATCGAGGACCCCGAGTCCGCCGAGTTGACCGAGCATGATCGCGGTCTGCGGGCTCACCACCGAGTCCATCGGGGCGCCGAGCACGGGGATCTCGAAGCCGAAGGCGTCGATCGTCCATGCGGTCGACACGTCTTCCGGATTGCGGGTGCGCCGTGAGGGCACCACCGCGATGTCGTCGAACGTGTACGCGCGGCGCGCGCGCTTTCCTCGGCCCAGCTCGATCTCTGTGGTCACCCGTCAAGACTACCCGGTGCGGTGAGGGGCCCCGTGGCTGGGAGACTGGGGGCATGCGAGCGGATGCTGTGGAGGTCGCCGTCGTCGGCGGCGGTGCGATGGGCCTGGCGACGGCCTGGGAGCTGACGCGGAGGGGCATGCGACCGACCGTTTTCGAGCGGTTCTCGCGCGGTCACCACGAGGGCGCGTCGCACGGCGCCACCCGCAACTTCAACAACGCCTACGACCAGGAGCACTACCTCGATCTGCTCGTGCGCGCCCGCGAGGGCTGGGATCGCCTCGGGGTCGTCGACGGCGAGCCGCTGCTGCGTCTGCACGGATTGGTCACGCACGGCGCTGTCCAACTCTCCTCGATCGCCCGGCGTCTCACCGATCGCGGCATCCACGCCGAGATGATGTCCGCCGCCGACGCCGCGTCGAGGTGGATCGGCATGCGCTTCGACGGCGACGTGCTGTTCTCGCGCGACGCCGGAGTCGCCCGAGCCTCCTCCGCCCTGATCGAGTGGGAGCGGAGGATCGTGGAGAGCGGAGGATCGGTGCACTGGGAGACCCCGGTCCTCGGCATCGAGGAGACGGATGCCGGAGTCGAGCTGACGCTGCCCGACTCCGTGGTGCGCGCCGACGTCGCCGTGATGACGGTCGGAGCGTGGAGCGAGCGGATGCTCCCCTCGATCGGCCTTCCGCGGTTGACCGTCACCGAGGAGTCTCCGGCGCACTTCTCGCCGACCGGCCCTGCGCAGTGGCCGTCGTTCAACCACTACACCGACCCCGAGCGCTACCCCGCCACCGTGTACGGCATGCCGACTCCCGGTGAGGGCGTCAAGGTCGGATTCCATCGGGTCGGCGACGAGGTCGATCCGGATGCTCGCCCGCACCGCTCGGCGCACGCCGACGCTCTCACGGACTACGTGCGGGAGTGGATGCCGGGGTTGGAACCGGCATCCGCTGTTCCCGTGAGCTGCACGTACACCTCGACCGACGATGGCACGTTCGTGCTGGACCGCCGCGGGCGCCTCGTCGTCGGCGCAGGCTTCTCGGGTCACGGCTTCAAGTTCGCCCCCGGTATCGGAGCCGTGCTCGCCGACCTCGCGCTCGATCCCTCAGCTCGCGCCGCCGAGCCCTTCCGTCTGCCCTCACCCGCCGGTCGTTGAGCGAGAGAGCGCAGCGAACGAGACGAAACGCTACGTCAACACGGAACAGCAGCCCCGATGACGCTCAGCGCGCTCGCGCGACCCGCTTCTCGTCCCAGACGGGGGCGTCGGCCTCGTAGACCTCGCCCTCGGAGCCGAAGACGAGGAATCTGTCGAAGGAGCGGGCGAACCAGCGGTCGTGCGTGACCGCTAAGACCGTGCCCTCGAAGCGCACGAGGGCGTCTTCCAAGGCCTCGGCGGACTCGAGGTCGAGGTTGTCGGTCGGTTCGTCGAGCAGCAGCAGAGTCGCACCCGAGAGCTCGAGCAGCAGCACCTGGAACCGCGCCTGCTGCCCGCCAGACAGCGAGTCGAAGCTCTGTTGCGCCTGCCGCACGAGGCCGTAGCGGTCGAGCGCGCTGCTCGCGGCGTCGCGCGGCAGGCCGGTGCGCCGCTCGTCCCCGCGGTGCAGGATGTCGAGCAGAGTGCGTCCGAGGAACTCCGGATGCGCATGCGTCTGCGCGAACAGTCCCGGAACGACACGCGCGCCGAGCACCGCCCTCCCGGCGTGGGCGACTTCGCTCAGCTGCTCACCGGTGGATGTGACATGGCCGAGGGTCGGGTCAGGATCGCTGCCGCCTCGAGCCAGCAGCCGCAGGAAGTGCGATTTGCCCGATCCGTTCGAACCGAGCACGGCGACCCGGTCGCCGTACCAGATCTCGGCGTCGAACGGGCTCATCAGGCCGGTGAGCTCCAATGCTGTCGCGACGACTGCACGTTTGCCGGTCCGCGCTCCGCGCAAGCGCATGTCGAAGTCCTGCGCAGGCGGACGCTCTTCGGGCGGGCCGGCCTCTTCGAACTTGCGCAGACGGGTCTGCGCCGCCTGATATCGCGACGCGAAGCCGTCGTTGGCCGAGGCTTTCACCTTCAGATTCGCCACGAGAATCCGCAGTTTCTCGTGCTGCTCATCCCATCGCCGGCGCAGTTCGTCGAGCCGGTCCATCCGGTCGCTCCGCGCCTGGTGATATGTGGCGAACCCGCCGCCGTGTACCCACGCGGTCGCCCCCGCTCCGCCCGGCTCGAGAGTGATGATGCGATCGGCGGCCCGTGCGAGCAGTTCTCGATCGTGAGAGACCAGCAGCACGGTCTTCGAGGTCTGCCGCAACTGCTTTTCGAGCCAGCGCTTCGCCGGCACGTCGAGGTAGTTGTCGGGCTCGTCGAGCAGCAGCACCTCGTCGGGTCCGCGAAGCAGAGCCTCCAGCGCGAGGCGTTTCTGCTCTCCCCCGGAGAGCGTCGTGAGCTCGCGGTACCTCGCCCGCTCGAACGGCACGCCCAGAGCCGCGACCGTGCACTGGTCCCATACGGTCTCGTGCTCGTATCCGCCGGCATCCGCATACTCCGCGATCGCCGTCGCGTACGCCATCTGCGTGTCGTGCTCGTCGCGCTCGATGAGCGCGTTCTCCGCCGCCTCCAGGGCGTCGGCCGCCGCACGGATGCGCCCGGGCGCGACGCGCACCAGCAGCTCATGCACCGTCTGGCCCGCCTCGCCGTGACCGACGAACTGATCCATGACGCCGAGTCCGCCGTCGATCGTGACGACGCCCGCATCCGCCGCCTGATCGCCGCGGATGATCCGCAGCATCGTCGTCTTGCCTGCGCCGTTCGGTCCGATCAACGCGCTCGTCGAACCGGAACCGACGCGGAACGTCGCTTCGTCGAGAAGCGGTCTGCCATCTGGGAGCGTCAATGAGACGCCGGAGACATCGATATACCCCACCGTGCGTGGCCGTCCTTCCGCCCGCATGGCGAGCCGACCAGGCTATCAGGCTTTCGATGTGCACCGCTTCGCCGTGCTCCGGTCGGGATTCGGGCCGCCCGCCCGCAGCCTCAAGCCTTGTTCCGGTCGCAGATTGTGCCGTCGACGAGCGATTCAGACGGCACGAATCGCGACCGGAACGCCGAGATCACGGTCGCAGCGGCACCGGATCGCGGCCGAGGATCGGACAGCCACAGACGCAGACGAACGGATGCTCAGACCAGCACCCCCGAGGTGGGCACCGGATTCGAGAACAGGTCGAGCACCGGGCAGTGCGCATCGACGACCCGGCGCAGCTCCTCGTACTGCTCGGCCGTGTCGGGTCCGGTGATGTCGACCCGCACGCGCACGTCGTGGAATCCCGCGCGACCGGATTCGTCGATGCCGAACAGCTTGCGCACGTCGAGGTCGCCCTCGGCTGTGATCTCGATCTCGTCGATCGTGAGGCCCAGCGCCTGTGCATACAGGCGGAACACGACGACCTGACAGGAGACGAGCGCGCCCAGCGCGTACTCGACGGGGCTCGCCGCCGCGTCATCGCCGGCGAGGGCGCCCGGCTCGTCGACGAGGAAGAGGTGCTTGCCCGCACGGATCTCGGTCGCCACGGATCCGACGCCGCGACCGATGACCCGGTAGGTGAGGGCGGCCGCACCCACGTCGGCGGTGATGCGCTCGTTCCACGCGGTGCCCGCGGAGGTGAGACGCCGCGCACGCTCCTCGGCGGAGACGTCGGCGACGAGCGAGAGCTGTTCCTGGAGAAGAGTCATGCGGCGAAGGTATCCGGGCGCCCTACGGTGACGCGCGCGCGGCGTCACCAGCGGTCACCCGCCGTCACAGCGCGACACACGAGGTGTGCGGCCGGCTCATCCCTGACGCAGTCCCTAGATGCGCGGGGCGAGGAACGTGCCCTGCATGTCTCCGGAGATGCAGACGCTGGTCACCGCGACCGAGAGCCGGATCACGTCGTTCTCACCGCGGTCACCAGCGTTCGGCGCCACGCGGGAGCACGTCGAGCACGTGCGGCAGCTCGCTCGGGAAGCAGGAGCGGAAAAGCTCGGTGATCTGCGGATCGGAGCCGTAGTCGTCGACGATGCGGAGCCCGATCAAGGTGCTGATGAGCATGCCCTCCGCGAAGAAGGCCCGCGCCTCGTCGGCATTCATCCCCACCTCGTCGCGGAAGAAGCGCCAGACCTGCGCGAACCCTCGGCGGGCGGCGGGGCCGATCACGGGGTGGCTGCCGAGCAGGTAGGAGTGCGCGAGCGTCTGGTGCAGTCCGCGCACCTCGATGAGGTCGACGTACGCCTCGCCGATGCGCTTGCCCACGGGGAGGTCGTCGTCGCGGGCGAGCGCCGCGCGGAACGACGTCAGCAGTCGAGCGAGCGCCTCGTCCACCGCGGCGAGGAAGAGGTTCTCCTTCGAGCCGAAGAGGCGGACGACGTAGGGCTGGCTCACGCCGGCCGCTCTGGCGACCTCGTCGGTCTTCGCGCCCTCGTACCCGCGCGCGCCGAACACCGCGAGCGCAGCCTGGACGATCTGCGCGCGCCGCTCGTCCGAAGAGAGTCGCCTGCCCGACTCGTCGGAGAGGACGCCGGATGCCGCAGCTGAGCTCATGCCGAAAGGCTATCAGCGAATCACTTGACTTTGTAATCATTCGATTACTACATTGCTTCAAGACAAGTAATCATTCAATTACAACTGGAGCATCATGTCTCAGCCCACCCCCGTGATCAGCCGCCGCCCGGTCGCGCTCGTCATCGCCGCGACATCCCTCCCGATGTTCATGGCCACACTCGACAACCTCGTCATGACCAACGCTCTGCCGGTGCTGCACCAGGAGATGGGCGCGAGCGTCGAGGAGCTGCAATGGTTCGTCAATGCCTACGCTCTCGCTTTCGCTGGAGCGATCCTGATCGCCTCCGCGCTCGGCGACCGATTCGGCCGCCGCACGGTCTTCGCGATCGGCATCGCCCTCTTCGGCGCCGGCTCCCTGTTCGCCGCCCTCAGCACCGACCCAGGTCAGTTGATCTCCGCACGCGCCGTCCAGGGCCTCGGCGCGGCAGCCGTGATGCCCCTCTCCCTCGCTCTCCTGACCGGAGCGGTCCCCGCATCCCGCCGCCCGCTCGCCATCGGCATCTGGGGCGGCGTCTCAGGACTCGGGGTCGCGGTCGGGCCGCTCGTCGGCGGCGCGATCATGGAAGGCTGGAACTGGCAGGCGATCTTCTGGATCAACATCCCCGTCGCGATCGTCGCCATCCCCCTCGCTCTGCTCGTGCTCCGTAACGACTTCGGCGCCCGCTCTCGCATCGACATCCCCGGAGCCGTGCTCGCGGCATCCGGCGTCCTCGCTCTCGTCCACGCGATCGTTCGAGGCAACGACGACGGCTGGGACTCGCTCGGCGTGATCCTCGAGCTGGCACTCGGCACCGTGCTGCTCGCGGCATTCGTGATCTGGCAGAAGCGTGCGACCGCGCCACTGGTGCCGTTGCGACTGTTCCGAGACCGCTCCTTCTCGATCACGAACGTGGTCGGCTTCGCCTTCAGCTTCGGCACCTTCGGCTCGGTGTTCATCCTGATCCAGTACCTGCAGGTCGTGCAGGGATCGACTCCCCTCGAGGCCGCGGTGCAGACCACTCCATGGACCCTCGCTCCGATGTTCGTCGCGCCGCTCGCCGGCATGATCGCGCCGCGCACCGGCACACGCGCGCTGCTCGTGCCCGGCCTGCTGCTGCAGGGCATCGCCCTCGCGTGGATAGCGCAGATCACCGCTCCCGACCTGCCCTACCCGAACCTGATCGCCCCGTTCATCCTCGCGGGCGTGGGTATGGGAGTCGTGTCCGCCCCGTCGGCGACGTCGCTGCTCGCGACCCTCGGGCTCGTCGACCACGCCAAGGCGGCCGGCGTCAACTCGACCGTCCGCGAACTCGGCGTCGCGCTCGGCACCGCGGTGATGACCGCGATCTTCGTCGGCGCTGGTGGCCAGCTCACCTCCGACCTCTACGTGGACGCGGCAAAGCCCGCCGTGTTCACGGGCGCCGCCGTGCTGCTCGTCGCGACCGTCGTCGCGCTGTGGCTGCCGTCAGGGAAGTCGACCGCCCCCATCCCAGTCCAGGCCGTAGAGGAAGAACCGGCTCTCGCCGCCCGCTGACCCGGGACGCAGAAGGAGGGGACGGATGCCGCAGCATCCGTCCCCTCCTTCACTGTCTGTCTCAGCGCTTGTAGTTCGGTGCCTCGACGACGATCTGCACGTCGTGCGGGTGCGACTCCTTGAGCCCTGCCGAGGTTATGCGCACGAACTTGCCGCGCTGCTTGAGCTCTTCGATGGTGCGGGCGCCGACGTAGAACATCGACTGACGAAGGCCACCGACCAGCTGATAAGCGACGGCCGAGAGCGGGCCGCGGTACGGCACCTGACCTTCGATGCCTTCAGGGATGAGCTTGTCGTCGCTGGGCACGTCTGCCTGGAAGTAGCGGTCCTTCGAGTACGAGGTCTGCTTGCCGCGGGTCTGCATCGCGCCGAGCGATCCCATGCCACGGTACTGCTTGAACTGCTTGCCCGACTGGAAGACGATCTCGCCCGGCGACTCGTCGGTGCCGGCGAGCAGCGAGCCGAGCATCACAGCATCCGCTCCGGCGACGAGCGCCTTCGCGATGTCGCCCGAGTACTGCAGACCGCCGTCGGCGATCACCGGCACGCCGGCGGGGCGAGCGGCGAGCGACGCCTCGTACACGGCGGTGACCTGCGGTACACCGACTCCGGCGACGACGCGCGTGGTGCAGATCGAGCCCGGGCCCACGCCGACCTTGACGGCGTCGACTCCGGCGTCGATGAGCGCCTGGGCGCCCTCGCGGGTCGCGACGTTGCCGCCGATGACGTCGATGTGAGCGAAAGACTCGTCGGCCTTCAGGCGCTTGACGAGGTCGATGACCCCCTGCGACTGGCCGTTGGCGGTGTCGACGACGAGCACGTCGACCCCCGCGTCGCGCAGCGCCTCTGCACGCTCCCAGGCGTCGCCGAAGAAGCCGATGGCCGCGCCGACGCGCAGACGGCCCTGATCGTCCTTGGTGGCGAGCGGATACTTCTCGCTCTTGTCGAAGTCCTTGATCGTGATGAGTCCGGCGAGCTTGCCGTCGCCGTCGATCAGCGGCAGCTTCTCGACACGGTGCTTCGCGAACAGCGCGATGACCTCTCCGGCGGCGACACCGACGGGCGCCGTCACGAGGCCCTCGGATGTCATGACGTCCTTGACGAAGGTGGTCTGACGCTCGAAGCCCGAGACGAAGCGCATGTCGCGGTTGGTGATGATGCCGACCAGGCGTCCGTCGGGGTCGACCACCGGCAGGCCCGAGATGCGGTACTTCGCGCACAGCGCGTCGACCTCTTCGACCGTGGCATCGGGCGTGGTGGTGATCGGGTCGGTGATCATGCCCGATTCGCTGCGCTTCACCCGGTCGACGTGCGCCGCCTGATCGGCGATCGAGAGATTGCGGTGCAGGATGCCGATGCCGCCCTCACGCGCCATCGCGATCGCCATGCGAGACTCGGTCACCGTGTCCATCGCGCTGGAGAGCAGCGGGGTCGCGACCGAGATCCGGCGCGTGATGCGAGAGGAGGTGTCGGCCTCGCTCGGGATCACGTCGGTGTGTCCCGGCAGGAGCAGCACGTCGTCGTAGGTGAGTCCGACGAATCCGAACGGGTCGTGCTGTTCCATGGGTGTCCTCCTGCGAGCGCGAGTGTGGCGACGGTGTACCAATTCTAAGCGCGAGGACCCTGCGTAAATTCCCTGTGCCGCCGTCGTTCAGCGGGCAGGTTCCCCATGATGCGCACGATCGTGTCTTGGTCGAAACAGAATCGACACACTACGCTCATAGCGTCGTACATCAAGGCTGATGAACACCCTGTCATGGCCTGTGTACTGGACTGGGAGGTTCTGTGAGTCCGACGATCTCGGCGAAACGGAGCGGCAGCCGTTGGGTCAGCGCCCTCCTCGGCACGCTCTTCGCCTTCGTGCTCCTGCTGATACCCGCGACGGCCGCGTCGGCCGATACGACGGATGACGGACAGGAAGTCACCGACTTCTACTTCGCCGGCGTCATCACCTTCGATGACGAGCCGGTCCCCGACGTCGTCATGACCATCAAGGGCAACGGCTTCGAGGGCGAGACTAAGACCGACGCCGACGGCAAGTGGCGCCTGTACGTGCCCGAGAAGGAGACGTACACCCTGACCGTCGACGAGGAGACCCTTCCCGACGGCGTCATCGTCGACGCGGCGCAGCTGCCCGAGGGCACGCAGCCGATCGCGGGCACCACGGCATCGTTCGAGGTCGAGTTCGGACTCACCGGCACGAAGATCATGAACCTCTTCCTCGGCGAGGGCGAGCGCATCACGGTCTCGTTCTGGGATCAGCTGTTCTCGCGCCTCGTCGGCGGGCTGAACTTCGGACTGCTCCTGGCTCTCGCCTCGATGGGCGCGGCGCTCATCTACGGCACCACGCGCCTGTCGAACTTCGCCCACGCCGAGATGGTCACCTGGGGCGGCATGCTCGCGCTGGTGACCACCACCTTCTGGCACCTTCCCCTGTGGGCGGGCATCGCCGCGGCCGTGATCGGCGGCGGTCTCTTCGGCTGGGGAATGGATGCCGGCATCTGGCGTCCCCTGCGCCGGAAGGGCCTCGGCACTGTGCAGCTGATGATCGTCAGCATCGGTCTCTCGCTCGCGCTGCGCTATGTGTTCCAGTACTTCATCGGCGGCGGCACCTACCAGTTGCCGGGCGCCAGCCCCACGCCTATCCAGTTCGGCCCGATCTCCCTGTCGTACATCGACCTGATCGCGATGGGCGTGAGCATCGTCGTGATCCTCATCGTCGCGTGGTTCCTCACCCGCACGCGCATCGGCAAGGCGACCAGGGCGATCTCCGACAACCCGCAGCTCGCCGCCGCTTCCGGCATCGACGTCGACAGGGTGATCCGCATCGTCTGGATCCTGGCCGGCGTGCTGGCCGCGATCTCGGGCATCCTGTGGGCGTACTTCCGCCCTGGTGTGAAGTGGGACATGGGCGGGCAGATGCTGCTGCTCATGTTCGCGGCGATCACGCTCGGAGGACTCGGCACGGCATTCGGCGCCCTCGTCGGATCGCTGATCGTGGGCATGGCCGTCGAGATCTCGACCCTGTGGATCCCCTCCGACCTGAAGTACGCGAGTGCGCTCGTCGTCCTCATCATCATCCTGCTGGTCAGGCCCCAGGGCCTGCTCGGGCGCAAGGAAAGGCTGGGCTGATCATGGACTTCGGAAGCATCCTCTCCAACACCGCCGTCTATCTGTTCAGCCCGGTCACCATCGCATATGCGCTGGCCGCCACGGGCCTCGCGATGCACTTCGGCTACGCCGGGCTGCTGAACTTCGGCATGGCCGCGTTCATGGCGGTGGGCGGCTACGGCTACGCGATCTCCGTGCTCTCGTTCGGCCTGCCCTGGTGGCTCGGCATGCTCATCGGCCTCGCAGGCGGCGCGCTGTTCGCTGTGCTCCTCGGCATCCCGACTCTGCGACTGCGCGCCGACTACCTCGCCATCGCGACCATCGCCGCGGGTGAGATCGTGCGACTGCTGTTCACGACTCAGCTGTTCGACGAGTGGACGAACTCCGCCGACGGGCTCGCTCAGTACAACGGCGGCTTCCGCGATGCGAACCCGTTCCCGCAGGGCACCTACGGCTTCGGTCCGTGGGTCTACTCGGCCGACGATCTGTGGAACCGGGTGTTCGGCGTGCTCCTGCTCGCCCTGTCGGTGCTGCTGGTCTGGTCGCTGATGCGCAGCCCCTGGGGCCGCGTGCTCAAGGGAATCCGCGAGGATGAGGATGCGGTCCGCTCGCTCGGCAAGAACGTGTTCGCCTACAAGATGCAGGCGCTCGTGGTCGGCGGGGTGATCGGCGCAGCCGGCGGGATCGTCTTCGTGCTCCCCTCGGCTGTGGTGCCCGGCAGCTACACGACCTCGCTGACATTCTTCTTGTGGACGATCCTCCTCCTCGGCGGTGCCGCGACTGTGTTCGGCCCGACGCTCGGCGCGATCCTGTTCTGGGTGGTGTTCGCCTTCCTGGCGAACCTCCTGCCCAGTTTGGCGAAGGCCGGATACCTGCCCATGTCCGACAGCCAGGCGTCGACGCTCGTGTTCGTGTTCGTCGGCATCGCCCTGATGCTGCTCGTGATCTTCCGCCCGCAGG
Organism: Microbacterium sp.; assembly: GCA_019510305.1. Classification (GTDB taxonomy): domain Bacteria; phylum Actinomycetota; class Actinomycetes; order Actinomycetales; family Microbacteriaceae; genus Microbacterium; species Microbacterium natoriense_A. Next base: position 60,039 of record JAEKKN010000019.1, read on the forward strand.
GCATTCTCGGAGACAAGAGGGAGATGACCTTTGTCAAGTGAACTGACCCCTGACGCCGACGCGCCTACGGAGACGCCCACCGGCAGCATCCGCCGCCCGAAGACCACCGGACTCACCAAGGGGCCCGCGGCTCCCGGTGTCGCGAAGGTCGACCCGATCCTCGTGGTCGATGCCGTGCAGCGCCGCTTCGGCGGACTCGTCGCGGTCGACGTCGATCACCTCGAGATCCCGCGCGGAGCGATCACCGCCCTGATCGGACCGAACGGCGCTGGCAAGACGACCCTGTTCAACCTGCTCTGCGGTTTCGACCGTCCCAACAGCGGAACCTGGTCCTTCGATGGCAGGAGCCTCTCCGGAGTCCCCTCCTTCAAGGTGGCGAGGATGGGTCAGGTGCGCACCTTCCAGCTGACGAAGGCGCTCTCCCTGCTCACGGTCCTCGAGAACATGAAGCTCGGTGCGCCCGGTCAGAAGGGCGAGGGCTTCTGGGCCTCGCTGTTCCCCTTCCTGTGGCGACGGCAGGACGGCGAGATCGAAGTCAAGGCACGTGAACTGCTCAAGCGCTTCAAGCTCGACGCCAAGGAGAAGGACTTCGCCGCTGCGCTCTCGGGCGGTCAGCGCAAGCTGCTCGAGATGGCGCGCGCGCTGATGAGCGATCCCCATCTCGTCATGCTCGACGAGCCGATGGCTGGCGTCAACCCGGCCCTCACGCAGTCGCTGCTCGACCACATCCTCGATCTCAAGGAACAGGGCATGACCGTGCTCTTCGTCGAGCACGACATGCACATGGTGCGGCACATCGCCGACTGGGTCGTCGTGATGGCCGAGGGCCGTGTCGTCGCTGAGGGCCCGCCCGAGGAGGTCATGGAGGACCCGGCTGTCATCGACGCCTATCTCGGCGCCCACCAGGATCTCGATCTGGGCGCGGTGACCGGCCGCATCGCCGTTTTGGAGGATGCCGCGGCCGCGAGACTGCGCGAGAAGATCGAAGCAGAGGCCGAAGCCGAACTCGCTGCGCGCTCGACTGCAGACCCGGCATCCGAGATCCACGCACCCGAGGAGGGCAAGGCATGAGCGACGACACCGTCATCGTCGAGCTGAAAGACGTCCATGCCGGCTATCTGCCGGGGGTGAACATCCTCAACGGCGCGAATCTCGTGGCCAGGCAGGGCGAGCTGATCGGCATCATCGGGCCGAACGGCGCCGGCAAGTCGACACTGCTGAAGGCGATCTTCGGCATGGTCAACGTCCGATCGGGAGAGATCACCGTGAACGGCGAGAGCATCGTCGGCCTCAAGGCCGACAAGCTCGTCCGCCGCGGCGTGGCATTCGTCCCCCAGACGAACAACGTCTTCCCCTCACTGTCGATCGAAGAGAACCTGCAGATGGGGCTCTTCCAGAACCCGAAGATCTACGCCGAGCGGCTCGAGTTCGTGACGGGCATCTTCGCCGAGCTCGGCAAGCGCCTCAAGCAACGAGCCGGTTCGCTTTCCGGCGGTGAGCGTCAGATGGTGGCGATGTCGCGCGCGCTGATGATGGACCCGTCCGTGCTGCTGCTCGACGAGCCGTCGGCGGGGCTCTCCCCTGTCCGACAGGACGACGCGTTCATCCGCGTCTCCGACATCAACAAGGCCGGCGTCACGACGATCATGGTCGAGCAGAACGCCCGCCGCTGCCTGCAGATCTGCGACCGCGGCTACGTGCTCGATCAGGGCAAGGACGCCTACGAAGGCTCCGGCCGCGACCTGCTGAACGATCCGAAGGTCATCGGTCTGTACCTCGGCACATTGGGAACCGACGCCGCCTGAGCGCGCGGCGGACCCTCGGCCGTTGAGCGAGCGCAGCGAGACGACGCCCTCCCCCGGCCGTTGAGCGAGCGCAGCGAGAGGAAACGCAGCGAGGCTCGCACGAGCTCCAGCCGTTCGTCGGAGCACGCGTTTCGTCTCGGTCGCTGGCGCTCCCTCGCTCAACGACCGGTTGCTCGTCGTTGACCGCGGCCGCGTTCCGGTTGCAGTTCACGCCGCCACCGGCATCCACCCCCGCCTTCCGGGCGCAGTTAGCGCCGCCGCCGCACACGACAAGCGGCGCCAACTGCACCCGGAAAGCCCAGCCCCGAGCGAGAAGCGGCATCAACTGCGACCGGAACTCCGACGCGATCGCGCGGCAGGCATGACGAAGGCCCCGGATGCTCGCATCCGGGGCCTTCGCTCTACTCACATCAGTTGGTGCGGGTGATGGTGTTGTCCGCGCCGTACTTGTAGATGCCGATGGTGGCGCCCTGAGGGTCGCCGTTCTCGTCGAACGTCACATCGCCGGAGTAGCCGTTGTAGTCGGCGACCTTTCCGTCGTTGATGATCTTCGCGCAGTCGGCGAACGTGGTGCACGCCTCGCCGTCGCCAGAACCGCCCGAGACCTCTTCCATCTTGGCCGCGATGTCCGCGCCCTTGGTCGAGCCCGCAGCCAGCGAGGCCAGTGCGACGAGGACGACCGCGTCGTAGGCCTCACCCGCGTAGGTGAAGTCCTTGACCTCGGCGTTGCCCTCGCCGGTCCAGTACGTCTGCAGACGTTCGGTGAAGTCGTCGGCGAGCGCCGGGCCGGCCTTCGTGCCCTGAGCTCCTTCGAGGGAGACAGGGATGTCGGTTCCGTAGTCGGACAGGTTGCCGTCGACCATGTAGAACTTGTCGGCCGAGATGCCGGCGTTCACCAGCAGCGGGGCGATGGTCTTGAACTGCTCGAACGACACGATCGCGATGGCATCCGGGTTCTGCGCCTTGATGGTCTCGACCTGGGCGTCGAACTGCGCGTCGCCGACGTTGTAAGACGCCTCGGCGACGACCTCGCCGCCGGTGCCCTCGAACGTGCTCTTGATCGCCGCGTCGAGGCCAGTGCCGTAGGCGTCGTTCTGGTAGATGATGCCGAGCGTCTTGTGGCCGTCCTCGGCGATCAGGTTGCCGAGGACCTCGCCCTGCAGCAGGTCGCTGGGGGCGGTGCGGAAGTAGAGGCCCTTGTCGTCCCAGCTGGTGAAGTCGGGCGAGGTGTTCGACGCCGAGATCTGCAGGATGCCCGCGGCGACATTGCCGTCGAGGATCAGCTTGGAGACGCCGGATGCCGCGGCGCCGACGATCGCCGACACGCCTGCGCCCTGGAGCTTGGTGATCGAGGTCTCGTACGCCTTGGTGTCGGTGTCGCCCTCGTCTTCGGCCGTCAAGTCGATCGTGATACCGGCCTTGGCGTCGTTGATCTCCTGCACTGCGAGTCCGACGCCGGACTCCATGGGCGGGCCGAGGAAGGCGAGCGATCCGGTCTGCGGAAGCAGCGATCCCAGCTTGAGGGTGAGGTCGGTGGCGGGCTTGCCGCCATCGTCACCGGAATCGGACGGCGTGCTGCTCGCGCAGCCCGACATGACGAGTGCGGATGCGCTGACCAGCGCGATGCCGGCGAGGACCTTCGCTGTGCGCGAGCCCTTCAGTGCGTTCATGATGCTCCCTTGCGTAACTGAGCGTGGATCGTGACCACGATCGGGTGCTCTAACCCTAGAACGCGAGGTGCGCGCGCAGGGGTCGCAAGTGTTTCGGTGCGTTAACGATCCGGTACCGGGTTTCACGCGATGTGCGTCCCGGAATCAGACGAGTTCGGGGCGTTCCACTCGGCGTCCGCGGCGAGAGGCGAGGAGCATGTCGACCACGAATACGGCGATCGCGATCCACACGAGGGTGAATCCGGCCCAGCGAGCGGGCGGCATGGCTTCGCCGAGCACGACGACGCCGAGCAGGAACTGCATGATCGGGGTGATGAACTGGATCATCCCGATCAGGGTGAGATCGATCCGACGGGTGCCTGCCGCGAACAGCAGCAGCGGAACCGCGGTGGCGACGCCCGCGAACGCGAGGAGCACGGCGTGCCAGGCGCCGTTCTGCCCCATCGTGATGCCCTCAGGCGTGGTGGCGACGAGAATGAGCTGCACGACGGCGATCGGGATCAGCCAGAAGGACTCGAGGGTCAGCCCGCTGACGGCATCCACCGCTGGTCCGATCTTCTTCTTGATCAACCCGTACACCCCGAACGACGCCGTGAGCGACAGGGCGATCCACGGAAACGACCCGTAGACGACGATGATCACCACGACGGCGACTGCGGCGATGCCGATCGCGACCCACTGTGCGACCCGTATGCGCTCACGCAGCACGAACACGCCGAGGAGCACGGTGGTGATCGGGTTGATGAAGTAACCGAGACTCGTCTCGACGACCTGGTCATTGAGAGTGCCGATCACGAAGACCTGCCAGTTCACGTAGATCAGCACGCCCGCGAGCGCGGTGAGGGCGAGAAGCTGGGGCCGGCGGATGATCGCGCCGAGCGCCTTCCACCCGCGGGTGACCGTGAGCAGGACCACGCAGAACACCAGCGAGAGCACGACTCGCCATGCGACGAGCTCCCAGGGTCCGGTCGGCGTCAGAAGCAGGAAGTACAGCGGCAGCAGACCCCAGAGGAGGTATGCGGCGATCGCGTACAGTGCCCCCGTGGTCCGGGTGGCGCTGGTCGCTTCTGAGGTCACCACGCAACCCTATGCCCGGGCAACGAAGAAGGCCCGGATGCCGAAGCATCCGAGCCTTCTCGTCTTGTACGCCGTATCAGCGGACGACGACAGCCAGCACGTCGCGAGCCGACAGGACGAGGAACTCGTCTGCGCCGAACTTCACCTCGGTGCCGCCGTACTTGCTGTAGAGCACACGGTCGCCCACGGCGACATCGAGCGGGACGCGGTTGCCATTGTCATCGATGCGGCCGGGGCCCACGGCCACGACCTCGCCCTCCTGGGGCTTCTCCTTGGCGGTGTCAGGGATGACCAGGCCACTCGCGGTGGTCTGCTCGGCCTCGACCTGCTTGATGACGATGCGGTCCTCGAGCGGCTTGATGGAAACCGACACGGTCTACCTCTTCTTTCTTGACGATGACACGAAAGACTCGTTCGCACTCTCAACCCGAGAGTGCTAATCCAGTCTAGGCGGTCGGCTGGCACTCACGCAATGCGAGTGCCAGCCACCCGCCGCCTAAGCTGAGCAGGTGGAGATGTCCGAGCTGCGCGCCCTGCTCACCCCCGACGGTCTGGAGCTGCTCGACGCCCTGGGCCCGATCGAGTCGACGGGCGAGGTCGCGAAAGCGGTGTCGCGGCTTCGCGCCGCCGGGCACTCGCCTGATCTGGTGTCGGCGGTCGTCGGTCAAGCGCATCTGCGCGCGAAGGCGACCGCGAAGTTCGGCGAGTTCGCCCAGCGGATGCTGTTCACCCGCGCGGGCCTCGAGCAGGCCACGAGGCTCGGAGTCGGCGCCCGCCACGCCCAGCGACTCCGCGCGGCCGGCATCACGGCGGTGGCCGACCTCGGGTGCGGCATCGGAGGAGATGCGCTCGCGTTCGCGGGGGCGGGCCTCGAGGTGCTCGCCGTCGACGCCGACGAGGTCACCGCGGCCATCGCCGCCTACAACCTCGCCCCGTTCGACTCGGAGGTGCGTCACGGCACGGCCGAAGACGCGTACGCCAGGCTCGGAGATGTTCCCCTCCCTCGGTCGGATTCTCCGGATTCCGCCGAGGCAGGCGCACAAGACCGAGGGAAGCGCGCGGCGCAGAGCGGTGCTCGAGCGATCTGGATGGATCCGGCCCGCCGCACCTCGGGGCACAGCGAGACTCGTCGCGTCTCGGCCGAGGACTACTCCCCCTCGCTCGACTGGGCGTTCGACGTGGCCTCGCAGGTTCCGACCGGCATCAAACTCGGCCCCGCGCACGACCGCGATGCGCTCCCCGCCGACTGCGAAGCTCAGTGGGTGAGCGCCGATGGCAGCGTGGTCGAGCTCGTCGTCTGGACGGGCGTCCTCGCGCGCCCCGGCATCCGTCGCTCCGCCCTGGTCATCCGGGGCGACCGCTCGTACGAACTCACCTCTGGCGCCGACGCCGAAGACGCACCTGTGCGCGAGCTCGGCGCGTACCTGCACGAGCCCGACGGAGCCGTGATCCGCGCCCGCCTGATCGGCGACGTCGCCCGGAGCCTCGACGCGGGCATGCTCGACGAGCACATCGCCTATCTCACGTCGGATGCCGCGTTCACGAGCCCCTTCGTGCAGTCCTTCCGTGTACGCGAGACGATGCCGGCGAATCCCAAGGCGATCAGCGACGCGCTCAAGCGCCACGACATCGGCACGATCGAGATCAAGAAGCGCGGCATGGATGTCGATCCGGCGGCGTTCCGCAAGAAGCTCACCCTCAAGGGCGCCGAGACGGCGACGCTCATCCTCACGCGCGTGGGCTCCCGGAGGCTCGCGATCCTCGCCGATCGGGTGCCCGCCGCGTCGTAGGTCATCCGTCGGGGTCTGTCACCTCGATCGGGTCGCCGGTCTCGGTATCGATCACGATCGTCGACGCGCCGCCGGCGTTCTCGGTGATCGTCAGATAGGGCGTTCCCCAGTTCGTGAACTGTGCGGACACTTCGATGCGCCCGTTCTCGTCTTCGGCCGTGAGGGTGAGCCCGTCTTGGAGGGTGTCGGAATCGAGGCCGCAGGCGGTCGCATCGAGTGCGTCGACGATGAGGCAGCGCTCGTTCTGGTCGGAGTCCGTGAAGCGGTAGGCGATCCAGGCCGGCTGCTCGCGGACGTACCCGACGAGCGAGACGCCCGCGAGGTACCCTTCGTCGATGAGCGCCTGCGCGCGCGTGCGCTCGTCCCCCTCGAACTGGTCGAGCATCGAGGCGTCGTTGTCCCAGCGCTGGATGGCGACCATAGGCTCTCCCGCGGTCGAGAGCATCCCGTAGGCGTTGATCGAGGCTCCGAAATCGCCCTCGGCCGCGTCCTCCTCTGGCGGGAGGGAGATGGTGGCGTTCAGGCCGTAGGCGAGGTTGACGTCGTCGGCCCGCGCGCATCCGATCTGACTCTGTCCGGCGGCCTCGAGCACGAGGCAGTTCTGATCGCCGTCGCTCTGTGTGCCGAACCACACCAGCGCATCGTCGTCTCGCGCGACCGCGCGCAACGTGCCCTCATCGAACTCGTACTTCTCGTCGAGTTCGAGCTTGTGCTGCACCTCGTCTTCCGTCAGGGCGACGGCATCACGCACGCGGGGTGCGAACAGCGCCCAGCCTGCCCCGAGCCCGAAGACGAGCAGAAGAGCGGATGCCGCGGCCACGGCCTTCCAGTGACGGCGGAGGGTCGGGCGCCAGGAGAGTTCTTCGGTCGTCGGGCGAGCGCCGCGAGACGTGGATTCCGATGGCTCCTCGGCTGCCTCGCGAGCGTCGGTCGTCGAGCGCGCCGCAGTCGAGTCGAAGAGCCGAGACGAGACGTCTGTTCCCTGAGGCCGAGAGATGAGAACGGGTTTCGCCTCGGTCGCTTCGCTCCCCCGCTCAACCGCCGGGAGCTCGTCGGTCGATGAACGGGGGTCGGGCCTCGAGTGCGCATCGGGCGAGTCGACTCGCGGAGGCTCAGGCTGCTCCAGCTCACGCAGACGCGCCGCCTCGGCATCCGTCAGTCCGCCTCCTCGGCCATAGGCCTTGTGCTGCAGCGCGCGCAGCTCGTCGGGCTCAGGAATCGGCGTCATCGGAACTCCTCGTGATCAGCGAATGCGAGGTCAGCGCCGCCGGATCGCCTTCGGCGTCGAACAGGATCTGCGCCTCGACCAGCCCCTCTCCGCCATCGACCTCTCGCCTCAGGCTGGTCTGGAGGCCTCGCATGATCGCCACATCCCGCTCACGGCAGGCGGGTGCGGTCGTCTCACCGTCACTGATGATCGCGCAGACGATGTCTCCGCCGTCGCGTGTCGCGAACCACACGATCGTGCCGTCCTCCTCGGCGATCGGGCGCAGCGAGCCCGAGTCGTAGACCGCGGACACGAGTATCGCGTTCTGCCAGGACTGCTGCTCCGCACTCAACGGAACCGCCTGCGGCGCGCGCGGAGAGAACAGCGCCCATCCGACCAGCACGCCGACGAGGATGGCGACGATCAAGGCTGCCAACGCCGCGCCTCGGGCACGAAGGCCACTTCGCAGCCGGGGCGTCGAGCGCGCCTCAGTCGTCGAGCGACCGGACGGAGACGAATCGCCCGTGCCCTGAAATCGATGCAAAGAACCGCGTTTCGTCTCGGTCGCTTCGCTCCCTCGCTCGACGACCCGGGGCTCCTCAGCCGTCGCACTCCCTCGCTCGACGGCCGGCAACCCCTCCAGTTCCCTCAGCCGTGCGGCATCCGCATCGGACAGACCTCCGCCACGACCGTACGCGCGCTCCTGCAGCGAGCGCAGCTCGACGATGGCCTCGGCGTCCGGCATCCGCTCAGCCGAACCGCTCGAACTGCAGACCGGCCCAGACCAGCCAGCCCAGGCTGTAGGCGGTGGCGGTGAGGCCCAGCACGAGCGCCCAGCGCGCCATCGCGTGGTTCTCGAGGGGGCGTCGCAGTGACATGATCGCCGCGATCACCGCGACGATCGCCACAGGGACCCCCCATCCGACGAAGAACGAGGCGCACAGCGCGACGATCGCCGCCAGCAGCGCCCACGGCGCGAGGCGCGCGTCGTCGGCCCGTGCGGGAGCATCGCTCGGCGACCATTCCTCGTCGCCGTCATCCGCTTCGAGGTGAGGGCCGGTCGCGACCACAGGCTCGATGCCGACCGGCCCGGTGGGCAGCTTCGTGTAGCCCTCCCGACGAGCGCCGGGCAGCCGAGCGGCCCCGGCGGGGCGTTCGACCTCGCCGCTGGGTTTGTCGATGCTGGCGTGCAGCCCGTCGTCGGACATGGTCATGATCGCTCGGCCACCTGGATCTCGGTCACGGGCAGCGTCGAGTCCGCCCCGAACGAGAGCGTCGAGGGACGACGCCCCGATGAGATCAGCTCGGCGGCGAGGGCCGCGATCATGGCTCCGTTGTCGGTGCAGAGCGACAGAGGGGGGATGCGCACGGTCACCCCGGCGGCCTCGGCGCGGGCCAGCGCGACCTCGCGCAGGCGGCGGTTGGCGATCACTCCCCCGCCGAGCAGCAAGCGTGGAACACCGAGGTCCTCGCAGGCGGCCAGCGCCTTCGTCACGAGCACATCCACGACGGCTTCACGGAAGCTCGCGGCGACATCGGCCACCGGCACGTCGATGCCCTCGGCATCGCATCGCTCGATCCATCGTGCGACCGCGGTCTTGAGACCCGAGAACGAGAAGTCGTAGCGGTGCTTCGCGAGGTCCGACGCCTTCGACAGGCCACGAGGGAAGCGGATCGCCTTCGGGTCGCCGTCGAGCGCCGCCCGGTCGATCTCGGGCCCGCCGGGGTAGGGCAGGGAGAGAAGCCGCGCAACCTTGTCGAACGCCTCGCCGGCCGCGTCGTCGACGGTCTCACCGAGCAGTTCGACATCGGTCGTGAGATCTCGCACATGCAGCAACGACGTGTGCCCGCCGGAGACGAGCAGCGCGATCGTCGGATACTCGAGCGGCTCGGCATCAGGAGTGAGGATGTCTGCGGCGATGTGCCCGACCAGATGATTCACGGCGTACAGGGGCTTGTCGATCGAGACGGCGAGGCCCTTCGCGGCGCCGACCCCGACCATCAGGGCGCCGGCGAGGCCGGGGCCGCTCGTGACGGCCACGGCGTCTAGGTCGTCGAGAGCGACGCCCGCCTCCGTCAGCGCCGCGTCGATCGACGGCTGCAGCGCTTCGAGATGCGCGCGCGCGGCCACCTCCGGCACGACGCCGCCGTAGCGGGCGTGCTCGTCCATGCTCGACGCGATCGTGTTCGACAGCAACGTGCGGCCGCGGACGATGCCGATGCCGGTCTCGTCGCAACTCGTCTCGATGCCGAGGACAAGAGGTCCAGTCATCCCTGCACCCCGCTCTCGTCATCCACCGCGCGCGTCGTCACGTCGACTCGCTCCGCTCGCTCGACGACCGGGAGCGCCCGACGCCGGAGGTCGAGCCTCATCACGATCGCGTCCACATCATCCGGCTGATAGTAGCCGGGGCGCCGTCCGATCTCCGCGAACCCCTCCGACAGGTACAGGCCCTCGGCTGCGGGGTTGTCCGCGCGCACCTCGAGGAAGACTTCGCGCGCCCCGCGTTCCGACGCCGCTTCGAGTAGCGCCCGCAGCAGCGCCCGCCCGAGACCCCTTCCCCTCTGTGCGGCGTCGAAAGCGATGGTCTGGATGTCGGCATCCGCCCCTCCTTTCAGAGCGCGTACGCCTCCGTAGCCGATCACCAAGCCGTCTGTCTCATCGACGAGATAACTGTTGTGGGCAGAGGCGAGTTCAGCGGCCATCGCCTCGGCGCTCCACGCATCGGTCGGGAAAGACGCCTTCTCGATAGCCATGATGCCGTCGAGATCGTCAGGAGTCGCCGCTCTGAGCGTCACAGCCCCACCTTCTTCGGCGCTCCGGGAACGACCACGTCGGGGTGGCGCATGTACAGCGGCTCGTCGTCGGTCAGCGTGCGCTGTGCGGCGAGCGCCAGCGCGCCGACGCGCGCGAGATCGGCACCCGAGAGAGTGACGACGTCGATGCGTCGGATGCCCGCGAGATGCGCGTCCGCGTCGACGGCGCGTACGAGCGTCGTCTCTGCGACGACCGCGGGGAGGCCATCGGCATCCGTCCCGTCGAACACGGTGATCGCGACCTCGCGGCGGCGGGCGTCCGTGACGATAGCGAAGCGACCGTCGCCTGTGTGCGTGAGGGCGGCGGCGAGATGGCTGGGCACAGGGATCACAGGAACTCCGCGGCCCATCGCGAAGGAACGAGCGGCCGCGATGCCGATGCGGAGCCCCGTAAACGGACCAGGGCCCATACCGGAGACGACGTGCGTGATCTCACCGGCGCCTGCCTCGGCGAGCGCATCGGCGAGCAGGTCACCGATCACCTCGGCATGGCCGAGCGGGTCGGTCGTCGCCGCCTCGGCGCGGAGCGTTCCGTCGTCGTCGACGAGGGCGACGGCGGTACCGAGAGAGGTGTCGACGGCGAGAATCACGCTTCCAGGTTAGCCGGGGAAGCTGAGGCCGGTCTTTCCGCGCGCGCCCAGCGGTCACCTCCTGCGGCGCGCGCGGCATCCGCCGCTCGATGCGCGGCGGCCACGAGCATGTCGTAGTCGAACCCGAAGGTCGTCGCCGTCGCCCATCCGACGCTCGCCGAGACGCGGATGCCGGGCACCGCCGTCCCCTCGCCCATCGACGATATCCGGCTCAACAGTGCGGGAACATGGTGCCTCATCGCCTCTTCCCCTGCGCCTATCACGACGATGACCCGGCCGTCGTCGATGCAATGGATGTCTGCCGCCGCGGGAACGGAGCGCTCGACATCGGCGTGGAAGCGATCGCGGACCTCCGCGAAGACCGTCGCCGAGAGGGCCTCGCGCAGATCGACCTGATCATCCAGATGCACATCCAGCACTGACCACGCGTCATCGCCCTGGGCCTCTGCTCGGGCCAGACGCCGACGGGACCGTTCGATCTGCTCGTCCCAGCCGCCCCGGCTCGGCGCATCCGTGCGGACCAGCAGGATCAGAGTGAACGCCGCGCATGTGCTCATCACCATGGCGCCCGTGCTGTTCGTGCCGCGGAGGATGCCGAGCTGCTGCTCGGCCGTCAGCCCGTCGACCGCGAACGCCGAGATCACCGCGACGACGGCGAGCAGAACGAACGTCGCGGAGGCGAGGATCAGCGGCATCGTGATGTCGCGGTCGACGTTCTTCATTCGGATCAGTTCGTAGACGATGAGCCCCGCGAACACGCTCGCGGTGAGGAAAAGGGCACGGAACGCGACCTGATATGCCGGGTGCCCCGCGGTGCCAAGCAGCAGCACGGGACCGAGCGCGATGAACGCGATCACCGGCCACCAGATCGGGCGTCTTCCCGCGAAAGCACGCAGCCCCCACCAGACGAGCGGTTCGAAGCTGAACAGGATCGCCGAGGCTCCCGCGCGCATCACGGGATCGTCGAGCTGGTATCCGCCGAGCCAGAGGTACGCGCCGAAGATGCCGATCGCGTACGCCGTGCCCCACGCGATCGTGGCACGACTCGGCTTGGCGAGCGTGGCGAGGCCCGATACCAAGACCGCCAGCACGGTGACGACGGCGACCATGCTGGTCGTCACGTCGACGTTCAACGGCGCGAGGGCTGCGCTGATCACAGGACTCCTTCTGAAGGGCCGACTGAAGAGTCGGCGCCGGCTGGGGCGGGCGGAATCGGGAAACGCAGGGTGACGCGCGTACCATCGCCTTCGACGCTGTGCACGTCTATGGTGCCGCCGTGCATGGCGACGATGTCTCTGGCGATGCCCATGCCGAGGCCCGTCCCGGGGATCGAGGCGCGAATCGCCGAATCGGTGCGGAAGAAGGGTTCGAACAGTCTGCCGAGTTCCGCCTCGGCGATGCCCATGCCGGTGTCGACGACCACGACTTCGGCTGCCTCACCGGCGACCAGCACGACGGTGATACTGCCCGTGGCAGGTGTGTACTTCACCGCATTGCTGAGAACGTTGTCGATGACCTGGCGCAGCCGGAACGCATCACCGAGGATCACGAGCTCGGTCGCTCCCTGGATGCCGATATCGAGCCCGGCGGCAGCAGCCATCGGCGCGTAGGAGGCGGCGGAGGCTTCGACGATCTCGCGCAGGTCGACACGCTGGTGCTCCGCCTCACCGCCGCGCGGATCGTCGAGCGCACCCGTGACGAGTCGCTGCATCCGCTCGGCCGCGTTCACGATCACCCCGACCTGCCCGATCACGCGCTCGGGCAGATCGTCGCGCTCGAGCAGCAGGTCGGCATGGCCGATGATCGCGGTGAGGGGGTTGCGCAGTTCGTGCGAGACCATCGCCGTGAGCGCTCGGCGCTCCACATCAGCGTCGATCAGGGCGGTGATGTCATCGATGATCACGAGAGTCAGCTGATCGGCGTCACCGGCCATCGCGTGCGTGCTCACATCGAGGGCGTGCCAGGACCCGCCGCTGTCGAACAGCCAGACCCGCTCGCTCTGCAGCCGCTCACCCGCCGCGGCGCGAACGAGGGTCGTGCGCTCGGGTGGGACTGGGCTTCCCCGTCGGTCGTCGTACTCGACGGACGCCGACGGCAGAACGGCTCCGTACCTGTCGCGTCCGTACAGTGTGCGGTAGGCCCCGTTCATCCTGACGATCCGCTGGTCCTCGGCGACGACGACGAGGGCGATGTCGAGAGCGTCGATGATCTGAATGACCCTCATCTGCTGCATCTCCGCGCGCTCGGCCGCTCTCGCCGCCTGCTCCGATTGCCGCTTCAGGAGGCGGCGAGATGCGCGGGACCGATGCGCGCCCAGGCGCACCGTCGTTCCGAGGAAGCTCAGCGTGAACACCACGCTGAGAATGCGCAGCACGATGTCGGCCTGCGTGCCGCTGTGGTCTGCGAAGAGGGCGAGGCACAGTGCGACGAACGCGATGCCCCCGAACACCCAGGGCAGCGTGAAGAACGTCGCGAGCCACGTGATCGGGAAGACCCACAGGAACCCGAGGCGGCTGTCGGGAGCATTCGTCGTGAATCCGATCGCGAGAGCGTCGAGGAAGGGCACCGCCGCCACCGCAGAGCGCGGCAGCTTCTGCCACGGCACGGCGAGGGTCACGATCGTCGTCGCCAGGATCATCCCGAGACCCGCGACAACGAGGGGGTTGCCGAACGAGGCCGGTTTGAAGGCCGCGATCGCGACCGTGATCGCGATCATGCTGCCGGTGAAGATCAGCTGCCATCGCCATATGGAGAGCGTGCGGGTCATGATCCCCTCGCTTCCTCAAGGTTGACGCAAGATTGGTGAAAGAACGTCTTGAGCAGACGTACTCGAAAGCTCGAGAGCCCTAGCATGCTGGGTGGGGCCGGTCCGCGTTCTGGGGAGAAGCGGATGCCGAGGCTGCGGTTTCTGGGGAGCCGCGGCCTCGTCGGCTACCGATCATCCGCTCTCCTCCCCCGTGGTGAGCCGGTACCCCACCCCCCGCACCGTCTCGATGTAGCGCGGACTCGTCGGGGTGTCGCCGATCTTGCGGCGCAGATTCGTCATGTGCACCTCCACTGCACGCTTGTCTGAGGCCGCGATGTAGTCAGAGGCCGCACCCGATGCGGTGCGCACCAGCCGGGCCAGGTCGGCCTTGCTCTGCACGCGCCGCTGCGACTCGAGAAGTGCCGAGAGCAGCACGAACTCCGTCGGCGTGAGCACGACCTCGCCAGTCCCCGCCTGCACGGTGTGAGTGTCGGGGTCGACGATGAGATCGAGATGCCGCATGGATCTGCGCGAAGAAGCCGTGGTCTGCGGCGTGCTCGACTGCCGCGCACCCTGGACTTCCGCGGTGGCGGCACTATGCGGGCGCCTCATGAACGCCTCGATCCGCGCACGCAGTTCGCGTGGCCGGAATGGCTTGACGAGATAGTCGTCGGCACCGCTGGTGAGCCCCAGCACCACGTCGGATTCATCGCCGAGTGCCGAGATCATGATTATGTGAGTGCTGCTCATCGTGCGGATGCGGCGAGCGACCTCGAGCCCGTCGATGCCGGGCAGGTTCACGTCGAGTGTGGTGATCGCAGGCACGTGCCGCGTGATCGCCGCGAGTCCTGACGGGCCGTCGCTCGTGAGCACAGTCTCGAAACCGGCCGCGAGAAAGACCTCGTCGAGCAGGCTCCGCACATCCGGGTCGTCTTCGATGATGACCGCGACACGCGCACGTGCACTGTGCTCGACCATGTCTCCCCCACGCTGAGAGCGCCCGCGCGCCATGGGTCGCGCGAATCCGTGTCTCGCATTCTAGCGATCGGGGGTCGGTTCCGTCCCGAGACGTCGAGGGGCGCGTTCACGCCGCTCCCGTGCGAACGTCCGACCAGAAGGCGCACCGCCGCGGTCTGCGGCAGGGGCCCGGCATCCGCTCGGTGCGGTCACGCGGCGGAAGCGGTCACCCGGGTGATCGTCACGACGCGCGGTGCATCGGCGTCGAGCTCGGATGGGTCGAGGTCGTCGTCGCTCCCGACCGGGCGCTCCAGCTCGACGTCCCACCACGAGTCCGCCAGGTCCTCGGCCATGCCGCGTCCCCACTCGATCACGACGACCGAGCGTGCGAGATCCAGGTCGAGATCGTCGAGTTCTGCGCCGGAGCCGAGACGGTAGGCGTCGACATGCACGAGCGGCGCGCGTCCGATGAGACTGGGGTGCGTGCGAGCGATCACGAAGGTCGGGCTCTGCACGGGGCCGCGCACGCCGAGTCCCTCGGCGAGCCCCCGCGTGAAGGTCGTCTTGCCCGCACCGAGGGGGCCGGTCAGGATCAGCAGGTCACCCGGCTCGAGGGTCTCGCCAAGGGCGAAGCCGAGCCTCTCCATCTCCTCGCTCGTGGCGACGTCACGCCGGCCGAGCAGAGAGGAATCGACGCTCACGACGCCCTCCGGGGCACCCGCCCGCCGATACGGGTGACGATCTCGTAATTGATCGTGCCCGCGGCATCCGCCCATTCCGTGGCCGAGGGCATGCCGAGGGTGGGGTCGCCGAACAGCACCACCTCGTCGCCGATCGACACCGCCGTGTCTCCGACGTCGACGACGAACTGATCCATCGCGATGCGGCCGACGTTGACGAACCGACGGCCCGCGATCGAGACGGGCAGCCTGCCGGAGGCGCTGCGCGGCACTCCGTCGGCGTACCCCAGGGGCACGAGCACGAGGGTCGTGTCCCGGTCGGTGCGGTGATCGTATCCGTAGGAGACGCCCGTGCCGGCAGGCACCCGGCGCACAGCCGCGATCGATCCGCGCAGCGTCATCGCGGGCCGCAGTCCGAGTTCGGCTGACGAGCGGTCGTCGAAGGGCGAGAGACCGTAGAGGCCGATGCCGATGCGCACGGCGTCGAGGCGCGTCTCGGGGAGGTCGATCGCGGCCGCGGTGGCGGCGATGTGCCGGATCTCGGGACGGATGCCGAATCCCTCGGCGGTCGCGAGACCCTGCTGGAACTTTGCGAGCGCTGCGCGGTCGTCGAAGGGCGAGGCGTTGGACAGGTGGCTGAAGAGACCGACGATGCGCAATCGGCCGATGCGCTCGAGACGCGCGGCCTCGGCGAGCACACGGTTCCAGTCGGCCGGCGGGATGCCGTTGCGCGAGAGACCGGTCTCGAGCTTCAGATGCACGCCGACGGGGCGATCGACCTCAGCGGCTTTCGCAGCCGCCTCGAGCTGGTCGAACGAGGAGATGCCCACCTCGATGTTCTGTGCCGCGGCGGACTCGAACCTCTCCCCAGGGGCGTGCAGCCACGCGACGATCGGCGCCGTGATGCCCTGACGGCGCAGTTCGAGCGCCTCGGGGATCTCTGCGACACCGAGTCGGGTGGCGCCCCCGGCGAGTGCAGCTACCGCGGTCGCGGCGGCACCGTGACCGTAAGCGTTGGCCTTCACGACGGCTATCACCTGCACACCGGTGAGACGCCGGAAGTGGCGGACGTTGTCGCTGATCGCGTCGAGGTCGATCGCCGCCTCTCGGAAAAGGGTCACAGTGGCTCTCCTTCGGCGACGACGAACGCGGCTGCCAATCCGGCGTCGTGGGTCAGAGTCAGATGCAGCTTCGTGATCCGCCTGTCCTGCACGACCTGAGCCGTGCTGCCGCTGAGGACGAAATGGGGCGCGCCGGAGGCCGCCGAGGCGATCTCGATCTCGGCCCAGTGCACGCCGTCGGAGCCCCCGAGAGTCTTGATCAGGGCTTCTTTCGCGGCGTAGCGCGCCGCGAGCGACGGCAGGCGCAGAGTCTGCTCTGCGGGGGTGAACAGTCGCTGGAGCAGCTTCGGGGTCCGCGTGACGGTCCGCTCGAACCGCGGGATGTCCACGAGGTCGATGCCGGTCCCGATGATCACCCGTTCAGCCTACCCGTGGGCCCGGCGATCCCGCCGTACGGTCCGGCCCCTCCGACTCCTGGCCTCCCCGTCCCTGTCCCTGGTCCCGTCCCCAAATCCCGTCCCGTCTACAGGCTCAGATTCCGTCTGCAGGCAAAAAACCGGCTTCTGGGCCTGCAGACGGAATCTGAGCCGACCAACGGGACGGCCACTACTCCTCCACAATCGCCCATCCGCTGAATCCATCCACAATCACGTGCTCCGGCATCCGGATGACCAAGCGGATGTCGGATGCTGGTGCGATGCTCACTCCGGCCGGACTCCTCACGAACACCGACGGCGTCGCCCGCACCGCGTGGCTCATGCGCCACGGGTGCACCAAGCGAGAACTGGCGGATGCCGTCACCGCCGGCGCCGTCGCGCGGCTTCGCCGCGGAGTTCTCGCCCTGCCCGACGCCGACCCGAAACTCATCATCGCCGCGCGGCACGGCGGCGCGCTGAGTTGCGCCGATGCCTTGCGCCATCACGGAATCTGGACGCTGCCGCGACCCGATCAGAAGGTGCATGTCTGGCTCGGTGATTCCGGCCGCCTGCATGCGCATCCTCAATGCAAGGCCTTCTGCACGACGCACTTCTCTCCCGGCACGGCGAGACTCGGCTACGCTCCAGTCGTCGTCGCACTCATCCACGCCTTTCGCTGCCTCGATCGCGAAGCGTTCTTCGCCGCGTACGAGTCGGCCTGGAATCAACGAAAGATCTCAGCATCCGATCGCCGCCGGATCCGCAAAGAGCTCCCTGATTCCGCGGGCTGGATGCTGGACCTGGCGCGCCCGGACGCGCAGAGCGGGCTGGAATCGCTGCTGCGGTTCCGACTGCATCTACTGGGTCTCACGCTCGAGTCACAGGTCAGGATCCCCGGTGTCGGGACTGTGGATTTCGTGATCGACCGGGTGATCCTCGAAGTCGACGGACGCGAGAATCACGCGAGCGCCGAGCGGCGCCACAACGACCTGACTCGCGATGCGAAGTCGTCGGTCCTGGGCTACGAAACGCTGCGTTTCGACTACGCGATGGTCATCTACGAGTGGGATCGCGTAGTCGCGGCGATCCTGGCCGCGCTGGCGCGCTCGATGGCATGACAGCCGTGTCCCGTCTGCAGGCTCAGATTCCGTCTGCAGGCCGAAAACCGGGTTCTGGGCTTGCAGATGGAATCTGAGCCGACCGACGGGACCAGAGGAACCGGAATGTCCAGTCCAACGGAGACGATTCTTACTCGACCGTGACCGACTTCGCGAGGTTGCGGGGCTGGTCGACGTCGAGCCCCTTCGCGGTGGCGAGCGCCATCGCGAAGATCTGCAGCGGCACGACCGACAGCAGCGGCTCGAACATCGCACCCGCGAGAGGGATGCGGATGACCTCGTCGGCGAACGGCAGAACCGCCACATCGCCCTCTTCGGCCACCACGATCACCCGGGCGCCGCGAGCGCGGATCTCCTGGATGTTCGAGACGACCTTCGAATGGATCAGCGCGGAGTGCCGCGGCGACGGCAGCAGCACGAACACGGGCTGGCCGGGCTCGATGAGCGCGATCGGACCGTGCTTCAGCTCTCCCGCTGCGAAGCCCTCGGCATGGATGTACGAGATCTCCTTGAGCTTGAGCGCACCCTCGAGCGCGATCGGGAAGCCGACGTGGCGTCCGAGGAACAGCACCGAGCGGGTGTCGGCCATCCAGCCGGCGAGCTGCTCGACGTGCTCCTGCTCAGAGGCGAGCACCTTGGCGATCTTCTCGGGCAGCGCCTGCAGTTCGGCGACATCGGCGGAAGCATCGGCCACCGTGCCTCGGACGCGTCCCATGTGCAGGCCCAGCAGCAGCAGCGCCGTGATCTGCGCCGAGAACGCCTTGGTCGAGGCGACGGCCACCTCGGGGCCCGCATGCGTGTAGACGACGGCATCCGACTCACGGGGAATCGTGGCACCCTGGGTGTTGCAGATCGAGAGCGTGCGTGCGCCGCGCTCGCGTGCGTACTTCACGGCCATCAGCGTGTCCATGGTCTCGCCCGACTGGCTGATCGAGACGACGAGGGTGTCCGCGCCGATCACCGGGTCGCGGTAGCGGAATTCGTGCGCGAGCTCGACGTCGACCGCGACGCGAGCCCACTGCTCGATCGCGTACTTGCCGACGAGGGCGGCGTAGGATGCCGTGCCGCATGCCGTGATGATGATGCGGTTGATGCCGATGAAGAGCTCGTCGAGACCGTCGAGCTCGGGGATCACGACCTGGCCGTCGTGCACGCGGCCGAGGATCGTCTTCGCGACGGCTTCGGGCTGCTCGGCGACCTCCTTGGCCATGAACGACGACCATCCGCCTTTCTCGGCGGCTGCGGCGTCCCACGAGACGTCGAAAGGCTCGGCCTCGACGGGGGTGCCGGCGAAATCGGTGACGGTGACGGCCTCGGGGGTGATCGAGACGATCTGGTCCTGGCCGATCGCGAGAGCCTTGCGGGTGTGCTCGACGAACGCGGCCACGTCGGAGCCGAGGAAGTTCTCGCCCTCGCCGAGGCCGATCACGAGCGGCGAGTTGCGTCGGGCTCCGACGACGAGGCCTGGGTGATCCTGGTGCATGGCGAGCAGCGTGAACGCACCCTCGAGGCGGTTCACGACACCGCGGAACGCGAGCTGCAGATCGCCGCCGTTCTCGCGGTACTCGCGGCCGAGGAGAGCCGCAGCCACCTCGGTGTCGGTCTCGCTGCGGAGGCTCACGCCGGAAGTGAGGAGCTCATCGCGCAGTTCGGCGAAGTTCTCGATGATCCCGTTGTGGATCAGGGCGAGCTTGTCGTCGTCCGCCAGATGGGGATGCGCGTTGACGTCGGTAGGGCCGCCGTGCGTGGCCCAGCGGGTGTGCCCGATGCCGGTGCTCCCGTCGGGCAGAGCCGCCTCGGCGAGCGAATCGCGCAGCATGCTGAGCTTTCCCGCCTTCTTGCGCATGCCGAGAGTGCCGTCGCCATCGATGACGGCGACGCCAGCGGAGTCATAGCCGCGGTACTCGAGGCGGGCGAGCCCTGCGAGCAGGATGTCCTGGCTGGGGCGCGGGCCCACGTATCCGACGATTCCACACATAGGATCAAGGGTAAGCGCGAAGTTTTGGCAGGAGCCCGTACGAATAGTGGATGCCGTGGCACCGCCGACTTGAGGACGCGCACCCCCCAGTGCATTTCGACCCTGTGTTTCGTCTCGCTTCGCCCGCTCAACGACCATCGCCCGCTCAACATCGACCGCCGACAGAGCAACGCGCGCCGCGCATTAATCCGTCGCGTGTCAGAGCTTGCGCAGCAGCACGCTCTCAACAGCGTGGTCGGCGCCCTTGTTGAGCACGAGGCGCGCGCGGTGCTTCGTCGGCATCACGTTCTCGACGAGGTTCGGCATGTTGATCTCGTTCCAGTAGCCGAGCGCCGTCGTGATGGCCTCGGCATCCGTCAGGTGCGCGAACACGTTGAAGTACGACGTGGGGTTCGAGAACGCGCCCTGCCGCAGCGCGAGGAAGCGATCGACGTACCACTTCTCGATGTGCGCGGTGTCGGCGTCGACGAAGATCGAGAAGTCGAAGAGGTCGCTCACTGCCACGTCGTTCGGCGCCGCCGGCGGCTGCAGCACGTTGAGCCCTTCGACGATCACGACGTCGGGCCGCCGCACGACGACGTGCGCGTCGGGCACGATGTCGTAGCGCATGTGCGAATAGAAGGGCGCTCGCACCTCGGGCGCACCGCTCTTCACCTCGGTGAGGAATTGGATGAGCGATCGCCGGTCGTACGATTCCGGAAAGCCCTTGCGCTCCATGAGGCCGCGGCGCTCGAGCTCGGCGTTCGGGTACAGGAAGCCGTCGGTGGTGACGAGCTCGACGCGAGGCGTGCCGGGCCAGCGGCTCATCAACTCGCGCAGCAGACGAGCGATGGTCGATTTGCCCACGGCCACAGACCCGGCGACGCCGACGACGAAGGGAGTGGTCGAATCGTCCTCCTGCAGGAATGACGATGTGGCGGCCCCGAGTCTCTTGGTCGAGGTCGCGTACAGCGAGAGCAGGCGACTCAGCGGCAGATACACCTCGCGCACCTCGGTGAGGTCGAGCCGGTCTCCGATGCCACGGAGCTCGACGACCTCGGTCTCGGTGAGCGGCTGGTCCAGCCCCGCTGCGAGCCGTGCCCATTCCGCCCGGCCGATCTCCCGATAGGGAGACAGCGGAAGCGTGGGGTCGACGGTGGTCACGGCTCAATGGTATCCGCGGCGCAGGTAGTCTCTTTCCCGTGCGTCTGGGAATTCTCGACATCGGCTCGAACACCGTCCACCTCCTGGCCGCGGATGCCCGCCCGGGAGGCCGTCCTCTGGCGACGACCAGCGATCGCACGGTCGTGCGGCTCATGCGCTACCTCACGCCGGAAGGCGCCATCAGCGAAGAAGGCGTGCAGGCGCTGGTCGCAGCGGTCGCCCGCGCACGATCGATGGCGGAGGCCGGGCGCGTGGACACCCTGCTCGCCACGGCGACGAGCGCGGTGCGCGAAGCCCTCAACGGCGACGACGTGATCGCCCGCATCGAGGCGGCGCTCGGCCAGCCGCTGCAAGTGCTGACCGGCGAGCAGGAGGCCGAGTTGACGTTCCTCGCGGTGCGGCGGTGGTTCGGATGGGATGCCGGCCGCATCCTGCTCTTCGACATCGGCGGCGGCTCGTTCGAGTTCGCGGCGGGGGCAGACGAAGTGCCCGAGGTCGCGGCATCCGTGCCTCTGGGTGCCGGTCGCATGACGGTGCAGTTCATGCCGGACGACCCGCCCGGCGAGGATGCCGCAGCTCAGCTCCGCGCGCATGCCGAGACGGTGCTCGCTCCCGTGGCCGAGAGGATCATGGCCCTCCCCCGCCCCGACCACGTCATCGGGTCGTCGAAGGCGATCCGCTCGCTCGCGAACCTCGCCGGCCGCGAGGTGACGGGTCTCGGCTTCGACCGCACCGTGTTGTCGCGCTCCTCGCTCGGGTCGTGGATTCCGCGGCTCGCGCGGATTCCGGCATCCGCTCGTCAGGAGCTGCCTGGAATCACCGCCGACCGGGCGCTGCAGATCGTCGCGGCCGCCGTCTCGCTGCACACCGCCATGACGATGCTGAAGATCGACGAACTCGAGGTGTCGCCGTGGGCGCTGCGCGAAGGTGTGCTGCTGCGCTACACCGAGCAGCTCAGCTGGAGCGGTCGGGCCTGATGAACGACTTCGACGTGCCGCCGCGGACACGTCGCGAGCGACGCCTGAGGGAAGGGTCGGATGACGGCGCCCCCGTAGTCCTGATGGTGTGCACCGGCAACATCTGCCGCTCACCGCTGGCCGAGCTGATCCTTCGCGCGCGTCTGCGCGACGTCGACGTGCGCGTGCACAGCGCGGGCACCAGAGCTCCGGTCGGCAGCGAGATGTCCGGCTTCTCGCAGGAGATCGCCGTCGAGCACGGGGCATCGCCGGAGGAGGCCGCCGCGCATCGTGCCCGCTGGCTGCAGGAGCCGCTCGCGGACGACGCCGACCTCATCCTCGCGATGTCGAGAGAGCATCGCAGAGCCGCCGTCGAACTGAGTCCCCGGCATCTGCGTCACACGCTGACCGTGCGCGAGTTCGCGCGGCTGGCCGAAACGCTGAGCGATGAGCAGATCACAACAGCAGCCGACGCTGCAGGAGCCGCCCCGCGCGCGCGCGTCGCCGCGGTCGTCGCGCTGGTGTCGGGACAGCGCGGGCTCGGCGCTCCGGCGGCGGCGCAGGATGATGACGTGATCGACCCCTATCGCCGTGAGCGCGCAGTGTACGACGTGTCCGCAGCGCAGCTCGTACCGGCGATCGACGCAGTCGCACGAGTCGTGCGCGTGGCACTCGAGGCAACCTGACCGTCTTGCCCGCCTTCACCCGACGGGATGCCGTGCCCGGGCGGCTGGACCTGCGGGCCTATCCCAGCAGAGTCCCGATGACGGCCAGACCGATGCCGCTCAGATTGAAGACGATGTGCGCGAGAACGGCGGGCCAGATCCGCCCCGTGAACACGACGAGCGCGCCGGTGACAAGTCCGAGCAGACCGAGTGCGAGCGCAGCATCCGCTGTCAGAGGCGAGACGAGCTGGTGGGTGAGCACGAAGAGCCCGGCCGTGGTGACCACCGCGATGACGCCGGCGGGCAAGATGCCGTCGGTCCTCGAGCGCCGCAGCACGCGCCTCAACACGGTGAACACTCCCACCAGCAGCACTCCCCGGAAGAAGAGTTCCTCGACGACCGGCGCGATCACGCCACCGGCGAGGAGCTCCTCAGCCCACCACAGAGGCGGCAGCGAGCTGTCCAGCGACGGGTACGACGGAAACGCCGCTGGTCCGGCGATCCATCCCTGCACGAGTCTCATGGCACCGCCGAGCACCACCGCATAGAGCACGTCCACGAGGCGGAAGACGAGAAGTCCCCGTGGGACTCCGCGGCGGAACGCGACGACGACGGGGACGGTCAGGGCGAGCCAGAGCGCGAGAGTGCCCCAGATTCCCGCGACGAGCAGACTGAGACCGACTCCGGCGAGGAGACCTGCACCGAGACCGAGAGCCGCCCAGCCCAGCACTTCTCCGTTCCAGCTGCGCACCGACGACCCGCCCCGCCACCACGGACGGTGTTCTCGGGAACGGCGTTCGCGGGCAGGAGATGTCATCCGTCCCACCGTATCGTCTACCGGAATATCTCTTCTTTCGACCTATGGGACAATGAACGCGCGAACCCGGGAACCGACGAGAGGCGCCATGGAGCTCAGCGACTACATCCGCATCCTCCGCAAGGGCTGGCTGGCGATCGTGATCACGACGCTGCTGGGTCTGGCTGCAGCTGCGGGTTACTCCCTCACACGCACGCCGATGTACGAATCGCAGAGCGTCGTCTTCGTGCAGTCCCAGGCAGGGAACACGGTGAGCGAACTGCAGCAGGGCTCGACCTTCGCGCAGTCGCGCATCACGACCTACGTGAGCCTTGTGCGCGAGCCTGTCGTGATGAACCCGGTTATCACCCAGCTGGGACTGAATGTGAGCGCCGACGAACTCGCCGAGAACGTGAAGTCGTCGAGCCCGCTGAACAGCACGCTCATCCAGATCACGGTGCAAGACGCGGGCCCGGTGATGGCTGCTGACATCGCGAACTCGCTCGGTGCGAGCCTCGCCGCCACGGTGGAGCGCATCGACACCCCGTCAGGTCAGGAGCAGAGCGCGATCAAGCTGACCCGAGTGCGGGATGCTGTCGCCGCGTACTCTCCGGTGAGCCCCAACGTTGCACTGAACCTGGCTCTCGGAGTATTGACGGGCCTCGCTGTCGGCATCGGCATCGCCGTTCTCCGCTCGGTGCTCGACACGCGCGTACGCTCCCCTCGCGACGTCGAGCAGCTCACCGATCGCCCGTTGATCGGTGCGATCCCGTTCGACTCGAAGGCGAAGGAGCGGCC
This sequence comes from Microbacterium sp., assembly GCA_019510305.1. Lineage (GTDB taxonomy): Bacteria > Actinomycetota > Actinomycetes > Actinomycetales > Microbacteriaceae > Microbacterium > Microbacterium natoriense_A. Next base: position 84,309 of record JAEKKN010000019.1, read on the forward strand.
GCTGATCATCCAGGCCGACCCGCGCAACCCGCGCTCCGAGGCGTTCCGGTCGCTGCGCACGAATCTGCAGTTCCTCGAGATGGACGGCGGGCATACCTTCGTCATCACGTCCAGCATCCCGACCGAGGGCAAGTCGACGACGACCCTCAACCTCGCGATCGCACTGGCCGACAGCGGCAAACGCGTTGCGCTGGTCGACACCGATCTGCGTAAGCCGAAGGTCGCCGACTACCTCGGCATCGAGGGCGGCACGGGCCTCACCGACGTGCTCATCGGCCGCGCGAAGGTCTCCGACGTTCTGCTCCCCTGGGGCAACCGCTCGCTGTACGTGCTTCCCGCCGGCAAGATCCCGCCGAACCCGAGTGAACTGCTGGGCTCTCCACGCATGCAGAAGCTGCTCGACGCACTGTCGAAGGAGTTCGACGTCGTGTTGTGCGACGCTCCTCCTCTGCTGCCGGTGACGGATGCCGCTGTGCTCTCGCGCGCGACATCAGGCGCGATCATGGTCGTCGCCGCAGGCAGGACCACGACCCACCAGCTCGCGGGCGCTCTCGATGCACTCGAGACCGTGGGCACGAAGGTCGCCGGCGTCGTGCTGACGATGATGCCCACCAAGGGCGCCGACGCCTACGGCTACGGATACGGATACGGCGGGTACGACTACAAGACGCCCACGGCGAAGAAGAGCCGAGGTGCGACGGCGAAACGGAGGACACCGGCGAAGCCCTCTACGCCCGCGGAATCCGACACCACCGACGTCTTCGACGACCTGCTCAAACCGAGCTGATCTCACGGCGCGTCGCGCACGGCGGAGGTCAGTGGCACCGCTCGGGGGCCTTCTCTCGGGCACGACCGACTGGCGAGCCGGCCGTGTCCTGTTCACGTAACAACTGGATGAACTTCACGAACTGGCGCACCTGATTCGGCGTATTCCCTCTGCTAATCTGCTCGCGGGGGATACCAGAATATTACGAGGACACAGTGACGTCGACGCATGACATCGACGCGACGAAGACGACGCACGAAGAGAGTGATACCGGGCTGGGCGTTCGGAGGCGCACACCTGGTTCAGTCGCAGGCAGACCCCGCGGCTTCGATTGGCGCGCGCGCTATGCGCGCAACCTGCTGATCACGGACTTTCTCGTTCTGGTCTGGGTCGTGTACGGCACACAGATCGCCTGGCTGGGCTTCGGAAACGCCGCTGTCGGCTCGGATGCCGGGTTCGGTTTTCCTGGCATCTCCTATTGGTTGTTCTCCGCGGGGCTCGTCGTGCTGTGGACGTGGGCTCTCGGGCTCGTGGACTCGCGCAGCTATCGGGTCATCGGCACCGGCACCACCGAGTACGTGCGGGTCGCGCGTACGGGCTTCAGCCTTTTCGGCCTGATCGCGATCGTCTCGTTCCTGACCAAGGCCGAGGTCGCGCGCGGCTACCTGCTGATCGCGCTGCCGTTCGGAATCGGCATGCTCGTTCTCGTGCGATGGCTCTGGCGCCAGTGGCTGGTCTCGAATCGGCGCATGGGCACCTACTCGGCCAGAGTGCTGCTCGTCGGCTCGGAGGAGTCGGTGGCGATGATCGCCAACGAACTGCGTCGTGCGACGGACGCCGGCTACAACGTGGTCGGCGCGTGCATCCCCACCGGACGTGCAGGTGACTTGGTCGACGGCACCGCCGTGCCCATCATCGGCTCGGTCGATGAGATCGAACACGCGCTGGTCGCGACCGGCGCCGACACCGTGGCCGTGACGAGCACCGGCGACCTGCCCCCCAGCAAGCTGAAGCAGATCTCGTGGTCGCTCGAGGCGGGGCGGCAGCATCTCGTCTTGGCACCGAGCATCACCGACATCGCAGGCCCCCGCATCCACTCCCGCCCCGTTGCGGGCCTTCCCTTGATCCATGTGGAGACTCCGCGCTTCAGCTCGGGTCAGCGCTTCGCAAAGCGGGCGACGGACGTCTTCGGCGCGCTGCTGCTCATCGTGCTGTCTTCGCCGTTCCTGTTCGGCGTCGCGATCGCAGTGAAGGCGACCAGCCGCGGCCCTCTCCTCTACGCACAGGAGCGCGTCGGGCTGAACGGCAAGCCGTTCCGTATGCTGAAGTTCCGTTCCATGCGCACGGGCGCAGATCAAGAGCTGCGTACTCTGCTCGAGGCACAGGGCACCGACACGCAGCCGCTGTTCAAGGTGAAGAACGACCCGCGCATCACCCCAGTGGGCAAGTTCATCCGCAAGTACTCGCTCGATGAGCTGCCCCAGTTCTTCAACGTCCTCGGCGGCTCGATGAGCCTGGTCGGTCCTCGTCCCCAGATCGCCGCCGAGGTGGCGCTCTACACGGATGCTGCACGGCGGCGTCTGCTGGCCCGGCCGGGAATCACGGGACTCTGGCAGGTCAGCGGGCGATCGACGATGACGTGGGAGGAAACAGTGCGGTTGGATCTGTACTACGTCGAGAACTGGTCCCCGATCGGGGATGTCGCGATCCTCTTCAAGACGTTCAAAGCGGTGCTCGCACCAGGCGAGACAGCCCACTGACCCAGGATGCGGCGGTACCCTCAGCCGCCGACGAACGCCGCCGCTGCCCCCGCCGCCACGAGTGCGACGACGCAGGCACCCACCGTGGGGGCGATCCTTCGGATCATCAGCCTCGTCGCGGACCTCGTGAGAGGCTCCGGATTGAAAGACCCGAGAACCGCGACGATGATCGCCATCGACACCGGAGCGATGGCGAAGACCCAGGCCAGTCCAAGCAGCGAGTCAGCAGGGATCAGAACGGTCGCGAACACCCACAGCGCCACCGCGCCACCCGACGCCGTGAGCAATCGCGTCGCCGATCCTGTTCGGAGTTGAATCGCTGAAGAGGCGTAGTACACGACAAGCGCCGGCACTGTCAGTCCGAGCGGAACGGCGACGGAGAACGAGACGCCGACTCCCGACACGAACGGCAGAACGAGATAGAAGATCAACGTCATCACGGTGCTGGCGAGGACCAGGGCTCCGTATCCGGTCGAGGTCATACGGATCGAAGCCATCAGCGCAGGGTCATCAGAGGTCTGAATGCGCACAGAGAGCAACGAGTGGATCGAGTTCACCAGGACGCTGACCATGGTGACGCCCAGCGACGCAAGATGCGCCTGCTCGAGCACCTCCGGCGCACCCACCACGATCGCCGAGAGTCGAATGCCCTGCATCAGCACGGCGAAGAGAGCGAGGTGAGGAACCAGCACCATCGCGAGCAGCAGTGCCCGTCTCACGTCGCCGCCCGGGCTCGAAGCCCCGGCCCTGAGCAGGCTTCCCATCCCCAGCCAGAGCCCCACGCACATGGCACTCATGACCATGACGCTCGCCGACGCGGCGAGATCGCGCGAGAGACCCGACCCGGTGAACAACATCCACGCCAACGGCAACGCCGGGTTCAAGAGTCCGCCGGCCATCATCAAGATCGTCGACTCCTTGATGCGCGAGACCTGCGCTGCGACCAGCCAGGTACCCATCCCCGCGGCGTAGGACGCCGTCAGCGCGGCCGTCTCAAGGCGGGCGTCGACGAACCCGTCGATGATCAGCAAGAGGATCCCGAGCGCCGTCGCGAAACCGACCAACCAGCAGACGACCCGAAGGGGTCCCGACCATGAACCGGGTCGCAGGTAGCCTCCGTCCGCACTCCTGCGGAATGCGTTCGGGAGCATTGCCGGAACCCCCAGAGTCAAGGGCAACGCTAGGATTGGCCCCAGCGCGAAGGCGATGATCGCGGGCTCCTGCTCGACTCCGCTTGCGACGCGGGGAAGCACCATCCATGCGACCATGCCCGCACCCGCGGAGGCCAGCTGGATCGCGGCGAAACGCAACGTGCGCCAGGAACGCCCAGCGGTCGCCGACTCGCCCATAGCAGGCCCTTCCCGGAAGGAACGAAGCTTGACCCTCGCACTCCACTGGTGGCGGCCACTCGGTAATCCTCGCACAGCGGCCGGCGAGCTTGTGCGACATGGATCAGCGTGGGTCCATGCGATCAGGATGGGCGGGAGCCCGATCAACTTCGGAGATGAGGCGAGCCACGTCGCGCTCGGCGAGCTCAGTGGGCGAGCGATCCGCCGGAGCAGTATCGGCGCCGCGGACGTGCTCGGCGTCGGATCGATCCTCAACAAAGCGTGGAAGGCGCGCTCCGACGCGATGGTCTTCGGAAGCGGACTCAGGCGCACTGAGCACAGGCCGATCGCCATGCCCTCAGACCGCGTCCTCGCTGTCAGAGGGACTCTGACTCGCGACGCGCTCCGACTCAGCGCTGACTTGCCACTCGGGGATCCGGCGCTGGTCCTCGGTGGCGTCTACGATTCGGGATCGCCCGCGCGTTCGGGCGCACCGCTTTTCATTCCTCATTTCACGATGCTCGCGCAGCCCGATGGGCGAGCACATCTCTCGGCTCTCCGTTCATCGGGTTGGACCATACAGCTCCCGACCACCACACCTCGAGCCGTAGCGCAGGCGATCCGACGTGCGACACTGGTCGCGACGAACAGCCTCCACGGGATCGTCTTCGCCCATGCGCTCGGCACGCCTGTCGTCGCAATCGATGTCGCAGGGCATGCCGAGCCCGTCTTCAAGTACACCGACTACATGTCGGCGTTCGGCCTCCCCTACGAGCCCATCGATGTCGCGGTCCTCGCGAGACGATCGAGCAGCGCCCTCATCGACCACGTCGCCTCGCAGACGGCACTGGTAGCCGCTGCGCTGCCCGATCTCGTGAACGGCCTCCACCGCGCCGCGTCACCGCTGCGGAGCAACTCGTGACCATCGAGGTCGTCGTCGCGCTGGGAGTATGCACGATCGTCGCCGTCGCGATCGCCACGACCAGAATCGGCTTGGTTTCGACCATTGCCTACGCGACGTTCTTCTCGCTCGCCCTGGTACCTGTGTCACTGGTGTCGGACTCCGGCGCCTTCCACGTCGGTATCGCCGGTTCCTCTCCTGATCTGCGCACATTCACCCTCATCATCGCGGCCGGCGCTGTCCTTCTCACCTTCATCGCCAAGCCGCCCCTGGTCGGCGTCTTCGTGCCTCTGATGCTCTGGATCGGCATCGGCGGGTTTTTCATCTGGCCCGCAGACCCTCCCGGGGTCGCAGGCGTGATTCAGTACTGCATCGCGATCCTCGCCTGGGGCATCGGGATGCGCGCGGCTCGATCCGACCCGGATTCGCACCTGCGCCGCGGCCTGGTCCTGCTGATCGTCGTCGTCGTGATGGCGCATTCCGGAGTGGCCGTACTCCAGGCGCTGGGGCTGAACATCAATGCCGTGGCGGCGGCTGACCAAGAGATCCTCGGCTCACGTGTCAACGGACTCTCCAACCATCCGAACAACCTGGGGAAGATCCTCGTCATCTCGATCGCCCTCCTCTTGAGTCTGATCAACTCAGCGAAGGAGCGGACAAGGCTCATCTGGATCACCATCGCCGTGGCGTTCGTGCCACTCGTTCTCGCCCAGGGCCGAGCCAACCTTGCGGCGGCCGCAGCACTCGTGACAGGTTGGGTGCTTCTTCAGCCCACTCTGAATCTCTCACGCAAGTTGTCGGTCCTCCTGGGAATCGGTGTCGCCGGCCTTGCCGCCTCCGGCGTGATCATCAGCCGCTTCGAAGAGGACCCGACCGGTGGCGTCCGCAGCGAGATCCTCTCGTACGCGTGGCACATCGTCTCGACGTTCTTCTGGAACGGCACGGGACCCAACCGCTACACGACGGAGAACGCGCCTCTGACCGGATCGTTCATCCCCGTTCACAATTCGTTCGTGTTGGCGCTCGCCGAACTCGGTGTCATCGGATTCGTGCTGTTGTTCGCGCCGATCGTCATGATGGTCATCGGCGCATGGCGGCATCGCCATCAGCTGAGCACGAGCGGAGACACCGCGCGCGCGATAGTCGCGAGCGCCCTGCCGATGGTGATGATCGCCTACACGGGCTGGGGAATGCTGGCGACCTCGGTGTTCTCGTTAGGCATGTTCTGCTTCGGATTCATGTGGGGCCACACCTCTGCCCGTCACTGCGTCGACCAGAGCCCGACGCAGGCTTTGCTGAATGACTCGAGAGTCATAAGTCTCCGCCGCCCACGCTCGCGCATGCGCACCTAGCTCAGCTCGCCGCTGGGGCGACTCGTGCAGTGTTTGGACGGCGTCTGCCCATTCCTCCGGCGTCTCCGCGACGAGACAGTGCACACCAGCCTGGAGACCTGCACGGTCGGCCGAGATCTTCGTCGTCACGATCGCCCGGCCCAGTACCGCCGCCTCGATGAGTTTCATCTGTACACCGGTCGCCATCTGGATCGGGACGATGCACACATCCGCGGCCGAGTAGTACGGCGCAACCTCGTCGACCGCGCCCACAAGGCGCACATCATCCGCGACGAGCGAGGTCACGTCGGATCCTGCACCACGACCGACGATGTAGAGCGCGCCGGGCGTGCCCCTCCGCCTGAGCTCGGGCATGACCCGGTGGACGTACCACGCCAATGCCTCGCGGTTCGCCCGATAGGAGAGCCTTCCCACGAACAGGACCGACGGTTCATCGAGGACCACCGGCGTGCCGGCATTCGCTGAGAGGTCCAACGCGTGCGGGGAACGGACAAGACGCACGACCCCTTCTGATCTCAGCTCCGCGGGAGACGAGACGAGTACTGCGTCCGCCTCTCTGACTGCTTGTTCCTCAGCGCGTCTCAGCCGCCCGGCTTCGATCGATGCGATGACGCGCCACGCGGGGTTCCGACTGCTGGCCAGCAACTGACGGTAGTAGTCGCTGCGGAACTCGTCGAGATCGACGACCCGCACTCCGGTGACGAGCGGGAGGAAGTTCGCCGAACGGATGACGTTGAAGAAGATCAGATCGGGCTCGGCGCTCGCATGCAGGGTCTTGATCGCGCTTCTGGCTCTTCGCGCATCGGTGAACGCCTGCTGCAGAGGTCGTCCCGTCAGCACAGCGAGCAATGCTCTGGCCAAACCACCCACGCGACTCAATCGCACGGTGTGAACCGACGTCCCCTGAGGAAGAACATCGACAAGGTGTCCGACATCCTCCGCGTCCTGCTCCGACCAGACGAGGAGCAAGACGGTCACCTCGAAGTCCATGACCAACGCGCTCAGGATGCCAAGGCTTCGCGGTCGCTGCTTCGAGGGCACCCAAGGCGCGACGAAGAGAAGCCTCTTCCGCTGCGGCGTCGACGTGTCTCCCACCCGTACTCCTCCGAACCGTGGTCACGCTACTCTGCGAGGATACGCGCACCACCCGCCATCGATATACCAACCCGACTATCGTGTGTCTGTGACTTCTGAGAGCCCTTCGGCACGACGTCGACGCCATGCGGGGCGGGTCTCGGCATGGGTGCTCGGCGGCCTTCTGCTGCTGGTCATCATCGGTGGCGTATGGATCGGCGTCCGCGGCATCCTCGCCTACCAGCACCTCGACAATGCTCGCACTTCGGCGGCCGGTGCTGCCGAAGTGCTCGCCGACCCGGCAAAGGCGCCGGCGCTGATCGAGCGCATTTCCGTCGACACCTCAGCCGCCCGTGTCCTCACCGACGACATCATCTGGAGGGCCGGTGAGCAGCTCCCCTGGATCGGCCCGCAGCTCGCCGCCGTGTCGACCGTGTCTTCCGCTCTCGACGATGTCGCATCGCACGCTCTCGATCCGCTCGCGACGGTCGCCTCGACGTTCTCGCTCGACAGCATCCGTCCGCAGAACGGCGCGATCGACGTCTCGCTCTTCGCCGACATTGCTCCGGCAGCGTTGTCGAGTACCGAGGCACTCGACAACGCCCGCGACGACATCGCCGGCATCGACACCACCGTCCTGCTCGGTCCCGTGCGCGACGCCGTGGCCCAGGTGTCCGGCCTGGTCACCGAGGCCTATACCGGTGTCGACGCGGTCCGCCGTGCATCGACGCTGATGCCTGCGATGCTCGGTGCAGACGGTCCGCGCGACTATCTCATCGTGTTCCAGAACAACGCGGAATGGCGCTCGCTCGGCGGCATCGTCGGCGCCATGCTGCAACTGCACACCGACAACGGACGTCTCACCCTCACCGCGCAGGGCTCGTCCGAGGACTTCCCAGCCTACGAAGCGACCGTGATGCCCTTGAGCAGCGAAGAGGAGCAGATCTTCGGCGCTCAGCCCGCACGCTGGGTGCAGAACGTCACCCAGATCCCCGACTTCACACGGGGCGCGCCGATCGCCCGCGAGATGTGGTTGCGCGAGAAGGGGGTCGACGTCGACGGCGTGATATCCCTCGACCCCGTCGCACTCTCCTACGTGCTCGAGGCCACGGGCCCTGTGTCCCTTCCCACCGGCGATACCCTCACCAGCGCGAACGCTGTCGACCTGCTGCTCAACGGGGTCTACCAGCGGTACGAGCAGCCACGCGAGCAGGACGCCTTCTTCGCGGCCGCTGCCAGCGCCGTCTTCGCCTCTCTGACTTCGGGCACCGCGTCGCCTTCCGATCTACTGTCGAGCATGGCCCGTGCCGGATACGAGAACCGGTTGCTGCTGTGGAGCGCGGACGCCGCGGAGCAGGCAGTGCTCGATGGCACCAGTCTCCAGGGCGCGTTGCCCGAGACGGACGCTGAGGTGACGTCCTTCGGCGTGTACGCCAACGACGCGACGGCATCGAAGATGGACTACTACCAGTCGCTCGAGACGGTGACGACCTGGTGCGGGGCCGATCGGGGGCAACTGACGGTCACGATCCGCAACGATGCGCCATCGGATGCCGCGAACTTGCCGACTTACATCACCGGCGGCGGGAGCCACGGCGTGCCGCCGGGCGAAATCAAGACCGTCACCTACGTGTACCTGCCGCAGGATTCGACGCTGGTCTCATCGACGGCCGCCGGAGATCGCGAGTCCTCGGGTTTCGGCACGGGAATCGACGCGGATCGCGACGTGCTGATCTGGACGACGCAGCTCGCACCCGGCGAGTCGATGACGCTCACCGTGCAGGTCCGCACTCCGCGCACACCGCAGATCGTTACGCGCTCGACACCAACAATTGACATCCCTGCAATCCCGCGCATTGCATCCGGGTGCGATATTCCAGGATAATAGGAGGGCAGGAGGGGGGCTTCTGGGTGGGAGACCATCATGCGGCTTCCCAGATCCTTGAACTGTCGACGGGACCCCCAAGGCCCGCCGAACTGCAGCAAGACTCCCCCAGAGAGGCCCCCGCCATGAAGCGCACATTAATCAAGGCAACCGCCGCGACCGCTCTTGTCGCCGGCGCCCTGTTCATCACTCCCGCCGTCGCCAACGCGTCGTATACGCCCCCTTCCACCGGCACCGTCAGCTCCACGACGGTTGCTCCCGGAGGATCCTTCACCTTCTCGGTTCCCGCTGATGTCTTCGCCCCCGGCGAGTCGGTCACGATCAGCCTCACCGGCGAGAGCGCTCTCGGTGCCACCCTCGGCTACGTGAAGTTCGCGGTCGAGACCAAGGCTCTCGGCGCGGTCACCGCCACCGCCGACGGCGGAGTCTCCTCTGCGAAGATCACCCTTCCGTCCAACGCCTCAGGTCGCTATACGGTCCTCGCGACGTCTGAGTCGAACCCGACCGGAGTCACGGCCTACGTCACCGCCGCCGCCACCGGCTCCGACGACGACAACCTGGCGACCACCGGCCTCGACAACTCAGCCTTGCTTCCGATCTGGCTGGGCGGCGGAGCGCTCGTCCTCGCAGGCGGCGGCCTTGCCGTCGCCGCGACGGTTCGCCGCAACCGCAAGCAGGAAGCCGCCTGAGACAGGCGTCAGAACGCGAGAAAGTGCCCCGGCCGAGAGTTGGCCGGGGCGTTTTTTCGTACGACTCCCTTTTCGCGCTACGCCGTCAGCGCCAGAACCCGCCGAGCTGGCCGGAAAGCTCACGCCCGTGATCGAACCCAGCTCGGGCCGCCTCTGCGCGCAACGAGAGGTCCATGGCGGTGGCGCCCAGCATCCGCTCGGTCCCCTCACCCGGGAACACCGTCTCGACCCTGCTGCCGGCGGCCCGCAGCTCGGCCACCTGGGCCGCAAGATCGGTGCCCCACGAGAGCGGATGCCGCGTGTGCCCGCCGAACGGCGACAGCACCAGCACCCGGTCGGCCCCGGCAGCCAGATCGGCGTTCTCGTTGCGCCGGTATCCGCCGTCGATGTACCGCTCGTCGCCGATCGCGTAGGCGAAGCCGCTCGAGCAGCTCGCGGCGACGGCGTCGGCGAGGTCCACGCCGCTGTCGCGGTCGAACACGAACGGCTCGCCGCTGCGTGCATCCACCGCCGCGATCTGCAGCCGGCGCTCCGGCCACGCTGCGTCTGGCAGCCGGCGCGCGACGATGCCGCGCCAGTGCGCGGACTTCTCCCCGTCGGGGTCGAGAGCGACCGCCGCGGCGCCCATCCGACGGCGCATGTCGCCGGCATCCGCCGCTTCGGCGATGATCGCCGCTGTTCGTGCCATGTTGTCGGCTGCGGCCTGGGTATGCACGGGTCCGACCCGCGCGGGAACCGGGGCCAGCGACGCCTCGAACAGTTCAGCGGGCCGCATCGAAGCGAGTTGCGCGGCTGTCGTCGCTCCGGCGGACGTGCCGATCAGCAGGTCGGCGTCTGCCACAACGAGACCCCCGTCGAGCAGTCCCGCCGTCAGGCCGATCATCCACGCGTTGCCGGTAGATCCGCCGCCGGCCAGGACGAGTGCGGTGCGAGTCATGTCGACATCCTCCCGTATTCGGAACCGAGAAAGCGGGCGGATGCCGTGACAGCATCCGCCCGCTTCGAACGATCTCTCAGAGCGCCAGGCGCTCGCGCACGACGTCGGCCAGACGAGTGGCATAGGTCTGCACCGACTCGGCATCCGCCGCTTCGACCATGACCCGCACCAGCGGTTCGGTGCCCGACTTGCGCAGCAGCACGCGTCCGGTGTCGCCCAGTTCGGCCTCCACCTCGCGCACCGCGGCCTGCACGACCTCGTCGCCTTCGAGCGCGTCTCTGTCGACACCGCGCACGTTGATCAGCACCTGAGGGTAGACCGTCATGACGCTCGCGAGCTCGGCTGCGGTCTTCTTCTGCCGCGCCATCTCGCTCACCAGGTGCAGGCCGGTCAACAGACCGTCGCCGGTGGTGGCGAACTCGCTCATGATCACGTGACCCGACTGCTCGCCACCGAGCGCGTAGCCGCCGGCATTCATGTCTTCGAGCACGTAGCGGTCGCCGACAGCGGTCTGCCGAACAGTGATGCCGTGCTCGCGCATCGCGACATGCAGGCCGAGGTTGCTCATGACGGTGGCGACGAGGGTGTCGTCGGTCAGGTGACCGCGCTCCTTCATCGACACGGCGAGGATCGCCATGATCTGATCGCCGTCGATGATCTTGCCCTCTGCGTCGACTGCCAGGCAGCGGTCGGCGTCGCCGTCGTGGGCGATGCCGATGTCCGCGCCGAGGCGCACGACCGCTTCGGCCAGCTTGTCGAGATGGGTCGAGCCGACGCCGTCGTTGATGTTCCAGCCGTCGGGATCGGCGCCGATCACGGTGACGTCGGCTCCCGCGTCCTTGAACGTCTCGGGAGAGACGCCGGACGCCGCGCCGTTCGCGCAGTCGAGGACGACCTTGATGCCGTCGAGCGGATGCGGAATCGAGCCGAGCAGATGCACGACGTAGCGGTCTTCGGCGTCGGCGAAGCGGATGATCCGGCCCACGCTCGCGCCGGTCGGGCGGAGCTTCTCGCCGGCCATCGCGGCCTCGATGCGCTCTTCGACGACGTCGGGCAGCTTGACTCCGCCGCGGGCGAAGATCTTGATGCCGTTGTCGGGAGCAGCGTTGTGCGATGCGGAGATCATGACACCGAAGTCGGCATCACGATCGGCGATGAGGAAGGCGAGCGCCGGCGTCGGGATGACGCCGGCTTCGAGCACGTCCACACCGGAGGAGGCGAGTCCCGCCGCGACGGCTGCTTCGAGGAAGTGGCCGGAGACGCGAGGGTCTCGTGCCACGACTGCGGTGAGTCGCTTGCCAGCGGCTTTGCGAGCCTCCGCAGTACGGCCCTGGCCCAGGACGACAGCAGTCGCCTGGGCCAGGGTGAGCGCCAGATCGGCGGTGAGGGTGCCATTGGCAAGCCCTCGCACGCCGTCCGTGCCAAAGATCGGCATCGGTCGGTGAGACCTTAGCGCTTCGAGTACTGAGGCGCCTTACGGGCCTTCTTGAGACCGGCCTTCTTGCGCTCCTTGACGCGAGCGTCGCGCGACAGGAAGCCGGCCTTCTTCAGGGTCGGACGGTTGTTCTCCGCGTCGATCTCGTTCAGCGCGCGAGCGATGCCGAGACGCAGTGCGCCGGCCTGACCCGAGGGGCCGCCACCGGAGATGCGCGCGATGACGTCGTAGCCGCCGGCGAGGTTGAGCACCGTGAACGGGTCGTTGATCAGCTGCTGGTGCAGCTTGTTCGGGAAGTAGTCCTCGAGCGTGCGGCCGTTGACCGTGATGGTGCCCGAGCCGGGGATCAGACGCACGCGGGCGATGGCCTGCTTGCGACGGCCCACAGCGGCGCCCGGGACGCTGAGCACGGGGCGGGGAGCCACCTCGACTGCTTCGGTCTCGGGAGTCGACGTCGAGAAGTTCTGGGGGGTTTCGGTGGTGTCCTGGATGTCAGCCACGAGTATGTCCTTAAGTCCTTTAGGTCCGGCGCTTACTGGGCGACCTGGTCGAGGGTGTACGTCTGCGGCTGCTGAGCGGCGTGCGGGTGCTCGGCACCGACGTACACCTTGAGCTTCGTCAGCTGCTGGCGGCCGATGCTGTTCTTGGGGAGCATGCCACGGATGGCCTTCTCCACAGCGCGGACCGGGTTCTTCTCGAGGAGCTCGGCGTAGGTGACCGACTTCAGACCGCCCGGGTAACCCGAGTGGCGGTAGGCCAGCTTCTTCTGGAGCTTCTGACCGGTGAGCGCGACCTTGTCGGCGTTCACGATGATGACGAAGTCACCCGAGTCGATGTGGTTGGCGAAGGTCGGCTTGTGCTTGCCACGCAGGAGCGCGGCGGCGTGCGAAGCGAGACGGCCGAGAACGACGTCGGTTGCGTCGATGACGACCCAGTCACGCTGGACCTCGCCGGCCTTCGGGGTGTAAGTGCGCGTCACGATAGTGCTGCTTTCTTGTTCGAACGGAGAAGTTCGTGAATCCCACTCCGGGGTGGTTCCCTGTGGCCTGCGGACAGGACTTCGGGGAACACGCCAGTGGAGGGCTCACGTTCGCGGCACTCGGCAGTCGAGTACCAAAGTGACAGCTTACGCCATGGGAGCAGGGTTTTGCGAATCGAGGCGGACGCTCTCTGCGGCATCCGCCCCGGGCGGGACTCAGCCGATGTCCGCTCGCTCCCCGGGCTCGAGCACCTGCAGGCGATCCGCACGATCGGCGTGCTCGAACATGCCGATCAGGCGCTCGCGCGTCTCCGAGAAGTGGAACCACCCTTCGGCGTGAACCGGGACGATGACGGCATCCCCCAGCACCTCTGCAGCCTCGAGCGCCGTGCGCGCGTTGAGGGTCAGGTCGCTGTCACCGAAGCGTCCGACGTTGGCCGCACCCGCGAACAGCACCGCGATGTCGATGTCGGGGAACCGCTCGGCGATCTCGCGGACCAGGTCGACCGAGGCGTTGTCTCCCGAGACGTACACGGTCGGATGCGCGTCGGCTTCGAGGACGAAACCGGTCACGGCGCCGCTCAGCGCCTCGGCCCCCTCCGGGCCGTGCAGCGCGGGGACGGCGGTGATGACCGCATCTCCGACTCGATGCTGCTGCCACGGCACGAGTCCGGTCGCACGCGCGATCCGCTCGGCGGATTCGATCGTCGTCAGCACCTGCGGCACGACGGCGAGCAGCGCACGACCGGAGTCGTCGAGGTTGTCGGCGTGCTGTTCGCGCGACAGGAGGACGACATCGATCTCTCCTAGTGCGGATGCGGGGACGGCCGGTCCGGCCAGTTTGTAGAGCGTCGCGCCGCCGGGGTAGACGCCGGGCTCGTCGAAGGTGGGGTCGGTGAGGATCGACAGTCCGGCGTATGTGAAGTGGAGCGTCGGGCCGCCGACGAGAAGTGCGGAGATGCGTGTCATGGCTTCAGTCTTCGGCATCCGTCGTTCACGATCCAGTGGCCTGAAGGCATCTATTCGATAAGATCAGGCCATGAGTCGTTCGCGCCCTGGCGGGCGGGTCGCCGTTCTGGCCTTCCCGCACATCAGCCCCTTCCACCTGTCGGTGCCGACGCTCGTGTTCGGCGGGGCGGGACTCGACAGCGTCGACGGGCTCTACGACGTCACCGTGTGCGCCGAGCATCCGGGTTCGATGCCCACCGGCGCCGGCTACTCGATTCAGGTGGATGCCGGGCTAGACGCGATGACGACCGCGGACCTCATCGTGATCCCGAGCTGGCGGAACGGCATGACGCCCTCCGAACAGCTGCTCGACGCGGTTCGCACAGCGCATGCCCGCGGTGCCCGGATCGTCGGCCTGTGTCTCGGAACGTTCGTCGTCTCGGCATCCGGAGTGGCTGACGGACGCGAGGTCTCCACCCACTGGGCCGCCGCATCGCGACTGGCATCCGAGCAGCCGCAGGTCGGTGTGCGCGACGACGTGCTGTGGACCGACCTCGGCGATGTGATCACGTCCGCCGGAGCGGCGGCCGCACTCGACTGCTGCCTGCACATCGTCCGCTCCGATCACGGCAGCGTCGCCGCCGCGGCACTCGCCCGCGCGCTCGTGCTCGCTCCGCATCGCACCGGCTCACAGGCGCAGTACATCCCGGCGCCGGTGGTCGCCGCATCCGCTGACGATCCGATCGGGCGTGCGATGCTCTGGGCCCGCGCCGACCTCGCGGGCTCCTTCGACGTCGACGACTGGGCGGGATCCGTTCATCTGTCGCGCCGCACCTTCACTCGGCGGTTCCGCGAGCGCACCGGGACCAGTCCGCAGCAGTGGCTGCTGGACCAGCGGGTCGAGGCCGCTCGCGCGATGCTCGAGAGCTCCGACGCGTCGGTCGAGCGCATCGCGGAACTCGCGGGTTTCGGCAGCGCGGTGTCGCTGCGACTGCACTTCCGGCAGCGTCTGGGCGTGAGCCCCGCCGCGCACCGCGCGGCGTTCCGTGTAGGCGCCGCATGACGAAGGCGCCGCCCGACGTCCGTACGGCAGCTGACCGGGTCAGTCGAACCTGGCCGTGACGAGGATCGGCCGGTGATCACTCGATCCCTGCGGAAGAGTGGTCACCCGCTCGATCTCGAACCCGGTCGACGTCGCGAAGTCGTAGTGCCCGCGGAAGACCCGATACCGCGTGTAGGTGTGATCGTCGCTGAGGGTGAGCGCGTACCCGTGCTCCCTGATCGCGTGGCCGAGGTTCTCCTTGAAGACCGGATAGTTGTAGTCCCCCACCATGAGCTGGGGCAGTCCTGGCCCGAGCGCCGACAGCTGTGTGAGCGCGGCGCGGATCTGGTGCCGACGCAGTGAGTTCAGTGCTGTGAGCGGGGCGGCGTGGAAAGAGGCCACGATGAGTTCGCGCCCCTCGTCGATGTCGTGCAGTCGGGCTCCGAGGACGCGCTCATGCGCCGGTTTCGCGATGCGATCGTGAAGCGACTTCTTCAGTTCGATGGCCTTGACTGCGAGCACCCGGTAGGTGCTCGCACGGTAGTACAGCGCCAGTCCGAGTCGATTGGCCTGCGTGGCCTCGGCGAGAGCGAGGTCGCCGATCTGCTCGGGGAGCCCCGCCACATCGCACTCCTGGAGGCAGAGGAGATCGGGGTCGTGCGCGCGGACCAGTTCGACGAGCTCTCCGGCCGCGCGGTGCTTCTGCAGGTTGTAGGAGATGACCTTCATGACGGTTTCACGCTACTCGCGGATGCTGTGCGACGGCGTGGAATCATTCGTCGTATCCCCAGCGGATGCCGAGCACGCCAGGGCCGAATCCGTGCCTGGCGAGGTGGACCGCTCCGCTCTTCACCGACAGCATCGTCGAGACGTAGTCCTCTTCGGTCTCGGCGTACGACTCGCACCACGCCGGGAGCGCGTCGGGATGGAAATGCACCCAGATCAGCGATTCCCGCGCGGCGCGGGCGGTCGCGTGCCATGCGGACTGTTTCCGTGGATAGCCCCGCGGGAAGGTCTCTGCGAACTCGAAAAGCGCCGTTCTGCCGGTCGAGATCGGCTCATCGAGCGCGATCACGACCCCCGAGAGAAGTCGGCCCGGATGCAGGTACTCGCGATCGAGCCGCCCGCCCTTGACCTCGGAGATCACCGGCATCTCGTCCGTCTCGACGGGCGCGGCATCGATCAGAGGCACCTCGCTCAGCACCCCTTTGGTCGACTGCACGAGCGCCCTCGTCACGACGCGTTCGACCGTGCCGCCGATCCCGACGTGCACGGTCATCTGCGTCGACAGATCTCGCAGCGCGTCCTGCGGAGCAGCCCTCAGCGCGGCCAGAGTCTCGTCGGCCTCGCGCTGCACGCGCTCCTCGTCGAAAGGCAGCCGCGGCGGCGCGACGGTCCCGAGCCGCGACGACGGGCCGAGCTGGCTCGTCAGATGCCCCCGGTCGAGCCCGAGGCGATCCTCGATACCCTCGACGACGCTGAGCGAGTGCGCTCCCTCGGGATGCCGATCGCCCGAGCGCCAGTAGCTCAGAGTCGCCATCGACACGGGGTTGCCGTCTTCCTTGAGCTGGCTCTGCAGCCGCGAGAGACTGACACCGCGCTCCGAGATCGCCATCCGCAACGCGGCCGCGAAAGCAGACGAACCGCCCATCACAGTTCTCCCTCCCGCTCCGTGAACACGCACTCGTTAGAGTCAGCATACGGATCGCCGATGCCTCCCCCTATGGCGAATCGCACCGCCGTAACGACTGGGGTCGCGTCGCGGATCACGTCGGGGTCGCTCTTGTGGGGAGAGCGACCGCGACGAACCTTCGGGCGCAGGTCATGCCCGAGGCGCTCCCGCCCAGGAGCCCCGGATCTCCGGCAGCGGCGGGCTAAGACCGCCGCCTGCGCCGATGGATCTTCCCCTCCGGCCGCTTCGCCCTGTCCCCCGCCCGAGCGACGTCACCGGGCGCCAGCACGTCGCGGATCGCCTGGCGCTCCCGTCTGCTGCGCGGAGCGTCCGTCCATGCGACCAAGAAGCCGATGAGCAGCAGCACTCCGCCGATCCCGAGAAGCGCCCGGCCGTCGACGATCTCGGCATCCGCCCAGAGCACACCCCACCCGAATATCAACACGATCGTTCCCGTGCCGCAGAGCCCGCGCCCGGCGCGCACCGCGGCACGCCGTTCGACGAGCAGAGGAGCGACGCACGAGACGTCGATCCGTCGCGGCGCCCCGTCGCTCACCCATCGGGACAGCGCGATCTCGCGCACGAACTGCACTGCGATGCTGCCCATCCACGCGACGGCCCCGACGGTCGCGCACGCCAGGATCGCGATGCCGCTGGCCAGGCTCAGCACGTCGATCCCGGTCTCCACCGGATCGCTCCAGTACACGGGTTCGCAGTTTCGGCACTGCTGGCGCAGGAACACAGACAGCATGAAGGCACCCAGAGAAGCAAGCGTCGCACTGAGCAAGACCATAGCCAGGCGGTTCATCAGTTTCGCGCTCGGAGAGGTCAGCCACCGTGGCACCAGCACCTCGGGCGCCGCCTCGCGCCGCATCCGATCGGATCGATCGGCCAGCGGAACATCTCTCTTCCAGCCCGACCGCATCGCGGCGCCGCGATCGTGAGCGCGGTCGACTCCGCGTCGGCCGGTCACACGCAGTGCATAGGCGACCAGCGCGAGCGCCGCACAGCCGCCGATCGCGATCCAGGTCTCGACGTCACCGCGCAGGTCTTCGTCGAAGGCTGCGGCGAGCGCGAAGAACGCACCCACCCCCGCAACGCACCAGAAGATCACCGTCCCTGTCGTCTTCATGAGCGCGAACGGCGACGTCGTCAACTTGAGTCGGAACTGACTCGGCGGGACGGCATCGCTCGGCAGCCGTTCCACGGCGCGCAGCGCCGCGATCCTCTCGGCGACGAAGACCAGCGGCACACCGACGCCGAGCACCGCCGCGACCACGAGGAAAACGCCCATGCCGGCCCGGAAGATCGGGTCGAGGTCGAGTCCCGCATAGAGAGACCAGAGCGCCTCTTCCCCCACGATGCCCGCGATCAGGATGCCGAGAAAGGCGTACAGGGCACCCGCGCTGGCGCCGGTGCACGCATCGGCGAGCGCGCGCCAGAACGCCCAACCTGGCGAGGACACTTCGATGAAGGACGCGCCCATCAGCCGTCGATCGACCGCCGCGCGCGAGTCTGCTCAGCCCGCGCCGAGAGCAGTTCGTCGGCCGGATACCCCACCTCGGTGAGGGTGAGCCCTCGCGCGGCGAGCACCTTGAACTCGCTCGTCCTCGTGAGCGCATCGCGCAGCGTCACGACATCGGCGACATCGAGCCGCCCCTCGCCGACCGCGACGCAGGCGCCGACGAGAGCGCGCACCATGCTGTGGCAGAAGGCGTCGGCCTTGAGCTCCGCGACGAGGATCCCCTCGGCGTCGCGCTCCCAGCGGTACTCGAGAAGAGTGCGGATGGTCGTTGCCTCTTCACGGGGCTTGCAGTAGGCGGCGAAGTCGTGGAGTCCGATGAGCGTCTGCGCGGCGGCATCCATCCTCGCGACGTCCAGAGCGCCGCGATGCGTCGTCGTGTTCGCGCGTCGCAGCGGGTCGTAGCCTGCGACATCGTCGGCGAGCCGATAGCGATACCGACGCCACACGGCCGAGAAGCGGGCGTCGAACCCTTCGGGAGCGATCGATGTGCGGGCGACCGTCGCGTCCTGGTATGCGCCGAGCACCCCGCGCATGCGACCGGCGAGGGAGCCTGCCGGATCGTGAGCGGCGCGACCGTGCCGCGCCTCGACACGACCCCACTGCTCCTCGTCGAGATCGACATGAGCGACCTGGCCCGCAGCGTGCACGCCGGCATCCGTTCTCCCCGCCACCACGAGCTGCACATCAGAACCGACGATGCGAGCGAGCGCCTCTTCGAGCGTCCCCTGCACGGTGCGCAGCCCCGGCTGCTTCGCCCATCCGCGGAAATGGGTGCCGTCATAAGCGATGTCGAGCCGGATGCGCACGCATCAAGACTAGGACAGTCGCTCGACCAGGATGCCGTCCTCATCGCTGTACAGGTGGGCGCCCACCGCGAAGTCGACTCCGCCAAACGACACCGTGACGTCGGCCTCCCCCGTGGCGAGCTTCGTGCTCTTGCGCGGGTTGGTCCCCAGCGCTTTCACGCCGAGATCGAGCCCGTCGATCGCGACGCTGTCGCGGATCGCCCCGTTGATGACCACGCCGGCCCAGCCGTTCTCGACCGCGAGGGCGGCGATCATGTCGCCCATGAGCGCACGGTTCAACGAGCCTCCCCCGTCGACGACCAGCACGGCGCCCTCCCCCGGTGTCGACAGCACCGACTTCAACAGTGCGTTGTCCTCGTGGCAGCGCACGGTGCGGATCTTCCCGTCGAAGGCCCGGCGCAGCCCGAATGAACGCAATTGCAGCGGCAGCGACTGGAGGCTCTCTTCGAGTTCGTCGTACAGATCGGCAGTGGCTATCGCCATCAGATGCCACCGTCGATCGAACGGGGGAATTCGGATACGTCTTCGGGCACCATGACCTCCGTGTCCATGTTCAGGCTCTCCCCGGCGAAGAACCGCTTCGACCGCGGGAAAAGGTACCAGAGGAACATCAGCACCAGGCCGACGGCGAGCGATCCGATCCCCACGACGAACGTGCCGCCGATGCCGAACAGCACGGTGTAGCCGTAGTCGACGTCCCACATGTCGATCGCCGACTGCACGAAGGCCCCCGCGAGCATGAGTCCGCCCAGCAACGGGAAGATGCCCTTGAAGAACAGGTCGCGAGCCGACTTCGCGAGGTCCTTGCGGAAGTACCAGACGCAGGCGAAACCGGTGATGGAGTAGTAGAAGGCGATGGCCAGGCCCAGCGACAGGATCGAGTCCTGCAGGATGTTGTCGCTGATCAAGGTCATGCCGACGTAGTACGCGACCGCGACGACGCCCATCACGATGGTGGAGAACGACGGCGTCTTGTACACGGGGTGCACGTCTTTGAACTTCGCCGGGAGCGCGCGGTAGACGCCCATGGCGAGCGTGCCGCGCGCAGTCGGCAGGATCGTGGTCTGCGTCGACGAGACCGCAGAGATGATGACGGCGACCACGAGCACCCAGCCGAACGGGCCGAGCAGCCCGTCTTTGATGGCGAGGAAGAAGTCGTCCGCGTGCTCTTCGTTGCCGAGGCCCGTTCCGGTCTCGCCGAGACCGGCGTACATCATCGCCGCGATCGTCACTGCGACATACGTGAACAGCAGGATGACGCAGGTCAGCAGCGCCGCACGACCCGGAATGCGCTTGGGGTCCTTGGTCTCCTCGTTCAGCGCGAGGCAGGTGTCCCAGCCCCAGTAGATGAACAGAGCCAGCAGGATCGCCTCGGTGAACCCCGACCATGAGGTGAAGGCGAACGGGTTCATCCACTCCCACGAGAACTCGATGGAGTTCGGGGCGTTGCCGCTCGCGATCTGCCAGAACACCGCCACGATGAATACGACCAGGGCGAGGTACTGGATGGCGAGCAGGACGTTCTGGATGCGCTCGCCGATCTCGACGCCGCGCCAGCTCACCCAGGTCATCGCGGCGATGAAGACGACGGCGACGAGGATGACGCGCCAGTCGTTGTTCTCGAGATCCTGCCCGATCAGCGACCAGAAGTACACCGAGGCGATCTGCGCGAGGTTGGCCAGGACGACCATGCCGGCGACGGCGACTCCCCAGCCGCCCATCCAGCCGACCCACGGACCGAAGGCTTTGGTGCCCCAGGTGAAGGTGGTGCCGCAGTCAGGCACCGCATTGTTGAGTTCGCGATAGGCGAAGGCGATCAGGAGCATCGGCACGAAGGCGAGGACGAACGCGATCGGCGCCTGCGCCCCGACCGCGATGACCACCCAGCCGAGGGATGCGACCAGCGAGTACACGGGTGCGGTGGACGCCAATCCGATGACGGTCGATCCCCAGAGCCCCAGTGTTCCAGCTGCCAGCCCCTTGCCGTCTGGTCGTTCAAGGTGAATTGGCGTCGTTGACATGAACAGAACAGTATGCCGACCACGTTTCTCGCGTCAAGAGGCCGGAGACAACAACGGATTACATATCTGTTACGAGCGAATGACGATGGATTCCGCAGATGATCAGGATCTGACGACCATTGCGTCGGCATGGTCGGCGACCCAGCCGATCAGCGGCAGCATCCGTTCCATCAGATCGCGTCCGAGCGGAGTGAGGCTGTATTCGACGTGCGGCGGAACGGTCGGGAACGACTCGCGGTGCACGATGCCGTCATCGACCAGGGTGCGCAGCGTCGTCGCGAGCATCTTCTCGCTGATGCCGTCGACCTCACGGCGCAGCTCGCCCCATCGCCTGGTGCCGTCGGAGAGAGCCGCGAGGACGAGCACTCCCCACTTGCTCATGATGTGGTCGAGGATGACCCGGGTCGAGCATCCGGACTCGAACACCATCGGCATCGAGGCCTTGATCTCTGCAAAACTCACCGTCATGTAGGTACCTTACTACAAAGTGGGTACCCTCCGGCTGGAATGTTCCCGAGGGGTCAGGAGGTTGTCGCAGAGGTCACCTACGAAAGGACACCCCATGACCATCCTCGTCACCGGCGCCACCGGCCAGCTCGGCCGCCTCATCGTCGCGAGCCTGCTCGAGCGCGGCGCGTCAGCGGACCAGATCGTCGCCGGCGCCCGCGACGTGTCGAAGGCCGCCGACCTCGGCGTGCGGGCCGTGCACCTCGACTACACCGACCCGGCGTCGATCACCGCCGCGCTCCAGGGCGTCGACTCCGTCGTCCTCGTGTCGGGCTCGGAGGTCGGACAGCGCGTGCCGCAGCACCAGGCCGTCATCGATGCCGCCGCGGCGGCAGGCGTGTCGAAGTTCGTGTACACCAGCGCGCCGAAGGCGACGACGAGCGACCTCGTGCTGGCCCCCGAGCACAAGGCAACGGAAGAGGCGATCGCCGCGGCCGGACTGCCCGCCGTGATCCTGCGCAACAACTGGTACACCGAGAACTACCTGGGAGACCTCGCCACGGCCGCCGAGACCGGCGTGCTGTCGTCGGGCGCGGGAGACGGACGGGTCGCCTCGGCGAGCCGCAAGGACTATGCGGAAGCTGTGGCCGTGGTCCTGCTCGAAGACGGGCACATCGGCAAGGTCTACGAGCTCGGCGGCGACGTCGCGTGGAACTACGGCGATCTGGCCGCAGCGTTCTCGGAGATCTCGGGTCGCGAGGTGACCTACGCGCCGCTGAGCTTCGACGAGCAGGTCGCGGCCCTTCGCGGCTTCGGTCTCGACGAGGGCACCGTGGGCTTCGTGTCGGCCTTGGATGCCGGCATCCGCAACGGCGCACTGGCCGACACCGACGGCACCCTCTCGCGCCTGATCGGCCGCCCGACCACTCCGCTCGTCGAGGGTCTGCGCGCCGCCGCCTGAGGCGGTCGGCCCGGGCCGTCGTGAGAGATCGACCCCCACGAGGTCGGCCGCGGGAGTAGCGTCAGCACCGGAGGCATCATGCCCAGTGCACGCGATCTCGCGGCCGACGTCGAAGCTCTGGCGGGACTCCCGCCGGGCCCGACGGAGCGGTTCCTGGGCTACGCCCTGATGAGCCTGCCGTTCGCCTCCGGCCAGGTGCTGGGGCTACGCCGGTTCCCCGTGACCTCGGTGGGGCCCGGGTACACCTCTGTGTGGTCGCGCACCCCCGACGGCGCCTGGCGCATCTACACGACCATCGACGCGAGCCTCTCGTGCCCTCGCTACTTCGGCAGCGCGCTGGAGGCGACCTCGGTGCACGCCATCGCCGTCGAATGGAGCGACGATCGCCGGTTCTCCGTGCGCATCGACGACGACATCGATCTGCGCTGGGACGTCGTCCTCACCACCACTCCGATGTCGCGGATGATGTCAGCCATGGCGGGCGGGCTCCCCCATGCCGCCTGGCAGAGCGAGCGCTTTCTCTCGATGCTCGGCGGCATGGCCGGACCCGCGCTCGGAGCGGGACGGATCGGCATGACCGGCGACACCCCGAACCGGCAGCGCTTCCGAGCGAGACTCGACCGGATGTGGGTGGTCGAGTCCTCACTCGCCTCACTGCACGGTGAGAGTCTGGGCCCGGTCGCCCCGCTCGCCGAGCAGACCAGGCTCGGCGGATTCTGGATGCCTCAGCGTGGCATCTTCATGATCGGCGGCGCCGAGTTCGACCCTCGCGACGCCGGCGAACATCCGCCGACGACGAGAGCCGCAGCCTGAGCGCCCATCTGTCGCACCCCGGCGGTCAGGGCTCCTGCACATGCACGACGGTGAGCCGGATCTCTGACATCTCCACACCGGCTGCGCCGAGCACACGCTCGACCACGGTCTGCGCCGATCGCACCGTCTCGGTTGTGCTCTGGGCGCCGTCGACAGCGATCGATGCCTCCACGCTGGCGCTCTCGCCATCGCGCATCACGGCGACGAGAGGTTCATCGCCGTCGCCCAGACCGAGAGCGGCCGCGCCGCGGCCGATCAGGTTCGACACCAATGATCCGGACCGATAGACGCTCCGCACGCCCGGCGCCGATCGCAGCGCGGACTCGATCTGCGCCGCGAGAGACGGTTGCTGTAGTTCTGTCATCCGCGGTCCTCCTCACTCCACGACGACGGATCCCTGACATCACGGATCACGATGTCGATGCCGGTCACGTTCAGCTCCGTGTGGGCACGAAGCCGCACGCCCACCTCCGCGCGCAGCCGCTGGACCACGTCAGAGATGGGATCTCCGTAGGGAACGCTGGCATCGAGAAGCACGCGCACCGGCGCCCCCGGCTGTTCGATGTCGCCGTCGAGCCGGCAACGCCCGACGAGAACTCCGGGGATGCTGTTCTCCGCGGCCCGGACGAGGCCGCGGACAGCCCCCTCCGTGATCCCGAGGTCGGCGGTCGGGGATGAGGATTCGATCGGGACGCGGCGTCCGGATCGCGCGTCCAGGACGATGCCGCTGAGGACGCGGTCCACCCAGCTCTCGTCCGCCTCTGCTTCGGCGGCCTCGTCGTCGGCCATCAGCCGACCGGTGACGGCGTGCAGCCGCTCGAGGGCGTCCAACGCGAGCCGGCATCCGGCCGAGTCGTCGATCGTGGGATCGGCCGGCATCCGCCCCGCATCGAGGTAGTCCGTGAGCTGCTCGATCGTGTGCCCGTCGAGGTCAGCAGGTTCGAGCCCGAGCCGGCGCAGCTCAGGTGCGTCTCGTTCGTCGGTCATCGCCACTCCTCCATCCGCACGATGATGTACTTCCTGGCGCGAGCGAGAAGTCCGCGCGCCGTACTCACGGGAATGTCGAGCTCCTCGGCGATCTCGTCGTAGGAGTATCCGCCGATCTCGCGCAGCACCCAGCACTCGCGCTGCCCTTCGGGCAGTTCGTTCAGTGCCGCACCGAGCGCTTGGACCTCGGCTTTCGCCTCGGCGACCCGTGACGGTGAGGCATGCGAGGGAGCCGGCTGTTCGAGATCGTCGATGTCCACCGCCGGGCGCGTCGCCCGCAACCGGTCGACCGCCCTGCGGCTGACGATCCGCATCAGCCAGCTCTTCACCTTCGCCGGGTCGTCGAGCTCCGGCAGGCGTTGCCATGCGGTCACGAACGCCTCCTGCACGATGTCGTCGACGTCGGCGGATGCGTTCAGCATCCGGTGCGTGTAGGCCCGCATCACCGGCGTGTACCTCCGCACCAGCACAGCGAACGCCGCGACATCTCCGTCCATCGCCCGCCCGGCGACGATCGCATCGTCCGCGCGCTCAAGCGCATTGCTCGAACGTCTGACGTCCATCCCCCACCCTTTCGCCCCGGTACCCTCGGTCGGGTCGGGGCATCGTCGCCGATGCCCCGACCCCAGCATTGCGCAGCGCGCATCCGATGCCGCCGAGTTCTGTCTTTTTCCTCACGCCTTCGCGCGTCGACCCGCGATCGATCCGTAGATGAGCAACACGATCAGCGAACCGCCGATGGCGAGAACCCACGTCCCGAGCGAGAAGAACGACTCCAGGCTGACGTTGAAGAGCAGGCCGCCCAGCCAGCCTCCGAGCATCGCGCCCACGACACCGAGCAGCAGTGTGACGAACCACCCTCCCGCCTGCTTGCCGGGGATCAGGAGTTTGGCGATCGCGCCGGCGATCAGGCCGAGGAGAAGGAATCCGAAGAAGCTCATTGGTGCTTGTCCTTTCGATGTGAGATGGATGCGTCTGAGTCCGCTACTTCTTGAACACGTCCTTGACGTCCTCCGCGGTCTTCCTGATACTGCCCTGCGCCTGCTTTGCCTTGCCCTCGGCGACGAGCCCGTCGTCACCGGTGACGGTCCCGACCGTCTCCTCGACCTTGCCTGCGACCTTCTCCGCTGCCGCCTTGATCTTGTCCTGAGCGCTCATGGCGTCTCCTTTCCCTGCTC
Source organism: Microbacterium sp. (assembly GCA_019510305.1). Lineage (GTDB taxonomy): Bacteria > Actinomycetota > Actinomycetes > Actinomycetales > Microbacteriaceae > Microbacterium > Microbacterium natoriense_A. The sequence goes on from JAEKKN010000019.1 coordinate 109,815, forward strand.
GGTCGCGGATCTCGCGACCGAATCCTGTCGATGATGGATCTCGTGGTTCAGCGCGTGGCTGTCACCAGCGTCCGCCCCTCGTGCTGGATCGAGCGACATGCCTTGTTCGCCCTGTCCGTCTCGCCTCAACGCACCCTCGTGCGTGGTCTCAGCGCGTCCCGCCAACTGCGATCGGCGAGGTGCACCATGATCGGGGCGCGCTCTCCGAGCAGGGCGTCCCACGCGCGCACCGCGTCCTCTGCGGCGGCGAGCACCCGGTCGAGAGATGCTCCGCGCTGCACGGTCACGGCCAGTTCGACGGCACGCGTTCCCCGCACCAGATACGCGCCGGTGCGGGCTGACAGGACGTCGGGCCGCTCGGCGAGAGAGCCTGCGAGGACCGTCTCGGCGACGTTGCGATCGACGACGGTTCGCCCACGCTCCGCATCGACCTTCAGCACGCTCTTCGTCTTCCCGCGCCCCCGCGTGAAGACGAAGACGACGAGCAGCAAGGCTGCCAGCACTGCTGCCCCCAGACCCGCCAGTGCCGCGATCGAGACGGCGCCCCCGCTACCCATCTCGATGCTCGGCTCTCCGAGTCGCGAGGCCGCCTCGACCGCGCGGTCCTGCCACGGCTGGAACCACATCGGCTGGAGTCCGACCGCCACGCACGTCGCCCCAGCGACGAGCAGGACGACACCGGACACGAGCAGCAGAGCACGATTGAGGACCCGATTGGTCGAGTTCATGCCACCACACCCGTCGAAGCGACGTGCACTCGGGGTGTCACAGTGAAGCCGAGGGCGGACACCGCCTCGGATGCCGCGGCCTCCGCTGCGCTCTCATCGACACGGATGCCGCTGGTCGGGGTGATCCGCACGGACACCCGCGAACGCCCCAGCGTCGTCGCCACCTGCCGGCGATCGATTCCGCAGCGGAGGGCGACGGCATCCGCCACCGCGTCCGCCAGGACTCCGTCGTCGACCAGCAGTGCGAGGCGCTCCGTGGTGCGAGCCCGCCGGGCGCGCCGGCCAGGGAGCACGGCGAGAGCGAGAAGGACGAGCCCGATCACCGCAGCGACCGCACCCGCGATGACGAGCGCTTCGGGTCGGTTGCGCGGCGGAACCGCCCGATCCAGCCAGGCACCCGCTGTGCCGGGGATGCTCGGATCGAGGAGTCCCCACACTCCACCGACCGCGAGCACCAGCAGGATCACGATCGCGACGACGGCCGTCACGACGGCCGGTGCGGTTCGAGACGAGTGCGTCTCACGCCGCAGCACACGCCGGTAGGCCGATCGTTCGCTCGTCATGACACCCTCCTCTCGCTGATCTTCCGCACGCCCGAATAGCGCACATCCACTGTTCCGACTGCCCGCCCTGCGAGCTCACGCATCCCGCCGATCACGGTCGACCGCAGCCCCTCGGCGCTCGCGACGAGAGATCGACCGCCGTCGTCGGCGAGTGCGACCGGCACCGTGACCGACACACGCAGCTGGCCGCGTTCGTCGGAGAGGGCGACCGCGACGTCGCGACGCGGCACACGGGCCGCGTCGCGCGCCAAGCCGGTCGCCAGGTGCTGCAGCGCACGGGCACTGACGGTCGTCCGCCCCGGTGTCCTCCCCACAGGGTCGACGAGCGTCATGATGACGAGCGCCTGCCTCGGAAGACCTCCGCCAGCGCTCGCACGTCGAGACGTCCGTCGACGATGCGCCCGATGATCGCGCCGACGAGCATCGCGACGGCGACCAGGACGAATGCCCAGAAGCCGAGCACGACCCAGGTCAGCGCGAGCGCCGCCCCGGCGGCGGCGCCGATCACCGAGGCGTTCACTGGACTCGCGCCTCCTGGCTGCGGTCGGCGTCATCGTCGTCGGACGGGATGTGCACGTCGTTGACGGTGACGTTGACCTCGGCTACCTCCATGCCGACCAGTTCGACCATCGCGTGGACGATCGCGGAGCGCACGTCATCGGCGACCTTCTGCAGCGACACCGGATACTCGGCGACGATCGTGACATCGACCGCGACCTGCGTCTCCCCCACCTCGACGCTGATCCCCTGTGCGAGGTCGGTCGTGTTCAGCGCGTCGCGAATGGCCCCCACCACACGCGCGGCGCCCCCACCGAGCGCGTACACGCCGCTGACGTCCCGTGCGGCGATGCCCGCGATCTTCGCGACCACGCCGTCCTCGATCGTGGTCTTCCCCGCTGCCGCCCCCTGCGGCGCCGAGACGACCTGAGCCTTGGGCTGGGTGCCACCAGTCACATTCGCCATCTTGAGCTCCTATCCGTGTGTCCGTGTCCGGTGAGGACGCGGGTCGCGATCGTGCGACACCACTAAGACGGATGGGAGCGGAGAAACGTCACAAACTTCTCGGAGAAGCATCGTCGGCGGGCATTTTCGTCCGCCAGCAAGCTCCTGGAGCTACGCCCACGCGCACGCGACGCGGCGACTCATCCGAGCGTCGTGATGCCCATCTCGCGCAGCCGGCGGGTCGCCGACTCGTCGATGCTGACGCGCACCTCTCCGATGTCCGTGACCTCGCCCAGAGCGACCCAGAAGATGAACGGCAGCAACAGGGTGCGGATCAGCATCGCCCAACCTGCTTTACCGACACCGATCCGTCCGCCGTCGGCCACCCGAACCGAGCGCGTGCCCGCGAGGCGTGCGCCCAGCGCCCGCCCGTCGGCGTAGCACCAGCCGTACAGAAGAGGCAGCACGATCATCAGCACGGCCGCGATCACGACTGCGACCGTCCCCCTGTCGACGGCGGACGACGACACGAAATACGTCACACCCAGACCGACCGCGACTCCGTTGACGAGCAGACTGTCGACGAACCACGACCACAGCGCGGCGCCGACGGTCGAGTCCACATACAGGTCGCCGTTGCGGAATGCCTTCACACGGTTGGACACCGACTTTCCCAGCACGGGTTCGAGGCGCTGCCTCAACTCGGCCAGCGCGGCGACGCGCTCTTGCGCTTTCTGCGTCACGATCTTCTCTCTCGGGTCGGAAGGGGCGGCTCGACGGATGGACGGCACCCCGCAAGGACATGGGCCGTGGCTCGGGGAGGCGACCTATGCGACCTAGGCGAGCTGATCGAGGACGAGTTCGCCGCTGGCGTTCAGCTGCTTCATCATTCGTTCGATCCGTTTCATGTCGACGGCGGGCATGGCCACATCGTCGAAGGCGAGCGCCAGCGGGATGCTCGGATGCATCCAGATCGTGAGGCGCCCCGGATGCTCTTTCTCGTCAGGCAACCACGACATCATGAAGCTCTCGTGACGGCGAAGCTTGGTCCCGATCACGATCTTCAGATGCGCGAGCGTCACATCATCGACGTCGATCACCGGGCGGGCGCTGTTGTACTCGAGAGTCCCCATGATGTGCACACTACCTTGAGCACGACCGTGCAGGAGGGGAGAACAGGTGCCATGGGTTCGTGTGCCGCGCTCCGCGGCCTCCTGATACGACAAAACCCCCGGCTGGACCGGGGGTTTGAATCTGTAGCAGGAGCGGGGCTTGAACCCGCGACCTCACGATTATGAGTCGTGCGCTCTGACCAGCTGAGCTACCCTGCCGCACGGCATCCGCATAGCAGATGCGAACACTGTGAGCCCCGAGTCAGGATTGAACTGACGACCCCTTCCTTACCATGGAAGTGCTCTGCCACTGAGCTATCGGGGCGTGCTGCCCCTCGCGGAGCAACCAGACGAGCCTATCATCCGAGAGGCTCGCTCGCGAAATCGAGACGCGAGTCGAGAAGTCAGTCGAGAGACGCTCGACCGGCGTTCGTCCGCAGCCAGGGAAGCGGGTCGATCGTCTTGCCGTTGACGATGATCTCGAAGTGCAGGTGGGCGCCGAAAGAGTGCCCGGTGTTGCCGGTGTCGCCCACGATGTCACCGACCTTGACCGTGTCGCCGGCCTTCACCTTCAGCGAGCCGTACTGCATGTGCGAGTAGTGGCTTGTGATGACCTGACCGTCGATCACGTGGTCGATGTAGACCGTGACGCCGTAGCCGCCGCCCTGCTCGGTCGCGATGCGCACGGTGCCGTCGGCGATGGCCTGGATCGGCGCTCCCTCACCCGGGGTGAAGTCGATGCCCTCGTGCATGCGTCCCCAGCGAGGGCCGTAGCCCGAGCTCATGCTGACGCCGACGAGGAACGGCCACTGGATGGCCGCATCGGGGTCGTTCGTGAACACGGAGTCGGAGAACTTGATGCCCTGCTCGGATGCCAGGTCGACGAGTGACACGGTCGAGAAGTCCTCGGCACGTGCGAGCGTCTCGTTCTGCACGTCGGAGGAGGTGACGAACGCCTGGATCTGTCCGTCGGTCTTCGCGGACGAGGTGGAGGATGCTGCGACAAGCGACATCGTGGCGGTGCCGTCGGAACCGGTGGCGGCGATGGCCTCTGCGGGCATGGTCATCGAGACGGCGAGCAGGCCTGCGAGCCCCATCACGCCGACGGTCGCACCGAAGGTGACGACCTTGCGGAACTGAGGGCGGCGGCGCGCGACGTGCTCGGCGACCGGAGCGTCGCCCACGGTCTCCTCAGCGGGTGCGTCATCGGCTGCCGCGGTGTCGTCGCCATTGTCGCCGTCGAGGACGACGGAGCGGAATGTGAGCGACGCCTGCACGAAGGGGTCGGCGGCAGCGGTGTCGAGGGGAACCTCCGGCGCAGTGGGCGCCTCGTCGGCGACCGGCGTGGCGACAACGGACGTCGCGACAACGGACTCGGCGACAACGGTCTCGGCGATGACGGACTCGACAGCGACGGGCTCAGCAGTGGGTTCCGCAGCGGCGACTTCGGCGACACCGGGCTCGACGAGAACCGGACGCTGTCGCGCAGCTCGGCGCGAGACCGGAGCGGTGACCGCGGCGGCAGCGACAGCGGCGACTTCGGCGGCAACGGTCACTGCGGGGGTCTCGAAGACCGCGGTGCGGTGCCGGCTGGAGCGGCGCGTCGGCACAGCGGCAGCCTGGGGGTTGTCGAAGGGCAAAGCGTTTCTCTCGGGTCAGTCTTCAAGCTGGGGGGCGCTTGAAACCCTCATCGTTTCGGGCGATGAAAGTAACGATCGGATAAAACCCTACCGTGACCCGCCTGAGAAAGCCATGGATTCATCAGGCTTCCTCGTCGAGGAGCACGGTGAGGCGCGCATGGACGTCAGGTCCGGCGGCGATCAGCATGGGTCGCGCGGATGCCGTGTCGACACGGGTGACCACTCCCCCCGCTTCGGCGACGAGAAGCGCTCCTGCGGCGAAATCCCACAAGGCGCCCGCCGGTGTCGCCGACGTGACGGCCAGCCGCACGGAGCCTCGCCAGGCTCCTTCACCGCGGGCAGCCGTGAACAGTTCATCGTGAGCGGGCGCGAAGACGGCGGCTGCCAGCGCCTCCCACCGCCCCGGCACCGCCTCACCCCGCACAGCCGCGATGCTGACGGCATACGCGGGGATGCCGTAGGCGTAGTTCACGGTGCCGTCGATGGGGTCGACCACCCAGGTGATCCCGGTCACGCCGGCATCGGCATCCGACTCCTCACCGAGGAACCCGTCTCCGGGCCTCGCCTCACGCAGCCGGGCGCGGACGAGCGCTTCGACCTCGCGATCGGCCTCTGTGACGATGTCGGCCAGGCTCGACTTGGTGGCTGCGAGATGCACACCTTCTTCGCGGCGCCACAGCGCCAGCTCACCGGCCTCGCGCGCGATGCCCGCGGCGAGGTCTGTCAGCTCGGTCTCCGCGGTCACTGCGGAGGCAGGGGCGGCGCGGGCGGGTACGGCTCTGCCGGCGGGCCCGCGGGGGCGGGAGGGACGGTGTGCCCCCCTGGCTCCTCCGGCGCGGGAGCGGGCGCGGGCTGCTCGGTCGGCGCAGGCTCCGCCACGGGTGCGAAGTCGGCCGCGGCCGGAGCCGCGTACCGAGGCGCAGCGGGCTCTTGCGGCGCGACGGGCACGGGAAGCGCGGGAAGCGGCTGCGCTTGATACTGCGAGGCGGGCTGTTGCGCAGCGCTCTGGCCCGGATACGTGCCCTGGCCCTGGTGGTAGGTGCCGCCGACGGGCGCTGCGAGCTGCGGGGCCGAGGGGAATCCCGTGTAGTAGGCGTTCCAGTCCGGGCTGCCGTCGGGCATCACCGGCAGCGGTGTCGCGCCGTCGGCGTACGTCGGCCAGGTCGCGGGCGCGGGGGCGGTCTGGTGCACGGGAGCAGTCTGCTTCTTCGGGGCGAACAGCGTGTTCAGCAATGGGATGAGCGTGGTGCCGACGGCCGTGAGGATCGTGAGGGCCACGAGGATGCGGCCGAACAGATCGCCGAACTCGAAGTTGTGGGTGAACGTCAGGAAGAACAGCAGCATGCCGACGAGTCCGACCAGGAAGACGATCGTGGCGATGTAGATGATGCGCGTGAAGACCGTGACGTAGCGCTGGGCGGCGGGCGTGAACAGCCGCACGTGCAGCAGCGCGAGCTGCAGGATGCCGATCACGAGCAGCAGTTGGAAGAACCGTTCGCCCCCGCTGAAGAACTGACCGTCTTCGGGGAGCCAGATCTTGAACGCGCCGACGATGAGCGCGATGATCCACGACACCATGCTCGCCAGCGCGAGCCAGTCGGGGCGGTTGGGCGCGAGGCCCGCCTCGAGGATCGCGATGCCGGCGAAGCCTGCCAGAAGAAGGATCGTGAGGAACGCGCGTCCGATCAGCCCGTCCTGATCTCCGATGAGCACCCACACGACGCAGACGAGAGCGGCGGCGATCAGCGCGCCGATCGCGATCCAGATCGAGCCGCGGATGAGGAGCGAGGTGTTCTTCGGCTCAGGTGTCACTGTTCCGGGTTGAGACATGGCGGTCCTCTCGACGAGTGAGCTGTGGGTTCATCCTCGCATGCCTGATGTCCGGATCACGGGTGATCCGGACATGTGTGGAAAGCTCAGCCGGTCTTCTTGGCGGATGCGGCGGCGAAGGCCGCGACGCGGGCCTGAGCATCCGGGGTCTCCAGCGCCGCACCGATCGAACGCGCCTCTTCGCTGAGCTGCTCGACGAAGGAGCGCTCGGGGCGTGAGCGGACGAGGCGCTTGGCCTGCCCGTACGCGTCGGCGGCGCCCGCAAGCCAGAAGCGCGCGATCTCCTCCGCACGTGCACGGACGAGCTCGGCTTCGGCCGCGGCATCCGCTCCTTCGACCGCCTCGGCGACCAGCCCCCATTCGACGGCCTCCGTCGCCGAGAGCAGGCGATCCTGCAGCACGAGCTGCAGTGCACGCCGCTGGCCCACGGCCTGAGCGAGCTGCGCCGACACCGACAGGTCGGGGGTGAGGCCGATGTTCGCGTACAGGCTGCCGAGCTTCGAACGCGAGCCGACCACCGCGTAGTCGCTGCTCAGCAGGATGCCGAGTCCGCCGCCGGCCGTGGTGCCGTGGGCGGCGACCACGACGGGGATCGACGATTCGGTGAGCGAGCGGATGCCGGAGTTGATCACCTCGGCGAGGGCAGTGATGTCGGTGCCGGAGCCCATCGACGTCGACATCTCGATGACGTCGCCGCCGGCGCAGAACGCCGGCCCTGCGGCGTCGAGCAGGATCGCCTTGACGTCACTGCGACCGGTCGCCTCGGCGGTCGCATCCCGCCAAGCGTGCGCGAGATCGGCGTTGAAGGCGTTCAGCCGGCCCGGGCGGTTCAGCGTGAGCCGAGCCATTCCCTCATCGACCGAGAACAGGATGGCATCGCTCATGGCTTCTCCTTCGAGCACAGGACGTATCGCTCCAGCGTAACCGCGCTCAGACGTGCTCCCAGACCCTGGCGACGAAGGCCTCCATCCGACGGCGCGTTCCGTCGAGGCGATAGTCGGCCTGACCCGGGGCTCGCACCTCGTTCGGAGCCAGCGGATGGGCGAGGCGCACGTTGTCATGACAGGAGAGATCGGCGCAGATGTACGTGCCGACCGAGTCGCCGCGCTCCCCCGCCGCGCCTGCCCGGCGGGCCGAGAACAGCGCGACCTGATTGCCCGGCTGCATCAGGTGGCAGATGTTGCACATGCCGTTGCGAGCGGGTCCGGAGTCGGACACCCGCAGCATGACGCCCTTGATCTCCCGGTCGTGCTGGATCAACACGTACCCCCGCTTGCCCGCGCTCGGATCCCGCCAGGCGAAGAAGTCGAGATAGTCCCAGTCGACGAGTACGAAGTCGTGCGGCATCTGCATGATCCGCAGGTCGTCGGCATCCGCGTTGACGAACGAGGATCGGACCTCGGCCTCTGTGAGCGCGCGCATCGATCCAGTCTAGGCAGAGCTTTCCGCGCCTATGCCTGCGCCCGCCTCAGCGACCGAGCCGCGCGAGCTCGGCCTGACGCAGCACCCGCAGCAGGTCGCGTGGAAGGCGGGTTCCATCGAGCGACGACGGCCGCAGCACGGCGGAGATGCCGGCGACGGTCGCGTGGACGATGCGGCCCTCCCGACGGATGAGGTTCATGCCCGAGAGCGCATCAAGCCGGCGTCGGCAGCGCCGTCTGCTGATGAGACGGTGCGAGCGGAGCGCATCGAAGATGTCGTCCTCCACGAGGGACTCCTCCTGCTTGAGCTCTTGCTGGACGACCACGGCGAGGGCCGTGCGCAGCGGCTCGTCGAGGGTGGCTCCGCGGAGATCCCCTCTGACGATCTCTTCGTCGATGCTGAGGTCGAGCAGCGCGCGACGCTGCAAGCGGGTTCCGGGCCCGGGCGCGACGGGGGCGGGTTCGTGGAACAGGCGCGACTCGACGATGCTCATACCCATGAGACGGGGGTAGGGGGCGTTTCATTACGCGACTCGAGGATCATGAGCCTGTGGGGTGGTCGACAGGCACGTCCCTGCCCCGCCTAGCCCACGCTCCCGCGGCGGGCAAGCCCCTACGGCGAACGGGCGCCTGCCGCCTATCGTGGCCTTTCCCACTGCGCGGACCCCATCTGCTCCGGAGGTAGCGATATGCACGCGGAGGACGCACCGCCGACCGAAGCGCTTCTCAACGGCCGGTACCGGTTGCTCGACCGCCTGGGCCGTGGCGGCATGGCGACCGTCTACCGGGCAGAGGACGCGATCCTGGAACGGACGGTCGCGATCAAGCTGATCCGCCATGACCCCGAGGTCCCGTTCGCCGCCGACCGGGTGCACACCGAGAAAGCACTGCTCGCTGCGGTGAACCATCCGGCGCTCGTGACGCTGTTCGACGCCCACCTCGACCCAGGAACGCCGCAGTACCTCGTCATGGAACTCGTCGACGGGCCGAGCCTGGCCAGGCGGATGACACACGGTCCGCTGTCATCGGCAGACGCCGCGCAGATCGGGGAAGACCTCGCGAACGCGCTCGAGGCCGTCCATGCGGCCGGCATCATCCACCGCGATGTGAAGCCGTCGAACGTGCTGCTGGCGCCACCGGCGACAGCATCCGGCCGCTGGACCGCGAAGCTCGCGGACTTCGGAATCGCCTGCACTCCAGAGACCTCGAAGGTGCGCACGGGCGTCGTCCTCGGTACCGCCGCGTACATGGCGCCCGAGCAGCTGCGCGATCTTCCGCTCACCCCCGCCGCCGACATCTACGCTCTCGGCCTCGTGCTGCTCGAGGCGCTCACAGGCCGTCACGGCTACCCGATCGGCACCAGTCTCGAATCAGCCCGGGTACGGCTGACCGAGCCGCCAGACATCCCCGACGCGGTGAGCCCGGGGTGGAGGCAGCTCATCCTCTGGATGACCCAGGTCGATCCCGAGGAGCGGCCGTCGGCCGAAGAGGTCGCCGCCGAGATCAGAGGCTTTCGCGGTGGCGACCGGTCGGATTCGTCCGGCCCGTCGAGCGCCGCCGTCACCGAACAGCTGCCGCAGACCCGCCTCCTGCGCGGCGACACGGACCGCCGCCCACGTCGCGTGATCACCGCTCTGATCGCCGGAGCCGCAGCCATGGGGCTGCTCGCCGCGATCGGGGCATGGACCTCGTCGGCGGCCGACATCGTGACGGCCCGCGCGGTCACCGGAGTCACGGCGCTCCGATCCGCACCCGTCACGACCTCCGACTCGGACTCGTCGATCACACCGGTGACGGTGACGGTCAATGACGGCGATCCAGGCCCGTCGGCCTTGAACGACGACAAGAAGGTCGAGCACGCGGCAGAGACGGCGGACAAGAAGGCCGAGCACGGGGCGGAGGTGGCCGAGAAGAAGACCGAGCACGCCTCCCAGGGCAACAACGGCAAGGGCAAGTGAGCGCCCCGGCGACCGCCGCTGCCCGTTCCCGCAGGTTCGCGGCGTGATCAGGGAAAAGCGAAGGGCCCCGCATAGCGAGGCCCTTCATTCATACGGTGGCGAGTGAGGGATTCGAACCCCCTCCGCGTCCGCGGGATCTACCCCCGCCCTCCAAGTTCCGCATCATTGCAAGGGGGATGAATCACTGGGATCACCAAAACTAGCGTTCGCTTTCGCAAAGTGTTGTCACGGTGTTGTCACGCCAGCTATTCGTGCGCTGCGGACTGATGGCGTTCACTCCGCAGCCAACAGTGACTCGACGCGCCCCATGGCCGTACTCAGCCGATCGATATGGGCGGGACTCTTGTAGGAGCGGGTCATCGCTCGAGTCGAGTGGCCTACAAGCTCAACGATCAACTCCTCGGGGATATCCGAGGCGTACAGCAGATCGACGGCCGCGTGACGAAGATCGTGTAGTCGCACGTGACGATCTGCACCTAAGAGTTCCCGCTGCACTTCAGGCCATAACCGGGTCTCCATGTTCGGATCGATCGGGCGTCCCTTCCGCGTGAAGACGAGATTCCAAGGGTTCTGTTCCATGGTCGCGAGATGGTGCTCCATCATCTCTCGAAGAGGGCTGATGAGGGGCACGATCCTCCAACCGGCTTTCGACTTCGGTCGCGTGAGAAAGAACCCGCCGTACAGATGCCTGTAGTCAAAGTCTGGTGGGGCAATCGGACGGCCCGATTCTCCTCGCCTGAGAGTCTGCATCTGCCAACTGATGTCGATGTGGGTACCGACTCTGTCAGCCTCGAGCCCAACAACCTCACCGCGGCGTGCACCGGTGAGAATGTAAGATGCCGAACCTCTGACGTCGTCGGAACGTCGAGATCGGGTCGAGCTGGACGCGGTTGCTCTACGAGTCTCACGGGATTGCGGCTGATCTCTTCCTCGCGCACCGCGACATCGAACGCACGGGCGGCGATCGTGTGAACGTTTCGGACAGTCGTTGGGGACCGCCCCTCTCGCACGGCGTGCTGCATACGCCGGATATCGGAAGCCCTGATAGCCGCGAGCGGAGTACTGTACCCGAGTGACGGCACGATGTGAGTGGTCACGGCGCTTCTATATCCGTCAGCAGTCCGCGGCCTCAACTGCGGGTACACGCATTCGGTTAGCCAGTACTCGAACCACTCCCCTACTGTCGTCTTTCCGACGCCCGAAGGATAGTCATTTGCTCTCGGCAGGTCGGTGCCGGCACGAGACCTCTCGAAGTCGAGAAGGTGAGCCACGGCCGACTCGCGATCCCTGAACCGCTTGACGCTTCGTTGCCGCTTCCCGTCCTTCGTGGCCAATGGCAGTGCCACGGTCCAGTAGCCGCGCTTGTCGCGGAATATCGTGCCGGTTCCTCTACTGCGACGACTACCCATGGTCTGGATCGTAGCTCCCGGAGATAGCGGCACGATCAACCTAGTGTCACCGACGTGTGGGATAGTCGCACGATGGCGAGTAAGAAGAGAACGAGGCTGCTTATACAGACTTGGGTGCCGGTACTATCCGGGCTTGTCGGCGTTGCGGTCGGTGGACTATTCGCGTATGGGGCGGTGGAGCGTCAGATCCAGGTCGGACAAGAAGCCGAGCAGCGCCAGATTCGTGCGGAAGCATACTTGGCTCTCACTGAGGCGGCTGCGGACTATGCCAACAGCACGCGCGCCGTTCTCAATGAACAACAGATTCGCGGGGACGTCGCACCGACTGCGATCGATGCCTTGTCTTCTAGCGCCACGGTAGGTGACTGGCTAAGCTCGCGACACTCGTTCCAGAACGCGCTGAACCAGGTGTACATCTACGGAAGCGACGAGGGGTGGACTGCCGCCGCGCAGCTGGCCGAGACCTTGCCTCATGCACGCGGAGAAGAGTACGAATGGGTCGAGCTGTCCCCCAGGTTTACAGCTCGCTACAACGGGGTTCTCACGATCATCTGCAAAGAAGCAACGATATCGCCGCGTGCGGATTGCTCGACGGAGTAGCGAAACGTTGACCCTATGCTGTTAGCTCGCCACATGGATGAGCTTGAAGGGGTTCAGCCGCATTGCCCGAACGATGACGTGGTGATGCGCGACGTCGAAGGCGGATGGGAGTGCCCTCACTGCGGTCACGTTCAGCAGTGGGCGGATGTCGTGATGCCGCCCGAGTTCGACGGACCAGACTTCGAACGGCACAAGCAG
>JAEKKN010000045.1 GCA_019510305.1 Microbacterium sp.
CCGAACATCAAGTACACGGCGACCTACTACGACGCTTCGATGCACGACCCCGAGCGCCTCGCGCTGGACGTGCTGCAAGACGGTCGCGCTGCGCACCCGGGTGCCATCGCACTCAACTACGTCGAGGCCATCGGCCGCGACGGCGACAAGGTTATGCTGCGCGACCGCGAGAGCGGCACCGAGTTCGCCGTCGCCTCCGACGTGGTCGTGAACGCCTCCGGCCCGTGGACGGACCTCACCAACGACGCACTCGGCGAGATCACACGCTTCATGGGAGGCACCAAGGGCTCGCACATCGTGCTCGACCACCCGGAACTCCTCGAAGCCACCCGCGGCCGCGAGATCTTCTTCGAGCACTCCGACGGCCGCATCGTGCTGATCTACCCCCTCAAGGGCCGGGTGCTCGTCGGCACGACCGACATCGACGCCGACCCGCGCGAGGTCCCGGTGTGCACGGACGAGGAGGTCGACTACTTCTTCGAACTCATCCACCACGTGTTCCCGCAGATCGCTGTGTCGCGCGATCAGATCGTCTACAACTTCTCGGGCATCCGTCCGCTTCCGCGCCACGAGGACACAGCTCCCGGCTTCGTCTCCCGTGACTACCGCATCGAGGTCGACGACAAGGGCGCCGTGCCGCTCGTCAGCCTCGTCGGCGGCAAATGGACGACGTTCCGCGCACTGGGCGAGTCGCTCTCCGATGTGGTCCTCGGCCTCATCCGGCGCACCCGCACGGTCTCCACGGCCGGTCGCGCGATCGGCGGCGGCCGTGACTTCCCCCGCACCGAGAAGGCCCGCCGCATCTGGATCCAGGAGAACCTGGCCGGCGCGGGCGATCGCGCAGACTCCCTGCTCTCCCGTTACGGCACGCGTGCCGCGCAGGTCTGGGAGTACATCGAACAGGGTGCTGATACGCCGCTGGCCGGCGGTGACCTCTCGACGCGCGAGCTCGAGTGGATGGTGCAGAACGAACTCGTGGCCCGACTGGAGGATGTGATCCTGCGTCGCACGAGCATCGCCTTCACAGGCAACGCGAGCGCCGACGTGCTCGACGAGATCGGCGACGCTCTCGCTCCGCTGCTCGGCTGGGACCGTGATCGCCACGACGCCGAGATCGAGCAGACACGGAACCTGTTGAACGAACGACACGGCCTGAACATCTCGTCCCGCGCTCGCGGCTGACGACTCCGAACGTCGCCCTCCTCTGCGACGTGAACTCCCTCGAAACGCGGCAGGGCTGAGGGGTCCTGCCGCTCAAGAAAGGTCAATGAAGACATGACTGATGTGAATCTCGGTCTCTACTTCCTGTCTGAGCTCGTCGGAACGGCGATGCTCATCATCCTGGGATGTGGAGTCGTCGCCAACGTCGCGCTCACGAAGAACAAGGGCTTCGGCGGAGGCTTCCTGATGGTGAACTGGGGATGGGGCCTCGCGGTGTTCGCGGGTGTTCTCGTCTCGGCCTACTCGGGCGCCATCCTGAACCCCGCCGTCGGCATCGGCCTCCTGATCGCCGGCAAGATCGACTTCGCCATGTTCGCCACCGCCGCAGGCGCCGAACTGCTCGGTGCGATCCTCGGTGCGATCATCGTGTGGCTCGGCTACAAGCAGCACTTCGATGAGGAGCCCGAGGCGGCGAACAAGCTCGGCGTGTTCTCGACCGGTCCTGCCATCCGGTCCTACGGCTGGAACCTCGTGACCGAGATCATCGGCACCTTCGTGCTGGTCTTCGGCATCTTCGCCTTCGCCGACTACGGTGACATCGAGGTGGGAACGCCCGGAGGCCTCGGCCCGCTCACGGCACTCCCGGTCGCCCTCCTCGTGGTCGGCATCGGCGCTTCGCTCGGTGGCCCCACCGGCTACGCGATCAACCCCGCCCGCGACCTCGGTCCGCGCATCGCCCACGCCATCCTCCCGATCAAGGGCAAGGGATCCAGCGACTGGTCGTACGCGTGGGTTCCGGTCGTCGGTCCCCTCATCGGTGGAGCGATCGCCGCTCTCGCGGCCCCCGTCCTGCTCCACCTCGCCTGACCCCTGAATTCAAAGGAGAACAACCATGGCTGACTACATCATCGCCATCGACCAGGGAACCACCTCCAGCCGCGCGATCATCTTCGACAAGAAGGGCAGCATCGTCGCAACGGGCCAGAAGGAGCACGAGCAGATCCTGCCGCAGGCCGGCTGGGTCGAGCACGACGCGGCCGAGATCTGGCGCAACGTCCAGGAGGTCATCGGACTCGCGCTGAGCCGCGCCGACCTCACCCGTCACGACATCGCCGCGGTCGGAATCACGAACCAGCGCGAGACCGCCGTCGTGTGGGACAAGACCACTGGTGAACCCGTCTACAACGCGATCGTGTGGCAGGACACCCGCACGCAGGGCATCGTCGACCGCCTCGCCGCCGACGGCGGTGTCGAGCGGTTCAAGCAGGTCGTCGGGCTTCCCCTCGCCACCTACTTCTCCGGCACGAAGATCGCGTGGATCCTCGAGAACGTCGACGGCGCACGCGAGAAGGCCGAGGCCGGGAACCTGCTGTTCGGCACCACCGACTGCTGGGTCCTCTGGAACCTCACCGGCGGTGTCGACGGAGGCGTGCACGCAACCGATGTGACCAACGCATCGCGGACCATGTTCATGGACCTCGAGACCCTCGAGTGGCGCGACGACATCCTCGAGGCGTTCGGGGTGCCGCGCTCGATGATGCCTGAGATCCGCTCCTCGTCCGAGGTCTACGGCACAGCGGAGGACTCCTCGCTGCTGCGCGAGACGCCGATCGCCGGCATCCTCGGCGACCAGCAGGCGGCGACGTTCGGCCAGGCGGCGTTCAACACCGGCGAGAGCAAGAACACCTACGGCACGGGCTGCTTCCTCATCTTCAACACGGGCGAGGAGATCGTCCACTCGAAGAACGGGCTGCTCACGACCGTCGGCTACAAGCTCGGCGACGGACCGACCCACTACGCGCTCGAAGGTTCGATCGCAGTGACGGGTTCGCTCATCCAGTGGCTGCGCGACCAGCTCGGCATCATCAGCTCCGCCCCCGAGGTGGAGGAGCTGGCGAAGCAGGTCGAGGACAACGGCGGCGTCTACATCGTCCCGGCGTTCTCGGGTCTGTTCGCTCCGTACTGGCGCCCCGACGCACGTGGTGCGATCGTCGGACTCACCCGGTACGCGAACAAGAACCACATCGCGCGCGCCGCGCTCGAGGCCGTCGCCTTCCAGACCCGCGACGTCCTCGACGCGGTGAATGCGGATGCCGGTGTGGACCTCACCGAGCTCAAGGTCGACGGCGGCATGGTCGCGAACGACGCCCTGATGCAGTTCCAGGCCGACGTCCTCGGCGTTCCTGTGGTCCGACCGGTGGTCGCCGAGACGACTGCTCTGGGAGCCGCCTACGCCGCGGGCCTCGCGGTCGGTTTCTGGAACGGCCTCGACGACCTGTCCGCGAACTGGCAGGAGGACAAGCGCTGGGAGCCGTCGATGGAAGCCGCCGAGCGCGATCGTCAGCTGCGTCTGTGGCGCAAGGCCGTCTCCAAGTCGATGGACTGGGTCGACGACGACGTGAAGTGATCGCAGATCGCTGAGAGGGCGGGTCCGGAGAGTTCTCCGGACCCGCCCTCTCACGTTCCCGCCAGCACTCCGTCCAGTTCGTTCAGGAATGCCTTGGCCACGTTGCGCGGCGACCGCTCGTGCCATGCCGCGTACTCCACGCGGTACGGTCCGTCGACGACCGCGATCGACACCACATCCGCCTGTGACCGGGCCACGACCCCCGGCGCCAGCAGGGTCACGGCGAGCCCTGCGCCGACGAGCCCCAGGATCAGCTCCGCCGACTCGGCCTCGAAGGCGACGTCGCGCCCGACACCCGCATGGCCGAACGCGATGTCGCTCTGAGCACGGCCAGACGTCCCCGCCGGGAAGTCTGCGAACACCTCACCTGCGAGATCGGACAGCTCGAGACGGCGACGCTCCGCCAGACGGTGCGCACGAGGTACCGCGGCGACCAGTTGCTCCCGCGCCAGCATCCGCTGCGAGACCCCGGTCGCGCTGCTCTCCTCTCGCAGCCCCAGAAGAGCGACGTCGAGTTCACCGTTGCGCACCGAGGCCGTCAACGCGTCGCTGTTGCCGACGGTGAGTTCCACGCGCACGGACGGATGCTGCGCTCTGAAGCGCGCGATGAGCGATGGAACGTCGACGGCCGCGACGGTCGGGATCACCCCGAGGCGCAGCGTGCCGATCACCTGACCACCGGCTGCCGCAGCATCTTCTCTCGCCGCCTCCGCCGCCGCCAGGGCGATGCGCGCCTGCGCGACGAACGCCTCGCCTGCTTCGGTGAGGCGCACGCTTCTGCTGGTACGTGCGAACAGCCGCTCGCCGATCTCCCGCTCGAGAGCAGCGATCTGGTGGCTCAGCGCCGACTGGGTCACGAAGCAGCGCTCGGCCGCGCGGGTGAAGCTCGATGTCTCGGCGACCTCGACCACATATCGCATCTGCTGAAGATCCATCTGTCCATGATTCCACTTCATGGATACTGTGACAACTATGCCTTGGACTCATGGCACGGAAACGAGCACGCTGGAACCATGAATCGACTGGCCACTGTGTTCCTCACCGCCATCGCCCCGATGGCATGGGGCACCACCTATCTCGTCACCACCGAGCTGCTTCCCGCGGGGCACCCGCTGCTTGCCGGACTGCTCCGCGCGCTGCCTGCAGGGCTCATCGCGATCGCCATCGGCCGGTCGTTCCCCCGCGGCTCCTGGTGGATCAAAGCACTCGTGCTCGGCATCCTGAACATCGGCGCGTTCTTCCCCCTGCTCTTCCTCGCCGCTGAGCGCCTTCCCGGTGGCGTCGCCGCTGCCGTCGCCGGCGTGCAGCCGCTCATCATCCTGATGCTGGGCACGCTCGTGCTGCACGAACGGATTCGCCCCCTGACCGCGACGGCCGCCGTGGTCGGCGCCGGGGGCGTGGCCCTCGTCGTGCTGGGGCCGGCCGCGCAGCTCGACGTCCTCGGCATCCTCGCCGCGCTGGGCGGCGTGACGGCTACGGCATTCGGCATGATCCTCACGAAGCGATGGGGCCGCCCCGTCGGCGTCGGCCCTGTGGCCTACGCAGGTTGGCAGCTCACGGCCGGGGGATTGTTCCTGCTCCCGCTCACCCTCCTGTTGGAAGGAGCACCGCCCGAGATCGACGGCGCGGCGGCCGCGGGCTACCTGTGGCTGGGCACGGTGGGCGGACTCCTCGCCTACACGCTGTGGTTCCGCGGCATCCAGCAGCTCCCCGTGATCGCCCCCGGGCTGCTCGCGCTGCTCTCCCCTGTCGTCGCGACGATTCTCGGCGCGGCTGTTGCCGGCGAGACGTTCGCTCCCGTCCAGGTGGTCGGCTTGCTGCTGGTGCTCGGCGCCCTCGTCGCGGGTCAGCTCGTCACTCGCCCGAAGGGGGTCGTCCCGCCCGTGACGGGCCCCGCCGAGGCCGCCGCGACGATCGGCCGCTGAGCGGTCTCAGCTCTTTCCGAAGAGCTTCTGGATCTCGGCGAGATCGGCTTCGGACGGCGCCTTCTGGCCGCCGAGGCCGAAGCCGGAGCCCGTGGGTGTCGACGGAGCAGCGAGGCCGGCGTTCTCGGCTGCCCGCTTCGCCGGGTTGCCCGACCGCGAGACGCTCTTCGACTTGCCCTTCTTACCTCGCTTCGACGAGGCGCCGGGGCGTCCCATCCCGGGCACGGGGCCCATTCCAGGAAGATTCGGCGTGCCGCCGCGCGTCACCGTCTTCATCATCTTCGCGGCCTGCTCGAAGCGCTGCACGAGCTGGTTCACGTCGGTGACGGTCATGCCGGAACCACGGGCGATCCGCAGCCGACGAGAGCCGTTGAGAACCTTCGGGTTGCGCCGCTCGCCTGGGGTCATGGAGCGGATGATCGCCTCGGTGCGATCGATCTCCTTCTCGTCGAAGTCCTCGAGCTGCTGCTTCATCTGCCCCATGCCCGGGAGCATCCCGAGCATCTTCTTCATCGAGCCCATCTTCTTCATCTGCTGAAGCTGGTCGAGGAAGTCTTCGAGGGTGAAGGCCTCGGTTGCGAGCTTCTCGGCCATCTTCATGGCCTCCTCCTCGTCGAAGGCCTGCTGGGCCTGCTCGATGAGGGTGAGGATGTCGCCGAGGTCGAGGATGCGGCTCGCCATGCGATCCGGGTGGAACGGCTCGAGGTCCTCGAGACGCTCGCCCGTTGAAGCGAAGATGATCGGGCGTCCGGTGATCGACGCGACCGACAGCGCGGCGCCACCGCGCGCATCGCCATCGAGCTTCGACAGGACGACACCGGTGAAGTCGACGCCCTCCTGGAAGGCCTTCGCCGTGTTCACGGCATCTTGACCGATCATGGCGTCGATGACGAACAGGACCTCGTCTGGCTCGACGGCCTTGCGGATGTCGGCGGCCTGCTTCATGAGCTCGGCGTCGACACCGAGGCGACCCGCGGTGTCGATGATGACCACGTCGTGCTGGTGACGGCGTGCGTGCTCGACGCCGTCGCGCGAGACCTTCACCGGGTCGCCGATGCCGTTGCCCGGCTCGGGCGCGTACACGGTGGCGCCGGCCTGCTCGGCGACGACCTGCAGCTGGTTCACGGCGTTGGGGCGCTGCAGGTCGGCGGCGACGAGCAGCGGCGTGTGCCCTTCTCCCTCGAGCTGCTTGGCCAGCTTGCCGGCGAAGGTCGTCTTGCCGGAGCCCTGGAGACCCGCGAGCATGATCACGGT
Organism: Microbacterium sp.; assembly: GCA_019510305.1. Taxonomy (GTDB): domain Bacteria; phylum Actinomycetota; class Actinomycetes; order Actinomycetales; family Microbacteriaceae; genus Microbacterium; species Microbacterium natoriense_A. The sequence continues at coordinate 6,748 of JAEKKN010000045.1, forward strand.
CGGCGCAGTCTTCGCGAACTGCAGACGGCGCTGCTCGCCGCCGAGGATCGCGACCAGTTCCTCGTTGACGATCTGCACGACCTGCTGAGCCGGGTTCAACGCCTTGTTGACCTCATCGCCGAGCGCGCGCTCGCGCACCTTCGCCGTGAAGTCCTTGACGACGACCAGCGCGACGTCGGCGTCGAGCAGTGCGCGACGGATCTCGCGCACGGTGCCGTCGACGTCGGCGGCGGTGAGCTTTCCCTTCGTGCGCAGGTTGCGGAAGGTCTCAGTGAGCCGATCGGAGAGCGTGCCAAACGTAGCCATGGTGCTTCGATTCTACGCGAGCGGAACCTCGATGCTCAGCGCGGCGCGGAGCTCGTCTTTCGCCCGCTGGTGACGGCCCCGAGCGGTGGATGCGGGGATGCCGAGCAGCTCGGCCGCTTCTGCGAGGGTGAAGCCGTCCCAGTGCACGAGTCGCACCAGCTCCGCCTGCTCGGAATCCAGACGGGCGATCGCGTCACGGACCTCGGCGCCAGCATCCGCGGACGGTCCTGATCGGTCAGCCGTCGGTTCGAGGCGGATGCGGTCGGCCAGAGCCCAGCGCCGACGCTGACCGCGAGCGTGGTTGAGCAAGGTTCCTCTCGCGATGCCGAACAGCCACATGCGCGCGTGCTCGGCCTCCGGCGGAAGATCCCTCACCCTGCGCCAGGCGACGACCATCGTCTCTCCGAGCAGGTCGGGGGCGTCGTCCGGTCCGACCCGACGCGCGAGATACGCGAGGAGGTCGGATGCGTTCGCCTCGACCACCGCCGTGAGACGGGCATCGTCCGAGGTCACTCGGTTTCGCATTTGACGCCGCCGTCCGTGCCGAACGTCCAGGTGTTCTCGGGGAATCCTGCACTCGCGAGGTGTTCGACCATCGCTGCGCGCACAGCCCGGTCCACAGCGAAGGCGCGGACGTCGTCGGCATCCGGGCGTCCTGGCGCGAGCGCGGCGTCCGCCAGCCACCCGTCGGCGCCGATCAGCACGGTCATCCCGTATGACTCGCGCTGTTCTGCGAGGATCCGAACGGCTTCCGCGTCGGCGGTCTCGAGGTCGAGGTCGCGGTCGAGCGCTCCTTCGCGCAACCAATCCGTCACGGAGTCCTGCACGCCGCGAGTCGTGGCATCATCAGGACTCGGTTCGCTCGGCGATGTCCGATCCTCGACGATGAGCCGTACCTCACATGCCCTGCCGCTCGGAAGCGTGAAAGCGTATGAGCCGTCCGGGTCTTCGAAGCCGCTCGGCCAGGATACGAGACCCGATGCGACCGCGACGCCGCCTCCGCCGATGATCAGCGCGAGGGCGGCAGCCGCCCCGACGCCGACCGTGACGCGGCGGCGTGGCCGCGCCGGTCGGGCTTCAGCACGAGCATCCTCCATCATCGCGCGGATGTCGATCTGGTCGATGTTCCGGATAGCCGGCGCCGAGGCCTGGAGCAGGCCGTCGAGCTGTTCAGTGTCCATGAGCAGTTCCCTTCTGGGTGGGTTCACTCATGACCTGTCCGGCACAGCGCCGGATGTCCGCCGCTATGCCCAGCGCAGATCGTCGATTCCGCGCAACGCGCCGTCGAGCGTGGTCTCGGGTGCGCCGAACCCCGCACCGTGCTCGGCCCAGACGCGCAGCGACGAGAACAGCGCGGCGGCGTACGCCGCGCCGATGATGTCGGAGTGGATCACGCCCATGCCTGCGGCTCTCGCCGCGTCCGAGATGGCTGAGGCGAGCCGCGCCTGACGCACCCCGGTGTCTCGCACCAGTTCCTCGTCCAGCCCCATCGCCGAACGATTCCGCAAGGCGAGGGCGAGCGGGTCGGGCGCGAAGTCGTGGACGATCTCGCGCAGTGTCGCGCGCACCGATCCCCCGTCGCCGCTGCCCTCCATGGCGGACAAGGCATCGGCGGCGCGGGCGATCCGCGCGTCGAGTCCCGACCAGAGCACATCGCTCTTCGACGAGAAGTAGTTGAAGAAGCTCGATCGGCTGACGCCCGCCCGCTGGGTGATGTCAGCCACCGAGGTGGCGTCGTAGCCCCGCTCGAGGAACAGCTCGCACGCCGCCTCGGCGAGCGTCTCACGCGATGACGCTCTGGGTCGTCCGGCCCTGCTCCCGCTGCTCATCTCCTCACGCTACCGCGCGTCGGGCGCCCCCGTTCGCGGGAGGAGTATTGTTGGACGCAATCCAACTAGCTTCGAGAGGGCGGACACGCATGCTCGACATCCTCACCCCGGGACTCGCACCGGAATACGTTCCGTACCTCGACGGCTGGGAGCTCCAGCGCCGTGTCCATGCTGACGTGGTCACGGGCACACGACCCGATACGCTGATCCTCCTCGAGCACGAGGCCGTGTACACCGCCGGAAAGCGCACGGAGGACCATGAGCGCCCGCAGGACGGGACTCCCGTGGTCGACGTCGACCGCGGCGGCAAGATCACCTGGCACGGACCCGGACAGCTGGTCGGTTATCCGATCGTGCGCCTCCCCGAGCCGATGGACGTGGTCGCGCATGTCCGCCGCCTCGAGCGTCTGCTGATCGACGTGCTCCGCCCGCTGGGGGTCGACGGCTATCAGGTCGAGGGACGCAGCGGCGTGTGGGTGCGCCGTCCTCTGTCCGAGGACAAGGTGGCCGCGATCGGCGTCCGGGTGCAGCAGGGCGTCACGATGCACGGCTTCGCCATCAACTGCGACAACACGCTGGCGGGCTTCCGCGGCATCATCCCCTGCGGGATCACGGACGCCGGCGTCACCACGGTGAGCGAGGTGATCGGCGCCGCCGTCTCCCCCGGCGACATCGTCGCCGGGGTGATCAACGCCTTCACAGACGAATACGCATCCGCCGAGTACACAGGAGTCCCCGCATGACCGCCGTCCCCGAGGGCCGCAAGCTTCTCCGTCTGGAGATCCGCAACGCCGAGACGCCCATCGAGCGCAAGCCCGAGTGGATCAAGACCAAGGCCAAGATGGGGCCCGAATACACTGCACTGCACTCGCTCGTGAAGAGCGAGGATCTGCACACCGTGTGCCAGGAAGCGGGTTGCCCCAACATCTTCGAGTGCTGGGAGGACCGCGAAGCCACGTTCCTCATCGGCGGCTCACAGTGCACACGGCGCTGCGACTTCTGCCAGATCGACACCGGCAAGCCTGCAGACTACGACACGGATGAGCCCCGTCGCGTCGCAGAAAGCGTGGTGCGCATGAACCTGCGATACGCCACGGTGACCTGTGTCGCCCGTGACGACCTACCCGACGGCGGAGCCTGGCTGAATGCCGAGACGATCCGGCAGATCCACGCGATGAATCCGAACACCGGCGTCGAATTGCTCGCGACAGACTTCAACGGCGACCCGGCACTGCTGAGCGAGGTCTTCGATGCTCGCCCCGAAGTGTTCGCGCACAACGTCGAGACGGTTCCGCGCATCTTCAAGCGCATCCGTCCGGCCTTCCGCTACGAGCGCTCCCTCGACGTGATCACGCAGGCCAGGGATGCCGGTCTCATCACGAAGTCCAACCTGATCCTCGGCATGGGCGAGGAGCCGGAAGAGGTCGTGCAGGCTCTGCACGACCTGCACGACGCCGGGTGCGACATCATCACGATCACGCAGTATCTGCGGCCCTCGCCCCGACACCTGCCCGTGGCCCGCTGGGTCAAGCCAGACGAGTTCGTCGAGTTCAAGGAAGAGGCCGAGCGGATCGGCTTCCTCGGCGTGCTCGCAGGACCGCTGGTGCGCTCGTCCTACCGCGCGGGGCGGCTGTGGGCTCAGTCGATGGCGTCGAAGGGCCGGGAGATCCCTCCGCACCTCGCCCACATCGCTGAGAGCGCGGATCTGGGCTTCGCACAGGCCGTGTGACGAGGGCTTCTCGTCTCTCGGAGAGACGGGAAGCCTGCGAACTCAGTCGCCGCTCATGACCGACTGCACGCCGCCGTCGGAGCCGAGGTTCACGAGCAGGACGTCGTCGGTGGAGCTGTCGTCGAGCGCGTACTCGAGCACGGCGAACGGCTCGGATCCTCCGTGCTCGTCCGCGAGGATCGTCATGCTCATCAGACGCAGCGAGCGGATGATGTCGACGGCCGCGTCGCCGCTCACGTCGACCAGGACCTCCTCGAGGTCTTCACCGAACGTCTCCTGCTGCTGGAGGATGTACTCGGTCACCTCGCTGGTGCGATCGTCGACCTCGGCGAGCATGCTTCGGCGGGCTGTCGCGTCGACGCTCTCGAGCCCGGCGATCAGCGAGGCGGCGATGTCGAGCGCGTCGGCGGACACGTCGTCCTGGTCGGGAGCCGTGAGGTCGACGGTCACGCTCTGGTCGCCGAGCTCGATCGTCTCCGACCAGAAGATCGAGCCGTCGGGGCCCGAGGACAGAAGTCCGAAGTAGTCGTGTTCGATCGCCATAACGCTATGAAACCAGCCTCTCGTCCGCGACGGTAGTCCTGTCCTCAGCCAACCAGCGACTGGACGAAGACATGGGGGGTGAAACCGGTCAGATCGTCGATCCCCTCACCCTGACCGAGGAGCTTGACGGGGATGCCGGTGCGCTCCTGTACGGCAAGCACGAAGCCGCCCTTGGCGGAGCCGTCGAGCTTCGTGAGCACGAGCCCGGTGACCCCGGCGTGCTCGAGGAAGGACTCGGCCTGCATGACACCGTTCTGGCCGGTGGTCGCGTCGAGGACGAGCAGGACTTCGCTGATGGGAGCCTGCTTCTCGATCACACGACGGATCTTCGAGAGTTCATCCATCAGTCCGCCCTTGGTGTGAAGGCGACCAGCGGTGTCGATGATCGCGATCTCGATCCCCTGGTTCTTCGCGAACTCGACGGTCTGGAAGGCGACGGATGCCGGATCCTGCCCTTCCTGCTGCGGGCGCACGATCGCGGCTCCGCCGCGCTGCGCCCAGGTGGCGAGCTGATCGACGGCGGCCGCGCGGAAGGTGTCGGCCGCGCCGACGACGACGCTGCGCTGATAGCCCCGGAGGAACTTCGTGAACTTCCCGATCGTGGTCGTCTTGCCGACGCCGTTCACGCCCACGACAAGCACGACAGCAGGGCGCTCGGTGAGCTTGAGAGTCGTGTCGAATTTGGCGAAGTGCTCTTCGAGCGTCTCGCGCAGCATCCGCTGGAGGTCTCTGGGGTCGGTTGTCCGGTAACGATCGACCTTCTCGCGGAGCTCCTCGACGACCCGCTCGCTGATGTCGGGGCCGAAGTCGGCGGTGATCAGTGCGGTCTCGAGGTCTTCCCACGTTGTCTCGTCGATGGTGGGCTTGACGAACATGCCGCGCAATGCGCGACCGAGGGACCAGGACTTCTCCGCCATGACTCCAGCCTACGGGTAGCATCCTGGGATGATCCGCGAAAAGGCGCTCCGTCGTCTCCATATCCACGGCGGCGGGCGCCGTGGTGCGGAGGCCTGGCCCCACGTCGCAGACCCCGACGCGATCTTCGTCTCATTCCCCGCCGACGCCTCGATCGCGGATCAGGCGGAAGAACTGGCCAGCGAGCACCGAGGTGAGCGGTTGCTGGTGTTCGCCCACTCGATCGGCGCCGTGCCCGCTGTGCTCGCCGCTCATCGACTCGAGGTCGCGGGCCTCGTGCTCCTCGAGCCCGCCCTCTACGACATCGCGCGCGGCCATGCTGCCGTCGAGCGCCACATCGGCATCGTGACAGAGGCCAGGGCGCGCGTCGCAGTCGGCGACCTCCGCGGATTCTGGGCCTTCATGCGCCCGCTCATGTTCGGTGGGCCGTTCGAGGCCGCGCGCTGGGAGGACGAGCAGTCGCTCGCCGCCCGCTGGGCGGCGACGAACCTGCCGTGGGGGCACGGAGTACGGGAGCGGATGCTCGACGGCATCCCCACTCTGGTCGTCACCGGAGGCTGGAACGAGGAGTACGAGGCGATCGGCGAGATCATCGCGACACGTGGCGCGGTGCACCGCATCCTCCCCGGTGCCCAGCACCGGCCGCAGGATCTCCCCGGCTTCGCCGATGTCGTGGCCGAGTTCGAGACGTCTCTCGCCGGCGCGTGACTCAGCTCGCAGCGGCCGCGCGGTCCCCGACGCGCTGACCGACCACGGCGGAGACGCCGTCTTGACGCATCGACACGCCGTACAACGCGTCGGCGATCTCCATCGTGCGCTTCTGATGCGTGATCACCAGCAGCTGCGAGCTCTCGCGAAGCTGCTCGAACACCGTCAGAAGGCGGCCGAGGTTCGCATCGTCGAGCGCGGCCTCGACCTCGTCGAGGATGTAGAACGGGCTCGGACGTGCTTTGAAGATGGCCACGAGGAGAGCGACGGCCGCGAGAGACCGTTCGCCACCCGACAACAGCGACAGCCGCTCGATCTTCTTGCCGACAGGGCGCACGGACACTTCGATGCCCGTCGTCAGCATGTTGTCCGGATCGGTGAGGGTGATGCTTCCCGACCCCCCGGGGAACAGCAGCGGGAAGACCTCGCCGAATGCCTCCTTCGTGTCGGCGAAGGCGCTCGCGAAGATGGTCTGCATGCGCTCGTCGAGGTCGGCGATGATCGTCAGCAGATCCTGCCTGGTCTGCGTCAGGTCGGCGAGCTGTTCGGTGAGGAACGCGTGCCGCTGCTCGAGCGCGGCGAACTCCTCCAGAGCAAGCGGGTTGACTCGTCCGAGCTGCGCGAGCTTGCGCTCCGCCTCGGCGAGACGACGCTGCTGCACCCGACGGTCGAACGGCACCGTGCCGCCCTCGATGTGCTCTCCTTCGGCGACGGGCGTGAGCGGGTCATGGGGAACGAGCTGGTCCGGTCCATATTCCGCAACGAGAATATCTTCGTCGAGCGCCAGCTCGGACGCCACACGTTCGAGCAGACTCGTGAGATGGAGCTTCTTCTCGTGGATCTGCAGCTCGAGCCCGTGCACGCTCTCGGTGAGGCCGGCGAGGCGATCCCGCAGGGTGGATTCCTGTGCGCGGAGAGCGGTGAGTTCTTCGTTCTGCGCTGACCGCGCGGACTCCGCCTCCGCCAGCGCCACTCGCGCTTCGGTGACCGAACGGTCCAGCGAATCGAGGATGCGGGGCAGCTCCTCGGCGACGCCGGATGCCGCTTCCCGCTGCGCCCTGCGGATCACGGCCCGACGTGCAGCCTCGGCCGCCGCATCCCGCTCCTGCTCGCGCTGACGCTCGAGTGACGCGACCCGCGCCTGAGCGGCTCGCACCCGCTCGCGCAGCGTCTCCACCTCGAGCCGGGCGCGCACCTCGCCCTCACGAGCGAGCTCGAGGGACTCGAGAAGCCCATCGCGGGCTGAGGCGTCGAGGACAGGTCGCGGCGCCTCGACGGCCCGGTCGAGGTCGGCGCGAGCGGCCTGGGCCGTCGCCTCGGCATCCGCGACCGCGGCCTGCGCCTGTGCGAGGCCCGATTCGAGCCGCTCGCACTCCGCGACAGCCGACTCATGCCGGACGGTGATGCGGTTGATCTGTTCGGCATGGGTCGCGAGGGCCGCATCGTGCTCGCGCAGCGCACGCAGGGCGTCCTTCGCGAGCCGACGGGTCGTCTCCACCTGCTCACTCGCGTCCTCGCGTGCCTCGCGGAGCGAATCGACGACGATCTGCACCTCGGCGAGCCGCTCCTTCGCAGCGTCGCGCTCCGCGGCGAGCTCGAGGCGTGATCGCTCGCCGCCCGCGCCCGTGCGCAGCGTCTGCGCCGTGACCACGTCGCCTCCTACCGTCACGATCGTCGTGCTGGTGTCTCCCACCAGATCGAGGGCCGCCCGCGCCGAGCGGGCGCTGTCGAGAGACTCGGCGATCAACACGTGAGACAGGATCGCGAGCACGCCGTCCGGGGCTGTCACCGTGTCGATCGCCGGAGTCACTCCATCGACCGCAGGCGGATCGACGGCCGCGCGCGTCGCCGACGCGATGACCACGTCCACCACTCCCCTGCGGTTGTCTGCAGCTTCGACGGCGACGGCGAAGGCACCGCGGATGCCGGGTCCTCCTGCTTTGACGATCTCGGCCGCTCCTCCCGACACCGCCAGCGCGCTGTCGAGCGCTGCGGCCTTGGCGGTGAGAGCGTCGACCTCGCGCTCTGCTGCGTGCAGCCGCTCCCGCAGGGCCTCGCGCTCGGTCTCGGCCGCCGTCGCCGCCCGTTGGGCTGCCTCGTAAGCGGCAGCGTGCTCTGCAGCCGTTCCCTCCGGCGCCTCCGCGTCGGCGATCGATTCGAGCGCCTCGGCGGCTTCGCGGCGACGGATGTCCGCCGCCTCCAGCGCATTCTCCTGACGCAGCACGGCACCGCGCACGGCGGCGAGAGCGGATGCTGCGGCCTCGGCCGTTCCGCGCAGGGTCGTCAGGCGCATGTCGTACTCCGAGACCAGAGCGCTCTGCTCGGCGATGTCCACGTCGAGGGTGTCGAGCTCCGCGCGGGCGTGCACGACTTCACGACTCGCGGCCGTCGCCGCGTCCTGCGCATCGCCGAGGCCCGCGGAGATCTCGTCGATCTCCGCCTTGGCCTCGTCGATGACCGCCTGGGTCACCGTGACCGCGGTGACCGCGGCGTCGTCCTCGTCCGAACCGAGCAGAGCGAGGCGCTGATTGGCGAGCGTGTAGAGCCCACGCATCCTCTCCTGCACCTGCTCGAGACCGAAGGTCACGCTACGGGCCTGATCGACCGCCGCCGAGTTCTGCTCTCGCTCGAGGCGGGCGATGCCGGCACGCACCGCCTCGGCCTGATCTGTGAGCACCAGGCGCTCGGTGTGCCGCTCCTGTTCGGTGCGGGTGTGGTCGGCGAGGGCCGCGCGCAGCGCCACGACGTCGTCCGCGAAGATCCGGGCCTTCGCGTCGCGTACGACCGCAGCGATGGTCTGCGCCTCGCGCGCGATCTCCGCCTGGCGCCCGAGTGGCTTGAGCTGCCTGCGTATCTCTCCTGCCAGGTCGCTGAGACGTGTGAGGTTGGTCTCCATCGCGTCGAGCTTGCGGAGCGTCTTCTCCTTGCGCCGACGGTGCTTGAGGATTCCGGCGGCCTCCTCGATGAACCCTCGACGGTCCTCGGGCGAGGCCTGCAGCACGGTGTCCAGTCGCCCTTGACCGACGATGACGTGCATCTCGCGGCCGAGACCGGAGTCGCTCAGCAGCTCCTGCACATCGAGCAGGCGGCAGCTCTCCCCGTTGATCGCGTACTCGCTGGATCCGTTGCGGAACAGCGTGCGGCTGATCGTGACCTCCGCGTAGTCGATCGGAAGCGCGCCGTCGGCGTTGTCGATCGTCAGCTGCACCTCGGCGCGGCCGAGAGGACCTCGGGTCGACGTCCCCGCGAAGATGACGTCTTCCATCTTGCCGCCGCGGAGCGTCTTCGCACCCTGCTCGCCCATGACCCAGGCGAGAGCGTCGACGACATTCGACTTGCCTGATCCGTTCGGACCGACGATGCAGGTGACCCCGGGTTCGAACACGAAGCTGGTCGGCTGCGCGAACGACTTGAACCCCTTGAGCGTCAGGCTCTTCAGATGCATGCGGGGGCCACTCGTCCTCGGGAATTCACGCCATCACGCTACCGGAATCGTGCTCGTCGACGAGCATCCCGCGCGGGGATCCCGCGAACGCGACACGCCGGGCGACACGCCCGGTGCTTGACTCTGCCTGAGAGCCTTCGCTACGGTACCAACGGATCGACCCGTGAAAGGAGGTTACCGATGATGATTCAGTTCAACGCACAGGCCACAGGCCTCGCCGCGCGTGTTCACTCCGCGCCCCGCTATGCGTTCTCGGTGACCGCCTCGGGCCTTCGGCGCTGCACGCTCTCGTAGCACCGCAGTCGGAGAATTCGCCCGCCACAGGTGGGTCTTCTCGTCGACGCGAACCCGCGCTCCGCACCTGATCTCTCCGCAGATCACGGTCTCCCGCCGTTCCGGCATCCGCTGATCCCCCACGAGGGAGATCACACCTTCCCGCGCCGCACCCGATCGCAGATCGGTCCGTATCGTCGGCGCCTTCCGCCACTCATCACCACCATTCACCTCGAAGGACACACCGTGAACACCACGCTGCACCACAGCACCACCCACCCGCCGGATACCCAGGACCAGACGGTCCTGCACATCCCCGCCCCCGATGATCTGCGCGAGCTCGCTCTCGCAGACCGCCTGTCGCTCAAGATCGGCCTCTGGCTGCTCGAGAGGGCTCAGCGGCCGAAGTCCGTGAAGGAACGCGTCATCACCCCCGCCGAACCGCTGTTCCTCAGCGATCGGCACCTCACGACCGGTGAGAGCCGGATCCTGCTCGAATACCACATGCAGCGCCAGCTGCGCTGACCGGAGACCAGCACGATGATCGCCCTCACCGAAGCCGCGACGCTGCATCCGCTCGTGCTCCCCGCACGGGCGGATGCGGCGGACGCCGGCGACCTGCTCGACTACGCCCGGGTCCGCAACGCCTCGCTGCTTGAGACGACCGGACGGGACGACGAGCACCTCGAGCCTGACGCCCTGCTTGCGCTGCTGCGATCGGACGCCGACTTGGAGCGTCGGCAGTGGTCCGTCGTGGAGGACGGCGAGACGATCGGCGTCGCGGTGCTCAATGTCGTCGCCGACGGCGGCGGACGGACCGCGTACGTCACCATCAACCTTCTGCAGCGCACGTGGGGCCGCGGACTCGGCACAGTCGTTCTCGCACAGATCGAGAAGACCGCGAAGGAGGCCGGGGTCCGCAAGCTGCTGCTGTGGACCGAGCACACCGATCGCGGCGAGGTCCGCCTCGACTCCCCCACGGGCTTCGGGTCGGTTCCGCGCGACCACCATGCCCGGTTCCTGCTTCGGCACGGGTTCGCGCTCGAGCAGGTGGAGCGCGTGAGCGTCCTCGAGCTGTCGGAGGAGAGCACGCGCCGCGTCACGGCGCTGCGCGACGCCGCCGCGAGGATGGCCGACGGCTACCGCGTCGTGCAGTGGACGCTGCCGACGCCGCCTGCCCACGTCGACGGCTACGCACGCATGAAGCAGCGTATGTCGACCGACGTCCCCGACGCCGAGCTCGACATGCCGGAGGAGAACTGGGACGCCGAGCGCGTCGCGCGTCACGATGCGCGTCACCTCGACCGCGGCAACACCGTGCTCGTGACCGCCGCGCAGCATGTCGCAACCGGCGAGCTGTGCGCCTTCAACGAGCTGGCGATCGGCCGTCGCGCGGATGAGACTACGCATCAGGAGGACACCCTCGTGCTTTCCTCGCATCGGGGCCACCGTCTCGGTCTGCTCGTCAAGACAGCCGGTCTGCTCTCGTGGCGGACTCAGCATCCGCTGAGCCCTCAGGTCATCACGTTCAACGCCGAGGAGAACCGCCCGATGCTGAACATCAACGAAGCCATCGGCTTCGTCCCCGTCGCCTACGAAGGAGCATGGAGGAAGGATCTGCCGTGAACATCTCGATCACTGCGCTGCGTGTGCCGTCGTCTCTCGGCGCCGACGACGCCGCGGACTTCCGGCTTCTGGGAGATCTGGGCAGGCAGGTCTGCGACGAGCAGGTCGGCCTCCCCGACCTGTCGCCGTCGGCTGCTGAGATGCTCTCGGAGTGGCAGGACCCCACCGACAGCCTGCATCTCGGCTACGTCGCTCGCATCGACGACGCCGTCGTCGGCATGGTGACGCTGGCCTTCGCCCAGGAGGAGGGCGCGCAGACCGCGGAGTTCGACATCCTCGTGCCGGAGGCGAACGCGGGCCGCGGCGTCGAGCAGGCGCTTCTCGCTCGCGCAGAGGAGGACGCGGTGGCGAGGGGCCGCAGCATCCTGCAGACCTGGACGTTGCATCGACCGGACGAGCGCGACCGGATGCTGGTTCCGGCCACCGGTTGGGGGCGGATCCCGGCCACGCCGCTCGCCGACGTCATCGCGGATGCCGGATACACGCTGGAACAGGTCGAGCGCAACAGCGAGTACGACCTGCGGTCGGACGGCACGGAGGTGCGGCGGATGCTGGCGGAGGCATCGGCGTTCGCCGGTCCGGACTACCGCGTGCGGGAGTGGACCATGCCCACTCCGCCCGAACTGCGCGACGGATACGCGGCCGTCCTCGCACGCCTGTCGACCGATGCCCCCAGCGGTGACATGGACTTCGTCGCCGAGCAGTACGACGCCGACCGCGTGGTTCGCCGGGAGGCGACGCTCACCGCGGCAGGTCAACTCGTCTCGGTGACCGCCGTCGAGCACGTGCCGACGGGCGAACTCGTGGCCTACAACGAGCTGCTGGTCGCCGCGGACCGCACGGGAGTCACGCATCAGTTCGGAACGCTGGTCGCCGCGCATCACCGAGGGCATCGGCTGGGCACGATCGTCAAGTGCGCGAACCTGCTGCGGTGGCGCGAACTGGTGCCGACGTCTCCCATCGTGTCGACGTTCAACGCCGAGGAGAACCGGCCGATGCTCGACATCAACGAGGCGATCGGGTTCGTACCGGTGTCCTACGCCGGGGCGTGGCAGAAGCGGCTCTGACACATCATCCCTCCGATGTAGCCGGATCACTCCACGGGCCGACGATCCGAGGAGCGTGTGCGGCGAGGCTGGAAGCATGAACAGTCCCGTCCTCGTCGCACACGCTCTGACGAAGTCCTACGGCGCCACTCGCGCGCTCGCCGGTGTCGACCTCTCGATCTCGCGAGGCGAATCCGTCGCGATCATGGGCGCCTCCGGATCCGGCAAGACCACACTGCTGCACGTTCTGGCAGGCATCATCACGCCGGACACCGGGTCGGTGACCTTCCATCCCGCGGCCGGCGGGGCGATCGAGCTGACCGGCATGAGCGAGTCGGCAAGATCCCGTCTGCGACGCGAGCGACTCGGCTTCGTCTTCCAGCAGGGGCTTCTCATCCCTGAACTGACAGCGGTCGAGAACGTCGCGCTGGCTTCGATGATCAACGGCGTGAAGAGGGCGGATGCCGTTCAGCATGCCGCTTCCTGGCTCGGCGCCCTCGGTCTCACCGGCATGGAGGATCGCCGCATCGGCGAGCTCTCGGGCGGCCAGGCGCAGCGGGTCGCGATCGCTCGCGCCCAGGCCACGGGCGCCGAGCTCGTGTTCGCCGACGAACCGACCGGCGCCCTCGACTCGCAGACCTCGCGGGAGGTGATGGACGCACTGCTGTGGTCGACCACCGGTCAAGGCCGGACGCTCGTGGTCGTCACGCATGACCCGGACGTGGCTGCGCGCTGCACGCGGACCATCGCGGTGCGCGACGGACTCGTCGTCTCCACGGCGGTGGACGCATGAACGCCCGCGTCCTCGCGATGCTGCTGCGCCCCTCGCCCGGGCAAGGCGGCCTCATAGCGCTGCCCCTCATCGCCTTCGGCGTCGTGACGACGCTCGTGCTCACGGTGATCGGTGGCGCACAGAGCTTCTGGGGCTGGCACGACGACTACGCTCCGATCTACCAGGCTCTGGCCGCGATCGCGCTCGCCCTGCTCCTCGTCCCGCTCATGAGCCTGGGGGGCGCAGCCGCACGGCTCGCCGCGCGCCGTCGCGACGAGCGACTCTCGACGCTGCGGCTGCTCGGGGTGACGCCGCTCGGCGTCGCCGTCGCCACCGTCGCCGAGTCGGTGCTGCTCGCTGCGGCCGGCGCGACAGCCGGCGTCGCCGGGTACCTGCAGGTGAGCCCGCTCATCGGGCTCATCCCGTTCCGCGGTGCGGCTCTCGGTTGGCAGGCTGTGCTCCTGTCTCCCGTCCACATCGTCGCCGTCGTCGGCGGTGTCGTCGTCCTCGCTGCGCTCAGCGCCGCCGTCGGCCTGCGCCGGGTCGTCATCTCCCCTCTCGGGGTGCGCATGCGCACCACCGCCACCGGTGCTCATCGGATCCGCTTCGTCGTCGGAGCAGGCCTCGTCGCCTTCGCAGTCGTCCTCGCCAAGATCGTGCCGCAGATCGCGGGAATGGTGACGACGATCGTCGTGATCGCCCTTCTCTTCGCCGCGGGGCTCGCGGTGCTCAACCTCGTGGGTCCCTGGGCGCTGAAGGTGAGCGCCCGCGGGTGGCTGAGACGTGCTCGGGTTCCTGAGCGGCTGCTCGCTGCGCGCATGGTCCTCGACGACCCCAAGGCTGCATGGCGGCAGGTGGGCGGCATCTCGATGGCGAGCTTCATGGCGGTCTTCGCAGGAACCGGTGTCTCGCTCATCGGCGTGATGAGCTCGGAAGGTGCGGAAGCGACAGATCTCGCCCTCGCTCGCGACATGCGCACAGGGCTGATCATCACGCTCGTGGCCTCGTTCCTGATGGTCGCCGCTTCCGTCGGCGTCAATCAGGCCTCGGCGATCCTCGACGCCCGCGAACTGCACCGGAGTCTGCACCACCTCGGAGTTCCGCAGCAGACGGTCGACAAAGCCCGCACCCGTGCCATCATGGCGCCGCTGCTGCTCACATCGATCGGCTCGGCGCTGTGCGCCGGCATCCTGGTCTTCCCGCTTCTGGGCATCGCCCTGATCGTCGCACCCCTGTCGCTGCTCACGATCGTGCTCGTCGTCGCCGTCGGGATCGCGGTCGTCTGGGTGAGCACGCGCGCGACCAGACCTGTGCTGTCCCGCTCGTTCCGCGTGGCGTGAACCGACCCTGTTAGTCTGCTCGCGACGACGAGGAGGCCAGATGTCAGAACGCCGGGTGCCGATAGCGCCGCAGCAGGTGGACGCACCATTGACACGCAGTGCGATCTTCTTGGTCCTCACCGTGGACGAGACGCGATTCGACGACGTCCGCGCCACCGTCGCCGGTATCGAGGACATCGTCAAGTCCGTCGGTTTCCGCGATCTGGATGCGCGACTGTCGTGCACCGTGGGCGTCGGCAGCCGCATCTGGAGGGGTCTGACCGGTCACCCGCTGCCAGCGGAGCTGCATTCGTTCCCCGAAGTCAGCGGTGGCGCGCATACTGCGGTCTCCACCCCGGGCGATCTTCTTTTCCACATCCGCGCGGAACGCCCCGACCTCTGTTTCGAGCTCGAGAGGCTGATCCTCGAGCAGCTCGGCACAGCGGTGACGGTGGATGACGAGGTCTCCGGCTTCCGGTACTTCGATGCCCGGGACCTTCTCGGATTCGTCGACGGATCCGCGAATCCGGTGGGGCCCGACCTCCCCGAGGCGACTCTGGTCGGGGCCGAGGACTCGGCGTTCGCCGGCGGCAGCTACGTCGTCGTCCAGAAGTACCTGCACGATCTGGACGCATGGCAGTCGCTCACCACTGAGCAACAGGAGGCGGTGATCGGCCGGCGCAAGGCCGACAACATCGAGCTCGATGATGCCGCTGTCGGCACGCAACAGGCGCACAAGACGCTCGCCACCATCACCGACGAGTCGGGCGAACACGACATCCTGCGCGACAACATGCCCTTCGGGCGCCCGGGAGCCGGAGAATTCGGCACCTACTTCATCGGATACTCACGCAGACTGTGGGTGATCGAACGGATGCTGCAGCGCATGTTCATCGGTGATCCGCCCGGGCTGCACGACCGGATACTGGACTTCTCCGTCGCACACACGGGCACCACGTTCTTCGCGCCGTCGGCGACGTTCCTCTCGTCGCTCGCCTGAGAGGATGTCCGCGAGGAGCTGTCCGCATTCACGTTCGCACGGCAGAGGTCGAAGCTCGCGGGTACGATCCGCGGATCGTACTTCGTCATCAAGGGCGAGCACTGACCGCACCGGCTCCTCTCAGTCGTCGACGCGCTTCGGCGGCAACGATCCGTACGCCTCATCTGTCACGGGCTCCAGCCACTCGTTGTGCACCTCTTCACCCGGGGTGATGAACGCGATGTGCGAGAACCAGGAATCCGCCTTCGCGCCGTGCCAGTGCTTCGTGCCGGCCGGCACACGGATCACCGTTCCGGGTTCCATGCTGACCGGGTCCTCGCCCTCGGCCTGAAACCACCCCGATCCCGCCGTGCACATCAGGATCTGGTCGCCTCCTCCGTGCGCACCGTGGTGGATGTGCCAACTGTTCCGGCAGCCGGGTTCGAAGGTGACGTTGCTCACCGGCACGCTCCCTGCTGCGAGCGGTGCCAGGTAGCTCTGGCCCATGAAGTACTGCGCGAGGGCATCGTTCGGCTCGCCGAGCGGAAACATCTGGGCGAATTCGTTGCTGCGCATGGTCATGCGTCGACGCTACGCCTCCACCCCCGAGTTCGTACCAGTCCCTGGCAGTACACCCCTGGAGAGAGCCTCCCACGATGGGCACGAGCGGAGTTGGATGGAAGACGGGCGCATGCCGCACATGCGCCGGACAGGAGCAGACATGAGCACGGAAGAGCAGAGCACCGGTTGGTCTGGCGGGAAGCACGCCTTCGGCGACTTCGCGCCAGGGATGGTCCACTACACCGACAGGGTGCTCTTCGACGAGGTGTGGGAGCGGGATGGGCTCACCAAGCGCGACCGCAGCCTGATCACGGTGGCGGCCCTCACCGCTATGGGCAAGATGGAGCAGCTGCAGTTCCATCTCGCGCATGCGCGTCGCAACGGAGTCACCGATGAGCAGCTCAAGGAGGCACTGCTCCATCTCGCCTTCTATGCGGGGTGGCCCAACGGCATGGGAGCGACGAGCGTGCTGAAAAGCATCGTCGAGCAGGAGGGCTGACGGCTCGGAGCACACGCTCTTCCGCAGCCGGTCGTCTTCTGTCACGATGGTCGCCATCAGGGGGACGACTCGACGAGGAGTTCAGCATGCCCAGAGAGATCATCGCCACACCGGATGCTCCGAGCTCACCTCTCTACAGCCAGGCTGTGCGAGCGGGAAACCACGTGTACATCTCGGGAACCGTCGGCATCGACGTGAAGACGGGGGCCCTAGCCGGTGACACCATTCAGGTGCAGACGCGCCAGGCGCTCGCGAACTGCGAGGCGATTCTGAACGCCGGCGGGTCGGGGATGGACGACCTCGTTGAGATCGGGGTTCTGCTTGCCCGGGCGGAGGACTTCGTGGGGTTCAACGAGGAGTACGCCCGATGGTTCGCATCGGATCCTCCGGCTCGATACGTCGCGAAGCTCGGCGTCGACCTGCCCGGCATCCTGATCTCGATCCGCGCCATCGCTGTCACAGCGTGATGCGCTCGATCCGACCGCGCGTCAGGCTCAGCCTCGTCTCTGACAGCGCGGGCAGTAATGCGATGAGCGGTTCATGAACGCGGCGCGGACGATGGGTCGTCCGCATCGGCTGCACGGCTCCCCCTCACGCCCGTAGGCATTCAGCGAGTGCGCGAAATAGCCGGCCTGCCCGTTGACGTTGACGTACTGGGCGTCGAAGCTGGTGCCGCCCTCAGCGAGCGCCTTGGCGAGGACGGCGCGGATCTCGGCGAGCAGCCGGCGCACGGCCTGCGTCGACAGGGCCGACGCGGGAGTCTCGGGGTGGATGCGCGCCGCCCACAGCGACTCGTCGGCATAGATGTTGCCGACGCCGCTGATCACGCCCTGATCGAGCAGCACACGCTTGATGGCGCTCCCCCGCTTCGCCAGGTCAGCGCGGAAAGCGGCGTCGTCGAAGGCGGGATCGATCGGGTCGCGGGCGATGTGGACCACCTGGGACGGGACCTGCGACGGTCCGTCGGCCACTAGGTGGTCGACGGCGAGGGATCCGAAGGTGCGCTGGTCGGAGAACACCACAGCGAGTTCGCCGTGAGCGGGATGCTCGAGATGGATGCGGATCCGCTCGTGACGTTCTGCCGCGGCATCCGGCGCACGCAGCAGCATCTGTCCGCTCATCCCGAGGTGAGCGATGAGCGCATCCGACCCGCCTTCGAGAGGAAGCCAGAGGAACTTCCCCCGGCGCGCGGCGCCGACGATGGTGCGATTCTCGAGGCGCGAGACGAAGTCTGCGGCCCCGAGCGGATGCCGGGTCAGAGCGCGTTCATCGAACACGCTCACTGCGGTGATCAGCGACCCGACGGCGGCGGGGGCGAGCCCGGCTCGGACGACTTCGACCTCAGGAAGCTCAGGCACGCGCGTTGAGCACGCGCCAGGCGTTCAGCGCAGCCGCCATCTCGGCGGTCTTCTTGCTGGTGCCGTTCCCCGTCATCGTGACGTCGCCCACGGTCACGGTCGCGATGAACCGGCGATCGTGATCGGGACCGCTCGCCTCGACCGCATACTGCGGAGGCGTCGCACCGGCGCGGGCTGCGAGCTCCTGCAGGCTGGTCTTCGGGTCCATCGCCGCGCCGTATCGCTCAGGGTCGGCGAGCAGAGGCTTGGTCAGCCGCAGCACCAGGTCGGTCGCCGCCTCGGGGCCGGCCGACATGTAGGTCGCGCCGATGACGGCTTCCATCGTGTCGGCGAGGATCGAGTCCTTGTCTCGACCGCCCGTCTGCTCCTCACCACGCCCCAGCAGGAGATGGCTGCCGAGGCCGATGCCCCTCGCGACCTCCGCCAGCGCCACCGTCGACACGACGCTCGCGCGTCTCTTCGCCAGCGACCCCTCATCGAGTTCGGGGTGCGTCGTGAACAGCATGACCGTCACCGCCTGCCCCAGCACCGAATCGCCGAGGAACTCGAGGCGCTCGTTGTGCGGGATGCCACCGTGCTCGTACGCGTACGAGCGATGGGTGAGTGCCAACTCCAGAAGCTCCGCGTCGATATCGACACGGAGCTTCTGCGAGAGATCCTCTTCGCCGGTTGTGACGTCAGTCACGAGCGATTCAGACGTCGGCGACCTTGCGGCCCTTGTACTCGAGGAAGAGCTCGGTGCCCTGCGAGTCGGTGACGACCTTCGCCTGGTGAGGACGGCTGTAGACGACCTGGCCGTTCTCGACGGTCTTCACCAGAGCGACGGGGGCCGCCTTCCACTGCGCGCGACGCGAACGGGTGTTGGAACGGGAAACCTTGCGCTTCGGGGGGTTACCAGCCATGACTAGCTCTCTTCTTTCTCGGCGGCACGGCTCTCTGCCGTACCGTCTTGGTCTGTGATCTGCTGGAGCGCGCTCCATCGAGGATCGATGGGAGCCGCCTGCTCCGTTCCGGTGCTCGCGGTCAGCTTCTCGCCGGTTCTCGGGTCGAGCCCCAGGCAATCCGGCTGACACACCGGCTGAAAAGGAAGCGACAATACGGCCGCATCCCTGACCAGAGTTTCAAGATCCACGTGGTCGTCTTGAACCTCGAAGTCAGTTTCTTCCTCACTAGGATACGCGAAAAGCTCCTGGAACTCGACTTCGACAGGCCGCGTGATGGGAGTCAGGCACCGACCGCACTCTCCCGAGTACTCGCCGTCGGCCGTTCCGGAGACCAGAATGCCCTCGTGAACCGACTCGAGACGCACGTCGAGATCGAGCGCCGACCCCTTGGGCAGAGACACGATTCCCTCACCCCACTGCTCGGCGAGGGCGACGGTGAACTCGTGTTCACGCATCTCGCCCGGACGTCGGACGATGTCACGGACGGGCAGGACGAAAGGACCACTCATACGGGAACGCACCCCGCAATGCTACCGGCTCCCGGCTGAACGGGACCCGAGTCAGATGCCGCGGGCGCCGGTGTCGAGGAATGCGGCCACCGCGGGGGGCACGAACGGCGACACATCTCCCCCGAGACCGGCCACCTGGCGGACCAGCGAACTGGACACCATGGCGTGCGAAGGATCGGGCAGCAGGAAGACGGTCTCGATGTCGGCGAGGTGCCGGTTGACGATCGCCATCGGCGACTCGTAGGCGACGTCGATCTGCGAGCGGATGCCCTTCACGAGCACGCCCGCGTTCACGTCGCGTGCGTAGTCGACCAGCAGTCCCATGCTCCACGATCCGATGACGATGTTGCCGCTCATCCCGTCTTCGGCGATCGACTTCTCCAGCAGAGCCAGACGCTGCGAGATGGGCAGCATCGCCTCTTTGCCGGGGTTGTGGACGACCAGCACGTGCAGTTCGTCGTACAGTTTGGCGGCCCGGCGGATGACGTCGAGATGACCAAGAGTCGGCGGGTCGAAGGAACCCGGGACGACGGCGATCCGGCTGCTCACGTGGTCTCCTTCGATCGCTCAGTACGGCGCATTGATCCAGCCTAGGGCACGTCAGTTCTTCGCCAGGGCGGCGCGGTCCTCATCGCTCACCCGCCGCTCGATCGCCGCGCGCAGCCCGGAATGCTCGGCGAGACTCGGGTCGGCTGCGAGGATGACCTCGGCCAGTTCCCGCGCCCGCACGATCAGCCGGGAGTCCTTCACGACGCGGAGCAGCCGCAGGGACGAGCGCGCACCGGCCTGCACGGATCCGAGCACGTCGCCTTCGCCTCGCAGCTCGAGATCGACTTCGGCGAGCTGGAAGCCGTCGAGCGTCGCGGCGACGGCATCCACCCGTTCCCTGGCGACCGAGCCCTCTTCCGCCTCGGTGACGAGCAGGCACAAGCCGGGCACTCCCCCTCGACCGACGCGTCCTCGGAGCTGATGCAATTGCGAGACGCCGAAGCGATCGGCATCCAGCACGATCATCGTCGACGCGTTCGGCACGTCGACACCGACTTCGATCACGGTCGTCGCCAGCAGCAGATCGATCTCTCCGCGCGCGAAGGCCTGCATGACCGCGTCCTTCTCGTCGGAAGGCATCTTGCCGTGCAGCACAGCACGGCGAAGACCGCCGAGCGTCGGATGAGTGGACAGCGCCTCGTCGAGCTGCACGACACCCCACCGAGGGCCGTTCGCCCCCTCCTGAGCGGGAAGCGCGCCGGCCTCGCCAGTCTTCTTCGTGGTGTCGATCGCCGCGCACACCGCGAACACCTGGCGCCCCTGAGCGATCTCCTCGGATGCCCGCTCCCACACCCGTTGCCACCAGCCCGGGTGCTCGGCGAGAGGCGCGACGAACGA
The DNA here is from genome assembly GCA_019510305.1 of Microbacterium sp. GTDB lineage: Bacteria > Actinomycetota > Actinomycetes > Actinomycetales > Microbacteriaceae > Microbacterium > Microbacterium natoriense_A. The sequence goes on from JAEKKN010000045.1 coordinate 27,495, forward strand.
CTGGATGCCGGCGCGCCCCGCGGGCATGGTGCGGATGACGGAGGTGTCGAGATCGCCGAACACCGTCATGGCGACGGTGCGCGGAATCGGCGTGGCGGTGAGCACGAGGGCGTGCGGGCTGGATCCCTTGGCGCGCAGAGCTTCACGCTGCTCGACCCCGAAGCGATGCTGCTCGTCGACCACGACGAGACCGAGGTCGGCGAACGTGGTCTTCTCGCCCAGCAGGGCATGGGTCCCGACGACGATGAGCGCCTGGCCGGACGCCACCCTGAGCGCGGCCTTGCGCCGATCCGCTGCCGGCATCTGACCGGTGAGGAGCGTGGGCATCACGAGCGGGGCGAGTTCGGGACCGAGCAGCTTGGCGATCGAGCGCAGATGCTGGCCGGCGAGCACCTCTGTCGGGGCGATCAGGGCGGCCTGGCCGCCGGACTCCGCGACCTGCAGCATCGCACGGAGCGCCACGAGAGTCTTGCCCGATCCGACCTCGCCCTGCACGAGCCGGTTCATGGGCCAGGCGCCGACGAGGTCTTTCGCGATCTGCTCTCCCACGGTCTGCTGGTCGTCGGTGAGCGTGTACGGGAGGGTGGAGTCGAAGCGTTCGAGCAGCCCTCCGGGGGCTGCCGGTCGTGCCGTGGCCGACAGCGCCCGCACCGCGTCGCGCTGCTGCAACAGCGCGGTCTGCAGCGTGAGCGCCTCGTGCATGCGCAGTGTGCGCACGGCCGGATCGATGTCTGTCCGGGTCTTCGGACGATGGATCTGCTCGAGAGCTTCACGCGCGGTGAGCAGCTCCTCCCTGAGCCTGACCGCGTCGGGAAGAGGCTCGGCGATCGGCCCGAGGTCGTCGAGCACGCGGGCGATGAGCTTCGCGATCTGCATCGAGGCCAGGCTGGCCGTCGCGGGGTAGATCGGGATCAGCACGGCTGCACGGGCATCGGCGCGTCGACGGGCCTCATCCTCGTCGTCGAACAGCTCGTACTCGGGGTGCGAGAACTGGGTGACGCCGTTGAACTCGCCGACCTTGCCCGAGAAGATGCCTCGACGGCCGACGGCGAGCTGACCTGCCCGCCATTTGGCCTGATCGAGGCTCTTGGCGAAGAAGGTCAGCGACATCTTCCCGATGCCGTCGCCGATGATCACCTCGACCATCGCGCCGCGGCGGTTGCGCATCGCCCGAGCGCTCGACGACAGCACCTCGGCGACGATGGTCACGTTCTCACCGACGGGGAGCTCGCGGATGGGCGTGAGCTCGGCTGGATCGGCATAACGACGCGGATAGTGCGAGAGCAGGTCTCCCACGGTCTCCATGCCGAAGGCCCGAGTCAGCGACTTCGCGACGTTCGCACCGAGCGCCTCGGCGAGGGTCGAGTCGAGCGAGAGCGGCATGATCCGAGTCTAGAGACAGGCGCCGACGTCGCCTGCCGATATCGTGAACGGGTGACCAGGATCATCGCAGGCAGAGCACGGGGCGCGCGTCTCGAAGTGCCGAGCGCCGGTACCCGCCCCACCAGCGATCGCGTGCGCGAGTCGCTCTTCGGGGCTCTCGAATCGGCGGACGGCATCGAGGGAGCCCGCGTGCTCGACCTGTACGCGGGGTCGGGTGCCCTCGGACTCGAATCCCTCAGTCGGGGAGCGGCGAGCGTGGACCTGGTCGAGAAGGGACGGCAGGCCGCCGCAATCGTGCGCCGCAACGCGGCGACGGTGGCGAAGGCCGGCGGGATCGCGACCGGCCGCGTGCACGAGAGCGCCGTGCATCCGTTCCTCGTCCGCGCTTCGGGCACCTTCGATCTGGTGTTCTCGGATCCTCCCTATGACATCGCCGACGCGGCCATGAACGCGGATCTCGTCGCCCTGGCTCCGCTGCTGTCTCCCGACGCGCTCGTCGTGGTCGAGCGCGCGAAGCGCTCCTCTCCCCCGGACTTCGCCGCAGCCGGCCTGCGGCTGCTGCGCGACAAGGCGTACGGCGACACCACGCTGTGGTGGGCAGAACCTCAGCCCGCGGCGGAATCCCAGTCGCGATAGGGGTCCCACCCGGAGACGTCGACGGGCGCATCATCGCAGAGCAGCGGTTGCTCGCCCGGTGGACGTACCTCGCCGATCACCCGGAACCCGGCGGGCACGACGCCCGGTGGGAACGCCGCCAGCAGAGCGTGGTCCTCTCCGCCGGCCAGCGCGCGGACGGAGTCGTCGCCCAGGGCGGAGCCGTCGAGCGCGATCGTGACGCCGGATGCCGCCGCCATCCGCCGCGCGTCGAGAGCGAGCCCGTCGGAGACGTCCATCATGGCGTTCGCGCCGGCGACCGCCGCGAACGGTCCGAGCCCGATCGGCGGAGAGGGACGCAACTGAACGGCCACGGCTTGACGCTCGCCCTCGGCGAGAAGCGCCGGGTCCACCGGTATCGGCGTCTCGCCGTCGCGGAAACGACCGAACAGCACGGCGAGGCCATGAGCAGCCAGACCGAGTTCGCCGGCCACCGCGACGGAATCGCCGGGGCGGGCTCCCGACCTCGTGACCGCAGCCCGTCCTTCGAGGTCGCCGAGGGCCGTCACCGCGACCGTCAGAACATCGGACACCGTCAGGTCGCCGCCCACGACCGCACAGCCGGGAGCCAGCGCCGCACACGCTTCGCGGAAGCCGTCGGCGAGGCTCTCGACGAAAGACAGCCGCAGATCCCGCGGCACCGCGAGCGCGACGAGCAGTGCGGTCGGGCGAGCCCCCATCGCGGCGACGTCGGCGAGATTCACCGCTGCGGCCTTCCACCCCAGGTCGAAGCCGCTCGACCATGCGAGACGGAAGTCGGGACCGTGCACGAGCGTGTCCGTGGTCGCGACGACGGTTCCAGAGGGCGTGGCGATCACCGCCGCGTCGTCGCCGGGGCCGATGATCGTGTGGGTCGCCTGAGCCGTACGACTCAGGATCGCCTTCAGGATCTCTCCCTCGGAGAGATCGCCCAGGCGCGGATCGTCGGTGTCGGGTCGGGAGGGCATGCTGTCAAAGGTAGCCTGGAAGCATGCCCCGTTCTCGTCGTCTCGCCGTCGTGGCGGGAGCCCTGATCCTCCTCGGCGCACTGGCCGGATGCTCGACGACGGTTCACGTCGACCCCGCGGATGACGCGAATAACGCCGCCTGCGCGGACGTCTCTGTGCTGCTGCCCGACGCGATCGGCGACCTCGATCGGGTGTGGACGGACGCGCAGGCCACCGGCGCCTGGGGCGACCCGACGGTCGTGCTCAGATGCGGCGTCGACGTGCCGGCGCCGTCGGACCTCGTCTGCCAGACGATCGGCGGCGTCGATTGGCTCGTCCTCGCGCAGGAGGACGAGCGTCAGCGCCTCGTCACCTACGGGCGCGACCCCGCGGTCGAGGTGATCATCAAGCGCGGGTCCGACATCGACTTCCGCTCGATCGTCGAGAAGCTGTCGACCAGCATCCAGTCAGGTCTCCAGCCGTCGACCGCAAAGTGCACCGAACGCGTCGAATGATGAATCCGCTGATCCCTACGGCGTACGACGTCGTCTGGAGCGTCGTGACCGCAGCAGTGCTCGCATTCACGATCGCGGCGATCATCTCCATGATGCGGACGCGCCACGTGGGCGGTCTGAGGTTCCTCGTCTGGTTCCTGCTCGTCCTCGCGGCGCCGGTGCTGGGGGCCGCTGCATGGTTCGCCTACGGGCGCAGAGCCGAAGCCACGCGCCCGTAGGCGGTGATCAACGGCGCAGGCCCGCCTCGATGAGCTCGGAGATCAGGTCGCCGTAAGAGAGGCCCGACGCGACCCAGCACTTCGGGAACATCGAGATCGGCGTGAACCCGGGCATCGTGTTGAGCTCGTTGACGACGAGCTCGCCGGATGCGGTCAGGAACATGTCGACCCGCGCGAGCCCGCGACCGTCGACCGCCTCGAAGGAACGGATGCCGACATTCTGGATCGCGTCGATCTCGGCGTCGGTGAGTTCCGCCGGGCACACCACGTCGACGCCATCACCGCCCAGGTACTTGCCCTCGAAGTCGTAGAAGCCGCGGGAGGTGAGCACGATCTCGCCGGGAAGAGAGGCACGCACGCCGTCGGCTCCTTCGAGGATCGCGACCTCGATCTCACGCCCTGCCACGCCGATCTCGATGAGCACTTTGTCGTCCTCGGCGAAGGCGAGGGCCAGAGCGGCATCGAGCTCGGACAGATCCGACACCTTCGAGACGCCGACGCTGGAGCCGGCGCGAGCCGGCTTCACGAACAGGGGCAGCGGACCGAGCGCCTCGGCGGCAGCGCGGACGCTCGCAGCATCCGCGTCCCACTGCCGGGCCCGAACCGTGACCCACGGAGCGACGGTGATGCCTGCCGCATGCAGAGCGACCTTCATGAAGTGCTTGTCCATGCAGAGCGCGGAGTCGAGCACGCCGCCGCCCGCGTATGGAACCTCGAGAGTGTCGAAATAACCCTGGATCGTGCCGTCTTCGCCGTGAGTCCCGTGCAGGATCGGGAGAACGATGTCGATCTCGCCGAGTCCCTCGACCGTGCCGTCGGCGCGAACGACCCGCAGAGTCCGATCGCCGCCGGGCTCCGGCCAGAGGATTCGGCTGCCGTTGTCGACCACCTCGGGAAGGTGCGCCGCGTCCAGCGGGAACTTGGCCGGGTCGTCGTCCTCGAGGACGAATGCGCCCTCGCGCGTGATCCCCACGGGGATCACCGCATAGCGGTCGCGATCAATCGCGCCGAGAACCCCGCCCGCCGTGGCGGAACTGATCGAATGCTCGCTGGAACGCCCGCCGAAGAGGACCACCACCGTCTGCTTGTCCATAGTTGGTCCTCTCCCCCTGAGGGGTGTCGTCGTCCGTCGTCAGGTGGGGTGCGATGTCGCGCGGGTTCATCTTCCCGTCGAGCACCATCTTCACCTGTTCGACGATGGGCATGTCGACCTCGGACTCGCGAGCGAGCTGCAGAATCGGCGCGACGGACGCGAGTCCCTCGGCCGTCTGCTGCATCTGCTTCACGACGTCCTGGAAGCTGTACCCCTGGCCGAGCAGGCGCCCGGCCGTGTTGTTGCGGCTCAGCGGCGACTGGCAGGTGGCGATCAGGTCGCCGAGCCCTGCGAGCCCCTGCAGCGTCTCGGGATGCGCCCCGTTCGCCACCGCGAAGTCGGTCATCTCCACGAGTCCGCGGGTGATGATCGAGGCCTTCGTGTTCTCGCCGTAGCCGACGCCGTCGACGATTCCGATCGCGACCGCGATCAGGTTCTTCAGCACACCGCCGAACTCGGTGCCGATCACGTCTGTGTTCACGAAGGTGCGGAAGTAGCTGTTGCGCGCGGCGCGCGCGATGATCTCCGCAGTCTCGAGGCTGCGCGAGGAGATCACCGCAGCGGTCGGCTGCTCCCGTGCGATCTCGAGCGCGAGGTTCGGCCCCGATGCCACGGCTATGCGATCGGGATCGCACTGCAGCTCCTGCTCGATGACCTGGCTCATGCGCAGACCCGTGCCGCGCTCGACGCCCTTCATCAGGCTCACGATCTTGGCGTCGTTATCGGCGAGGAGCGGGCGCAGGGCCTTGAGGTTCTCGCGCAGGGACTGGCTGGGAACCGACAGGTAGACCTGGTCGACGCCGCGCAGGGCCGTCGACAGCTCGTGCGTCGCCGCCATCGTGCGCGGCAGGTTGATGCCGGGCAGGTAGCGCGAATTCCGCTTCGCCTCGTCGATCTCGTGCGCCAGTTCGGCGCGGCGGGCCCACATCGTCACCTGGGCGCCGCCGTCGGCGAGGATCTTGCCGAAGGTCGTGCCCCAGCTGCCCGCACCGATGACGGCGACTCGAGGGCCCGCGACCGGCTTCTTAGGAGTCAAGACGTCCCGTCTCCTTCTGACCGTGCGAGGCGGGGTTCCACCGCTCCACAGGCGCCTTCTCGTCGCGGATGTCCTCGAGCAGAGCGGTGATCGCGTTCATCAGTCGCTTCGTCGCCTCGTTCAGTGCGGCCTGCTCGCCGGCCCGGCCCCGTAGGTCCGAGACGTCGACCGGGTCGCCGATGACGACGGTGATCGGCTTGCGCAGGGGCCAGAGGCTGAGGCCCTTCTGATACCTGCCCATGATCGCCTGCGTGCCCCACTGCGCCATCGGAATCAGCGGGATGCCGTCGGACAGCGCCAGACGAACAGCGCCGGACTTGCCACGCATCGGCCACAGATCCGGATCACGGGTCAGCGTGCCCTCGGGATAGACGATCACGCCGCGCCCGTGCTCGACGAGATCCGCAGACTGCTTCATCGTCTGCTTCGCCGCGGTCGCCGACGAGGATCGCGCGACCGGGATCATGCCCGTCTTGCGCAGCAGCCACCCGACGACCGGGATCTTGAACAGGCTCTCCTTGGCCATGAACCGCGGGGCGCGCCCGATGCGCCAGACGGCGACGGCCACGATCAGCGGGTCGAGTTCGGAGTAGTGGTTCGGGGCCAGAACGAAGGCGCCGTCGCGCGGGAGCTTCTCAGCTCCCGTGATGCGGATCTTCGCGAGAAGACCCATGAGCGGCACGACGAGGGCGGCGAGCGGCCAGAACAGGCTCGGCCGCCGCTTCTCCGGAGACCTCGATGCAGCCATCCGCGTCACCGGATGACGTCGAAGTCAGCGCCCAGGGCGTCGAGCTTGGCGAGGAACTTCTCGTAGCCGCGGCTGAGGATGTCGACGCCCGAGACCTTCGACTCGCCGGTCGCGGTGAGCGCGGCGATCACGTGGCTGTAGCCGCCGCGCAGGTCGGGCACGACGATGTCGGCCGCGTGCAGAGGAGTGGGGCCGGTGATGACCGCCGCCTGCTCGAGCTCACGCCGCGGGACGCGACGCGGGCCGTCCTGAAGACCGTGCGGGTGCACGACGATGTCGGCGCCCATCTTCACGAGAGCGTCGGTGAAGCCCATCCGGTTCTCGTACACCGTCTCGTGCACGACCGAGCGGCCGTGGGCCTGCGTGAGCGCGACGACCAGCGGCTGCTGCCAGTCGGTCATGAAGCCGGGGTGCACGTCGGTCTCGACGACGACGGGCTTGATCTCGCCGTCGCGACGGAACAGGATGCCGTCCTCCTGGATGTCGAACCAGCCGCCCGCCTTGCGGAAGACGTTGAGGAAGGTCAGCATCTCCTGCTGCTTGGCGCCGCCGACGAAGATCTCGCCGTCGGTCGCGAGGGCGGCAGAGGCCCACGAGGCGGCCTCGTTGCGGTCGAAGATCGACCGGTGGTCGTAGCCGCGGAGCTTCTCGACGCCCTCGATGAGGATGACGCGGTTCGGCTCGTACGAGATGATCGCGCCCATCTTCTGCAGCACGGCGATGAGGTCCATGATCTCGGGCTCGATGGCCGCGTTGCGCAGCTCCGTCGTGCCTTCGGCGCGTACGGCGGTGAGCAGCACCTGCTCGGTGGCTCCCACGCTCGGGTACGGCAGGTGGATGTTGGCGCCGTGCAGTCGCTGCGGGGCGGACAGACGGATGCCGCTCGGCAGCTTTTCGACGACCGCGCCGAACTTGCGCAGGGCGTCGAGGTGGAAGTCGATCGGACGGTCGCCGATGCGGCATCCGCCGAGGTCAGGGATGAACGCCTGACCGAGACGGTGCAGGAGCGGGCCGCAGAACAGGATCGGGATGCGGGACGCACCGGCGTGGGCGTCGATCTCCTCGAAGTGCGCCGACTCGACACCGCTGGGGTCGAAGACCAAGGAGCCTGGTTCGTCACCGGATGTGACCTGGACGCCGTGCACTTCGAGCAGCGAGCGCACCACGGCCACATCGCTGAGGGACGGCACATCCCGCAGGGTGCTGGGGCCTTCGCCGAGGAGCGTCGCGACCATGGCCTTGGTGGCCAGGTTCTTCGCGCCCTTCACGTCGACGCGACCGCGCAGCGGGCGTCCTCCGCGGATGGCGAGGACGTCTCCGGTGAGAGCGGGGACTCCGTCCGGTACAGCATCGCGCACGGGTGTCGTCATTCGGAGCCTCACTTCATTCCACGGGATACGGGGGCGGGTTTGCCCCTGGCTCGCCCTCCCCCTTCCGTGTCACTGAACGGGGAGGGTTCGAGGCCGCCACGACTCGCGTCGAGCCTCGAACTGCGCGATCTTGTCTTCGTTGCGCAGCGTGAGCCCGATGTCATCGAGCCCTTCGAGGAGCCGCCATCTAGTGTAATCGTCGATCCCGATGTCGGCCTGGACCCCGCCGATGGAGGCGGTGCGCTCTTCGAGGTTCACGGTGATCTGAACCCCGGGATTCCGGTCGATCTCGGCCCAGATCCGTTCCAGGTCATCCTCAGAGATCGTCGCGGCAAGCAGGCCCTGCTTGCCCGAGTTCCCCCGGAAGATGTCCGCGAAGCGCGGGCTCAGCACGACCTTGAAGCCGAAGTCGCGAAGCGCCCAGACCGCGTGCTCGCGGCTGGATCCGGTGCCGAAATCGGAGCCGGCGACGAGCACGGAAGCCCCCTGGAACGGCGCCTGGTTGAGCACGAACTCCGGATCCTGCCGCCAGGCGTGGAACAGCGCGTCGTCGAAGCCGGTCTTGGTGACGCGCTTCAGGAAGACCGCGGGGATGATCTGGTCGGTGTCGACGTTCGAGCGCTTCAGCGGGGCGGCGATGCCGGTGTGGGTGATGAACTTCTCCATGATCAGGCCTCCACCGTCTCGTTCAGGTCGCTCGGGCTGGACAGGGTTCCGCGGATGGCGGTCGCCGCGGCGACCAGAGGCGAGACCAGGTGCGTGCGGCCGCCCTTGCCCTGGCGACCCTCGAAGTTCCGATTCGAGGTGGACGCGCAGCGCTCCCCCGGCGCGAGCTGATCGGGGTTCATGCCGAGGCACATCGAGCATCCGGCGAAGCGCCATTCCGCGCCGAACTCGGTGATGATCTTGTCGAGGCCTTCAGCCTCAGCCTCCAGTCGCACTCGCGCGGAGCCGGGAACGACCATGACGCGGACGCCGTCGGCCTTCTTCTTGCCCTCGATGATCGATGCGAAGGCACGGAGGTCCTCGATGCGACTGTTCGTGCACGACCCCATGAACACGGCGTCGACCGGGACCTCCTTGAGAGGGGTGCCCGGGGTCAGGTCCATGTACTCGAGGGCCCGCTCAGCAGCCGCGCGCTCGTTCGGGTCGGTGATCTCCGCCGGGTTCGGGACGGATGACGACAGGGAGCTGCCCTGACCGGGATTGGTGCCCCAGGTGACGAACGGTTCGAGCGTGTCGGCGTCGATGAACACTTCTGCGTCGAACGTCGCGCCCTCGTCGGTGGGAAGCGTGCGCCAGTACGCGACCGCGTCGTCCCAGTCCTGCCCCTGCGGCGCGTGCGGCTTGTCCTTGACGTACGCGAAGGTCGTCTCGTCCGGCGCGACCATGCCGGCGCGCGCACCGGCCTCGATCGACATGTTGCAGATCGTCATCCGGCCTTCCATCGACAGCGCGCGGATCGCGCTGCCGCGGTACTCCAGGACGTAGCCCTGGCCGCCACCCGTGCCGATCTTCGCGATCACGGCGAGGATGATGTCCTTCGCCGTGACCCCGGGCCGCAACGTTCCCTCGACGTTGATCGCCATGGTCTTGAACGGCTTGAGGGGCAGGGTCTGCGTGGCCATCACGTGCTCGACCTCGCTGGTGCCGATGCCGAAGGCCATAGCGCCGAAGGCGCCGTGCGTCGAGGTGTGCGAGTCACCGCAGACGACCGTGATGCCCGGCATCGTCAGTCCCAGCTGCGGACCCACGACGTGCACGATGCCCTGCTCGGCGTCGCCGAGCGAGTGCAGGCGCACGCCGAACTCCTGCGCGTTGCGGCGCAGCGTCTCGATCTGAGTGCGGCTGGTGAGGTCGGCGATCGGCTTGTCGATCTCCCACGTCGGCGTGTTGTGGTCCTCGGTGGCTATCGTCAGGTCGAGCCGACGGAGCGGCCGCCCCTCGGCGCGCAGACCGTCGAAGGCCTGCGGACTGGTCACCTCGTGCACGAGGTGCAAGTCGATGTAGACGAGGTCCGGCTCGCCGTTCTCGCCCTTGACGACGAGGTGATCGTCCCAGACCTTCTCGGCGAGGGTCCGCGGACGTGCGGGAGCGGATGCTGCTGCGGGGGTGTTCATCGAATGTCTCCTGAAGCTGGCGGTTCGGCCCACAGTGGACTCCGCGACGAGGAGGGGCTCAGAACGAGGTCTCGTCGCGGCCGCTAAGAAGGAGCACGATCCGCATGACGTCAGGTTACCACCCGTTCAGCGTGCCTCCGCACGTCGTGACACGCTGTGGAAACCCGCACCATCGAGAGGTATCAGCCATGACCGTCGACGTCCCCAGCTTCGCCACCCGCGCCCTGCATGCGGGCCGCAGCCGACAGGCGGCGTCGTCGCGGGCGACCCCGATCTACCTCACGGCCGGCTTCGAGTTCGACGACTTCGACCACGCCGCCACGCACTTCGGAACCGGCGAGGGCTTCGGGTACACGCGCACGGGGAACCCCACGGTGCAGGCCGTGGAGCGGCAGCTCGCGGCCCTCGAATCCGGAGCGGATGCCGTGCTCGTCGCGAGCGGACAGGCCGCTGTCGCGGTCGCCCTCCTGACCGTCGCGGGGGCCGGCGATCACATCGTCGCCTCGACGCACATCTACGAGGGCACGCGCGGGCTGCTCGTCGACAACCTCGCACGCCTCGGCATCGAATCGACGTTCGTCGATGAGATCGGCGATCCGAACGCCTGGCGGGCGGCGATCCGACCGAACACGCGAGCACTGTTCGCCGAGTCGATCGCGAACGCCCGCAACGACATCCTCAACATCACCGCCGTGGGGGCCATCGGCGATGAGTTCGCGATCCCGCTCATCGTCGACAACACCCTGGCCACGCCCTATCTCCTGCGCCCTCTCGAGCACGGAGCGTCGATCGTCGTGCACTCCGCGTCGAAGTTCCTCGCAGGTCACGGCTCCGTGCTCGGGGGCGTCGTGGTCGACAACGGTCGCTTCGATGCCGAGCACGCAGGCCACAACGCACCCCATCTCGTCCTGCCCGGCCGCGGTGGCCTCGCCAGCGTCGCCGCGCGCCACGGCGGAAACGCCCGCATCGGCTACGCCCGCGAGGCCGTGGCTCCGCGCTTCGGCACGACCCCGTCTCCGCTGAACGCCTTCCTGATCGGTCAAGGCGCCGAGACCCTCGGCCTGCGGGTCGAACGGCAGTCGAGGAACGCGCTGGAGATCGCGCGGTGGCTCGAGGCCCAGGATGCGGTGGAGAGCGTCGACTACGTCGGCCTCGACAGCCATCCCGATCATGGGCTCGCCCAGCGCTACCTCCGTGGAGGCTACGGCTCCATCTTCACCTTCACGCTGCGCGGCGGGCTGGAGGCGGCACGTGACGTCATCGAGAGCGTCGACGTCTTCACTCACATGACGCACATCGGCGACGTCCGCTCCCTCGTGCTGCATCCGGCCACCACGAGCCACGCGTATCGCACCGAAGAAGAGCGTGCGGTGCTCGGCATCCGCCCTGGCACTCTCCGGGTCTCGATCGGCATCGAGGACGTCGCCGATCTCATCGGCGATCTCTCGCGCGTGCTCGCGGCGATCGAGGAACCGGTGATCGCGTGACCAGGCAGCAGCACTTCGGGTGGTTCCTGGCCCGTGGCTTCGGCTCGCAGGGCTGGGGCTACCCCTCGCTCGACTGGGACTACGACTGGACGAGGCCCGAGATCTATCAGGAGGCCGCTCGCACACTCGAGCAGGCAGGCTTCGATCTGGTCATCATCGAGGATGCTCCTTCCCTGGGCTCGGCGGAGACGATCGATCTGCGCGTGCGGCACGCGTTCGGTGGCCCCAAGCACGACCCGCTGCTGCTCGCGCCGTATCTGTTCCAGGCGACACGGCATCTCGGCGTCGTGCCGACGGTGAACCCGGCCGCCTACCTCCCGTACACGGCGGCGCGACAGTTCGCGACGCTGCAGCATCTCAGTTCGCACCGGCTCGGCCTCAACGTCGTCACCGACACCGGCAGCGCGCGGCATTTCTCGTCCGATCCTCAGCTCGGCCATGACGAAGCGTACGACCGGGCCGAGGAATGGCTCGACGGCATCCGCTCGCTGTGGCGCAGCTGGGGCGACGGCGCCCTCCTGGCAGACCGCGCGACCGATGTCTACGCCGACGGCTCGAAGCTGCATCCGGTCCGTCATCGCGGCGAATACTTCGCCTTCGACGGTCCCCTCAACGCGGTTCCGTTCCCGAACGGGGAACCGGCGATCGTCTCCCCCGGCGGTTCGGGACGCGGCCTCGGCTTCGCCGGCGCGAACTCCGACGTGCAGCTCGCCCTGGCGCCCCTGCACGAAGCCTCGGTGCGCGCATACCGCGCCAGGATCCACGACGCCGCGATCGCGGCCGGCCGCTCTGCCGACGACATCAAGATCCTGTTCGCCATCCAGCCCGTGATCACGTCTTCACCCGAGGAGGCCGACCGGATCGTCGCGGCGTCCGCACATCCGGACGACGGCGCTCTCGTACAGATCGCCCGCAAGCAGTCCAGCGATCTCGAGACCGATCTCACTGCGCTCGATCTAGACAAGCCGCTCGACCTGTCGATCTTCGGCGCACACGTGTCTCGCGGCAGCATCCAGCGTCTGATCGGCGACCGCGGAGAAGATGCTCCGTTGCGCGCGCATCTCACCGCGCTGGCGCGAGCCGGGCGCATCGCCGACCGCTCGGGCTTCGTCGGCACTGCCGAGGAATTCGCTGATCTGATCGAGGAGCTCGGCGACTGGGGCAACGACGGCGTGCTGCTGTGGGGCGATTTCCACCCCGTGACATTGCATCGCACGCTCGACGAACTCGTACCCGTCTTGCGGCGCCGCGGCATTCTGCGCCGCGAATACGTCGACGGCGGCCTGCAGGCGAACCTGCGCGCCTTCTGACGCGCAGGTCCGCCCGGTGCCTACTCGCTGATCGCGGCTTTCTCCGCACGCTTCTCGCGAGACGAGGCGATCAGGCTGGCGACGGTCGCGCCGACCATCGATACGAGGATCACGGTCAGCGACAGCCAGATGGGGATGTCGGGTGCCCATTCGATGTGCTCGCCGCCGTTGATGAACGGAAGCTCGTTGACGTGCATCGCGTGAAGAACCAGCTTGATGCCGATGAAACCGAGGATGACGGCGATGCCGTAGTGCAGGTAGCGCAGACGGTCGAGCAGGTCGCCTAGCAGGAAGTACAGCTGGCGCAGTCCCATCAGAGCGAAGATGTTCGCCGTGAAGACCAGGAAGCTGTTGTGGGTGATGCTGAAGATCGCCGGGATCGAGTCGATCGCGAACATCAGGTCGGTGACGCCGATGGCCACGAAGACGATGAGCATGGGCGTCCAGACCCGCTTGCCGTCGATCACGGTGCGCAGCTTGTTGCCGTCGTACTCGTCGCTGATGTCGACGCGGCGACGGAGCAGGCGCACGATGAAGTTCTCGCGCTTGACCTCTTCGTCGTGGTCACCGTCGGGCATCGCCTGCCTGATCGCGGTCCAGATCAGGAATGCGCCGAAGATGTAGAACACCGGCGAGAAGTTCTCGATGATGGCGACGCCGAGCAGGATGAAGATGCCGCGGAGCACGAGCGCGATGATGATGCCCACCATCAGCACCATCTGCTGCAGGCGCCTCGGAACCGCGAACTGAGCCATGATCAGCACGAACACGAACAGATTGTCGATCGAGAGGCTGTACTCCAGAGCCCAACCGGTGAGGAACTCGCCGGCATACTGGCCGCCCGCGAACATGTACAGCAGACCCGCGAAGATCAGCGCGAGGGCGACGTAGAAGACGACCCAGAGCGTGGACTCCCTGGTCGACGGGATGTGCGGGCGGAACTTGGCGAGCAGAAGGTCGCCGATGAGGATGAGCACGAGGACGACGAGAGCGCCGATCTCGAACCAGACAGGGATGTTCACGGGTGCGTGGCACCTTTCGGGAGGGACGGAAATGAACCGAAAGTCTCTCCCCCGCACAAGTGTGCGTCGCGCGCCCGGAGCAGCTCAGTCGATGCTCGTGATGACGTTACGCGCGGATCCGGGATACTCCCTCTCGCGTCACCAATGCTACCGGAGCAGGACCGGCATGGTGAAATGGTCGCGTGACACCGACTTCGCATCCTGACAACGCCGCACACGGCATCGCCCCGCTCGAAGCCCCGCCCCAGAACTCCTGGGCGCGCTCGATCGCCTCGCTGATCTTCGTCAGCCGCTGGCTGCAGGCCCCGCTGTACATCGGACTGATCGTCGCGCAGCTCGTCTACGTCGTGGTCTTCATGGTGGAGTTGTGGCACCTGATCGCCGAGGACGTGTTCGGAGACATCACCCACATCCAAGAGGCGACCATCATGCTCTCGGTGCTCGGCCTCATCGACGTGGTGATGATCGCGAACCTCCTGATCATGGTCATCATCGGCGGCTACGAGACCTTCGTCTCGCGCATCAACACCGACGGCCATCCGGATCAGCCCGAGTGGCTGTCGCACGTGAACGCCAACGTCCTCAAGGTCAAGCTAGCGATGGCGATCATCGGCATCTCCTCGATCCACCTGCTCAAGACGTTCATCGCGGTCGGCAACATGGATGCGAACGGCATTCCCGAGAGCGAGACGCAGGGCCTTGGCAGCTACACCCCCACCGGCGTGTTCTGGCAGGTCATGATCCACATGGTCTTCATCGTCTCTGCTCTCGCGCTCGCGTGGATCGACAAGATGTCGCAGAGCACGGCGAAGGCCGCTCACGCCGCGGCGCACTGATTCTGAGACGATCAGTCGTCCGTCGACACTTTCCGGGTGAGAGACACCGAACGGAAGAACGATGCCCGCACAGACGAGTGATCAGAAATGGGCGGCCAAGGCCGCGGCAGGCGACGAGAGCGCCTTCCGCGAGCTGTACCGCGCATACGTCCGGCCGGTCTACTGGATCGCCCACGGCATCCTGGGGTCCGCCCCCGACGCCGAGGATGTGACGCAGGAGACCTTCGTCGCCGCATGGCGCAAGCTGCGCGGCTTCGAACTGCAGGGTGAGTCGATCCTGCCGTGGCTGGCGACGATCTGCCGCTTCCAGGCGGCCAATCGGCTTCGCCAGCGCAGGCGCGATCAGGCGAACACAGCGGATGCCGCCGACGAGACCATCCCGTCGACGATCAGCGTCGAGGACCAGGTCATCACGACAGACCTCGCCGAGCGTATCGCCGCCGAAGTGGGCACCATGACCGCACTCGATCGCGAGATCTTCCGGCTGTGCGCCGCCGAGGGTTACGCGTATCAGGCGGCCGCAGAGGAACTCGGCATCAGCCACGCCGTCGTTCGGAACCGTCTCTCTCGAGTGCGCACCCGCTTGCGCGGTGCCGTCAAGGAAGCGAGCGAGGCATGACCGACAAGACCCCCACCCCAGAACTCCCCGATCTGTCGGACGCCGCGATCGCCCGCATCGAATCGGCCGTGTTCGACGAGATCGACAGCGAACGGCCCCCGGCCAGAGTCGCCGAACGCGCCCGCGCGCGGCGACGCGGCTGGCTGACGGGCGCCGGCATCGCTGCGGCGTTCGTCGTCGGAGTGCTGGTGACTCCGCCGATCCTCTCGTCTGTGGGCGGATCGGGCTCGTACACGGCCGTGGGCGGCGCTCCCTCGGGAGTGGACGGCTCCGCGCCGGAGATGAGCGACCGAGGTGCCGCGGAGAGCTCGGAGATCGCACCGGGGGCGGCGTCCGACAGTGCTCTCCAGAGCGCGGATGCTGGAACGGATCGCGAGATCATCTCGACGGCGAACGCGACCGTCGAGGTCGACGACGTCGCGGATGCGGTGGCCGAGATCACCGCACTCGCCGAGGCCCATGGCGGCTTCGCGGAGAGCACCGATATCGGAAAGAGCGCGTCGGTGTACGACACCGGCGATCGCGTCGCCACAGACAGCGGCTACGGCTGGATCAGCGTCCGCGTTCCGGCATCCGATCTTCCCGCGGTGATCGACGGGCTCACCGAGACCGGCGACGTCATCTCCTCCTCCATCGCCCGGCAGGACGTGACTTCGACGTCGATCGACCTGAAGGCGCGCGTCGACGCCCTCACCGCCTCGGTCCAGCGACTGACCGAGCTGATGGCACAATCGGGCTCGGTGTCGGAGCTGATCGAGGCGGAAGTCGCTCTGACCGATCGCCAGGCCGAGCTGCAGTCGTACCAGCAGCAGCTCAGCGCGCTCGAAGATCAGGTCTCCATGTCGACTTTGCAGGTGCAGCTGTCGAGCGCGGACGCGCCGAGCGCCGATCCCGCGGGGTTCGGCGACGGGCTCGCTGCCGGATGGCAGGGCCTGATCGTCTCGTTGAACGCCCTCGTGATCGCCCTCGGCTTCATCATCCCGTGGGCAGCCGTGGTCGCCGTCATCGTCCTCGTGATCTGGCTGATCCGGCGCTCCCGTCGCATCCGACGCGCAGCGAAGGCGTCGCAAGAGATCTGATCGCACCGAAAGAGCCCGTCCCGATGCACTCGGGGCGGGCTCTTTCGTTGATTTTCCGGGGTATACAAGAAGTCTTGTCCAATAAGGGAATCGCTTCTAGCGTGTACTCCCGTGGAAGACATCTCTTTGATCACCGCGATCCACCACCCGCTGAGACGGCGGATCGTCGACTACCTGCACCTGTACGGCACGACGCAGGTGGGTGCCCTCGCACGCGCCCTCGACAGCCAGGTCGGCAGCGTCAGCCACCACCTGCGGATGCTCGAACGTCCCGGTGTCGTCGAGCGCGTCGAGGATCCGAACGGCGACCGGCGCACCAGTTGGTGGCGCCTCGCTCGCCGCGGCATGACCTGGTCGACCGACGACTTCGCCGACTCCCCCGCCGATGCCCTGCTCGCCCGAGAGGCGCAGCGCCAGGGCATCCGCATGCAGATCGAGCGGCTCCAGCGCTGGCATCGACACAGCAGCGACTCCCCGTACTCCGACTACGACGCGTTCAACACCGAGACCACCGCCTGGGCGTCGCCAGATGAGCTGCGCGACCTCTCGGCACGTCTGCTCACGGCGCTGAACGAGTGGAACGCGTCCATCGACGCCGAAGACGGGACCGAACGCGCGCCCGTCTTCTTCTTCGCCCACGCGTTCCCTTCGGAGCCGTGATGGCCGTCACCGAACCCACCCTGATCACCGAGCCTCCCGTCTTCCGATGGGACGTGCGCGTGCACGCCTGGATCGCCGTGAAGGCCCTCTCCGATGCCGGCGACGCCCTCTGGACGATCGCTCTCGCCTGGACGGCCGTGCAGATCGCCTCCCCGGCCGTCGCTGGGCTCATCGTCGCCGCCGGCACCGTGCCACGAGCGATCGTGCTGCTGTGGGGCGGCGTGATCGCGGATCGAGCCGATCCGCGGCGGATCATGCTGCTGTTCAACGTGCTGCGCATCGGCGTGCTGATCGGCGTGGCCCTATGGGTGCTGGCGGCTCCTCCCAGCGTGACCGTGCTGCTCGTGGCCGCGGTCGCGTTCGGCGTGTGCGACGCCTTCTACGAGCCCTCGGCGGGCACGATCGCCCGGCAGCTCGTGAGGGCGTCCGACCTTCCCTCCTACGGCGCCGTCGCACAGACCGCGTCCCGGCTGGGAACCATGGCGGGATCGGCCGCAGGCGGCGTGCTCGTGGCGTATCTGGGCCTGAGCGGAAGCGCCTCTGCGAACGCACTGACCTTCGTCGTGGTCGTCGCGTTCATCGCCATCTGGCTGCGCCCGCGGTTCGTCCTCGCGAGGGCTCCGAAGGAGTCGGCGCTGCGCGGCATCGGACGAGGGTTCGCGCACCTGCGAGAGGAGCCGACGACGCGGACACTCGTGATCGCTTTGTCCGGGCTCAACCTCGCCGTCGGCCCCGCCGTCGGCATCGGACTCGCGCTGCGTGCGCACGACGAGGGCTGGGGAGCGCAGGCGGTCGGGCTGTTCGAAGCGCTGCTGGGTCTCGGCGCCGCACTCGGCGCGGTGTGCGTGGCCCGCTGGCGACCACGGCACGAGGCGATGGGCGGCTTCCGGGCACTCGTCGTGCAGGGGGCGGCGATCGTCGCCCTCGGCGTCGGCCCGATCTGGACGGTGGCCGCGTCCGCGTTCGTGATCGGCTGCACGGCCGGATTCGCGTCCGTGCTGCTGAGCGCCACGTTCTCGGCCACGGTCGACACCGCCTATCTGGGGCGCATGGGATCCCTCACCCGTCTCGGCGACGACTGTCTGATGCCGCTCGCGATGGCGGCGTTCGGAGCGCTGGCGACCGCCACCGCTCTGTGGGTTCCGTTCGCGATCTTCGGCGGCGCGATGATGGCGCTGATGGTGCTCCCCCTGCGCAACCCGATGTTCCGCGCGATGGCTCTGCGTACGTAGTCTCCCTCTTCTGCGTGCGATGGAGCCGGAGCGGGCGGATGGCGTCACTAGAGTGATCGGCATGAGCAGCGCCGCCCTCTCCTCGAAGCCCCGATCTGCACCCGCGGACCGCGACCTCACCCTCGATCTCGCTCGCGTCGCATGCGTCGTCCTGGTCGTGTTCGTGCACATTCTGTTCACAGGAGTCGGCCGCGCCGCTGACGGATCACTGCTCATCGAACGGACGGTGGAATCGCAGCCGTGGTTCACCGCTGCGACGTGGTTCGCCAACATCATGCCGTTGTTCTTCGTCGTGGGCGGCTACGCCGCCCGAGCGGGCTGGCGTTCCACCGTCGCTCGCGGAGACTCTGCAGACACCTTCGTGCGGGTGCGCCTCGCTCGGCTCGCACGCCCCGCGGTGCCGCTGTTCGCGTTCTTCACGCTGGCGCTCGGCGTCTGCCGTCTCCTCCCTCTCAATCCCGCGTTCGTCGACACCGTCGCGATCGGCGTGGGGTCGCCGCTCTGGTTCCTCGCCGCCTACATGATCGTGCAGGCGGCTGCGCCGCTGATGATGCGCCTGCACGCGCGATACCGCGGCTGGGTGCTGCTCTGGCTGTTCGCTGCCGCGGTCGCCGTCGACGCTTTCCGGTTCTTGTTCGTCGGGAGCGTGCTCGGGATCGACGCCGTGCCGTCCACCGGCTACGGCCTCGGGCAGGAGCTGTTCGGCATCCCCAACATCGCCTTCGTCTGGCTGTTCGCTCAACAGGTCGGATTCTTCCTCTTCGACGGCTGGTTCGCGAAACGGACGTGGTCGCAACTCGTCGGACTCGTCGCTGCGGGCTATCTGGTGCTGTGGGGCCAGGTCTCC